>CAVPLW010000011.1:0-63867 GCA_963706295.1 uncultured delta proteobacterium | reverse complement strand
CTAAATATTCATAATTGTGAAAAAGAGATCGGATCAAAGTTATACAATATATGGTGTAAGGAAAAGATCAGGATTTTCATTAAAATATTGAAACTGGGTGATAGATAGGCTTATTAGTATCACATCGGATTGGAATCATTAGATATCTGGACTTTTTGCAAGGTATCTGTATGCAACGCCACCATTTTGCGATTACAAAATCCTAAGAACTGAACGTGAAAAACAATTGATCAACCGCCTTTTCTTTGGATGAAATCTTTGCGTTTCTTTTGCGAGTTGTGGTATCAATAATTTTGGAATGACCGTATTCAAGCCACAACTAATTCCGGCCTGATTTGTCTGCCTCTATAGCATGATGTTTCTCTTTACGGCTCGTTCTGACTGATTGACTATCTTTACCATAATAAAATAATAGCAGAATCATGCTTAATTCAGGTAATCATAACCATGATTTACATCCATTTATACATATAGAATCGTCCTGTCTTCAACGATTCTATTCAGTAATCATTGTTTGACACATATAATTAATTGGAGAGTAACCATGAAAAAGAGTTATCCTTTTGCTTATTTGCTTATTCTTTTATCCATTTGTTTCTTTTCACCTCTGCCTTTACATGCTGACGAGAAAATCGGGTTATCTAACGGACAGACTATTTATGTGCCTGCTTATTCACATATTTACAGTGGCAACAGTGAAAGGCCTTTTTTGTTGACGGTAACATTAAGCATCAGAAACATTGATCCTAAGCATCAAATCAAAATCACAATAGTCGATTATTACGAGACGCAAGGGAAGCTGCTTGAAAAAATATATAGATAAGCCGGTAATTCTAAAACCATTAGAATCATTACGCTATGTCATACCAGAAAGAGACAAAAGTGGAGGATCAGGCGCCAATTTTATAGTTGAATGGAAATCCGACAAATTTGTTAATCCGCCTATTGTTGAATCAATAATGATTGGTACACAAACTCAGCAAGGCATTTCTTTTACCTCTCGTGGTCGAGCAATCATTACATCTAAGTAATACCACCCATAAAACAACTATTTTCGCGGTGGACTATTATGATTCAAACGGGATGATATATTTTTAAAGGTCACAATATTCCATGGGTATTGCAAGTGACATAGTTATCATTGTGATGGTTGCTTTACTGGGTGGGTTAATTGCCCAAAGACTAAAGCAGCCTTTAATTTTAGGGTATATTCTTGCGGGTGTAATGGTTGGCCCTTATACCGGCGGCATAACCGTTTCCGAAATTCATGATATCGAGATGTTGGCTGAAATCGGAATTGCGCTGTTGCTTTTCGCTCTGGGGCTTGAATTTTCGTTCAGTGATTTAAAGCCTGTTCGCAATATCGCCCTGGTTGGCACACCCATACAGATATTGCTGACAACGGTTTACGGATTTGCCATAGGTCATTGGCTGGGTTGGCGCTGGATACCCTCAGTTTGGTTTGGCGCATTGATCTCTTTATCCAGTACGATGGTTATACTGAAAACATTAGAGAACCAGGGACATATGGGTACCTTGTCAAGTCGCGTCATGATAGGAATGCTCATTGTTCAAGATTTAGCAATCGTGCCGTTGATGATTATCCTGCCGCAACTCAGTAATCCAAAAGCGGGTTTGCCGCTATTGGGAGTTGCCGCGTTAAAAGCCGTCTTTTTTCTGGTCTTAATGATTTTCATCGGTACAAAGATCATTCCTTACATAATGAAATATGTGGCCAAATGGAACTCGAGAGAATTATTTCTTCTTACAACCACTGCGATGGGACTGGGTGTCGGATACGGCACCTATCTGTTTGGGCTTTCATTCGCCTTTGGTGCTTTTGTTGCCGGCATGCTTATCAGTGAATCAGATTATGGTTATCAGGGCCTGAGCGACATAATTCCTCTGCGGGACATTTTTAGCATACTCTTTTTTACATCGGTGGGAATGCTTCTCTGACCCGAAATTTTTAATATCCAACCTGGGAACGGTCTTACTTTTGGTGCTTGTTATAATGGTTGGAAAAGGATTGATTTTTGGAATAATAAGCAAAATCTTCGGTTATGGAAATGTCGTACCTTTCGCAATGGGATTGGGTCTTTCGCAGATCGGCGAATTTTCTTTTGTTCTTGGCAGGGTCGGTATCAGCACAAATTCTATCTCTATGGAATTTTATTCCTTAATTCTTACGACAACTATCATAACCATGTTTTTAACACCCTTTGTATCGGGATTTACCGCCCCATTGTATCTGCTCCGCAACCGCTGGCTCAAGCCCTTCCAGCTGCACACAATTAATCTCCCTCAAAACGGATTGCATAACCATTTAGTAATTGCAGGCGGTGGAAGAGTCGGAAAGTACATAGCCGACGTTCTATATCGTATCAGAATGCCCTTTGTTATATTAGAAATCAATTATAGCCGCGTTGAACAGATAAAATCATTGGGCTTTCCGGTAATATACGGAGATGCCAGCCAGTCGATCATCTTGGAAGCGGCAGAAATCGATAAAGCCAAATTGCTGCTGATCACGACCCCGGTCACTATTGTTTCCCAGGCGATTGTATCCCAAGTTAAAAAACTTAATCCGGATCTTCAGATAGTTGCAAGAGCTGAGGCTGTAGAGCAAATGAAAGCGCTTTACGACCGCGGTGTATATAACGTCGTCCAACCGGAGTTTGAGGCGGGTACTCGAATTTACCCGGCAGGCGTTGCTCAGCCTTGACATACCTGCTGACCGGATACAGCAATTTACCGATGAAGTGCGGCAAGAACTCTACAAACCGCTTTATAATTTAAACACGGAATATAAGACGCTTGCACAATTGCAGCACGCTCGCGACTTATTCGAATTAACGTGGATAACGCTGGCGTCCTGACAGCTCCATCGTCGCAAGACGATTGAAGCCTCAAGGATACGCAGCAGGACCGGTGTCACCGTAGTCGGGGTTATGCGGAAGGGCACCTTATATTCCAACCCCAATCCCGACTTTTCCTTTAATCCGGACGATATTGTAGGTGTCATCGGGCGCACGGAAGAACTCACCGCTTTTCGTGAATTGGCTAAATTATAAGGTTTCGACTACACTTACAAACCCATAAATTTTTTTGTCTCAAAAGATTCCATAATACAATACGATCGTTAAATGAATGTAAGATTGGACTATGTCAGTTGCAATACTCTCAGAAGCATGTCTGAACTGAGGTTGGGAAATCCCATATCTTGTGCTTAGGTCCTTGAGAACTAAATTGAAGATCCCAGTCTTTGATCCTCATCACTATAAAGCGGATAGATGGAAATGCTTCGACAGATAAATTTTACAAATTGATTTTGCTATCGAATCTTGTATAAATTTTATAAATCTTAAGGGATAAAATTAGGCAACAAATTTTGAATTAAGCCCTTATCAGGGTGGAACATACCTATACAATATATAGCATTGAGGGAACTACCAGGTCTTTCATTAAAATATTGAAGCTGAGTGATAGATAGGTTTTTAGTATCACATCGATCTGGAATCATTAGATATCTGAACTTTTTGCAAGGTATCACCAGAGTTCGAGTTCAAATTTTAGCAGGAATTTTTGTTAACCTTTCTGGCCGTAATAACGTTTTATAAACCCGCCTCAATAAATCCACACTTAAAATCCTGTTGTCAATAACGCCAAAAAACTATAATCTTTAGCTTATATACTGCTGGACTATGGATAAAACTGTTAAAAATAAAACTGAACTGCCTTAGACTTCTGGGATGGAGGCCGTCACTGAACCAGAGTCTGGAGGATTGTAAAAATATGCAAAAAACAAAAGGCCCATCAACATTTTCAGAATACATAAAGAAGTTTGATGAACTAAAGACTGTTTTCGATAACCTGCCGGATGGGATTGTGGCCATTCTGGATGCGGATATGAATATTGCAACGGCCAACGAGAGCCATTGCCGAAATGCTTCAATTACCGCTTAAAAACATTATCGGAAAGAAAGCTACCAAAATTTTTAAGAAAAATATTCCCGGTTTGCTTGAAGTTCTAAACGAAACCATTAAAACCAGAAAAGAGGTTCGAAATTATAACATTGAAGTCATTACACCGTTCGGTGATGCTGAGTCTTATTTGGTAAGCACTGCCGTTATTGAAGAATTAAGCGGTTTGGATGTCGGTGTTGTACTAATTTTGCATGACATTTCAGAAATAACTCGACTCCGGAAAATAGCGCTGCAAATGGACCGTTATGGTGAAATTATCGGCAATTCTGAAAAAATGAAAGATATATTTGCTTTAATTGAAACCATAAAGAATTATAATTCTTCTGTTATTATATTTGGAGAAACCGGAACTGGCAAAGAGTTGATTGCCCGCACCATACACAATGTTAGTCATAGAAAAAACAGCCTTTTTGTACCGGTAAATTGTTCTGCACTTCCTTACAACCTGATTGAAAGTGAGCTGTTTGGATATGTGAAAGGGGCATTTACCGGTGCTAATTCAGATCGACCCGGCCGTTTTAACGTGGCTGATGGTGGAACGCTCTTTTTAGATGAAGTCGGTACGTTACATATGGACACACAGGTTAAATTATTAAGGGTTTTGCAGGAAAAAATTGTTGAGCCGTTAGGATCTTTAAAAAAAATACCCGTGGATGTGCGCATTCTGTCCGCAACAAACAGGGATCTGTTTGAGTTGGTTTCAAAAGGAAAATTTCGTGAGGATTTGCTTTACAGATTAAAGGTTTTTCAAATTGATCTGCCTCCTTTGCGAGAAAGAAAAGAAGATATTCCCCTTCTGCTCGATTTCTTTATTAACAGACTTAACCGTTATTACAAAAAAAATATTGTCGGTATTTCTTATAGGGCAAAAGAAATACTGACAAATTACTTGTGGCCTGGAAATATAAGAGAGTTGGAAAATGCCATGGAACATGCTTTTGTTCTTGCTGACGGACCTATATTAGAAATAAAGCATCTTCCTCCCGAGTTACGACATGCTGATAAAAATGGCACGCCACCTTCACCACCAAAAAGTGACCTAAATAAAGAAGAAGAAAATATCAAAAGAGCACTGCTTGCGGCAAAAGGAAACAGAGCTAAAGCAGCTGAAATGTTGGACATGCATCGAACCTCGTTGTGGCGGAAAATGCGAAGAATTTAGAATCGATAAAGGCTTTGGAAAAAATCGATAAAAACAAAAATGTTGCAACACAAACACTTTTTGTTGCAACGCATTCAATTTTTTTGTGATAATCTCTGAAAGCCTTTCTTTCATATTACATCTGTTAAACCTGTCAAAAAACCCTCTCTTTTTTAAAAATCCATGTTAAATCTACGAGTTACTAAATATCCTGTTCTCATTAAGCCCTTTTTATCAAAAGTTTAAAATCTCTTTGCAAACCTGGTATGCTTATTGAAGAAGGATATTGAAAAAGGATACAGTCAGTTGGATTCAATATGGCGTTCGTGGCGTTCCGGTGACGCTTGTTTTTTGGAAAGATAAATTAATTGGCCGTCATTATGGTGAAATAACACCCGAAGAATTCGAAGCAATATTTAAAAATTATTCAGAATTTAAGGGTGACTATCGAGAAGATATAGAAGAATAACAAGAAAAGACCCATATGAGCCATTCCATCAAAAAGGCTTCAGTCGTAGGCTTTTACAACCACCCTGAAGGGGTCAAGCAATCCGTCAGGAAATTGAAGAAATACGGATTTGACATCAGAAAATTGTCGATTGTCGGGAAGGGATACCATCCCGGCACTTCCCTCTTTATGATATCTGGTCTTGGACCCATTGCTGTCAGTGGTCCGCTTGTTGCGGCAATTGTAAGGGCATTTGGACAAGGAGTTTATATCAGAAGCCTTGGCGCCTTACACGAGGGGCTGTACAAGATTGGCATCCCAAAGGAGAGAGTCTTTGAGTATGAATCTGCGTTAAAAAATGGTTTCTGTCTTGTATGTGCCCGAGGTCCGGTCGATAAAATGGCCGAGGTCAAACGTGTGTTTGCTTTATCAAAAGCAGTTGAAATCGTGGTACATTATCAATAACCAAGGAGGAAAGCCCTGGAATTAAGAGAAAAGGTTGGGCAAGTGCGACAAATAAACCGGGGACAGAGAAAGTAGAAGGAGAAACCCGATCAAAAAGAGCCGAAAAGCCAAAAAAGTGGCGACAATGCTGGTCCGCGCGGCTGCGGATTACGACTTGATTGCCCTGGGGAAATCCAAGGAAGGGGTCTTCTCAAATGTTCTGTTCGGAGAAATTCCCGAAAAAGTTGCCCGTTACTCACAAACACCGGTAATGATCGTTCAGCGCTACGAAGGTCCGATCAAAACGCTCGTAAAAAGGGTGATGGGTTAGCCGAAGGTCCGGACCCGGTTTAGGAAGCTTTATAAAATTAATTTTATGAAAGGATTGTTGCAAGCCTACGAAGTTGGTGCAAAAGTCGTCGATGAGCTATCCCAGACTGCCCTGGAATATGCCGAAAAGTACAAAGCTGAATCAGAAATCAAGAAACTGAATGGGAAGAAAGATCTGCTCATGACGCAATTGGGTCATTCTATTTTAAAACGCCATCTTGCAGAGAATAAGATTACGGAATCCTTTAATAAATGGTTATGCTCTAAACAATAACGCATCCACTCACACCAGGAGAAAAACATGACAGACCAATCAGACGAAAAAACCGATCTAGAGAAATCGAGAGATATCATTTCTCAGCTCAAAGAAATGAGCCACTACTCGAAGACGAATATAGAAAAGCTCACGGAGTTTTGGCTGCTCCTCGATGGAGAAATGAAGCAGAAAGAAATAGCGAATAAACTTGAGGTATTGCTCTCTCACCAAAACGCATTTCATGAATCACTAGAATCTTTGGTGTCGGATTACGAGATGGAGTGCAATCGCATCGAGAATGAAGCATCGTAACACATCTCTATGAGTCTTGTTGCTCTCATAACGTCTCGGAATTTCTACAATTGGTTTAAATTAAAGATCTTTTAATAGCTACTGGTTTATGCCACTTCCATGGAATGATGGAATGATGGAATACTGGAATAATGTGTTAAAAACGTATAACTTCAGTATTCGGATCAAGGTTTTTTGGATCAATTTTAACTACTTGTCTATGAATATTTTTATAGGTTCCGGGGATAACCACTCCTTCATGACAATCATGGCATTCCAAAAGACCTGCATAACGAATCATAGGGAAGTGCTTATCAGGGGTGTGGCGGATAAGACGACCAATAAAAGTGTGAACCTTCAATGTCATGTAACTGGTTTTTCCGCCTTCGGCATGATCTTTATAGCTAAAGCGGAGAATCTTGCCATCATAGTAAACGATTCGATACTCGGCCATAACTGCTCTTTTGGTGTAACGTCCGATGTATTGAATACTGAAACGTGGATCGAGAAGGGAAGCGCCAATGTAAGCGTACCAGGTTATTTTCCATAGCTTGTTGATCATAGCAGCAAAAAGAGGATGTTCTTTAAGAAAGTCTTTAGATTTCGGGAAACGCCATTGACTTTTACCGGGATCTAAAAAATAAGATGAACGCACCGGGAGATTTCGCCCAGGCTTATGTGATTGCCCATGAGGTCGGCCATCATGTTCAGAAACTTTTGGGGGTCAGCGATAAAGTTCACGCCATGCGGCCCCGCCTTTCGCAGAAAGAATATAATAAATTGTCGGTAAAGATGGAGTTACAAGCTGATTGCTTTTCCGAAATTTGGGCACATCATGCGCAAAAGATGCGAAATATTCTTGAACCTGGTGATGTAGAAGAGGCGCTCAATGCTGCCAGTATGATTGGGGACGACCGTTTACAAAAGCAGACAAGGGGATATGTTACTCCCGATTCGTTCACACACGGAACTTCAGCACAGCGGGCGACATGGTTTAACCGCGGTTTTCAGACCGGCAATATCACTTCCTGCAACACCTTTAAAGCACAAAATCTGTAATCATCCTTGGAAATTGGATGGGAATTAGATAGAGTGTGGATGTTATGGCGGTATAAATATAGTGAAAACAACAATAGCGTTGCCCGCAATACCAACTTCCAAATTGGAGAAGAGCCAAAAATATAAAGGAATAATTTTATAATGCCAAAACAAAACGAATCACCCTACGTCTCTCATGTTTTTGTTTGTACCAATGATCGTGGCGGAGAAAGAAAATCGTGTGCAGACAATAACAGCCAGCTTATTAAATCTAAATTAAAGAACGTAGTTAACGAGAAAGGCTGGAAAGGAAAGGTCAGGATTTTCACTTCAGGATGTATGGGGCTTTGCGTCAAGGGCTCCAATGTTATGATTTACCCTCAGAAGGTATGGTTTTCCGAAGTTTTTCCTGATGATGTGGATGAAATCGTGTCTACCATTGAACGTGTCACGGCAGATGATTGATTCTATTCACTGAGGTTATCCTCAAATTAAGCCAACGCTCTAAGGGGCTGAGAAAACAACGGGGTCGCGTCTTCATTCCTCACACATAGTATAAGTCAAGACGGAGAACTTTTTAGTGGTCGACCCCCATATGGTACTATCCTTAATAAGAAGCCCCAACATAAACATGCTTCGGACAAGCCGCAGATGTTTATGGTTACCGAGCACAACGGCTATTATTGTTCAATCAGACCCATGAATTATAAAGCGAGGGTTGTTGATAAAATTCTATGCCTTCCTTAATAATCGCAAACATCCCGACGCCGTGCTCGTAAAGCAAGAGGGGCGCTGGGGGATTGGCATCAAGTTGCTTCGACACATGCAAAGGATGGTGGGGCAAGCCATTTTCTCGCGCAACATTTTGGATACACAAGCTGCGTTCAAGCTATATGAGCGCAATATCTTGCAGTAAATCATTGCCCATCCTACGGTGTTTGATTTTTCATTTGACACCGATTGGCTGCTGGCGGCGATTAGCATGGACGAACCCTTAGCAAAGGTGCCGTTTGCCTTTATCGACTCTTTTACTGAATCGGCGTCGATTACTCAAGGACCGATGACCACATGGGAGGCGCTGTTGATGGGGTTGTTGAAAGCTGTAAAGCGGCATGGCGTGCCCCACAACGAAGGGATGGCTCGGGTGCTGGATGAGGAAATCCAAAGTTCAGCTGATTTGGATTTGCTAATCCATTATTTGCCGCCTGAACTGGCGAATGCAGGCGCTGGGCGATCCGGCAGTGATGTCGCCGGAGGCTGTGCAGGCGTGGATTCAACAACGCAAGGCGGAGGCCGAAAGCTGCGTAGCAGCGATTCAACAATTAGACAGGTAACGATTAACTTTTTAAACGTAAGCTCTATTGTTGCAGCTTATCTCCTCTCTGAATCACTTCATGCCACAGCTGCCATTCTATGTGGGTGAAAGCCTGAAGCTCTTCAGGACCCGCTCGAAATCCGCCAGGTTTTCATCGAAATAGTGACGTCTGGCTGCGGTATATCGCAGGGAAATGAAGTAAGGCTTCGAGATCATACCGTAGAGGTGCGTCTGCTTTGTCACCCCCAGTGCGTCCTGGTAACAGTAGCACAGTTTGAATCCCATGTGGCCGTTGACCAGGACCGGCCGGTTCTCCGTAACTTCCAGCCGTCGGATGCCCGGATCTGCCCGAAGGTCATTGATAAGGGTTTGGGCGGCCTCGTGGGGCAGCATATCGGGTACCATTTTTCCCTTCGAGCGCCGGAACGGGCGGTCAAGCAGCCTTGTCTGGATCAGAAAGTATTGCAGGTAGGGACCGTATTTCGAAAACATCTGATAATCGCCGGTTTCCAGCCGCATCCAATCTTTAGGGATCTCCACTGCCCAATGTTCGGTTTCGATCTCGCCGCTCCCCGCTTTCCATAGCGTTGCGCAGCCGTTTGAGATATGGAGGATGCATATGCATATCAGGATGAGGATGGCAGAATGTCGGTTCATGTGTTTCTTTTCATTTTTCGCAAAGGTTCAAGTATTGCTGAATGTAGAGCCGCTCGTCAGCTCCGGGTATGAGAGCCAGATAGGTCTCTAAATAATCCCGTGCTTTTCCGGTCCGACCTGCTTTCAGGTGCATTAAGCCCATGGCCCGGTATGGTGGGGCGTATTGAGTGTTCAACGCAATCGCCCGGCAGAAGAAGTCCAAAGCTTTCTGGTTATTGGGGTCCCTGGATTTCTGCCAGAGGATTTCACCCAGTAGATAATACGCCTTGGGGTCTTTACTGTCCACCATAAGGTAGTGGTCGATATTTTCCTTCGCCAGCCCCCAATTTTCATTGGTGATAGCTGCGCGTGCATTGGCAAGAAAAGCTGGCGCCAGAAGATGCCGAAAACGTGTGCCTTCTGCCACCGGTACGGATGGTTTTCCGTCCGAGGGCTTCGCCTCTGCCAATGCCGAAGTAAGCGCTTCAATTCGCCGATTCAACGTGACCCGAACCGCAGGATGGTCAATGGCTCCCCCGGCTGTTTTTTCCGAGATCGTGATCAGATGTTTCATCAGACCTAAGGCCTCTGACGAACGATACCCTGCGGCTGCCAAAAGCCAGAGTCCCTCGCGATCAGCCTCCAATTCCGCAGATATCAGCATTTTGGGCAGGGGGCGTTCCTTTTTTTGATCTTCGCTACTGACTCGCTCGTGTGGATTGGATAAACTAATCTGCAAGCTGGGCCTTGATTGATAATACGCCCGGAGGCTGTGCTGCTGGAGGTAATGCACCATCTCATGGGCAATAGCCATGGCCAGTTGGTCTTCGTTGTCAAGGCATGTTAGCAAACCGGTGCTCAAGTAGCAAATGCCATTAGGATAGACAAACGCATCTTCACTCGTATGTTTCAATACGAGGACACGCAAACCCGGTCTGGAACTCGCTGCGCCAGTTCTTAACTTTTCCGTCACCTTTGTGAGATATTCTGTCAGATCCTGATTTTGTAGTAGCAACCCGCGCTGTTCGAAGTCCTGCTGCTCCGCTTGAGCGAATGCCTCTAGCTGTTTTTTGATACTCCGGTTGCCCTTATGATAGTCGTTGCCTGCGGCACCCGAAAATTGCGGAATAAATAGTATGATAAGCAGGCCGATAAGGGTCGACATCATCATCGGCTTCATTTCCCGTGCCTTTTGAAATTATATAAAGTTTTATGAATCAGTAACTTCATATTCTTATTATCGATCAAATTCAGATTTTCTTTAGCACCATTCAGACAATACCAGACGATACGGCCCCCGGGCTCGGCAGCGGCCATACTGATCCATACCCTTGATCGGGTAGGGGAAAGGGTTTGATAACCG
This sequence comes from uncultured delta proteobacterium, assembly GCA_963706295.1. GTDB lineage: Bacteria > Desulfobacterota > Desulfobacteria > Desulfobacterales > UBA11574 > UBA11574. The sequence continues at coordinate 52,618 of CAVPLW010000011.1, read as the reverse complement.
GCCATCAGAATCAAGGCATCCGCGCCGTGTGCATTGAGCAATGCCTCGACAGATCCAATTGAATAGTCGAAGTCCTGTTGCATCCTGGGGAAAATCTGGGGACCGTATGTGTGCAATTGGATGGAGCGATTCACCGCACGAAACAGGTGTTGAATTTCCGTGATCTGTTCCGAATTTGCCGCTGCCTGATCCAATTCCTTTACCTGAAATTGGTAGCGGGTGAGGAGTTGGGCGACCGCTTGTTGGGCCAGAATTTGCGCGTCGGCGCTCCATTGGTCCCGGGAGACCAGACGACCGTCCTGCTGTTCCTCCATAATGCAGATTTCCGGTGGCATCAACAACAAGGTCTCAAGCCCGGCGACGTATTTTTCATATTCCGGGTGGTAACGCTCGGAACCAGATGCGCAACCGATGACCGCCATGACGGAGCCGATGACAATCAATCGGGATAAGGCGATGGTGATGATTTTTGTGGCTAATTGGTTCATGTGCTCGGTTATTCTCACTTGTGGCAGTCATTTTTATGAATAGAACTAATAAAGCAAAATTCGGACCAATTGTGAAAAGATAAAATAATCATTTATTTCTATTGGTTGTGTGTACTTTGTGTTTTCTCATATTCTCCCTGTGACAATTTTATAACACACAGATGACAAAAACGTATCCACTTCGGGGCACCGGTTATTAAATTTCGTCGAGATTTCTGTCATTGGTGTCAAAATTTTGCTTGACACCTAACATTCATGTCATATTATCTTTTTTATTGTCTACGTATACGGGTTACTTAAGACAAGGAGGGAACACATGAAAAAATGGATTATAATTGCGTCATTGGCGTTTTTCTTGGTCGGATGCGGTCATGCGGCCAGAGAATCAGAGTGGTTTCAGCATGACAGTCAATTCAAGAACTGGGACCACACAAAGTTCAGCCTGTGGGGTTACCGCAACCCGACCCCTGAAACTATGAAGAAGTCGGGAGAACAGGGATGGTGGGGTATTGAAGTGCCGTATGTTCCTGCCAAGTAATATTATTGCCGGATACTTTAGATGATAAAAAACCGTGGCGGCTGGGGGCCGTCCCGGCTTTTCTTCGACCGTGAAGATTCAAAATCGCCTGTAACATCAAGCGCAGATCAATTATCGGAAATCACCTCAATCTGAAACCAATTATGTCGCCGAACTACGTGGCTGACAGAGCCGAGTCCGCGATAGTGACTAAAGAAGGCTGGTATGCGCCGCCCGCTAAACCACCGGGTGACGCATAGAGGGATGTTGAGAGTGCTTCATTTTGGTTTCGAGCACCTCTGTGATAGCTGCAATTTATCGCTGCGGCATAATATTCATAAATAAATTTGATATGTTATGAGTATCATACTTGGATAAAGCCTCATTTTTCAGACTGGATTGAGCCAGGAGAAATCAATATATTGTGGTATGAGTTTTAACCGGTTTGCCGGTTTTTTTTTGAGTCTACCTCGTTGATGAATGAGGGTGATCCTAATAATCGTGAGCATTGGGTTCAAATCATCACTACGATTCCTGAAATATCATCTACAGATCACAGCCGCAACCAAACCACAGATAAGAGAATTTATGTTGCGAGTATGCCTAACCAATTAAAATTGTTATAATATTTGGCCTGAGTCCATGGAAATTCAAATTTCATATTAAAACAACATGTTATAAACAAATTGACAATTTTGAAAGAAAATTGACAACATAACGATTTCTGCCGTTTATATACCCTTGTTAACTGGACCTATGGTCTTTCCTTCCCATTAAAGGCTATCGAGCCATTCCAGAATGTCCTTTTTATTTTCCCAATCAATCCATTCACTGATCTTCGGATCTTCAGAGAGATTGGATTTCATGTATTCGATAAATTTCTTTTGTACCGCCTGCTTGCGAGTCAAATCCATGTGGGTATAAACTGTAGTGGATTGAATACTATCATGTCCCAGGCGGTTTTGTATATCCGTAAGACTCTTTCCGGATAAAAGCATATTGACCGCGCAACTGTGACGAAAGCTATGAACCGGATTGATGTTTTTAAGGCGTTTTGGACTCAAGGCTTTCTGCAAATATTTTTTACAGATGCGGTAAATACCGTGCCGGGTCAGTTCCTGTCCCGCGTTGATTGATGAACAAGCGGTGCTGATAAAGCGGTTTGGGTTTAACGCGGTATTTGGCAATATAGCGTCTGATGAGCTGAACGGTTCTTTGTTCCAGTTCTATTTGTCGATAGCGATTACCTTTACCCAGGATGATCAACGTACTATTTTGGGGATCGAAATAGTCAAGGTTAAGCGTTGCGATTTCACTGGCCCTGGCGCCGGAGTCCTCAAGCAGATGAAGGATGGTGTAGTCACGAAAGCCATTCTTTTTGATGAGGTCGACGCAATGAAAGACCTTCAGGATTTCATCCGGATAGAGAAAGCCGATAAGCTGCCTTTGTGCACGTTTCTGCGGAATGTCCAGTATCCGTTGAGCTTCCTTCTGTTTTTCCGGATACATTAACCGGATCATCTTTGCCAGAGATTTTATGGTAGCCAGCCGGTGGTTTCGGGTTCGGACAACATTGCTGCGATCCGATTCAAGGTGATCGAGGAAAGAAAGAATCATCTCTGGAGTAAGATGCTCGACCCTGAGAGAGGCTATTTGTATGGAAAGCTTTCTTGCCGCAAAGGGCAGGAACAAGGAAAAGACATCCCGATACGCTTTGATGGTTTGATCGCTGCTGCCCTTTATGCGTGGCAGGTATTGTTCGAAGAACCGGTAGATGCACGTTTCAAGTTTCATATATCCACTTTTTGTGAGATGGCAAAATCAAAGAGTCCTTGACGCTGCTCGGCATCGATGAACTTCAGATATTTAGCTGTATATTGAAAGACCCGATGGCCCATATAGGTCGCTAAAACGGGCAGTGCTTGTTTAGGGCAATTGCCGCGTTCTTTTACTCGTTTTAAAGTATTCACAGCAAAGCTGTGACGCAGGCTATGGGGAGTTGGTGAAGCAAAGATCATATGGCCGATTACCTGCCTGGGGCGATCAATGCCGATATCATGGACTGCCCGGTGAAAGATAAAACGCAGTCTGGTGTCACTTAATCCTTTTTGTTTGTTTCTGACGAATAAATATGGATTTTGATCTTCACTCATCAGGGCATTGCGAACAGACAGGTAGTTGTCAAGTTCTAAAGCGACAGATTTTGGAACCGGGATGAGACGGTCTTTGTTGAATTTGGTTTTTTCAATGTAAATGGTTCTTTCACGGCACCGATAATGATGGAGCTGCAGTCGCAGGGGCTCTTTGATTCTGAGTCCACATCGAGCCATAAGGACAATAGCCATATATTCAGACAAATCTTTCAAGTAGTATCTTGGTTCTTTACGGATTCTGTTGCAGATCGCTTCAATTAATTGCTCGGTTTGTTCCGAAGAGAAGATAAAGGGGGCAAATGAATGCTCCGGCACGGGCGGGATGTCTTTTAATGGATTTGCCGTATAGTAATCCATTCGTACCATAAAATTAAAAAAGACGCGAACAGAGCTAAGAACACCATTTATAGACATTGGTTCCATTTTAAGGTGGCTTCTGAGATCGAGGAAAAAGGAAGGCGGCAATAATACGCCAGGCTTGATTTTTTTGTCCTTTACAATAGCGATCAAAACATAAAAGACGTGGCCGGATCGGCTTTATAGAATACCCAAGGTTTTGACGATATGCGATAAATTCATTGAGTTGGGGAGCCAGAAAGCTTTCAAAGGTCTTCATCGAATATTACCCTTCGCATGAGTGTAATATGAACGTGAAGATATTTTTCAGCCGAGTTGATGGTATTATGGCCCATCATCTCTTTAATTTCATAGACGGAGGCACCTGCCTCCAGCAGATTCTGAGCGTAGGTGTGCCTGAGCCAGTAAGCTGTGCCGGGCAGTCCTGCTTTTCTGATGCACTCGGTGATATGCTGGCCCACCGAGGTAGCGGAGGCGGGGCGGTGAGGCGCCACCAGATTCAAAAAAAGTCTCCGGTGGCTGCTTTTAGGTCTTGCGCCGATGATATAGGCGGCAATGGCTTTCATGGTGTTTTCAGGAAGGGGAAGCTTGACTGGGCGATCGTTTTTCCGATGCGTCAGGGTCAGCTCCGATTGTGTAAATGAGATGTCATCTAAAGTGATGCGGCTGATTTCATCCGGGCGCAGACCCAAACCATACGACAGGTGTACCAGCGCATAATTTCGAAGATCTTTGAATGAAGAAAGTTCAAAGCTGTCAAAGAGTCGTTGAACTTCATGGGGGCGTAAAAATTTAGGCGGCTTGCTTTGATCAAATTGACGGGCGCCGACCACCAGGGGGGCAAGGTCTTTGCGGATAAGAAAATAATGTCTAATAAATTATTCCCCACTTAATTCCTGACATATCTTTGTATCTATTTCAGATTAATGGAATTACCAGCGCAGTAATATCATACTCACATACCAGGAAATCCAAACTTATTAATGAGGGCATTGACCTACCATAAAACCCTAAATCACCTCTTATTGCATGTCATGTTTTTGATCTTACTATTGTGTGTAGAATATTTATTTTCATTCGAATATTAAAATGATGATTATCAAAGGTTCAGATTTTTTATTAAATTTTAGACGAGTTACATTAAAATCGGATACATCATCTACAATAGAAACTCAAATGTAAAAGGAGGATACCATGGAAGTAAAAGATTATTGTTCAAATGTGGATATGGAACTTACGTTATGGAAAGCGAAAATTTTTGACACCATTCGTAAAGCCGATCGATTGGGATCTGCGGATTTGGAAAAAGTTCTTCCAAACATTCAAGACCTAAAGATGGTCGTTACTGAATTGGAAGATAGGATTCATCAGCTCAGGACGGAATGTCCTCTGGAGTGGAAGCCGGTGAGAGACGAAATTGAGGGTGTCAAAGGCAACTTAACCAATACGTATGACGAAGTCATTGATTACATCGGCGGTAGAGCCGCGCCTGTAGACGTACCGGGCTAATTTTTAAAAACTGATACGTATCTATTTTTTATAGATTTGTTTAAAGCTGTCCGGCAATCTGAATCTAACGGATTGTCGGACACTTTTTTTTAAATTATCGTTTTGGCACATAGGCTTAATACTCTCAACCCACTAGCATACGAATCTGCTTATTAAATTTTTCTAAATTTTTAATTATTTCTTATAGACTCTGTTGATAAGGTCTTGTCTCAACTTCAACACGGCCAATTCCTTGGCCTTGGCTTCCACTTCGACCGTAATGTCGAGATTCGTCCAGCACGACGGGAAATCATCTGCATCGATGTAATCATGATGATTGCCAGGTTTGCCGGATTCCCAGCCGTACTTGGGGCTTGACAGGTGAAAGAGCGGCTCGCTGTTCCAGGTGCTTATCGCCAGTTCCGTGGATGCTTCAACACTGCTGCCGTCGGGCAAACAGCGATGGTGGTGCACATCATACACCAAAGGGATGCCCATGTCCCGGCAGACCGGCAGCAAATCCTTGGGCGTATACACCCGGTCGTCGTTTTCCAGGGTCAATCGCGAACGCACCGTTTCGGGGAGCTGTTCGATTCGTTTTCGGAGGCGGCGCAGCGACGTGCTCTTATCCCCATAAGCCCCTCCGCCGTGGATGTTGATGACATCCGCATTTACCCACCGGGCCACCTCGGCCTGGTAGATCAAATCGGCAATAGACCGCTGAACAACTTCGCTGCTCGGTGACGAGAGCAAAATAAACTGGTCGGGATGAAACGTCGTTCGGATATCGTGCTTCCGACAAAACCGGCCACAGTCTTTGAATGTTTGTATAATTTGATCGTGAAAGTGCAAATCTTCCATGGAATAGCCTACATCGGGATGGGTTTTTAGGGGGAGTATCTGGCTGTTGATCCGAAAATCCTTAATGTCGTGATCGCGACAATATCGCAGGGCTTTGTGCAATGCGTGGGCATTGTGCCGGCAAATTTCGGCAAGGTTTTTAAGCTGTTGCTTCCGGGAAAAGGCCTGAAGATATTTTGCGGTTGTACGGCGGAATTTAATGGGCTCTTCACGAAAGATGCAGCACAGGCCGAAACGAAGCATGAAAAAATTTCCTTTTTAAAACTATTATCCGCCGATAAGGGGTCGTTCCTTTTCCAGTTTAAAATACACCAGAAATTTGGACTCTTTGCCACCCTCGTCTGAACGATAGGTCCGCCGACTGAGAGAATCGATCAATGGAGAATTTTCTTCTTCTCGAATTTTGGTTAAGTAAATCCGTTTTCCTTTATATCCGGAACCATTCTCTTTGAAAAGATAGGTGGCATAGGGATTCGATTGAATATTTTTGTGCGTCAATCTATCTCTCATGATAAACGCCAGCGAGCCGTCTTCCATCACATGCGGCCGCGCGTAAATTGCCAAGTTGACTTTTCCATCGCCATCTGCCGTGGCTAAAACGCCCAGTCCTTCAGTGTTTTCAAAATATTCTGTCAGTTCCATAGAACCTCCTGTTTCTTGCTTAATAATTTTCCAATGAATTATCCGAATACTGAGTCCTCATACGTTCACTGTTAAATTTTTAGCGTTATAGTTCACATGCGGCCGGAAGTTTATACGCGCCAATAAAACAGGAACAATTTTTTCTATCATCAGTACAACCCCATTATTTTATATTCAGCCAAATTTGAAAATAATGAATACTTGACATTTGTCAACGTTAATTGTTAATTATTACACATTATGAAACTCTGAAAGTAGTCTGCTGGGGATATTCTCGCCATAAAGTCACTCTTCTTGTTTTCTTTGAATTAACCTACTAGCCAACGGAAATCACCAGTATAGCTAAAAAGAAGTTCGTGCTGTGAATTGATGATACATTGTCTTATGATACATAATTGTATCATGCAACATTTTCTGCCGAAAGGTTTATCAATTTTATCATGCAATATCATGCTGTTATATATTATTTCTAGTTTGGTATGCTTATTGCCGTTGTAGTATCTAATGTTTATTTCGATAGAAATCATCACTAACTACAAACCCGCCAAATTGAGAAAGGAGAATATCATGGAATTAAAAGACTATTGTTCGAACGTGGACATGGAACTTACGGTATGGAAAGCAAAAATTTTTGACACCATTCGTAAAGCCGATCAATTAGGATCTGCGGAACTGGAAAAAGTTCTTCCAAACATACAAGACCTCAAAATGGTCGTCACTGAATTGGAAGATAGAATTCATCAGCTCAGGGTGGAATGCCCTCTGGAGTGGAAGCCGATAAGGGACGAAATTGAGGGTGTTAAAGGCAATTTAACCAATACCTATGACGAAGTCATTGATTACATCGGCGGAAGAGCCGCGCCTGTAGACGTACCGGGCTAAACTTTAAGAATGGATACATACCTATTTTTTAATCAATAGAATTGTTTCTAACTGTCCGACAATCTGAATCTGCCGGATTGTCGGACTGTTTTTTAACCACCATTTTGACACTTGGGTTTAACACCTATAGAGGTTACTCATAAACGTTCAACGTGATAATTGAATCTAAACATAAACATCCTATTAATAACTTCAAATCACTGTTTTTTGGTAAATCACATGGGATAGACAGAAAGACATGTTCCTTTTTGACTTTGTCTTTTGATGGAAATAGGATATAGTGATGTCTTAACCCCCATCGCAAAGGGATTTTTGAGCCTCATTCGGCGTTTCGGAAAACTCGGGAAGTTAGGAGGTGTTTCAATGAAAACATGTAATTTGTCTGATTTTATGAAAGCACTCACTCCCTGGCTTGACGATGATTATATTCGCAAGGCCTACGTGGATGACAACGGCCATTTTGTATTGCTGTTCACGGATGGCATAAAAAATGTTTACCACATTGAAGATTGTGAAAAATCCCAACTAAAGGCGATACTTGAAGACCTGAAAAAGAAAGGTGTTCCCGTCGAATTGTCCTGATAAGTATTCTCGTGAATTTTTGATGCAAATCGCCTCTAAATTTCCAAACATATGCATCAAAAAAATAAAGGAAAGCAAGTGACCTCATCAGAAACATATCAGAAAGCAGCTGAATGCCGAAGTGACGTTTTCCGACGGGACGAAGCGCCGTCTCAACGAGTTATGGAAGAAACGTCCCCTGCTTCTTGTTTTTCTTAGACATTTCGGTTGACCATTTTGCCGTGAACAAGCAATGCAGTTGCATCGCTCGGAAGCACAGTTTGAAGAGAATGGTTTTCAGGTCGTTCTCGTTGGTCTGGGAACTCCCGATCAGGCGGAAGTGTTTAAAAAGAAATTTTCTCTATCATTTCCAATAATCTGCGATCCCGAAAAAAAACTCTATCAGACATATGGTCTTGGTAGGGGTTCTGTAGCCAGTATAGCATCACCGTTCCTTTTGTTGAAAGGGTTGAAAACCCTGTCACGGGGACACACACCGGGCGTGCCACAGGGTGATGTTATGCAGATGCCCGGTGTATTTTTGATAGACACTTCCGGCAATATTCGTTATGCGCACTATTCAAAAGATCCTTCGGATAACCCACCCATTGGAACCTTGCTGGCATTAAAAGATATCTTTTAGGAAAAAGTGTCACGGGTAAAGATAACCGGCAGAATAAGATGAAACTTCATCGAATCAATCGAAAACAATTGATTCCGATTTCAATATAGACCTTGGCTTGTTGTGATAATGATCGACTTAAGGCTTGATTCGGTGACCAAAAAGGAACTTTTTGATAAGTGAAATATTGAAATTAATTTTCATATGGTTGATATAACACCAGAAATGAATCAAAAATTCATGGTGGAACGATAACACATTAGATTATTATCTGAATTTTGAACGAGATGTAAAAAAGGAGGAAACAAAATGGCCATCGTGTTTAACGCAGATGAGATTTTTGAAATGGCAATCCGTATTGAAAACAACGGTGCCGCCTTTTACCGGAAGGCCGCAGGTTTACAATCCGATACCAAAAATCAAAAATTTCTGGAAGGCCTTGCCAACATGGAAGATCAGCACCAGAAGATATTCACCGAAATGCGAACGACCCTTACCGAAAAGGATAAAGATCCGAAGGTGTTCGACCCCTATGACGAGGTGTCTCAGTATCTTGCCGCAATGGCGGACACCATGGGTGGAGAGGGAAGTCCTTCTGTTGCCGATTCCCTCACCGGAGATGAAACCCTTGAGGAAATACTCCGAATAGCCGTGGGACTCGAGAAGGACTCGATTCTATTTTATTTAGGGATCAAAGATTTGATAACTTCTCAGTCCGGACAGGATCGGATCGATGAGATCATCAGGGAAGAGCGCAGACATGTGGCTCAACTTTCGAACTTACTTGAAAAATTGAAGCCAAAATACTAATAAGTAAATTAGATGCTCGACATGTGTGTGTTCATGGACAATAGTTTTAAACCAGTGTTTGGCCACAACGAAAAGTCTTGGATCGTATTTAAAGAGGGATAAAATCGATGCGAATTGCAGTCATTGGTTCCGGTATTTCGGGCATGGTATCCGCATATTTGCTGAGTCAAGACCACGACATTGTTGTGTATGAGGCCGATAACACCATCGGCGGACACACCCACACCGTCGATGTATCCATCGAGGGCATTTCCTATCCGGTGGATACCGGTTTCATCGTATTCAATGAAAAGACCTACCCGAATTTTATCAAATTGATGCGGTCACTCGGGGTGGCCTGGCAACCGTCGAACATGAGTTTCAGCGTTCAATGCGATCAGACGGGGCTGGTTTTTTCCCCCAGCACGTTGAACGCTTTATTTGTTCAGCGAAAAAATCTTTTGCGTCCTTCATTTTACCGGATGCTATGGGATGCGCTTCGGTTCCGGCGTGAAGCGTCGGAACTCATTCGATCCGATGATTACCGCATCACCCTTCAGTCCTATTTGGAACAAAAGAAATACAGCCAACCCTTCATTGAACATTTCATTATTCCCATGGGCGGAGCCATCTGGTCGGCGGATCCTGTTCGGTTCAGAAAGTTTCCGGCACGATATCTGGTAGAATTTTTTTACAACCATGGTTTTCTGAACATCCGTCATCAGCCGCAATGGCTGGTCATCAAAGGAGGGTCGAGCCGGTATATCGGTCCCTTAACCCGACCCTATAAAGACCAGATCCGTCTGAACTCGCCGGTTGCATCAGTCAAACGATTCCCGGAAAACGTCGAAATCACCACAAAGGGAGGAGACACGGCGAACTTTGATCAGGTGGTCATCGCCACTCACAGCGACCAGGCGCTCCAGATGCTGGCGGATCCTTCGGACCTGGAAAGAGAAGTTTTAGGCGCCATTCCCTACCAGGAAAACCTGGCCGTTTTGCACACCGACAAATCGCTCCTCCCATCCAAAAGAACGGCCTGGGCCAGTTGGAACTATCACATCCCAAAAGAAGAAAAAGGGCGAGTTGCGCTGACCTATAATATGAATATCCTACAAAGCCTGGGGGCGACGGAAGAGTTTTGCGTAACCTTAAACATGCCGGAGAAGATCCACCCGGACCGTGTTATTCAACGCATCATTTACCATCATCCGGTCTACGACCCGAACAGTTTAAGCGCACGCCGGAAAACAGGATGAAATCAACGGAAAAAATCGGACCTATTTCTGCGGAGCCTACTGGGGTTACGGGTTTCATGAGGACGGCGTGAACAGTGCCTTGTCGGTTTGCAAACATTTTGGAAAAACGTTGTCATGACAAAGAGCGCGATATATGAAGGCGCTGTAAGGCATCGGCGCTTCAGACCCCGGCCGAACATGTTTCAATACCGCCTCTTTTTTATGTTTCTCGATCTAAAGGAACTACCCACACTTTTCGATATCTCACCCCCTGTGGTCATACCAACGATGGAATGTTGCTTATTTTCGCCGCAAAGATCATTTTGGCGATCCTTTTGTGCCCATGGATACCGCTGTTCGAAATCTTGTTCAAACGCGCCTTGGGAACCGACCGGCCGGGCCGATTCGACTGCTGACCCACTTGAGATATTTTGGATATTGCTTTAATCCGGCCAGTTTTTATTACTGCTACGACGCTTCAGATATCAGGGTTGAAACCATTGTGGTTGAAATCCACAATACCCCCTGGGGGGAGCACCATTGTTATGTACTCGGTGATAAACAAAATGAACACCCCGTTGATCACTGGCGTCGCTACCGTTTCAACAAAGATTTTCCATGTTTCACCGTTTATTGATATGGATATCCATTACGACTGGCGATTTCGTGTACCCGGAGACATAATTCGTGTTCATATGATCGATATCGAAAAAGGTAAAAAGCTGTTCGATGCCAGTCTGATGCTGAAAAGGCGACCCATCAGCCATAAAGAATTAACCCGCGTGCTGTTGAAATACCCGTTAATGACGATGAAAGTGACCACAATGATCCATTTTCAGGCATTGCGTCTGCTGCTGAAAAACACCCCATTTTTTACGCATCCCAAAAAGAGATCACTGCCATATAAAGGAAATGACCCATGACGGAAACATTCATGCCATATAAAGTATCTGCCCTGGAATGTCTTCGGGAAACATTTATCGACAGACTGTCCCGCAGACTTTTTTTCGCGCTGATGAACGATTTTAAGACAGGTATACTTACCCTCATCGAAAAAAATCAGCAGTACCCATTTGGTCAATCATCAAAAGGGATTTCTTTGCAGGCGACCATTCATGTGCATCATCCACGATTTTATACGAGTACTGTGTTTGGCGGCAGCATTGGTTCTGCCGAAGCCTATATGGCCGGACTATGGTCAACATCCCATCTGACCAATGTTATACGCCTGGTGATTTTGAATTGGCAACTGATGGAAAAAATGGACAAAGGCTGGTCCTGGCTCTCTGATCCTGTTCATAAATTGTATCACTACTTTCGACGCAACACCCTGAAAGGGAGCAAAGAGAATATCGTTGCCCATTACGACCTGGGAAACGATTTTTACAGGCTTTTTCTGGATGAAACATTGACCTACTCCTGCGGTATCTTTGAGCACGAGAACAGTACGCTGAAAGACGCTTCCATAGCAAAATACGATCGAATCTGCCGCAAACTCCAGCTGCATCCCGAAGACCATGTCATCGAAATCGGCGGCGGATGGGGCGGTTTTTCCATACATGCTGCAAAACATTACGGATGTCGTGTGACAACCACAACCATTTCCGATGAACAGTATGCTTTGGCCGAAAAACGCATTTTGACATCCGGCTTGTCCCATCGAATCAGATTGCTTCGTAAGGATTATCGACATCTTGGCGGCAAATTTGACAAACTGGTCTCCATTGAAATGATCGAAGCGGTGGGCCATCAGTATCTGAATACTTTTTTTCAAATCTGCAGCCGGTTGCTCAAGGCAAACGGCATGATGCTTCTTCAGGCCATCACCATTGTCGATCAGGTGTTTGACGCTCATAAACGCTCGGTCGATTTCTCTAAGCGGTATATCTTTCCGGGCAGCTGTATTCCCTCAATCCGTGCCATTATGAGTTCCATAGCCCGTAAGACAGATCTGAAGCTGTTTCATCTTGAAGATATCACACCACATTATGTCCGAACACTTGCCGAATGGCGAAAACGTTTTTTTGATCACATTGATGACGTTCGCAAATTGGGATTTTCAGAGACGTTTATTCGAATGTGGGAATATTATCTTTGCTATTGTGAGGGGGGCTTTGCGGAAAGATATATCGGAGATGTTCAAATGCTGTTGACCAAACCCATGTGTAGACGGGAACCGTTGCTTCCCCCTCTGGTCTGATCAACACGCACTTGTTCACGGGTTGCACTCCCCCGCTTCACTCCGTTGTCTACGTTTCTGGTCCATCAAACACCTTATTTTTTCTTTGCTTTTGGAAACCAGGGAATAAAAGCATTGGTACGCTGAATATATTCTTTGTAACCCGGCCGATGGGTTACAATGGTTTTTTCGGTTAAAGGAATCCCTGTCATTTTTAACAGCACCGCAGTGATGATCAGCGGACTCAAAACGGTCCACCAGCTGTTTGGTGTTGAAAATGCAATGAGAAAAATCCCCCACCACATGAGACATTCACCAAAATAATTGGGATGTCGGGTATAGGCCCACAATCCCCGATCCATGACTTTTCCTTTATTGGCGGGGTTGGATTTAAATGCCGCCAACTGCCAATCACCAACAGCTTCAAATATAAAACCCACCCCCCAAAGAATTAAACCGCACAAATCCAGCCAGGTGATCATTTCCGGTGTCTTCGACGCCACGCCGTACTGAACTGAAATGGAAATGGCCCACAAAAATACAGCCTGGAGCAGAAACACCTTAAATAGACTCACGATCCAGAAATGTTTGCCGCTCTTTTCACGCCACAAACCATATCTGGGATCCTCCCCCTTTCCCCAGTTGCGCAACGTCAGATAAATACTAAGTCTCAACACCCCAAAATGTCACCAGAAATGCTATTAACAACTTTCGTGCTAAAAAACCATCCGTTAAAAAAAAGGTTGCCCAGGCAATCATGACAAATCCCAATCCCCACAAGCTATCTACCACCGTTACATTTTTAAGAACAAGGCTGAGTAACCATCCGATAGTCATCATCAAGATAACGGCAGCCAAATTGAGGCTGAATATAAAAATTAAATGTTCCATGTCATCTCTCCACCTGTTTCTTAAATCTCAAGGTTACTGATTCGTAAATACGGAAACGTCATTAAATTCTAAATTCAGACCATCGAAGACATTGGTTTCATGGGATTGATCACAAAGATGCCCTTGTTTCGATCATCAATGGCTTTTCGTATGTTTTCATGAACCTTGCTGCTGATCGGATAAGCCAGCGCGATTAAAATGGCAATCAAGTTACAAACTGACGGCACCAATGCATAAAGCGTTCTCAAAGCTAATTTTACCTGTTCAGACTGTTCCACATTGGGCGTGTAGCCTGCTGCACCAAGAATTGAAAGTCCGGCCCCGACACCGACTGCCGCTGCGAGCTTTTTTGAAATCGACCACAAACCGATATATTGTCCTTCACGCCTTTCACCGGTTAACCATTCATCATAGTCGATGACGTCCGCCTGTATGGCAGATGGAATCGCCAAGGTGGCACCGAAACCGATTCCGGATAAAAACACCAGTATTCCGTAGATCACTTCATCTCCTGGTCCAAGAAAAAAAACACCGAAAAAAGCGCCCGTATTTATGGCCATGGACGTCAACCATGCCGGTTTTTTGCCAATCTTTCGTGAAATCGAAATCCATCCAGGAAGGAAAATAATACCGGTAACAAAGTATAGTAGAAGGAAAAAGTCCGCCAATTTTGATTGTAATACATACTCTACGTAAAAAAGAATCAACGTGGCCGGTAAATTATTCCCAATGGCACTTATGGTGTATGCAATGAGGAGAATGATAAACGGTCGGTTTTGACCCGTCTGCCGTATTCCCTTAATGAACCCCACGGGACGGTTAACGCTTTGGGGAGGTAGCTCTTTTATGGAAAACACACACCACCATGAAAAACCGATAACGAAAGGCGCATAAATCACGGCAATCCAGAAAAATTTGGCCCTTTCTCCCTGAGCGCTATTTGAGAGATTAAACAGCCATTCTACCAGAGCCGGCGAACTTGCAGCAGCCAGTGTTCCGGCAATCAAAAAACCGTCCCGCACGCCAAATAAAGAAATCCGTTCATTATAGTCAAAGGTAATTTCAGGGCCCAAAGATTCATAAGGAACACTGACCAGCGTCCAGAAAAAAAACAACGCATAGATACAACCCCCGAACCATAGGGCAGAATAAGAAGAAGACGCTTCTGGCGGATTAAATAAAAAGTACATTGACAGTGAAACGAAGAAAGACCCTCCTGCGATAAACGGCCGTCTTCTGCCGAACGGCGTCTTGGTTCGATCGGAAATGTACCCTATGGCCGGATCCGTTATGGCATCGAAGATTCGAACACTCAAGAGAATATAGCCCATTAACACAACATTGACACCGATAACATCCGTATAAAACTTTGGTATGTATACATAAATAGGAATTCCCACCACTGCAAGGGCATAAGCCGGTGCAGCATAGGCAATCTTTTTATGAAACGGAACGAGATTTTCGGGCTACAGCTTTCATTTTAACCCCAACAACTGCTTTTTAAATGGTTTGTTCATGGGGAATTCACCCAACCACATCGAAAAAAGGGCGGACGCAAAATCAGCGCCTTTGATAATGCCCTTGGTTTTTCCGTTTAATGCCAATTCTGTGCCCCTTCCCGGGATAAATGTCAATGAATACCGGTCTCCGGGTTGGACATCTTCATAAAGTGAGTTGTGATAATCGATTTGTGGTCGAATTTTTTCCAAGGTTAGTGCATCCGTGTTTTTTGCAATCACTTTGTTTGTGGTAATCCCGAAATCTTCCCCTTTTAAGGCATGGAAATACTCAACCTCCAAGCGCTTGGGTTTGTCAGAAAGAACATCCTTTTCGGAACTCCCCTCTTCCAGGTAGAGCGCACCGACATAGGCTTTGATAAAACCGAGATACCGAAGCAGTCCCGTACCCTGAATCTTCAATCGAACCCCGTCTGCCTCGTAGGTGTTTTCAAAATGTACCCCTTCGATTTCTGCTCCATTAACATTTGGTGTTACGCCGACTGATGTTATCACTACAAGAATTAATATAGTGTAAACAGATATGTTTCATGAATCCGTTCCTCATTGTGTTTTTGACTTTAATAAATCATTAGTTTCATAAATTTTAAAAAAACCAATCTTCTACAAATATTCTCACGTTTAAAGAATATTCAATACGAGTAAAATTGGCGTACAGTAATAGGTAATACCTATTGTTTTGTTGTAACCATTCAGAACAGTTTTTTTCTATCCTTGAGGACTCAAACCTTTTCCATTGATTAGCGAAATAAAAATGCTTATGTTGATTGTATGTCATTATTGAGATGTTTGTCCGTACACAAACATTTCTGAATTGTTGGAAAAGGGTGACACAATGAATTTAATCTACTACTTAAAACTTTATGCATTGACTGTACCGGTATTTTTTGCCGTTGATATTATTTGGCTGGGATTTGTTGCAAAAAAGTTTTATCGAAACCATCTTGGATTTATACTGAGTCCGGATGTGAACTGGTCGGCGGCAATCAGCTTTTATTTGCTGTATATTGTAGGCATTCTTATTTTTGCTGTTGTGCCGGCATTAGAAAAAGATTCATTGGGAAAAGCGCTGTTGTGGGGCAGTTTGTACGGTTTTTTCACTTACGCAACATACGATTTGACAAATATGGCCACCATAAAGAATTGGCCGCTAAAGGTTGTGATGGTCGATATTTTGTGGGGCGTTTTTCTCTGTTCCATGGTCGCTTCGATAAGTTTTTTGATTGCGAAATGGCTCTCGTAAAAGGTGATGGCAAAGAAATGAAAAAAATGATCAAGGTTTCCATTGGGTCTTTGATGCTTGTTACGATCTTATGGGGATGTTCAGGGAACCCCACGGAACGTCACAATAGTGAATCATCAGGGTTCTTGGATTGTCCGGATACACCCAATTGCGTGTCGTCATTAGTAAAAAATTCAAAATATCGCGTTGAACCCTTTAAATTGAAAAAAGATCCTAAAACAAGCTGGGATATTGTTCAAGAAATGGTTGCCTCACTGCCCCGAACAAAAATAGTTTCAGCAGATAACAGCGATATTCATGCAGAATGCAGAAGCATGATTTTTCGATTTGTTGATGACCTCACGCTCCATTTAACCCCATCTAACAGTATTATTCACATTCGTTCGGTCTCCAGAACCGGCTATTCAGACCTCGGTGTTAACCGTCGTCGTGTTGAAAACCTCAGAAAAAAACTCCAGCAAAAAGACATTATCGAATAACCTCTTTATCATTTGAATACCCGGTGACAATTTCGGATACGGCTTCCGGTATCCCGCACTTCATGTTCCACTTTACAATGCCCCCTTTATTAGAGTAATGTTTAGAATATAGCTAAAAAGACGTCATATTTTGAATTCTCGAACCAGTGGGTACACCCATGAAAAACCAGCCGCAGGATGCCAAGCCCCATATTGAACCTTTGAATTTTTCCGAAGAACTGGCTAGGGCGGTCATTAATTCCCTCTCAGCCCACATCGCCATTCTGGACCAAAGCGGCGTTATCCTTGAAACCAATCGTGCATGGAAAGCCTATTCGGTTAAAAACGGCATGCCGGAAAACGCTGTATTTAAGGGTATGAACTACCTGGGTGTCTGTGATGCCGCCGAAGGAGAGGATGCACTGGATGCCCGCAACGTTGCAGCTGGAATTCGAAAGGTTATCAAAGGTGAAATCAACGAGTTTCTGTTTGACTATCCCTGCCACACTTTTGACAGCAAACATTGGTACTACATGCGGGCCATAAGAATGTCTGATACCAAACCCGTCCGGGTGATCATTAGTCATGAAGACATAACGGCTTTGAAACTTGTCGAAGAAGCGTTAAGGGAAAGCCGTGAAGAACTCAAAGAACAGAAGCAAAGCCTTGAAGAAGCCAATATTGCGCTGAAAGTACTGATCAAACATCGGGAAAACGACAAGTTGGAGCTTGAAAAAAATGTATTGACCAATGTCAAGGAGTTGGTTTTGCCGTATGTTGAAAAGTTAAAGGAAGTTCCATTAAAACCCAGAAATAAGACACTCGTTGAAATCATTGAAAATCATCTGAAAGATATTATTTCCCCGCTCCTTCAAAAATTTTCAAATGCCCAAATTATTCTGACCCCCCAGGAAATAAAAGTGGTCACCTTAATCAAAGACGGAAAGAGCAGCAAGGAAATTGCAGATATATTAGCCATATCCGAAACCACCGTCAATTTTCATCGAAAAAACCTGCGCAAAAAAGTTCGGTCTTAAAAACAGACAGATGAATTTGAGGTCGTATTTGATGTCAATGACCGGAGGATAAAAATGAGCTTATCAAGAACAATTCACAAAGTCTTTCGAAGTAAACCTGTCATTGAAGGGGCCGGTGTTCATCTAAAACGGGCAATCGGATTTAGTGAAGCACCGCTGTTTGATCCTTTTTTGCTTTTAGATGACTTTCGCTCATTGATTCCGGAGCATTTCATCAAAGGATTCCCCTGGCATCCCCATCGCGGAATCGAAACCATCACCTATGTTCTTCAGGGAGCTGTGGAACATGGTGACAGCATGGGAAATAAAGGCATCATCGACTCCGGGGATGTTCAGTGGATGACGGCCGGAAGCGGCATTATTCACCAGGAGATGCCCAAAGGCGATCCCGACGGCATCATGCTGGGATTTCAGCTCTGGGCGAATTTGCCCGCATCCCGTAAGATGATGGATCCCCGTTACCAGGAAATAAAATCGAACCAAATCCCGGAGCTTCACTTGGAAAACGGAACCAAGATCAAGATTATCTGCGGCCAAATCAACGACACGCCGGGCCCGGTCCGAAACATTGTTATCGACCCGGAATATCTTGACATCCATGTGCCTGCGAATTCAATATACGAGCATCCGACAAAAGCAGGGCATACGGTGTTTGCCTATGTCATCGATGGAAAAGGATACTTTTGTGATGAAAAGAAACCCTTTACCTTTGATGTGGTGGGTGAGAGCTATTTTGACATGAACGGCGAACCTTTCATCGAAAACGAAACGCTGGTGCTGTTTGACGACGGAGAATCTGTCCGGGTATCCACGGAAAATGAACCAATCAGGTTTCTTTTAATTTCAGGAAAGCCCATCAACGAGCCCGTTGCCTGGCGCGGTCCCATTGTGATGAATACTCAGGAAGAATTGCGACTGGCTTTTGAGGAATACCAAAACGGAACATTTATCAAACACAAGTCGACTTAACCACATAAACTTTTTAAAGACAAAATATGTCTTTGGCGCATTCTTGTCCGCCAATGTCGTGTGGCGGAATCATTCGGCGCCATGATAAAAAGTGATCTCTATACTGAAACCCTAAATGAACGACTCCATATGGCATACTTTTAATTACCGGGATTTAAGGCAGGTGGGGTTTGCCGTTTATTCAACCGTATCGGTTGACCTGGTATTCACGCTGAGAGGAAATTGTCTGATCGATGTGTTTGATCGAAATTCGTTAAAGCAAATCGCCTATCTTGATTTTGACACTTCAAAATCCATTATGCTCGGGGCGGTCTTTCGATCTCCGCTCATCGGATTGCCTTTTTCCACTTCATTTCGAAAACGTTTCGAAACGGATCTGATGCCGCTAAAGGATCTTCGATCTAAGCATGAGGTGGGATTTTTCGTGGACATCGACTACAGGAACAAGGGGAAAAAAGAGATCTGGAATTTAGATGAAATGATGATGGCCATTGCTTTTGAAACCGCTTTTGAAGATAAGATCCAAGATTTTACCATCAAACCCACCGGCGAAACGGCACCCTATTATCGAAAAAAGTTCAATGCAAAAATATGTCGTCAACCAAGGAGCGATTTGACAATGACCGTTCATTTAAAAACAGTTAGAAAAACGCTGCAACACATTCGGATGATAGAAAAAGCAGGCAAGACCGTTTTCTTCAGAGTCAAAAGTGTGTCGGACCTCACAGAATAGATGATGTTTTCATCGGAAGAAGAAGCCTTCCAGATGTTCTGTACAACCAATAATTCCGATTATGAAAAATATATGAAAAGTATTGGCAGATCACCTTAATCGATACTGTCCTTAGCCTGCTCCCACAAAACATCCTTCTCCTCTTGGGAAACCGATCGTATATCTTTTTGTCCCTTTGAAATTCGCTTTTCCATATACCTAAAGCGCCTTTCAAACTTTTTAGTGGAATCTCTCAACGCGGTTTCAGGATGAATATTTGCAAACCGGGCCACATTTACAAGTGTAAAGAGAACATCACCAAATTCCAGAGCCACCCGGGTATGATCTTCCGGAGATTGTTTTTGTTCTTTCAACACTGTTTTCAACTCAGACCATTCTTCTTCGACCTTTTTCATAACACCGGATATATCTTCCCAGTCAAATCCTGTTCTGGCTGCCCGGTCGGAAATTCTGTAAGCACGCATCAAGGCCGGAAGATTTGAAGGGATGGAGTCCAGAATTGACGTCTCTGAAGAAAGGTCTTTTTCTTCCATTTTAATTTTATACCACCGTTTTCTGACTTCATCTGCACTGTCGACGTTGTCATTGCCAAAAACATGGGGGTGGCGGTGGATCATTTTCTTTACATTTAGATCGACAACATCCTTGATATCAAAATGGCCCATCTCCCGGAAAAGACTTACAAGAAAAAATATATGAAACAATACATCCCCAAGTTCCCCACAGACTTCCGCCGGATCGCCGGATTCAACTGCATCCATGAGTTCGTATGTCTCTTCCAGAAGATACGCCAGAATGGTTTGCGGTGTTTGTTTCTTGTCCCATGGACAACCCTTTTCTCCCCTTAACGTCTCGATCAGATCAATAATAGCCTCGCTTTCCATTTCAGTTTTCCTTATATAGGTTCATGCGGCTTTTATCTGTTTAACCATCTCATTTATATAATTTTACCTTAAAAAATTTTTCCGGCCTGCCACACTACTGTATTGGCGTTGCTTAAAAACAAGACTGTGAAACTTGATGGTCTCGTAAAAAGTCAAAAAAGCGACCTTTTTACGAGAGTGTTTTGTATTTAGTGTTTGAGAATCTTAGAATATGGTACTACAGTATATATTTTAATCAAAAAACTAAATACTAAACACTTGATAAATTTGACTTTTTACGAATTCATCAAACTTGAATTATTAATGTTTTTTCCAGATCTTTTTTAATTCCGCTATCTTGGCCATAAAAGCGTGCTTCATATCTTTGGAAACAACCTTGGCCATTTTTTCTGAGATTAGCGTTATATGGGGAGAAAGTAGGGAATCTTTAATGAAAGGTGAGCCCTTTGGAAGAAAGGCGGTGAGTGCAATTAATAACACTGAAACAATAAGCAGTCCTTTCAATGCGCCGAATAAGGCGCCGGAAGAACGATCAATCCAGCCCAATAAAGCCAGTTTAAGCAGGTAATTGATAATCACACCTAATATACTGATAATCAGAAAAACGACACAAAATATAATGATGAAACTCAATATATTGAGGTATCCGGTATTGGAAATCCATTTTGATAGGGGTTTTGCAACCACCATGTAATAGGTATAAGCAGCATAGAATCCGCCAAACACGCCGATGATAGAAGACAATTCCTTTAATAGACCTCTGAAAACACCTCTTATGATACAATAAGCCAAAATCATAATGGTGATGATATCAAAAAAATTCATGGTACTCCCATTTAGCCCGGATATTTCACGTGTATACTATCGAACAAAACCAAATTATTGTCGAAATTAGCAAAAATATCATCAAAATCAAAAAGCTGTGATTGTTAAAATATTTATTGCTGAAAACTAACAAAGCAGATATTTTGAGTCAAGAAATTTTCTTTTCCCCATGTGCATTAAATTATAGATTTGACTTTTTATGAATTCATCAATATTACATAGCTCATAGAGATCTTTACGAGACCTTTAAAACTAAACAGAGCATCTGCTCAACCCTGAAACATGGATGTAATTTCCGAAAATAATAAAACCAGATTGATTTTCTCAGATATTAATCTGGCAAGTCAGCTTTTCGGCGAGTATAACAGCAACCTTAAAAGAATTGCAGAATTAACAGATGTCTCCATTCACGCAAGAGGTAATACGATATTTATCCAGGGAGACAGCATTGCTGAAAACCTGGCGAAAAAGATACTCAACCAACTTTACGGCCTGCTAAAAGATGGTTATCCCATCTATCCAAATGATGTCGAATATGCAGTCAGAATTTTGAGCGAAGACGACCGCATTAAACTTAAAGATATTTTCCTGGATACGGTTTACATCACTTCCAAAAAACGCCCTGTAATACCCAAAAGCCAAGCTCAAAAGGAATACATAGATGCCATCCGAAGTTCCGACATGGTTTTCGGAATAGGACCGGCAGGAACAGGTAAAACGTATCTTGCCATGGCCATGGCGGTTGCAGCATTTTCAAAGGGAAAGGTGAATCGCATCATCCTTACAAGGCCCGCTGTGGAGGCAGGTGAAGCGCTGGGATTTTTACCCGGAGATCTGGCCCAAAAAATAGATCCCTATCTCCGACCCCTTTACGACGCGCTCCACGATATGATGCAGTTTGAAAAGGTATCCAACCTGATAGAACAAGGGGTTATCGAAGTTGCACCTTTGGCTTTCATGCGCGGACGAACATTAAATGATTCTTTTGTCATTTTAGATGAAGCTCAAAATACGACGTCTGAACAGATGAAGATGTTTCTGACAAGGATAGGATTCAGCTCAAAAGCAGTGATCACCGGTGACATTACTCAGATTGATCTTCCTGTGGATAAACCTTCCGGACTCATTGAAGTTAAGGATATATTGCAGGGAATAGAAGGAATAAGATTCATCTTTTTTTCAAAAAGAGATGTCGTACGGCATGGATTGGTCCAAAAAATTATTGAAGCATATGAAGATCTGGATGCCAAAAAAAAGAAATAACACCCTATTATTAAGGGGTACAAATCATACTCGACATTTTTTATTGATATGCTGACTTTGATATTAAAACAGAAATAGTTACAAGTGTCTAAAGTGAGCTAAAGTGAGCTAAAGTTAAGGAAATTTTTGCCAATTATATTTTAATGACAGTGCGTTAGCGCTACCTCAACTTTAGGCACTTTAGATCACTTCAAACTTTAGGCACTTGTGAGAAGGCTTCGGTAACATTTCCATTGGTAAGGATTACGTCGAGTATCTAATTTACTTATTAGCACAATGAAAATTGTAAAAACTCAAATATCTTTAAACAGACTCATTGACAACAGTGATAGTGTCCGATGGGCCCTTCTAGTTGCTGTTACAATAATTTTTACAATTTTGCTGTATCCGAATCTTGTTGTTAAAAAACATTCCTACAAATTAGGAGATGTTGTCACAAGGGATATTAAGGCTGTAAAAAATTTTTTAATTGAAGACAAAGACGCCACAGAAGCCAGCCGAAAACAGGCCGTAGAAAATGTGTTGACGGTGTACGATCATGATGTAAACATTTCCACAAAAACCAATCAAAAAACAAAAAAAGTCTTTGATGATCTTCGTGCAACGATTGAAACTGTAAAAAGCATTGATCGCCTTAAAAAAACGGAAACATCCTCATCCGAAAATGAAGAACAAAAATTAATCGTACATAACCTTATCTGGCAAAAAAAGGCCGACTTTGAGGAAAAGATCGGTATTTCAGTCAGCGACGCAGATTACAAAATCCTCGAACTGGAAGCCTTCTCCAGTGATATTTCAAATCTTATTTCCAGTATTTTAACCGAAATATTTGATAATGGGGTGGTTGCAAATAAAGAGATGCTTCTGAAAGAAACCGATAGAGGCATAATTTTAAGCGATATCAAAACAAAAAATGAAATGCTTGTTTATAATTTAAAGCACTTTTACGGTCTTGATCAGGCAAAAACCATGGTCAAAGTAATCGGCAATCCCCTTCTTCAAAACAAGACTCCCGATCTTCGAAATTTGATCGTAGATTTCGCTCAAAGACTGATTCAGCCCAATATAACGCTAAACAGAAGTGAAACCGAAAAACGGAAAAAAGAGGCCTATTCGGCAGTTAAACCGATATTTTACAAGATAAAATCAGGTGAGATGCTTTTGCGCGAGGGAGAGCGGGTAACCAAAGACCAGCTTCTAAAACTCAAGATCTATCAAGAAGGCGTAAAGAATGAGAAAGTTTTAACAAACTGCATTGGATCAGCGCTTTTCATCCTATGCATCCTTATGACCATTTATGCCCTTTGCATTCACAATCGACCCAATCTCAACAACACCAAGAACCTGCTCTTTTTGGCCAGTGTACTCATCACTTTTTTCTTCATCTCCAGCATATCGGAATCTTTAGCCGATTCCGTGTCTCGTTATACGCCCTTTTCAATATCCGCAGATTCAATCTCTTATGGTATTCCCCTTGCCGCAGGTGCCATGACCACATGTCTGTTTTTGGGCATTGAATTGGCCATTCCCATTGCCATGTTAATTGCAATCGGCACAGCGATTATTTTTAAAAACAGATTTGATATTTTCATCTACTTTCTTCTTAACAGTTTGATGGCGGCATACTGGATGCAGAATTGTCGGGAGCGCAAAGTTTTTATAAAGGCCGGGTTAAAACTCGGCTTGTTGAATGTTATCCTCGTTACGGTTATCGACGTTTATATAGGAGGCGCCACAATCTTTAAACTCATGTGGGATTGGGGATTTGCGTTTTCAGGGGGTGTCGGGGCAGGAATCGTTACCGCCGGCATCGCACCGCTGGTTGAAATTGCATTTGACTATACGACAGACATTAAACTTCTGGAACTTGCAAACCTCGATCAACCGATTCTTCGAAGACTTATGCTGGAAGCGCCGGGAACGTATCATCATTCGGTCATTGTCGGAACCATGGTTGAAGCAGCGGCATCTGAAATCGGTGCCAATCCTTCGCTTGCAAAGGTTTGTGGTTATTTTCACGATATCGGCAAGATCAAAAAGCCATTGTATTTTATTGAAAACCAGGCCAACGGAGTAAATAGACACGACAAACTTGCACCTTCCATGTCAAGTCTTATCCTCATCGCTCACATTAAGGACGGCGTCGAGATAGCCAAACAAAACAAACTGGGCCATGCCATCATTGAGACCATCAGGCAATCCCACGGTACAAGCCTTATTAGCTATTTTTACGATAAAGCAAAGCAGCTAAAAGGTGAAAATAGCGTAAATATCGATGATTTCAGATATCCAGGCCCCAGACCTCAGACCAGAGAAGCCGGGCTGGTCATGCTGGCAGATGCGGTTGAAGCTGCATCCAGAACCCTTTCAAACCCGACACCTACCAGAATTAAGGGACTGGTGCAAAATCTAATAAACAAAATCTTTTCAGACGGCCAGTTGGACAATTGTGAACTAACGCTGAAAGATCTTCACAATATAGCAAAAAGTTTCAATAAAATATTAAACGGAATATATCATCATCGCATTGAATATCCTGAGAAACAATTCTTGACCAACGGAAAACAACTATTGACCAACGGAACAGGGAAAAATGGAAGTTTTGATAGACAACAGGCAAAAGAAGTACAAGATATCGATGACAACAATTCAACAAAAAACCACAGACATCTTAAACGCCTTGGACTGTCATGACGCAGAGATTTCCATTTTGATCGTTGATGATCCCCAAATCGCAATACTCAATAAAAAATATCTTCGTCGATACGGTCCCACAAATGTTATCGCCTTCCCCATGCGCACAGAACAGTTTTCGAACATCAACCCGGAACTTCTCGGCGATGTGGTTATTTCCATTGAAACCGCTGAGAAAGAGGGGAAAAGTATCGGAATAAGTATGGAAGAACGTTTTACACAGCTTCTGGTGCACGGAATTCTTCATTTATTAGGATATGATCATGAAAAGTCTGAACAGGAAGCTGACAAGATGGAAAAAAAGAGTGACGAAATTCTGAAATTGATTGAATCTTAACCCCTATGAGCGGGCTTCCGGTTCAAAGGGCTTACAGAATTAAAAATATTTGCCAGGCACTTAGTGCTCTAATTCATAAATACGACGACGTATTTCTATCTGGACACTAGCCCGTATAAGCTGAAGTCTAAAAGTTTGAAGTTTGAAGTGCCTAAAGTGAGCTAAAGCCCGCCCTGGTGCGAATCGTTCATATATTGATCTGACTTATGGACCATTACAAACATAACTTTTTGAGTATATAGTATTGGTGATCGGTCTGGGCCAGGGTTGAGGAATGCGCTTTCAGCGCGATCAATTATAATTAAAATTGATAGAATACCTTAACTTTAGGCACTTTAGTTCACTTTAGACACTTTAAACTTTTGCATACATAGAAGGAATAAATCAAGTTATAAATACGTGACCGTATTTACGAATACATGTACTTAGACACAATGGAGGTTTACTGATGGCTGGATTAGCGGTAAACGTTGATCATGTTGCAACATTGAGAGAAGCCAGAAAAGGCAGCTATCCCGATCCTGTGGCAGCAGCAATTCTGGCGGAACTGGCCGGAGCAGACGGGATTGTGGTTCACTTAAGGGAAGATAGACGGCACATCCAGGACCGTGACCTTAGGATATTGAGAAAGATTGTTCAAACAAAACTTATACTGGAGATGGCTTCGAACAATGAAATGATTGGGATTGCTCTTGATGTCCAGCCTGATGTTGTCACACTGGTTCCGGAAAAACGGGAAGAGTTGACCACCGAAGGTGGATTGGACTTAATCTCGCATAAAGATGCGATTGCTGAAACCGTCGGTACGCTTCAAGACAGCGGCATTCCGGTAAGTATCTTCATTGATCCTGATCCTGATCAGATTAAAGTTGCCCACCAAATAAACGCAACCATGGTGGAGATACATACAGGCATATTCTGCGATGCCAAAACAACTAAAAAAAGAGAGCGGGCTTTTTCCGATATCGTCGACGCCGCAAAATTTGCACGCAAGTTGAGATTGGGCATCAATGCCGGCCACGGTCTGTGTTACAATACAATAAAGACGTTTAAAGGCCTCCATGAAATCGATGAATTCAGCATCGGTCACAGTATTGTCTCAAGGGCGGTACTTGTGGGTATGGAAAAGGCCGTTAAAGAGATGTTGACATTAATCAAAAACCTCTAACTATTTGAAGATAAGGAATGCCTTCGGACAAGAAGATTGGAGTAACGCATGTATCTTGTAACCGCAAATGAAATGCAGAAGATGGATCGTTCGACCATCGAATCGTTTGGTCTTCCCGGCAGAATTCTGATGGAAAATGCCGGCCGGGGGGCAACCCAATTTTTTTTGGAACAATTTAAGGATGCTGAAAATAAAAAAATTGGTGTGATCGCAGGTCGAGGAAACAATGGTGGAGACGGTTTCGTTATTGCCCGATATCTGGCTCAAAAAGGAATAAGCGTTACCGTTTATCTTCTTTCAGAACGTCAAAAGGTCTCAGGAGATGCTGCCGCCAACCTCGAGCTCCTTCCCTCTCTGAAATGTCCCTGTTATTGAAATGCCGGACGCAGAATCTTTTTCAGCACATAAAACTGCAATGCGTCATGAGGCGATCTGGATAGATGCAATCCTCGGAACCGGTCTGCAATCGGATGTGAAAGGATTTTTTAAAGATGTAATAGACTTCATCAATCAATCAAACAAACCGGTTTTTGCAGTGGATATACCCTCCGGCCTGAACTCGGATACAGGCCGGCCATGCGGCACCTGTATCCGGGCCGATGCCACCGCAACGTTTGCATTTGCCAAAACAGGCCACTTTCTCCTTCCCGGCGCTGATTATACCGGAAACCTGAAAATCATCGATATCGGCATACCACCGTATATTGCAGACGAGCGTGAGGCCTTTACAATACCTGTTAACGCCGGATCTGATCCGTACTGTTTTTTACCCCAGACCTTCGGATGCCCACAAGGGACACACCGGCCATCTTCTGGTCATAGCAGGTTCACCAGGCAAAACCGGAGCAGCTGCCATGACGGCCACGTCAGCCATGCGGGCCGGAGCCGGCCTCGTGACCCTTGGAATCCCGGCAAGCTTAAATCCTATTTTGGAAATCCATGTAACGGAAGCCATGACAGAACCACTTCCTGAAACAAAGGATGGTATCCTTGGTGAAGCGTCATTTAACAGAATTATGGCGCTTCTTTCCGATAAAAAATGCCTGGCCATAGGGCCCGGCATCGGTATAAATCCTGAAACAAAAACGTTGGTTCAGCGTCTTCTTCAAGAGAGTAAAAAACCAATGGTTATCGATGCCGACGGATTAAACTGCCTTATCGGCTGTACCGAAATACTGAAGAATCTCGACAAACCCATTGTTCTGACACCGCATCCCGGCGAAATGTCTCGGCTGATGGGCACAACAGCAGCCGATGTTCAGAAAGATCGCATCCATTGCGCCCGTGATTTTGCAGAAAAATTCAATGTCCATGTTGTGTTGAAGGGGGCCAGAACGGTTGTGGCCCATCCGGACGGCAAGGTTTTCATCAACCCCACCGGCAATCCGGGAATGGCATCCGGCGGCATGGGAGACGTTCTGACCGGAGTCATCGCCGGCTTTATCGCACAGGGCCATTCACCTGAACTTGCCGCCCATGCCGGTGTCTATCTACACGGTGCGGCAGCCGATTCTCTGGCCAAAAACAAAGGGCCTTTCGGTTATCTGGCGACGGACGTGATGAACATCTTGCCCGAAGCGATTAAAACGCTGTCCGACAATGTCTGAAAGGGGCTTTGTGTCTTTGTGGCTGAGCGATTATCAACTTTCAAATATCAGATAACAACTCGTTCCGTGGATGAGACCAAAAACCTGGGAAAAATTATCGGCACAGCCGTAACATCTGGAACGGTTTTGGCTTTAACCGGTGATTTGGGAAGCGGAAAGACCTCCTTTGTCCAGGGACTGGCCAGAGGTCTTGAAGTTCCGGATGATTATTATATCACCAGCCCATCTTACACGTTAATCAATGAATATCCCGGTCGATATCCCCTGTTTCACGTCGACCTCTATCGCATTTCAGATCCTGTGGATATGGAAGATATCGGTCTTTATGAGATACTCCACAATAGCGGCGTTGTTGCCATCGAATGGGCGGACAGAATCGAGCAAAAACTTTTACCCGATTCCATAAACATACACTTTGAACTTACAGGCGACAAAACACGTAAAATATGCATCACTGCATATGATTTTAAAAATGCGGATCTGTTAAAAAATATCCTGTGAAATTGTCCGTAAAAATTCAGTTGCTGTATAAAAAGGATAAGCCAAAGGCGTTCGTTTCAACTTGTTTTGCTTGACTTAATATCGTCACTTGTAATATTTCAAATATCTTCTGGTTTGATGGAAATTCTTGAGGAATATAAGTTGCCGAGGGTATGCAGCTAATGGATAGCGAACCTTGGGAACTGGAAAATTTTGACATCTTAATTTTATTTCGGGAAGTTACAATATGGGCTTAATCGTACAAAAATATGGCGGCACTTCGGTAGCCGATCTTGAGCGGATTCAAAATGTGGCAAAACGGGTTGCCAAGACATTTGACAAGGGTAATGATGTCGTTGTCATTTTATCTGCCATGGCCGGTGTTACAGACGAGCCTGATCGATATGGCACAACAGATTGCGGAATCGCCGGACAAACGTGAACTCGATGTTCTTCTTGCAACAGGTGAACAAACGACGGCTGCGCTTTTGGCCATGAAATTAAAACAAATGAATTATCCTGCGTTGTCCATGCTCGGGCATCAGGCCAAAGTGGTTACAGACTGTGCTTTCGGTGATGCACGGATCATCGAAATCGGCGCCGAATATATCATGAAGCTTATCGAAAAACGGAATATCGTTGTCGTAGCGGGATTTCAAGGGTGTGATGTCAGCGGCAACATTACCACTCTCGGGCGGGGAGGATCGGACACATCCGCCGTGGCCATCGCCTCAGCTATCAAGGCGGATATCTGCGAGATATATACCGATGTGGACGGTATCTATACCGCTGATCCCAATATCTGTGATAAGGCGAAAAAGATTGATAGAATCTCATATGACGAAATGCTCAATATGGCCAGTCTCGGTGCCAAAGTCTTACAGATCCGTTCAGTCGGATTTGCAAAAAAATACAATGTCCCCGTACATGTTAGATCGTCTTTTAGCGAAGAGGAGGGAACCATGGTTGTTAGTGAAGACGCCGGCATGGAAAGTCTTGTTGTTTCCGCAGTAACACATGACAAAGATCAAGCCCGTATCACCCTTAGAAAGGTTCAGGACCGACCCGGAGTTGCTGCCAATATTTTTGCGCCCATTTCTGAAGCGGGTATCGTTGTGGATATGATCATTCAAAATACGCGGGCCGAAGGTCAAACGGATCTTACGTTTACGGTTCCAAAAAAACAGTTTTCAGCTGCTATGGAGATCGAAAAAAAGGTGGCAAAAGAAATTGGAGCTCAAGATGTTCTGGGTGATAAAAACATAGCCAAGGTTTCTGTTGTGGGCGTCGGAATGAAAAACCACTCGGGCGTGGCATCAATGATGTTTAATACACTGGCCAGAGAAAACATAAACATCCTGATGATCAGTACATCGGAAATCAGAATTTCCTGTATCATCGAAGAAAAATATACCGAGCTCGCAGTTCGTGTTCTGCATACCGCATTTGGGTTGGACAAAGAAGATTAATCCAGACGTTTCATGAAAAAATTCGATACCGACCAGATGATCTTCACCATCGTATTGGCGATTGTCATTATAGGTGTCCTTATCTACAGAGTTCTTCATCCTAATTGATCGTAAACAAAATGGGGTTTTTTATGTCTTCAATTCAGACGCTTCAGAAATAGTAGTAAATGATCAAAGGTTTTGACAAGTCCGTTTTTCGTGAGGTACTCTCAATAGAGCACAAGCTGAGCAAGATCTGAGCTCTGTATTGGATATCACATCATCTCCTTCCACCTGAAATTGAATATATCACAACAATTTGGTATGCATAAAAAAGGATTTTATGGCAGCCGCCATAAAAATTTAATGAGCATAATTTTTGAGATACCTCTATAACTTGTCTTAATTCCGTGTAAAAATAGATAGTTGCAAGGTATCAAAACTTTTTACACGATAGATTGATATCGGTTGTTTCAAAATATCCAAAGCATTAAGGCTAAAAGCCAGACCACAATATCTGGTATCAATCTTATTTATTCCGATTCAGAAACATTAGTCAAATCCCACGTTTTTTTTGATTTGAACCACTGAGTATCATCGAGATTGTGCATTCCTTCACCATTGAACAATCATCCACCAACACTATAGAGTTGTCCTTTTTGATAACTAAAAGCCCCGGTTTTATATGATAGTTATAACCTATTATTAAAACCTCATTTAACCAGTATTGCATTTTAACGTTTCA
The DNA here is from genome assembly GCA_963706295.1 of uncultured delta proteobacterium. Taxonomy (GTDB): domain Bacteria; phylum Desulfobacterota; class Desulfobacteria; order Desulfobacterales; family UBA11574; genus UBA11574. Next base: position 21,542 of record CAVPLW010000011.1, on the reverse strand, counting down.
GCCATATTTTCTTGGTAAGGGAAAAACCAACCATGAAATACATATATCGAACATGAATAAGTTAATGGATAAATAAACAGGAGGTGCATTATGATCGGAACAACCATTACCATTCTTACTATTGCTTACTTTTTAAACAGCTGTATGAACAAATCAATCGCTACGTGCAAATTGTAGATTCGGTCATGAAAGAGTTTACGACGGCACAGGCTATTATTGTTTTACAAACGCTAAGCGTAAGATATATTTAAGGGCAGGGTCTCATAAGAGGCTCTGCCATTTTTTTGTTGTCAAACCGTTTTGGTTTTAGTGATATATTAGAGAAACAAGAGTTGGTCTAAAATTGGCCTTTTGGAAAGATACGTTGAAGATTCGTCTAACACCATTATTTTGGCTTTTCTATCAGGAACATGAAGTGAATGATAAATTTATCAAGTAAAAAGGAATTTTTGAAGAGATGAAAAATATTTTGATTTTTTTAAGTGTTTTGTCATTAACAGGATGTGGAGGTGTCAAGTTTACCAAAACTGCGTCCTATGTTGATATGAATCGTTATTTTGGCAAATGGTATGTTATCTCCGCGAGGGGAATTTTTGTGGAAAGTAAGGCCTATAACTCCACTGAAACCTACACTTGGAATGAGAAAGAAAAACGTATAGACGTAGATTTCCGTATGCGCAAAGGGAGCTTTGATGGCGTGGAAAAAGCTTATGCACAAAAGGCCTGGATACATAATACGGAAACCAATGCCCATCTTAAGGTGCAGTTTTTTTGGCCCCTAAAATTTGATTACTTAGTTTTAGATATCGATCCCGATTACCAGTGGGTTGTGGTAGGGGTTCCTTCACAGAAATATCTTTGGGTGATGGCAAGGAAACCAGAACTTCCTGATTCAAAGCTCGAGGAAATTCTTACCCGCATCGATTCAATGGGGTATTCAACAAAGGATATGCGTAAAATCCCCCAACGCTGGTAATCTAAAGCTAAATAATTCGTCAAAGTGAAAAAAGAAAGTCTTATGAAGATATTCATCGAATTGGCTGAAAAAGGAATTTTACCGGACGTATTGATACGCATGGGGATTCGCCGACTCAATCGGAAAAGACTAAAAGGTGAAAACCGCAGAGATGTTGAAAGTCATCGGTTTGCAATACAACGATTTATTGAAGACATGAAAGAAGCGCCCATTGCCATTTCAACCGATAAGGCTAACATACAACATTATGAATTGCCGTCATCCTTTTTCTCAAAGGTACTGGGAAAGCATATGAAATATAGTGGCGATTTCTGGAAACCCGGCGTCGATTCACTGGATCAAGCAGAAACGGATATGTTGGCGTTAATCAGTAAAAGGGCTCAGCTCGAAGATGACATGGAAATTTTAGAGTTGGGCTGTGGTTGGGGATCCTTGACCTTATGGATGGCAGCCCATTATCCCCGAAGCCAAATCGTTGCGGTTTCCAATTCGAATTCTCAAAGAAAATTTATACAAGATCTCTGCGTTGAACGAGATATTGATAATGTGGAAGTCATCACTCGAGACATGAATGATTTTTCAACCAACAGACTTTTCGATCGTGTTGTATCTGTTGAAATGTTCGAACACATGCGCAACTGGGACCAATTGCTTCAAAGGGTCAGTACCTGGTTAGCTCCAGATGGGAAACTCTTTATTCATATTTTTACACACAAACAGTTTGCTTACATTTTTGAACCTGAAGGTGATGACAATTGGATGGGACGATTTTTCTTCACGGGTGGTATGATACCGTCGGATGATCTTCTCCTTTACTTCCAAAAAGATCTTATTTTAGAGGACCATTGGCGGCTTAACGGCAAACACTATCAAAAAACTGCGAAAGCTTGGTTAAAAAATTTGGAAGCACATCGAAATGAAATCATACCTATACTGGAGGGGGTTTACGGATCTGATAACGCTTATCGATGGTTTCAGCGTTGGCGCATCTTTTTTATGGCCTGTGAAGAACTATGGGGCTATGAAAACGGAGAAGAGTGGTTGGTTTCCCATTACCGACTAAAAAATCGATTATATTAAATTGTTATAAGATTCAAATAATTATTAATAAAAAGAACCTTAGGATCTGAAACGTCTTATCATAAAAACAAGATTGTGCTGCGAATGTATCACATACTTTCTTTTAATACATAATTGTATCATATATACAGTTTTGAAAGAATCACTTCTAAAACTTATAATGTAATATTATGGTTTTATAAATTATTTCTGTTTTGGTACGGTTATTGCTAATTTTTTAGGATAGTTTTTAGTTTTTATGTTTTAAAAAAACTCATCATTAAACATTGAAGTAACTCATCGAGAAAGGAGAAAATTATGGAAGTAAAAGACTATTGTTCAAATGTGGATATGGAGCTGACCTTATGGAAGGCAAAAATTTTTGACACAATTCGTAAGGCCGATCAATTGGGATCTGCGGAACTGGAAAAAATTCTTCCAAACATTCAAGACCTAAAGATGGTTGTCACTGAATTGGAAGACAGGATTCATCAGCTAAGGGTGGAATGCCCTTTAGAATGGAAGCCGATAAGAGATGAAATTGAGGGTGTCAAGGGCAACCTAACCAACACCTATGATGAAGTCATTGATTACATCGGCGGAAGAGCCGCACCTGTAGACGTACCTGGCTAAATTTAAAGAACCGATACGTATCGATGTTTTTATTCATAGAATTGTTCCTAACTGTCCGATGATCTGAATCTACCGGGTTGTCGGATAGTTTTTTTAACCGCCGTTTTGGCACCCAAGCCTAAGTTGTATATTAATTAGCATGTAAATCATTAAAGGCGGTGATCATTAAACTTTCAATCCGAATCATAGTTGCAGTAGCGGTTATAATCATTGGAGCGATGGATGCGATGGCGATAGAAGAAGCAAAGTACGAAATGGTAAAAAAAGACAATAAGTTCGAGATCCGCGATTATGAACCACACATACTCGCCGAAACCGTTGTGGAAGGAGATCTTAAAGATGCTGGAAACAAGGCATTCAAAAGGCTTTTCCGCTACATCTCCGGCGACAATCGGTCACGCAATAAAGTGGTGATGACGGCTCCTATATCCCAACAACCAGTAGGAGAAAAGATCAAGATGACAGCTCCCGTAGGACAGCAGCGTTTTAAGGAAAGTTGGGCTGTAAGCTTCATGATGCCGGCCTCGTACACTCTGGAAACCCTTCCAGAGCCTGAAGATCCAAAGGTTACATTGCGTCAGGTTCCAGCTCGACGGATGGCCGCAATACGCTACTCCGGTTTCTGGAGCGAGAAGGGTTACCTTCGATACAAATTGGAATTGGAGTCGTGGATTCATGAAAAGGGCCTTACCATTATAGGCGATCCCGTATGGGCCCGATACAATCCCCCCTTTACCCCGTGGTTCTTACGGCGAAACGAGATTCTGATTCCGGTAGATACAGGCACTAACTAAGAAAAAGCTCAACAATCGATGTCGCTTCGAAATGCTTCAATTCGTAGTGAATGAAACATTTCTAAAGTAAAGGAACTTTGTTGTGAAATGGAAAATCAATTTTAAACCTACTTGTGGCATGATTATAAGCTTGTTTCTTCTGATTGCTGTTCCTACTGTCGCTACCGCCGAGAAAATACGCGAAAGGAACGCCGGCCTGGCTTCGAAGATCGGCTGGTCTGTATTTACGCGTGGCGGGTACGTCCATCAGATGGACACGGACATCGACAATGGCGGAAGTTTCAGCGTGAATCGCTTTTTTGTTCAGGGCGGCCCCACCTATGTGTCCGACAAGGGCACGAGCATTTCTTTGGCCGTTGGCTACGGCTTCGACGGCTACAATTTTTCAGGTAATACGGGATTCGGTGGCCGGAAGCCCTGGGAAGATATCCACACCCTCCGCTTCAGTATCCCCTTGCGCTGGAAAATTAATGAACAGTGGACGGGATTCGTCTCCCCCACGATACGGTTTACGGGAGAAAAAGGGGCTGATTTCGATGACGCCTTAACCGGTGGGGGTTTTGCGGGTTTTTCCTACCGGTACGGCGATCGTCTGACCATTGGCCCGGGAGTTGCCGTGCTGACCCAATTGGAAGACAGTACCCGGGTGATTCCGATTCTGATCATCAACTGGAAAATAACCGACACTTTGAGCCTAAACACCGGTCGAGGAATCGGCGCAACACTTGGACCTGGTCTTACTCTTGACTGGCGGCCGTCCCGTTCATGGTCATTTTCCATAGGCGGCCGTTACGAAAGGCTGCGTTTCAGGCTTGATGAGGAAGGGACTGTCCCCAACGGTATTGGTGACGACCGCTCCTTCCCCATCTTCGGCGGCATCGCATACAGCTTTACTCCTATGATCCGCATCGGATTTCTGGGGGGAGTGGAAGTCGGAGGAGAGCTTCGCCTGGAAGATGAAAACGGCAATACAATCATCAAGGAAAACCACGACCCTGCCGGATTTCTGGGCATAACCTTCAGCGCTAGGTTTTAACACGAGATGGCAGCCGTTACCTTGTGCCATACCCTTACAGCCGGGAATCGTGGCGTTTTCGGATAGAGATATCGGATCGTTTCGCATTTTCAGAATAGCTTGCTTATGGAGGACTTCCAAACATGGATCCATTGTGGATTGTTGCCGCATTTGTCTTCGGAGCCGCTTCCAGCAGGATCGGTCTGCCGCCCCTTGTGGGATATCTGATAGCCGGGTTTGTCCTTAACAGTTTCGGCGTCGAGGGCAGCGAAACACTTGGAAAGATTGCCGAAGCAGGTATTACGCTGCTCCTCTTTACCATTGGCCTGAAGTTGAAGTTGAAGAGCCTTGCCAAGCCCGAAGTGTGGGCCGGGGCAACGATCCACATGCTCACCACCGTCGCCGTCTTCGGGACCGGGATCTGGTTTCTTGGTGAGTCAGGGATGCCCTATTTTCATCTTTTAAGCTGGCAAACCGCGATACTGATTGCGTTTGCCCTAAGTTTTTCGAGTACGGTTTTTGCGGTAAAAGTGCTCGAAGAAAAGAAAGAGATGGCATCCCGCCATGCCGCTGCTGCGATCGGTATCCTAATAATGCAGGACATTGTTGCGGTTGTCTTTTTAGCGGTCTCTGCTGGAAAGCTCCCTTCCCCGTGGGCAGCGGTCCTTGCAGTGTCACTTTTTATCATCAGGCCGCTGCTGACCAGAGTAATGGTCCGATGCGGTCACGGCGAACTGCTGATGCTGTTTGGAATACTGATGACCACTGCCGGGTACAGCAGCTTCGAAATGGTCGAGTTAAAAGGAGATCTGGGAGCGCTGGTGTTAGGTATGCTCTTGGCCACTCATCCCAAGGCGAGTGAACTGGCTGATAGGTTGTTTGACTTCAAAGATCTGTTTCTTGTCGGCTTCTTTTTAAATATCGGCATCTCCGGTTCACCGACGCTGGCGGGCTTCGTGATTGCGCTTTTGCTGGTGCTGGCCATGCCGTTCAAGACAGCACTGTTTTTCGGCATCCTGACGCGCTTCAAGCTGCGCGCTCGGACATCTATGCTCGCTTCGTTCAGCCTGGCCAATTACAGTGAGTTCGGCCTGATTGTCGGGTCTATCGGCGTGGCCAGCGGCTGGATGAGCAGCGACTGGCTGGTTATCATCGCGATTGCGCTCTCGATAACGTTCATTTTGGCAGCGCCGTTGAATTCTGCCGCCCACATCATCTACGCGCGTGTTTCGGGCCGCCTGAAACGTTTTGAAACCGTGGAGCGTCTGCCTGAAGATAAACCTATAAAGACCGGGGATGCTGAGGTTGTGATTATCGGTATGGGTGGCGTGGGAACGAGCGCCTATGACGAAATGAGGCGTCGATACGGCGATGTTGTGATCGGACTGGATTTTTGTGCCGAAACGGTTGAGGATCATCAAAAAGTCGGGAGAAATGTGGTTTACGGCGATGCCGAGGATAGCGATTTCTGGGAACGGGTTGAACCAGCGAAAAGTCGGGTTGATCTGGTCATGCTGGCCTTGCCGGATCCCAAAGCCAGCATATTTGCGATCCGGCAAATGGCACAGAGAGGTTACCAGGGTCAGATCACAGCGTCGGTGCGTTACGAGGATGAAATACGCATCCTGAAAGAGGAGGGGATCGATGCTGCTTACAGTCTATACGAAGAAGCCGGCGTTGGATTTGCCGACCACGTGTGTGACCACATGGATTACTGCAAACTCCAAGATGCCGGTCTTAACTCCTGAAATGTGGGCCCGGCGATGATATCTAACCAATATTAAGCGGATTGAACGTTAAATTTGGACGGGTATAAACCCGTCCTTGGGCTACTTTTAAGACCTATTATAGCATCCACCCAGGTGAAGATATCATTCACCTCAAAAACCTGCGATATGTCTGACAGACTCGAGCTTGGCCCTGGTTGTATAGTTGGTATATCGACGGGTCCGAACCATTAAAATATTCTGTTTTCTATTATGATATCTCAAAGAGGAACAGTTTTCAGATCAGGAAATGGGTATCACATAATCACCTGCCTACCTATGATTGAATATATCACAGAAATTTGGTATGAATAAAAAGAATGGTTTTTGGGCAAAATGATCGAAAATTTAAGGTACATCATTTTCGAGATATGTGATTGTCGTATCACAATATCGAGTAAACAAAGATAGTTGCAAGGTATCTCCAATATTTTAACAGCATTTTTTCATTGAAATTCGTTCTTTCAAATCCACGATGTCCTCTTAATTTAACTTTGTATCAGTTGCTACAGACAAAACTGATTTCGTATGATATTAAAATAACACTTGGAGTTATTTAAAATTTAAATCAGCAGAAAGGATAAAAATGGCTTGTCTCTGTGAACAAATTGCTGGCAAGGACATCGAACTGTCTCCAACCTGCATCGGGCACCTTTGGATATTCGAGAACCTTGAATTAGAGGAGGTTAAAGCGCTCAGCCGTGAGGCGTTGCGGAAAAAATCGACTACAGGCCAAGCGTTGTTTTTGCAGGGAGATCCTACCGACGAAATGTTTCTTATTAAAGGCGGACGCGTCAAACTTTCCAAAGTGCTGGAAGACGGCTCCGAATTGACACTGGATATCCGCAAGGCCGGTGACTTTGTCGGTGAAAACATGTTTTCGGAAGAGGGGCAATACCCAGTCAGTGCCTACTGTATAGAAGATACCTTGACCTGCGGTTTCAGCCGTAGCCAATTTGAACAATTGGTTCTTCAATACCCAAAGGTCGGATTGCAGATCATAAAAAACCTTAGCGAACGAATCGCCTGGTTGACAATGCGGGTGGGAAGCCTATCCGTCACCAATATTGAAGATCGGCTTTACCGTGTGCTCACCAGTGTCGCCAGGGAGCATGGAGAGATCAGCCCGCAAGGAACAGTTATCCAGTTCCCATTGACGCATGAAGACTTGAGTTTTTTAACCGGAGCCCATCGGGTTAGCATTACCCGCGCTATGAAAACGCTTAAAGCAGCGGGTAAAATTATCCATGAGGACAAACGGCTCATCTTGCCTGCCTTGAAAACAGCGTAGTTTGCTTTCTTTTGCGACTAACGGTCACGAATAATATTAGTTGAATTAAAATGAGAATCACATGAGTGTAGAAGTATTGGGTATATCGGGAAGCCCCATTAAAAACAGCAACACGGATCGACTGGTAGGCGCTATTCTGGATGCAACCGGACTGGAATCGGAATTTGTAAAACTCAGTCGGATTAATGTCAGGCCCTGTTTTGCCTGTAAAAAATGCGTCCTTGACAATATCTGCAAGGTTAAAGACGATTTTCAAGAACTTGCCGAAAAAATCAAGACCGCTAAGGCATTGATTATTGGTGCCTACCCTCCTTATGGTCAAATCGATGCTTTCACCAAAGCCCTTCTTGAGAGATTTTGGTCTTTCAGGCATAGGAAAAACCTGCTCAAAGGAAAGTTGTGCGCAACGGTTTTAACTGGCATGGACCCCAAGGCGATGGATGCCATTAATATGTCTATGGCGGCGGAGATCAGGGATTACGAACACATGGAACTGGTGGGGCAATTAACAGTTCAAGGAAACGTGCCCTGTATCTACTGCGGCGAGGGAGATACCTGTGTACAGAGTGGATTTCGGCAAATGTACGGTCCAGATGCCAAGACATCCGATTACGCATATGCACGGGTTGAGGATCAAAAAGAAGTATGGGAAGAAGCAATGCGAATTGGTCGTCTAATGGGTGAGCGCTTACGAAGTTTTTAACGTAAATTTTTGAAAAATTATCACCCTTCATCCTCGATAATCATTGAGTCAGACTCAACAGATCCTAATAAACGGCACTTTTTTTTAACATACTGTTTTTAAATTAACTTTTTGAAATCTGTAAAAAGAATCCATTATGTAGCAGTTGCTACAGACACTATTTTACATATTGCCTATTATAAGTATAAAGTTAATAAATTACGAAAGGAGGTGATTCTTATGCCAAAGTGTGGAATATGTGGTGGCGACGCCCCCAAGCAACCATGCATCACAGAAGATGGTAAGTGTGATTTGTGTGGTAAAGAAGTTATTCTTAAAGAGGAGGCGGAAAAAGATAAAAAAGAATAATCAGGATAGTTTTGTTTGTTGAGCACCTGAAAAAGCCAGTTTTATGCTATCAGGTGCTCATGTTTCAATTAAGAATAAGAAGGACTTGATCTCTCAGACAATGCCCGAATTGAAAAAACATAAGATTATGATTGCTTGTAGCGTTTTCGAAAAGGAGCTTCAAGCTTGTTTGCCGGCTGAAGGAAAGCCTGAAATTATTTGGATAGATGCAGGTTTGCACGCAGATCTTCCCCGTTTGGAGGAACAGCTCACAAAAGTACTTGAGGAAAGCCAAATAGACGGGACAGAAATGCAAGTTTTCTTTGGTAGTGGCTGTCACCCTGAGATAAATCGTTTAGCAAAACGATTTGGTGCCGGCATTGCGCCAGTGAAGAATTGCTTAGAAGCTTTTTGCGGAGAAAATGTAAAAAAACTTGAAGAGAACCGCACCATGGTCATGACGCCTGGTTGGATCAAAGCCTGGCCAAGCATCATGAAATCTAGTGGTTGGGATGAGGTGGATGTCCGAATTAACTTGGGAAGATATGACAGAATACTTCTTCTTGACCCAGGGATAGACCCCTTAACAGATGAAGAAATCCTAATGTTTTTTGACCTTACTCAGATCCCTATTGAAATCGAGCACCTTTCGTTAGATCATTTCAAATGCATATTGGATGAATTTCTACGGTAGAACATATTTTTAATTCATTTTAAAGGTCCACCAGAAGTTGTGATATCATAATCATTAAGACCCATCTTGAAAATTTAGGCTTTTTTTCATTATGCACAACTTTTTTGATCTGCAATTTTGAAGTATACGATACGTAATTGAGCACATAGATGGTGATACCTGCAATGACGCCACACTATCAAGTGCCTGAATTTTCTGTGATAATATAATACCATATCACCAAACGATAGTTGTCTCGATTCTTCTATCTATATTTAAACATCCGAATTTGTGATATGGTCAAAAAGCGGAAAAGATGTTAGTGGTGATATGTAATGGAAGGCACACGAATCGGAACTGTTCTAATTCTTGAGAAAACTCCAACATACATGGAAATAAGCTGATCTTTTGTTTAGTTATAGACGAAAGGCTTTTGAAATTTTAAAATTGCTGTGTTATCGAATTTCAATAACCTTATTTTGTCGCCAAGTAATTTTTAAAAAAAATTTGCAAAAAATTGCTGTTATCAAATCATCTTTGATAAATCCCATATTTTCGGGTATTGTAAAGCCATTGTAAAGAACCTTGCCGGTGACTTATCGCAATTTTAAAGGTTCTCGTTTAACACCCCCCATTACTGTTCGATGGTTTGAACCACGAAAAGAAGCTGTCATGAAAAAATACCTCCTTGCCCTTCTTATTATTGCCGTATTCCCGTCATTTCTCATGGGTCAGGTTCAAAAAGACGCTCCCAAATACCGGCAGGCAAGGGAAAAAATGGTTCTGTCACAGATCCGTCTGCGGGGGATATCCGATAATAAAGTTCTGAAGGTCATGTCCGAAGTCCTTCGGCACAGTTTCGTCCCGGAAGAACTTGCTTCCCGGGCCTATGCAGATCATCCGCTACCCATCGGTGAGGGCCAGACCATCTCTCAGCCTTACATTGTGGCCCTTATGACCGAAAGTCTTAAGCTCAAAGGCCCTGAACGCGTCCTTGAAATCGGAACCGGTTCCGGCTACCAGGCCGCCATTCTCGCAAATATCGCCAAAGAAGTTTACACCATTGAAATCAAGGAAAAACTTTATACAAAAGCAAATCAGATCCTTCGCACATCGGGTTTCACGAACATTAAGACCCGTCATTCAGACGGTTATTTTGGCTGGCCCGAAGCAGCGCCTTTTGACTGCATTATGGTCACCGCTGCCATCGACCACATCCCGCCGCCTTTGTTAAAACAGCTCAAAGACGGTGGGAGACTCATTCTGCCCCTTGGGAACCCATTCAGCTACCAGAACCTGAGCCTTGTAACAAAACAGGGTGAGGACTATATTGTTAAACAAATTACCGGTGTTCTGTTTGTACCCATGACCGGGCATGCCCTTGACCATAACTGATCGTTTCGGAATTTCTACAAGTAAAGAATCCCCCGCAATGCGGGAAAGGCTGGCCCATTGAAAATCCCGCCACGCGGGGAAGGACCAGGCTTTGGCTTGCCCCTGAAAAGGGCAGTTTTATCTAAAGCCGTACAAGTTAAAAGTGATCTAAAATGCCTAAAGTGCCTAAAGTTATGGTGTCACTTCGCTCCGATTTTTTTATATAATTGTCAGAATTCCTTAACTTTAGCTCACTTTAAACTTTAGCTCACTTCAAACTTCTACAGCGATTCTTCAGCGGAGACAAAAAACTCTGACATGACCCAACCGTTCGTTTTTCAAGGCAAAACAAACTTCATGATGCTTACGACAGTATTTCTATTATCACTTTCAGCCCTGTCTTTTGAAATACTTCTTGTCAGGGTTTTTTCCATCAGCCAGTGGAACCATCTGTCTTTCATGGTCATCAGTATCACGCTTTTTGGATTTGCTGCCGGCGGCACATGTTTAAATATCATCGATACCCACAAAAAAGGCTGGGAAAAACATCTTTCCTCCTTTGAAAACATCCATATTTTCACCATCCTTTTTACCCTTTCCGCCATTATTTCATTTATTGTTTTGAATCGAATTCCTTTGGATTATTTTAGGCTGTCCTTGGAACCTATCCAGGCCCTTTATCTTTTAACAGCCTATCTTCTTCTGGCGCTGCCCTTTTTTTTCACCGGCCTTGTTGTGTCCATTGCTTATGCTTTTATGCCCGAAAAAACCGGTTTCGTGTATTTTGCCAGTATGGCAGGTTCAGCATCCGGAGCAATCATTCCGGTGATGCTTCTTCCTTTTCTCTGTGAAGGAAAACTTATCATTTTATCGGCACTCATTCCTCTGGCAGTGATTTTTTTAAAGCACCCAGGTCATAACCAGGGCCGTATTCTGACAATAAGAATTTTTCACCCAAAAAAAAGATATTTTCGCTTAATCAGTCTTTGCATCATTATCATTGCAGGCATACTAATTGTTAAAGGCGGCAACACCATTATTCAGGTGAACCCCTCCCCATACAAGAACCTCAGCCAGACCCTTTTGTTTCCCCACACCCGAATCACCGAAACCATGAACAGTATACGCGGCAGATTCGAGAGTATTGAAAGCCCTCACCTCCGATTTGCACCGGGATTAAGCCTAAAATACAAAGGCATGCTCCCCGACCAGACGGCCATGTTCAAAGATGGAGACAATCCTTTATTCCTTTATCAATTAAAATCGAAAAACGACGCGCAATTCTCCAAATTCACGCTCCCATACACCGGATACCTTCTTGTTCCGCATCCAAAGCACATTCTTGTGATTCAGCATGGCGGCGGATCAGCCATTCCATGCGCATTAGCATCGGGTGCAGACAACATCACCATTGTCGAGGAACAACCCCGGATCGCAAACCGTGTCCGGCAACACTATAAACTTCCGGTTATCAACCAAAATCCAAGAACATTTTTAGCCCGATCCGACCGGAGATACGACATCATACACATAGAAAACTGGGGAACCTCTCTCCCCGGATCAGCGGCGCTGACCCAGGATTATTTTTTTACCATTGAATCTTTTACACAATATTTTAAACATCTTTCTAATAACGGTATTCTCATTGTCTCACGTCTACTTTTACTGCCGCCGTCAGATTCAATTCGCCTCTGGGCCGCTGCATATGAAAGCTTGAGAACCCTCGAAATCAAAAACCCTGAAAAACACATCGCCGTTTTGCGCAACTGGAACACCTTTACCATGATCGTATCTGTACAACCTTTTAACGATACCACCGTGCTACAAGACGTTTCACAAAACATGAATTTTGATATTGTTTACCTTCCCGGAATATTAAAGAAAAATGTCAACCGTTTTAATATTTTCGATGCCCCGTATCACTATATCGAAATCAAACGTCTATCAGAAGCGTACCGGTTGGGAACAGAAAAAACTTACTTTGAAAACTACCCCATGGATGTCTTTCCTCAGACGGATAACCGTCCCTTCCCTTACCGGTTTTTAAAGTGGTCCCGACTGAAAGCGCTTTATAAAATGACAGGAAGCAGGTTTTATTCTTTATTCATGTCCGGCGAAATTGTCGTTTCCGTTGTTTTAATAGAAGCATTGGGGATATCCATTCTTCTTTTGATTATTCCCTTTTTTGCCACCTTAAAAGAAACTCGAAAATTCTACTTCTCTCACATGCTATATTTTCTTGCCGTGGGTTCAGGTTTTATGTTCATTGAACTCTTTTTTATAAATGAATACATTTTTATTTTCGGCGATCCGGTGATCAGTTTAACCGTCGTCATTACAGGACTCCTTGTGTTTTCCGCATTCGGCGGCTATTGGTCACAGCGAATCAGTGCCAAAAACTTTCGTATCGCAATCGCTGCACTTATCGTGATTCTCATGTGTATGTTTTCCATTTTTAATCCCATTATGCATAGCATCATACAGCTCAACCAATTTTTGCGTTACACCCTATCACTGTTACTTCTCCTGCCGGCGGGATTCTTAATGGGACTCCCCTTCCCTCTCGGCATGCGATATATTTTGAACCTTCCTTCTCAGCGGGCATACGCCTGGACGACAAATGGATGCGCGTCGGTCCTGGCATCCATCGCATCTGCACAAATCGCGCTGAGTTTGGGTATTCCCGCAATCATGATTTTTGCAATTTCAGCCTACTTTCTGGCATTCATCACTCTTTGTTTCAAAAGGAATTGACGCTTAAGCATAATAATCCTATGTTGTGCGATCTGTTTTTCCGAATGTATCCGGATTAAATGGCCGGAAAGAAACGAGCTTGTCATGGAAATTTTAAAAATAAAAAAAATCAAACAAAACCCCATGTACCGCTATCTGATGGTGTTGACCATCAGTTCAACAATAGGACTACAGGCTTGGCGAACGTTGTTCGATAATTTTGCCGTAAAGGTCGTCGGTCTGAATGGCGATCATGTGGGGATCATTCAGTCGGTCAGAGAAATTCCGGGTTTTCTGGCTTTGCTTGCGGTGTTTGTCATCATGCTCATTAAAGAGCATCGCCTGTCGGCGCTGTCCATTCTGATTTTGGGAATCGGCGTGGCCGCCACCGGGCTTTTTCCTTCATTCGGCGGTCTTCTGGTAACCACCCTGATCATGAGTTTCGGCTTTCATTATTTTGAAACCACCAATCAATCGTTAACCCTTCAATATTTTGACAAAAACACGTCTCCATGGGTATTCGGCAAACTTCGCGCACTTTCTGCAGCTTCGAACATCGGAATCGGCATCTTTATCTATTTGGTCGCCTCTTATCTAAATTTCACTCAATTGTATCTGCTCATCGGAGGATTGATTGCAGCTTCAGGGATATGGGGATTTTTTCAAAACCCTGTGGATCAAAACATTGTTCCGCAACACAAAAAAATGATTTTTCGCAAAAAGTACTGGCTGTTTTATTTTCTCACCTTTATGGCCGGAGCCAGACGCCAGATTTTCATCGCATTTGCCGTTTTTTTACTGGTAAAAAAATTTCATTTTACGGTTCAGGAAGTCACCATCCTTTTTGTCATCAACAATCTGGTCAACTATTTTATCAGTCCGCTCATCGGCAGGTCGATCATTCGGTTCGGTGAAAGGGCCGTGCTTTCTTGTGAATACTTCAGCCTGATATTTATTTTTCTTGCTTATGCCTTCGTACAGTCAAAATGGATTGTGGCGGTGCTTTATATACTGGACCATATTTTTTTCAATTTTGCCATTGCCATTCGCACCTATTTTCAAAAGGTGGGGGACCCGAGGGATATCGCTCCAAGCATGGCGGTGGGATTCACCATCAATCACATTGCCGCCGTGGTCCTTCCTGCTGTCGGGGGATTGCTGTGGGTCATCGATTACCGTATTCCATTTATCTTCGGCGCATTTTTGAGTATGATTTCCCTGATTGCGGTGCAGCGAATCAGAGTGAAATAACCTTACGCTTTAAAGGATGACCTGACAATCCTTCCTTTTTGTGGTATGTCTTAGATAAATATCTCAAGTTAAATGGGACGCCCCATTACGATCTTCCGGACCTACGGGGCAGGCAGATTTTCACAGATATAAACAGATAATATTATTATTCTCAATCTAAGAATCTTGATAATCCGTGTTCATCTGTCCCAAAAAGAAAATTTCGATACTATTAAGTTTGACTGTTTGACAATATATTCATTTTATTCGCTCCGTGAGCATTTTATAACGTCACGAAACAACTCCCTAAAATGTAAATAAAATTAAGAATGAAAATCCTGCTGATCATTATCGGATTGATTTATACCTTGAGCCCATATGACATTCTTCCTGATTTTCTTGTGGGCTGGGGCTGGCTCGACGACATCATCATTTTATACATTCTGTGGCGGGTTTTTAAAAATCTCGGCCAGAAACCACCCAATTTCCAAAACTTTTATCGTCAAAGCCGCGGTTCGTCCCAATACAACAAAGGATCATCTCAAAAGGACACCCATGGAACGAATCGTTTCCAGGAAGGGAATGCGTCACGGGATCCTTACGCGGTGTTGAATGTTCCAAAAGATGCATCACAGGAAGAAATAAAGAAAGCTTACAGGGAGCTGGCCAATAAATATCACCCGGACAAGGTGCATCATCTGGGTGATGAGTTCAGAGAACTGGCAGAAAAGCACTTTAAAGAAATAGAGGAAGCCTATCGGGAATTGATTCCCAAATAATGGGGATAAAGGAAGGAACGGTGTGAACAAAAAAGAAAAAAAAGAATTTGTGGTGTCCAAAGAGGAGGCCGTATTTTGGCTGGACGCTTACGGGCGATGGCACAACAAACATGGCGTATTCGAGCATAAAAAAATCATCGACTACTTTCATTCCTCGATTCGAAAGGATGCCCAAGGGTATCATCTCTTGCAAAAACACAACGACCACACCATAGAAAAGGTTTATTTTAAATACGAAGATACCGCACTATTTGTGTTTGACGTCAAAACACAAGATGATTCCGACAAGATACGTCTGATCCTGAATACGAAAGACGAAATTGCTCTGGCCCCCAAGAACCTGTTCGTTCAAAACGATAATCTGTATCTTGAGCACGCCGGCGATCGGATCAAATTTATGGACCGGGCGATGTTAAAACTGGCCCATCGATTGAAATTCGATCAACATCGATATTGCATCGAGTTAAGCGGCAAAACCTATGATATCCCGATTCGCGACAGTTAAATTTTTGTGTATGTGGCTTGGCTTTTTTATTGATTGCAGATATGTTGAACGGAGGTTTTGCTCTCCCAGGATTTTTCCCACCTGATTGATGATCTCTGCAGCTGTTGCCTTGTCCTTCAAAACGACTCTTTTCCTGGCATCAACTTTGACCTGCGTAGTTTTTGACGTTACTTCCTCCAAATTGATTACTATGTCAAGTTCCTTTGTAGCTGCAGTTATGGTTCTGCCATCTTCTGACTTGCTGTCATCAATAATCTTAATGTCCATTTTTTTCAAAGCAGCAATTGCAGCGTGGTGAACCCGATCCAAAGGAGAACTGAAAGACCTGTAAGCTACATTGCTAAGGGTGTAGCTTATCCCGGCTCCCGCACCCGTGAGGGCAATAGCTGTACATCCTGACAGTAAGGGAAGAAGAAACACAATGAAGTATTTCCTAATGACATGAAGTCTAATAAATTGATAGATATCAAATTCGAATGGATTTATCATGATCTAAACATCGAACCATCTATATACAATTCACATATGGAGTTACGAACGATTGAAATGAGGTGGAGGTGCAGTCGATTGACGAATCAATCCTCAATTTCAAATTTCTTGTGTACCGCCATACAGATCCTTGATTTTGACCCTGTCCGGAGATCCGTCTTCAAGGGAGGGAAAATCGGATATGAATTCAACATATTGAGGTTTTTTATATCTGGCGATATGCTCGCCCACAAACTGAATCAATTCCTGAGCTTCTAATTTTTCATTGGATTTCAATCGGCAAACGGCTTTTATTCCTTCTTTCCATTTGGGATCCGGAACGCCGAAAACAACGACCTTTTCCACAGCCGGATGCTGAAGAATGACCTTTTCCACTTCAGCAGGATAGACATTCTCGCCGCCGGGTTTGATCAGCTCCTTCTCGGCCTTTCGGCCGGCGTACCAGAGAAACCCATCTTCGTCAAAACGGCCCAGATCTCCGGTGTGATGCCTTCCTTCACGAAATGTACGGGCGGTTTCCTCCGCAAGATTCCAGTAGCCTTTAAACACCAAAGGGCCTTTCATAGTAATTTCGCCAACCTTTCCGGTTGAAACCGGATGATCATAATCATCCACCAGACGGACTTCCCCAAGAGAAACCATTTTTCCGGCAGAACCCGGCCGGTCATTGTATTGTCCCATGGTTGCCAGACCCGTGGTTTCCGTTTGCCCGTAAATGGAATAAAACGTACCGCCGGTGACGTGTTGATACTTCTCGATGGTTTCCGGCGTATCCAATCCCATGACGGCCCTGAGGCTTTTGATATCTTGACCTGTTTTTTCATGTTGCTCAAGAATGGATGCAAGAATCGGTGAAAAATCAAAAAAGAGGGTCACTTTTTTCGTTTCAATGAGTTCAACGGCTTTTTCTGCATCAAATTTGCTCATGTTCACGTTCAGTGCACCGGCTAAAAAACTGCTGATGGCCATAAACAGTCCGCCCACATGGAACAGGGGCAGAAAATTCAAATGAACATCTTTTTCAGTTAAATGAAAACAATAATTCAAGTGCAGGCCGGCGCATAAAAGATTGCCGTGGCTTAAAAGGGCGCCTCTGGGTCTCCCTTCTACAGCGGCCGTATGAATGATCACAAAACCATCATTATTGGAGACATCCTCAGCTTCAAATTGTCCCGTGTTGTTCATCAAATCATCGAACCCAAGAAAGCTGCCGCCTTCATCTTTGAACGTGTAATATGATTTCACTGAAGGAATATCGGTCTTCAACCCCTTGACGAGGTCTTGAAACTCCGCATCTACAAAGAGGGCCTCAGGAACACAATCCTTCAGGTTATATTTGATCTCTTCGGCCGAAAGTCGCCAGCTTGATGGGCAATAGGATTGCGCCTAGGGCCGCGGCAGCGCCGTAAAGGAGAAAGTATTCAAGGCTGTTTTTCCCCAAAATGCCGATCCGATCGCCTTTTTTAATACCAATTGTTTGTAAACCAAAAGCAAGGCGATCGATCATCTCTTTAATTTGAAAAAATGTCAGCGATTTGTCGGCGTCGACCTCGAACCATGCGGATTGGCCACCAAAACATACGGCGTTTCGAGCGATAAGATCATAGAACGTAAAATCGTACAGTCCCATAAAACCTCGCCTCCCCGAGCAGCTATTTCGACCCAAACAGGGGTCCCCAGTTAAATCCGCTTCGCTCCTTTTCTTCGAAACCCCGGTTAAACAGAAGCAATAGAGTGGTTTAACAGGGTAAAAATTTAACGGGGCAAGCAGGTGTCAGGGATCAGCCGACGAGTTCTTGAAACCTGTCACTTAACACTGATCCCTGATCCCTGTTACCTATAACCTGTCTTTCGATTTATTCAGGAAATGACGCTTTAAAAGAAATTACTTTTGTCAGGCCATCTGCTTTAAAAATAGCCGCCCCTTCTTTAACATAGACCGGAAAGGAAAAATCCGGTGCTCCAGTCCACCATTTCTCGAGAGCATCCCATGGCGAAATTTTCTTTTCACTTAACTTCATAGCCCCCAAAGCCCAGCAGGGTCAGCAGGGTTTGACGGGTGTCAGAACATAGCCGACACTCTGTTATCTGGTTGGTCTTACCAGCCAAAATCCACATGGTGTCCGGAAGAGTAACGGTATTAACCTCAAATTCTTCGAAATTAATCGAAAATGAAAAACCGTCAAGCTGAATCGGATACTTATTAGGATTTTCAATGTTAAATATGAAAGCCATACTCATGGGGGCACCGTAATCACCGGCGGTTCCCTTGGTAGGCTCTACCGTCTTGGCAAAGTAATAATATCCTGTATAGTAGGGAATTTCTACATGACTCAAAGTAATCATACCGGATTATTAAAATTTTTCTCAGTTGGCGTTACCTCCATTCCGGCACACCCCGCCAGCATGGCAGCGGCAACGAAAATACTTAAACATGTAAGTATAATTGATCTTTTATGCATTTTTTTCCTCCCTTATTCAATATAAAGGGTTAGGTAAGCCATCATTTCTTCGTTTATAGTGTTTTACCTCCCGAAAACTCTTACGGCCCCCAACATCGGTAAGGCCAAGGTAGAAATCCTTGACATCCGATTCTCCCGGAGCTTTTCGGCTGTGTCGTCCATGACAATGCGACCGTTCTCCATCACATAGGCATGGGGTGCAACATTAAGGGCAAGTTTGGCATTCTTGTTCCACAAGCAGGATCGATATCTTCTCCTCCTGGTTAAGCTTCGTAATAATATTGAAGATTTCATGGATAAGAAGCGGTGCCCGGCCCATGGAAGGCTCATCCAGAAGGATCAGTTTGGGGCTGGTCATCAGAGCACGTCCCACCACCGTCATCTGCTGTTCCCCGCCGCTGATAAATCCGCCGCTTTCATTGCGCTTTTCCTTAAGGCGCGGAAAGTAGTGGTATACCATCTCCAGACCGTCCTTTATGGATCTGCCGAACTTTCTCACATGAGCACCCACCTTCAGGTTTTCCTCCACGGTGAGGGTTCAAAAACCCGACGGCCCTCAATGACTTGAACGACGCCCATTTTGGCAATCTTTTCAGCACCCATTTTATCGATGCGCTGATCCATGAATTCAATGGACCCGTCGGTGACCTCACCATCCTCGTGTTTCAGCAAACCCGAGATCGCCTTTAGGTCGTACTCTTACCGGCCCCATTGGCACCCAAAAGGGCCACAATGGCGCCTTTTGGAACCTCAATGGAGACACCTTTTATCACCAGAATGACCTCGTGATATTTGACCTCAATATTGTTGATCTTTAAGATCATTTCCTCATTAGACAAAACCTTGAAACCTCCCTACCATCCGAGCCACTCGTCGGCCCATTCTTCGGCCAGCGGCTTTTCAGATCGACTCTTTCAACGATTTGAAATTTGCCGTCTTTGACTTCATAGATGGGCACAATTCCGGCCACACGATGATCCGTTGCCGTGAAGTTAACCGGTGCCGCACCCAGACCGATGTCGAAAATCTTCCATGGTTTCAAAACCGCTTTTTCAGAATGTCTTCGCCACTCAAGTCTCCGGCTTTATCCGCCCGGTTCAATGCTTCCCACAAGTCCCAGCGCACTGGCCCATGCCTGAACCGTATGGACGGAACGCTTTTCCAGAGGAATGCCCGGGTTGTATTTTTTGGCATATTCGACCACTTTGTCCATCCCTGGAACATCTTCACCGAAAAATGCCCAAACTGCCGCCCCCATATACGCCTTCGGATGCCTTTCCCGCCAATTTCGGCAGATTTCATCAAATCCCCAGTTATTGACAATGTGATCCGCTCCAAGATCTAAAGCGTAAGCATCACGCACCGTAGCTGCCACCGACATAACGGTGTTGCCGTGCCAGACCAGATCCGGACCGAAATCCTTCATGGCCAGAACCTGGCTTTTGGTATCAATGGCAAACAAAGACACGATTTGATCCGGACCGATGTCAAAGCCGAGTAGTTCAGCCTGATCCTTGATGGCCTTGATCGGCGCACTGCAATACGGGAAGCGAACATATAAGAGCAGACCAAACGCGGTTTTCTTTTCCCGTAATCCTTGTGTTTGGGCCATTTTTTGTCAAACCAGGCGGTGATGGCGGATCTGGCGTTGTGAGTAATCTGTTGCAAAAAAAAGATTGTACGGCGTTTTTTTGGGATCCGTCAGGTGAGCTGAGTACGAAGCGGACACATAAGGCATCTTATCCCTGGTGATGGTCGGTGCCAGGGCCTCGGTATCACCGGTTCCCCAGCCCAAAACCGCCACGCATTTGAGCCGTTTGAACAGCTTGTACTTGGTCAGCGCTTCGGGCACACGGTAGCCGTAATCAAACTGATACAGCTTGATCTGCTTGCCGTTGATCCCGCCATTATCATTGACATAATGAATGGCTTCTGCAATGCCCAGAGCATAGTCCTTTCCGACATCTGAAGTCGCTCCCGTCATATCATTGAGCGCTCCCACATTAATTGTTGCGGCGCCGACCATGGAAGAAAATCCAACAATCAATGCCACAATAAATAGGTGCACGAAAGTCTTTGACCACGTATTTTTCGCAAACATAATTTCTTTCCCCTTTTTTAAAGAGTAAAAGTTCCATCGAGTTCCGTTCCGATTAAAATTTTATTTAAACACCACCTCCTTCTTTTGCTGAGAATTCGTTGAATAGTTTATGGGTTAAGTCGTTGTGATAAATACTGCCAATCGTATTCAGAAATATCTTTTAGACGATTTAACCATTTACCAAATTGACCACACATCTAATACGAAAACGGCCACAAATTAAAATAGTTCTTCGTCTGCCCACCATCGATAGGCCAGACCATTGGGTACAGAATACCATAAATCGCATATGGCAAGCCCGAAGGCGGCCTCTTTAATAAACAAAAAATCCATTAAAAGCTTCAGGATAGATGTCTGCAAGAGGCATTATCGCGAGTTGCAATAGCTCCATAACAACAACCATGAAGTATGGCCCGAAAATAGTGCCGTGGATCGCTCACCCCGCCGATAAGAATGACACCCACCAGCCACAAAGACCAGAACCAGGGAAAATGTTCGGAGCTGATCGCCGCGAGATTGCTGATCCAGAACGCCCCGGCAATTCCGCCGATAAAGCCGGCGACAAACGCAAAAAGCTTGCTATCTGAAAACATTAATCCCCATTACCCCTGCGGAAATGTCATTGTCACGTA
>CAVPLW010000010.1:0-312721 GCA_963706295.1 uncultured delta proteobacterium | reverse complement strand
AAATATTTTGAAGATTCACACATTCGTCCTGTTGAAAAGAATTTGTTTCATTCGTTCTGCAAGACACTGCAAGACTGATGCCAAGAGCCCTGCAATACGGCTTTTAGTAAAAGACCATTGTTTCACTCTATTATTCCAAAATAAAATCTGAAGGGTTCGTTTAAATACATTCGGGCAGGCAGAATTTTCCTATGTGGGGGAATTTCCGGGGCATCCTATAATCCCTTCAACCAAAAACCGGATTACGGAATCATCAAGGCTGCGCAAGGATAAATGGTGTCAAATCCTCTCTGGTCAGGCAGAGAGAATTCCGGTAATCATCTGAGAAATCAAAAAAACGAGCAACCCTTCGGCCGTCCACTTGATCGGCCTGGTTTTGCCGCCGTCCCATTTTCGAATACAAAAGAGTTCAATTTATACCACCATTGCTCCCGTTGACGTTGGCGAATCATATCTATATGGTTAATGGTGTCGTGTCTTATATAGAGCCTTTCCATGATATCTGTCAAGAATGAAGATTTATCCGGTTAAATGCGGAGCATATTTAACCGGGACCTGCCCCCCTTGTTTTCTCTGGAGATTGCCCTGTCTGTGCTAAAAGGCTGATTCGCTCTTTAGATATTCTCCCATGAGCAGCCTGTTTTTGGGCGTGATATCGTTGGGAATTTTATGGGCCACAATCTGGTATCCCTTTGATCTAAGCCTCATCACTCTTACCGTATCCACGGCAAGGGTTTTATCCATCCAACCTTCAAGGCCGTCTGTGGAAGATTCCTCCAAATTATGACAGCAGGGCAGAACCGCTATCCTGGCATTCTGTTCAATGGCCTTATCAATAATCAGATCGGTTAAAGATCCACAGGCATGGGCTGAGACCACAATATCATCCGGAAGAATGGTGATCTCCTGGACAGGCATTTCTTTGTAGATGACTCTGTTTTTCAGTCTCGGCCAGGATGTGATCAATGCGTTGGACAATTTTCCTGCATTTAAAGGAATTTTTTTGTCCACGGCAATGGCTGTCTTTGAACTGTCATCAAGGATGAGCATGATATGCGCCAAAAGGCCATGACCGCAGGCAAAATCTATAATCCTGCCGCCCCTGTATCTTCGCCGTACCCTTTTTGCCATTTCCCATGCTTCATAGAGTTCTTTTCTTGGAAGCGTTCCGGCGCAGCAGACAGCCCTTGCAATTTTATCGAAAAGGCTGTTGCCAGAAAAGAATGACTGCTGCCGGGGTGTCAATCTGTTCTTTGAAGATTTTTTCATGATCCATAAACTACGTGATTGTCAGTCTTTTCACAAGCCATCGTATAGAAAATAATTCTGTCCTCTTTTTCATTCTCCGCGCAGAACAGCCTGGAAAAGGGGTCAGGTCTGCTTTTTACATGTATGTTTTAGTTTCTCAGTTATATTTTTAAGCCTCGAAACTCTCTGGTGATAAGACAAAATCAACGTTTTACTCTTCTCTTTTACCATCAAGGGTCAAACATATACTTGACCCCATTTTCTGAAAAATTATAAAGAACTCAAAGTTCGGCACAGCTGCAATTTAAATCTGTACCTGAAAATTAAGAAAATCCTTCATTAGGCTGAAATGATTGTCCAGAGAGTAAATTTCACAATGATTTTGTTTTGCGTTTTGGGCAATGATTTGATCCGGTATACCAACCCCATTCAATCCATTTTTGAGGCATTTATATTGATAATCAATGATTTGATCCCAATTGATGGACAAATTCAGCTTTTTGATTTTATACAATACATTGATAATGTTTCTTTTGTTTTGTATTTTCAAAAATGGCACCAGCTCTGCCAAAATGAGATCATTTATTACAAGGAGATTTTCATCAATTAAGAAATCAAGTTTTTCAGAATTAATTCCTTTCCTGAAATACTCAATCCATACTGAAGTATCGACTAATACAGACATTAGCGCCCTCTGATAGTGTTTAAATCAATGCCCAAATCGACTTTTCCCTTATATTTTTTTAACTCTGAAATTTTCGATTTTCTAATTAATTCTTCCAAGGCCACGACGATAACTTTTGTCTTTGTCTTAATG
The DNA here is from genome assembly GCA_963706295.1 of uncultured delta proteobacterium. Classification (GTDB taxonomy): domain Bacteria; phylum Desulfobacterota; class Desulfobacteria; order Desulfobacterales; family UBA11574; genus UBA11574. Next base: position 310,656 of record CAVPLW010000010.1, on the reverse strand, counting down.
TGTGTAACCTTCATCGCCTCATCTAATAAATTTTCAGGTAAATCAAGCGTTGTTCTCATCATCGGCCTCCTTTATTTTTCTATGCATAGTTTTATCATAATATGCATAAATTGTCACCTGAATCTTGCATAAAAATTAATGAGAACTGTTATGCAAGATTCAGGTGACAATTTTCTATGTCAACGAGCGCGAAACACTGCCCAAAAGCAAAACTCCCCGCCCTTTGGCGGGGAGTCTTTAATCCCTGAATCCTTAATCCGACTTTTAGGCTGTTTATCCTTTTATCTCATTGATCCGGTCCGTAAGATCGGGAATAAAATCGAGGATGTCATCCACAACACCGACATCCGCAACCTGAAAAATCGGTGCTTTGGGATTCTTGTTTACGGCAACAACAAAAGGCGCGCCCTTGAGGCCGCCCACGTGCTGAAATGATCCGCTGATACCTAATGCCATGTAGACTTTCGGTTTGACGATCTTGCCCGAGGTTCCGACCTGACGGGATTTTTCCAGCCATTTTGCATCCACTATGGGTCTGGAGCATGACACATCCGCACCCATGGCTTTTGCCAGATCGAATACCATCTCCAGGTTATCCTCATCTTCGATTCCCCTGCCCACCGATACCAGAACATCCGACTTGGTGATATCGACATCGCCGACTTCAGCCTCGACAATTTCAAGAAAGCGGCGGACACCTTCCGAAAGACCGCCCTCCATGGCTTCGGCGGTTTTGTCAACGATGTTACCGCCGGCGCTTTTGCTTTCATCGGCCTTAAAAGATCCCGGGCGGACGGTAATCACCGCACCCTGGGAAATATCGCAAAGTACATGCGTGCTGACCTGTCCGCCGTATTCCTCGCGAACAGCTTTGAGTTTTCCGTCTTCGATGCCTTCAAAATCGACAGCATCCGGAAGGTATGCCGCGTCAAGCTTTATGGAGAGGCCCGGCGCCAGATCCATACCAAAATGTTCATGGGGAATCAAAACGATGCCTTCCTTTGGCAAAATACGAGTCAGCATCGGCCGGATCACCTCTGCATTAACATAAGCCAACGCTTCGTTATCGATCTTCCAGACCTCGCCAAAGGAAGACAGAAACTCCTTGCACACCCCATCGAGCTCGGCGCCGGTACCTGCAATCACGGCCGTAACCGAAGCATCTGGATTGAGTTTTCCGGCCGCTGTGATCATCTCAAGGGCGCGTATCGTCTGCAACACCATTCTTGTGTATAATATATGCAAAAACCTGTTGGGCCATTATTTGATCCCTCCATTGGCTTTTAAGAGTTCAACCAGTTTATCGATGATCTCTTCGGTACTCCCTTCCAGAATCTCTGCGCCATCGCCCGTGTCCGGCACAAAATAATCGAGACGTTTTATTCGAGCGCCGGATTCACCGACAGTGTCCGCGGCAATCCCGAGATCGCCGGCGGTTTGAACCGGTATTTCAAGTGATGCCACCTTCCGGATTCCGCGAATACCCGACATATCGCGGCTCATTGATGCCGGTTTGAATGGAAAGAACACATGGGAGATCGATTTCATTCATCTCCTGGTTTCCGCCGGCAATTTCACGACCGACTTTAATTTTTTTGTCATCGATAACATCCACAAGATTGACCAAAGAAGCATAGGGCCAGTCGAGCATGGCCGCCAGCATGCCGCCCACCTGGCCTGCCCCGTCATCGGCCTGGGCGCCGGTCAAAATCAGGTCATATTTTCCCTTTTCAACCGCCGCTTTTAAAATAGCGGCAATCCCTTTTCCATCGGACCCATTAAACGCATCGTCCGAAAGGAGTACGCCGTTATCAGCGCCCATGGCCATCTCTCTTCGAATGACTTCCTCATCTTCCTCGTCGCCAACGGTAACAACGGTAACGCTGCCGCCGACCTTGTCTCGAATCTGAATGGCTTCTTCAACAGCATAATTGTCCCATTCGTTTACAGAATATACCAGGTCATCCCGTTCGATATCCGTACCGTCTCTGTTGACCTCGATCTCATTTTCCGCGGTGTCCGGAACCCGTTTGACACACACTAAGATTTCCATGTCTTTCCTCCCAATATTCATTCAACAATCGATAATCATCAATAAAAGTTACAAGTGCCTAAAGTGTGCTAAAGTGAACTAAAGTTAAGGTATCCTATCAATTTTAATTATAATTGGTCGCGCTGAAAGCGCGTTCCTCAACTTTAGCTCACTTCAGGCATTCAAACTTTAGGCACTTGTTATCTGTTGCTCATCCATCAACAATCATCCATCATCCATCGTCAATCATCAGTCAAATGCCGATCAATCAGCTCCACAAGGTCAATGGCCTCCATCTCCCCTTCCAGGCCGCTGGTCTTAATGGCATCTTCAATATTGACCATACAGAAGGGGCAGGCCGTAACAATGACGTTCGCACCGGCTGCTTTTGCCATTTCAACCCTGACCTGCCCCATCCTTTTTTCCTCTATGGGCTCGTAAAACAGCATCAGCCCGCCGCCGCCGCAGCAAAACGAGCGGTCCCTGCAGTGTTTGGTCATTTCCACCCGCCGGATTCCAGGAATCGAATCGATGACCTCCCGCGGATCATCATAAAGATTATTATGCCGGCCAAGGTAACACGGATCGTGATAGGTATAGATTTTATCCGAGTTCTCAATATGTTTTAATTGGATATTGCCGGATTTGAGGCCTTTCAAAATAGTACTGCTGATATGTTCCACCGGCGGGATGTCTCTGTAGTCGTGTTTTAGCGCATTAAAGGCATGGGGATCTGCAGTAACAATACGATTCACACCGGCATTATTGATGGCTTCTGAATTTCGATCTCTTAGATCCAAAAAGAGCATCTCCTCGCCGAATCGCCTGACCTCGTTGCCGCTGTCTCTTTCCGCCGGTCCCAAAATTCCGAAATCGATATCGGCAGCACTAAGAACCCTGGCTGTGGCCCGGCCGATGTCCTGTATCCGGTCATCGTACGACGTAATGCTGTCGACAAAATAGAGGGTATCTGCGGTCTCTTTTTTTCCCAGGATCTTAACGTTGAAATCTTCAGGCAATTCCTTGGTCCAGTCCGCGCGTTTTTTCTCCATCTTGCCGTAAGGGTTACCGCGTTTTTCGAGGGCTCCCAAAGGTTTTTGAAAAGATTGGGGCACCATCCCTTCATCCACCAATCCCCTTCTGACATCGACAATCTTGTCGATATATTCGATAAAAACCGGACACTCCTCTTCACAGGCGCCGCAGGTGGTGCACGACCAGATCTCATCTTCTTCCAGAACGTTGCCGATAAACGGACTCACGCCCTTTGATTTGCCCTTGAGCGGATATTTCTTGAACGAATAGTCGCGGCACTTAACGGAGATAAACCTCGGAGAAAGCGGTCGCCCCACGGCATTGGCCGGACAATTGTCCGAACACCTGCCGCAATCGACACAGGAATAAAAATCGAGCATGTGTTTCCAGGTAAAATCTTCAAACTTCTTGACCCCGAACGACTCAAGGTCATCCAGCGCTTTTTCCTCAACCCCCCATTGAACCGGTTTTACCGTACCTTTGTCGAGTTTCATTAAAAATACATTCGGCAAGGACGTAATCACATGAAAATGCTTGCCCATGGGTAAAAAACAGAGAAAAAAGAAGAATATCAGCTCATGTGAAAAATATGCACCCAAATGCAGATGTTGCAGCATATCCATTGGAAAGAGTCTTAACATATGCGTAGCCGCCCATGTTCCGGTCAATGGAACCAGAATCTCCGGCTTCAATCCACTTTGAATTCGAGCTGCAAACTCGCTTCCTTCAAAGGCCATATCGCAGGTGACCAGCCCTGTAATCAGTAACAAAACCAATACGGCTTCCCAGGTATGTTCTTTGCCGTATTTGGGGGGTACCGCGTACCGTTTGGGTTTAATGACGATCCGGCGATACAATGCAGCCAGACAAGCTGCCATAATAAGTGTTCCGGCAATATCCTTTAGTACCATGTAAACCTGACCGGCCATGCCGCTCATCCCCGGCAGCACATAGCCATCTGAAATTCCGAGCAGCACAAGGGTTATAGATCGCAGAGACAGGATGACAAAACCTGCAAAGAGCGCGATATGGATAATTCCCGCATCCGGATACCTGGGATGCCGGTACTGCCCGACGGCATACTTTAACATTTTTAAAAATCTGACAAATAGACGGTCAAGTCGCGGGTCCGGAGATGCTTTAACCATCGGTTTCAGTCGAAGGGCGATGATGTAGGTAAACATCGCCACACCAGCCAGCGGTATGATCAATGAGAAAATTACGGTGGGAAACCCGAGAACGAAGGCCTTAGCCGGAGATATCAACGTTGCTTCCATTTTTTAATTTTCCACCCCTTAACCCCAACAATGAATGAACGCTCATTCATTTTTTAACAAATGAGCCTTTAAACTGTCAAGAAAAAAAAGTTTAGTTTTTTCATTCGATTCCAAGTTTATTTTGGTATACTAATATCGCACAAATTACAAGCTTTCTTGACAAATATTCATTTTCATCCTAACAGATATAAACAAGAAAGTTGGAATTGGCATGCTAAAATGAGCAAAATTTATTAAATCTTCAATTATTCAACAGAAAGTGTTTGCACCGGTACTTTTCTTTTGCCTTAAAAAGCACAATATTTGTACCTAAGCGCATGAAGGGGGGTCTATGACAACAGAGATCAGATATGAAGATAAAACCTGGTTAACCAGTTATGAAAAAGGGGTTCCTGAAAAATTAGACTACGAAGAAATATGCCTCCCGAATATCTTGGAAAGGACGGCCGGCAAATTTCCGAATAAGATGGCCCTTTTATTTGAGGGATACAAAGTGACCTATCGCGAACTCAATGATATGGTCGACCGTTTTGCCGCAGCCCTAAATTCCTTTGGTATCAAAGAGGGTGACAGCGTTGCCATCCTCCTGCCCAACCTCATCCCCTGCGTCGTGGCCTATTATGCCATATTAAAAATCGGCGGAATCACGGTGATGAACAACCCTTTGTATTCAGACCGGGAACTTAAACACCAATTTAATGATTCCGGAGCAAAAGTACTGATAACTCTTGACCTTTTGGGTAATCGCATGATTGATTTAAGACCGAAAACAAAGATAAAACAGATTATATATACCTCTATCGGTGATTATCTTCCTTTTCCAAAGAACCTGTTGTTTCCGCTTGTGGCCAAGAAAAAAAATCTTGCGGCAGATGTTAAATCGTCTCCAAATGTGTATAAATGGAAAGATGTTCTGGCAAAAAGTTCCCCAAATCCTCCCGAGGTTGAGCTTTCGTTTGATAACGTTGCCATGTATCAGTATACCGGCGGTACCACCGGCGTTTCAAAAGGCGTGATGCTTACCCACGGCAATCTGAGCAAACAGGTTCAACAGCTTGGTGCATGGTTCCCCACCTTCAACAGCAATGAAATTATGCTGGGAGCACTTCCCTTTTTTCATGTGTTTGGTATGACCACCGCAATGAATCTGGCCATTTATTTGGGGTGGGGAGATATTCTTGTTCCAAAGCCCCAACCGGAACCACTGATACAAGCCATTCGGAAATTTAAACCAACCTTCGTGCCGCTGGTACCCACCATGTATATTGGAATACTGAATCATCCACACATCGACAATATCGACCTGACGTCAATCAAAGGATGTTTTTCAGGCAGTGCCCCGTTACCGTTGGAAGTGATCAGAGATTTTGAAAACAAAACCGGCGCTGTGATCGTCGAAGGATACGGTTTGACGGAATCCTCACCGGTCACCCACATAAATCCCTTTTCCGGAGGGAAACGTAAAGTCGGAAGCATCGGGATCCCCATTTCTGACACGGATTGCCGTATCGTTGACCTCACTGACGACAATACAGATGTTCCCTTAGGAGAATCGGGTGAAATTCTTGTTAAAGGTCCACAGGTCATGAAAGGCTATTGGAACAAAGCTGAAGAAACAGCCAGCACACTTACAGATGGCTGGCTCCACACAGGCGATATCGGCAAAATGGATGAGGAAGGATATTTTTATATCGTTGACAGAAAAAAAGATATGATCTTATCCGGTGGTTTGAATGTATACCCGCGTGATATTGAAGAAGTATTTTATGAAAATCCCAAGGTCCAGGAAGCCGCTGCAATCGGCATCCCCCACCCCAGTCGAGGTGAATCCGTCAAAGTTTTTGTTGCGCTTAAAGAAGGCGAAACCGCTACACAGGAAGAACTTATCGAATATTGCAAAGACAAAATGGCCAAGTTTAAGCTTCCAACCGAAATTGAATTCAGAATCGAACTTCCTAAAACAAATGTCGGGAAAATTTTAAAAAAAGATCTCCGAGCAGAAGAAATGGCGAAGCAACGAAAAGCAGATTAAATCAGTTTATATAAAAATACTATATCGCCCCTTTCTCACCATAACCGTCTCCACCCGGGTCTCGATATTCCGGCGATGCCACTTTTTTCAAACGGTAAAGAACTTGATTTTTATGGAGAGAATGAATGACTGAAGATGTTACAGGAAAGATAATGCGATTCAGGTGGCTGATTTTTATTGTGCTGGCACTCGCCTATCTTTTTGTTTATTTCCACCGCCTTTCCCTTTCTGTTGTCGCAAACGATTTGATAAAAGATTTTAAAACAACCGCCAGTGTCATGGGCTTGCTGGGATCGACATATTTTTACTGCTATGCCTTTATGCAACTTCCCGCCGGCCTCCTCTCAGATTCATTGGGCCCTCGAAAATCCGTCACATTATTTTTAATCATCGCTTCTGCAGGAAGTATTATATTCGGATTTGCACCGACCATAAAAATTGCCTTTCTTGGAAGGGTTATGGTGGGACTCGGTGTTTCCATGGTCTTCATTCCCACCATGAAAATCCTATCTCGATGGTTTCATCCTCACGAATTTGCCTTCATGGCCGGTATTCTAAATGCAGTTGGCGGAATCGGGGTTCTCGCAGCCACGTGGCTTCTTGCTGTAATGACCTTGTTTTTCGGATGGCGTATCTCTTTCGAGCTCATCGGCTGCTGCACCTTTATCATCGTAGTGCTGGTATGGTTTATTGTCAGGGACCGCCCCGAGGATAAAGGCTGGCCTTCCCTCGGAGAACTCGGCAAGGAAAAAGGGAAAGTCTTTGGGCCGGTAAAGCAGATACCCCTGCTCCAGGGGGTCCGTCGAGTCATTTCCGAAAAATACTTCTGGCCGGTGGCCATATGGTTTTTCTTTGATTGCGGTATATTTTTCGGTTTTGGAGCATTGTGGGGCGGGCCTTATCTGATGGATGTTTACGGCATGACCCGGGCCCAAGCCGGAACGGTGCTCAGTATGATTGCATGGGGCATGATTATCGGAAGCCCTCCTTTAGGATTTATATCGGACAAGCTAATGAAAAGCCGAAAGAAGCCGTTTATTCTGTGCAACCTGTTACTGGTTATAGAACTCGCCTTTCTAAGCATTTACCCGGCCGGCCTTTCCCGGATCGCTCTGTATATTTTCTTTTTTGTTTTTTCAATTTGTGCTTCATCAGTGGTTATCTTCGGATTTACCATTATTAAAGAGCTTTTTCCCGTGGAAATTGCCGGCACTTCAACCGGAATGGTAAACCTTTTTCCATTTTTAGGCGGTGCCGTCTTTATGCCCCTTTTAGGTCGGGTTCTGGATGCGTATTCCAAGTCCGATGCCGGCGGGTATTCGATAGAGGCTTATTCGATGCTCATCCTTATTCTTCTCGGGTCTTCCGTTTTATCCCTGATCTGCACTTTTTTAACAAAAGAAACGTTTCAGGCTAAATAATCTTCTTTATCCTTGGATTATCTTCTCCAACTAAATTGGAGAAGAACCATAAAATTAACCCCCAAATGATTTTTCATCAATGTCCACGGCAGCGCCGTTGGTGGTCAGAATGGCTTTCATCTTGCCAAAGGTAATCGGAAGGATCGAAAAGATGAAAAATTCAGCGCTTTTGATTTGCCCTTGGTAGAAAGCGGCATCTTTTTTCTTGGCGCCTTCTACCAGCTTTTTACTTGCAATCGCTGCCCGCCAGAGCAACATCCACGCCATGACAACATCTCCGCAAACTTCCATAAACGGATGGGCAAAGGCAAAGGCATTCAACACGTTGGGCGACATAGCTGTCGTTCCCATATGAAGGGCCACTTCTCCCAGCTTGTTGACCGCCGCTTCCAACCTGTCTGCAAAATCTTTCAGGCCCTGGGCATCCTTTGCCATATCTATGCACTTTTGGATCTCTCCCAGAAGATCCATCACCGGTTTGCCTTTGTTGAGTCCCAGTTTTCTTCCCAAAAGATCCATGGCCTGAATTCCGTTTGTCCCTTCATAGATCATGGTGATTCGGCAATCCCGAAGTAGTTGTTCCATGGGGTAATCTCTGATATACCCATAACCGCCGTACACCTGAACACCGTGACTGCAAACCTCAAAAGCCCGGTCGGTGACATACCCTTTGGCAATGGGTATAAGAACGTCAATGATACCCTGATATGTCAATTTTTCTTGTGCATCTTCAGAAATCTTAACCTTGTCTTCACACATTCCGACATAATATAAAAGGCTTCGTATCCCCTCAACATACACTTTCATCATCATCAACTGTCGCCGTATATCAGGATGCTGAATAATGGGAACCGAAGGCGCATTTTTGTCCATCATCTGTAAAAGATTTTTACCCTGTATCCGCTGTCTGGCATAATCCACGGCGTACATGTAAGCAGACGACGCACAGGCCAGCCCCTGGAGACCCACAAGCAGACGGGCTTCATTCATCATCAAAAACATGGCGCGCATGCCTTTGTTCTCTTCGCCCAATAGCATCCCTTTGCATTTGCCTTTACCGCCAAGCATAAGCGAGCAAGTTGAGTTGCCGTGAATTCCCATTTTCTCTTCAATACCCGTACACACCACGTCATTGAACTCGCCAAGGCTTCCGTCGTCATTGACCCATATCTTCGGAACAAGAAACAGTGAAATGCCCCTGGTTCCTTCAGGTGCACCCTCGATGCGCGCCAACACCGGATGAATGATATTTTCGGATAGATTATGTTCTCCTCCTGAGATAAAGATCTTGTTCCCGGCAATGGAATAGGTCCCATCATCATTCTTCACCGCGGAGGTCGTCAGGGCGCCCACATCCGACCCAGCCTCAGGCTCCGTAAGCAGCATCGTTCCGGTCCACTCTCCGGAGTACATCTTATTAAGAAAGAGCCGTTTCTGTTGTTCCGTGCCAAAAGATTCAATCAATTTTCCGGCACCGTGCGTGAGACCCTGATATATCATAAACGCATAGTTTGCACCCACGAGGTAATCACTGGCCGCCAGAGCGACCGTTGTGGGCATTCCCTGTCCACCCCATTCAGGGTCTTCAGTCATGGCTAACCACTCACCTTCTTTTAAAAGTTCGTAAGCCCTGTGAAAAGATTCCGGAACGGTTACCTTGCCGTTATCAAATCTGCATCCTTCCTGATCACCCAGTTCCCGGGTGGGAAGAATCTCCTTTATCGCCAGATTGCGTGCTTCGGACACAATCATATCCACCGTTTTTTTATTAAAATCCGCAAACAGTTCGGTTTTGCCAAGATCTTCTACCTGAATCTGTTCGTGAAGGACAAAATCAACATCCCTTCTATCTGCGATGTATTGTACCATTTTCTAATTTCTCCCTCTTCCTGATGACGCCACACAATTTAATGTATGGAAGATACGCATTTAAAAATCACGGCCATCGCTATGCCCGATTCCCCTCATAAAAAGATCTACAAGAGGATCTGCCATGGTAACGAGATCGTAATTTGAACCTGCGTGGAGCCAGGTGTTGATCACTTCATCCACGGCACCCAATATAAAACGTTTCACAAGTCCCAGATACAAATCTCTGCGGATAACCCCTTCTTCCTGGCCCTGCTCTACAATTTCTGAGACAATATCAAGATACATCTTCGACATCTCTATTATTTGTTCTTCAACCAGTCGGCTGTTCTGGTGTGTTTCAGCCCGATAGACCATTGCCATGTTCCTGTCGTTCTGAAATTCCTCGAGATGTCGGCGAACAAGATTGCGAAGTTTTTCAACAGCAGTGTCCGCCCCATCAACTTCATCTCTGAAGCGTGCAAAAACCTGTTTGGCTTTATAACTGAAAAATTGAACCAGGATATCTTCTTTATTTTTGAAATAAAGATAGATCGTACCATCAGCGACTCCCGCTTCCCTGGCGATCTGTGAAACTGTTGAATTGAAAAAGCCCTGCTCGGCAAATACCTTGACGGCTGCTTCGAGGATCCGATGATATTTGTCGTTTATTTTTTCTTTGGTAGTAATAACAAACCTCCCTGACCCGGATATTTCATAAGATACTAATAAGTAAATTATCCATTCTTAAAACTTTAGCTCACTTTAGTCACTTTCAACTTTAGCTCACTTCACTTGAAACTTTTTCCGGTTTAATATCAAAGTCAGCATATCAATAAAATGTCGCGTAGAATTTGCACTATTTAACAATATTGTGAATGAACACTCATTCACTATCAACCGGATTGTAAAATGTCAAGAAAAATTAAAAAAGTCACCATTCAAAAACTAATAGATATCAAATGGCAATTGATAATTATGGAAGGATCGATTTCGAAATGACAGGAGATTTGGGCTCGAAATTTTTATTTGTTCGAATGAACAATAATTCATTTTAATATTTTTCAAAACATTCTCCCTGGGCTCCTTCAGACCATATATTAATCTGTCCCGATATAAATTTGATTCGATATAATCGTAAGTCGGGCCAATACATCATTTGACAGTTCAATTTTCAGAGTATGAACTGAACCGCTTCGCGGAAAGGTAACCCCCCGTCCTGGTCTATGTTGATCATATCCCAACAGAATTAACATTTCATTCCAACGATTTTCAGTTATAATACCTTCTTGGTAGACGGATGTGTCTAATTCTTATCACTTTTATCAAGGAGGTATTACTATGAGCAGTGATTTAAGAACCCAATTTCTGAACTACATGACCCTTCAACGTTTTTCGCCTCACACCCAAAGAGGTTACATTGCAGCAGTAAGCCAAACACTGCAGGCCTTTGCCAAAGATCCACAGTGGAAACTTGAAGGTCAACTCGGGTTTATTTCAGTTCTACATACCTGGTCTCAGACATTAATGGACCATTTTCATCTACACGGTCTTGTTCCCGGTGGTGCCCTTTCATTTTCCAAAAAGCGATGGATAGCATATGCCAAACGTCCCTTTGCCGGACCTGAACAGGTACTTGAATATCTTGGCCGATATACGCATCGGATCGCCATATCCAACAATCGAATCAAATCTATTGATAACGGCACCGTCACTTTTGAATACAGGGATAGATCGAGAGACAACCAAGTCAGAGAAATGAGCCTCTCCGCCGATGAGTTCATCAGACGATTTTTATTGCATGTGCTACCATCAGGGTTCATGAAAATCCGGTACTTTGGATTTTTGTCCAACAATAATAAGAAACAGACGATTCCGCTTCTAAGAAAGCTAATTGATCCAAGTGCAAAATTACCGGAAAAAACGAAAGAAACCATTATCGAAATGATCTTTCGATTGACTGGGGAAGATATTACTTGCTGCCCTGAATGTAAAAAAGGGAAAATGCGTATGATTAAAAAAATTTCAAAGCAAATGTTGAACTCTTCGTAGAATCGGTACTGTTCGTTAAAAAATGAATTGGGTAAAATCGCTGATCAGGCGATACAGGACTCGTATACCCTAATTCATGGCCTCAGTATCAAAATGAAGACTAAAAGAAAGCACCAACCCATATTTTTATGATAACTATCATCTGTTTTATAATTTATGCCCGTTTTCAGCACCTCTTGCTGTTTGTTCTCAAGTCCTGTTCAGTTATAATTGAAATCGCGTTAATGATACAATCCCCATAGGTTGTTGAAGAGTTCTCCCACGACAAAGCCGCGGTTCAGTTCTTCGTTTTATCAATTATTGCAACAGGTTAATGATTTGCTCTTGCCTTAACATTTGATTTTGGTGTATGTAGTTTTGTGCCTTGAAGTAGGGCAACAATTGATAAAACGCTTATTAATGAAATCACCAGTTAACATGGCGCCAACTACACTTTGGCTGCCAACATAAGAGCCGCAAAACTGTTTTGTGGGGCCAAGGTCATAATCTCCTACTAAACCTGCACCTACAATAGGAACATTCGATTGGATCTCCTGTTCAATGCCTTCGATTAACCATCATCAACAAAAAAATGCAGATATATTGAGAAAAGCTTATAACCATCGAGCGTTTAAATAAATTTGATATCTTGCAACTATATATTTTCACTTATAAAGAGATACGGCAATGATATCTCAAAAAAATCCCCTACCTTATTCCTGACATTTTTTGCCAGTATCGACACCATTTACAAGAACAATTAATATACAGATATCATTTTTTTAAAGTGTTAGGTCAAGTAAATGCTATCTTTGACAACTGTCAAATCATCTCCGTCCACCGACAATTAATTTGTATGGTTTTTCTTTTTTATTGATACTTCTTTATAAGAAATTCGAATTGGCTATGTCATCAGGATCTTGGAATATGTATCTGAACTTTCTTTAGAAGATATCCTGTTTGATAATGCAATGATTTCCAAATCCTTTTCACCATTATTTTTTACGGAATGAACGATCCCTTCATTGACCTTTATCAATACTGCTCCGGATCCTGCGAATTCCTTTTTCGAAATTTCAGCTGAATCTTTTTTTGCCCAGGCCAACGTCCATGTATCCAAATAACCGATGATTAACATCTCTTTGCTTTGATGATGATAATGATTCCCGCGAATTGAACCCGGACAGATTTTTCCAAAATGGATATTTTGAATTTTATCGAGAAATTGCATATCCGTATCGGGAATGTTGTATAATGCACCTCTTATATCACCGTAATTTTGAAGTTTTATGATCTCAATATTTTGCATGGGATTCACCATGTAAGTTTCTTACTTAAATTGATAACCTACATCTTTAAGCGCTGCCACCGCCTCAGTTGTTTTGTCCGCCTTAACCAGAATATAATCGGTGTCGTAAGTTGATATGGCAAAAATACTGATCTGAGCTTCTGCCAACACCTTTGAAAGTTTTGCCAGAATTCCAGTCGTATTCAGTTCCAATGGCCCTGACACCTTGATGCATGACCAACCCTGATCACAACGTTCACTGTTCAAGGTCAATGAATTACGGCACACAATGGAAAGTTTTTCTTTTGTTTTAACAATATTGAAAAACGCTTCGCCAAAAACCTCATCCGGAATCTTGGCAGAGGGGCTGAAGCGGTGTATCGTAAATGTTTCGTCTAAGAGTTCTAATCTCAATTCAGTCATTCCTTTATTCTTTAAGTGCCCGCTCACCGAGATTACCGCATCGATGGTAGTCGAAACAGATGCTCTGCTCCTGGAAATATTGCAACAGCTCGATCCTCCCTTCCATGGAAACTTTTGATCGAGAAATAAAAAATCCGGTTTCTGCCGCTGCCTGAAATATTTTGTCGGGCACCCGGTCCGGCGATGCATAACGGATGCGATGAATCTCGGGAATCATCTCAATCAGATCTTCGTCGGACTGGCGGATGATTGGCACATCACCCAAAAACCGCTGACCTTTTTTGCTGTACAAAAACGTCGCAACCGTATTGTTCAACGCTATGGGCAGGCTTACGGAAGTCTTGCACCCGGCAATCTTTGCCGCAGCAATTCTTGCCAGTACATCGAACAGGCTGTCGTTCTGATGGATACGAATGACGACTGTCCCAATGGGTAGGTAGCGAACCACATTATCCTGCCCTCGCAGATGAAAGTAATCTTTTTCTCGGGAGAATTCCTGTTCCCAATGATACAGATAGCTTTTGACGGCCCGGATAATCCTGAAAAGATCTGTCTTAAACGCCTCCAGCCGGCCCCAATCGTGCTTCAGTTTCCATTCCTGAACCAGCTGCAACAAGGGGTAATCGTTTTTGATGGCTCCTGACGAAGGAAACCCGACATCCTCAAAATCCATAAATTGAACAACGTAGTTGGGTCCACCGGCCTTGATGCCGCCCCCCAGCGCTGATTTGCCCATACCGCCAAAAGGCTGTCGCAAAACAATGGCGCCGGTGGTTTGGCGATTGATGTATAGATTTCCGGCTCTGATCCGTTTCTTCCAGTCATCATGCTCCCTCCGATCGAGACTCTCCAGGCCCGACGTCAATCCGTAACCGGTCTGGTTGACCATTTCGATGGCATGCCCCAGATCTTCGGCACACATCACCCCTAACAATGGGCCGAAGAACTCGGTGAGGTGCGTGAAACTTCCAGGCTGCACCCCCCATTTTATGCCCGGCGTCCACATGTGGGGGTTGTTGTAGACATTTTTGGGTGCAAGCGCCCAAGATTCACCCGGCTCGAGTTGGGTCAGGGCGCGCTTCAGGTCACCCTTTGGGGGTTGAATCAATGGCCCCATTTTGTTTTCAAAATTCCAGCAAGAACCAACGGCATAGCTATTGGCGGCATCAATCAGTTGACGTTTGAAGGCTTTATCCTCATAGACTTCTTTTTCCAAGATCAGCAATGAGGTGGCACTGCATTTTTGACCGCAGTTGCTAAAGGCCGACTGAAGCACATGTTTGATAGCCTGGGCTCTATCAGCCATGGCAGTGACGATGGTTGCGTTTTTGCCTCCGGTTTCGGCCGTCAAAAACACAGAAGGCCTTTGCTTTAAAAGGGTCATTCCGGTGTCCGTACCGCCGGTCATAATAATGAAATCCACATCCGGATGTTCGGCAAGTTTTGCACCGGTTGTCGAACCGGAACAAGGAAGGAACTGCAAAACATTTTTGGAAACGCCGCCGTTCCAAAAACATTGACACAACTGCCACGCCGTGAGGACCGCAGCAGATGATGGTTTGAATATCACCGTGTTGCCGGCAGCTAAAGATGCTATGATCCCGCCACAGGGGATGGCAATGGGAAAATTCCATGGGGAAATAACCAGCCCCACCCCCTTGCCGCGGCATTGGACATTTTTCAAATCAGAAAAGGCCCTGGCAGAGAACGGATAGTATTCGGCAAAATCAACGGCCTCCGAAACTTCAACGTCGGCTTCCGAAAAAATCTTTCCCGTTTCGGCGACAGCAGCTCCGATAAGATCTCCCCTGGCCTTGCGAAGTTCCACGGCCACCCGGCTAATGATTTCATGGCGCTGTTCTATGTTTTTGTAGCGCCACCCATCCGGATCGTCCCTGGCCATCGCCAAAGCATGGTCCACATCTGTATCAACTGCCTCGACATAGGACGCCACACAGATTTCTTCCGGCAACCGGGAATGATCCATGCACGATCTCATCGGCCGGTCTTTAAAGATGTCGCCCCCTGCCTTCACCAAAGGTATATGAATGGGTTTATCTGATTCATGTTTAAACCATTTCTTTTGGATAGCTTCGGCCCATGTACGATTTGAAGCCAGGGACCAGTCCGTATCCGGCTCGTTAATAAATTCGTTTTCATAAAACGTCCCCATTTCATCAATGATCGAGTCCTTGAGACGGTTCTGAATCCGGTTCGGCGTATGGCGTACCCGATCTTTATGCTCACAGGAAGCAACAAATTGTTTTTTCAAAAACTCCCATTCTTTGGAATCTGTTTTGAGATTAAACGAATACCGCAGAAAATTTTCCGCTTCTGTATTTTCATCCAGCCGGCGGATCAGATAGGCAATGGCATTAATGAACTGATCTTTCGTGGCAACCGGGGCGTAAAGCATGATATCGCCGGGTATTTCCTGAATGGCCCGGCGTATGTGATCTGCCATTCCCTCCAGCATTTCAAATGAAAAATAATCGGCAACGTTATTTTGCATAGCCAGTCGATACGCATACGCCAGCTCAAACAGATTGTGGGAGGCAATCCCCAGATGAACCGCCCGAATATTATCCGGCGCCATGCCATAATCGATCATTTTTTTATAATTGGCATCCACATCAAGCTTGTTGTCATATAGCGCCAAAGGCCAGTTGCGTATCGCTGATTCCAGTTTTTCCATCTCCATGTTGGCACCTTTAACGATGCGAATTCTTATGGGAGCACCACCATTTGCCACCCGCGCTTTGGCCCAGTCCGTAAGTGATTGCTGTACGGCATATGAATCCGGCAAATAGGCCTGCAATGCAATACCCGCCGTATAATTTTTAAATGTATCCTGCTCCAGGGTTTGCTTAAACGCGGCAACGGTAATTTCCAGATCCCGGTATTCTTCCATATCAAGGGTGATCAGTTTCGGAACCATTGTCCCGTTGTTTCGACGATAAAGATTGTCTCCGGCGGCCGCGTACAGCTGAAAAAGCCGTTCTTTTAAGACTTGGACCGTATGCTCAAATGCCAATGGTTCGATTTGGGAGTAGATGGTGGATATTTTTATTGAAATGCATTCAATTTCGGGATCTTTCAAATCGCTGATATATGTATCAAGACGCTGAAGGGCTTCTTTTTCTCCAAGCAGGGCTTCTCCCAAATGATTGATGTTCATCTGAACGCCCTGTTTTTTTCGTTTCTGCAAATGTGCGTACAAGGCATCGGGTTCACCCGGAATAATGGCGCGACTGCTGTCATGTCGCATTTTTTCAATGACTTTAGGAACTGAAATGCTGGGAATGTAACGACCCAAACCGAGAAACATCTGTACCAGAAGTTTGTCCACGGATGAAAAAAAATCGGGTACGCCATATTTTCTAAGCAAGCTGTTGATTTGATCTGCAACACGGCCGGGGTTGTGGGACCTGAAGCTTTGATCAATCATTTTGGTGAGAATGACTTTGTCCAAAGGATGGATCAACAGCCGCATCATTTGTTCGGCAATCCCTTTTTCTTCAGCCGTTAACAATTCATTGGCCCGGTTTTGCCAAGCTTCCGCAAGATCAATGGCTTCATTTATAATGGTCTCATCATGTTGGTGATCCATGGAATTTTATCCCCTTGTAACCGACTTGAAACATATTCTTGACAGGCTTGAGTTGAGCTTATAACCTCGATTGAGGTAAATTCAAGGCCGTTAATCGATAGCTTTGCAACTTCTCAAAAAATGATGAAGACCACTTGTGATAAAATGTAAAAGATCTATTCAGGAGCCAAAGTGACATGACCGATATTTATAAATTTTTAGACGACCACCAAATAGAGTACGAACGCCATGATCACCCACCGGTTTATACTGTTGAGGATGTCAATCGCCTTGTTCCCCCGCTCCCGGCGGCAAAAACAAAAAGTCTTTTTTTGCGTGATGCAAAAAGCTTAAGGCATTTTCTGGTTATTGTCAAAGGTGAGAAACGGGTCAACCTGAAAGCATTGCCGGATCTACTGAACAGCAGCAAATTACGTTTTGGCTCGCCAGAGCGCTTGAAGAAACACCTGGGTGTGGATCCCGGTTCGGTCTCCCTTTTTGCCGTTGCCAACGATATCGGTAAGGCTGTCGAACTCATCATAGACAGCGCTTTATGGAAGTCGGATGCTTTTCAGTTCCATCCCCTTGTCAACACCAGCACCTTGGTTATTTCAAGGGACAATATTAAACAATTTTTGGGTAAGACCGGACACGACGCTCAGATACTTGACGTCCCCGGATTGTAGCGACTTAGCGCTCTAATTCATAAATACGATGAAGTGTTTTTATGTGGACAATAGCCCGTAAAAGCTGAAGTCCAAAAGTTTGAAGTTTGAAGTGCCTAAAGTGAGCTAAAGCCCGCCCTGGTGCGTATCGCTCATATCTTGATCAGACCTATGAACCATTACAAACGTAACTTTTTGAGTGCAAAGTATTGGTGATCGGTCTGGCCAGGGTTGAGGAACGCGCTTTCAGCGCGATCAATTATAATTAAAATTGATAGAATACCTTAACTTTAGGCACTTTAGTTCACTTTAGGCACTTTAAACTTTTGCAAACTTAGAATGAAAAAACCAAGTTATAAATACGTAACGGTATTTACGAATACATGTACTTAGTTCGTATGGCAGGCGATACATTTAATCTCAACACATGCATCCTTGGGCAGCCTGCTGACCTCTACCACCGCCCTTGCCGGCCGATGCTCTGAAAAATATTCAGCATAAATGGCGTTGAAAGCGGCAAAATTGTTTAAATCGGTTACAAAAACATCCACGGCAACAACATGGTTTAAATTATATCCTGCGGCCAGCACGATCTGCAAAAGGTTCTCCAGTGCCTGCTTGGCCTGAGGCACAAAATCAGAACCGACCAGTTCGCCGGTCTCTGGTTGTATTCCGAGCTGCCCGCTCACAAAAAGCCAGGGCGCCACGGTTATCCCCTGAGAATACGGTCCGATGGCAGCCGGTGCTCGATCGGTCTGAATCACTTTGCACGTCATGATATCCTCCCTTGTTGCCATTCGTCTTTAATCACTGCTTACTGGTGACTCGTCACTGGTCACCCATATCGAATTTAAGAGCTTCGCCCCAATTGGAATAATGGAGTAATGGAGTAATGTAATGATGGGCTTAAAGGATTTTTTGACAATTATAATAGGTTATCTCCGCTCTTATTCCCAATATTCCAGCATTCCAACATTCCATTCTTCCATACCGGAGGTATGACTAAATTGCCATTAAAAAACTTGTGATTTCGAAGAAGTGTAGAATTTTTTAGACGTAATACTACCAGTCATAGAGAATTTCCCAGTGATCATCAAAGGACGGATCTTTTTGGGTATAGTGATGCGACAGGGTTTTTCCTTTGCCCGCCCTTGTCTTCGCGCTTTCCTTCCAATACCGGAGGTAAATGGCCGGTAGTAAATTCAATGTATTTTGGGAACTCACCGACTTTGTTCCATCCTCCAGCCATACCTCTTTTTGCTCGATCACTTTCCAGATGGTTCCGGAGATCTTGCTTCTGACCCGCTCACCCACGTGGGGAAGCCCCAGCTTTTTCCGAAGTTCTTTGAATTTGTATGCCGATTGTTCACCGTAATCCAGAATTCTTTCACCAAAAATCATAATACCAATGGCCCCCAGGGGAGCGGTGATAAGGATTGACAGCACTGCAACAGCGAGAATTACTTCACCGCCTGCCACACCGGCGGCAAGGGGAACCGCACCAATAGCAGCCTGCACGGTGGCTTTCGGTATATATGCCACCACACAAAAGAGCTTTTCCTTCCAGTCAAAAGGCGTTCCAAACAAAGACACATAAGTACCGACACTTCTGAAAACAAGTCCTACAAAGATAACGATCGCCCCGGCCAATCCAGCTTTCCATGCCACATGAATGTTAACCTGGGCCCCGACCAGAACAAAAAGCAAGAGTTCCGCAAAAATCCAGAGTTTTTTGAGCTTCTGAGAAATAAGATGCGCAATCGGCTCGGCCTTTTCCAAAATGATAAAACCGATGGCCATCACACCCAAAAGGCTTGCCACAGCCACATGTTCTTCCACAACCGATTCGAGCCATGTCAGCAAAATAGCTACCCCCATGACCATCATGGTGCGTTTGGGGGGACGCCAGTCATACTTTGTAAAAAGCCGGTACAAAAAATATCCCGGAATGAGTCCGACGATAATTCCCAAAACAATGGAAATCGGAATATCAGCCAGCTGCAAAAAAATGTTCGTCTGTTCTCCTCCATACATGCCCAGAAATACGGTAAAAAGAACAATGACGAAAACATCGTCCAAAGAAGAGGCCCCTAAGATTAGGGTGGGTATACCTTTTTTGGCTCCCCTCCCCCGATCCATAAAATCGATCATTAGCGGCACAACAACAGCAGGAGATACCGCTGCCAGTATGCACCCCAGGATGGTGGCCTCGAGATAGGTGATATGGAGCAGTTTTGGCGCAACGAGTACAACACCGACAATCTCAAAAATAGCCGGAATCGCACTCATCGTTACCGCTGCACGTCCCACGCGGTTCAAAGCATCGCGACGGAGCTCAAATCCTGCCCTGAGCAAAATTACGATGAGGGCTATTTTTCTGAAATCTCCCGAGACTTTCATCATTTCAGGAGACATGAAGTTCAAAACATATGGTCCAACCAAAACCCCGATAATCAGCATTCCGATCAGACCGGGCAATTTGACACGTTTGAAGAGATAGTCCGCACCAAGCCCGAAAATAATAATGAGCGCCAAACCAAAAGCCATAACTACCTCTTTTTGTCCTTAATCGCTAATCAGTTTTTTAATCTCATCCAGAAGCGGTGACATCAGAGGACGCCATTTTGGCTGAATGGCATTGTCACCATGCCAGTTAAATTCAACCGCATCAAATTTTTCAGGTATGATATGTGTTTCACCGGCACCATATTTATGTTCCGGATAATATTCTACCCAGAGCATGCGATGGGGATCGATGTTAAACTCCTTTGCTACAAGAGTGGCGATGTGACTGCTGCAGCTTCTGACCGACATTTTACTTTCTTTGACATCGGAAACCACAACGATCATCGGCCTTATATGCATCAAGCCCTTTTCATTCCCCTTTTTGAGGTCATAGATGCGGAGCCTGCATTTTCCACTACCAAGTTTTAGCTTGCCGCCCCATCCTCTCCAGGCGTATATATCATCGTAAATCAGCATCAAGTTAGTTCGCTTCGCTCAAAATTGGAGAAAGCATTACCGTGTATGACCGGGAATTTCATAAGTGGTACACGAACCGCTTCCGCAGGTTCTGGTCTGGGATTTAGCCCCCTGGCTTTTTCCGGAACCATCGGCCACACTGTAGCTGGTTGAGCTGAGAACCCGCTCGAGTTCCTTGCACTCGCATTTTGGGCACTTGAGCTCAATTTCTTCGTCCTTATTCATGACAAGAAGTTCAATAAATTCTTCACACTTTAAACATTTAAACTCATATATCGGCATAATTACACTCCTTAAAGCCTTTAGGCACGATAGACCTAAATAAGTCTGAATTTGCTATTGATTATGGTAGGTTAGATATTCTTTTACTCTCGCATTTTTTCGTCCTTGTCAAGACATTTTATCAGTTTTTCATCATCTGCATTAAAGCCCAACAGAATAGCTTCAGCGGATCTTTTATTTCACCCTTTTTGACTCAACAGGCTTTATTGGGGTCTTTGCATTAACACCTTAATGGCCCTGTGATAGTCTCGTTGAACTTTAAGATTCGATATCCGGCAATAGCTTTGGGGATGCTTTATTACATAAATTATGAATTTAGGCGTTTTGCTGCTATGTATAGCAGGGATTTCAAACCTAAAATCTTACAGATATCACAATGCCTGCTAAATTGTTTGTAACCTAAGTACTGGTAAAACATGCCAGCTGTTATTCATTCCGAAAATAAGAAAACGGGAAGGCTATATAAAAAAACTATTGCTGCCTCCCCGTTCCTTACTAAAGGGCTCTAAAAAAGGGCTACTTTTTTTTCGCTGCCGGTTTTTTTGCTGTTGTTTTTTTAGCGGCTGTTTTTTTAACTGCTGTTTTTTTAACTGCTGTTTTCTTTGCTGCTGGTTTCTTTGCTGCTGTTTTCTTTGCTGCTGGTTTCTTAGCTACTGTTTTCTTTGCTGTCGTTTTTTTCTTCGCAGTTGCCATGGAACCCTCCCTTAATGTTTAAAATATTAGGAACATCATATAGCCCTTCAGTTTAGAAAAGAATATTAGTTTAAACCATACATTTTGTATTATGATTTAGATATGCTACAATATACAGTATGTCAAGTTTATTATTTAATGAATCTATAATTTTTTTAACAATATGGATGCAACTCCGACGAGAAAGATTGAACATCAATATAAAACGGCTTTGAAATTGGGCGAAGGCAGAGCAAGTCTTTAAAAAGGGAATGAGTATAGCCTCAGCAATGTAATGTAATATTTTTTCAAGAAAGGAGAAAAAACATGAACAAAGGAGATTTAATCAACGAAGTTTCCAAGTTCGTAAAAACCAAAAAGGAAGCTGTGAAATAATTATTTCTTTGCAGGCAATCTTCATAGGCAGGGTTACAAACGGCCCTGTCTTTACTTTTTTAATCTCATTTGTTTTAGATTATTTGCCGCCAGCTCCACCGCCACCACCGCCAGCTCCACCACCACCGCCAGCTCCGCCGCCACCACCGCCAGCTCCGCCACCGCCGCCGCCAGCTCCGCCGCCGTTGCCGCCTGAACCGCTGTGGCCGCCATCTTTTCCGGATTGTGCGGATTCACCCCTTTGGCTGCTATTAAGATCTTTTGCTCTTACGCCATGTTCAATGTCATAACCATACTGAATTGCAAGTTTGGCAGGGTCGATGTTTATTGAACGGGATATAAATGAGTAGCGCATCTGTTTTATTTCTTGGACGCTGTATTGCTGCTCCAATGCTTTACATACCACGTCCGTGGCGATTTTAGATGAGACGCTGCGACGAGCCATGTCCCTTAGCGATGAAAAAATTTCATTAGCAAAGGCTTCAGTGTTATTTCTGGCCATTTGTTGTGCGCTATTTTGCAGCCTATCCATGATTTGATGGGCATCTGTGTTGTGAATGCCGGCTGTAAGGCTTTCTGCAATAGTCTTACCAATAGTGTTTACTTGATCGGGGTTCTGAGTAATTGATCTTGCATGATGGTATGCGATCGAATAGCGTGCGCGTGTCTTTTCCATGGCTTCAACCACCCTATCCTCCTGTGCATTTTTGGCAATTCCTTCATAAGCTTTGTTCATAACGGGCTTATCCGGCAAACCTTCTTTAACAGTATCAATCATGATTTGTTGTGCTCGTATGGTGTTTTGATACTGGTAGTTGTTTTGTATCATCAAGCGGGTCATTTTTATGGCATCGTCGATAGGTACGCCCGCATTAATCATCGCCCTTGTATGAACTCTTATTTGCTCGTTACCGATGGTAGATAATCTGCTATCAACTTCATCTCCAAAGGCCAGGGAGGAACAAAGGCAAATACCTAATATGATAATTAAAAAATTTTTCATGATTTCTTCCTATATTAAGGGCTTCAATCTTGTAATGCATTTAGAAAAAAAGTTACATGTCCGGAATGAAAATACAATTTTCTGAACCAAAATCGTCCTTTTCCTTAAACCGACAGGACGGTAAAAATGAGATGCCGTCAACAATATAAAAGTATGTAAATTCTAACCCTTCCGGCACCGTCACCATCCAGGTCTTTGAATCTATTTTCTTTGCGTGATGAAGCTGATATCCATCCTCCGAATATGCAAAGGAAACCGTATGGGCTTCAGGGCGTTTAAGGTAAAGATGCAGCGAATTTTCTTTAACACGGTAAAAATGGCTTTCACATCCGATGATGCCCATCGTCAAAAATAAGGCGACTATAACGAGCGGTTTCATGCGTTTTTCCCTACATAAAAGATGGCATTCTCAGTGCCGAAATCATCGGGTTCGCGGGCAAGTATTGTCGGATCAGCAAAAGGCTGCCGACCTTCCAGAATATAAGTGAAACGATGCTCCCCTTTCATCAGTTCAAAACTGATCTCCCAGTAACCGCTATTACTGATTCTTTGCATAGGAATTCGTTTCCAGTCTGTGAAGCTGCCGGCAATCTCTACTTGGCTGACATCGGGTCTATAAATGACGAACCGCTTGGTTATTAGACCGGGTGTTGGCGAAGGTATGGAAAAAAGCAAAAAAATAACTGTAGCAACCAAGGCCGATGCAACCAGTCCCATCGGCTGATAAAATGGTCTGAAAAATCTTTTCCAGTTAAAGGGGACCTTCACCTCGAACGACGGAATATGTTCTACAACCTCTCCACGGACCTGTTTTTCTTGATGTAAAAGTTGTAATGCTTCATCCTTAAAAGATGTGTCCTTTAAAACAATTTCAATAAATGAAATCTTTTCATCTATGTCCAACTCATCATCAATAAACATACTTATCATATAATTCATTTAATCATCTCCTGTTTGAAGAAGCTCCTTGAGTAGGATACGGGCCCGGTGGACCTTCACTTTTACGTTCGTTTCGCTTATTCCCAATATATTTGCAATTTCCCGATATGAAAGATCACTGCTGACCGTCAAAGCGAGGAGGTCTCTTTGATCTTTTTTGAGCTTCTGCATGGCGGATAACACGTTACGATATGATTCCCGAACTAAAAGCTGCTCTTCCGGATTAAAAGTCACATCTTCAATGTCATTTTCCATCTCTTTATCGTTCGTTTTTTTGCGAGTATTATCCCAGACCAGGTTCCTTGCAATGGTGAACAGTAACGAAACATTTTGTGTCTGAGGGTCATAATGTTCGAGATAACGGGCAAAACTCTCCTGCATGATATCACTGGCCAACTGATAGTTCCCAGTCAAACGCATCAGATAGCCAAACAACTTTTTTCTTTGTGTCCGGTAAAATGAACGAAATGTATCCACGATAGTTATATAATGTATAACGTAAGAAGTATCTAAAGGTTACGATTTTTTTTTAATTTTGAGATAATCCTATACCAAGATTAAGTAAAAGTCGAGTGTGTCGCCCCACGGTGAATAAGTCTTCGCCCCAATTTAAAATGTCTTCCGTTTCGAATAGTTATGGTTGTTTTCTGCCCAATATCAATCGTTGTACCCAAAATATTTTTTCGATTCGTTGTAACCTTTACACATCTTATACGTTATTCATTATTAAAGGCTAAGTTCAAAACATTCTTCGCGTATGAGGCAATGGCTTTCAATCAGAAATTGTCTATAAATATAAAGGAGATATTATGTTGAGAAAAAGCATTAAATTCATTTTCGTATTAATGGCATTGACCTTGTTCTTGACACCGGCATGGGGTTCCATACCCGATGCAACGGATGCCGAAGATCAGGCTTTAACTTTTTTCCAAAATCATGAAGTGGCTGGAACCTGCGTATGGGTTGAGTTTTTTGAAAATCAGCCTGTTCTTGCAAGAGGCGGTGGTTCCGGCGGCGGATCGGGCGGTGGTTCGGGCGGCGGTTCGGGCGGCGGATCGGGTGGCGGCTCAGGCGGTGGTTCAGGTGGCGGTTCCGGTGGTGGTTCGGGTGTTGGCTCCGGTGGTGGTTACGGCAATAATGATGGATCTCACGGAAAGGGAAGCCCAGGAACAAGTGCAGCACAACAAAATCAACATCAACATCAATACCAGCAACAGCAGACAACTGAGAAACAGAGTCAACATCAATACCGGCAGCAGCAGATGAATGAGAAACAGAATCAAATCCAACATCAATACCAGCAGCAGACAACTGAGAAACAGAAACAGAATCAACATCAACATCAATACCAATATCAGCATAGGGAGGATTCCGGGACTCAGAATTAGTCCTATATCCCTGTCACATTTTTAAACGATGCCCGAAAAATGGAGCCATTCTTTACCGATCACAGGGAGCTCAAAATGATTTGATAACCAATAGGAAGGAGGTGAGAAAAAGGTCGAAAAAATAAAAGAAAAGAACTCCGCTCCACGGATTAAAACCTTAAAAGAGATATGTAAAGATTTTTGAAAACGGCAAGAATTTCAAGATTGAAGATATATATAAGTACCTTAAAATAACGGAGGGTTACCATAAATATTCTATCAAGGGGTTGTTTGTCATTTTGGCGATTGTTATGAGTTTTGTTCTCGTACAAGGTGTTTATGCACGGGATACAGAAACATTTATAGGGACAGTGACGGATGTCGATGATCGTGCAATTGTGATAGAATGGACTAACGAGGAGGGAACTATAGAGGTCGTCACTATCTACCTCAATGCGCCTTCGTGGTATTTGGAGGATGCATTAGGGATGAGTTATCCCGAGATAGGTGCCTATCTGAAAATCGAAGCCTTCTACTGTAATAGTTTACCAGGTTGGGTCGGCATTAGTGTCTGTTATTTAGACTCATCAGACCCATCGGATGACTGCACCAACTTGATCAAATTGCGCGACTCTCTTACATTAAAACCCTTGTGGAATCCGAATGCTAAGACGACAGATCTATCTGATACTGCAGCTGAAGCCACGGGTGATTGCTGCCCCGACTGTCCCGATGGCGGCGATTGCGAACCGATTTTTAACAATTATACTTACAGTACACATAGGCCGCATGGGAAGTAATTTTTAATCCTAGTGGAGAGTATCGTAAGCTGATGATGGAATAAATTGTCCCTTATCAAGAGGGTCAAAGCCGTAAAAGATCATTTCGTTAGCAGAGGATGAAAAATGAAAAAAGTTTTTATGACATTGGTAATCTTTGTATCGTTGACAGCGTTTGCTTTTGCTGCTGGTGGAAAAGTTCGTGGCGAAAAGGGACAAGGCAGTACCGGCACTAACGGAGGAGGCGCAACAACCCAAACACGAGGCAAATAAATAATTCATTCAACAAAAAGGCAGAGTTTTTATAAGCTCTGCCTTTTAATTATTATCCGCCCTTTGAATAACTGCTATTTATCGCAGGCTTTTTGAGGCTTCAAAATCGTGAGATATTTCCTACATATCATTTGGTTGAACCTGCGTTCACAGTTATTAATTTCTTTCCCTTGAATTTTGATGTAAATCAACCGCCCGCCGGCAACCGAACTTCAAATACCGCACCGGGTCCATTGCTCTTTTGGCATTTTAACGTACCCCCATGTTTTACGATAATCTCATGGCAGATATACAGCCCGAGTCCGGTGCCCTTGCCCAACGCTTTGGTGGTAAAAAAGGGTTTGAAAATATCCTCCCGGATATCCTCTGGAATGCCGGGCCCGGTATCTTTGCACAAAAAAACCACCTGCCTTGAATTCACATCAACATGAGTGGAAAGAAAAATTGTCCCTTTCATGTCCATCACCGCCTGAATCGCATTTTGAATGATATTCAGGGCCACCTGGCCTAAATTTGCAAAATTTCCCTGGATACCCGGCAGATCCTGGTCATACGTTTCAACGATGTTCAGTTCGCAATGTTTGTATTGATTGTACAGTATTCTTAATGCATCTTTTACAACCAAATTGATGTCCACCGCTTCTGAGTAGGTTTGGGTTTGCCTGGAAAGCCCCAGAAGACTTGAAACAATCGATCTTGCCCTGTCAAGTTCCTTGTCTGCGAATTTAAGATCATCGATCATGTCTGCGTCCAAGGAATTTTCTGAATCCAGCTGCTCGATGTCTTCAATGGTGGCCTGCACCAGGCTGGTAACCGTTGTCAACGGATTGTTCAGTTCATGAGCAACGCCGGCAACCAGCTGGCCGATGGCAGCCAGGCTTTCCGAACGGATGAGCTGCTCTTGAGTCCGCTCCTTTTCAGACAAGGCTTCTTTCAGGGCCCGGGTCCTTTCTTCAACTTTTTTTTCAAGGTCCTTATTCAGATCTTCGATGATTCTATAGGAACGTGCGTTTTCAAGGGCAAGCGCACTCTGACTGGAAAGTGTTTCAAGAAGATCCATATCTTCTTGTGTAAACAGATCACCTGACCGTTTTTCACCCAGAATAATGAATCCATATAACTGCTCTTTAAATAACAATGGAAGCGCTATTTCAGCTTTTAAAATCTCTAGATCCGAAAGCACATCTTTTTTATCGGCCGTTGGAACCAGCTTTGCAATCTTTCTTTTTATAATAGGTTGGTGATGGGTTTTCATAAATTCGACCAGGGCGGATTCTTTACGCCATTTAACCGGCTGGTCAAGATTCACCTGTTTCGCGTATGCTGAAAAATTGACAAAATGATGCTTTGATGGTTCCGATAAAAAAACAGAACAATACTCCACAAGCATCGTTTCAACCACCGTATCTGTCAAAAGTTTTGAAATGGCATCATAATCGAGTACGGAAACGATCATCCGACTCACATGTTTGATGGTTTTCTGGTAATCATATTTACCCTTGTAAAAAATGCGATCCACAAAGTCCTGTACAATTGATTTTAGCGGTCCAACGACAAAAGCAATCAGAACAAAAAAGAATACGGGGAAATAAATAGAATCTGAAAAACGAACATCTTTAAAAACAGCATTGACCATAATGATGAGCAAGGTATATAAACAGGTTAAAAATGCGGTCAGAAGGGAATAGATGAGGCTCTTTTTAATAAATATCCCCATATCCATCAAATCGTGTTTGAAAAGACCGACGGCAAAGAGTGTGAGCGGAATAAAGCTCAAATTTCCGGGAGGATATACGGAATATCCGTTGATCGTAAAAACATTCAGTCCGTTCATCAAACCCATGATTCCAAATCCGGCAAAAAGATATTTGAGCCTGTTTTTATGGGAACTGCTCGTTTCGAAACGTATTGCCTGATAGATTTGTATCAAAACATAGAAGGTAACCAATAGGCCGGACAGACCGAAAAAAGGATAAAGAACGCCACCCCTGGCAAAATATCCGAAATAATGTTTCTGCATGGAAGCAATATAAAAAGAAGTGGGTGTAAAGCACATGAGAATGAACGCATAGACATATGCGGCTTTGATTAGCCATTTCCGTCCGGAGATATTGAGATAGGCATGAAAAAAATGAATATACACCGGGAAAAGATACACAATAAAAAAATGATCCGTTCTGCTGATGCGAAGCGCCGTTTCTTTGGATTGGGCGTTGAAGGCAAAAAGAATGTCAAAGTAAAGAAAAGATCCGAGGATGCAAATGGTTAAAAAAAGGAAGTTGGTTTGGGTTCTGGGACCTCTGAAAATCGCCAAAGCAGCAAGTGCGAGAAAGCAGATGAGCGTTAAGAGTGGGGGAATGCTGTAAAGTGTCATTGTATCTTATTCCTATGGATGGACACTATCTAACATCTCACGGGCATGATCGAGCGTCGCTTGAGTTATTTTTTCACCCCCCAGCATCCGGGCGATTTCATTAATGCGTTCCGGGATACTTAAGCAATTGATAGAGGTTTTTGTTCTGCCCTCTGAAACATGCTTGGAAATGTTGAAATGATGATCGCCGAATTTTGCAATCTGGGGCAAATGGGTAATGCAGATAATCTGGTGATGTTTGGCGAGAGCGGCAAGTTTTTTGCCCACAACCTCCGCCACACTCCCTCCGATACCGGCGTCAACCTCATCAAATACAATGGTCTCCACCGCTTCTGTTTGGGCAAGTATTGCCTTTAGCGCCAGTACGACCCGTGAAAGTTCGCCACCTGAAACAATGCTGGACAGCGGTTTAAGAGGTTCTCCTACATTCGGTGCAATCAAAAAGACTGCTTGGTCGATTCCTGTTTCATTAGCAACATTTTTTTCTATGGTAAGGTATGGATCGTTGCTGCTGTTCGCCGGGATTGTTCGAAAGGAGACCTGGAATTTGGTCTGGGGCATCTTTAAGGAAGCCAGTTCTTTTTCCACCTTTTCGGCCAGTATTTCTGCTGCTTTTTTCCTTTTCCCGGAGAGTTTCGTCGTCAGTTCGACCAGTTTGTTATGCAGGATAGAAAGTCTTTTTTCAGCACCGGCGATATCCTCTGCTAAACTTTCCAGGGTCAACAGTTCCTGTTCAATGGATTCCAGGCGAAAAAATACGGCATCCAGCGAACCGCCGTATTTGCGATTTAGTTTGTTAATAACATCCAGACGTTCTTCAACAACCCCGAGACGGCTTTCATCCATCTCTATTTTTTTCAGATAGGTTCTCAGTTCTTCAGCGGTATCTTCTACGTTAAAAGCGATTTCGGCAATCCGCTTTGCCGATGAAACAAGCAAAGGGTCTATCAACGCCGCTTTTTCAAGACTCTTTTTTACCAGCGAAAGATGTTCGACAACAGCCCCTTGTGAATCATACAGCATTTCAATGCTGTCCCGAGCTGTTTGAAAAAGCGCTTCACTGTTTTTCAGTCGTATCCGTTCCTGTTCTATTGCAGCATCTTCTCCGCGGGTTAACCCCGCCTCCTGGATCTCTTTTTTCTGGAATTCAAGCAGCTGAATATGTTCCGCCTGTCGATCTTTTTTAGCTTTCAGATCATTCAGGTCTCGGATCAATGGGACGATTTCATGAAAACACCGGTAGACCGAATTGCGCTCAGGTGTCAATCTTCCAAATTGATCGATGATGGCAAGTTGTTGCTCCTCTTTCAACAATCCCTGATGAACGTGCTGTCCGGAAATACTGGCCAAATTCTCGGTGATAAGATTCAGCAGCCCAATGGCGGCAAGGCGCCCGTTGATATAAATCCGGTGTCGGTCTTTTCGGGAAATAATCCTTCTGATCAACAACCCTTCTGCCGGATCATACCCATTTTCTTTCATGATCTGGACGATTCCAGGCTGGTCTTTGATGTGAAACAATGCTTCTAACTCAGCGGTCTCTTGTCCGGCACGGATGAGCTTTGGCGTTGCCCGGCTGCCCAACAGAAGATTGACG
Organism: uncultured delta proteobacterium; assembly: GCA_963706295.1. Classification (GTDB taxonomy): domain Bacteria; phylum Desulfobacterota; class Desulfobacteria; order Desulfobacterales; family UBA11574; genus UBA11574. Next base: position 280,351 of record CAVPLW010000010.1, on the reverse strand, counting down.
GCATTGATGATGATGGATTTGCCGGCGCCGGTTTCTCCGCTCAAAATGGTCAAACCGCCTGAAAAGAATATACGAAGGTCGTCGATGATGGCAAAGTTGCTAATGGAAAGTTCTTGAAGCATAAAGGCAAACATCCAATTGTCTTGACATGGAATGAAAGATATACCCCTATTGAGAAGAAGTATTCAATGAATGTCATTTGTTATTTGAAGGAAAACTTGTTATGATTTTATTGCACAACACGCGTTGTTTGTAAAGATGCTTGTTTACTGGGACGTTTTAATCGTTAAATTTCTTGACAGTTCAGACAGATAAGACTATTTTTTGGAACATTTCAAATAGTTCTGCCGAAACTTAACTTACAAGGACCACCATTATGTCTGAAAAAGGTATTGTGTTCTTTCCGGAAAGGTATCTCGAAGCCACCCCAAAAGATTACCGCCTGGATGACTATGAAGATGTGTTTTTCCCGGCCAAAGACGGTACTCGGCTGCACGGCTGGTTTGTCCACGGACCGGATGAACGGGCGGTATTACTATGGTTCCACGGCAATGCCGGCAATATCAGCCATCGCCTTCACAATCTAAAAAAATTGCACGACGCCCTTCAAATTCCCATCTTCATATTTGATTACCGTGAATACGGCCTGAGCGAAGGCGAAATCTCAAAAGCCGGTACTTTCTCGGACGCCCATGGTGCTTTCCGGTATCTCATTGATGAAAAGGGGTTCAAAACATCTTCCGTGTTATTGTTCGGACGGTCTTTGGGAACTGCGCTGGCCGTTGATATTGCCAGTAAAGAACAATGCCTGGGAGTCATTTTGGAAGCGGCATTTACGTCCACTGATGACATGATGCAGCGATATTTTCCTTTCTTTACCCCTCCCCCAACGTCAAACGTTAAATATGACAGCCTGTCTTTGATCGATGATATACAATCACCCATCCTGTTCGTCCACGGACAGTTTGACCAGACCATCCCTGCCTCCATGGCCCGTCGTCTTTTCGAAAAAGCCCGCTCTCCAAAAGAATTCTATGAAATCCCAGGAGCCGATCACAACGATACCTATCTGGTTGGGGGCCATGAATATTTTGCCGTATGGCAGAAATTTTTAATCAACTGTCTGAATCGTCAGAGTCATTAAAATATTTTTTCAGTGTTTTCACATTTTCTTCATGACCGAAAGAGCCATCCATAAGCGACTGACCAATATCTGTGCCAAGGCCATTATCAAGGCTTTTAATGAATACCAAGCCAAATTCAAGGTGATTACTCGACGGGCCAAAACACGCTTCGAGAACCAGGACTGGCATGGGATGAAAGCCGATGCAAACGAAAGGCTGGATCTATACAAGAAAGTGGTGGATCAGATTGTTGTTGAAATTAGACGGTTGTTGAACAATCGAATCAACGATAAAGAGATATGGATGAGCATCAAGACCACCTACCCTGGTTTGACCAGTAAATTAGACATTTGGGAACTGGCAGAAACCTTCTTCAATTCAGTTACCCGGCGAATATTTGCCACGGTTGGTGTAGATCCCCAAATTGAATTTGTCGATACTTGTACTCGGACCCAGTCTTTCCAGATTCCTACCCTCCCGTATCGAACCTATGCCGGAACTCTGTCAACCCAAAGCTTGATAGAAATTATCCTGGGCGACTACGAGCATCAAACGGCATACGAGGATATACAGCGCGATGCGGAATTGGCGTCACAAAAAATTGATGAACACCTCCAAAGCAGTGGGTATTCGCCATTCATCGATCGGGCGGAAATGTTGACCTCCGTCCACTATCGAGGAAAAGGCGCTTATCTGGTCGGTCGGATTTTTAATGGTTCAAATTTCTTCCCTCTGGTACTGGCGTTGCTCAATACTCCGGGGGGAATCGTAGTGGATGCTGTGATCTTGAGTGAAAATGAAGTGAGTGTTTTATTTAGTTTTACGCGTTCCTATTTCCATGTCGACGTCAAAAGACCAAATGAACTGGTGAACTTCTTGAAAAGCATCATGCCTCGAAAGAGAATTGCCGAACTCTACATTTCTATCGGTTATAACAAGCACGGCAAGTCTGAGTTGTACTGCGATTTACTGCATCATTTGAGCCGTTCCAACAAAAAGTTCGAACTTGCCGAGGGAGAAAGAGGCATGGTTATGGAGGTATTCACCATGCCTGACTACGGTTTGGTGTTCAAGGTGATAAAAGATCGCTTTGCCTATCCTAAAAATACCACCCGCGATGCGGTTATGACCAAGTACGACCTTGTGTTCAAACACGATCGCGCGGGTCGGCTTGTGGATGCCCAGGAATTCGAACACCTGAAATTTAATCGCAATCGTTTTTCAGACGAGTTGTTAGACATCCTAAAGCGAAATGCCGCTCAAAATGTGATCATCAATGATGATAACGTTATTGTCAAGCATGCTTATGTCGAACGCCGAGTTATCCCTTTGAACATCTATCTCCGAGAAGTCGATGAGACAGAAGCACTAACGGCCGTTGTGGATTACGGCAATGCCATAAAAGACCTGGCAGCTTCAAATATCTTTCCTGGAGATCTTTTGCTCAAGAATTTCGGAGTAACCCGCCACGGCCGTATTGTCTTTTACGACTATGACGAACTTTGCTTGTTGTCTATCTGCAATTTCAGAGTAATGCCCCAACCCAGAAGTTATGATGAGGAACTCTCTGCCGAGCCTTGGTTTGGCGTTGGCGAAAATGACGTTTTCCCCGAAGAGTTTCGAAATTTTATAGGGTTGCAGGGGGTGTTGAGAGAGGTTTTTCTTGAGCACCATAAGGACCTATTCGATGTACATTTTTGGCATCAGGTCCAGTCTCGCATCAGTGGTGGAGAAACCATAGACATCTTCCCCTATGGACAAAGCAACCGGCTAGCCCATAGCAAAATCGGTTGATTTATCCTTCAAACTGTTCTTCTTCGGTGGAACCTATCAGGGCAGCAGTTGCAGTCTCGCCGCCGCTGATAACCATTTGAATTTCATCGTAGTACCCCGCCCCTACAAAAGATTGATGCTTAACCGCACTGTAGCCCAATTCACGCTCCATCTGGAATTCATGCTCCTGAAACTGTGAATATGCTGCCATACCTTTTGCTTTATAAGCATGGGCCAATTCGAACATAGAGGCATTTAAGGCGTGAAAACCGGCCAGGGTGACAAATTGAAATTTATACCCCATGGTTCCCAGTTCCTCCTGAAATCTCCGGAGCGTGGCACCATCCATATGCAGCTTCCAGTTAAACGAGGGTGAACAATTGTAGGCCAGCAATTTATTCGGGAATTTCTCCAGAATTGCCTGGGCAAATTCCCGGGCTTCTCCCAGATCCGGCGTCGAGGTTTCGCACCAGATCACATCCGCATAAGGCGCATAGGACAGGGCTCTGGCAATGGCAAGTTCCAAACCGCCTTTTACCTCGAAATAACCCTCCACGGTTCTCTTTCCAGTCAAAAACGGCTGGTCGATGGGGTCTATGTCGCTTCGGGTCAAACGGGCGCCTTTGGCATCTGTTCTCGCAACCATGATAGTAGGCACACCCAGGACGTCACTGGCGAGCCGGGCAGCCGTGAACTTTCGCAGATATTCCGAGACCGGCGACAGAACCTTCCCGCCCATGTGACCACACTTTTTCAAGGAGGATATCTGATCTTCTAAATGAACGGCCGCCGCACCGGCGTCGATGCATGCTTTTGTCAGTTCAAAGGTATTGAGGAGCCCACCGAAACCCGCCTCGATATCTGCTACAATGGGAGCAAGCCAATAAATGTTCCCCCTGTCGTGCAGGTGTTGAAGCTGGTCGGCACGAAGGAGTGCATTATTTATCTTTCTGACCACAGCCGGGACACTATCGGCCGGGTAAAGACTCTGATCCGGATAGGTCTGTCCAGCCGTATTTGCATCAGCCGCGACCTGCCAGCCGCTGAGATAAATTGCCTTTAACCCTGCCAACACCTGTTGAACGGCCTGATTGCCCGTCAACGCACCCAAAGCCTGAACATAGGGTTCTGAGTTCATCATATTCCAAAGTCGCTCAGACCCCAGTTGGGCGATGGTATATTCTATATGAAATGAACTGCGAAGTCTCACCACCTGCTCGGCCGTGTAGGGCCGTTCAATCCCCTGCCATCGCGGTTCACTTTCCCATGATTTTGCGAGTGCCTCGGCTTGCTGTTGTCTATCCATGAAATATCCTCCATTGGTTTTAGTTTAAATGTTCATATGCAACCAAAGTCAAAAACTCCTCTAATTTTTCATTGGTTATCAGTTTATCAAAAAGTTCACTGGCCAGTTCAAATTTGCCGGAAGAAAAACGTTCTTCGCCGATTATTCCTTTTATTTTTCTAAGCGCCTCCGGTACTAACTTGCGATAGAGCTCGATGTTTATCTCCCGTCCGTCAGAAAGCACGCCGTTGGGATGGTGAATCCACTGCCAGACTTGGGTTCTGCTGATTTCTGAGGTGGCGGCATCTTCCATCAAATTGTAGATGGGGACGCAGCCAATGCCTCGGAGCCACGCTTCCAAATACTGAATCCCTACGTCAATGTTGTGTCTCAATCCCTCTTCGGTGATTTCCCCCTGGGGAACCGTCAATAAATCGGAAGCCGTAATATAAACATTTTTTTGTTTCTTATGAATTTGGTTGGGTTCGGGCATAATCTTATCAAATGTTTTTTTTGCAATTTGCACGAGTCCCGGGTGTGCGACCCAGGTACCGTCGTGACCATCGGAAGCTTCGCGTTCCTTATCTTCCAAGACCTTTGCCAAGACTGCCTCATTGGCAGCAGGGTCGGCTTTGACCGGTATTTGGGCCATCATACCTCCCATGGCGTGGGCGCCGCGTTTGTGACAAGTTTGAATCAACAACAAAGAGGCGGAGTGCAAAAAGTGCGTGGCCATGGTGACCAAACCTCTGTCAGGAAAAACAAACTCCGGGTATTTTCGGAATTTCTTAATAAAACTGAATATGTAATCCCACCGGCCAAGATTTAGTCCTGCGGAGTGCTCTCTCATTTCATAAAGGATCTCTTCCATCTCAAAGGCGGCTAAAATGGTTTCCAAAAGAACCGTAGCACGAATGGTTCCCTGAGGAATCCCCAGTTCAACCTGGGCCATACAGAAAACATCATTCCAGAGTCGTGCCTCCAAATGGTTTTCAAGTTTTGCCACATAGAAGTAGGGTCCGGTTCCGTTGTCGATTTGTCTTTTGGCATTGTGGAAAAAGAACAGGCCGAAATCAAACAGCGCACCCGATAAGGGCTTGCCATCTATTAAAACATGTTTTTCATCGAGATGCCAGCCCCTGGGGCGTACCAGGAGAGTAGCGATTTCGTCATTTAATCGATATTCTTTTTTTGGAGTTGAGACCGTAATGCTTCCGGCAACCGCATCACGGAGGTTTATTTGGCCCTGCACCATGTTGAACCAGGTGGGCGAGTTGGCATCTTCAAAATCCGCCATGAAGACATTGGCACCGGAATTCAAAGCATTGATAAGCATTTTTCGGTCTGTCGGGCCGGTGATTTCCACCCGCCGATCCTGCAAATCATCCGGAATCGTCGCCACCTGCCAGTCTCCGTCTTTGATATGCTTGGTGTCGGTCAGAAAGTCGGGCATTTTTCCGGCATCGATTTCTATCTGCCTTTCTACTCTGTTTTGCAAAAGGGTTTGCCGACGATCTTCAAACTCCCGATGTAATTTTACCACAAATTGTAAGGACTCGGGTGTTAGTATCTCGGCAAACTCAGTGGTAACCTCTCCTAAAATTTCCACTCCTTCCAATGAGGTATGACTATGAGTTAAATTTTCCATGATACGAATCTCCTTTATGTTTAACCAAGACCAGAAACAGCCGGCCTATCGGCTAAGTTTAGAAAAAAGTTATACAAAGGTGGTTAGAGCCGTGAAAAAACCTGTGCATATTTCTCATAAATTAAAACCGATGGAAAAATTGTCAATGTATTCGGACGAATCACAACATATTGGATGATCCTCGGCTTTCGCTAAGTAAGGGTGTGATTGTCTTTTTGCCTACAACTTAATGATAATATTCGAATTTCTGAAGGCCTTTGATCAACCGATTTATTTTCGAAATAGGATAAAGTTGCGAATCAATCCACCCAAGATCAAGACAATCGGAAGAACAAATAAAGATCCAAGAAAAGCCAATATCGGCCACCAGGCTCGATCTGCTGATTGACCCTGTTGAATAGTAGAAATAAACGGCGCAAGGGCGATGAGGATGACCTTAATCATCACATTATCAAATGTACGAACGTATTGTCAAATTTAAGAATTGGAGTTGGATGAGGAAAGGAGTTTTATATGTATAATATTTTTTTGCCTATTTTTATGAAACGATGGGGTTTAGTGTCATTTCATTGCCGATCATCTGAAGGTAAAATGCCGGAGATTCGGTCCAGGCTCCGGTGTTCATGTATCTGATGCCATTGTAAACCCTGTCTTCCGGATAATGCGTATGGCCGCAAATGACCGCCTCATATCCATTTTCCAGGGCACAATTTACTGCATTCTTCATCACATTATCTCTTAAGACCTTATATAATAACTCAAATTTCTTGGCATAATTGGCCACATGAACAGGCCTTGATCCGAACTTAATCATTATATCGTGAATCAATTTAAAAGATTTGATAAAAACCTGACTTCTGGGCATGATTTCATCAAAGTCGTATCCATGGGCAATCAATAATCTGTTTTCGATGGTGTAATATGTCTTAAAATGTATGTGCTTAAACCCATTTTGAGCATAGCCATCGTCATGATTTCCCCCCACCCAAATGACCTTCTGGCGGTGTGAGATTTGATCAATAAGATTCAGAATCCGTTTATGAGGCGGCTGTAATTTTTTGTTGGGATTGTCTATGATATCGCCATTTAGGATCAGTTCACAATCTTCAGGAATATTTCTAAGAAAGTTCTCGAAGTCATGATGTAAAAAAAATCGGGATCCTATATGTAAATCGCTAACAACGATGGCATTCATTTTATAAAGTTCCAAGTGAAGTGAGCTAAAGTGAACTAAAGTGAGCTAAAATTAAGAAATTTTTTGCCAATTATATTTTTAATGACAGCGCGTCATTGCCACCTCAACTTTAGGCACTTTAAATCACTTCAAACTTTAGGCACTTGACCGATCACCATTCTGCTCGTTCTATATATTCGGTTAGCCGTTTACTTTCATTAAGCAAAACTTCCAGTATTTGATTTGCTTCGTCCATTTTTTGGCTTCGTCCAATCTCTTCCAGCGACTTTGCAGCAGAAGAAACTCCATATGCACTTAGATTGGCAGCTGCGCCTTTTAGCTTGTGGGCCTGTTCGGTCAGCGTCACCGTATCTGTACCGGCAACAGCAATCTTTAATGATTCAATCTGATCCGGAAGCTCCTGAATAAACCCTCCAAGGAGCATTTTAAGAAAATCTTTGTCCCCCATAGCCCGCTCCAGAGCCTTTTCAAGGTCTAAGGGTTGTGTTTCTTCCGAAGTTTCAGGTTGCACGCGCTTTTTTTGAACCTCAGCCTCCGGGCTGGAAGCGTTTTGTTCAACACGGGTCCACTTTTCGATCTTTTCCAATAGTTCCTCTGGATTAATGGGCTTTGGTGTGTAGTCATCCATACCCGCAGCGATGCATTTCTCACGGTCCCCTTTCATGGCATGGGCCGTCATGGCGACAATAGGTATTCTCCCCGATCGTGCTGAAAGCTGAATCTCAGAATCCGAAAGGTCTTCGGAGTCATTTTTATTGAGTTTTGCCCGTTGAGCCTTGAGTTCCAATTCGCGTATTCGACGCGTGGCCGCATACCCGTCCATCACCGGCATCTGTATATCCATCAACACAATATCGTAAGGAACCTTCTCCAGCGCCTGTAATACTTCCTGACCGTTTCCTGCTGCATCGGCTCGATAACCGAATTTTTTAAGGATATATAACGCCACTTTCTGGTTGGTGGCATCGTCTTCAGCCAACAAAATTCGAATCCCTTGTTTTTTATTATCAGCCAGGGAGTGACGTGTAACAATGGTGGCATCTTGCGGCTGTTTTTTCTCTTTCCATATTTTCGCTGTTGTAGCGAGGCAGTCGTACAACTGGGATTGTTTGATCGGCTTGGTCAAATAAGCACCAAAACCAATCTTCTTTAATCGTGCCACATCCCCCCGCGCCCCAATGGAGCTTACCATGATGAGAATGGTGTCTGCCAGTTCCGGGTCTTGTTTGATACTGCGGCCCAATTTTTCCCCGTCCATGTCCGGCATCTTCATGTCAAGAATTGCTATTTCAAAAGGATCCCCCGTTTCCTGGGCACGCCGCAGTTCATCTATTGCCTGGGTTCCGCTGGAAGCTTCACCATAACGACATCCCCAAGACTTGAGTTGCTCCCTGTAAACCTGCCGGTTGATAGCATTGTCATCTACAAACAGGATTCGTTTCTTGCGAATATCCTCGGGAATCATCAAAGTTTCACAATCATCGGGCTGTTTTTCTATTGCCACCGCAAACCAGAACGTGCTGCCCTTGCCCTCTTTACTGTCAACACCGATACGTCCTTCCATCAATTCCGTAAGCTGCTTGGATATGGCCAGTCCCAGACCGGTGCCGCCGTAATTGCGAGATGTGGAACCGTCCACTTGTGAAAATGACTTGAACAAACGGTCCATGCCTTCTTCCGATATGCCGATACCGGTGTCGCTTACGCTGAAACGGATCACGGCCCGGCGGGCGTCCTCTTCTTCAAGTATGGCCTTTAGCGTCACCTCACCCGAATCTGTAAACTTAATGGCATTGCCCACCAGATTGATCAAGATCTGCCTTAGCCGTCCAGGATCTCCACGTAGCAGAGAAGGTACCTCATGATGGACGATGGAAGCGAATTCCAGGCCTTTTTCATAAGCTTTAAGGCTCGTGAGTTCGCTCACTTCCTCAAGAGTAACTCTCAAATCAAAATCGATTTTCTCCAGCTCTAGCTTGCCAGCTTCGATCTTGGAGAAATCGAGAATATCGTTGATGACCGTCATCAGAGAATCGGCGCTCTTTCGAATGGTCTCGGTAAACTGGCACTGCTCAACGTCAAGATCAGTATCCATCAGCAGATTTGTCATACCGATAACTCCGTTCATGGGCGTGCGAATTTCATGACTCATATTGGCCAAAAACTCGCTTTTTGCGATACTGGCCGCCTCGGCAGCATCCTTGGCCTTTTTAAGTTCAACCTCGGTATGCTTACGATCGGTAATATCCACAGCAGTTCCAGTATATCGCGTTCCGGTGTCGGAAAAAACAGGGGAAGAACGGAGCTGAATCCAACGCTCGTCGCCTTTTGGGGTAATGATCCTACAATCTTTTGAAAACGCCTTCAGGTTTGTTAATGTCTGTTCCCATTGTTCAGATACGGATTCTTTATCGTCAGGATGCAAAAACGTTCTCCAGTCACCCATAAGGCTTTCAATGAGAGATACTCCGAAAATTTCCTGCCAACTTGTGTTGGTATACAGGCATTCGCTCTTTGCATCTGTTTCAAATATACCAACCGGCAATGTCTCAGAAATCAGACGAAACCGATGTTCACTCTCATTCTGTATATCAGACGATTTAGCGGATTCGGCGACCTTCTCTTCCAACTCTTTAATTCGCTGTTCCAATTCTTCGTATGAAGGTTTAAAATCACTCATGACATTACCTTATTCCAAAGGTTTATCCTAATCAGATAAGAAGATCTATATATCACCGATTATCGTCACTTCTATCCGAAATCTTTAGCTCGAATTTCTCAAAAAACCAGACAATTAAGAAACAAAGCAGCTAAAAGATGGTAAAGATTTAGGTGTTTAAAAGAGTGGATGGTGCAAACAGATGGTTTGACGGTTTTCCAATTAAGTTATTGAATTGACCGCAAGTTATTGGAATCGTCTGTTTTTGGGTGCGTATAGGGTGCAGATGGGTGCAGATTATCAAGCTCATCAATTTCTGATTTAAACTTTCCAGGCAACCAATGTCCATAGGTGTCATATGTAATTTTGATGCTGCTATGACCAAGCTGATAGCTCACATTTATGTGTTAGGCTATAAATAACTTCATCGAAGCCTAACCTCCTATAGCCCCTGGGTAAATGTAGCCCCTGGGGCTATATATTTTTCAAAGGTAAGTCCGAAAGCTCATTCCTCGATATGGTGGGTATGCTTTGAAAAATTTCCGTTTTCCAAACAAAAGCGCCTGAAGGTTTTCCCCGGTCCACAGTAATAAACCGCCCACAACGTCACCGTTGCAGGTTCCTTCAAGCGCTATGTTTGATTGAGTTTTCATTTTACTGTGGTTTTGGGTTGCCGTACTATTTGATGTATATACTAAATTGCATAATATAGCACCGTCAAGTTTTTTTATTGCAAACAGTTTTGATGTATTTTATTTAAGCTGTATGGAAAAGAAACACGTCACATTCCGAGTTGAACCAGCTCTTATTAAAAAACTCAAATTCCTTGCTGTCGAAAAGGATAGAACCCTTACCGACCTTTTCCTTGAAGCCATCCAGGACCTTCTCAAAAAGCACAAGAAAGAAGGGAAGCATAAATGAAATATTTAAAAAGCTATTTCTTTAAAATAGCATTATGTATATCAATTTTAATATTCCCATGTAGGTCATTTTGCTTCCAAAATGAGCCTGACAGTTACAGGGGAATAAAGTGGGGGACTGATATTAATAAGGTCTATCAATTTAACGGGTTTCATGTCATGGCAAGGAAGCACAACTTGAAAACGGTAGTTTAGGCGAAATATGGCTGAGTGTTGCATAAAATATCGATATCTGAGTCGAAATTGAGGTGCTGAATTGATTTTTCAGAGATTTTGGTGGCTTGTTATACTGTTAATATTCCATTTATTAATTTCACCAAATGTAAGTGCAAATGGTTCTCAAAGCGAAAAATATACATCGAATTATTTATGGACTTTATCTGCCTACGTGGGCCCCCTTGCCAATGATACACTGGCTGATATCTATGAGCTGAATGCAACCTATTCGAGTGAAAACTATGTTTCTGTTGTGGCTCTGGCCAAACAGGTGTATCAATACAAGCAATGGGTGAGTGTTGAAATAGAAGGTCAGGTAGGGAAACATTTCGGAACAGACGTTGAACATTGGGAATTTGTGGGTCTTATAGTTGGGCGCTGGCACCCATTCCCGTGGGACAGATATATCGACTCTAGCTTTGCAATAGGGAGCGGATTATCATATAATAGTGACGTATCTAAAATTGAATTGGAAGAAGACGAAAATGCACAACGATTGTTAGGCTACCTTGCGTTAGAACTAACATTTGGCTTACCACAATATCCAAGATGGAATTTAATGTTTCGCATTCACCATCGATCTGGAGCTAATAGTTTAATAGGTGAGGGTTCTACAAACTACGTTTGTGGCGGCCTAAAATTCGCCTTCTAAAAAGTGCAACTATCTGCTGAGACTGTCGAAAAACCCTAAATCTGTGCATTTAAAGTTCGTAACTAATTGATTTCATTACATGCGAAATTGGTAAAATGGTCAAATTTGGACTTTTTCGACAATCTCGCTATCGATCACCGGGTTTGTACTATTTAAATATTCTGCTTCTGTGTGATGATATCTGTGAAAGCAACAAATTGCAGATCAGTAATGGAAACCACACGAATCGGACCTGTTTCAATTCTGCTTCTCTGGTTTGTGAGGTGCCTTTTTTAAATTTTTAGTTTGTAGTAAAAACCCAAGCCCAGAGGACCAGGTTTTCAATGTAAAAATAAAAATGCCCTGTCCGCTGACCTGCTCAAGCCCTTTCAATGTTTTTAACTCTCTATATTCTTGTTCTTGAGGAAAAAATGGATTTGATATAAGCTGCCGGTATGGTACGCATCACCCCCACAATTGCAATTAATGAAAATGAGATCAAACTGAACTTTATCAGGTCGTCAGGACCTGGAGGACAGAATGTCAATAAAGTGGCTACGGCTGTTCAGCTTCGCTTTGATGTAAAAAACTCTCCGTCGCTTTCTGACGAGGTTCGCACCCGTTTGATTCGTCTTGCAGCGGATAAAATGACGAAAAACGGAATTCTCATTATCCAGGCCAGGCGGTTTCGAAAACAGGAACGCAACCGACAGGATGCAATGGATCGTCTGATAAAATTAATCCGAAAAGCATCTGAACAGCCTAAAGCGCACATTAAGCCAAAACCGACCAGAGCTTCAAAAAAACGCATACTGGCAGCAAAACGACATAGAAGTAAATTAAAAAAGATGAGACAATGGGTTTCAGTTTCTGAGGATTAACAACGGAACCGAGGCTTCGCCCCGTCAGCCTCGCCTGAGCGAGAGCGATGGCGGGCAGGCCCAATTGAAATGCTGGAAAACTGCGAGCAAGGAGGTACCCCAATGACCGATGAAATCTGTAAGACCAAAGAAGATGTTTTGAAGATCGTTAGAGAAAAAGATGTCAGCTTTATTCAGTTTTGGTTCACCGATGTCCTTGGTGTGCTGAAGAGCTTTGCAATCACGCCGTCCGAGCTGGAAACCGGCATGACTGAAGGGATGGGATTTGACGGATCTTCCATTGAAGGTTTTGCGCGTATCGAAGAAAGCGATATGGTTGCCCTGCCGGACCCTTCCACGTTCAGGATGCTGCCGTGGCGTCCGGAGGAAAGACCTGTGGCACGGATGTTTTGCGATGTCGTCAACCCGGATCATACCCCGTATGAAGGCGATCCAAGATATGTGCTCAAACGGCTATTAAAGACAATAGGCGATAAAGGATACACCTTTTACATCGGTCCGGAACTCGAATATTTCTATTTCAAAAGCAATAAAGAACCTGTCGGGATTGATACCGGTGGATATTTCGACAGTCTTCCCCTTGATTTGGCATCGAACTTGCGGCGCGACACGATTTTTTTTCTGCAAAACATGGGCATAGAGGTGGAATACAGTCATCACGAGGTGGCGCCGAGCCAGCATGAAATCGATCTAAGGTATGACGAAGCGCTCAGCATGTCCGACAAGACCATGACCTACAGATTAGTGGTCAAGGAAATCGCCCGCAAACACGGCTATTATGCCACATTCATGCCCAAACCGATATTTGGAGAAAACGGAAGCGGTATGCACGTTCATCAATCCTTGTTCCAGGGAGATAAAAATCTCTTTTTTGACAGAAATGATCCATACCATTTATCCAAAATAGCCAAGTGGTACATTGCAGGAATCATGAAGCACGCCCGTGAAATTATCGCCGTGACCAATCAGTGGGTCAACTCTTACAAACGTCTGGTTCCCGGTTACGAGGCACCTGTTTATATTTCCTGGGCCCGGCGCAACCGTTCGGCCATGATTCGGGTTCCCATGTACAAACCCGGTAAGGAGGTCGCCACCCGCATAGAGTTCCGTGCTCCTGATCCGGCCTGTAATCCGTATCTGGCTTTTGCCGTGATGCTGGCAGCCGGTCTCAAAGGAATTGAGGATGAATATGAACTTCCGGATCCCGTCGAAGAGGATATCTATAAAATGTCCAAAAAAGAGAAAAACGCAAGAGGAATTACCACCCTTCCGGACAACCTTTATGAGGCCATTATTGAGGTTGAAAAATCAGAACTGGTGAAAGAGGCCCTGGGTGAGCATATTTTTAATAAGTTTATAGAAAACAAAAAGATCGAATGGGATATGTACCGAACCCACGTCAGCAAGTACGAAATCGAAAAATATTTGCCCATCACCTGAGCCGGATTAATCGGAAATACGAAGCTCGAAGCTCGAAATTCGAAACAAATCCGATTTCGGAGCCGGTTAAATCTGTATTTAACCGGCATCCGATCCCTTCCTCCAGCCTATGATTCAATCCACCCGACTCTATCCTTTTATAAAATAGTCTGGTCAATGGTATAACTTATTGTTTTATTGATATAATATTATTTTAAAGCATAAATTTTTTTTCAACCTCAATTGAGCGAGCATCAATTTAGTCAGAATTACATATAAGGGTTATTTTTTATTTCAAATAAAAAATACTTGACAAATTAATAAGTATTGCTAAAAACGCTAACTATAATTTTAGTATCGTTTAAAGTTTGCACAATGGTGTGCTAAATTATTTGAATAGAATATGAAAGACAAAGGCGTCTTTCCCGGCGGGGAAGACGCCTTTGTCTTTCAATTAAAACTCTATAAGGAGAATAGTTATGAATTTACATCAACCGAATGCCAATGAAGCTTTACAAACAAAAAACCGATCCAGAAACGTTGCTCCCCAATCCGGTATCTGCAGCCGATGCATTGATGGCTGCAAGGGCAATTGCGATCTGTTCAGGGCTACCTTTCGTGGGCGTGAGCTCCTTTATCCGGAGCCTTTCGGAAGAGTCACTGCCGGTGCTGATAAAGACTATCCGGTTGATTACTCTCACCTTAATATTATGGGATACGCATTGGGGGCGAAAGGCGTGGACCCCGATCCTGATAAAGCGACATTCCCGGCAGTAGATACCGAAACATCTTTTGGTGTCAAAGACAAAGTGAAGATGAAAGTGCCTATTTTTACCGGCGCCCTCGGCAGTACGGATATTGCCCGCAGAAACTGGGGACATTTTGCCATAGGGGCTGCAATTAGCGGTATCACCCTGGTGTGTGGAGAGAATGTATGCGGAATTGACCCTGAGTTGGAACTCAACGGTAACGGCAAGGTTACAAAATCTCCGGAAATGGACCGCCGTGTAAAAGAATATCGTCGTTATCATGAAGGCTACGGGGATATCCTTGTTCAGATGAATGTTGAGGACACCCGTAACGGTGTTGCGGAATACGTGATTGATAAGCTCGGGGTGGATACCATCGAACTGAAATGGGGGCAAGGCGCCAAGTGTATCGGTGGTGAAATTAAGGTCAACTCTTTAAGCCGAGCGCTGGAATTGAAAAAACGTGGCTATATTGTCACACCGGACCCGGAAAAACCCGCTTTTCAAGCCGCTTTTAAAGCCGGTCCTCTGAAGCAATTTGAGAGACACTCGCGTCTCGGATTCATCGATCAGGAAGGCTTCATGAATGAGGTTGAAAGGATACGAAAGCTCGGTGCCAAACGTATCACCCTGAAAACAGGCGCATATCCGATGAGAGAGCTCGCAATGGCCATACGCTGGTCCAGCGACGCCGATATTGACCTTTTGACCATTGACGGTGCTCCCGGAGGGACCGGAATGAGCCCCTGGAGAATGATGGCCGAATGGGGAATTCCATCGATATATCTTCACTCCATGGCCTATGAGTTGTGTGAACGCTTGGCCCAAAGAGGAAAACGGCCCCCGGACATAGCATTTGCCGGTGGTTTTTCTTCAGAGGATCATGTGTTTAAGGCTTTGGCCTTGGGTGCACCTTACTGCAAGGCCGTATGCATGGGCCGTGCGTTAATGATACCGGGCATGGTGGGTAAAAACGCCGAAAAATGGCTGCGAGGAGAAGACGGTGGACTTCCTTCGACGGTATCGAGATTTGGATCCACCAAAGAAGAAATATTCATGAATTATGAAGTCTTAAAAGAAAAATACGGTTCGGAAACCGAACGTCTTCCTTTGGGTGCAGTCGGAATTTTTAGCGCCGTTGATAAAATCAAGGTTGGACTTCAACAAATAATGGCCGGGTCCAGAAACTGGGCCGTCAAATACATCAGTCGAGGTGACATATTTTCACTGACCGAAGAATGTGCCAAAATCACAGGCACCCAATACGTAATGGACGCTTACAGGGAGGAAGCCCTCAAGATAATCGATGCTTGAAAAAATATTTAAATTGCGATAGTCTGCCACCAGAGACGTTTTAAAGTTGTCTCTGGTGGCTCCTATCTACCCCTGGAAATATTTTTCTCGCTACTATCCTGATCAACATCAAATCGGAAAAAAGGATGCTTCAAGAATACAATCAAATACCCAGTGAATTTTATTCACATTTAAAAGTTTTTCACGAGCTGATGTCAAACAAGGTGCGTGAGATCTTATTTGTTTCCAGTCCCTATGATGCGTTCATAATGGAAGAAGACGGCAGCCCTGCATCAAGAATTATAAATGAGTACAGCGGATTAAACCTTAGTCTACCCCCCAGGGTCACACGGACGTCTTCAGCCAAAGAAGCGCTGTCTCTCTTAAATAAAAAAAAATTCGATATGGTTCTAACCATGCCGAATATAGATGACATGGACGCTTTTTCACTGGGTCGGGAAATTAAGAAAGTCAACCCGAATCTTCCTGTGATTTTACTGGCTCACAACCCCAAGGAAATTTATCCCTTCCCGAAAAATAAAAATCTTAAAGGGATTGACAAAAGTTTTATCTGGTCCGGAAATTCCGATCTTTTGTTGGCCCTTGTTAAAAATGCGGAAGACCGCCTGAATGTTGAATCCGACACTCAGAAAGCAATGGTCCGAGTACTGATCCTGGTTGAGGATTCACCGGTTTATTACTCCTCTTTTCTGCCCCTGATTTACAAAGAAGTCGTAAAACAAACCCAGGCTGTCCTTGAAGTGGGTGTCAATGAAGAACACCGGCTGCTCACAATGCGGGCCAGACCCAAAATTCTGTTGGCGGAAAACTATGAAGAGGCCATGGAGTTGTGCCAAAAGTACCGGTCATTTCTGTTCGGCATTATATCGGATACCCGCATCCCAAAAAATGGAAAGCTGATCGATGATGCAGGGTATAGGTTGCTTTTGCAAATGAGAAAAGAAATCCCTGATCTACCCCTCCTCTTGATGAGTTCGAAATCATCTAATAAAGCAAAAGCAGATTTAATTCCTGCCGTTTTTCTGGACAAGAATTCTCCAAATCTTCTGGAAGAACTACACGATTTTTTTATGAACTATTTAGGATTCGGTGATTTTGTTTTCAGGATGCCGGACGGCACGGAAATTGATCGAGCGAATGACCTTCGTGCGCTTGAGGAAAAGGTTGGTCAGGTACCGGATGAATCGATTTGTTATCATGCCAAGCGCAATCACTTTTCCAATTGGATTATGTCTCGTTCGGAAATCCCCCTTGCTTCCAAGTTCCGTGAGGTCAAAGCCTCTGATTTTTCAAACGTCCACGACATGCGGAGTTATATTATCGCCAATGTCCATGCGTTACGGAAATGGCGTCAAAAAGGTGTGGTCGCTCAGTTCAAGAGCCATAATTTCGATGCAGATATTATGGACTTTGTTAAAATCGGCCAAGGATCGTTGGGGGGTAAGGCTCGGAGCTTGGCTTTTATGTCCGCCCTGCTCCAACAGAATCCGATAATTTACGAAAATTATCCCGAAATAAACATCGAAATTCCAAAAACCCTGGTTGTGAGCACGGATGGATTTGATTCTTTTATTACGCTGAACGGCCTAAAATACTTAGCCACTCAGACCTTTAAGAATGAAGAAATTACGAACGAATTTTTAAAGGCAGAAATGCCCGAGTGGTTGGTAAAAGATTTGAAAGCTTATCTCGCCCAAGTGAAATACCCCCTGTCGGTACGTTCTTCCAGTTTGCTTGAAGATGCACAGTTTCAACCGTATGCCGGAATTTACGAAACGTATATGATTCCCAATAACCATCCCACACTCTCGAAGCGACTTGAACATCTTATTGCCGCCATAAAACTGGTGTATGCGTCTACCTATTATGAGAGTGCCAAGGCATTCTCCCGAGCGACATCAAACCAGCCTCAAGAAGAGGTCATGGGTGTTATCATCCAGCAACTTACCGGACAAGAATATGGAGATTATTTCTACCCAGCCATTTCCGGAGTGGCCCAGTCCCACAACTTTTATCCGATTTCTAAAATGAAATCCGAAGAAGGAATCGCGCATATTGCTTTGGGATTGGGAAGAACCGTTGTGGAAGGTGGCCGAACGGTACGTTTTTCTCCAAAATACCCAAGTATTATGCCCCAGTTTTCCATGGTTGACGACATCCTGGCAAATTCCCAACGTTATTTTTATGCCTTAAAGATCCGAAATTATCCCGACGAACTCAACTTCCAGAAACATTCAAACCTTGAAAAAAGGGAGATTGCCGATGCCGAGGCGGAGTATCCTGTACAGCTGCTCGCAAGTACCTATTTGCCGGAAGAACATCGCATTCGAGATACAGGCTATATGCCGGGACCAAAGATTTTAGCTTTCGCCCCGATACTCAAGTACAACATATTGCCTTTACCTGATTTATTGTCAGACCTGCTCGAATTGGGTCGAAAGGGCATGGGATGTCCTGTAGAGATCGAATTTTCAGTAAATCTGAGTTCCGACAAAAATATTAAAAGCGATTTCTTTTTCCTTCAGATGCGGCCCATGGTCGCCGGTGGAGAAAGGTTTGAAGTTCAAATAACCCATCAAGAAATTGAAGAAGCATTTTGCATTTCCAATCAAGCCCTTGGAAATGGAAAAAATGAAAAAATAGCAGATATTGTATATGTTAAGCCTGATGATTTTAAACCAGAGGCTACGATACAAATGGCAGGAGAAATTGATAAGTTAAATGCCGGCCTGGTTAAAGAAAAACGTCCTTATCTTCTCATTGGCCCCGGTCGGTGGGGATCTGCTGACAGATGGCTTGGGATACCGGTACAATGGCGCAATATTTCGGGGGTCGGTGCCATAATTGAACTTAGAAACGAGAAATTAAAGGCCGATCCTTCCCAGGGATCGCATTTTTTTCAAAACATAACCTCTCTGGGCATTCATTATATAACGGTTACCGAAAACTCGGAAGATCATTTTGATTGGGAATGGTTAGATTCAAAACCTGCTTCTCAGGAGACGACGTATTTGCGGCATGTAAGATTGGATAAACCGTTTACGCTTAAAATTAATGGCAAGACATCCCAATGTATATTGATTAATAATTAATTGAATTGGGTTCTGATTGTTAGTGATGTTATCGTTCGGTATCTTTTTTAATATTAACGTATTTAAATATCGTTAACGAAATTTAGAAACAATAACAATTAAATTCGTTTGGTTTGGACTGAACCACTAAATTTACGGGAGGTTGTTTATGAAGAACATTTTGAAGCTGATAAAGGATAGAGATCCAGGAGAAAAGGAATTTCATCAGGCGGTGGAAGAGGTAATTGAGTCAGTCCTTCCTGTTTTGGACAGAAATCCTCAATACCGTAAAGAAGCTGTCATGGAAAGAATTGTAGAACCGGAACGCATCATCATATTCCGGGTTCCCTGGATGGATGATCAGGGCCAGGTAAACGTCAATCGCGGTTTCAGGATTCAAATGAACAGTGCTATCGGGCCCTATAAGGGTGGATTGCGTTTTCATCCATCCGTTAACCTAAGCATTTTGAAATTTTTGGCCTTTGAACAGGTTTTTAAAAACGCGCTGACAACCCTTGCCATGGGAGGCGGAAAGGGCGGCTCTGATTTCGATCCCAAAGGCAAATCCGATAATGAGGTCATGCGCTTTTGTCAGAGTTTCATGGTCGAGCTGTTTCGACATATCGGCCCGAACACAGATGTTCCGGCCGGCGATATCGGTGTGGGTGCCAGGGAAATCGGTTATCTCTTTGGCATGTATAAAAAGCTGCGTAACGAATTTACCGGTGTTTTGACCGGTAAGAGCTTGGGATGGGGTGGAAGCCTAATTCGCCCGGAAGCAACCGGATACGGCAGTGTCTACTTTGCAGCAGAAATGTTGGCAACTAAAAATGAAACCCTTGAAGGCAAAACCTGTCTGGTATCCGGTTCTGGCAACGTCTCCCAATATACAGTAGAAAAAATTATCGAACTGGGCGGCAAAGTGGTTACCCTCTCGGATTCTTCCGGGTATATTTATGATGTAGAAGGCATCGATTCCGGCAAATTGGACTTTGTAAAACGCCTAAAAAACATCAAACGCGGCAGAATTTATGAGTACATTGATAAGTATTCTGAAGCGGTTTACACAGAAGCAGACACGTCTTTAGATCATAACCCGCTTTGGGACCATAAAGCAGACTGCGCTTTCCCCAGCGCAACGGAGAATGAAATCAACGAAAAAGATGGCAGGAATCTTATGAAAAACGGAGTCAAACTGGTCTGCGAGGGTGCCAATATGCCGAGTGTTCCGGAAGCCATCAACATTTTTTTGGACAACAAAATCTTCTATGCTCCCGGCAAAGCATCCAACGCCGGGGGGGTGGCCGTATCAGGGTTGGAAATGGCTCAGAACAGTATGCGATTGAGTTGGCCTGCGGAAGAAGTCGATCAACGTCTCAAAATGATCATGAAAAACATCCATCAGACCTGTCTTGATGCGGCTGCCGAGTATGGCAAGCCCGGCAACTATATGGCGGGGGCCAATATCGCCGGATTTACCAAGGTAGTAAATGCCATGCTGGATCAAGGTTTAATTTAATTCTATTAATTTCAGGGTCTCGATTTTCTCTTGGAATTAATTTGTATTGAACGTTTTAAATTAAAATCGTGAGAGGGGACGGAACAACGGAAATAAACGGTTAGTTGGTCGAAATGTTATGAAATGACCAGAAAAAGTGGGATGTTAGCAGATTATTTAGGACGTTTATCAGGAAAGGCCGGGATGGCTCGCCGTGAAAATTTGCTCTAAATTTCATTTGATTTTGAGCCACAGCAATCTGGCCGGACCCGGACCGGGATTCTTCCATTGGAAAGGCATTTCAGTGGTCAGATAAATGATATCACGTGCACTAACGGTATAATCAGTCTTGCCCAACTTCAATTGCAATTTTCCGGACAGCAAATATCCGATTTCTTCACCTTTATGGATAAAGAAGTGGGAAGGAAGGGTCTTCTTGGGCTGAATCTCGATAAGGTGGGGTTCGACTTTAGCCTCGAAATCCACCGGGGTCAGCAAATGACCCTGAATGCTGTCTTGCGGCAAATCCGGGAATTTCATATCTACCGATTCTCCGGAAGGAAAGATCACCCGGTTTTTCACATCCGCCGATTCTTGAAAAAAGGAGTTTATATCAACATCCAAAACTTCTGCTATTTTAAGAAGTGCCGGTAAAGACGGATATATCAAATCGCTTTCAACCTGAGAGATGGTGCTCGGTGTCACCCCAACGAGGTTCGCCAATCCCGTCTGGGACAGGCCTCGCTTGGTGCGAAATTTTTTCAAGCGAATTCCCAGATCAAACTGTCCCGTAGAACGCTTTTCCAAATCAAAGAAAATTCTCAGGTCTTTGCTCCAAAAACTGAATGGTCGGTTCAGCGTATCTATGTTACGCTTTTCAGCTTTAAGAATTGTCAAGTACGTCTTTCCTCTTTTTACAGACAGATCAATAGCCACCTGGGCGATTTGATTGATCTGTGCTCTGAGACGTTGGGAATGGGCCCGTTTTTCGATAATCCAATACGCGATGGTATTGAGTTCATATAAACGAGGGCAGGAATGGGAATAAAAGTTTAGAATATGCTGTTCACCGCCCCAAAGTTCCTGCATACCGGTCAGGCTTTCAAAAACGAACCGAACATCACCTTCAAGGGTTCCATGGATGCCATAGAGAGCATCCATTACCTGATTCATCTGACGGGGTTCATCAACTTTGACAACCTGGCAGGGCCATTCAAGTTTCTTTCTATCATAAAACTTTAGAAAGACTTCGGAACCTGCTCCTTTGCCATATGTAAAGCAGTCCAGGATAATTAGCTTTCGGTTATTGGCCAATGGTCCCAATTTTTCGATGAGATTGCGCGGAGAACGGTCAAAACTGGCGTAAATAAGCGGTTTGTTTTGGGCCTGAGACGCTTGAATAAAATTCAGACAAAATACAGCGGCTAAACTGCCGGCATCGTCATGCCAGACCACATTATCCCCGATGTAGAGTTCATCCAGGAGTTTGTCAAGCTGGTCAACTCCCGAAGTCACTCTAATTTTTTTTAAACTCATCAGCTTCTCGCTTTCGTTGTCCGTAATATTTTATCAACCGCACCCATCTCAAACCATCGTTCCGCGCTGCCAAAAACGCATACAGCAGAGTATGCTTGCCGTCATGCGATTTTACAAGAATTTTAGGAATAGACTCGTTATAATCCACGATAAATGAAAATTTCATGGGTGTCAATCAAATGAACCCTGTATTAATCTTGATCATCGTGATCTGGAATTAAAATGATATAAGTGAAACTTATGGATTGAATTATAATTTAATTTGTGCTAATATTTGTGAAAATATTTTAGACCAAAGTGTTACTTCAGTTATTAATGTCAGCCGTATGTTCCTGCGTAAACCTTAAGGAGGTTTATATGGAAACCATTAAACTCGATTCTTCCCTGCCTGGTAAACCTGTCTCTCAACCATCCTTTAACAAAATGAATCAAAAAGACGTATTTCAAGTGCCGAAAAATCTGGATACTGTTGAATCCAATTCCCGGAAAAATCCAATCGACGACCTGCCCTGGATCGTCGATGACCTTGCCTTTCCCAAGGGCACTGAATTTCGATGTAAATATAAGGGGTATTTCTACTACGGAAAAGTGACCAGCGGTGCTTTGATGATGAATGGAAGGGAATTTTTATCGCCTTCCGCAGCAGCAATGACAATAACACGCAGCTCCGTAGACGGCTGGTTGTTCTGGGATTGTAAGCCGCCCGGGGCGTCTTCATGGATCAATATCCATACGCTCAAACAAATGAAATAGCAAAAAGCATTGAATCCTTCAAATAAGGTTTTAACCCGAATTTCTCATGAATAAGCGTATCAAACTAAAGAGAAATCCGGGTTAGGAATAGGAATAGAAACCTATCGAATATCCGCATGATAGTCTTGTAACGATCTTACCTTTTGTTGTCCTCTCCTCCGATCGGCAATGCCCCTTGCAGCTGCCACAGCAGCGGATGTTGTGGTAATATACGAAACATTATACTTGATCGCCGCCTTGCGGATATAGGAATCGTCATCTTTACTCTCTTTACCGCTGGGAGTGTTGATGATCAGTTGAATCTCCTTGTTTTTTATTTCGTCCACAATGTCGGGACGTCCGTATCCCACTTTTTTGATCGGTTCCGAATTGATGCCGTACCCTGCCAGAAAATCATGGGTTCCGTTTGTCGATCGAATCTTGAAACCAAGTTCCCGGAAAAGCCTCGCTGACTCCAGAACGCCCGGTTTATCTTTATTGGCCACCGTAATCAAGACCGTCCCCTCCAACGGCAAAGGCATACGGGTCGCCTCTTGAGCCTTGTAAAAGGCCATACCAAAAGAATCCGAAAGCCCTAACACTTCACCGGTGGATCGCATTTCCGGCCCCAAAAGCGGATCGACTTCAGGCAACATGTTGAACGGAAAAACCGCCTCTTTAACACCATAGTGCGGAATCGACCGATGCTCAACCCCAAGATCGGATAAATTTTTTCCAAGCATGATCTGGGTCGCAAGCCGGGCCATTGATATATTGCAAACCTTTGAAACAATCGGTACCGTCCGTGAAGCCCTCGGATTCGCTTCCAGAATATATACGGTGTCGTCGACAATGGCATACTGAATGTTCATCAGGCCGACCACGTTGAGTTCTATGGCTATTTTGCGGGTATACTCGTTTATCGTCTTGATGTGTTTTTGTGCAATACTGATGGGCGGAATCACACAGGCAGAATCTCCGGAATGCACTCCGGCCAGTTCGATATGTTCCATCACAGCGGGCACGAAAGCATCAGTGCCGTCTGCAATGGCATCCGCCTCGGCCTCGATGGCATTTTCTAAAAATTTATCGATTAAAATCGGCCGTTCCGGCGATACTTCAACGGCCGCGGCCACGTAATGCAACAGCATTTCTTCATCCAGTATGATTTCCATGGCACGCCCACCCAATACATAAGATGGACGAACCATCAGCGGATAACCAATCTCCTCTGCAATTTCAAGAGCCTCTTCCAGGTTGCTGGCCATGCCCGATTTCGGTTGGGGGATTCCCAGTTTGCGCATCAACTTGCGGAACCGGTCCCGGTCCTCGGCCAGATCGATGGTTTCCGGAGAGGTTCCCAGAATATTGACCCCCGCTTCAGCCAGTTCATTGGCGATGTTCAGCGGCGTTTGGCCGCCAAATTGAACAATCACACCCTCTGGTTTTTCCTTCTCATAAATGCTCAGAACATCTTCGACGGTCAGCGGCTCAAAATAGAGTTTATCCGAGGTGTCGTAATCTGTCGAAACCGTTTCAGGATTGCAGTTGACCATGATGGACTCATACCCTTCTTCCCGAATGGCAAAGGCGGCATGGACACAGCAATAGTCAAATTCGATTCCTTGCCCGATCCGGTTGGGGCCGCCGCCAAGAACCATGATTTTCTTGCGGTCGCTCACCGCTACCTGATCCGGCGCATTGTAGGTGGAATAATAATAGGCCGCGTTCTCTACACCGCTCACCGGAACCGGCTCCCAGGCTTCCACCACGCCCAGTGCAGTACGTTTTTTTCGGATATCTTTTTCAGGAATACCAAGAAGTTTGGCGAGATATTTATCCGCAAATCCGTCTTTTTTGGCCTGGATGAGTATGTCATCGGGAAGCGTCATACCCTTATATTCAAGGATTTGTTTCTCAAGTTCCACCAATTCCTTCATCTGTTCGATAAACCAGGGTTTGATATGGGTTATTTTGTAAAGGGTCTGAACATCGGCACCTTTCCGCAGGGCCTCGTACATCATAAATTGTCGTTCACTGGTGGGTGTATTCAGCATATTCAGCAATTCATCCAGGGATTTTTTGTTGAAATCCTTGGCAAAACCGAGGCCGTAACGATCGATTTCCAGGGAGCGTATGGACTTTTGAAAGGCCTCTTTGTAGTTCTTGCCGAGACTCATTACTTCTCCCACAGCCCGCATTTGTGTACCGAGTTTATCTTCGACGCCCTCAAATTTTTCAAATGCCCAGCGGGCAAATTTAACGACCACATAGTCACCGGACGGCGTATATTTTTCAAGGGTTCCATCCCGCCAGTACGGAATTTCATCCATGGTCAAACCACCGGCCAGAAGCGAAGATACCAAAGCAATTGGGAACCCCGTAGCCTTGGACGCCAATGCCGACGAACGCGAAGTTCTTGGATTAATCTCAATGACGACCACCCTTCCAGTTTTGGGGTCATGGGCGAACTGGACGTTTGTCCCGCCGATAACTTCGATGGCTTCCACGATGTCGTAAGAATATTTCTGGAGTTTCTCCTGAAGTTCAGGCGCGATGGTCAGCATGGGTGCCGTGCAGAAGGAATCTCCGGTGTGCACGCCCATAGCATCAACATTTTCAATGAAACAGACCGTGATCATCTGGTTCTTGGCGTCCCGGACCACCTCCAGTTCGAGTTCTTCCCAGCCCAGCACCGACTCCTCAACCAAGACCTGGTTGACGATACTGGCCGAAAGACCCCGGGCCGCAACTGTTCGAAGCTCCTCGACATTATACACCAATCCTCCCCCTGTTCCGCCCATGCAGTATGCCGGCCGAATTACAACAGGATAGCCAAGCTTATCCGCAACCTTCTCCGCGTCTTCCACACTATTGACCGTCTGACTTTTAGGCATTTCAATGCCAAGGCGATTCATGGTCTCCTTGAAAGCAGTGCGATCCTCCCCGCGTTCAATGGCGTCGACGTTCACGCCGATGATCTGAACGCCGTATTTATCCAGGATGCCGGCTTTGTGAAGCTCTGAAGAAAGGTTCAAGCCGGACTGACCGCCCAAGTTCGGCAGGAGGGCATCCGGTCGTTCAGCTTCAATAATGTTCGTCAGTGTCTGAAGATTCAGGGGTTCAATATAGGTGACATCCGCCATTCCAGGATCGGTCATGATCGTTGCCGGATTGGAGTTCACCAGTATGATCTTGTAGCCGAGACTGCGCAATGCCTTACAGGCCTGGGTGCCGGAATAATCGAACTCACATGCCTGCCCGATAATAATAGGTCCTGATCCAATAATTAAAACACTGTTGATGTCTTCACGTTTGCCCATCGCAATTCCTTTCCGTTCTTTTTATGTTAATGGATTATCGATTAAGTGCTCTAATTCGTAAATTCGATGACGTATTTTTATCAGTACAACTATCCCGTATAAGCTGAAGTCCAAAAGTTTGAAGTTTGAAGTGCCTAAAGTGAGCTAAAGTTGAGGAACGCGCTTTCAGCGCAATCAATTATAAATTAAAATTGATAGAATACCTTAGCTTTAGGCACTTTAGTTCACTTTAGGCACTTTACACTTTTGCATAAATAGAATGAATAAACCAAGTTATAAATACGCCACCGTATTTACGAATACATGTACTTAGATTAGAAATAGCTGCTTCCATCCCAACAGTGGGTACACAACTTTTCCTTGGGCAGACCGATGGCGTCCACAAGATGTTCAAGCTGTTGATACTTTAAAGATGTCAGTCGTAAGCGTTTACGAATATTGATCGACCATTGCCATATTCTTTTCCGAATTCGACGTTGCGTATTCGTGCAGATTGATATCCTCTGCACCTTCAAGTTCTTTTATCGCTTTTCGTCCGGCAAGATCGAGTGTGGATCGCGATGTGGAAAAATTAAGAAACTCGCATGGATAAATCAGGGTCGGACAGGCCGGACGCATATGCACCTCCACTGCACCAAGATCGTATAATATTTGAATGTTGTCCTGGAGCTGCGTCCCCCTAACAATGGAGTCTTCACAGAAAAGAATTCTATTCCCCTCGATCAGCTTCTTTATTGGGATGAGTTTCATTTTCGCCACTAAATCTCTGATGCTCTGGTCTTGGGGCATAAAACTTCTGGGCCATGTCGGCGTATATTTTACGAAAGGTCTTATGTAAGGTATTTTCTTCTCATTGGCATAACCAAGGGCATGACCGGTTCCGGAATCCGGGATTCCTGAAACAAAATCGATTTCAACATCATCATTTTTGCTCAATGCCGCACCGCATCGGTATCGGACGGCTTCCACATTTATTCCCTCGTAACTCGACGCGGGATAACCATAGTAGACCCAAAGAAATGCACAAATCTGCATGTTTTCTTCGGGTTTCTTTTTCTGTTCATATCCATCCGCCGTCATAAAAACAATTTCACCCGGCCCCAGGTATCGGTCCACTTCAAAACCTAAGTTTGGAAATGCACATGTTTCCGAAGAAACGGCACATGAATCATGCCTTTTGCCGATAATGATCGGCGTTCTTCCCAGTTTGTCCCGTGCAGCATAAATACCCGTTTCCGTAAGCAAAAGCATCGAACAGGAACCTTTAATCAGGTCCTGTGCATACTGTATTCCTTCCTCGAAAGAATCTTTTTCACAGATTAATGTTGCGACTGTCTCCGTTGGACTTAAATCCCCACCACTTGTTTCATAAAAATGGATTTTTTTTCGAAAGGCTTTTTTAACAAGTTCGTCGATGTTGTTTATTTTGCCGACGGTAACAATGCCAAATCTCCCCAAATGAGACCTGAAGATCAACGGCTGTGCATCATAATCGCTGATAACTCCGATCCCTTGGTTGCCACGCAGCTTGGGAAGATCCGATTCAAATTTGGACCTAAAATAATTGTTTTCAATATTATGAATGGAACGAGAAAAGCCTTCAGAATTATTTGTCGCCAACCCCGCTCGTTTGGTCCCGAGATGAGAATGATAATCCGTTCCATAAAACAGATCATTGTTACAATCATCCTTTGATACAACGCCAAATAC
The DNA here is from genome assembly GCA_963706295.1 of uncultured delta proteobacterium. Lineage (GTDB taxonomy): Bacteria > Desulfobacterota > Desulfobacteria > Desulfobacterales > UBA11574 > UBA11574. Next base: position 252,667 of record CAVPLW010000010.1, on the reverse strand, counting down.
CCCCCCCATGTAACCCCCTTCGGTAAATGAATTTGCATACGGTGCATTTCAAATCGTATATGTCACCTTGTCGCAGAATCAAAAATTTTTTACCCCTCTCGCTATAGTTGTTCTAAACCAAAAATTCAACCTTTAAGTGACACTAATTTTTTCACTCAAATTCTCCGGCGTTGTTTAAAATAAAGCGTATTTTTTGAACAAAACTCACATAATAAAAAATTTCTGTTGACAAACAAACTCATGGTATTTATTTTCATGAATTAAATAAAAACGCACAAAGCTGTGCAACATACGTAAAAACGCACAAAGTTGTGCAACACCAATCCGGAGCTTTTTAAGACAAAGACGTCGTTTTCCATAACAAGTGGATAAAGGCGTCTTTTTTTTTCAATACACTGTAATTTCATCGCAAACTTGTTGTTCGGTGTCAAAAAAAAGGGATTTAGGTACGCGTAAATGGTTGAAAATTATAAACCCAAAATAACACTGTTTCACTGCATAAACACATTTGGCGATGCCGATGAGGTGTTTTTAACCGGCAAAGACACGTGTGAGATTCAAACAGTCAAAATGCCCTGTTCCAGCATGGTCAAGGATGTTTTTTTGCTAAGGGCATTTGAAGCCGGGGCCGACGGAGTGATTGTACTGGTCTGTCCCGAAGGACAGTGCCGCTTTTTGGAGGGCAACATCAGGGCAAAAAAACGCGTGGCATGGGTCCGGAACCTGCTGGATGAAATTGGACTGAACGGTCAGCGGTTGTCCCTGAGCAACATCTCCTCCGGAGATAAAATTACCGCCAGTCAAATAATAGATGATGTATTAAAAAACCTGGCCGAATTGGGTCCCAATCCGGCCGTATGAATGGAGTCGATCAATGATAGTTGGAGAGCAAAAATCCATATCTGAAATCAAGACAATCATTGCACCCTTTAAGAAAATTCTTATTTTGGGGTGCGGCACCTGTGTAAAAACATGTTTTGCGGGTGGCGAAGACGAAGTCGCCGTGCTGGCATCCGCCTTAAGACTGGCCTGTAAAAAAGACGGCAAAGAAATCGAAATCGAGGAGTTCACCGTGGAGCGCCAGTGTGAAGATGAATTTATCCAGGAAGGAGCGCCGGCCATATCCCGTAACGAGGGGGTGTTGTCCCTGGCCTGCGGTGCCGGTGTTCAGGCGCTGGCCAGACGGTTCGTCAAGACCCCTGTACTTCCGGGCGTCAATACCACCTTTATCGGCGTTCTGGAAAAACAGGGGGTCTTTACCGAGGAGTGTGCCGGCTGCGGCGATTGCAAGCTCGCCATATTCGGCGGAATTTGTCCGGTGACCCGATGTGCCAAAAAACTCTTAAACGGTCCTTGCGGCGGATCCCAAAACGGCAAATGCGAGGTCAATCCCGAAACCGATTGTGCCTGGCAGTTAATAATTGAGCGGCTCAAAGTTTTAGGACAAATGAATAATTTAAGGATCTATGTTCCCCCCAAGAACTGGCAAACCAGCCTTTCAGGCGGCCCAAGAAAACTGGTAAGAGAGGATCATATGATATGAGCGAAAAACCTATCAGCAGACTGCAGGAAATTTTAGCAAAAGGAGAATTTGCCGTTACCGCGGAATGCGGCCCTCCAAGGGGTGCAAATCCTGATGCTATCCGCAAAAAAGGCGAGGTATTAAAAGGATATGTGGATGCCGTTAATGTCACCGACAACCAAACCGCCATTGTGAGAATGTCCAGCATCGCGGCGTGTGCGCATCTCTTGCAGATGGGTCTGGAACCGGTGATGCAAATGGTCGTCCGGGATCGAAACAGAATCGCCTTGCAATCGGACATCATGGGAGCCTATTCCTTGGGTATCAGAAATATTTTATGCCTTTCGGGAGATCATCAGAGTTTTGGCAGTCAGCCGGACGCGCTGAATGTCTTTGATATCGATTCCATGAATCTCATCCGAACCGTTCAGACCATGCGTGAACGAGGGAAAAGATATGAGTGGGTTTGAGCTGAACGAACCGCCCCGAATGTTCATCGGCGCCGCGGCCAACCCGTTTGCCGATCCTTTTGAATATCGCGTGATTCGCCTGGCCAAAAAAATCGATGCGGGTGCTGATTTCATTCAGACCCAGTGTATTTATAATATGGATCGGTTCAAGGAATGGATGAAAATGGCCAGGGAAGAGGGCCTGACCGAAAAGGTTCATATCCTTGGCGGCGTCACCCCTTTGAAATCTGCCGGTATGGCAAAATTTATGAACAACAAGGTGGCTGGAATGGACGTACCCGAAGCGGTGATTAATCGGATGGCGGGTGTCCCCAAGGAAAAGGCGGTGGAAGAGGGCCTTAAAATATGTCTGGAAACCATTGCCGAACTGCGTGACATTGAAGGGGTGCATGGGGTTCATATCATGGCCATTGAATGGGAGGACATTGTTGGAGAAATCATCGAATCGGCAGGCCTGACGCCGAGACCCTGACGATGGATGATTGATGACGGATGATGGATGATTGAAAGCTTATAAAATTTATTGATTCTCAATAAATCATAACGTCCACGGGTGATAAGATTTAAAAGATCTGACTGTTTGAGTGTGTTAGTGAACCTTAGAAAAAATAGTGTATAAGATTAGTTATCCTTAAAAACAGATAAACACTGGCCTTTCAGCGATTCATATTAAAATCATTGGATACTGTTTTTTCTTTAGGTTCACTTTCATACGAGTTTCAGATATTTTAAATTTTATTATCCGTGGACGGCACGTCAATAGAACGTCTCATGCACCAAAATTTAATAAATTGTTACAAATTGGAGAGTTAAATGCCCAAGAAGTATCATATACCCATTAAAACCGCTAATCCAAGGCACCATCCCATCGGCAAGTATGCCACGGTTGAGTTCCGGGAAGACTGCGCCGGCAGCTGCAGAGAGTGTGTGAAGAAAAAATGCATCTACGGTATTTTCAAGGATAACTACCTTCACATGAGCACCATGGGCGAACCTGAATATCTATATACCTGCAACAGTTGTTTTCGTTGTGTCCAGGAATGCACAAGAGGCATTTTTTCCAGGGTGATAAATCCGGAATACCGTACGTTGGGAGATGAGTATTGGCGTCCCGATATCATTAACAGACTCTGGTATCAGGCCCATACCGGAAAGATTCCGGTTTCAGGGGCCGGTTATCGGGGACCGTTTGTGGGTGCCGGTTTCGATTCCATGTGGACCGACATGTCTGAAATTGTCCGACCCACAAGAGATGGCATCCACGGCCGGGAGTACATCAATACCTGTATCGAAATCTCCCGCAGGATATCCCCCTTAAAGTTCAATGACGACATGTCTTTGGCCTCAGAGGCACTTCCGATTCTGGAGATTCCCATACCTTTAATGTTTCAGATGCCGGAAAGCCTGATTATCAATCAATCTATTGTTGAATCAGCGGCCAGGGCAGCCCAGGTTCTCGGCACCTTTATGATCATTCGACCTGAAGATTATTCAGATACACTTTTGCCTTATGCCCGAAGTCTGATTCCTAGTCTTACCTGTGCCAATGCCATGGATCACCAATCGCTCATCCTCAAAAGTCGTGTGGTTGAACTGGTTATTGACACTGATATCGAAAATACCATTCATAACATCCGTAAAATAAAATCGGATATTGTTCTGATGGTCCGCATTCCCCTGGATGCCGATGCTGCATCCCGTGCTTTGAGACTTTCGGCTTTGGAGGTCGACACCCTTCATTTTCATGCAGACGAACACGGTAACGAACTGAATACCGAACATCCCCGGTTTTTAAAAGAAATGATTCGAGAGGTTCATCTAAAACTCGTGAATGGTTTTGTCAGACAAAGAATCAACCTGGTGTTTTCGGGTGGAATCGCCATGGCCGAGCATATGGCAAAAGCCATCATTTGCGGTGCCGATGGCATCATTGTGGACTTCGCCTTGCTCATCGCTCTGGAATGCAGATTGTGTTACCGTTGTCAAAAAGATCTGTCATGCCCTGCAAAAATAGACAACACCATCGATCCGAAATGGGGCAGCCAGAGAATGATTAACCTGATGGGTGCATGGCACAACCAGCTCATCGAAGTGATGGGCGCCATGGGAATCCGGGAGGCGAGAAGACTCAGGGGTGAGGTCGGCCGCTCCATGTGGTTTGAGGATCTGGAAATGGAAAGTTTCGGTCCCATATTCGGAAAAAGAAAAATAGCAGGATTAAAATAACCCATGAAAAAAAATAACATTCACTTTCAATTCCCTAAAACCGTCCAAGTGCCGGATCGGTTTCGCAATCCCATCGGAAAGTACACCGTCCGGCGAAATGCCCGATGTATCTCATGCGGCTTGTGTGCAGAGCTGTGTCCGTATGGCGTACATCCGCGATATGACATCTACTCAAAACCGTTACGCCCCAAAGATTACAAATGTATCGGCTTCAAATGCAAAGAAAATGATTTTTTCTGTATAGACCGTTGCCCGGAACAGGCCCTGACACTTCGGCGCAATCCGATTCTGGAAACTTTAGGAGATTATCGCTGGACGTCAGAGATGCTCATTGCACACTGGGAAATGGCGGAAACAGCTAACCTCCCGGTTGTTGATCTGGAATATAACCTTGGCAACTCGGGTGGCGGTTTTGATAAAATTCGCTTCAGAACACCGGAACCGGGTGACTACCTTAACCTCGGTGATGAGGAAATCGACACCAGTATCATATTGAACAAACGTAGTGACGGACGGCCAGAGGTGATTAACGGCATCCCCTGTTACGGCGGCGGCATGTCTTACGGTTCCACCGCGTTGTCAGTCATGGTCAGCAGAGCACGAGCAGCCAAATTACTGAACACATTGACCTGCACTGGAGAAGGCGGTTATCCTAAAGAGTTGCTCCCATATGCCGAGCATGTCATCACCCAGATTGCCACCGGTTTATTCGGGGTCAGAGAAGAAACCATTTTGCATGCCCCCATGGTGGAATTCAAATATGCCCAGGGTGCCAAGCCTGGATTGGGTGGCCACTTGCTGGGCGATAAGGTGACCCCCGAAGTTGCAGCCATGCGGGAAACGGTGGTGGGGAATGCCCTCTTTTCGCCGTTTCCGTTTCACAGCGTCTATTCTGTGGAAGATCATAAAAAGCATGTGGACTGGGTAAAGGAGATCAATCCAAAAACACTGGTTTCCGTCAAAGTCTCAACACCAACGGATGTGGACATGGTGGCGGTGGGCAGTTACTATGCCGGAGCCCATGTTGTTCATTTAGACGGCAGTTACGGCGGAACCGGTGCTGCACCGGATATTGCAAAAAAGAACATTGCCATGCCCATTGAGTACGCCATCCCCAAGGTGCATAATTTTTTGAAGGACGAAGGCGTTAGAGACAAAGTCTGCTTGATTGCCAGCGGCGGCATTCGCAATGCACTGGACGTGGCAAAGGCCATTGCACTTGGAGCTGACGGTGTGGTTATCGGAACTGCGGAACTGGTTGCTTTGGAATGTGTTCGATGCGGGCATTGCGAAAGTGGCCGGGGTTGTGCCCGAGGCATCGCAACTACGGACCATGAACTGGGTATCATGATTGCCGAAGATTGGGCCACCCAACGAATTGTCAACATGTACACGGCCTGGCGAAAACAGTGGTGTGAAATTTTAAGGCAATACGGCCTGAAAAGCATCAAAGAACTGGTGGGCCGATCCGATCTACTGGTCCATCTTGATTATCTGGATGAAGAAGAAAGATCGAAATATCAACCGGCACCCCAGGCAGAGCTTATAATTTAACGTCTTGGGATTTCTACAACTTAATGAAAATGTAGGACATTTTTTGAGGCTTGAACGATTGCCTTGGATATGGAATGCTGGAATGGTGGAATACTGGAAGGTTGGTTTTAAAAAGGATATCATCCATTTTTAATTTTATCATCAACACAATTTTTACCATTAACCCAAAATTGCATTATCCCAGAACCCATTAATCCAATATTCCAGCATTCCAATTGGGGTCAAGCCCCTAAATTGGGTATTTCAATATTTGTTTCATTAACGGATAAAGGTACGAATCATGTTTTACGGTTTTGACTCAACAATTAAAAACATACTGAAATCTCGGGCCCGTCTGCCCCATGGCGAAATCCCTTCTAAAAAGCCTGCTGAAGAGGGCGGATGCGGTGTTACCGGTTTTATTTCATCCATCCCCGTTCGGGGCCGTCATATTTATGAGCCATCGGTCCAGATGCATAATCGCGGAAACGGCAAAGGCGGCGGTATCGCTGCTGTGGGGCTTTCTGCAGAAAATTTGGGCGTTAGCCAGGAAATCTTGGACACCCATTATCTGCTTCAAGTCGCCCTTCTTGATCCGGCCTCCCTGCCGGATGTAGAAGGATCGGCCATTAAACCCTTTATGGAAGTTCATAAAGCGGAAAGAATCCCCACCCTCGATGACTACAGGGAAGTAGAAGGTTTAGAGGTCAGACCTCCGGATGTCTGGCGCTATTTTGTACGGGTAAAACCGGATGTTCTGGATCGTTTTATTACGGAAAATTCCCTTCATGATCTGGATCCTATGCGAGCTGAAGATGAATTTATCTACCAGAATTCCTTTCGATTAAACCAGAAGTTTTATGCGTCTTTGGGGGAAAAGCAGGCCTTTGTTTTGTCCCACGGTCGCAATATGATGATCTTAAAAATCGTGGGGTATGCCGAGCAAGCAACCCAGTACTACTGTATGGAAGATTTTAAAGCTCACGGATGGATTGCCCACCAGCGCTACCCTACAAAGGGAAGGGTCTGGCATCCCGGCGGTGCACATCCTTTTATCGGGTTGGATGAAGCGCTGGTCCACAACGGCGACTTTGCCAACTACCATGCGGTGAGTGAATACTTAAAACAGCACAATATTTTTCCGCAGTTTTTAACAGATACCGAAGTCTCTGTTCTGCTCCTCGACCTGTTTAACCGAACGCTTGAGTATCCAATGGAGTATATCATTGAAGCCCTGGCGCCCACTTCTGAATACGATTTCGATCTGCTACCGCCTGAAAAACAGCATGTTTACCGCTACATCCAGGCTGCCCATATCCACGCTTCTCCGGACGGTCCCTGGTTTTTTATCATTGCCCGAAACAATCCGTATAAAAACTATTTCCAGTTGATCGGCATTACGGATACGTCCATGTTGCGTCCCCAGGTATTTGCATTGCAGGAAGGAGACGTTCAGATCGGCCTGATATGTTCGGAAAAGCAGGCCATTGATGCCACTTTACAGAACCTTGCCGCCGAGGATAGCCGCTTTTGTCCCATCGCCGACAAATACTGGAATGCACGTGGCGGAAGTGTTACCGATGGCGGTGCGTTTATTTTTACCGTCAAAGACGCCGGTAAGGGAGATGGCTCTAAAGAACTGATCTGCACCAACAAGTTCGGCGACGTTGTCAAGACGCCCGAGCATCAGAAACCCTATAAAATAACACCTGAACTTTCCGCACCGAAAAATGCCGAAAACATCACCCTGGCATTGAAAGACGGGCTGGTACTTGACGACCTGTCTGATTTTAAGCGGTATTGCTGCCGGCAGATGGTTGACTGGGATTACACATCCATCAGGTACTTTTCAAAAGAACTCGAAAAAGTCGCGAGAGATAATGACGAGGACAAGTCTAAAACCATAGAGATCCTGACCCATCTCATGGACCGTCACTTTCCCACTGGAGACAAGAAACGCAGCGCCATTTTGCAAATCATAAAAGAGAGTCTGACGTCTATTTTTAATGCATCGCCGGATTTGAATCAAAATACCTCCAGCCGATATCGTTACATTGATTGGGAAAAACGAAATACATTACGTTCTCCCCTAAATGATGAAAAAGTTCTGGTGATCAATGCCAGAGATTTTCAGCCTGAAGGAGAAGATTGTGACTCGCGTTTTCTATGTGCTGCCTATAAACTTGGATGGAAACGGTTCATTTGTTACGGGTATAAGGGACAACGCTTTTGTGGCTGCGGCCTGTCAAAAGACTCTGACGGCGTAAGAATTGATGTTTATGACAGCTCCGGCGATTACCTGGCTTCGGGTATCGACGGGCTGGAAATATATGTTCACGGGAATGCCCAAGATCAACTTGGCCAGATCATGAAACGCGGCAAACTGGTCATACATGGCGATGTGGGCCAGACGTTCATGTATGGCGCCAAGGGCGGGGAAGTGTATGTGCTGGGGAATGCTGCCGGTCGTCCATTGATCAATGCCGTGGGGCATCCCCGGGTGGTCATCAACGGCACCTGTCTCGATTATCTGGCGGAATCGTTTATGGCCGGCGATCCCCTAAACGGTGGCGGGTTTATCATTCTCAACGGCATTGACTTCGATGAAGACGCCAACGTCATCGACCAGCCCACTCCTTACCCCGGTTCTAATCTCTTTTCTTTGGCTTCGGGGGGCGCTATTTACTTGAGAGATCCTGATCATAAGGTGGTGATCGACCAGTTGAACGGCGGTGAGTTCGTTGCGCTGAGCCCTGCGGATTGGGAACTTATTTTGCCCTATCTGGAAGAAAACGAAAGGCTTTTCGGCATCTCCATTGAAAATGATCTGTTAACGGTTAATGGTCACAAAAAAGATTACACCGAAGTTTATCGAAAAGTTCAGGCGGTGACACTCGATGTCCTGGCCAAGGAATCTGTGGCTGCCGAAGAATGGGGCGAAGACTGGCAGGATGATGAGAATCTAAAATCCGCATAAATCTTAAAAAAACTAAACGCTTACAAAAATTTAAATTTCATCTTAGAACGGATATGAAAGCAATTTTAGCCCTTGAAGACGGACGAACCTTTCCTTGCCAAAGCTTTACCGGCCCGGGTGAAGCCGGGGGTGAGATCGTGTTTAACACCAGTATGACCGGCTATCAGGAGGTTCTTACCGATCCCTCTTACAGCGGTCAAATGGTCACAATGACCTATCCCCTCATCGGCAACTATGGCGTGAATCCCGAGGACATCGAATCCGACAAAATACAGGTTTCCGCATTTTTGGTGAGGGAATACCAGGGCTTTCCCAGCAATTTCAGATCTGTTTCATCTTTAGCCGATTACCTTCAGGCCCAGGGCATACTCGGGGTTGAAGAACTGGATACCCGTGCTTTAACCAGACACATTCGGGATGCAGGGGCAATGCGGGCATTTATTTCTACACAGGACCCCGACCCTTCATCATGTGTCGAACGGGCAAGAGAAATTCCGAGCATGGTCGGTCAGGATCTTGTAAAAAACGTAACCACCCATGTTCCGTATTACTGGCGCAACGGCAAGCCGGTTTTTTTTGATTCCAACAATATTTCTTTAGACAAAAATGTCTGGAAGTCCAAAAGGGAGAAATATTCGGTGGTGGCCTTTGATTTTGGAATCAAATACAACATTTTGAGATGCCTGGAATCCCAAGGATTTGAAATTGTCGTGGTACCGGCTGCTACCGAAGCCGATACGATAAAGGCTATGGAGCCGGATGGAATTATTTTGTCCAACGGTCCCGGGGACCCGGATCCGGTGACGTATGCCATCGAATCCATCAAGGCACTTTTGGATTATGCCCCTTTATTTGGCATTTGCCTTGGGCATCAACTCTTGGGACTTGCATTGGGGGGAAAAACCTTTAAACTCAAGTTCGGTCATCGGGGCGCCAACCAGCCGGTAAAAAATCTTCTGACAGGAAGGATTGAAATAACATCTCAAAATCACGGATTTGCTGTAGAAACGGATAGCCTGAAAGGTGAAAATATTGAAATAACGCATATCAATTTGAATGATAATACACTGGAAGGATTCAGACATAAAGAATGTCCGATTTTGACCGCACAGTATCATCCGGAGGCTTCACCCGGCCCTCATGATGCAAAATATCTCTTTGATGAATTCAAGGCTATGATTAAGAAAAAGAAAAAATAAGAATGCCCAAACGTACGGACATACACAAAATTCTCATCATCGGTGCAGGCCCGATTATTATCAGCCAGGCGTGCGAGTTTGATTATTCGGGCACCCAGGCATGCAAGGCGCTAAAAGAAGAAGGCTACGAGGTCATACTGGTCAACAGCAATCCCGCAACCATCATGACCGATCCTGAAATGGCCCATCGAACCTACATTGAACCGGTGGTTCCACTGGTGGTTGCAAAAATCATTGAAAAAGAACGGCCTTGTGCGCTGCTTCCAACTCTGGGAGGCCAAACCGGTCTTAATACCGCTGTTGAAGTTGCCAAGATGGGGATACTCGATAAATTTGGGGTCGAAATGATCGGTGCATCCATCGCATCGATTAATAAAGCTGAGAACAGGGAACTTTTTAGAAACGCCATGGAAAATATCGGACTCCGCATTCCCAAAAGCGGTTTTGCAACCCACCTGGAAGAGGTCAGAGCCGTTGCCGACGAAATCGGATTTCCGATCATTGTCCGCCCCAGTTTCACCTTGGGCGGCACAGGTGGTGGTGCTGCATACAACCCTGAAGATTTGGGAAAATTGGCAAAAGCAGGACTCGACGCCAGTCTCATCGGACAGGTCATGCTTGAAGAATCGGTTTTGGGCTGGAAAGAATATGAACTCGAAGTCATGCGGGATAAAAATGACAATGTCGTTATTATCTGTTCCATTGAAAATATGGACCCCATGGGCATCCATACCGGTGACAGCATCACGGTGGCCCCGGCGCAGACGCTGTCGGACAGGGAATATCAATCCATGCGGGATGCCTCCATCGCTATCATGCGGGAGATTGGCGTGGATACCGGCGGTTCAAACGTTCAATTTGCCGTCAATCCCAAAAACGGAGAACTGGTCGTCATTGAAATGAATCCCCGGGTTTCACGCAGCTCAGCCCTTGCCTCAAAAGCCACTGGATTTCCCATTGCCAAAATCGCCGCCAAACTGGCCGTGGGATATACGCTGGATGAAATCCCAAATGATATTACCGGAGAGACCTTTGCATCCTTTGAACCGACACTCGATTACTGTGTGGTTAAAATACCGCGCTGGACATTTGAAAAATTCCCGGAAACACAGGATTATCTGACTACCGCCATGAAATCCGTGGGTGAAACCATGGCCATTGGCCGAACATTTAAAGAGTCGTTGCAAAAGGGTTTGAGATCTCTTGAGATCGGACGTTTTGGGCTGGGATCAGATGGAAAGGATCTTCTGGATCCAAAGGACGACAAAGCAAAAAACTTATCCCTATCCGAAATCGAGCAGAAACTGGCAACACCAAATTCCCAGCGGATTTTTTACCTGCGCTATGCCATACTTAAAGGAATGCCCATTCAATTCATTTATGAACTCACCGGCATCGACCCGTGGTTTTTGCATCAGATCAAACAGATCGTGGAACTGGAGCAACGCATTAAGTCTGCCGAAACCGATTTATCTGAAACGCTTTTAAAAAAAGCAAAAGCCTGGGGGTTTTCAGATGTTCAGCTTGCTCATTTAACCGGTTCCACCGAGGAAGCCATTGAACAAACCCGAAAAACTTATGACATACGTCCCGTTTACAAGCTGGTGGATACATGTGCTGCGGAGTTCAAGGCGGCAACACCGTATTACTACTCCACCTATGAAATGGAAAATGAAGCCAGGATCTCTGACCAAAAAAAGGTGATGATTTTGGGCGGCGGCCCCAACCGGATCGGCCAGGGGATTGAGTTCGATTACTGTTGTGTCCATGCATCTTTTGCACTTCGTGAAGAAGGCGTTGAAAGCATCATGGTCAACAGTAACCCGGAAACCGTCAGCACGGATTACGACACTTCCGATAAGCTCTATTTCGAACCGCTGACCAAAGAAGACGTGCTCCATATTGTAGAAACCGAAAAGCCAATGGGCGTCATTGTTCAATTCGGCGGTCAGACACCCCTCAATCTTTCAGGGTCTCTACATAAGGCCGGAGTCCCTATTCTGGGCACCCAACCTGAAAGTATCAACCGGGCAGAAGACAGAGAGCAGTTTCAGGCATTTTTAAAAAAGTTGGGCCTTGTTCAGCCGGAAAACGGCACCGCATTGTCTATAGAGGAAGCTGTGGCGGTGGCTGAAAAAATTGGTTATCCTGTCGTTATCCGTCCATCCTATGTACTGGGTGGTCGGGCCATGAAAATTGTTTATGATCGCGAGGAGCTTGAGAACTTCACCAGAATCGCCATTCTGGAATCTTCCGGCCATCCCGTTCTCATCGATAAATTTTTAGAGGATGCCATTGAAGTTGATGTGGATGCCGTTTCAGATGGAAAGATGACCATCATCGGTGGGATCATGGAACACATTGAAGAAGCGGGAATCCATTCGGGTGATTCCGCATGTGTCCTGCCCCCTTACACTATTTCTCCTCCTATGCTTGATGAGATCATCAATGCTACAAAGGCCATGGCATTGGAACTTGATGTTGTGGGTTTGATGAATGTTCAGTATGCCATCAAAAACAACCGACTCTTTGTTCTTGAGGTGAATCCCAGGGCTTCCAGAACCATCCCGTTCGTGAGTAAGGCTACCGGTATTCCTCTGGCCAAAATCGCAACAAAGGTCATGCTCGGAAGAACACTTAAAGAACTGGGTATTGTGAGCGAAAAGATCCCGTCACATGTTTCTGTCAAGGAAGCTGTCTTTCCGTTTAACCGGTTCCCGGGTGTGGATACGCTTCTCGGACCTGAGATGAAATCCACCGGAGAAGTCATGGGAATCGATTCGGATTTCGGTTCTGCATATGCCAAGGCCCAATTCGGCGCCGGTCAGCTTTTGCCGGACAAAGGAACCGTCTTTATCAGTGTAAAAGACAACGACAAGCAAGCAATTCTTCCTGTGGCATCCCAATTTAATGATATGGGTTTTACGATCATGGCAACCCGGGGGACTTCATCGTTTTTAAAGCGCCGGGGCATCGCGAACAAATTGGTCAATAAGGTTTCCATTGGTCGCCCCCATGTGGTCGATGCCATAAAGAACAAAGAAATACAGCTGATAATAAATACACCCTCAGGCCGCGAAACCAAGCGGGACGGATATGTAATCAGACGTGCGGCTATAAAATTCAATATTCCATATACCACGACCGTTGCCGGAGCCATGGCCATGTGCAAAGGAATTGCAGCGCTTAAGAAAAAACGTCTTTCGGTAAAAACCATTCAGGAGTATAATAGCTCGTTCTGAAAAAGAGAAGAAATAATAGCTTAAACCGATTAATTAAGGAACCCTATGGATTATTTTGAAAAACCCCGTGAAGCCTGCGGGCTGTTCGGTATTTACGGTCATCCTGAAGCTGCAAGGCTGACCTACTTTGGTCTGTATGCGCTTCAACACCGGGGACAGGAAAGTTCTGGAATAGCTGTTTCCCTGGGACCACAACATTGTTGACCACAAGGGAATGGGCCTCGTTCCAGATGTTTTTGACGTGACCCACCTGGAACATTTGGACGGAGAAAGCGCCATCGGACATGTACGCTATTCCACTACAGGAAGCTCGATTCTTGGCAATGCCCAGCCGTTTGTTGTCCATCACAAAAAAAAAGCTTATGCTATTGCCCATAACGGTAATCTTGTCAATGCGCATCATCTGAAAAAAGAACTCGAGGAAACGGGCTCCATTTTTCAGACCACCATGGACAGCGAAATTTTTCTCCATTTTTTTGTTAAAAGCTTGAGATTAGGATTCGAAGGCGCTCTGGTAGAGACGGTGTCGCGGCTCAAAGGGGCGTTTTCTTTTGTGATGCTGACCAGCAAAGGAGAAGTTATCGGAATAAAGGATCCCTATGGTTTCCGGCCCTTATGCCTGGGAAAACTCAATGGTCATTATGTTCTGGCCTCGGAAACCTGTGCGCTGGATCTGGTCCAGGCTGAGTTCGTCCGCGAGCTTGATCCCGGCGAAATCGTAATTATCAATGAGGACGGCATCCGGAGCATCAAAACCTCGACGATAGAAAAAAGAGCGTTTTGCATCTTTGAATTCATCTATTTTGCAAGACCTGACAGCACCATCTATGGGCAGAATGTATATTTAACGCGAAAGGCTCATGGGCGTCGGCTTGCTCAAGAGGCCCCTGTGGATGCTGATCTGGTCATGCCCTTTCCCGACTCCGGAACGTATGCAGCTTTGGGCTATTCGGAAGTCTCCGGAATCCCTTTTGAGATGGCCATGATCCGAAATCACTATGTTGGGAGAACATTTATCCAACCCACCCAGAGCATGCGTGATTTTGGTGTTCGGGTAAAATTAAATCCTGTTAAACAACTTCTCGAAGGAAAAGATATCGTGATCATCGAAGACTCGATAATCAGAGGCACAACGGTTAAAACCCGAGTCAAATCCCTTCGTGGGCTCGGTGTAAACCGAATCCATATGCGAGTGAGCGGCCCTCCCCATCGTTTTCCATGTCATTACGGAATCGATTTTTCCACAAGGGGGGAACTGATTGCAGCCAATATGTCTATTGAAAAATTGAAAGATTTTCTCGGTCTGGACTCGCTGAATTACCTCAGCCTTGAGGGGCTTTTGAGTTCAACCGGTATCGAACATCCGGAAAACAACTTTTGCAAGGCATGTTTTGACGGCTGTTATCCGGTCAGTTTTGACGAGGATCTTTCCAAGCACTGTCTAGAATGATAGCCTCTCGCTTTATATGTTCTAGGCCAAGAGATACGTACCTAACATGAAGAAAACCGTTGCTTTTTCTAAAAATGCCACCAATGTTTTCTTTCACATCCTGACCCATTGTAACCTCAAGTGCAGACACTGTTATATCAACAAAAAACAACACGGGAAAAACACGCTCCCCATAGAGACGATTGACGCCTGGCTCAGAGTATTTGCATTAAAAAACAAAGAAGCAAATGTCATCTTTTTGGGTGGAGAACCCACCCTTCATCCGGATCTCTCCGGAGCCGTTAACAAAGCCAAGTCCCTCGGCTACAGTTCAATTACCATTGATACCAATGGATATCTGTTTCATGACATTCTTTCCAAAGTCAGCCCGGATGTTATCGACTATTTCAGCTTCAGCCTGGATGGCGCCACCCGAAAAACAAACGATATGATCCGGGGAAAAGGATCATTTGACATCTGTATCCAAGGCATCAAAAGTGCGGTTCTAAAAGGTTTTAGCACCAGCCTGATCTACACCGTAAGCACAATAAATATTCATGAACTTGACAAAATCGCACCGCTTTTGAAAGATTTAAAGATTGACCGTTTTTTTATACAGGTCATCGGAATCAGAGGAAAATCCGCTGAAAGCAGACAGGGTAAACTTCAGGTTTCTCGAAAGGATTGGTTAAAAATTGTCCCCGACGCAGCCCAAAAAATCGCCCGTCTCGGCATTATTGTTACCTACCCGAAAGTATTTTTGAGCCTCGAAGAACCGTTTGAATGTGCCGGTCTGGTGGCGGACAACTATTTTATCTTCCCCAACGGCAGAGTATACCGCTGCCCGCTGTGTGAGGACTATCCGCTGCACAGTATGGCCTTTAAGAATAATGTACTGGCGAATACCCCGAGGATCAATGAAAATGACTTTTTTACACTTAACATTCCTGAAGGGTGCGTAATGAACAAACTTTTTCAGCCGGACAACCTGAGTTATAAGCCCAACGGCACGTGCAAATATAAAATCGCCTGTTGTATGTTAAAAGAAGAAATCCAGATGACTTTATAGAATATGAATTCAAACCCAAGATTCCTAAATTTATCATTATAATTTCGGCAACCTGTCAAAAATATGCCACCTCATTTTTTGCCGCCTGCCAAACTTCTTAATTATCACCACTCTTATCATACAACATCCTATTGATATATATAGACATATTAATTCATTCAATATGATCCTATCTTGTTTGGTACGGGTATTGCTTTAATGGTCTAATGATTAAAGGGAAAATGCCGATATCAACAAATATACCGATCATAGACAGCTTTTTCGAATACGAAAATAGCAGAGTTTTGACAGCCATTTTATTTTAAAAATTATTTTCCAGGAGATCAAAATGGAAAACACATCCGATAAACATGAGAATCAAGCACCGGGCAAACAGAAGATCGGTGAAATTCTTGTCAAATCTGGTCTTATTAATAATTCTCAGCTTAAACAGGTTCTAAAAAGGCAGACCCAAGTAGGTGGTCATTTGGGATCTATTTTAATTGAAATGGGGTTTATTACCATCCATGACTTAATCAATTGTTTAAGCAAAAAGCTTGGTGTTCCTGGTGTTAACCTTTTCGATCAGGACATCAAACCCGAGTTACTCAATCTTTTGCCCGTCGATAAAATGAAATCCATGAAAATTCTGCCCGTTGCGGTAAATAACTCAAAAATATCATTGGCAATGGCAAACCCGCAAGATTTCATGGCTGTGAGTGAAGTTGAATTTGTTCTTGGGAAAAAAATTTACCCCATGGTGGCACCTTCTTTTATGATAGATGCGGCTTTGAATTGTCTGCCGTTAAAGCCCGGCCAAGAATTAAAAGGTGAAGCGATATCAAAAACATGTAACACGGAAAGTGCTAAGGTAAAAGAAGTTCTTGATTTGGAAGCACTGCTTGGAAAATTAATGAAATATAATGCCAGTGATATTCTTTTAACACCTGGTGCACCACCCTCCATTCGTATTGATAATAAACTGACACGCCCCGCGCTGCCGGCCTTATTACCGGTTAATTGTGAGATGTATGCCAGAGAAATTATTCCTTATTCCGAATGGGATGAATTCGTGCAAAAGAACGAGTATGATTTGGCTGCTTCATTTAAAAATATGGGTAGATTTAGGGTAAATATATATAGGCAAAGAAATTCTATTTCAATTGCCATGCGTCCAATCAGGGATGGAATTCCTACTTTTGAAGAGCTGAATTTGCCGGCGTGGTTAAAAGATTTTGCTTTTAAACCGCAAGGTTTAATTTTAGTTTCTGGTCCTGCCGGGCACGGCAAAACCACCACCCTCAACGCACTCATTGATGTTATCAATAATAACCAACAAAGAAACATCATTTCTCTTGAAGATCCCATTGAAGTCATGCATAAACACAAAAAGAGTAACATTAATCAAAGGGAAGTGGGTACGGATACCAAATCTTTTGCCTCAGGCCTAAGAACGGTGTTTCGACAATCACCTGATGTTATCGTTGTTGGAGAAATGAGGGATAAAGAGACCTTTGAAATTGGATTACAGGCCGCCGATACGGGACACCTGGTTATGAGCTCAGTCCACGCAAGCAGTGCGACTTCTATTTTTGATAGAGTTATCAATATGTTCGAACCCCATATGCAACCCCTTATCCGGACAAAACTTGCTGACTGTTTACAGCTCGTTTTATCACAGCGACTCATCCCCTTAAAAAAAGGTGAAGGCAGAATACTCGCCCTTGAAAAGTTGATCAATTCGTATCGAGTTAAAAAATTTATTAAAGATTCCGCCACAAATCGAATTCGATCACAGATGCAAGCCGGGACTGAAGAGTTTGAATCAATAGATATGGCAATTGCAAAGCTCTGTCAAAGGGGCCTTATAACATTCAACGATGGGCTTACATACGTTGAAGACGAACAATTCTATCGCGAATTAACCGGCGTAGAAAAATAAAGGGATCAATCACAAGATGCCATGATCGTATCACCAATAGAGTAAAACCATGGAAAGGTATTCTGTGGGGACAGTTAATCTTCTTCTATTCTCTTTTTTCTTTTTTCTAATTCATTTATGTAGGATTTTTCAACCCGCTTATTATATTTTTCAACTTCCTCATTGAACAGTTTTTTTCTTCTTTCATAATCTTCTATTTTATCATTAAACTCCAGTATAACTTTGTCATATTTTTTAGCACGACTTTTTGATCTATATTTGTTTTTGTCTTTTGCGATCTCTTTTTTTTCCTCCAGCAGAGCCCTGTATTCCTCGTCCAATTTTTCCTTTTCCTGGTCAAGACGCTTCTTGATTTCAGAAAAATCATTTATGTCAGGTTTATTTTTTACCTCTTCCTTCTCAATTAAAGGCTGTGGCTCTTCGGCTTTTTGCTCATCTTTTTGCTGATCATCCGGATCACCTTGAAACCCATTATATTCATGAATGTCGGTTCGCTGATTTTCGGGAACGTTGGTCAAATCGTCCGTGAAATGTACGTTTCCGTCTTTATCAATGTATCTGTAATATTCTGCTGAAGCCGACATCGAAAACAACAACAGCGATAATGATATTAACCATCGTCCAAGATTCATAAGCCCGCCCTTTCTATTATCTCAACATTACCAGGTTTTGCACTCAATGCACGGGAAAAAGCTTTTAACGTGCTATATATTTTAATATTATTCATGCCAAAGGTCAATCTTTTATTGCCCGTCTCCCATGGATATTAAGTAAAAAGTTCAATTTTAACCATATTTTAACGCGCAACAGCCTATTAACAAATGATCTTTGCAACTTGATTGACATGCAATCTTCGTTTTTAATGGAAATTCGATTTTCATTCTCACCAAATCGGGAACGATTCTAATCTATTCGTCTGACGGCAAACTGAAGGATAAGATTGATGTTGGAAATCATAATGATGAAGAATCCTAAAATTTTGGCCAAAATACAGCAGGACATTCTGGACGGACGTCAGGCAGGTGTCACGGGGACCCCGACGGTATTTGTTAATGGTCGACGTTTGAGGGATTGGAGCCTGAATGGGCTTCAGATGTTAATCGACAAGGAATTGGAAAAAATGTAACACTTTCAGAATTCTATTCAATGGGGCTACAAATTTGAGTTCCCGGATCAATACTCCGATCCGACTGGGTTATTAGAACCGTTGATGTGGTTGGCTCGGTATGCAAAACGAGCAACGATCCATGAATAATAGGCGTCAAAGGAACATCCCCTTTGCTTTTTTTATTGAGCTTTTCTTTTTCCTGATAATATAGACTGTATGACTGGCCGATCTCCACACCGTCTTGATCACCTTTGTCGATGAATGCGACGGTATGATCTCCAATGTTTTTTTCGCGCTCCTCAGATACAATGATTTTTCCATTCAAACCATTTTTGCTTTGGGTCAAGGCAACTCTTGGTGACCGCTTTTTATACGGCATTAAAAGATCGTTCACAGCAATAGACCGGAAAGATTTAACAACCCTGGCCACAACAAAACCAGGCTCTTTTTTTGTAATTTCAACAACCCCCGTCAGATAGTGCTGGGTCCCGATAAGTTCTTTCGTTTTTTCATCTACAATCGGCTTTAGGGTTCTATATACCGTATACTTTGTTCCCGGTTGGAGGAGATTATCAATATTTGGACGGATATAAACCAGATCCCCGACGCCGATCAATTTTTTATCATCTTTGACTTTGAAGATTGTGCCTTTCGGGGTGATGGCTTGTTTTTTGATGAATCCGATACTGTTAATGGGAGAATAGTAGTAATACAAAGTCTCTTTTGTCGGTTCCGGTTCTTTGGGTTGATTCTCCTCAACGTTTTTTTTAATAAAAGTATCAACTCCCTTTAGATGAAAAAGTCGAATACGCTCACCCGGATAAATCCAGTGAGGATTGGAGATCTGACTGTTCTCGCTCCATAAATTTGGCCACAGCCATGGGTTATCAGAAAATTGAGTTGAAAGATCCCAGAGCGTGTCTCCTTTTTTAACGGTATAGTAAAAACCTGCTTCATGTTCCACAGTCTCAGTAGCTTCCTGTGCGAAAAGATGAACTGGAAAAATAAGCATTGCAGTTAAAATACACAAGGCCATCACTACCCGGGATTTTCTCTTACAAACCATGGGACACTCCGAATTTTTAATATTATTGTTTATTTAACATTAGTCATTATAACCCGGAAATTAGTAGGTTGTCAAGCTTTTCGATCTTTTCCGAATTAGAGATCATCAACAAAAAACCCCCATGCGAACAACGCATGAGGGTTTTTAAATTAGTTATTAACACGGACCGGGTTTACATCATTCCGCCCATTCCGCCCATTCCGCCCATTCCGCCACCCATTCCACCGCCGCCTCCGCCGGGCATCATGTCGCCTTTTGCTTCGGGCTTGTCTGCGATCATTGCTTCTGTGGTCAGCATTAATGAAGCAACGCTTCCTGCATTTTGCAGTGCAAAACGAACGACTTTGGTGGGATCGATTACGCCGGCTTCAATCAAGATCTTCATATTTGTTGGTTTCGGCATTAAAACCATAAGCACCGTCATGCCGTTTAACTTTATCGATAACGACGGATCCTTCAAAACCGGCATTGTTTGCAATTTGTCTTAAAGGTTCTTCCATGGCACGTTTCACAACCTGTACGCCCAATTTCTGGTCGGCCTTGATTTTGATTTTATCCAAAGCATCGATACAGCGAACCAGTGCAACACCGCCCCCGGGCACGATCCCTTCTTCAACCGCAGCCCGCGTAGCATTCAATGCGTCTTCAACACGTGCTTTCTTTTCTTTCATCTCTATCTCTGTGGCAGCGCCCACATTAATGACCGCCACACCTCCGATGAGTTTGGCCAATCTTTCCTGGAGTTTTTCACGGTCGTAATCTGATGTTGTTTCATCAATTTGTGCGCGAATCTGCTTTACTCGGCCTTCCAGTGCAGAACGTGAACCAGCACCGTCAACGATTGTGGTATTGTCTTTGTCGATGTTGATGCGTTTCGCTTGTCCGAGATCTGAAATCGTCAAGTTCTCTAACTTTATTCCAAGATCCTCCGATACAACCTGGCCACCGGTCAATATCGCGACATCCTCAAGCATGGCTTTGCGTCTGTCACCAAAACCCGGAGCCTTGACAGCTGCGACATGAAGGGTTCCTCTCAGCTTGTTCACAACCAGTGTGGCAAGTGCCTCGCCTTCCACGTCTTCAGCAATGATCAAAAGGGGTTTTCCCATCTTTGCGATCTGCTCAAGAATCGGAAGCATGTCTTTCATGTTGCTGATCTTTTTTTCGTTAATCAGGATATAAGGATCTTCCAAAGAAGCAAGCATTTTATCCGGATCTGTCACAAAATATGGCGAAAGATAGCCGCGATCAAACTGCATTCCTTCGACAACCTCAAGGGACGTCTCCATGACTTTTGCTTCTTCAACGGTAATGACGCCTTCTTTGCCGACTTTGTTCATGGCTTCGGCAATGATGTTTCCAATGGTTTCGTCGTTGTTTGCAGAAATGGTACCAACCTGGGCAATTTCACGCTGATCTTTCGTGGGTTTGCTGATCCTGTGAAGTTCTTTGACCGCAACCTCAACCGCCTTGTCGATCCCGCGTTTGATGGCCATTGGATTGTTGCCGGCTGCAACAAGCTTTTGACCTTCTTCGTATATCGCCCTTGCAAGCACTGTCGCCGTAGTGGTACCGTCACCAGCCATATCGCTGGTTTTGCTGGCAACCTCTTTCACCATCTGAGCTCCCATATTTTCAAACTTGTCCTCAAGTTCGATTTCCTTGGCGACGGTTACGCCGTCTTTTGTAATCGTGGGAGACCCCCAGGATTTCTCTATAATAACGTTTCTTCCTTTAGGGCCGAGTGTTACGACGACCGAATCTGCAAGTTTTTTCACCCCGTTAAGCATGGCTTCACGGGCTTTCACATTGTATTTTATTTCCTTAGCCATCTTGGTCTTTCCTCCGTTTCGTATGTTGATTATTCGATTACGCAGAGAACTTCTTGTTCGCTCATGATCAAGTATTCTTCACCCTCAACTTTTATCTCTTGACCACCATATTTCCCGAACAAAATCCGATCACCTTTTTTGACTTCGAGGGGGACACGTTTACCGTCGTTATTCAGCGCGCCCTTTCCAACCGCAACAATTTTTCCTTCTGCCGGTTTTTCTTTGGCTGTGTCCGGAATGATAATTCCACCCTTGGTCTTGGTCTCTTCCTTAACACGCTTTACCAAAATTCGATCATTTAACGGTCTGAGTTTCATTTTTCAATTTCTCCTTTTCTTTTTTCCAAATTATTACGAATATAATCCTTCTTAATGAAAATTAGTCGAGAATTATATTCTAGTGTTTATCGGCAGGTTTTTTTGACTTCTTGGGTTTTTTGCTTGGAATATCTGAGCTTTGGTTTGTCTCTTGCTTTCCTTTATCTGAAGGTGTTGCTGTGCTCGCTGTACTCTGAGATTTATTTGCATAGTCTGTTATATACCATCCCGTTCCCTTGAGGTGAAAACTGCTGTGAGAAATAAGTTTATGGAGTTTTCCGGAACAGTGCTTGCATTTGGCCTGTGGTTTATCGGAAAATTTCTGAATCACTTCATCTATTCTGCCACATTTCGAACATTCATATTCATATATGGGCATCTTTTAAAACCTCCTGCTGAACAATAAATATTCCCTCGAGAGTAAAATTTATTTTTTATAAACTTAATTCAGCAAAATCACGTTTAATATATGCAATGTTTTAACATTGTCAAGGCATACCCGGCACTTTTTTTGAATTAAAATTTCCGCAAATCATCAATAGGTTTACGCCATTTTTCATAAAACTTTAATACATTCTCCATGCCAAAAACTTTTACCGATCTGAGTATGTCATGTGTGGTTTCATGGACATGAGCCTCTTCTGTCATCATTTCTTCATGAGATGCCTCAAAATTTTGAAGAAATTTGCTGAACCTCAGGATGTGAATGAGTTCGTGAGCAACGATATAGAGGGTAAATGGAAAAAGTTCTATATCAGGCGAATCTTTTATGGCTGAAAGGATCACATGATCTTGAAGACATATTTTATAAAAATCATATGTTGACGAACCCAAGGATGAATTCTTTCGCCAGCCCTTATACCGGATAACTTGCGCAAACGGGCCGTGAACGATCTCTTCAGGGGAAAGATCGACCAGCGTTTTGATATCATATGCGCATGCCGCAGACCACTGACTGGCCGACATTTTATAGAAGTTACTGACAAGTTCCTCGGCCATTGCCACACAATTATTTATGATGTTGATCTGGTCTGTATTGAATTTGTTCAGTTTCTCCATGAGAATCGTTATTCATCAAAAAAAATGTGGACATCGTGTTATTTATAATGTATTTATCATTTTTTAATACTAAAGAAAATACCGATTGGAGGTGATCTGTTGGGTAGTGTTGTAAAAAAACGAAGAAAAAAAATGAGAAAACATAAACATAGAAAGCTGTTGGCCCGTACACGCCATCAAAGAAGAAAAGGCAAATAAACTTTACCTATAAACGTCGAGGCCTCTGAAAAAAGCACCTTTTGATGAACGTAAACGCTCTCAAAGATTCCGGTGCTTTTTCTTTTCCTGTATTATGGATTACCGGAATACCCTTTTAAGTATTTAAAAAATTCCGAGTCTGTTGAAAGCACGAGTGAACTGTCTTTACCGAGGGCATCGCTGTATATTTCAAGTGTTTTAGCGAATGAATAAAAATCAGGGTCGACGCCATAGGCGTTAGCGTATAGCTTGGTTGATTCGGCATCGGCCTTGCCTTTAATTTCTTGGGCTATTCTATAAGCTTCTGAGGTAATTCTCTTTAAATCTCTTTCCTTTTCACCCAGTATCTTTCGGGCTTCACCCTTGCCCTCTGATCTGAATTTTTCGGCAATCTGCTTCCGTTCCGCAATCATTCGGCCATATACCGAATCTCTAACCTGTTCTACATAGTTTATCCGTTTGATTTTCACATCAACCAGCTCAATGCCAAACTTGGCCAGCTTCGGCTGGGCCTGCTCCAGTATTTGCTTGGTAATCTTCTCTCTGCCGGTTACAATCCTGTAGGATTGTCTTTCTTTTATGTCTTCAAGCCCTATTTCATAGGTATCCAATTCCCGGTTGCTCTTGCGAACCGTTTCGATGAGCTTGTTTTCAGTAATAAGGTTTCGCACCGCAGGATCAATAATGTCATCAAGCCTTCCCTGAGCACTTAGCGTGTTATTGACCGTCTGAAAAAATGTTATGGGATCAATAATTCTCCATCTGGCAAATGCATCCACCCAGATATAGGTTTTATCCAGCGTTGGAACCTGGCCGGGATCACCATCCCATTCTAAAAGATTTTTAGGAAAATAAGTGGCGTTCTGAATAAAGGGAATCTTAAAATACAAACCGGGTTCCGTCTTCGGTTTGCCGACGACTTTTCCGAATTGAGTGACAACCACCTGCTCTGTTTCATCCACCACATATGCAGCGGTAAAAACGAAAAGAATCGCAACAACCGCAACAACGAGTATAACGAGTTTAGATTTCATTATTTTTCACCCTTTTGTTTCCCGAGATTAAGTAAGGGGAGGACATTCTTCTGATCTGAATCAATGATATATTTATCTCCAAGTTTGGGGAGAAGGTCTTTCAGGGTTTCAAGATAGAGTCTCCTTTTGGTTATATCTTTGGCCTTTGCATATTCCGTATAAAGCGCCTTAAATCTGGAAGCATCACCTTTGGCCCGGTTGACCCGATCCAGCGAGTATCCTTCGGCAGCTTTAATAGTTCTTTCAGCTTCACCTCTGGCTGTAGGAATCGCTTTGTTATAATCCTCTTTGGCCTGATAGATCATTTTTTCTTTTTCCTGGGTGGCCTGGTTGACTTCGTTGAATGACGGTTGTACCGGTTCGGGAACATTGGTCTTTTTCATTTCAATGGTTACAATGTTAATCCCGGAGTCAGCGTTATCCATCTCCGCCTGCAAGACTTCCCTCGCTTCAACGGCGATCTCCTCTCGCTTGCTGATCACTTCGTTGATGCTCCTGTCACCGACGACAAGCCGCATGGCCGCTTCTGACATATCGATAAGGAGCTTTCGTATATCACGGACCTTAAACAAGAATTTGTACGGATCTTTTATTCGATATTGTACAATCCATGGTACCAGAGCCACATTTAAATCTCCGGTCAACATGAGGGCAACATTTGTGTTCTCACCGCCGGCTAAGGTACGTCTACTGGTATCTTCTGTCCGAAGAGAACGAAAGCCGAATTCCTCTTTATAGACCCGGCGAACTTTGACTTTTGTCACCTTCTCGATTCCGGACGGCAGCTTGAAATTAAGGCCGGGTTGAGTGATGCGTACATATTTCCCGAACCGCTGGACAACGCCGACCTCGTCCACTGCAACGGTATAGAACGTGGACGAACCAAAAAATATAAGAACGAAAAGAAGAATTAAAAGAGGGCCGCCGGGCAGTTTAAACTTTTTAAATTTTTCGACCAGGTCCTCCATTTTAGGAGGAACCATTCCTCCTTCCTTTCCATCTTGCTGCTTTTTAAGTTTTTCCCAATCCCAATTCATAGATTTCTTTCCTGTTAATTTGTATTAAAATCCTTAAATCTCTTATTAATTTAAGTTACCAATCCTTTCAAGTCAAGTAAAAAGCAATCTATATGGGAATTGCCACTTTTAAATGGCGATCATTGATTAATGCGTAGAAAATTTTTTTCGATTTCGTCTAATTGATTCTTGACAACCTAATACATCACTTTATAGTTCCTTATATTATGGCAAAAAGTAAAAAAAATGGCGAATTTGTGCACATCGGGGATATTTTAAACGGTGTCTTAAAAACCTGCCGAAGTGATTGCGATGAGGAGCTGTCAAAGGTTTGGAGTCTGTGGGAAAGCGCTGTGGGAGATGTCATCGCAAAAAATACCAAGCCAGAGGCTTTCAAGGGAAAACTACTCCTGGTCCTTGTAAACAGTCACCCATGGATGCACCAACTCCAATTTTTGAAAAAAGATATAATAAACAAAGTCAACCAAGCATTGGGGAAAGAATTGGTACAAGATATAAAATTCAAAATCGGACCGGTATAATTAAGATGAAATCACTGACCACAGATTCCTTCTTTAACGGCTGCATACAGGTTAAGCAGAATCGGTCCGGCTATCGTTTTTCTATAGATGCTGTTTTACTGGCCTGGCATGCCGATCCGAGCCCAAATGATACCATCCTCGATTTGGGCACAGGTTGTGGTATTATTCCCATGATACTGGCATATCGTAATCCCGAAGTCAAAATTTACGGTATCGAGGTGCAAACGGAACTTGCCGATATCGCGAACCTCAATATTACAGAAAATGGTATGGAAGAGCAAATTACCATCCTTTGCAGGGATATGAAAACACTAAAACATGAGGATACTTCCGGGCCCGTGGATCTGGCCATCAGTAACCCGCCTTTCAGAAAGTCAAAATCCGGTAGGATCAACCCGAATCAGCAACGTGCAATTGCACGGCATGAAATTAAGACGACGCTTTACGATGTCGTTGAAACTGCGCGCAGAATGTTAAAAACTTCTGGAAGGTTTGTCATGGTTTACCCTGCCGGACGTATGACGGATATTCTTACCCAAATGTGCGCTTCCGGAATAGAACCAAAGTCGATTCGAATGGTACATTCGGGAAAAAACACAGAGGCAAAAATGATTCTCGTTGAAGGAAAAAAGGGGGGGCGTTCAGGACTAAAGATCGGTTCGCCCCTGATCATTTATCAGGAGAACGGTTCTTATTCTGATGAGGTTGAAAAAATATTTAAGCCCTGAGCCGAAGGGGCATTAATCCAGCTTATTCATCACCTGACCGGTAATTACTTTTGGGAAAAAATAGGTCGCCTTGTTAGGCATAATAAGGCCGGCTTCGGCAATATCGCGTACCTGCTGAATTCTTGTTGGATTAAGTATAAAAGCAATGTCATGTTTTCCGGCAAACACTGCGTCTATGGCCTCTTTTGCAATGCTCGAATAGGCGATCAACTGCTCATTGTCAAGCCTGGCTTGATCAAAACCCAACAGTTCCATAAAAATAAGACGGGTCAACACCGTCACATCAATATTTCTAAGCACCTCCGGCAATTCATCACCAAACATATTTTCCATAACGTCGGGTTTGAGTATTAAAAGGTGGAGTTCCGGACGATCTTTCGTGCAAACGCCGATACAATGCTTTGAAGTATTCGATTTTAGAATTGAGATAAATTGGGATAAATTTTCCTTGTGCTGATCATCATTGTAAGGAAGTGTTATGATGTCAAAATAATCTTTCGCTTTTTTGATCAGCGATTCTCTTGTTTCGGCAGGAACTTCGTTTAACATGCGGTGTGCGGGAAGAATAATAAGTCCTGGATCTTCTATGCTGCAAAGGTACATCATGACATAATTTGCCGGATGATTGCCGTTGAAATTAGAAGTACGGGCTGACAACCAATCTCTGTAATTAAGCGCTGTTTCGTAGCGATGGTGTCCATCAGCAATAAATATTTTTTTATCCTTTAGGGCATCGGAAATATATTGCTGAACCGAATTATCGGTGATTCGCCACAGCCTGTGCTTTTGTTCGGTTTTGTCCGTAAAAACAATATCCGCTGATTTGTCGTAGATTGCATGCTTTAGTTTATCATAAATGCGGTTTTCTTCATCGGAAAACAAAGAAAATATTGTGCTGAAATTGGCGTGGCATGCTTTCATCAGCTCGAGCCGCTCCGATTTTACCTTGGAAAAGGTTTTTTCATGCGGCAAAATAATACCCTTTTCAAATGGTTCAAGGCGAATCAGGGCAATCAAACCATAACGTGTCACTCGATTCCCTTCAAAGAGAAATTCCATCGATGTCAGGTAAAATGCCGGTTCTTCGTCTAACAAAAGGATATCATCTGAAAACCATCTGTTAAGACATTCTGCTGCTCTAGTATAACGGTTGTCTGTAGGTGTATCATTTTCGGTAGTTTTACCCAAAGTCAACCTGATGATATTCTGGGGATGGCGTTCATGAAATTGAATCTGCTCCTGTTCTGAGATAACGTCAAAAGGAGGGGCCACAACATCTGCCAGATTGTTGATCTTACGAGTATTATAGAGGATTCCCTTAAAAGGGATGACTTCAGCCATGTTTAACAATTCCTTTTCGATACATTATTTTTACCTTTTCAAACAAAAAAGAACTGATACTATAAAGGATTCTGTTATTCAAGGAATAAAATGCTCGGTGTTCACAAAAAATTAAATTCATCGTAATAGTGTATTCCTTTGAAACAAATCGATTTTAAAGGAGCTTCAGGTATGATTAAATTTTTGGCTGGAAGCTGTCTGAGTAGATTAGGGATCGTTTTGAAAGAACCATGGGCGATTTAACTTTATGGATGAAACCTCTTGTTAAAACAGAGACCGTTATTAATAGCCCGGGCAGGTTCTTTCATTACGAGCCCTTATTCACGAGTTCTTTCAGCAAAAATTTAATTATACATGAAGCGGTAATGTTTTCAAAAGGTTAAAGTGCTACAATTCATCAAAACTAATATTCTTATAAAAAGGTTTTGTAATTATTTCTAAATAAAATAAGATTATTGACATGCCCTGTTAAAAAAGTATATTGAACCTACCTGTATTTCAAAATTTAAAGGTGCTGGAGAGGTGGCCGAGCGGCTGAAGGCCCCGCTCTCGAAAAGCGGTATCCTGTCAAAAACGGGATCGTGGGTTCGAATCCCACCCTCTCCGCCATAGTATAGCATCTTAAGAGATTGCACCCCAAATTTTTCGGAGAGATGTCCGAGCTGGCCGAAGGAGCACGACTGGAAATCGTGTGTGCTGTCAAAAGCGGCACCGAGGGTTCGAATCCCTCTCTCTCCGCCATATTAAAATCAGATAGAGCATCGAAACAGTAAAAAAAACTCGCATCCTTATTAAGGAATTTCTATATGTCCTATCTTGTACTTGCACGTAAGTACCGCCCCCAAACATTTGATGAGGTTGTAAAACAGGATCATATCACACGCACGTTAACCAACGCTATTTCAGCTGGTCGTGTTGCCCATGCTATCTTGTTTTCAGGACCGAGAGGAACCGGAAAAACCACGGTTGCGCGAATATTGGCCAAGTCCATGAATTGTAAAAATGGCCCTACACCGGTTCCATGCAATGACTGCAGGTCCTGCAGAGAGATCACCGCAGGGAATGCTGCAGATGTGTTCGAAATTGACGGTGCTTCAAACAACAGCGTTGATCAAATCAGGGATCTTCGTGAAAATGTCAAGTACATGCCCGCCCACAGTCTTTATAAGATATATATTATTGACGAAGTTCACATGCTCAGCATCGCCGCCTTTAATGCGCTTTTGAAGACATTGGAGGAGCCGCCGCCCCATGTCATGTTTATCTTTGCTACCACAGAACTTCAGAAGATTCCCATAACAATACTTTCAAGGTGCCAGCGACACGATTTCAGACGTATTGATGTTGAATCGATTTCCAAACATATGAAAAAGATTTGCGTCAAAGAAGATGTTGACATCGACGTTGAAAGTTTAGGGTTAATCGGACGTGAAGCAAACGGAAGCATGAGAGACGGTTTGAGCCTTCTGGATCAAGTCATGTCCTGCACACAAGGTGCCATTGAGCATTACCAGATTCTGGATATACTTGGCGTCATCGATCGAGACATTATTTTTAAAATATCAAGCGCTGTCTTACAGGGAGATATCACGGAGATTCTCGATATTCTGGACGAGGTGTATAGCGCAGGCCATGATATGAAGAAACTGTACACCGATTTGATCGAACATTTCAGAAATTTGCTCATTGTCAAGATGGGGGAAAAAACCCGCAAACTGGTAGATATCCCTTCGTATGAAATAGACTTGATGCTTGATCAGACAAAGAACGTCCCAAAAACATTTTTGAATCAGCTTTTTGATTTACTCTTTAAAGAGGAACCGATCATAGAACATTCTTCACGATCAAAGCTTGCAATTGAGATGGTTTTTATCAGGATGTTTCAGATAAAACCTGCCCTGCCCATTGATGTTCTTATCGAAAAGCTCGATCATCTTAAAAAAGATTTCGATGAATCTCTGGAAACTTTTATGGATACTGCCAACCAATCCTCTCAGCCAACCTCCGGCCCGGTAACAGGAACAGCAGAATCCACAGAGACCTTTGCCTCATGTCATATAGCACCATTAGATCATGATGAGATCTTGGAGAATAAATGGGAAAAACTGTTATCAATATTTTTAGAAAAACACCCGTCTCTTGCAACCAACCTGAAAAATTCCAAAATAAAAGAACTGACTGACAATCAGCTGGAAATCGAAGTCAATGGAAACGATTTTAATATAACTATGGTCAGGAAAGAAAAAAATATCGGCATTATTAAAAAGGTGTGCCGCGACTTTTTCGGAAAAGAGATAGGCGTAATTATACGCACAAAAAAAATAACGGAAAATAAACAGCATCAAAAAAATAGCCGGAAGGTCCGTTTAAAACAGGAAGCCTTAAGCCACCCTCTGGTTACCGATGCGCTGGAGATTTTCAACGGTAAAATTGTTGATGTTAAGATTTTATAGGAGGTATTTCAATGAAAGGCTTGGGAAAGATGATGAAGCAGGCACAGCAGCTTCAGTCTAAGATGGCAAAATTACAGGAAGAAATGTCTGAAAAGACAGTTGAAACAAGCTCTGGTGGCGGAATGGTAAAGGTTGTGGCCAACGGCAGACAACAGCTGGTATCCATTCAAATAGAACAAGAAGTTGTGGACCCGGATGATGTGGAAATGCTTCAGGACTTGATATTGGCAGCCGTAAATGATGCATTAACCAAGGCACAGGATATGGTCTCCGGAGAGATGAGCAAACTTACCGGAGGTCTTAATATACCGGGACTGATGTAACGTCTCGGAAATTCTATAACTTACCGAGATCACAAGCCTTTTAATGGCAATTTTTCATGCCACCGATATGGAAGAATGGAATGTTGGAATGCTGGAATATTGGGAATAAGAGCGGAGACAACCTATTTAAATGGTTAAAAAATCCTTTAAGCCCATCATTCCATTACTCCATTATTCCAATTGGGCCTGCCCGCTCGTGCCTTGCAATGGCAGGCGGGGCGAAGCCCCTAAGTTCTATTTTTGATCGTCTATTCACTCTTTATTGTTTACTCTTTACTATTTACTAATAATATGAGTCATTATCCAACATCTGTTTTGAAATTGATCAAAAACCTTTCAAGACTACCGGGGGTCGGGGAAAAGACCGCTGAGCGGCTTGCGATGCACATACTTCGCGCACCTCGCAGGGAGGCTGAACAGCTTTCTAACAGCATTATCGAAATCAAGGAAAAAGTAAGACTCTGTTCCATGTGTTTTGCGCTCAGCGACACGGCTATCTGTAATATCTGCAGCAACCCGACAAGAACAGCTTCAATTTTGTGCGTTGTCGAGCAACCGGCAGATATGGTGGCAATTGAAAAATCCGGTTCCTTTAACGGACTTTATCATATATTAGAAGGCGCTCTCTCTCCAATGGACGGTATTGGGCCCGATAACATCAGGATTAAAGAACTTGTCACAAGGATTTCCCAAGGAAAAATAAAAGAAGTCGTTCTTGCCACAAGCACAAATATTGAAGGGGAGACCACAGCCGCTTACATTGCAGAACAACTGGAAAATCATGCGGTCAAAACAACTCGAATTGCATCGGGGGTCCCCATTGGCGGTGACCTGAAATATGTTGACCAGCTTACCTTGAAAAAAGCAATGGAGACTCGGCATGCCATATAACAATTTAAAATCAGAAACTATTTTTAAATGTCAGAAATGTGGTGATTGCTGTAAGGGATATGGAGGGACTTTTATCACCGAAAAAGAAATCGAGATGATAGCCGCCCACATTCATACTGATCCTGATACGTTTGTTGTGAATTACTGTCAGATTTCAGGGGGGAAGAGGATTCTTGCACAGGCCGGGGATATGTACTGCATATTCTGGGACGGGCTGTGTACCATTCATCCGGTTAAACCCCGCATGTGTAAAACATGGCCTTTTATAGAAAGTATACTTGTTGATACCAGCAACTGGTACATCATGGCTTCGCTATGTCCGGGTATTCGAACGGATGTGCCCAACAGAATAATAAAAAAATGTGTGACTGAAGAACTTTCAAGAAATTTATGATAACTTCCAGTCTTTTACATCTGATAGTTGATAAACATTTTTTTCCTTCCTGTCAGAGATTATCTTGCGAAGAATATTCCTTTCTTCAAGGTCTTTCAGGCCTTCAATTAGTAACGCCTCAGTACCGTTCCACATGCTGGATAGATTCTTCGTAGAGATTACCGTGTTATTGTCCGAGAGGTTACAGCATATCAAGTATACTGAAACCGTCTCCACCGGTAGGTCCAAATTGAAAATTTCCTGGTTCATGGCCGGGGTCTGGTTTTTCGAATCCATAAGGGCTCCTCTGTTTTAGTTTCGGTCATGGGTTGTTGAATAGGGGGCATTAGTATCTTAATTGTAAATTTTGCGCTTTTTATGACATAATATTTCTAACGTAATGAATCGACGTTTTACAATTTATGAGAAATCAATTATTTTCCTGTTTGATTCCGGCATGTCCCGCTTGCGGGAGGCTTATCCGAATTATGTAAATATAAGTGCATATTATCAAAAATCAATAAAAAGGATTATATGATAGGCGTATTCGATTCAGGAATCGGTGGACTTACCGTTGTCAGATCTCTGATGGAGCGGCTTTCCGGCTATGACATTGTTTATTTTGGCGATACGGCGCGTACACCATACGGAACCAAGAGCGCTGAAACCGTTATAAGTTATTCTCTTGAAAACATTGAGTTTCTTTTAAAAAACGGCGCAAAAATTGTTGTCATGGCTTGCAATACCGCCTCAAGTGTCGCTTCTCATCGTGTGGCTGAAACTTTCGATATTCCGATATTTGAAGTGGTAACGCCGGCAACAGAACAAGCAGTTAACAGTTCTGGAAAGTTGGCCGTTGGGGTCATCGGAACACGAGCGACGGTAAAAAGTGGCATTTACGAAAAAAAAATCAAGGCAATGAAACCGGCGGCAAAAGTCTATTCCGTTGCCTGTCCGCTTCTGGTTCCTTTGGTGGAAGAAGGATGGCTGAAGAAACGCGAAACCATGATGATCATTAAAAAATATCTACATCCTTTAAGAGTCAGACAGATCGATACGCTTATTCTCGGATGCACCCATTATCCGTTATTAAAAGATCAGATCCAAAGAAAAATCGGGAAAAAAGTAATCATCATAGACTCTTCGATTGCAGTTGCGGAAAAGGTTAAATCTTTTTTAGATACACACCCTGAAGTTGACCATTTGCTGGGAAAGAAAGACCAGTTTAGGCTTTTTGTTTCAGATATTACCGAGCAGTTTGAAAAGACAGCCAGGATCACGCTTAAACGAAAGGTTTTTCTTGAACATATAAAACTGTAAAGACAATCGGTTCGTTAAGGATTCGGTCTAATCTCAATAAGTAAGCTGCTTTACCAAAAATGAATCTCCGTTCTCTAAAAGCTCCATGAAAATACTGCCGTTGTTTTCTTTCCAAACCCCTTTTTGCGATTGGTAACGGGTGAAAAATCTACCCCGTATCATAAGGTTTCCGCTGGCGGTCTGTTTGGAATAGGACATAAGTTCAATCCGGTACGCAAGAGATTCCATGCCCTCCATATTTTTGCGGTAGTCCGGCAACAGTTCATGAAAAGGCTTGTTGTTTTCAGTGGCATCCGAAGTAAAAAGCGTTATAAATTTGTCGAGATCTTTATTTGTATAGGCTTGGCAATATTCGTCTAAAAAGGATTTCAGTCGACTCAATTCGTTTTTTTGTTGATTAATATCTTCTTCAGACGTTATTTGTTCCATTTCCTTTTCCGATTCGGTCAAGGAGGGTTTGACCTCAGTTTCAGCCACCTTCTCCACCCCAGGTTCAGGTACGGCAGCCGTCAACGTGTCTTCACCCACAGCAGCAGGCGCTGCTTTTTCCGACAAATCCTCTCCAGCAACTTCTTTTTGGACGTCATCCTTTGGAGCCTCTTCAACTTTGGAGCTGCCAAGCTTTTCCTTTTCCGGTACTAAAGAAACATCATCCGTAACCGGTGCTATTTTTACTGTTTGGGTTGAGTCAGGCAAAGATTTAGTTAATTTTGCTTTTAAACTGCCCTGTTGACTGTCAGAAGAGGATTGTGTCAATTTTTGTGTTTCCTGAACTGCTGCCTGCGTTTTGGCAATTTGATCCACCGGCACAGGTGCCTGAGACACGAGAAATTTTTCCGAATGGGTCGGTTTCTTCTGAACCAGTTTTATGGTTTTCGTTTCCTTTTGGCCGGCTTGATAGTAAAAATAACTGCCGACAAGGATGACCAGTGCTAACCCGGCAACGAATAAAGAAATCATTTTGACAGGATGTTGTGTTGCTTTTTTTTCAGCCTCCGCCGTTATCGCCATAACCGGTTTAGCGGGTATCTTTACTTTCTCCTCGAATCTAATGCTTGGTCTTGCTGAAGGTTCTTCAAGAACACCCGATTTTATGATTTTGATTTTATTAATATATTCACGCAACATTTCAATCTCGTTAATGATGCGCGTTTGTTGCGTGAAACTCAGCTCTTCTTTGCGCTTTTCAAGCTTTTTAAGCTCTTTTAAGCCGTATTCTATCCCTTGCATAAGCTGGTCATTTTCGTCCAGATTCGCATCGGGCATGCCGATCAAGTCAATAATCTGTTCCTTGGAGTAACCCAGGAGCACAAAATGAAATACCAATTTCAACCGTTCACGGTCATACCTGTTGTATACACGTCGTTTCAGTTTGGAAGCCCTGGGGGGTATAAGCCCATTTTCCTCACAAAAACGGATATGACTCTTTTTGACGTCCAACTCTTTAGCAAGATCAGACATGGTAAAATAGCTGTTGGATTGATCCATTCGTATCACCCATATTCCAAATTTACCTGATTTTGAGAACCTTGAATATTCCAAACACTTTATTTGAATATTCGATAAATTTATAGAATTATAGAACAAATACGTTTTCTTGTCAAAATAAAACAGGCTGAATACGCATCTAAACGTCGGGACCCGGTTTCTCTTTAATGGGTATCCGATTTTTCTCGGGCTACAGCCTTTCCATCAAATCGAACAGCAAACGAACACCAAATCCTGTACCACCCACCCCGCAATATGAGGATTCTTTTTTGGCATATGCAGGCCCTGCAATATCAATATGCGCCCAGGAAGTATCTTTTACAAATTCCGAAAGAAACAATGCAGCGGTAATCGCCCCGCCATAACGCGTGCTGCCGACATTATTCAGATCCGCAAAATCGCTTTTTATCAGTTCTTTATAATCCTCAGGCATTGGCATCCGCCAGCATCTCTCATGGGTTTTTTGACCGGACAAAATAATATTTTCCGCCAATTTGTCATCAAGAGAGAAAGTGCCGGCGATCTTTTCACCCAAAGCCACAACACAGGCTCCTGTCAGAGTTGCCAAATCAATCAAGGTTTGGGGTTTATATTTCTTGATGGCATAAGAGATGGCGTCGATCAATATCAACCTGCCCTCGGCATCTGTATTGCCGATTTCCACAGTTTTGCCATCAAAACTTTTTATAATGTCTCCCGGCCGGGAAGCAGCGCCGGAAGGCATATTTTCAACAATAGGAATTACTCCCACAAGTTTAAGTCTTAATTTAAGTCTCGCCGCGGTAATCAGCGTTGCTGCCACGGCAGCGGCGCCAGACATATCCATCTTCATATCCGCAAGAGAGGCTGAAGGTTTCAGGTTTATGCCGCCAGAATCAAACGTTACCCCTTTCCCGACAAAAGCGATTGTTTTTTTTGCCTTTACCGGATTGTGCTCCAAAATCACCATTTTCGGCTTGTTCCTGCTGCCGGCTGCAACCGCTATAATGGCTCCGAATTTCTTTTGTTTCAGTTCTTTTTCACCCAAAACGGTGACCTTGAGATTCTCTTTTCCTGCAAGCCTTGCAATAGATTGTGCAAAAAGCTCCGGTCTCTTGTCATTGGGTGGCATACTGACCCATTCTCTTGCAAGAATGGTTCCCTGGCAAACCGTTGAAATTCGTGATGGCAATCTTTGATATTTTCTTGCTTCATGAGATGTTACAAGAAAATCAATCCGCTCGAGCGGCTGAAGCTTTTTTTCTTTCTTGTATTTGTCAAAAAGATGATTCCCGAGAAAGGCACCTTCCATCATTGCTCCAAGAATATTCTGCATATCCATTTTGACCTTCGCAGCCAAAGGCACAGCGATTAAAACCTCTGTATGTTTTTTTTTAATCACACCTTTTACAGCCTTACCGGCCATGGTACGCAATGATTCCATATCGACTTTTTCAAGTTTGCCGAGTCCTAAAAATATAATGATTTGCGCTTTTACTTCGGATAGGTTGTATAAAATAATTTCATCATCTTTATCGCCTTTAAACGCTTTAACCTTCTTCGCACTCCTGATAAGAGACAGTATCGTTTTATCTTCGTGAATATTCTTGTCTTCGCAAACGGGGATAACCAGTGATTCTATCTTTTCTTTCATAAGATCGGCGTATTTTAAATGTAACATATATTGTTTCTCCTTTCCTTCGTATATGCGGATCCTTTTCCATTGAAATTCTGATATTATATACAAAAATTATACTGTCAATGAGAATATCTGTTTATACGGACATCTCGAATAACAATGGGGTTATTCAATGATGCTTCTTGATTCGCTTGACAATATGAAGGGTTATCTGTATTTATCATTTAAAATAAAATCGTTCTATGATGTTATGGGGCTTCCGCAGGTATGCCCGCGGATTCTTATCTTTTATGTGAATTCATCCCGCACTGACCTGAATGGTCGATATTTTCGCTATGCTCCGACGAGTTGCGGGGAATTCTAATTTAAACGAATGGAGGGCGGCCATGGCAGGTATTAACAAAGTCATTCTGATCGGAAATTTGGGTAGTGATCCTGAGGTTCGTTATACGCCGGACGGTACTGCGGTTGCCAATTTCAGCATCGCAACGTCTGATGAATGGACAGATAAAAATACAGGAGAACGAAAAAAGCGCACCGAATGGCATCGTATCGTTGCTTGGCGAAAACTGGGTGAAATTTGCGGCGAATACCTCTCAAAAGGGCGGCAGGTTTATGTAGAAGGCAAGCTACAGACCAGATCATGGGAAAAAGACGGCGTTACCCGATACAGTACTGAGATTATTGCATCTGACGTTCAGTTTTTAGGAGGCCGAGATACCGCCGATACATACAGATCGTCTGAACCTCCTCCATCTCAAGGATATGAGGAGCCGCAACCCACAGACAGGCATGATGATGACATTCCTTTTTAAGCCTTCCTTAAAATCATGACGATTCTGCCATATTGATAGCAGGCTTATATTAGGTAAGACATTGTATCTACATAAGATAAAGTGATTTTTTATCATAGTAATCACTTTGTATTTTGGTGCCGTCCGATAATTTTCCAACGAAATAATTTATCTTTCCGCCGGTCGAAGATGCCGCTTTCGGTGAGGCGGACAAGAAAAAATTTATTTCGTCCCGCTACTTTAGAGGCTTTTTGGCAGTATTCGGGTGCGAAACTTGAGTTCTAATCATTACGGTCCGGTTTCTCAAAAGAAACCATTTTAAGACTCTTTCTTTTCCTCAAGCTTGTCAGGCTCTTTTTTCTCAGGCTCCGTAGTGGCGCCTTTGAAATTCCTTATGGCTTTTCCCATTCCTGCCCCTATTTCCGGAAGTTTGCCGGCACCAAAAATGATAAGAATAATTACAAGTATAATAATAAGTTCCGGCATTCCAATTCCAAACATATAGTCCTCCTATTTGTTAGGCCCGGTGTCCTTCAGTTCTTCCAAAAGCTGCCTAAATTCTTTTGACTTTAAATAACTGTTCGATGACACCCTGATAATCGATCCATTTTCTCCACAATTCAATCCATATTTCATTGTGCCAGTAATATTCCGAATCACCCCTTCCTTTAAGTCGTTCGATGTAATCGGCATATTCCTCAGAACAGCTCTCACAAAACCGGTAGGGGATCCGAAGGGCGCTGATGGCTCTTTGTTGACGTTGTTCTTCCGGCTGGATCTGGGTACCGCATTTTTCGCACTTGAAAGCGCACTGCATACATTGAAATACTTTCTGGACAGCCAGTATTTTTCGCTTTCTTATTATTTCAGCTTTTTTTTCTTTTGTGTGCTTAAGTTTTTTATCAAGCTGAATGATATTTGCCACGATTTAAAACTCCCTTTATATCCCATTCTTTGCCCATCCTCTATCAGAAAGTGGTGCAAAATTTAATTTATAATAACATCTGTATATATACGTGTCAATTCAATACGGATTATGGACAGGCACTATTTAGGAATTCATTTTGTCGTCCTTGTAATGTGAGACTGATCGTGTTAAAAAAGGTTATGAACAAAAGAAAGGAGTCAGATTCATGACTATAAAATTCCTGGCCAATGGTCTTCCGGTTTTGATCGGAAGCCTTCCTTTGCGTGACCATGCTGAAGGTGTTGAACTGGTCTTCAAGTACACGCCCGAAATTCCGCTTTGGGTTCAGCTTCCCGCATATAGGGAAGAAGGAATGATCGCCCAATTTCAGCCGGGATTTCCCGGCCTTACTTTGAAAACGGACAAATCTTTTGTCGACACCTCTGATCCGTCTTTTGATAATGATATCCTTAAATTTTACGAAGATTATATGGCTGTAAACGAGGGAGAATCGGGCATAGAAGATTCTAGATTTGCCATAAAAGCTGATACTGCCCGTGGCTTTTTTTCATTTATGGAGCACCTCCGCTCCCTCTCAGATCATCCGCTTGCAATTAAAGGACAAATAACCGGGCCCATAACCTTTGGGATGGGTTTAACGGACCAGAATGGGAAAGCAATCTTCTATGACGAACAATTAAGGGATGCCGCGGTAAAACTTTTGGCTCAAAAAGCCAGATGGCAGGTGAAAAAACTCTTAAGCTTCGGATCTCCGATCATTATTTTTTTTGACGAACCGGCCCTTGCCGGCTTTGGGTCTTCTGCAATGATCAGTGTATCCCGTGATGACGTGGCAACCTGTTTTGAGGAAGTCGTTGGCGCAGTTCATGACGAGGGTGGCCTTGCCGGTATCCACGTCTGTGCCAACGCCGACTGGTCTTTGATTTTGGAATCTGACGCAGACATCATCAGCTTCGATGCATATTCATTTTTCGACAAGTTGATGCTCTATCCAGATCATGTGAAGCAATTTATCGAATCCGGAGGAATATTGGCTTGGGGAATTGTACCGACTTTAAACAGCGATGATATTGAAAAAGAGACCGTGGAATCACTGGTTACAAGATGGGAAACGCAATCTACGGCAATAGAGGCTCTTGGTTTTGACAAGACTGCAATACTGGCTCAGACCTTTATCACCCCTGCTTGTGGAACCGGTTCACTGCCCCTTGATCTTGCAAATAAAGTGCTTGATTTAACAAGACAAGTCTCAGATACACTAAGAAAGAAATTTGGGTTCGAAACTTAACTTGTTACATATCTGTTTTATAAAATTCTTCCGGTTCTGTCATGGAATCCGGCCTCTTGGTGTATTCGGTGGGAACAGTTCCTTCCTTGAAGCATTCAAAAATTGTTTTTTTAGATTCAGGGATGGGCAACAGTCCGGTTTCGGCATCGATTTTAGAAAAGACAACACCCTCAGGCACCTGGAAAACCCTGACAGGCTTGTCAGCCAGTAGTCTTTGCATGAAGCCTACCCAAATAGGGCTCGCCGCCCTGGACCCGGTCTCTCCTTTTCCAAGGGATCTCTCATCATCATAA
Source organism: uncultured delta proteobacterium (assembly GCA_963706295.1). GTDB lineage: Bacteria > Desulfobacterota > Desulfobacteria > Desulfobacterales > UBA11574 > UBA11574. The sequence continues at coordinate 213,069 of CAVPLW010000010.1, read as the reverse complement.
CCTACCCATGTCCCTGTGTTATAACGGGGTGTGTATCCCACAAACCAGGCATCATGAAGATTATTTGTCGTGCCGGTCTTGCCTGCCACCGGTCTTTTTAATGCCATCACCCTACGCCCGGTACCATGCTTGACAACTCCTTCAAGAAGACTGGTCATGATATACGCTGTATTCTGTTCCATAACCTTTCTTCGAACAGGGTTGCCTTCTTCTATGACATTACCTTCCCTGTCTAAAATTTTTGTAATAAAGACGGGTTCAACAAGATAACCAAGGTTGTTAAAAACTGAATATGCACTGACAAGCTCAAGTAGAGATGCCCCGGAAGATCCTAGTGCGATGGAAAGATCTCTGTTCATATTTGATGTGATTCCAAGTTTCCGAGCATAATCTATAGCATAATCAATGCCGATATCTTGTAAAATCTTTATGGTCACTACATTACGTGATTTTGCAAGAGCATCCCGAAAAATCGTGGGGCCATAAAATTTTTCTTTGTAGTTCCTGGGTTTCCAGGTAAAATCATGTTCCGTATCCTCATAAACGATGGGTGAATCAATGATCATCGTTGCCGGCGTGTATCCTTTGTCAAGCGCTGCTGCGTAGATGATCGGCTTAAATGCGGAACCCGGCTGACGTCTTGACTGAATCGCCCGGTTAAACTGGCTCTCTCTGAAATCTTTGCCGCCCATCATCACCTTGACATTTCCGGTTTCCGACTCAATACATAGCAGGGCAGCTTGAACCCTTGGAACCTGTTCCAGAGATAGCCACCATCGATCTGTATCGAATATTTTATTTTTTACACGAATCTGTATAACGTCACCGACCTTTAACACCTCTCCGACGCGGTTAACACGGGTTTCATAATAGGCGATTTCGGGATCCGGCTTTCTTGCCCAACGCATATCGTCAATTCTGATAACGCCCAGTGTGCTTCCCATGCGAACGATGACCGTATTGTTCTTGTCATTAATCTCTATCACAACACCATTTACAATCTTACCTTCCTCAAGGGGTGCCTTCTCCAACTCGAGCTGGAGCTCCTTTGAAAACGACTCAATCTCTTCCGGCTTAAGATGTTTAATCGGTCCTTGGTACCCCTCACGTTTATCAAGAGCATATAATCCCTCTCTAATTTCTTCCTGTGCCATTTTCTGCATCTCGATGTTGACAGCAGAATAAATTTTGAGACCTTCTTTGTACAGCACGTCATCACCGTATTTTTTTGCAATGTAACGTCTGATATGCTCTGTATAGACGGGAACCTCTTCGATATACAGGTTTCTCCTGGGCTTAATATCAAGCACTTTATTGATAGCTTCCGTAGCCTGAATATTGGTGATAAAACCTTCCTCAACCATTCGGTTTAAAACGTAGATCTGACGCTGTTTTGCCTTTTCCGGATACTTAAAGGGAGAGTATCTGCTCGGCGCTTGGGGCAGACCGGCCAAGATAGCACATTCCGCCAGGTTCAACTCGTGAGCTGATTTTCCAAAATAATTCTCGGAAGCCGCTTCTACGCCATACGCTCCATGTCCCAAATAAATCTGATTCAAATATAAAAAGAGAATTTCATCTTTGGCAAATTTCTTATCAATGCGATATGCAAGGATCGCTTCTTTTATTTTGCGAGTATAGCTTTTTTCAGGTGTTAAAAGAAACGACTTTGTAACCTGCTGGGTAATTGTACTTCCGCCCTGGACGATGGCTCCGGCCTCGATATTTTTATAAAATGCTCTGAAGATACTCAAAACATCTATCCCTTTGTGTTTATAAAACCTCGAATCCTCTGCAGCAACAAAAGCTTTTTTAAGCATTTCGGGCATTTTGGATAGCGGAAGCACAATTCTCCGTTCTTTAAAAAACTCGGCGATTTTCCGGTTGTCGTCTGAATACACCGTTGTGATGATTGGTGGGCGGTAATCATTCAGGGAAGATATTTTTGGAAGATTTTTGTTTAAGTATAAATAAACGCCCGTAATTCCTATTGAACCTATTAAGATAACAGTAAAAGATATGAGAAAAAACCATTTGAAAATCTTTGAAAAATAACCTCTTTGGTTTTTTCTGACACGTTTTTCGAGTATTTGAGAAGTTCTTTTAGTTTTTGGCATGACCTAACAATTTAAATCGATAAAAGATTCGTAAACCATTTTTTTCATTTGCACATCATGGGTTATGTTATCAAACATCGTTTCTTTAAGCAAGATACACTGTTCTTACAAAAAAGAATTTGACATTATTATATAAAATAGATAATTTATCAAGTTTTAAACACCTCATTGTAAAATATTTAATTTCGTGATAATCCTTTTAAAATAAAAAAATAACACTATGATTAAACTCAATTTTAATAAGATGGGTGGCTTGATACCGGCCATCGTTCAGGATGATAAAACCGGTGAAGTGTTGATGCTGGCATTTATGAACAAAGATGCTTGGGAAGCGACCCTTTCCACCGGAAAAGCAACCTATTATAGTCGAACCAGACAGACGCTTTGGATAAAAGGAAAAACATCCGGCAACCTTCAAGTTGTAAAAGAAATTCGGATCGATTGTGACGATGATACTGTGCTGCTGAAAGTCGAACAGGTCGGCGGTGCAGCCTGTCACACGGGACATAAAAGCTGTTTCTATAAAATGGTTGAAGGAGAATCCATTCGTATTATTGGAAAACCGGTATTTAACCCCGAGGAGGTATATAACAGATGACAACGCCTTTGAAGCTGGGGATTCCAAAGGGAAGCCTCCAAAATGCTACCATAGACCTGTTCAGGAGATCAGGGTGGAAGATTAACGTTAATGGAAGAAGTTATTTTCCGGAAATTAATGATGATACCATCAAGTGCGCACTATGCAGAGCCCAGGAAATGTCCCGGCATGTTGAAAACGGGGCACTCGATGCCGGTCTAACGGGTAAAGACTGGATTGCTGAAAATAATTCCGATGTGCATGTCATTACGGATCTAATCTATTCAAAAGTGAGTGCAAGGCCGGCGCGTTGGGTATTGGCTGTGCCCCACGACTCTCCCATTAAAACCATCGAAGATCTTGAGGGCAAAAAAATATCCACAGAACTTGTTGGATTTACAAAAAACTATTTTTCTGAAAAAAATATCAATGTAAACGTTGAATTTTCATGGGGCGCCACAGAAGCAAAAGTCGTTTCCGGTCTTGCCGATGCCATCGTAGAAGTTACGGAAACGGAAAGCACCATTAAAGCGCATGGTTTGAAAATTATCCACGAATTAATGCAGACTTATACCCAGCTCATCGCCAACCACGAAGCCTGGAAAAATCCACAAAAAAGAGAAAAACTGGAGCAAATCGCCCTGTTGTTGAAAGGTGCGCTCGTTGCGGAAAAGCTGGTGGGCCTTAAAATGAATATCCCGGAAAAATATCTTGAAAATATTGTATCCCTTTTGCCGAGCCTCAATGCACCTACCGTTGCTCCGCTCTACAATTCAGACTGGTTTTCCGTGGAAACGGTGGTGGATACCAGCATTGTGAGAGATCTTATTCCAACGCTGTTAAAGCATGGCGCTGAAGGAATTATTGAATATCCTCTTGAACAAAGTCGTGTAAGGTAAACACATGATCTCAAATCGAACCAAAGAAATGACGCCGTTTATCGTTATGGACGTTCTTGAGAGAGCCCACGAGATGGAACGCCGGGGTGTACACGTCGTCCACCTGGAAGTGGGCGAGCCTGATTTTGACACGCCCAAGTGCATCAAGGAAGCCGCCTGCAAGGCTCTGGAAAACGGGCATACCCATTATACACACAGCTTGGGCATGTTTGAACTTCGAGAGGCAATATGTGAACACTATTTGAAGACCTACCGAGTATCCGTGGATCCCGATCAAGTCGTCGTATCATCGGGCACCTCTCCGGCCATGTTCGTTATGTTTTCCGCACTTCTTGAAAAAGGAGACCAGGTCATTATTTCAGATCCCCATTATGCCTGCTACCCGAATTTTATCAAGTTCGTCCAGGGTGAACCGGTACTTGTTCCTGTTTTCGAGGAAGACGGCTTTCAATACAGACCGGAAGCCATTGAAAAAAAGATCACCCGAAAAACAAAGGGGATATTTATCAACTCTCCGTCCAACCCCACCGGAAATCTGCTGTCACGGGAACGTATGGCCGCCATTGCCGACCTGGCTTCAGAGCCGGATTCACCGTACATTATTTCAGATGAGATCTATCACGGACTGGTTTATGAGGGAAAAGAACATTCCATACTGGAATTTACTCAAAAGGCGTTCGTTTTCAACGGCTTTTCGAAACTCTATGCCATGACGGGTTTGAGGCTTGGATACATGATCGCACCAAAACATTTCATCCGACCCATCCAGAAGATTCAGCAAAATTTCTTTATCTCTGCAAATGCCATGGTGCAGGTCGCGGGGATTGCGGCACTCAGGGAAGCTGAGAAAGATATTTTGGAAATGAAGCGAATTTACAATGAACGCAGAAAATACATGATCCAACGGCTTAAAGCGATGGGACTCGGAATTACCGTAGAGCCGACAGGGGCGTTCTATGTATTTGCCAATGCAAAACACATCTCCGGTGATTCATATGGGCTCGCATTTGATATTCTTGAAAAGGCCCATGTGGGGGTAACACCCGGCATTGATTTTGGTAAAAATGGGGAAGGTTATCTTCGATTCTCATATGCAACCTCCATGGAAAATATTACCGAGGGGATGGATAGACTGGAGAATTATCTAAAGATGAAACAGGATTTATGATTCAAGGCTCAAGGCATATAAAGCTGAACTTCGGAGCTTTCCTCGAATTGGAATAATGGAATATTGGAATACTTGGATAAGGTCTCCTTTTCAAAAAACCCAATATTCCAACATTCCATCATTCCAGATTTCCAAAGACACTACGGCCCCCAAATCCATTGGATATGATAACAACTCATGGCCATCTAAAAGATCGTTTTTGGACAAAAGTAAAATTCATTATGATCATCAAATCAGCGGAATTCGTGAAAAGTGCCGTCAAGCCGTCCCAGTATCCTTCTGAAGATTTGCCGGAAATCGCTTTTACCGGGCGTTCCAATGTGGGTAAATCATCGCTGATCAACACCCTCGTTAACCGCAAACATCTGGTTAAAACCAGTTCCACGCCCGGTCGTACCCAGCTGATTAATTTTTTTATTATAAACAAGACAATTTCGTTTGTGGATCTTCCGGGATTCGGATACGCTAAGGTTCCTGCTTCTGTTAGAAAATCTTGGGGTCCCATGATTGAAACCTACCTTAAAACAAGAAATACGTTAAAAGGCGTGGTCCTTATCATGGATATTCGCCGCATCCCTGGAATGCAGGAGCTCAATTTTATCGAATGGTTCCATTATTTCAATATTCCCAGCATTCTAATTTTGACAAAAAGTGACAAACTGTCTAAAATAAAACAAAAGAACCAACACTTGGCCATCGCCAAAGCCCTCAGTGTAAACGAAGAGGAACTGATCCTGTTTTCCGCCAAATCACGCATGGGAAAAGATGGTGTATGGAAAGCCATTGAACGGTTGATCGGTTAGAGCTTAGAGGCTTCGCCCCAATTGGCCTCCGGCCCGCAGGGCCTACGCCCCCGGAGGGAATATATTGGAGTAATGGAAAGATGGGTTTGAAGGAGTTTTAGCCATTTAAATTTGGTTGTTTCCGCCCCTATTTCCAATATTAACACATTTTTCCATGCCGTATGCATAAACCAGTTACCATTAATAAATATTTGATAACAGTAAGTTCTAGAATTTCCGAGACATTTAATTATAATAACATTTTTATCTTAATAAATTTCTTTCGGCCAGTTGCTTAAAAGGCATTTTACGGGAACTTTTAGGTATAACATGTCAAACATGCAGGACAAATTAAAAATTTTTAGATCCGGGTTCGTCGCCATTATCGGTGCGCCGAATGTGGGGAAATCAACGCTTTTAAACCAGATGATGGGTGAAAAAATTTCTATTACATCTAAAAAGCCACAAACCACACGGAACCGGATACTGGGCGTGGTTCATCGTCCCGCTTCTCAGTTTATTTTCATCGATACACCGGGGATCCATAAAGCAAAAGGCCCTTTAAATATTCGAATTGTGGACGCAGCCATTTCAGCACTCGGGAATGTCGATATCGTCCTTATTATAATGGATGCGGCATATCCGGATCCCGAATCCGAAGCGTTTATTGTAAAGAAACTTGAAAAAATAAAACAACCGGTGATTCTTGTTCTGAACAAAATAGACCTTGTAAAAAAACCCGACCTTCTTGCCATTATGGATAAATGGGCAAAGGAATATCCATTTGAAGCCATCATACCGGTTTCTGCTATATTGGGGAGCCAAATCGATGAACTCGTTGCAACCATGGAGCCCCTGTTGCCTGAAGGCCCTCCTTATTATCCTGAAGATACCATCACTGATATGCCGGAACGCTTTATTGCCGCTGAAATGATCCGTGAAAAGGTTTTTCGTCTCACCGGCCAGGAAATACCCTACTCCACGGCGGTCACCATAACTTCATTTTCCGAAGAAAAAAATGGCGCCCTTGTAAAAATCAACGCCACCATTCATGTCGAACGTGGTTCGCAAAAAGGCATGATCATCGGAAAAGACGGAAGCAAGCTAAAAATGATCGGCACGGAAGCTCGAAAAGAGATCGAACGGATGGTAGGCGCCAAGGTCTATCTAAAGCTTTTTGTACGGGTAAATAAAAACTGGAGCAAAGACACAAAAGCCCTTCGAAGATTTGGTTACTGATGATTTTGTCCTATCACCCCTGCTTTGAAGCTGATAAAAATCGACTCTGTGCCGGGCGGAAGCCCGGAACTGACGATCTTGCGGCAATGCAGGCGGCCGATGCCGTCATCCTGCCCCAGGGATGCCATGAATCTCTCTACACAATGGCGCGCAGTAATTGTAAACATGTCTTTCCCAATTTTGATGCCAAATTCAAGTACAAAGGAAAGATCGGTCAGATACAGCTTTTTCAAAAAATAAACGCAGCGCATCCCAAAACCGAAACTCATATAAATATGGATGCGTTTTCCATGCATTATGGAGGTTCTCCGGAAAAACCGATCTTCGATTTTCCGTTTGTATTCAAATTTGACTGGGGCGGGGATGGGGATCACGTCTATCTGATACAATCGGTTGAAAATTTTTCAAAGGTGCTACAAACCGCCAGAAAATATGAAAATAGCGGACAAAAGGGATTTATCATTCAAGAATATATACCTGCAAACAACCGGTCGCTCAGGGTTGTTGTTATCGGCCGGACAATTGTTTCTTACTGGCGGATCCAGCGCAATACAGATCATTTTTTGTCAAATGTCGCAAAAGGGGCGATGATTGATTACAACACCGACCCGGACCTGCAAAAAACAGCCATCAAATCTGTGAAAGATTTTTGCAGTCAAACCAGGATCAATCTCGCCGGTTTTGATATTCTTTTTTCATTCCAGTCAAAAGTTAAGACACCGCTTTTTCTGGAGATAAACTATTTTTTTGGAAGGCAGGGGCTCGGCGGATCTGAAAAATATTATGACATATTAACAAAAGAAATCATGAAATGGATCGAAAGTCTCGGCTTGTCTCTTAATCAATAAAATACGAAAAATGGAACCTTTTGCCTACAATCTAACAGAAGAAGAAATGAACAGGGAACGACGCAAGGCCAGAGAACTCAGAAGCTCTCAGTGGTGGAAGCGCCGCTGCGCCAAAGGCACCTGCCACTACTGCGACCGCTCCACAGCTCCCAAAGAACTGACCATGGACCATATCGTGCCCATCTCCCGCGGTGGCCGAAGCACAAAAGGCAACGTCGTTGCGTCTTGTAAGGAATGCAACAACGCCAAAAGGCATTTTCTTCCAATGGAATGGGAACAGTACTTAAAAGACATCAAAAAAGAAGGAAATCAGGTAAAATAACCTCTTTTATATGCCCTTTAGATGGTACTGTAAACCCTCAAATTCATCAAATGCTCTCCATTTAAACTTTCTCAAATAAATAAAATTCATTAAATGCATTTCTCTTAAAAAAAAATTCCTTGATTTTTACGAATGTGCATAATATATTGAAATTGTTGTAAAAGTACTAACACATTGTGGCATTGCACATTGTGGCATCAAATCAACGGACTCAATCGCTATCCAAACTTTAGGATGGAATTATTCGAACAGGCCGGTAAATGACGGACTTAAGCACCATGCATAAAATTGATTCCATTTTCCTTGTCGAAATATCGCTTTCCATAACTAACCAAAAACCGTTTTCCATATTTTTTAGCGGAAGTACGTAAGTTCACCGGAGGAGAGACTTATGAAGCATCGGTATCTTGTTTTCAGCCTGATTCTCGCAGCCGTTCTGGCAACTTCCCTTGCATGGTCCCAGGAACAAAAAGTCGACGAAGGGATCATGAACCTTAAAAGCAAAGAATTCGGTAAACACCATGAGCGTTCAGTGAGATTTGACCATTATCTACACGAAACCATCCTTCGATGCAGGGTGTGCCACCATGATTTCAATGTCTTCAACAACAGAAATGAGGGCAAAGGGAGCAAGTGCGCCACATGCCACAAAAAACGGCTGACAAATGAAATCCCGATTCCTCTGCTGACGGCCTTTCACAAAAAGTGTATCGGGTGTCATGAAAATTATATCAACTGGGACCGTAAAAGCGGTCCCATAATGTGTGGGTTTTGTCATAAATAATCCGAAAAACCGGAAGCGTTGGGACCTTAACCGTCCAAAATTAATTAACTATTTGTAATTAGATAAAAAATAACTTTTTTTAGGTAAAAACCAAAGTTTTTTAGATCAGCCCGAATTTTCAGACGGCACACGGTCAAATTGACCGTACCACCAAACCAGCGATATCCTCCTGGATTGGAGGTATTAAACAACCGTCCGATGTCGGGACAAACGTTTTATTGAGAAAGGAGGTAATATGGCACTAACACGACGGGAGTTTCTCAAGTGGTCGGGCACTGCGGGCGCCGCTGCAGCCGCCATGTGCCTGGGCTTTGACTTAAGGCCGGTAAAATCTTACGCCGCCGGCTTGCAGATCCTCGAAGCCAAGGAGACCACCACTATCTGTCCATACTGTGGAGTGGGATGTGGCCTTATCGTCCACACCAAAACAAGCGGCAAGCTCCTCAACGCCGAAGGCGACCCTGACCATCCCATCAACGAAGGGGCCTTGTGTGCCAAAGGAGCCGCTCTCTACCAAATGACGGAGAACAAGAATCGCAAGCGGTTTCCCCTCTACCGTGCACCTGAAAGCGACGAGTGGGAGGAAATCGAATGGGAAGATGCCATCCAGAAGATTGCGGAAAAAATCAAAGAAACCCGTGATGCAACCTTTACAGAAACAAATGACAAGGGCCAGGTGGTCAATCGAACCACAGGCATCGCTCATGTAGGTTCAGCGGCCCTGGATAACGAGGAATGCTGGCTTCTTCAAGGCATCATGCGGGCCCTGGGTCTGGTTTACATCGAACATCAGGCCCGTATCTGACACAGCGCGACGGTTGCGGCTCTGGCAGAGTCGTTCGGGCGCGGTGCAATGACCAATCACTGGATAGACATCCGTAACTCCGACTGCATTTTGATCATGGGATCCAATGCAGCGGAAAACCATCCCATCTCCATGAAGTGGGTCGGCAAGGCCATGGACAAGGGCGCTACCCTTATCAGCGTTGATCCCCGTTTTACCCGCACCTCTTCAAAAGCCGACATATACACAGCCTTGCGGTCGGGTACGGACATCCCCTTTTTGGGCGGCATGATGAACTATATCCTTTCAAATAACAAATTTCATAAGGAATATGCGGCCAATTACACCAATGCCAGTTTTATTGTCGGTTCTAAATTTGATTTTAAAGACGGCCTTTTCTCCGGATACGATCCTAAGGCAAAGAAATACGACAAATCGCAATGGGCGTTTGAAAAAGATGGAAACGGCGTGCCCAAGCGTGATCTAGAGCTAAAAGATCCGCGCTGCGTGTTCCAGCTCATGAAACAGCATTACTCACGCTACACACCCAAAACCGTATCCGCCATCACCGGAACGTCGGAAGCGGATCTCAAAAAGGTATGGGAAACCTATGCTGAAACCGGCGCCGTGGACAAAACCGGCACCATCATGTACGCCATGGGTTGGACCCAGCATACGGTGGGCGTACAGAACATCCGCATGATGGCCATGATCCAGCTGATGCTCGGCAACATGGGACGACCCGGCGGCGGTGTCAACGCCCTCCGCGGAGAGTCCAATGTGCAGGGTTCCACGGATCACTGCCTGCTGTTTCATATCTGGCCGGGATACCTGGGCACCCCCGGAGCCTCTTTGGTGACACTGGCCGATTACAACGCCAAGAACACGCCAAAAACAAACGACCCCCTCTCCGCCAACTGGTGGCAGAACAAGCCCAAGTATATGGCCAGCTTCCTGAAAGCCATGTTCGGGGAAGCCGCCACCAAGGAGAACGATTTCGGTTATCCTTGGATGCCCAAGATCGACGACGGCAAGACCTATACGTGGCTGGATATTTTTGATGACATGTACAAAGGAAACTTCAAGGGTTTCTTTGCCTGGGGACAAAACCCGGCATGTTCCGGGGCGAATTCCAATAAGACCCGCCAGGCATTGGCCAAGCTGGACTGGATGGTCAACGTCAACATTTTCGACAATGAAACCGCATCATTCTGGAAAGGTCCGGGAATGAAACCCGGCGAGATCAAAACCGAGGTCTTTTTCCTCCCCTGTTTAACCAGTGTTGAAAAAGAAGGGTCCATTACCAATTCCGGACGCTGGATGCAGTGGCGCTATGCGGCCGCCAAACCGCCGCGCGGTCCGAAGGGCGACGGCGATATCATGGTCGAGCTGTTTGAAAAAGTCCGTACGTTGTATGAAGGCGACGGGAAGTTCCCGGAACCCATCAAAAATTTGAGATGGGATTATGTCAAGGACGGCAAATACGATCCCCACGCCATCGCCAAGCTGATCAACGGTTACTTTGAACAGGATGTGACCATAAAGGACAAATCGTTTAAAAAGGGAACCCTTGTACCGTCCTTTGCCTTCCTTTTGGATGACGGCTCTACAAGTTCCGGCAACTGGCTCTATTGCAATTCCTATACGGAAAACGGCAACATGGCGGCCCGCAGGGAAAAGAAAGATCCCACCGGTATGGGGCTTTATCCGGAATGGTCATGGTGCTGGCCGGTCAATCGACGCATTATTTACAATCGAGCGGCGGTGGATCTCAACGGCAAGCCATGGTCGCCCAATAAAAACATTCTGGAATACAAAGACGGCAAATGGATAGGAGATGTTCCGGACGGCGGCTGGCCGCCCATGTCAGACCAGGCCAAAACCAAGCGGCCGTTTATTATGAAGCCGGACGGTGTGGCATCGGTCTTCGGACCTGGTCGAGTGGACGGGCCTTTCCCCGAGCACTACGAACCCTTGGAATGTCCGGTGCCCAAGAACCTGATGTCCAGCCAGCGCATAAATCCCGTTGCACCGATTTATGGTACGGAAGCGGATGCGCATTTTTCTTGCGATCCCCGCTTCCCCTTTGTGGGCACAACCTACCGTGTCACCGAGCACTGGCAGACCGGCATTCTGACCCGATGGCAGCCCTGGCTGCTGGAGCTCCAGCCGCAGCTCTTCGTAGAGATGAGCAATGAACTGGGCAAGCTCAAAGGAATCAACAACGGGGACATGTGTAAAGTATCCTCGGCCCGCGGGGAAGTGGAAGCCGTGGCTATTGTGACCGGTCGATTTAAACCCTTTAAAGTACAAGGAACGACCGTTCATCAAATAGGTCTACCCTGGTGCTTCGGATGGGTGCATCCTAAGGACGGCGGAGATTCGGCCAACCTTTTGACGCCATCCACCGGTGATCCCAACACAAGAATCCCGGAGACCAAGGCGTTTATGGTCAACGTGGACAAACTCGGGAAAAGGAGGGCGTAAACCATGGCTGGTAAATTTTTCTTTATAGACACGACCCGTTGCACGGCCTGCCGCGGTTGTCAAACCGCCTGCAAGCAGTATAAAAAGCACGGTGTCACCAAAACAAAGCAATATGGCACGTACCAGAATCCACCGGACCTGGACGGCAACACGTTCCGCCTGGTGCGTTTTTCGGAGCACCCCTCTGAGAAAAACTCTATGGTCTGGTATTTTTTCACTGAAGCTTGCCGTCACTGTTTGAAACCGCCGTGTCAAAAGAAAGCAGATCAAATCTTAAAGGATGCGATCATCGTTAAAGACTACGGTGCTGTCCTATATACCAAGAAAACCAAAGATCTGGAAAAAAGTTTCAAGGCAATCAAACAAGCCTGTCCGTGGAGTATTCCCACCTGGAGCAAAGAGGAAGACCAGATTGTCAAGTGCAATATGTGCTACGATCGGGTAGAGGCCGGACTTTTGCCGGCCTGTGCCAAAGCCTGTCCCACCGGGGCACTCAACTTTGGTGATGAGGCAGATATGAAAAAACTTGCCAACGAACACTTGAACGCGGCCAAGAAAAAGTTCGGTGGCAGGGGTGAAATTCTAGACCTCGAAGACGTTCGGGCCCTATATCTAATAACAGATGCACAGGCGAAATATCGCCCGGTAGCATAATCCAACCCGGGGGCTTCGTTAATACGAAGCCCCCGAATTTTATGGAGCAACGTGAATTCGAACCTTTTTGTTTACGATCCTTATCAAAAAAGTGGGACTTATCCATGACACACTCCCTGGAAGACATCAACGCCAAGGTCAAGGCGATTGCAGCACGTAATCCGGTCTATACCGAAATCTCTCAATGGACGGGAGACCTTTTATCTGCGACTGTTGAGGCTTCAAAAGACTTTCGTCTTTCAGACTTGAAACTTGACTTTGATCCTTTACCGGAGGCTTGGTCCCAGGGAAAATCTCTTTTAAATCCAGAGGAATTGTCTCTGGACTGGGAAAAAATATCGGCCCTGTATGAACGCCTGGTGGAATCGCTGAAAAAAAGAGAAGACGGACATCGACAGGCAGAAGGCCTTCTGAAAGCCATTGAAGAAAAGCGTAATGGAGCTCCCGTAGTGATGAAGGCGGTTCTGACATCCAACTTCGAAGCCATCGAAGCTTCAGCCAAAGCATTGAACGTCGATTCCCCGGTACTTGCATTGCTGATTCGCTTGTCTTTGCGACCGTCCCTTTTGATCATCGCACAAGCCGTTCTCGATCATTTGGATTTAAGCCTCTGGAATTACGGCCACTGCCCGGTTTGCGGTTCGGCACCCGGGCTGGCCGACCTTTCCGGTGAGGGGGGCAAACGAAGGCTTCACTGCTCACTGTGTGAAACTGTGTGGTCTTATCCGCGCCTTCGATGCCCCTTTTGTGAAAATGACAATAGAGAAGAACTGAGTTATTTGCGGGCAAAAAATGAGGAAGGCCTCCGAGTGGATCTATGTGGTCAATGTAACAATTATCTTAAGACCCTGGATTTAAGAGAAATCTCAGGTCCGATTATTCTTCCGCTGGACGATGTGGCCACATGGCATCTGGATATCATTGCCGGCAAAAACCTGGAAGATAAAGGCAAGGCTTTATCACGAGCCACTTAGGGTTCACGAAGAAATAACTTTGTATTCTCAGGGGTCGAAATGCCCACAGATATGATATGTTTTTTCAGTAACACTTTAGATTGTTGAAAATAATATTGTTTCAAAGAATTTAACTGTTTCTTTTTTTAAAGTTTATATTCGATAACAGGCAAGGATAAGAATTATGGTGAAGGGAAAATCGTTACGAATAGGGGCTGGGATCTCTGTTGCGATTATCATCTTGTTAATCGGCTTTATGGGCGTTTTTGATGTTACAGCAGTGTCAAAAACCCCTGTCGATACTCAGTCAATTGAGTTTAGGCCGGATATCGTCTTTTTTGATAATATGGAGGCTTTTGGAAAACTCGAAAAGACCAAAGCGGTATTTTTGCATGACCAACATACCGATGCCCTGGAAAAGAAAAATAAGGACTGTTTGGTCTGCCATAAGACTGAAAACGGACGCATGTCTCCTAAATTTATGCGGCTAAAAGATGTCAGTCGAGAAGAATTAACGAAAATTTACTGTGACAATTGCACCAAATGCCATACTGAAACGATTGCGGCCGGAGAAAAGGCGGGCCCTGTTAAATGCGATGATTGTCACAAGGAAAGACCCTTGATCCAATCTTCAAGGGTCCCCATGGGGTTCGACAAATCCCTCCATTTTCGACATTACCGTGCCCAGAATAACAAATGTGATCGCTGCCACCACGAATATGACAAGAAAAGCCAGAAGCTGTTCTATGACAAGGGAAAAGAAGGCACCTGCCGGTATTGTCATAAAGAAAAGCCGGAGGGTGACGATACGGAAAAAGTGATCTCCATGCGGTTTGCTTCCCATCTTGCCTGTATCGATTGTCATCAAAAGACTCAAGCGAAAAACATGGATGCAGGCCCGCTTCGGTGCGCCGGATGCCATGATGCCCAAGAACAACTGAAAATCGAAAAGGTGAAAAATGTCCCCCGACTAAAGAGGGGACAACCGGATAATGTCATCATCAAAACCGGCGACAAAAAGGGGCGTCATCGCCAGGATGAACCAGGTCCCCTTCAGCCATAAGAGCCACGAAGAATACAACGACACCTGCCGCGTATGTCACCTTGCAAGTCTGGAGTCGTGTGCAACTTGCCATCCGCTGGTCGGTTCAAATAAAGTTTCAAAAAATGGCAGGGACATTACACTTGAAACCGTTTTTCATAAACGCGGACATCAAAGCAGCTGTACCGGATGCCATGAATCCAAACAGCAGGATAAGAACTGTGCCGGGTGTCACGCATTCATGACCAAAACCCGTCAGAAGGAATCCTCCACATGTCTGAGATGCCACATGGTCCCGTTGCCGGAGAGAACCGGTGAGTTATCGACATCAAAGGCCGCCAAAATGGCTCGTCTGATGCCGCAGTTATGGAAGGAGACATTCGGACCGATCTATAAGGTAGATGTCCCGAAAACGGTTGTTATCAAGGACCTGGTGGATCAATATGAGGCGGTCGAATACCCCCATCGAAAAGTATTTGATGCCATGGTAAAAAAATTGGACGGCAGCAAATTGGCCCAATATTTTCATTATGAGGATACGATGTTATGCCTTGGATGCCACCACAACACACCTGCTGCCGGTAAGCCGCCCAGGTGCGGTAACTGCCATGACAAGCCGTTTAATGAAAACACTCTTTTCCGTCCCGGGATAATGGGTTCTTTTCACCAGCAGTGCATCGGGTGCCACCAGAAAATGGGTATTGAAAAATATACAGGCTGTACATCTTGCCATAAAGAAAGAAAAAAACAATCGTAGTATTGAACCCGACTTCAGATGAACCCGACATTTACGAGATCACCTGAGTGAACACAAACAGCTAAATTGCGGTAGATGTTTTTGAGGTACTACACATGTCCATATCCAGAAGAAAGTTTTTAGGGTGGGTCGGTGCAGCAGGCTTGAGCACCACAATCGGCAAATCAGCTGCTGCTGCAACCAATAAGCACTTTACCGGTTATCCTAAAAGTTTTGCAATACTACATGACACAACGCTGTGCGTGGGATGCCGCAGCTGTGAAGCAGCTTGTAATAAAGTGAATGAGTTGCCCCAGCCGGACAAACCGTTTACGGACCTTTCCGTCCTGGAAACCAAGCGCAGAACCACCACAAAAGCGTTTACGGTTGTGAACAAATATGACAATTCAAAAGGTTCCCAAAGCCCCGTATTTTACAAAAAACAGTGCAACCACTGCCTGGAGCCGGCGTGTGCGTCCGCATGTTTTGTAAGGGCGTTTACAAAGACAAAGACAGGCGCTGTGACGTATGATTCTTCCGTGTGCGTGGGATGCCGGTATTGTATGATCGCCTGCCCCTTTGAAATACCCACCTATGAATACGATCAGGCCCTGACACCCCGAATTCGAAAATGCACCATGTGTTATCCAAGGGTGATTGAAGGCCTGCTGCCCGGATGCGTCGAGGCCTGCCCCATGGAAGCCCTAAGCTTCGGAAAACGAGAAGACATGATTAAAATCGCACGGGAACGGTTTCGAAAATATCCGGATCGTTATGTGGATCATATATACGGCGAGCATGAAATGGGCGGAACCAACTGGCTGTATGTTTCCGGAACCCCGTTTAAAGAACTGGGGATGCGTGAAGATCTGGGGATTACCCCTGCGCCTCAATTGACCGCAGGCGCGCTTAGCTCGGTGCCGATAATCGTTGGATTATGGCCCGTTCTTCTCGCCGGTATCTACGCAGTCTCAAAACGCAAAGAAAAAATCGCACAAACAGAGCAAGAACAAGCTTTGACTTCAGCATTGGATAAAGAAGGACCTGCTGAATCTGAAACCGAGGAGGAATCCTGATGGCCCAAGTAACTACTGCAGAGCGCAAATCAATTTTCAGCCTCTTTAATCTCATCGCCTTGATTGTCTTAGGCGTCGGTGTTTATCTCACCTACCTACGATTTACAGGGGGATTGGCTTCTGTCACCAATCTTTCCGATTACAATCCCTGGGGAATTTGGATAAGCTTTGACCTGCTTTGCGGTGTTGCTCTGGCAGCCGGGGGGTATGTCACATCTTCAGCAGTCTACCTTTTTGGTATGAAAAAATACCATTCTGCGGTTCGGCCTGCTATTCTCACCGGATTTTTAGGATACGCGCTTGTGTTTCTTGCCATTAATTATGATGTGGGCCGGCCATGGCGTCTCCCCTACCCCTTGGTCGTCCAGCAAGGAACCACATCCGTTCTCTTTGAAGTGGGTCTCTGCGTAGCCACATACCTCACGGTCCTTTTTATCGAGTTCTCCCCTGCGGCAATGGAATGGCTGGGATTAAAAAGAGCCCGAAGTATTGTGGTTAAACTGACCATCCTTCTGACCATATTCGGCGTTGTACTCTCCACCATGCATCAGTCTTCTCTGGGCGCCCTATTTTTGATCGCACCGTCAAAACTGCATCCATTGTGGTATTCGCCATATATACCCATTTACTTTTTTGTCACCAGCATCATCGCAGGGCTTTCCATGGTCATTTTTGAAAGCACCCTTTCCCACCGCTTTTTTGCTTACAAAATGGATGAAACTCACCTCCAAGAAGCAAACGGTGTAACTTTAGGATTTGGCAAAGCCGCATCATATGTTCTGGCGGGATATTTCGCCATTAAGGTTTTGGGTATATCCGCTGAAAATCACTGGCATTATCTTACAACCGGATATGGAATCTGGTATCTCGTAGAGCTTTTGGGTTTTGTAGCGCTGCCAAGCCTTCTTTATGCTTTCGGTGTTCGGACAAAAAGCCTGGGTCTGATAAAATTCACATCCGTTTTGGCTGTGCTGGGGGTTATCCTTAACAGATTTAATGTCTGCCTTGTTGCTTTTAACTGGCATCTCCCTTCCAGTGAACGATATTTTCCACACTGGATGGAAATCGGAATTTCGGTTTTTATCGTTATGATCGGTTTGGTTCTTTACAGGTTTATCGTAACCAGAATGCCCATTTTATATGAACATCCGGACTACAAGGATGCCCATTAAGAAAGGCTTTGATTATGGATCACGTTTTTTATACGCTCCAAGATTTTATGACATACACGGAATCTGTCACGTATTTGCTGGTAATCGCGACACTGGTTGGAATGACACTTTTCTGGCTATTTCTGACCGGTGGTAAAGATAGCAAAGATAAAGATTAATTTCTTTTCGCATTTATGAGTTTGTTGATTAATGAGGATTTTCGTTCAAGATCAAGCCTCCGGCCCGCTTGTGTGGATTGCCTTTGCCATTTTTCCCAGGCGGTCCTTCGATGGAACAACCGAATCCTAAAGAATGTTGACAACCGGCCAACCTCCCCGTATCGTAACACTATAGCCTTTTGAAAACATTACCGCTTCAGGTATCATTAAATTTTTTCTGAAAGAACTCGTAAAAAGTCAATATTCTTTGAAAGAGGAGCCTTTTTATGCGAATTCTCACCCGGCCGGATTTTGACGGCGTTGTGTGCGCAGCGCTGCTTTATGAAGCGGAAGACATAACAGAACCGGTGAAATGGGTTGAACCCAATGACATGCAAAGGGGTATAGTGAATGTTCGACACGGGGATATCATCGCAAACCTTCCGTATGACGACCGTTGCACGCTCTGGTTTGACCATCACCATACCAACAAAATCGACAAACCGTTTGAAGGCGCGTTCAAGATTGCCCCTTCAGCAGCCGTCGTTATTTTTAATCATTATAAAGACAGGTTTAAACGCGATTACAATGAATTAATTAAAGAAACCGATAAAATCGATTCTGCAGACCTATCTTTGGATGAAGTCCTACATCCTGAAAAGTACGGTGTTGTATTGCTCTCCATGACGGTTTTGGGGCGTGATGAATATGACGAACGCTATTGGAACCGGCTTGTTCATCTGCTCAGAAAATCTAAAATCGATGAGGTCCTCAAAGATCCCGAAGTCAAAGCGCGATGTGATGCAGCTGTTGAAAAGAATAAAATCTATAAAGAAATTTTAAAACAACATACAATACTCAACAGACACGTATCGATTACGGATTTTCGCGCATTCGACAAGGTGCCCACCGGGAATCGTTTTATGGTCTACTCAATGTTTCCCGAAGCGGTGGTGAGTGTTAAAATTCGCTATGATACTAAAGATAGAGAAAGGGTAGCCGTGAGCGTGGGGCACAGCATCTTTAATCGAAACTGCGAGGTGAATGTCGGTGTGATGCTTTCGGCGTTTGAAGGGGGAGGACATCGGGCTGCAGCGTCATGCAGGTTCGCTGCCGGCAAGGCAGATGATTATATCCCAAAAATTATCGATATCTTATTGAAGAATGAAGATAATGAAGATTGAAAGTTGAGTATTCAATTCCCCGTCAGATGTTTAAGGCGCGAGAGCGTTTCCCACGAAAAGGGTTCCTGCTGACAGGGGAGTATGGCGTTGTTTGTGAACACGGGGTCTGACTCCAGATCGTAGCGAGAGGAAGCAACCGCCTTGCGCCACAACGCTGTATGTGGAATCGGTGTATAATAAGCAAGGATGGGTGTCACGCTGTTTTGCCGGACGATGTGGATTGAATCCTCAATGGATGCCAATTTTTCTCCAGGCAGACCTGCCAGCAGATATGCACCGATCTTGTTTTGATGAAACCCCGCCGCCTTCAGACAAGTCACCGCCCGTTTAAATTCTTCGGCCGTTACCTTTTTGTCCAATTCTTGTCTTGCATCAAACGCTGCTGTTTCAAGCCCGAGGCGGAGTGTTTCGAAACCGGCCTGAAACATCAATTGGGCGGTTTGTCTTGAAATCCCCCGGATATGAACCGCATTGGGTGTATGAAAGCGGAGGTTGAGACCTGAACTGATGATCCCTTCGAATATGAGGGTGGCATGCTTTTCTGCATCCGATAGAAGTGCGTCATCGTAGAACACAAAATCTTCTACGCCAATTTTTTCATGCCAGTATTTGATCTCTTCTACCACGGATTCCGGGCTGCGCATCATTCTTTTAGGATTTAAAAAATGGGACGCACAGTATTTACAGGTAAAGGGGCATCCTTTTGACGTCAGCAGCGGCACGTAGGATATCTTTGTTTGAAGCTCGAATGCAGGATAAGGGTAGGTGTCCAGGTCCGCAGGATCAAATTCCGAAGAAACCGACAAACCGGTATACTCACCAACCCTCTCGAGAATATATTCCTCTCCGATTCCTGTTTCCACCCGGTCTGCACCTGAATGGCTTACTGCATGTTCATAACAGAGGCTGGCATATATCCCGCCCAGTACAATGGTCACTTCCGGAAAAACCTCTCTTACCATCGCGATGGTCTCCTGTACTCCAGGGTACCAATATGTCATCATAGACGTCATGAGCACAAGATCAGGCGGTTCAATGGAATGAAGATCTTTTTTGAACCATGTTTTCCGGATTCCGTATCTGGAAAAATTCCGTGGAATATCACCTAACCCGATAGGTTTTGGAATGCGGGTTTTAAGATACGGTCCCCTGCCGAATCGGGCATACGGGTCGGTTGGCGATGCCTGGGGATGAAAACGATCCAGGCAGTCGATATAGGAAATGTTGAATCCATGACACCGCAGTATCGATGCCAGCGACAGAAGTCCCAGGGGTTTGGCCCAGAAATCATAGGCGGCAAAATCATGGATCCAGGGATTGATCAGAAGGATATGAGGGGTGTCGGATTTCACAAAAAACCGTGTTGATTAATAATCATCGTCCGTTGGGAAATACTCCATGGACGTCTTTTTTAATTCCTCTCGGCTAAAAAGAAGGGTGTAGTTGTCAATGGACGTTTCTAGGGAAATACTGCGGGCGAGTTCCCAACAGGATGCTTCATCTTTTGCATGGATCATGGTGTATAGGTTGTACGGCCAATCATCTTTGGGATTTCTCCGGTAGCAATGGGAAACCGAACTAAAAGAAGCCATTTTTTCTCCCACCTCATCAACGTGGTCTTCATCCACCTGCCATGCCACCATGGCATTGGCTCCATATCCCGATTTTTGATGGCGCAGGGTTGCCCCAAAACGCCGAATAACCCCTTTGTCACAAAGATTTTTCAGGCTTTTTAGGAGCAATTCCTCAGAAATACCCAGATTTTCGGCAATTTCCAAATACGGCCGCTCGGTAATCGGGATATCCCCCTGAATTGAAGCGATGATTCTTTTATCCAGTTCGGTCAGCATAGAGCGATTTAAGGGGTTGGAACAAAAAAAGTCAAGGATTTTTCTTTTCGGGAAACAACCGGAGGATCTCTTTTTCAGAAGCTTTGCAAATTCCCCGCTCAGTGATAAAACCGGTCACCAGTCTGGCTGGTGTCACATCAAAAGCAAAATTTGCGGCCGGACTCGATTCAGGCGTAATCAGAACATCTATAGTCTTCCCCTGATCCATACCCTGGACATATCGAACTTCATCCGGATCGCGTGTTTCGATGGGAATCTCTTTTATTCCATCTCTTAACGTCCAATCGAATGTACTGGAAGGAAGGGCGACATAAAAAGGGATATTGTTGTCCCGGGCTGCAAGGGCCTTGAGGTAGGTTCCGATTTTATTGGCAACATCTCCGGTGAAAGTGGTCCTGTCGGTCCCGGTGATCACCATATCCACCATTTTGTGCTGCATGAGATGACCGCCGGCATTGTCGGTGATGATTGTGTGGCGTATGCCGTGTTTGCCCAGTTCCCACGCTGTCAGTCTTGCACCCTGGTTCAGGGGTCTGGTTTCATCAACCCATACGTGGATATCGATCCCTCTATCATATGCCGCATACATCGGCGCCGTGGCCGTACCGTATTCGATGCAGGCCAGCCACCCGGCATTACAATGGGTCAGCAGGTGGACGGTTTCGCCTTTTTTTCTGCGGCTGATGTCTTCGATCAAACTGACTCCGTGTTCGCCAATTTTTCGGCAGTGTTCAGCTTCGTCCTCGGCAATTTTTTCAGCTTCTTTTCGGGCGGCATCGATCTTTTCTGAAGTACCCGATACGCCGAACACCGCGGATAACACCTTGTCCACACCCCAGACAAGATTCACCGCCGTCGGCCTGGCTGATTTCAACCTGTCACATTCCTCTTTCAGATAACGATCTTCAATGTTTTTCGCCGGCGAATTCAATGTCGCGAGATACACGCCATATGCCCCTGTTACACCGATCAGCGGCGCCCCTCTGACATACATCTCTTTGATGGCCGTGATAATATCATCAACGGTCTTAAGATCGGCAATGACAAATTTATGGGGGAGAAGTCTCTGATCGATGATTTTTACTGTTTTTAAATCTTCATCCAGCCAAATAGGTCGCAAGTCTTTTCCGTCCACTTTCATCCTTTAACCTCAATTTAATCTACGGTAATTTGAATGCGTTGCAAAACGAGTGTAACACGATTGTAAAAATCAGATATTATATTATGTAAATATCACACTATCGCATTGATTTAAAGTCGATATTAAACGGGATATGCCCGGCGGAACCCATTCTTATTGTTCTTTTAAAGTTCTTTCGATTTCCCTTGATCTGTCTTCTTGCTGATCTTTTACGGAACGTGCGCCTTTGATCGGAGCCTGAATTTTGTCCACGATGTCTTTCGCGGTTTTATCGGTCATCTTCTCAATGGCAACATAAATCTAACCACCGCGATAGTTGCGTGAAATATTTCCTTGACTTTTTTTATACAATTCTTACCATTTTTTATACAACGTTGATTCAAAACGTTGTCAGTTTTAAACTATTTTGAATGATAACAATTAGAAGAAGGAAACGAAATCTTGACAATCGTTATATTTCATGTAAGTTTTTGAAAACCCCCAATAAAGAGAAAAATGATGAGTGATTGGATTCCTTTTGAAAACGCAACATATCTGGTAGGTCAGGCATTTTTAGTGGCGGATGACAATACCGCTGCTTTGCTCGAAAAAGCGTTCATAGAGGTGTATACCGGCAGGGACGGTAAAAAACGTTTAAAAGGCAGCGGCCTTATTCAAAATATGCTGCTTGTAGAGCTTTTGGAAGAAAATGATGATCTGGATTTAATTCTGGATTTAGGGGAAAACTTCAAATACCTCATGAAAACACCAAGGATTACCGGCGGAAAAGTCTTTTCGCCGAATACAAAATCTTTTATTCAGTTCGATCCCATTGCTCCCTGGAACGAGATTTCGGAGTCAGAATTTACGAAACTGACAAACGGGTTCAAACTGTTATAACAATCATCATCAATTAACGATCATGGGATTAACTTTATAGCAATCAGGACACTTGGCATAATACCCGCCGGCGGAGCTCTTAAATAAAGCGCCACCCTGCAATCCAAATCCTCCCGCTGTGTGTGTTATTTTAATGATTACCTCACTTTTGCAGTCCGAACATGTATCATTTAATTCGATTTTCGATGTCTTTGGGCTGCCATTGAATAATTCTTTTAATATTTCAACCATTAAACATTAACCTCTAATTTGAATTTCATCTGAGTTGCTATGCCGATTATTCTTTATCCACCCCACAAGATAGGCCAAACATAGGCCAATAAGTAGTATGAGAAACATTATAGAACCCGCGCCAATCTTCAAAATCATCCAGCTAAATCCCACAAGCGGTAAAAGAAAAACACAGACCACCGCCCTCAAGCCGGCATGCTTAGAAATGAAATCTGCTGCAGGCGGTGAATATTTGTAATAATTCTTCACAAAGGTTTTTCCAGGGCCACTGGTCAGCAAATAACGGTCGCGGAATTTACACAATATTCTAACATGCGGCTCCAATAACGATCCGTATGCAGCCGTTGCGATGAAACAGCCACCACCACCGCCACCAATAGCACCGTTACCAACACTATTTTCTGCAGTTCCTTCTCTAAGAATCACCTCGTTGGAATTACTGCTTGTAAATCCTTCGATATCAAAAGCCCTTACGACAAAATAATACGTTTTCGTTATATCCAGATCATAAATAGTACACTTGGGTTCTATTGTTTCCCAATATGGAGCGTTGTAATTATAGGATTGACTTTCCTCTCGATAAAATACTTTGTAGCCAGCCACGTCCGGTTCATTGTTAGGCGCCCATTGGAGTGTAATGTCCATTGCATGAAGTGATGATACGAAAAAACAAATTAAAAAAAGGAACAGCAAAATTAATTTTAAATTTGTAGATCGTCTTCTCTTTTGTAACTGCCTCATATTCAATATGATTCTGTAATTTAAACATTATTTTAGGGAAATTTACGCTTAAGATTTCAGTTTTACATGTTGTAAAAACGAAAGCTCTCTTGGAAAGGATTAAGACAATCTTTTAGAGCAATATATGTGCCAACTTAAAATGATCCGCATTGTTTTTCTATGGTTGTAAAAACCCAAATGATATAAAAAAGATAGACCCCATGTTGACAAAAAGAGATGATATTTGGATCTGACTCTGAAGTTTGGGGAATTTAATGAAGAAACTGTTGCTAACGTATTGACACTTTTAGACTAAGAGTAAAAACACTGAAAGATGGTTTCAAAATGGATGCTTTGTGGTACTGTATGATTTTATAACCGCTTTAAGCGGCTTAAAGCACAGACTTCCAGTTTCACCAAAGGTTGTTGAGTGAAGGAAATGCCTTCACGAAATCCTCATTTACTTTCAGAAACTTGAGCCGTTCTTTTCATCAAACTGCTACTGTCCGATGCATGAAAATCCCTTCACATATCCATCCGACGATTACAATCCGGATGAAATCTTTTGAGTATATTTCGAAGTCGTGAAAGCATGGTTATTCAATAACAGCTTTTCGGTTATTATGTAGACGACGATTTTTATACATTTTTACAGACTTGAAGAATTTAGGTTCCTTGCACACTGATGAACCTCAACCGTCACATGCACCAGGTTGAGATCAGATGGAATTAATTGCTTGTAGTGCTCGGCCGGCTTCGGATCGCTGGTGACAACCGTGATGATGACAGCATTAATGTTCGGTCCAACCGACCAAAGGTGCAAATCAGAAATTCGGTTACTTTCATCTTTTTCGATACAATTTTTTATCTTTGTTATGATTTCTTCGGAACCGCGTTTGTCCAGCAAAACACCGCTGGCATCACGTATCAACCCAAAAGACCAACGGAACACCAAAATTGCCCCCACAATTCCCATGAAGGGATCCATCCAGATGAGGCCGAGGTATTTGGCCGTCAAGAGCGCAAAGATTGCTAAAAGCGACGTGAGGGCATCCGCCAGGACATGAAGATAAGCGGCTTTCAGGTTATGGTCATGATGATGGTCGTGGTCGTCTCCATCACGATGTTGATGATCGTTCTGGTAACCCAAAATGAACACAGAAACACCATTGACGATCAATCCGAGGACCGCAACGAAGATCGCCGGGTTGAAGGCGATCTCCACGGGATAGACAAATCGTTTGATGCTTTCCCACGCCATAATCAGCGCAAAAAATGCAAGCAGAATTGCCCCGGTAAAGCCACCCAGCGAATTGACCTTTCCGGTTCCGAATGTGTATCGGTGGTCATGGGCGTGACGCCGGGCGTAAATATAGGCAAATACATTGATGCTGAGAGCGGCCGCGTGCGAGGCCATGTGCAGACCGTCGGCCAGCAAGGCCATAGAACCAAAGAGGATGCCGGTTGCGATTTCGACAACCATCATGACCCCGGTAATGGCGATGACAATGATGGTGCGAACCTCACCCGGACGTTTTTGGTCTTGCCCGAACCCATGGCCGTGTTGCCACGAAAGATGTTTATCGTGTTGCATCAGCTATTTGATACAAAGCGGTTGATGAAAGTCAATTGCTTTTTAAGCGAATCCGCAGATAAAGGGGAATAAGAAATGTAGTATGTGTTCAGGACAAGGGATGAGAATAGAATAAGAAGTTCTGTTTGTATTTTCCTTAAAACGTTTTACGCTTTACCTTATTTATCCTCCATCCTTTGAGAAAATTTCTTCAACTTCATCTACAATTAAAGGTTTATAAAAGTCATCACCCACAAACTCAACCTTTCGGTTTCCATTTGTAAAATCGATCTCCATTGAACAATCGAATTTCCGAGATGCTGCTTTGACGATTCTTGCTAAAACTTCAATGTTTGTGTCTTCAAACCTAATCGGAATTTTATTTGACATTTGCCTCCCAATACTCCTAACTTTTTTTCAACATGCACCCTACCGGGTGTCATGATTTCCATATTTTTTATTTCTTTTGAATGCTTTTGCAAGAGGCATGCCACATTGTTCCGCCAATGCTTGTCCTTTCCATCGATTTGCTCTTTCAAGCCTCTCTTTTAGAAAAAATCGTTTTTGGACGACATCATAACCGACTGTTTCTTATATATTTACTTAAATTTTGTCATTTTTTCTGAAAAATGTTTTCCAGGATAAAAAGGTGTGTTTATTGTGGTGAGGTTGAATGTAAAATCGGGGTTGAGACATGGATCGTGGGGACGGAATTTTGGGCTTTGATGGGAACTGTTTGGTTTTTAAAGAAAATTTTTCCGCCAAATTATTGACATGCAAATTTAAAAAAATGACGTCCGTTTTTCGTTATTATTATAAACATATTGTAAGTGTTCACGGGTTTACTTCTCGGTAAATCTTATGTCGAGACTGCCGGACTGCAGACCGATAATTTGCAAATAAGGATTTTTCATCTGATTTATTTTATCAGCTAAATCCTCATTCTTCCATCCGGTTGCCAATGACTATTGTGGCTGAGCCACAGTCATTCCTTTTGTTATATCTTTTCCACTAAGAATTTTGCATATGGAAAGTTTCTCTTTGACATTCACTACCTGAATGCTCCCTACTTTCTCAAGGCTCTGATCTAATACCTCACCGGTGCCGGGATCTCTCAAAATCTCTGATTTCCCCACATCAAAAGTCTGGCCTACGCTAACACCTTCTCTTGTGCCGCGGTTGATATAAACCTTACCCTGTTTAGCTAAAATTATGGTCCCTGTCCAGGGGATACTCTCCAATTTGGATGTTAAAAACTCTACCCCTTCATCAACGGCCATTTCCATAGCCTTTCCGGCATTTGATTTTTTAAACCCCCCGACATCACCGCTGAATCCCCCCTTACTGATACCCAATGTAAGACCTGTCTTTGAGACCTTTCCATAACACTTCTTAGAGGCCATGACCTGGCCGGTACTGGAGTCGACAATATACATAACAACATCGATCTCGGCCTCACTTGCACTGCCTCCAATTCTAAACCCCCCGTAACCGATTCCGCCTTTGCCGCTTTGTGTTGTATCGGAAAAATGGGTGATATCTCCCTTAACCAGGAGCTGTGCCGGTGTCATCTGGCCGGTTACAACTTTTTTACCGCCACCGGCGGCTCTTCCGCTCGCAGCAAAGTCTTGCTCCTGCATGGCCTCTTGCCTCATATCCTTTTCACCCAGGACAATAAATTTTCCTGTCTGATTCAAAGTGTCGGTAAGAACCGCGCCCCAGGCATCACCAAGGTTCCAGTGTCCACTCCAATTGGATCGATTCTCAAATTTGGCCACACTTATGGAGTAACGCAGGCCCCCTTCAGCGGCAATGCATTCTCCAAAAGGTGACATGATCATGGAAAACAGAACCAACGCAAAGAATATACCAAAACCTCTTTTCATTTTGTCCTCCTAATATTTATTTTATATCCCTCAAAGAAACACATTTAACGATGATAATCTCCACTTAACAGCGCCGCCATGGGCACTTAGATTGTTTCTGACATTGGTTCTATATATAGACTAAAACATTGTTACTGTCAACGGGGGTAATTTGGGTATGATAATGCTTGCTAAGAAAAATTTAACTATCTAAAACTTGATACCATTTCCTATTAGCTTATTGGAGCCTTTGATTTCTTCAACACGTTCAATTGTTCCAATCCGTATGTCAACTTTCTCAAAATCATCAAACGATATTGTTGGCGTTATAGAAGCGATTTTCATATTCATCTTTTTTTGACCAGGCCACAACAGCGCGCATCAGACGCGGCCTATAGAGGGCATCGCCTGCATGCGGCCTTGTTAGGAAGTGGTTGATTGCCATTCAGCCAACACATGAGAGACTTGAGCATGCACTTGTTCACGCGCTTGCCGTCTCTCAAAACCAGTCAGGAGCAGTTCATCGTAGTTTGTTTCCTGGTGGCGAACATGGGCAGCGACTGCGAGACAAACTGCTTCTTTATCCAACTCTTTGGCCATTGCGCTTCGCCCGACGCGCCCGCTATACTTACGGCAGGCATGCTCTGCGATCATTTTCTCTCTTCCAATCGGACAATTCGGATACAATTCACGAACGCGAGTTGCAAAACTTGCTATGTATTCCTCATCAAGTTCGGCTCTACGAATTGCTGCGCAAGCGCGCCTCAGTTTTCGTGTGTCTGCATCCGCCTTGCACTCGTGCTCTGCCAACTCAACTGCTGCATTCTCTACCAGCAAACCCTGTCTTTCGTAACGTTTGCGTGTTCTGCTCCATTTAAGAACGACGGCCGATAGCTTCGAGTATTTTCGAGAACGGCGAGTGAGGGCAGCGTCGCCGGAAGACAAAAAGACTAAATGGTCAAGGTCTGCACAGCTCAGACATGCAGCGCCCTTATCCTCTCCTTGGAGAAATATCCATGCGCCTCGTCCGAGATTCTCACCGCATTCATCACATCTCGACTCGCGGCTTGAGATAAACACCTTCAGTTCGTTCTGTTGCTTTCTGTCGCGCTTAGTCATCTGGGATATTCCGCTTCCTCGTTGCGGATAACCAGCGGGCCTAATGGATTATAACCTGAGACAGATCTTACGAAAACCGCCGAATTTCTTCCCGCCTGGTTCATGCGCTTTGTTAGAATTTTTGTAAGTGTTCACGGGGTGTGCTTCCCCGTGAACACTTACGAATTTGTTATATCGATTGGCAGATAAAAGCAACGAAGACAAATAGCTAAAAATCATCATCCTCATCATCATCGTCTTCATAATCTGGATATTGTTCCGGCGAATCTCCAACTTTTTTTGTGAGTTTCGGATATCCCTTTGAGCCGGATGCATCTTCAATTTTTAAAACACTTAATTCATGCCACCAATCATCCCCAAAATCAAAAAGGTAGTAGAATTTTCCCTTTTCATCTAAATCTAAATCCCGAATTTTCATCTTTTCAAATCCGAATCCTAACGTGGGCATAATCTGCATGGATGGAGCGCAGCGAAATCCAGTCAGAGTTCATGCCATGGTTATCTTTTCTTTTTATTTATAACACTTTAGGCCACAATGTTCCTCTATGGCCTTAAAGTCCTTATCATTGTGAAGAAGGGGTATGTCGTTTTCTATAGCGACTGAAGCGATCATGCAATCCACGGATTTTCGAATGGTGATACCTTTACGACGCAGGCCCCTGTAAATTTCAGCAGCCTTCAAAAAAACAGGATAAGGCATTGGCAAGAAGAGTAAGTTGTTGAAAAGATCTCTCGTTTTTTTGAACTCGGAATCTTTACTAATTCCTTGGAGTACTTCAGTTAGGACAATTCCGCAGATGCATATGTCTTTGCGATTTATTATCAAGTTCTCTAAAGCGACAACGTGGTCTGAAGATCGTGCAGCAAAAAAATCGATCCAAACAGTAGTATCAACTAATACCATCATAATTCACGTCCGCGACGCCACTCATCAAGATTTCCCTTCCAGTCAACATTGCCTTTGAGTTTAAGAATCTCAGTTTGAGCTTCGTGTCTAAGAAGTTCTCGCAAGGCATGATCAATCAAAGCTCTCTGGGTTTTAATACCTGTAGCTTTCATGCAGTCTTTTACGAGCTTATCATCAAGCACAATATTCGTACGTCTCATTTCGAAACCTCCTTAAGCATTTTTATACACATTATATCAAAAAAATTGTGTATTGCAAGAAGGTTTTGAATGTTAACGAAAAGTTCACCATAACCGTAGCAAAGGTCATGGGGCAAACAGCATTTATAAGTGATATCTTCCCAATTGCAGCCCGTGAATAAGCCCATCAATTCATCCGGCAAGCCCGAACATCCGTCGAACTTCCAATCCTTATAGCCCTCCGGGTCGGATTCAATACGTTCAACCAAATAATCCAGGCCAAAATATCGGCACAATTCCAATGCTTCTTTTGTGCTTATTGTATCACCAATTTTTGGTAACTTCATTTTTCTCTCCCGGTTTCTAAATGGCTTTTTACCAGCGCAGCTTATGGGGGTTTGAAACCTGCTCCTGCAAGCCGGTTCCGAGGGGCCGACCCTCATCTCTTTTGCAGTTGCGCACACTTGGAGTTAGCTCAAGAATTGAAATAGGTCAGATTCGTGTGCTCTCCATTACTGATCTGCAATTTACTTTTTTCACAGATATCATCAAACAGAAACAGAATATTTAAGTGGTACAGATCCGGTGATCAATTGCAGAGTACCAGGTATCAACGGTTTGGAGTTGATGATTTCATATCGAAATCGCAACCATATTTTGGTGGTCTAAAATCGCCATTTTAGGCCAACCACGAGAGCGTTTGAACCGCCTCCATCGGCAATTAAACCAAAAGCGTCGGAGCGGTGATGAATGCGCGTAATTAATGCGACACGGGGGTAGTCAGGCAGGCCAAGGGATAGCTCTAACATCCAATAAACCATGAGCCGGGACGTATTTCCATCATTTTCTGTCTCAATTTCCGGCTCATCCGAGGCAAAGGAAGGTCCTAAACCAAAGGCCACGCTGGTGTCGAGGACATCATCCCACCAAAACGCCTCCCATCGTGCCGCAACGAGCGCGTTCAGTTCCCAATGTGTCTGGATATTAAAATGTTTAACGATTTGACCTTCGATCTCAAAACTCGCCTTGTCCCCATATCCGCCAATACGGCGAGCTAACGCTGCCGTTACCAAATAAGAGTCTTTGAAATCTAATTCGCTGGTAAAAAATTCCTCCCAATTATTTGAAGTTAAACGGCCTGCGTATAAATTCAGCGCATAAAGGTGTTCAGCCGAGCATCTGGCGGGAACTAATGCGTCCAGAAATATAAACTGAAAAATTGCTATTGCCATGATCAAACCGGGATACCATCCTCTTAGTCCACATAAATTTAACATGGTTATCAATAATCCAAATTACACTTCATTAAGATAACTGGGCCGAACTTACCCGCGTACTTTTTCCATAATTCTCGGAATGCATATCATGAAGTCTGTAATGGATACAAACGATAATCCTAAAATTTGGAAATGAAGTCTGATCAATATGTTGGGATTATGAAAATATCTGAAAAGGAAAGATTTTGGACTTTCAACTTCTAAAAGATGAATATGGTTTGAAGTTACCATATAGTTCAATATACAGAGACCATACCGTTTCTTTGCCTTAAACAACCATTGCAACCATCGACGTCGATCTCTGGCAAATTTAAGCAAAAATTCCTTTTTATGACACCGATGCGTAATGTGCCATACGTGACCATGAAGGTAATGTCTTTTTGCCCTTGCCATTTTTCTTAAAAGTGTGTTTTAAACCCCCAAAATGCCCTTTTAAGGCCTTATTTGACGCCAGCTTTAAACGTTTTATTTATTATATCAGAATGTTACTGTGGCCCGACCCCCATCCCATCCCATGTCCGAACTGGTCATTCACAGTCTTGAAATTGTCGCGGAATCCCAGTCAGAGTTCATGGCATGGTTATAACCATGAGAGTTAGATTAAGCCGCGCCAACATTTAAGGCATGCACCTCTTTGTCAAGACGATCCGACAGTAAATCTTCTGTAACCTCAAGATCGTATCGCGTTTGAAGATTTAACCAAAACTGAGCTGAAATGCCAAAAAATTTTCCTAAACGGAGTGCCGTATCCGCAGTAATTGATCTTTTACCGTGTACAATTTCGTTGATACGCCTTGGCGGTACGCTTATGTCTTTGGCCAGTCGATATTGACTGATGCCCATTGGTTTTAGAAATTCCTCCTCAAGGATTTCACCGGGATGAATGGGAGAAAGCTTTTTCTTAGTCATATTGGCCTCCTAATGATAGTCCGTAATCTCTACATCATACGCGTCCTCAGTTTTCCACTTAAAACAAATTCGCCATTGGTCATTGATGCGGATGCTGTGTTGCCCCTTTCGGTCACCCTTTAGAGCTTCAAGCCTGTTACCCGGTGGAATGCGTAAGGCATTGAGCTCAGGTGCCGCATCTAACATAATCAGCTTTCTACGCGCCTGATGCTGAATATCTGTCGGAAATTTTTTCGAAAAATTCCTGGTAAATATTTTTTCAGTTTCTTTATCCCGAAAAGATTTTATCACGACAATATGATAACGCAAAACGTTATTAACGTCAAGCGTTAAGTTAAAACAAACAGTTATTGGAATAAATATATTTCGACAGGGCTATAACTATTATTATGCGTCCTAAAAAATTATTGCAAACGCGTACATTAATGGCGTACAAACCACAAAATAAAGATACCGTCTGTTAGCATTTAAATTAAATAATTTTAATGAACTGCTCCGCGACAAGCCGGGCAGTTCATTTATGGGCAAATCCCCATGAAAATGACAATCCGAATACTTCCGCGCCGCCTATCCGCACCGCCGCAAGAAAAGCAGAGACAGCCCATTCATTCATACCTGCCTTGGTCACCAGATTGCTGTAAAATTTTATATCGACTCGTTTTCTCTCAATTTTATTCCCAAGTTCACCATAACCGTAGCAAAGGTCATGGGGCAAACAGCATTTATAGGTGATATCTTCCCAATTGCAACCGGTGAATAAGCCCATCAATTCATCCGGCAAACCCGAACATCCATCGAACTTCCAATCCTTATAGCCCTTTGGATCGGATTCAATACGTTCAACCAGATAATCGAGGCCGAAGTGTCGGCATAATTCCAATGCTTCTTTAGTGGTTACAATATCACCGATTTTTGGTAACTCCATTTTTTCTCTCCCGGTTTCTAAAACGCATTTTCCGTTTAATTTTTAATCCAAATTGTTATAATTCATTAATGGGTCGGTGCCATCCAGCCCATCTGGAATCGGAATATCGAGAAGGTGGCAGACCATGGGTACCAGGTCCAAAGTAGACTGCATTGCCGCTTGAATATGTTGTCCCTTATAGAGTTTTCCCATCCCGGGGCCGGCCAGCCAAAAAAATACCCTCAAGTCTTCAGGGTAGTAGCTCCCATGGTGCCCGTATTTGGACATATCACACTCAAAATAGTGCCCTTTTTTGTTGATTAATTTGATATCCGGTACCGTTTCCCGAGTGTACTGCCGATTGAGGCCGGCCACCACAAATTCTCCTAGTTCAAAACGCCGAGCCATGTTTTTAAGAGGTCGGAGAGACCTCAAAAAAGACGCACAATCGCGTTTTCCCTCTATATAAGGCTGCCATTCCATTGACCACCACTGCTCGTCCTCGTTTATGCCATTGTAGCGCTCACCAGGGTATTGTCTAATAACCAGTGCATTTAAGCTCTCTCGGACCGATTTATTGTTTAAAATAAGATCAACAGCCGGTTGAACGTCCTCAAGCAGGCGAGGAGGGTCCATCCAGTTTTTGGTCTCACGGTTTTTCAGATAAACTTCCTTTGTAGAAGCTCCCAACATGATTACCGCCTCTGCCTGTTGGTTATTTGTCATTGTGGATGGGAGGATATAGGCGGGTGAAAGAATATCAGATAGAATGTGATCAGGGATGTGTTTGCGAATTTTGAGCGCTCCTTGCTGGGACAATAAGATGAAAACAGTCTGGTTATATTGGCCTATCGATTTTAAGAAACGAATCACACGGCCGATCTGAGGATCTAAAACCGTCCTGGTGTAATAAAGCTGAATCTGATCTATTTCTGCGTCGGCTTCAACGAAAAACGAGTCCGGATAATGGCTGTATAAGTCTGTGCCCAACAACTGCAACACCATGATGTCCGGCAAGGTTTGATAGCGCTGATAAATGCCTGATAGGCTTTTATGATAGTAACATAGATGTCCTTTCAAAAAGGCACTAACGGTTTTGGGGTCCGTGTAGGTTTTATCAGGAAAAAAATGGCCATTTCTAAAAAATCCAAGGGCCGAAGCATTGCCCCAGAAGAATGCACCCGAGTTGATTTTCCAGTCAGAACCGTTATTAACCATCATCATCGTCGTCATGGAACGTTTGCCTGCCTCACCCGCATGCTCAAAAAGGGTTTTGATATTGTTGGATCGCAGCAGCTTGTTGATCCGTTGTTGGGAAGGGGAAATCATTGTTCGAACCTTGTGTGTTGTACGGTCAAACCAGATTGTAGAAACAACACCGGTTCGTTGAGGGTAAACACCCGTGTACATGGCTGCAATGGTCGGTACCGATGCCGCCGATATGGTCGTAAAGACATTGGGATAGTAGATAAACGGCTGCTGGCCGTCCGAGCCATATATCAGTGCTTTTAAGTTTGGTAATTGCTCCAGGTTTTTGTAGATAATGCCTTGCTTCAAGCCATGGAATTCGATGATCACAATCTTAGGGCTGCCAAAAACAATTTTGGGACTAAAAATCGCGGTAATCAAACAAATACAGAAAAGAAACCGTAGAACTGTTCCGATCCGAAACATATCACGTATTAGCACCAACATCGTTTTCATACTATATGGCGAGTTTGTGACTACAGCAATCTCATAATCGCTTTTCAACTTTATATCAAAATTCCAATTTCTATACACAGAGCAATATAGGCTATTTTGTATTCGACATTCGAAATATCATTCGAAAGGGGTAATGGTTCAATATTGTATGGGTTCTTTTGGCTATTGTGCAAAAAATGACCGTAACAGCTTTGCAAAGTAAAACAGTAATCCAATTTTGTAAAACCGCTGATTAAATCGACTAAAGGAGCATCAATACTTTCGATATCCAGCTTGGATAAGTATTTCTTTCTTTGATCATGAAAATAAGGATTATCAACAAAATCCTTCAAATTTGTAAAGGTTTCCAATTTTCCATGCCTTTACATTAAGTTTAATAATCTATTTGCCAGGCTAATATAAATGGATTAAATCGTGGACTTTTTTACGCTAATCATTTTTGGCATATCTTTGCCACGAGCACATAAATTGCTAAATATGAGATACCTAATCGGTATCAGCCAAAAGCAAAACCCCACCTCTCTATTTGAGAAATGGGGTTTATTTATATCCAGATCATAGCTCCCTCATTATTTGAGTTAAGAGCATTGTTAATTATTTTAAACCATTACCATAAAGTTCTTTTTATAGTCAAGGTTTAAGGTAAACAAGGAATTAATCGATCAAAAAACCAGGATTAATTCTTCGTACGCCATGGGGCGTCGTGCAGAGCATGCACAAAATATTTTGAATAGCCCGCAGATATTGGTAACGAAGGCAATCAACTGAAGGCGAACTCACGGCCAGTTTACTGCATCGACTGGTTGTAATGTCACCCGGCAGCGGCGGCACCGGCTTGCAGCCGATTCATTACAATAACGCAGATCAGAATCAGTAGGCCGCCTGTCCAGAGTCGCCAGGTGGCCGGATCCCCGAAGAAAAGGATGCCAACAGAGGCAGTAAAAATCGCCTCGCTGGACATGAGTACTCCGCCCTCCCAGCCCCGGCAATAAAAGAAGCCTTGGTTCATCAGCAGTTGAGCAGTCAGGGAGGAAAAAACAATACCAAGGACCATTACCCACTCCATAGGCGTAGTCGGCAGAACCGGCTGCTGTATAAATTTGGGCAGGGTAACCAGTGCGCCCATGGTACAGAAATAGAGGTAGATCACCACCGGGCCGTTTTTTTGTCGCAGCTCACGGATCAGCGTGACGGTCAGTCCGGCAAATGCCGCGCCGATAAGCGCCATGACCTGCCCCGGTAGACCACCCGCCAATTGAAAGTCGAATAGTACACCCACGCCGACCATCACTCCCGCGATGCAGAGCAGCTGATTCCTGGATAGGGTTTCTCCGTAAAAAAAATAAGAAAAAATGGCGGCAAAGGCTGGAAAGGAGTAGAAAATAACAATGGCCGTAGACACTGGCAGCAGCCGGATAGCTGTCACTAAGCAAATAAAAGCGACCGATCCGGCGCAGCCTCGGATAATGAGCAGGCGGACATCGTTCCCTTTGTAAGGATTACCGTAGCGCCGGAATATCGCGAGGATCACCACAATGCCGCCCCAAAAACGATAGAATCCGATATCCCAGACACTGAATGACGGTCCCAAGGATTTGATGATGATGTTCAACAGTGTAAACAGCAGGGCGGCTGACAGCATGAGCAGCGGGCCGGCTATAGTGGCATCTAATTTGATAGGCCTGGCATTTGGTTTATGCATAAATCCTTCGCTTGGCCGCTGTTCATGAATCGAGCGGGAATGGGCTCCCTTTGGGTTCGGGCAGTTCTTGAGGGGCGCCGTCGGCTCCTCTGGCCAGGTCATCCTCATGACGGCGTATAAGTGATCCTACGGAAGCCAATTAATGCAAGATCATTCAAAACACAAGAGAAAAAGAGAGGGTATATATGGTTCCGGATTTCCTCTCATCAAACCATTTTCTTTGCATCATGGTTAGCTTATTTTGTCGAGCTCTTTTTAGCTTATTGTGTCATGAGTTGTTATGCCCCTCAACTATGTATATAACCTGATGTTCGCTTAACCTGCTATTCAATGCCATTAAAGGCATGCCGTAAAATAGACCGTATTACCTTAAATTCAAATACGTCCTACAAATTAATGCCCTTTCTTAAGATTTTGACAAAAAGATGGTTGACACATGACAATTCATACTATATATTCCTTAAATAGAATATAAGGAGCAGCCATGAAAACATTTGTAAAAGTCATGAAGGCCCTTTCCGATCCCAACAGGGTCAAAATTGTAAAACTGCTGCAGCAAAAGGTGATGTGTGTTTGCGAGCTTCAGGCGGCCCTGAAAATTTCCCAGCCGAGTGTCTCCAAAGCACCTTGAAAATACTTGAAGAGGCTGGGCTGGTCGATTATCAGAAAGATGGTCTGTGGGTGAACTATTATCTTGCCGACGGAAAACAAAGCCCTTATTCGGCCAGCCTTTTGGGTCATCTAAGACATTGGCTGGACAATGATCCGGAAGTGGCCGATCTGATCAAAAAGGCACCGTCTTTAAATCGAGAAGAAATATGTAAGGCATAATTTTTTTGCATTAATATATAGCTAAATTAGCATATAAATATTTAGTTTAATTTAAAACACCTGATTTTGTTTCAGGCGAATCCATCATTGATGAGGAGGATGAACGATGGGTAACGCAACCATAGCGAAAAAAACACCGGCAGCGGTGAAAGAATCTGAAGAAATTGAAAAAGAAAGTCCAACCGAGTCTGATCGACTGGAAGACCATTTGGAAACCGCTGAGCGTTATCGTGGGTGGTTTTATCATCTTTTTCTGGCTCCCTATAGGCAACAGCCGTTTCAACGGCGCCGTGATCGAGGCGCTGGCCCTTGCCAAGTGGTATGCCCAGGAGCACGTGATTCTCTGCCTGGTTCCGGCCTTTTTCATTGCCGGTGCCATTGCCTGTTTCGTGTCCCAGGCCGCGGTCATGAAATACCTGGGCGCCGGCGCCAAAAAGGTGCTGGCGTATGGTGTAGCGTCGGTATCCGGTTCTATCCTGGCGGTCTGTTCCTGTACGGTCTTACCCCTTTTTGCCAGCATCTGGAAGCGCGGCGCCGGTCTGGGGCCGGCCATTGCGTTTCTCTACTCCGGGCCGGCCATCAATGTTCTGGCCATTGTGCTGACGGCCCGGGTCCTGGGGCTTCCCATCGGTATCGCACGAGCGGTAGGAGCGATAATCTTTAGCATCATCATCGGGCTGATCATGCATTTTCTTTTTAGAAAAGAAGAAGAAGCCAAAGCCCAGGCAGCACTGCACATGCCCGAACCCGATGTGGAACGTCCACTGTGGCAAAATGTCATCTATTTTGCCGTCATGGTGTTTATTCTTATTTTTGCCACCTGGGGAAAACCGGCCGAACCCACAGGCCTCTGGCATGCCATTTACAGTATCAAGTGGCTGATGACCGGTCTTTTTGCGGTGATTCTGGGTGTACTTCTTATCGTCTGGTTTAAGGTAAAGGCCTATAAGGTTGGGCTGGCCGGTGCGGCAGTTCTGGTTCTGGCACTTCTTTTCCCGCACGAGCCACTCATCGCCTTTTCCACAGGGATCATTGGTTTGGTATGGATGATCACCACCACACGTGGAGAGACCGAAAACTGGTTTCTATCTTCCTGGGATTTCACCAAACAGATCATGCCGCTGCTCTTTGCCGGGGTTCTGGTAGCCGGTCTCCTTTTGGGACGGCCCGGTTCAGAGGGCCTCATTTCATCAAAATGGGTGAGCAGCCTGGTGGGCGGAAACTCTCTGTGGGCAAACCTTTTTGCTTCTGTTGCCGGCGCATTCATGTACTTTGCCACCCTCACGGAGGTACCGATTTTGCAGGGGCTGCTTGGCTCAGGCATGGGCCAGGGACCGGCCTTGGCGCTTCTGCTCGCCGGGCCTGCACTGAGTCTGCCGAACATGCTGGTGATCCGAAGTGTGCTGGGCACCAAAAAGACGGTTGCTTTTGTCCTCCTGGTGGTCATCATGGCCACCATCAGCGGGATGATCTTCGGGCATTTTTATGCTTAGCTTGGATTAAGACGAAACAAAAACAAATTAGTCACGAAAGCAAGAGAAGAAGGAAAACACGAAAAATATAAAAAAATTGTACTTTCGAAATTTTGCGTTTTCGTGATTAAAAAGATATATAAAACGGAGGAACAACTTCATGTCAGACGATAAGGTAACACGAATAAACGTCGGACGGACACGCAACGGGCATCATCGGCCTACAACCGATTCTCGAAGAAGTCGCCAATGAATTTGCAGGCAGAACCGACGATGAAATTAAGGCTGAGCTTTTAAACCGATTGTCCCAAAAAAACTACATCAGCAGTAGAACCAGAGATGTATACGGCCACGCATTTTTAAGAGAATACAAAAAATTCGTCGGAGAACCCTTTGAGGACACCGAAGCCGGTGGACTGGAAATCAAAGTCTTAGGCCCTGGTTGTCCGCGCTGTGAAAAACTCGAACAGGATCTCATGGCAATAATGGCCGAACTCAATATTGCCGCCGGGCTCGAACATGTTCGGGACCCATTAGAAATCGGGAGCTTCGGTGTCATGGGCATGCCCGCACTGATCATCAACGGTGAAGTAAAAGCCGCGGGGTCGGTTCCACCGAAAAATAAACTCAAAGAATGGTTGCTGGAGGCGGCAAAACGTTAAACGCTGGATAAAGCTCAAAGAATTTGAACAAACTACTCAACAATTTTACCATTCTAACTATTTAACGATAATCAGACAAGGAGAAAAACATGGAAATTAAAGTACTGGGCCCCGGATGCCCAAAATGTAAACAGACCGAACAGAATGTAAAGGACGCAGTTGCTGAAACCGGCGTCGACGCCACGGTAGAAAAAGTTACCGATATCATGGAAATTGCCGGCTATGGTGTTTTCGGCACTCCTTCTGTGATCATTGATGGGGAAGTCAAAAGCGTCGGCAAGATCCCCACAAAAGAAGATGTCAAGTCATGGTTAAATAAATAGCCGTTTTTTATATTGGAGGAAGTGAAAATGGCTGAAGAATGTTGTACACCGGGAGGAAATATCATGATCCTGCCTGCTCGGGCGGATCGAATGTCGGTCAGCTGAGCAACCAGGCGGCAATCGAACTGACACAGGAAGGATTCGGAAAGATGTTCTGCCTGGCCGGTATCGGCGGTCATTTGAGCGGTTTCGTGCAATCTGCCAAAGATGTTCCTGCCATGGTGGCCATTGACGGCTGTGAAGTGGGCTGCGCCAAAGCGATTCTGGAGCATGCGGAAATCCCGACAAAAAATTACCTGTGCTGACGGAGCTCGGTATTGAAAAGAATAAAGACTTTAATCTTAAAGCCGAGGATATCCGGAAAGTCAAAGCGGCGGTTCGATCCGTCTGTGAATAAGATATTTTTAAAATGTTGCAGCTACGGTTACACCCGGTTCATGCTGTGGATAAGGAGTTGATTTGGTGAAAAAACTACGATTGGGGATTTATCTTCCACTCTTGATATGTCTGTTTTTATTCATATTGATTTCAGGAAATGTCCGGGCAGATGAATTTGAAAACCTGCCGGCCAAAGGGATGGTTACCATGATCGATCTGGGGGCCAAAAAGTGCATCCCGTGCAAAATGATGGCGCCGATCATGGAAAAAATGGAAAAAGTGTACAAAGGGAAAGCGGTCATCGCTTTTATCGATGTATGGGAGCATCGGGAACCCGTCAACCGGTTCGGCATCCGGGCAATCCCCACGCAGATCTTTTTCGATAAAAACGGCCAGGAAGTCTACCGGCATGAAGGATTTTTGGCTGAAAAAGATATTGTCGCAATACTGGAGAAGATGGGTGTCAAGTAAATCGTTATGATTGAATCATTCTTTTTGACGGTAAATGAATGGATTGCCGGCGGTACTGCCATTGCCGCTCTGGGCTGTTTTGTGTGGGGAATGATCAGCGTGCTGTTCAGTCCGTGCCATCTGGCATCGATTCCGCTGATCATTGCCTATGTGGGGGGCCAGCAACGGGCATTGAGTCCCAAACAGGCAAGTTCTTATGCCGTACTGTTTACCCTGGGACTGTTTATCACCATCGCTGTCATCGGCATTGTTTGCGCATTACTGGGCCGGATGCTCGGGGACGTGGGGAATTACTGGCAAATTCTCATCGGACTGGTTTTGATCTGGGTGGCCTTGGGGATGCTGGGCGTTGAGAAATGTGCCATGTCCGGCAGCTTGCTGTATCGTCTAAATTTAAAAGGGCTGTTCGGTGCGTTTGCGCTGGGTCTGGCGTACGGGGTTCTTTCAGGTTCCTGTACCTTCGGATTTATCGCCCCGATTCTGGCGATTATTACGGTCCAGCAAAAATTGGCAGCCGGAATTTTGTTTATTGTCTTGTTTGCCGTGGGTCACTGTCTGCCGATCGTAATTGCCGGCAGTTCCACCGCCGCGGTCAGGCGACTGATGGAAAACAGCACATGGCAGGACGCCGGAAACTGGTTCCGAAAAGGAGCGAGTATTTGTATCGGACTTTTGGGAATCTATTTTATCGTAAACCCATTTCTGGGAGTCTGAAATTATAGAAAGAGAAATTTTAAAATGAATTTGAGAAAAATACAAATAGTGCTGGACATTTCAGATGTCCAGCAGGTATTGGCCATTGCCCTGGATGAGGATAAAGACAAGGCCCTCGAATATATCAAGAGCAGTCTCGTAAAACAGATCGAAAAATCCTTGCAGCCTCATTGAGTGCCGGTTTTCGAGGTCAGTTACGGCCCCGGACAGGTTTGATATCATCATGGGCTTGATCGCTTTGGTCGGCGTTTTGATCATCATGTATTGGCCGCGCAGTTGACATGGCGGAACCTTTTTGTCTAAAATAGTTAAACAAAGATGGGAAAACAAGGAGTTAACACCGTTTGAAAAAAAGCATTATCCATGGAGCGATTTAACACATAAAAATATCCCGTCCCTTGAACTATCTTTTTTTCTAAAAGAGGACCATCGGTTATTGTATCGAATATAGATTACTCAATGGATCATCAGAAAAACACTTTCGGAGAGAATAATGTATCGAGACTTAAAAGTATTTTCCGGAAACTCAAACAAAGGCCTTGCAAAGGAAATTTGTCGGAAAATCGGTATACCGCTCAGCAAATTGCATATCTCGAGGTTTTCCAATGATAATCTCTTTGTACAGGTCAAGGAAAACGTGAGAGAAAAAGATGTTTTTGTTATCCAGTCCTTCAGCCGGCCCGTCAGCAATCACATTATGGAACTGTTGATTACCCTTGATGCCTTGCGCAGCGCTTCTGCCAAGAGGATTACCGCCGTGGTTCCATATTATTCGTATGCAAGATCCGATAAAAAGGATGCCCCAGAATCTCCATTGCCGGAAGACTCATGGCAGACCTTCTCAAAACCGCAGGTGCAAACCGCGTGCTGACCATGGATCTTCATGCCGATTCGGTACACGGGTTCTTCAGCATACCGGTTGATCACCTTACGGCAATTCCTATCATCTGCGACTATTTTCAACAACGTCTAGACATTTCAAATACCGTAGTCGTTGCAACGGATGCCGGCGGCGCTAAGAGAGTCGGACGTTTTGCCAAAAAGATGAACACATCCATGGCGATCATCGATAAACGGCGATTAAGTGATACCGATGTTGTTCAGGGATTGGTCGTTGGCGATGTAAAAGGAAAAGATGCGATTATTTTCGACGATGAAATTTCCACAGGCGGCACAGTAATAACTTCGGTAGAAACGCTTGAAAAAGCCGGGGTCAGAAAGATCTATGTGGGGGCAACACATCCTGTCCTGTCAGGACGGGCAGTTAAAAACCTCAGAGATTTGAGTGTTGAAGAAATCGTTGTGACCAATACGGTGGAAGTTCCCGGCAAAAAAAAGATGGCACACT
Source organism: uncultured delta proteobacterium (assembly GCA_963706295.1). Taxonomy (GTDB): domain Bacteria; phylum Desulfobacterota; class Desulfobacteria; order Desulfobacterales; family UBA11574; genus UBA11574. The sequence continues at coordinate 170,949 of CAVPLW010000010.1, read as the reverse complement.
TAAGAATTCTGTCTGTGGGGTCTCTGTTTGCGGAGGCAATAAAGCGCATACACTGCGGAGAAAGCGTGGGGGCTCTTTTCACCTGATCGTTTCCTTTTTAGAGTATCATAGTAGGTGCGTAGAAGCCATTACAAATTTAACCGGTCTATGCCTCGACAGCATCCAGTCCTCCCCTGCTCCGGGGCAATTAAGACTATACTTGAAAAGATTTTCAAATATTGATCATCCCTTCCAAATAGGCTACCGCTTTGCCGGCGATCTTGACCCGCCCGTTTCGGTCTTCGCACACTAATGCACCGCCACGTTGCGATAGCTGTGCTGCCGTGAGTCTGGATTTTCCAAGCCTTTCGGCCCAGTAAGGAATCAGCGTACAGTGGGACGAACCGGTCACAGGATCTTCGGGAATTCCCACTTTCGGTGCAAAAAAACGAGACACAAAATCGGTCGTATCCCCCGGCGCCGTGACAATCACCCCGGTACAGTCGACCTGTTCAAGCAACCGCATGTCCGGTATCAGGTCGCGGACAATCGCCTCGTTATCAAACGCCACCAGGTAATCCCTGGAGCGAAACACTTCTTGAGGTTGCATCCCGAGACCTTTGAGCAGTTCCCGCGGCGCTTGGCTGGGAGAGGCCGGCCGGGCCGGAAAATCCATGGCGAGCAGATCATTTTCGCGCTCAACAGACAATATCCCGCTTTTGGTTTCAAAAGACACCTTCTTCAGGGATGAATCAACATACTTCATGATAACATATGCCGACGCCAAAGTGGCATGACCGCAAAGATCGATTTCAGCCTGCGGTGTGAACCAGCGCAAGGCGAAATGCTTATTTTCAGGTAAGCAGAAGGCGGTTTCAGAAAGATTGTTTTCGGCAGCAATGGATTGCAATATGTGATCCTCCGGCCAGGATTCGAGCAGGCAGACAGCCGCCGGATTGCCCTTGAAAAGTTGGTCGGTGAAAGCATCGATTTGGTAGATTGGAATTTGCATGTTAGAATACTCCTTAACTTCGTTGTGAAGTTAAAACGGATGGTTCAGCCGATACACCGGACGACATATCCGTTTTACCTCAGTTGAGCGAAAGCCGAGGATGCCCCAGATTCAAGACATCAAGGGTGAAGCTGTAGTCGTCTACCGCGAACCCTTGATAACGAAGAAAATGGGGTGTCCTCGGCTTTCCTGAAAGGGAAACAAAATGGGGTATTTTTATAAATTTATATCCCTCATATATATAAGAGTTATGAAAATTCATCCGTATCAATTAAACTGCTAAGTAAATCAAATAACTTATACATTTTCCCCATTTTGTTTACGATCAATTGAGGTTATAACTTCAGCCAATATCTGAATGGCGTGATGGATGGCTGTTTCGTCGGCCATGGTAAAATTCAGACGCATGGTTTCGAGCCCTTCGTTTGGATGCGTGTAGAAAAACTTGCCCGGCACAAAGGCTGTGTTGCGTTTGACCGCCGCCCGGTAGACGGTTTCCATGTCCATATGCCGCCATCCTTTGACCCAAACGAACATCCCGCCTTCAGGCCGGGACCAGGTAAAACCTTTCGGAAAGTATCTTTTCAAAGCGTCGAGCATGGCTTTCAATCTGGGTCGATAAAGATCACATATGCGCGGAAGATGACGATCTAAATAGCCACCCAACAGATATTCGGCCGCCAATGCCTGACTGAAAGTGCTGGTGTGCAGATCGACCCCCTGTTTGACAATAATTAGCCATTTTCGGACCCATTCCGGTGCCACACAAAACCCGACCCTTAAACCCGGCGCCAGAATTTTTGAAAAAGTACTCATGTAAAGCACATGATCCGGAGCCCAATGATGGATTGGCAGCACGGGCCGGCCCTTATACCGCAACGCGCCGTATGGGTCGTCTTCAATCAACAACGCGTTGTACCTTTGCAAAATACCGGCGATTTCTTTTCGTCGCCCTTCCGGCAGGGTGCGCCCGGTGGGGTTTTGAAAGGTGGGCACCAGATAAACGAACTTGATTGAATGTTGCAAAAGCGCCTGTTCCAGTGATCCGGGAATTAAGCCGTCATCGTCTGTGGCCAATCGGACATAGCGGGGTCCATACGGATTAAACGCTTGAAGCGCTCCCAGATAGGTCGGAGCCTCCACGGCCACACGGTCGCCCGGGGCGATCAACACCTTACCGATGGCGTCCAAAACACCTTGGGATCCGCTGGCAATCAGAATCTGTTCCTCAACGGCCTTGACCCCCCTTTGTAACAAAAAATCGGTCAATACCTCCCGCAGCGGCGCAAACCCTTCGGTGCAATCATACTGCAAAGCAGCGCTTTGATGTTTATCCAAAACACGTTGGGTCAGTTCGGTTATAATGTTCAGCGGAAAGCTTTCCGGCGCCGGAATCCCTCCAGCCAGTGACACCATGCCCGGCCTGGAGACCACTTTTAAGATTTCGCGTATGGCGCTGCAGGAAAGTCCGGCAATCCGTGGCGCCACCAAAGATGGGGGTAACATATATCACCTCGATTTTTCTTTGACCTAAATTTTGGTGCGGATAAACCCGACTTAGACCTTGAATGGTTTTAATCTAACAGATGTTACCAGTAAAAACAGATACAAAATATTAAAAATTTATGCATAACAGATTGCAAGTATCAAATTCAGATGTTATAAAACGACACCATCGATAAACATCACCGGATAAATGAGAGGCTCAGATTACCCTCAATTGAGGCAACACAATGGCAGTATCCAGTACAAACCCGTCGCTTAGCCCGCTACCGCCCCCACCCTTTCTGTACCGGCGGCTGGTAGAAGAAATCGAAACAAAAATTACGAACGGCACCTATAAAGTTGGGGATCGACTTCCCTCGATCCGAAAGCTGCATCATAAATTCACCTTGAGTATTTCAACGGTCTATAGGGCCTATACCGAGCTTGAAGCCATGGGTCTCATTGAAGCGCGACCCAAGTCGGGCTATTATGTCAGCAGCGCCATTTTAAACCGGCTTCAGCCGCCGGCGTTCAGAAAAAAGCCTTCCATGCCGCGAAAGGTTACCCTGACCGATATGGTCCCGTCTATTGTTGCGGCCATGAACGATCCGAACATGCTGCCGTTCGGATCGAGCAGTATCGCTTCTGACCTTTTGCCTTACAAAGCGATCGCCCGGATACTGAAAAGCTTTACTACACAGGAGATTAAAACACAGCTGGGCTATACCCTTACCGAAGGCGTCTTCGAACTCAGGCGACAACTGGCACTACGTATGCTGGTCTGGATGGACGGTGTCAGCGCCGAAGAAATCGTGATCACCAATGGCTGTAGCGAAGCCCTGACCCTGGCATTAAAAGCAACGGTCAAACCGGGAGATGCTATCGCCGTTGAATCACCCACCCATTTTGGTTTACTTCAATTGTTAAACGAACTGGGCGTGCTGGTGGTAGAAGTACCCACTGACCCACAAAAGGGATTGTTGGTGAGAGAACTCGAGAAAGTGCTGACTCGCCATTGCATCAAGGCCTGTGTCGTCATTCCGAACTTTCACAATCCCCTGGGCGCTCTGATGCCGGACAGCGCCAAAAAAGACATGGTCGAACTGCTAAACCAACATTCCATCCCCCTGATTGAGGATGCGATTTATGCTGAATTGCATTACGGACCCCATCGCCCCCTGCCCTTAAAAACATTTGACCGCAAAGACCTGGTGATCACTTGCAGTTCTTTTTCAAAAACACTGGTGCCCGGATTTCGAATCGGATGGATTCTTCCCGGCCAACGCTTTTTGAAAAAGGTACGGAGCTTAAAGGCCAGCATCAACGTTTCCACCGCCACGTTGAATCAAAACGTACTGGCACGTTATTTGGCAGGAAATTCGTACGAACGGCATTTACGCACCTTACGGCAAAAACTAAAAAACCAGACCCTCAGCGCAGCGCGTGCAGTCTCGACCTATTTTCCCTCCCAAACACGCCTTGCCATGCCACTGGGCGGCGCTCTTTTGTGGGTTCAGCTTCCGGATGGCATTGACAGCAACACACTCTACCTGAAGGCCCATTCCCGGCGTATCTCCATCTTACCCGGCGCAGCCTGTTCCATGGGAAACCAGTTCAACAATTGCATCCGCATCGGTTGCGGATTTCCATTCACCAAAAAGATGGAAAAGGGAATCGAAACCTTAGGTCGGTTGACGGAAAAGATGCTTTGCGAAAAGGCCAAATAACCGAGACCAGCGGATATGGTTGCGATCATGTCCGCTGGGTCTCCCCTGCCGGTATGATTCCTTGTCTGCAATAGATCGAAAGGGGGGAGTTTCGATATAAATTCCCATATGTGTTCATGGAGTGTCCATCCCCCTTTCACTCCGACATCTTCGTGTCTGGTCATTTCAATGACTTAGCAGCGGTGGTATTCCTGCCCACTCCGCCAATATCGTTACACGAGGATGCACACCCCACGAACACACACAATCTCCAAATCGAACATATTAAAATTCTATGGACCATAGACAAAATGGTGCTTGACAGAAATATTGACATCCGGTATATTTCGTCATGTGGCGAAATGACGGATTGAAGATAGGGAGAAGCGGCTATGTTTTCTTTCATGACGATCACCAAGGCACTGTCTGATGAAAACCGGGTTCGTATGTTACTGGCCCTGGACGGCCGTGAACTGTGTGTGTGCCAGATTATTGAACTTTTAGGTTTGGCACCGTCAACGGTTTCCAAGCACATGTCGATTCTTGCCAATGCCCGCCTTGTAGAAGGTCGCCAGGACGGCCGATGGCGGTATTACCGCCTGGCCGGCGATGACGCACCGGATGAGGTGCGGGAAGCCATTGCCTGGACGCTTAGGTCACTTTCGAAAATCCCGCAAATTCGCCAGGATGCCGAACGTATACAGGAAATTTTAAAGCTCGATCCGGAAGTGCTGTGCAGGACTCAGAATAAGGCGTGATTTAGGGATAATTTTCCCTTACAAGGAGGTGCAGCATGTTGCTTGAAACTTACAAACTAGAAATTTTCAATTCAGAATGTATGCCCGGGGCAATGGCTGTGCATTGCTTTGCCCATCTGGATCAGGATGTGGGAGAGGCGATCCCCTATCTAAATGCCGTCCTCGGAGGGTTCACTTATACCAAAGATCCGCCGTCCGTTACGTTTAAGGTCCAGGGCAAACTGATCACCGTTCATTCTAAGAAAATCGCCATCAATGCGCTCAAAGACGAAGAAGAAGCGACCAAGATTGTCGAATGGATCAAAAGAGAAATCAATGCAGCCTGGGAAAACCGGGAAAAGATTGAACCCCTGTATGAAGCGTCTCCCCAGCCCAAGGTCATCGAAATTCTAAAACTGCTCCCAAAGACCAATTGCAAAGAATGCGGTCAACCCACCTGCATGGTTTTTGCCACCCAGGTTGCCGAAGGGGCAAAAGGACCTGAAAACTGTCCGCCACTGGATGACGATAGAAGAAACAAGCTTGCTGAATATTTGGGTCAATTCCGTTTTGATTTTTAATTGTTGAGAGGAGGAAGCTGTTGATGAGCAATGATGCTGTTTTGAACAATGATCGAAAAATGACCAGTATTTTCGAACGATTCCTGTCCCTATGGGTGGTGCTGTGTATTGTTGCCGGCATCCTGCTCGGAAAAATCGCTCCCGGCGTAGCGCAATACCTCGATGGTATGGCCATCTATGTCAAGGGAGCACCGGTGGTGTCCATTCCAATCGCAATCTGTCTGTTTTTCATGATGTATCCTATCATGGTCAAAATCGATTTCGGCGAAGTCATTAAGGCGGGCAAGAGCGGCAAACCGGTGTTTTTGACCCTTTTCGTCAACTGGTGCATCAAGCCGTTTACCATGTATGCCATTGCCCTCTTTTTTCTGGGGACACTTTTTTACGGCTTTATAGGGCCGGATACCGTGGATTTGGTCAAGATGCCGTTCGGTCTCGACCTTCCGGTGGGTGCGACCCACGGAGCCGGTACGGTGGTGATGGCCGGTGGCATCAAAATGCTCCAGGTTCCCCTTTGGCGAAGCTATCTGGCCGGTTGCATTCTCCTGGGAATTGCGCCGTGTACCGCCATGGTGCTGGTTTGGAGTTATCTTGCAAAAGGAAACGACGGTCTGACTCTGGTGATGGTGGCCATCAACTCCCTGACCATGCTCGTGCTTTATGGTGTTCTGGGCGGATTTTTGCTGGGCGTGGGGCGGTTGCCGGTCCCCTGGCAAGCGTTGCTGCTGTCCATCGGCATTTACGTGGCTCTTCCCTTGGCGGCGGGCTATCTTTCACGCAAATGGATCATCTCCGCAAAAGGTGTAACATGGTTTAAGGAAAAATTTCTCCACGTGTTGACCCCGGTAACCATTATCGCACTGCTGATTACTCTGGTGTTGCTATTCAGTTTCAAAGGAGAAGTCATTATTGCCAATCCCCTGACGATCCTCTGGATCGCCATCCCTTTGTTTATCCAGACTAACCTGATCTTTTGGCTGGGCTATGGTCTGGCGCGGCTGCTGAAACTCCGTTACGTGGATGCGGCACCGGCGGCCATGATCGGCGCTTCCAATCATTTTGAAGTGGCCATCGCCACCTCAACCATGCTCTTCGGACTGTCGTCCGGGGCAGCCCTGGCCACGGTGGTCGGCGTGCTGATTGAAGTCCCGGTGATGATCATGCTGGTAAAAATATGTTTGAAGACCCCCCACTGGTTCAGTGGAGCAACAGTTGACGAAGTTCTTGAACATGAAGGGAAATAAAAAATGACAGACGTTGAGCAAACCAGCGATGGTCGAATCGTTGCTGTTTCCATAAGCCCCAAAAAAGGCGTTAAAAAAACAAATGTTCTTCTGGGCAGCCTTATCGAAAACCACGGTCTTGAAAACGATGCCCATGCCGGTGATTGGCATCGTCAGGTCAGCCTCCTGGCCATAGAAAGCATTTCCAAGATTCGGGAGAAGGGTCTTGACGTCAATCCAGGTGATTTTGCCGAAAACATTACCACCGAAGGCATCAAACTATGGGAACTGCCTGTGGGCACCCGCTTGAAACTGGGAGAAGACGCACTGGTGGAAGTCACCCAGATCGGCAAGGAATGCCATGACCGCTGTGCCATATACAAACAGGTGGGAGATTGTGTGATGCCCAGAGAGGGGATCTTTGTAAAGGTTCTTAAAGGCGGCACCATTAGACCTGCAGACGGCATCCAAATCTTTAATAATCATTGATGGTTGGTGCCGGTGGTGTGCTGACCGAGTTGTACAGGGATGTTGCATTTCGGTTGGCCCCCCTGCCCGCCTGAGGAGGCGATCCGGATGCTCAGTTGACACTTGCCAAATAATGAGCGTTGTTTAAACGAGAACCATTCCGAGAAACATTTTATTATGGATAGCGAACATTCATTCGAAAAGGTTGACAAGCCCCATTCATGTCACTATATTTCAGCCAGCTTTTGAAATTTAAAAAATAATGCAGAAAGGAAACAATTTTATGGCAAAGGATATTCTTGAAGTAGGCGACAGCAGCTTTGAATCCGAAGTATTACAGTCAGATAAACCTGTATTGGTCGATTTTTGGGCACCCTGGTGTGGGCCGTGCAGGGCAATTGCGCCCATCGTCGAAGAACTTGCCGAAGATTTCGGTGACAAGGTTAAGTTTACAAAATGTAATGTTGATGAAAACCCGGCAACCCCCACCAAATACGGCATAAAATCCATTCCTACTCTTATTTTCTTTAAAGATGGAGAAATCCAGGACAAGGTTGTTGGTATCGTTGCCAAATCAAGGCTTGAAGAAATGATATCTCAAGTTTAGCAGGAAACCTTGTAAATGAAAAATGTCGATTACGAGCTTGTCATTATCGGCGGTGGTCCGGCAGGGCTAACCGCCGGTCTTTATGCGGCACGATCCGGATTAAAGGTCGTTTTATTGGAAAAATTGATGCCCGGAGGACAGATCATTATCTCAGACTGGGTAGAAAATTATCCCGGATTTCCGGAAGGAATCAGCGGTCAGGATCTTGTACAGCGGTTCACGGACCAGGCGAAAAGATTCGGCCTGATGATCGAAAGCAAAGAAGCCGTTTCCCTTGACCTGTCTGAGCCTAATAAAAAAATCATTTTAAAAGATGGCGTCCTTACAACACATACGATCATTATTTCTTCCGGCGCTTCTCCAAAGAAACTTGGAATTCCCGGTGAAGACATGTTTTACGGCAAAGGTGTCTCCTCTTGTGCCACCTGTGATGCTCCGTTTTATAAAGATCTCGTCGTTGCCGCTGTGGGCGGGGGCGATACCGCCGTAAAGGAGAGCTTATATCTGACCAAATTTGTAAAAAAAGTATATCTTATCCATCGAAGAGATCGTCTGCGTGCAGAAGCGATTCTTCAGAAACGTGCATTCAATAATGAAAAAATAGAAATTCTGTGGGACTCTGTGTTGACCGGCATCAACGGGTTAACCAATGTTGAAAGCATTGATGTGGAAAATGTCAAATCCGGTGAAAAAAACAAGCTTTCCGTGGATGGGTGCTTTATATGGGTGGGTGAGATCCCAAACACCAAATTTCTTGCAGATGATGTCGAACTCGATGAAAAGGGGTTTGTTGTTGCGGATATAAATATGGAGACCTCGGTTCCAGGGGTTTTTGCAGCCGGAGATGCTAGAAATACGCCGTTGCGCCAGATCTCAACCGCGGTAGGTGACGGTGCCATCGCAGCATTCTCAGCAGGGCAATATATCGAAAACCTGAAAAAATGAAACGAATCATTGCGTTAATCCTTATTCTATTGTTTGTGTTTTCCGGTTGTGCATGGTTTAAGTCAAAAGAAGAAAAGACTGCACTGGAACTGGTCAGCAATGGAATGGATCAATTCAACAACGAGGATTATCGGGATTCCATAGAATCCTTTGAAAAACTTAGAGACTGGTACCCTTTCAGCAAGTATGTTATTCTTGCTGAACTGAAAATTGCGGATGCGTATTACCATATAAAAAATTATGAAGAAGCTGTGGGAGCATATGAAGCATTTGAAAACCTTCATCCCCGCAACGAAGCCATCCCCTATGCCATTTTTCAAATCGGGCTATGTTATTACGAGCGGATCGATACCATCGACAGGGATCAAACCCCTGCAAAAAACGCACTCGATACTTTCAATCGTCTTAAAAAACAGTTTCCTGAAGATGCATATGCCCACAGAGCTGAAGAACACATTAAAAAATGTATAAAAAACCTTGCCGGACACGATTTTTATGTTGGATTCTTTTATTATAAGGGTAAGCATTATAAAGCAGCCCTAAGCCGCTTCAAATCGGTACTATCCAACTTTCCTGATGTCGGATTTCACCAACAGGCGCTCCAATATGTCAGCCTTTGTGAAGAATTTCTGACAAAAGATCAGAAAAATTAGATAAAAATACTTTACATATGTACTGTAATATTATAGTAGAGCTAGTTCTTGTTTTTGAAAAGGAGAAATACTCATGTCCAGAATATGTGAAGTATGCGGGAAAAAGCCCCTCGTTGGCCATAATGTAAGCCATGCTCATAATTTAACGAAACGTCGCTTTAATCCAAACCTTCAGAGGCTAAGAACATTACAAAAAGGCAGGGTTAAAAAGATGATGGTTTGTACCAGCTGTATTAAATCGGGGCATATTGTTAAAGCACCCTAAATCGAAAAAGATCTAAAAGAGACCTTTTAAAAAGGCTATAAAAAACCAAAACAATTACGGATCATCTGTCAACTCTTCTGACATCCTGAATATGTTTCACCTTTCTAATAGCCGAGAGAACCCTGTTTAAATGGTCGGTGTTTTCGACGGCTATGGTGAATAAACTGTCGACGATTTTACTCTGCCGCGTTTCTATGTTCGCACTTAAAATATTGGCGCCATTTTTGCTGATATTTGCAGTAATATCCGCCAGCAATCCAACCCTGTCATAAGAACGAACCAAAATCTTTACAGGATATGTATCAACTATATCCACACTCCATTCTACATCTATTTGTCGTTCAGAACTCATTTTCATAGCATTAACACAACTTGTTCGATGGACGGTGACCCCATAACCTCTTGTAATATAACCTATAATAGAATCTCCTGGAACCGGCTGACAGCATTTTCCAAACTTGATCAAAATATCGTCGACACCTTTTACAATCACACCCGTCTTCGGCTTTTTCTTTCTAACGCGGCTAATGATTTTATCAAGAAAGGATGCGGAATCTTCTTTTTCTTCGGGTTTCGGCTCAACCTTTCGAATAATCTGCAAAGGCGTAATTTTTCCGTAACCAACGCTTGCAATCAGATCATCCACATGCTTAAAACCAAAATGCTCCACCACCTTCTCCATCTCTTCTGATTTCAAGAGTGTATTAAAATTTAGGCGGTATTTTCGAAATGCCTTTTCGCACATCTCCCGACCGAGGGTAATGCTTCGTTCTTTTTCCTGGGTTTTGATCCATTGTCTGATCCTGGAACGGGCTTTGACAGTTTTGACAAAATTGAGCCAGTCTTTACTGGGATGACTCTTTTTTGATGTGGATATTTCAACGGTGTCACCGGTTTTCAATTCATATTGCAAGGGGACGATACGACCGTTCACTTTAGCCCCGACACACTGACTCCCGACTTCTGTATGAATTAAGTATGCAAAATCCACAGGAGTAGCGCCACTGGGCACTGTCTTAATCTCTCCTCGAGGAGTAAAAACATACACTTCGTCCGGAAAGAGATCAATGCGGACATTTTCCAAAAATTCATCCGGATTTTCAAAATTTTCCTGGTTTTCCACCAGGTTCTGTATCCAGGAAAACGTTTTGGTTGTCTTCTCATCCAAGTGAAGACCTTCCTTGTAGCTCCAGTGGGCAGCGATACCTGATTTGGCAACTTTATCCATTTCCCATGTTCGAATCTGAATCTCAATACGTTCTCCAAAAGGGCCGATAACGGTTGTGTGGAGGGACTGGTACATATTGGGCTTGGGAACTCCAATATAATCCTTGAACTTTTTAGCAACCGGTTTCCATAAAGAATGAATCACCCCGAGGGCTTCATAGCAATGGGGTACTGTATCCAGAATTATTCTAAACGCAATGATATCGTAGACATCTTCAAATTCAAGGTTCTGGGACAACATTTTCTTATATATACTGTAAAAATATTTATACCTTCCGAGAACTTCGCATTCAAGGTTGTGCTCATCCATCTTTTTTTTGATGAGGTCTCTGACCGTTTCAATATATTTTTCGCCTTCTTCTTTATCCTGATTTACGAGCTGTTCTATCTTGGAATATTCATCAGGTTGGATATACATAAACGATGCGTCTTCAAGTTCCTTTTTGATCCAGTAAATACCGAGACGGCCGGCAATTGGAGCGTATATATCGAGGGTTTCCCTAGCAATTTTTGCCTTTTTTGTCGGCGAGTGAAACTTCAATGTCCTCATATTGTGAAGTCGATCTGCCAGCTTGATCAATATGACCCGGATATCATCCGCCATTGCCAGGATCATTTTTCTGATGCTTTCAGCCTGGCGTGCCTGGGAACCGCTGCTAAAAGGGAGGATACTCAGTTTGGTTACACCCGATACAATATGGCTGATATCTTTGCCGAACATCTCATTGATTTCTTCTATGGTGGCGTGTGTATCTTCAACAACATCGTGTAACAGGCCGGCGGCAACACTGACAACATCGAGCTTCATGTCGGCAAGGATGCCGGCCACTTCAAGGGGATGGGATAAATAGGGCTCACCGGAAAGGCGAACCTGTCCATCGTGGACCCTGGCAGAGTAAATATATGCACGATCGATAATATCAAGATCCGCATCCGGGTGATACTCGGTAATTTTGTCGATGATGTCGTTAATACGGATCATGATATCAAGTTAGGGGCTTCGCCCCAATTGGAATGATGGAATAATGGGTTCTGGGATAATGCAATTTTGGGTTAATGGTAAAATTTGTGTCGAGGATAAAATTAAAAATGGATAATATCCTTTTAAAAACCAACCTTCCAGTATTCCACCATTCCATTATTCCATATCCGAGGCAAGCGTTCAAGCCTCAAAATTTGTCCTATATTTTCATTGAGTTATAGAAAATACGAGACGTTAAATTAATACGCCTTAGCAAAGACGACTCGACCGGTGCTGGGATTGCCGCAGCATATACACTTGCCTTTCTCTAACGGGTTATCAAAGGGAATACATCGAATCGTAACAGTAAGATCGTCTTTAATTTTCGTCTCGCAAACATCTTCCCCGCACCAGTGGGAATGTGCAAACCCGCCGTGTATTTCAGGCTTTTCCTGATTTTTGGGGGTAAAAAAATCATAGAATTCATTCTTATCGTCGATTGAAAAGGTGTATTTTTTTCTAAAGGACAAGGCACGTTCAAATAATGTGTCCTGAATTTCATCCAGAATGTGTGTTATTTCTCCGACAAAATGATCTTTTTTTATGGACGCTTTATCTTTGTGGTTTTTGTCCCTTCGTGCAACGTATACGGAATTTTTGGCAATATCTCTAGGTCCGATTTCCACCCGGACAGGTATCCCTTTTTTTATCCATTCCCATCCCCTGGCGCCACCGATCTCGCGACTGTCAATCTCTACCCTAAGTCGACGATGATGGTAGGTTTTGTCATTCAGCTCTTTTTTCAAGCTTTCCACAAATTCCATCACGTTTGCTCTGTCTTCAGGCTTTTGGATGATGGGTATCAAGACGACATGTGAGGACGCAACCTTTGGCGGAAGAACGATACCGTCATCATCACCGTGGGACATGATGAGTCCGCCGATAAGCCGGGTGGACGAGCCCCATGAAGTGGTCCACGCATATTCTTCAGTCTCTTGGGCGGTCTGAAACCTGATATCAGAAGCCTTTGCAAAATTTTGTCCCAAGAAATGTGATGTGCCGGCCTGAAGACCTTTTCTGTCTTGCATCATCGCTTCCATGGACAGGGTATCGACCGCTCCGGGAAATCTTTCGGAAGCTGATTTTCTTCCTTTAATAACCGGCATGGCCAGGTATTCTTCAGCCATCCTGGCATAAACATCGAGCATTAATTTCGTCCGCTCGATGGCTTCTTCTTGAGTTGCATGGGCCGTGTGGCCTTCTTGCCATAAAAATTCACTGGTTCGTAAGAAAAGACGCGTTCGCATTTCCCATCTCACGACATTTGCCCATTGATTGATAAGTATGGGGAGATCCCGATAACTCCCAACCCATTTTGAAAACGAATCTCCAATGATCGTTTCAGAAGTGGGGCGTACAATCAGAGGCTCATTGAGCGGGCCTGCGGGTTCAAGCCTGCCGTCGACTCCTTTTTCCAGCCGGTGGTGGGTCACAACGGCACATTCTTTTGCAAATCCTTCTACATGTTCGGCCTCTTTCTCGAGAAAAGACAAGGGGATAAAAAGCGGAAAATATGCATTTTTAACCCCGGTCTCCTTAAACATGTCATCCATTACCCTAACGATGTTTTCCCAGAGAGAATATCCCCATGGTTTTATGACCATACACCCTCTCACCGGTGATCGTTCCGCCATATCCGATGCTTTGACCACCTCCTGATACCATTGGGGATAATCTTCAGCTCGCGTTGGTGTTATTGCAGTCTTGCTCTGTTTTCCCATTTAATAATTCCTTAATTCGTGTAACATCTTCTATATTGATAATATTGCCGCTTCAGATACAATTAAATTTTTTCTGAAAATAATAACCTCAAAGGCGAATAAACCCGGCTGAGGCGGATAAATCACGCCGGTCGAAGATGCCGCTGGCGGTGAGGCGGGCAAGCCTCTTGTATAAGGGCTCATAATGAAAGAACCCTATGGGCTATTCATCAAATTTATCAATCTCAGCCATTAAAACTTCGACAATTTTGTCTTCAGGAAATTTTTTTATGACCTTTCCTTTTTTAAAAAGAATTCCTGTGCCGTCGCCGCCGGCAACACCGATATCGGCCTCTTTGGCCTCTCCCGGCCCGTTCACTACACAACCCATAATGGCAAGTTTGATGGGCAGCGGCTTTAACAATAAAGCTTTTTCAACCTGTTCGAGAATTTTAAACAGGTCGATTTTACAGCGACCGCAAGTGGGACAGGATATAATGTCCGGCCCGTATCGGCGGATGTCCAGCGCTTTCAAAATTTCGTACCCGACCCTGACCTCTTCCACCGGGTCCCGGGTCAAAGAAACACGAATCGTATCCCCGATACCCTCTGCAAGAAGCATTCCGATGCCAAGAGACGACTTGACGACTCCGGAATAGAGGCCTCCTGCCTCTGTTACTCCCACATGAAGGGGCAGATCGGTCTTTGAGGAAAGAAGCCGGTATGCCTCTATGGTACGATGGACGTCGGAAGCCTTTATCGATATCTTTATGTTATTAAAGTCGAAAGAATTTAATAAATCAATATGCCGCATAGCGCTTTCAACCATGGCTTCCGCGCTTGCCCCATTATATTTCTTTAGAATATCTTTTTCAAGAGAACCTGAATTAACCCCGATCCTGATGGGGATGTTAACGTCCTTTGCACAATCAACAACCGCCTTGACTTTTTTTTCACCACCGATATTCCCCGGGTTAATTCGCAGGCCGTCGGCGCCGGACTTCGCCGAAGCAATAGCCAGGCGATAGTCGAAATGGATATCGGCAATAATCGGTATCGAAATTTGTTGCTTAATTGAAGATATCGCTTCAGCAGCTTCATGGTCAGGCACAGCCGCCCTGACGATTTCACACCCGGCTTTTTCCAGGCGATGGATTTGTGAGACGGTGGACTGAACATCCTGAGTAAAGGTATTGGTCATGGATTGGACGGCAACCGGTGCTGTCCCGCCCACACTTACATCTCCAACCTTAATCTGACGGGTTTTTATTCGTTTTATTGAAAAAGGCATGATGACCTGTTATTAAGTAAAGAATCCTGGCCAAAGGACCAGGCTTTGGTTTACCCCTGAAAGGGGCTGTTTTACTTAAAGCCGTACAAGTTTAAAGTGTCTAAAGTGATCTAAAGTGCCTAAAGTTATGGTGTCGCTTCGCTCCGATGTTTTTATATAATTGGCAGAATTCCTTAACTTTATCCGCCACCGAACTTTGGCGGATTTAGCTCACTTCAAACTTTAGTTCACTTCAAACTCTTCCGGCGATTCTTCAGGCAGAGCCAAGGACCTCTGACCCGGCCAAAAGGACCAAGTTTTTCAGGGTATAATAAAACATATAATTAACAGACAGCACCCTGAAATTCAAGCAAAATGCAGATTCTGGATCGGTTTCAAAATTGATTGATCCGAAAAGAAGTCAAATTTATCACGTTTTTTGGGCAAAAACATCGCGAAAGGAGCTTATAATGAGTCTTCGTAAAGGTAAAACTTTTTCAACAAAGCACGGACCCGATGAGAAACCTGACACCTCGATTAAAAATGAAATATTGAAACAGACAAAAAACGAAAAAATTCCCTGTGCCGTGGCATTTGAAATTGCAAAAGCGTTACAGATTTCACCGGAGACGGTGGGCAAGACAGCTGACCTGATGAATTTTAAATTGACAAAATGCCAGCTGGGGTTGTTTGGATATCAGCCCCAAAAAAAGATTGTTAAACCTCAGGACAGTATAAAAGCGGATGTAAAAGATGCCGTTTCCGATGCGCTTGTTCAGGGAAGGCTTTCATGTAATCGCGCATGGGACATCGCATCCCGGTTGCACGTCAGCAAAATGACTGTCAGCGGTGCTTGCGAAGCCATGGGGGTCAAAATAAAGGATTGTCAGATAGGCGCATTTTAACCCTGCTGTTGTGCTGGCAGCCATTGGAAAAATGAAAGATCATCAATTGCACTATAAGCCCCTAAACGGACGAAGTTTGAGGGATATTGCGCTAAAAAAAGAGCATCATGGCAACAGCGTTTTCATAAATCCCATCGGACCGTTACGCAAAAGAAAATTTCTGCAACTTCTGAAATGGAAGTTCAGCCCAAGTCAGTTTAGTCCCTATCTTAAAGACCAGTCCGTTCATCCCATTGTCATAAACTGGTCGCCGATACAGGCAAATCAAGGCGTCAGTGTCACTTTTCTCAAGCACGCCGGAGTTCTCATCAAGGATGTAGACAGTTATCTAATGGTGGATCCGATGTTTTCAGATCTGACATGGTTTGTTGAGGATTTTTCACCATTTATATTCAACCCGAAACAGATCCCAAAACCTGATCACGTTTTGATCACGCACGGTCATTACGACCACCTGGACAAGTCCTCTCTGTCCACCCTGGATAAAGCCACCCATGTGATCACCCCCTTGGGACATCATCGGGTATTTCAGGATTTGGAAATGAAAAATCGAACCCAGCTTGACTGGTATGACATCTATCGCAACGGCGATCAATCGATAACATTTTTGCCCAGCAATCATTGGACCATGCGAAACCCTTTTCGAGGCCCCAATCGATCTCTATGGGGAGGGTATATGATCAAAACATCCGCCGGACACACGATTTATATCATGGGGGACACGGGATACTTCGACGGATTTTCAGAGATCGGACAGGATTTCGACATCGACTTGGTTGTTATCAATCTTGGTGCCTATGAACCCCGGTGGTTCATGGCTTCCAGCCATATCAATCCCCGGGAAGCGGTTCAGGCGTTTAAAGAACTCAATGCCAAAAAAATGATGATCGTTCACTGGGGAACATTTCGTCTGGGCGACGAACCGGTCCATTTTCCACCCAAAGACCTGAAAAAAGAACTGGAAAAGGAAGGGTTGAGTGACCGACTGGTCGATATCAAGCATGGTGAAACATTCTTTTTAAACTAACCCGGTGTTCCTAAAACTGGCCCACAAAAGGATTATAACGCTTTTCCCTGCCGATGCTTGTTTCCGGCCCATGCCCTGAAAGGACCTTTACATCATCATCCATTTTGAAGAGTTTTGCCTGAATGCTCGATTTCAATGTGTCAAAATCTCCACCGGGAAAATCGGTGCGACCAATGGAACCGGCAAAAAGCGTGTCGCCAACGAAGACAACCCCGTCTGTATAAAGAGAGATTCCACCCGGTGTATGTCCTGGGGTATGAATCACGGTTAAGGTAACGTCACCAAAAGAAACGGTATCGCCTTCTTCCAAGGTTTGATCACAGGGCGGCGAGTTTTCCACTGAAATACCAAAAAACGCAGCATTTGATGAAAGACTTCCAAGCATGGGTGCATCAAGGGGATGGATGAGGATGTCGGCGCTGGTTGCATCTTTCATCTTCCCGTTTGCGCTGACATGATCAAAATGTCCGTGGGTATTAATGATATATTTTACCTTAAGTTTATCATCGGCAAGAGCAAGCAGGATTCTGTCTGCATCACCTCCCGGGTCAATGACAACAGCTTCTTTTGTTTTCGAACATCCACATATAAAACAGTTTGCCATAAGTGGACCAACGGTCAATTCTTTAATAATCAAAATATCCTCCTTAGTAATAGCATAGTCCTTTGAAACAAATGGATTTCAAAAGAGCTTCAGGTACAAAACGATTGACGATTGAAGATTATCGTAGATCCCGATTTATCGGGGAATATTTAATGCTTAATCGAAAACCCTATTTTTTTCTATTTACTATTTACTATTTTCTATTTACTGTTTACTGTTTCCTATTGGTTCAAGTTCTTTCAGCAAAAATTTAATTATACCTGAAGCTGTAACGTTTACAATAACTAAAGTTTTACCTATAGTTATCAAATCAAAAGCACCATTCACGAAATCCTCTTTTTTGCCTGCTCAACAAGCTCCACAAGACTGACGATTTTCTGTTTCGGCTTTGAATTTGAAAGTTTTTTAAATTTATCCTCCGGAAGGAATTTTTTTAAATATCCCACCACATCAAAGCATTCCCACCAGCAATCAAAGATTTTCCAGCAAACAAAATGGTCATCACCGCTTGTTTTGCAATAGGCAAATAAAACAGAACCCCCCAGTCTGGGGCATCTTCGCTCAAGCTGATCTATGTTTTCATCCATTGTTTAACCGGTTTCGTTTATTTGTATATCAGCCTTTATTTTAATTTTCTTTTCTTTAAGGGCTATACGTATACTGTCGAGGATTCCATTGATAAAAGCACCGGATTCTTCGGTGCCAAATTTTTTCCCCACATCAATTGCCTCGTTGATAGATACTTTTGATGGAATGTCCTGACAGTAAAGCAGTTCATACACCGCGATTCTCATAATATTTCTGTCCACGCAGCCCATTCGGCTTATTTTCCAATTATCGGAAAAGGTCTCGATGATTGAATCAATCTCGGGTTTTGCTTGAATTACGCCTTTTACAAGCTTTAGAAAAAAGGGGCGGGCCTTTTTTGAAGAGGTAAAATTAAGGCAGAAAAGTTCCAGCAACTCATTAGAGTCGTTCTGGTTCATATCCATATAAAAGAGCGCCTGCATAGCAAGTTCTCGTGACTTGCGACGGTTCCCCATGGTTACGCCTGGTCGACAACCTCAATTAAATTTGCCATTTCTATGGCCGATATTGCCGCACTCCATCCTTTATTGCCGGCTTTTGCTCCGGCCCGTTCAATGGCCTGTTCAATGGTATCCGTTGTTACAATGCCAAATATGACCGGAATTCCAGATTCCAAACTGACCATGGCAATGCCTTTGGAAACCTCAGCGCTGACATAATCAAAGTGCGGGGTGGCACCTCTGATGACAGCTCCCAGACAGATAACGGCATGATATCGAGCCGTTGAAGCCATCTTTTTTGCCATCAATGGTATTTCAAAAGCACCGGGAACCTTGACGATTTCAATATCCTCGTCCCTGGCCCCGGATCTTAACAGTCCATCTAAAGCCCCATCAAGAAGTCTTTCGGTGATAAAGTCATTAAAACGGCTGACAACAAGCGCAAATTTTTTACCCTCGGCAAGAAGCTTGGCTTCAATAATTTTTGGCATATAACTTTCCTCCTGTTTTCGTTGCCTGAATCTTGCAAGATACCGGCGGTAATTAGGAAATAGGAATTAGAAAATAGATAACCGCAAATGGGCGCAAATGAAAATAAATATGATTATTTTAATTCGTGTTTATTCGTGTTCATCCGTGGTTTCCCTTATCCTCTTTCCTCTTTCTGGTTTAATTGCTACGACACGGTATCGACATTTAACAGGTGTCCCATTTTAAGTTGTTTACACTTTAAATACCGCCGATTGTATTCATTGGGTTCTGTTTCGATTTCCATCTGCTCAACAATTTTGAGGCCATACCCATCAAGCCCGACCATTTTTTTGGGATTATTGGTAAGGAGCCTCATCTTTTTCACGCCAAGATCCACCAGAATTTGCGCACCAATTCCGTAATTTCGAAGGTCTGGCTGGAATCCAAGCCTCTCATTCGCCTCAACCGTATCAAGGCCCTGGTCCTGAAGGGCATAGGCTCTTATTTTATTAACAAGCCCAATGCCGCGTCCCTCTTGCCGTATATAAAGAAGCACTCCGGCGCCCTCCTGGTCGATCATTTCCATTGCCGTCTGCAACTGATCGCCGCAATCACATCGAAGGGAACCGAAAATATCCCCTGTGAGACACTCAGAGTGAACTCTGACAAGAACCGCTTTTTCAGGATCAATTTTCCCCTTAACCAAAGCGATATGCAATAACTCATCCACATCATTTTCATACACAACGGCTCTGAATTCTCCTGCAATTGAAGTGGGGATAATGGTTTCCGCCGATCTTCTCACGAATGACTCCGTACGCATACGGTATTCTATAAGGTCGGCGATGGTGCATATACCGATACCATGCTTTTCACTGAATTCTTCAAGCGCCGGCATTCTGGCCATGGAGCCGTCTTCATCCATGATTTCACATATCACGCCGGCCGGCTTTAAACCGGCTAGACGTGCCAGATCGATCGACCCTTCTGTCTGCCCGGCACGCACCATCACACCGCCATTCCTGCCGCGCAAAGGAAATACATGACCGGGTCTAACAAGATCGGTGGGTTGGGCATCGTCCGCTACAGCCGTAAGAATTGTTGTGGCACGATCCGCTGCGGAAATTCCGGTTGTTACGCCGCACCGGGCTTCGACGGAAACCGTAAAACCGGTTTGAAACGAAGAGGTATTGTGCTCGACCATCAACGGAAGGTTGAGGGAATCGATTTTTTTTCCGGTCATGGACAGGCAAATCAACCCCCTTCCATGTTTGGCCATAAAATTAATGGCCTCAGGTGTAACCGCTTCAGCAGCCATGGTTAGGTCGCCCTCATTTTCACGATCCTCATCATCAACGAGAATGACCATACGTCCGGCTTTTATGTCTTTAATTGCTTCATCAATGGTTATTAGTGGCATTTATATCTATGATCTCCTGACCCTGGTAAACCGGTAAATATTTTTTTGTCTCACGCGCCCGCCGTATTTGCTTTGCCAGGAGGGGGACGCTAAAGCACATAGAGTTTATTTGATAATTTGATGTAATACGCAAATTAAACAAAACCGCTCTTCGCAAGAAACTCCATGTTTATTGAGCTTCCGGCTCCTTTTTTCTTTTCATCATGGCGTTTGCCCCCGACAAAACGCTCAACGTATTTTCCTATCATATCTGTCTCTATGTTGACAAGATCTCCGGCCTTTTTAAAGCCGATGGTCGTCAACTTTGCCGTATGGGGGATGATGCTGACATCAAAACTGTCGTGGCCGCAATTGTTAATGGTCAGGCTGATACCATCCACTGCGACAGATCCCTTTTGAATCATATAATGCGAAATGAATTCCGGCACCTTAAAAGAGACAATAATCGCGTTTCCTATATTTTGTTTGAGCGTGACGGTTCCAATTCCATCGATATGACCTGAAACGAGGTGCCCGTCGATACGGTCAGAAAGGCGAAGGGCCCTTTCAAGGTTTACACGATCACCGATCTTGGCACTTCCAAAAGTCGTCTTCGCAAACGTTTCAGGTGAAACGTCGACCGTAAAACGTTTGTCGTCGATCATAACTACCGTCAAACAGGCACCGCTGACAGAAATACTGTCTCCGATCTTGGTCTGTTCAAGAAAAAAATCCGCACCAACGGTCATGCGTTTTCCCTGACCTTCCGGCCTAATCTCACGTATGGTTCCGAAACCTTCTATGATGCCTGTAAACATTCGTCTTGAATATACCCTTCTATCATGACATCATCGCCGAATCGCCTGACACGAATATCCTTAACCAAAATACAATCATCCATTAAATCCACACCAGGACCTTTACAGATGGGAATACCGTCATCTCCTCCCAGAATTTTAGGCGCATAGAAAAACAGGACTTTATCAACGATTCCGGCAGATAGAGCTGAAGCGAAAACCCGGCCCCCCCCTTCGATAAGGAGGCTGGTGATGCCCAAAGATCCCAAGAGATCCATAAGCCGGTCGAGATCGATCAGACCATCGGATACCGGCGACTCAATAATTCTGACACCCTTCTTTTCTAATCTGGTCTTTTTATCACTTGAAACCAAAGGACCGGTGATCAGTATCGTATCAGAATCCGAATGAAGCCGCAAGAGTTTAGCTTTTTCAGAAATTCGAAGGTGCGTGTCGAGAATAATCCTGGTTGGATCCAGTTGTTTTAAATTTTTTAGGCGGGTCGTCAACCGGGTGGTCAAACTGGGGTTATCTTTTTCTACTGTGTTTATACCCACCATAACGGCATCCACAGCATGCCGGAGTTGGTGGACAAACTGTCTCGATTCTTCGCCGGTAACCCATCTGGAATCGCCTGTTTTTGTTGCAATGCGACCGTCCAGAGTAGCTGCACATTTAACAATGGTAAAGGGACGTTTTGTTCCGACATGTTTTATAAAAATTTCATTGAGTCTTTTTGCCTGTTTTTCACAAACCCCCACAGTGATACTGATGCCGCGACTTTTTAAATAATCTAATCCTCCACCCTTTACACCGGGATTTGGATCATTCATTGCAGCGACAACCCGCCGGATACCGGAAGTGACAACCTTTTCGGTACAAGGAGGTGTACGCCCCGTATGATTGCACGGCTCAAGTGTAACATAAAGGGTTGCGTTTTTCGCCAAAGCTCCGGCATCGTCAATGGCATTGACTTCAGCATGAGCTTCTCCGGCAGCTTTATGATATCCTTTTCCGATAACCTTTCCGTCTTTAACAATGACGGCGCCCACCATGGGATTGGGCGAGGTGAAGCCCTCCCCTTTTTTGGCGAGATCAAGTGCCATCTGCATAAAACGTTTGTCTTCTGTATATGTCAAAGTGCTACGGATGACCCAATCCCGAACGAATCCGAATGGTTACGAATTCATCCTGACTAATGCTTGCTTAAAAGGTTTTTTAGTTCAGAAACAAAATCGTTTACATCTTTGAATTCCCTGTAAACCGAAGCAAATCTTACATATGCAACATCATCTATTTCATGAAGTTTTGCCATGACCTTTTCACCGATTTTGTTAGAAGATATTTCCTTTTCTCCGGCTTCTCTAAGATCACGCTCCAGTTCATCAAGAAATTCGTCGATAACGTTAATGCTGATATCTCGTTTCTGACAGGCCTTTTGGAGGCCCGAACGTACCTTTTCACGGGAAAAAACTTCACGACGCCCATCTTTTTTTACAATCATAACAGGAATTTCTTCAATATGTTCATAGGTGGTAAATCGCCTGCCACATATGATGCACTCCCTGCGTCTCCGGATGACGTTCCCATCTTTACTCAATCTAGAGTCGATCACTTTGTTGTCAATTTCCGCACAAAATGGACACTTCATGAATCCCTCCCTGGTACTATCCCGGATTTTTCATATTTAACTCGTGTCTGTCCATAAATGGTTATTTCTGGTCAGACAATAGCTCAGATGGACCGGCATTGATCTTTATAATGTCGACCCCTGCTTCCTTCAACATTTCTTTGGACATGGAATCGGCATACCCGGATGCATAACAGATTCTGCTTATCCCTGCATTGATAATCATCTTGGCACATATGGAGCACGGCAGGTTTGTGCAGAAAAGTGATGCGCCCTTTATTGAGACACCATGATAGGCGGCCTGAATGATTGCATTCTGCTCAGCATGTATACCGCGACAGAGCTCATGATTTTTACCCGACGCGATATTCAGTTTCTCCCGCAAGCATCCTGTTTCAAGACAGTGTTTAATGCCGGTCGGTGCACCATTGTAACCTGTCGATAAGATTCTTTTATCTTTTACGACAATCGCTCCGACCGCACGTCGAAGACATGTGGAACGCCTGGCAACAAGAAACGCAATATCCATAAAATAGGCTTCCCATGATGGACGGCTGCTTCCTAAAGCCATTTTATCCCACCTCTTTTTGCCAGTTACAGTACAGTGGGAACGCTTCGCAAAGCTCAAAAACTTTTTTCTTTGTTGTCGCAATAATTTTATCATCCGTGTGATTGTAAAGCACATGGACGATAAGTTTTGCAATTGTCTCCATCTCCGGTGCTTTCATACCCCTTGTGGTAATGGCGGGAGTCCCGATGCGGATGCCACTTGTGAGTGTCGGGCTGAGCGTATCAAATGGTATGGAATTTTTGTTGACGGTAATTCCGGCAAAACCCAAGGCATCTTCAGCATCTTTGCCTGTAATTTTCAAATTCCTCAAATCGACGATCATCAAATGATTGTCGGTGCCATCGGAAATGAGTTTGATACCGCTGTCCATCAGATGGCCGGCAAGAACCCGTGCATTTTTTACAGTATCTTTCTGGTAGGTTTTAAATGACTCACTCAAAGCTTCCTTGAAAGCAACCGCTTTGGCGGCAATAACATGCATGAGTGGTCCGCCCTGGATACCGGGAAATATTTCTTTGTTTAATTTTGCACTGTAATCTGTCCTTGCCAAAATCAGGCCACCGCGGGGCCCTCTTAAGGTTTTGTGCGTTGTTGAAGTTATCACATCGGAAAAAGGTATGGGAGATGGATGAAGCCCGGCTGCCACCAGGCCTGCGATATGGGCCATATCCACCATCAGATAAGCATTTACCGACGTCGCAATTTTCGCAAAAGCATCAAAATCTATAATACGAGGATACGCGCTTGCACCGGCAACAATCATCTTTGGCCGGTGCTTATTTGCCAATCGTTTCAATTCTTCATAGTCTATGGTGCCGGTATCCGCATTCACGCCATAATGAATAAAATTATAAAGTTTGCCTGAAAAATTGGCCGGGCTTCCATGGGTAAGGTGTCCGCCATGGGACAAACTCATCCCAAGAACCGTATCACCGGGCTCTAACAAGGCAAAGTACACGGCCATGTTGGCTTGGGAGCCCGAATGGGGCTGAACATTGGCATACGCTGCATTGAATAGTTTTTTTACTCGATCTACCGCCAGCTTTTCTGCAACATCAACAAATTCGCATCCTCCATAATAGCGTTTATCAGGATAACCCTCGGCATACTTATTGGTTAGAACACTTGCCTGTACGGCCATCACTGCAGGGCTGGCAATATTTTCGGATGCAATAAGCTCCAGCGTGTGTGTCTGCCGGTCAATCTCCATAGAAATTGCACGGGCTATTTCGGGATCTACTTTTTCGATAAGCCTGAGGTTCAAAGACGTATCCCTTGCTATTCCCTTAGTTGTAAATTTTGTGTTTTTTGTGGCAAAAAAATCTAAACTTATCAAGTGTGAAGTGACTAAAGTGAACTAAAGTGACTAAAGTTGTGGAATTCCGTCAATTTAATATAAACAGCCGGAGCGTAGTGACTCCTTAACCCTGGCCCAGACCGATTACCAATACTCTGTACTCAAAAAGTCATGTTTGTAATGGTTCATAAGTCAAATCAATATATGAACGATTAGCACCAGGGCGGGCTTTATATCACTTCAAACTCTTGTCCGCCGATGCAGTTTGGCGGATTAGATCACTTGTAACTTTTCCGGCTTGTCCGGCTTAGGTTTTACTGGTAAAATCCTTAGTTATCTGATCGAACTTTTCCAATCGCCGCTGATGTCGTCCACCGTCAAAAGGAGTTTCCAGCCAGACTTTCACAATCTCCATGGCAAGAATGTCCCCGATAACACGCCCTCCCAAAACCAGGATATTGGAATTGTTGTGTCGTCTGCTCATGATAGCGGAGAACATATCGGCACACAACGCCGCCCTGACATGAGGAAATTTGTTGGCCACCATGGACATACCGATCCCCGTACCACACATGAGTATGCCTTGCCCGAATTTTCCCGATGACACCATCGACGCAACTTTAATCCCAACATCCGGATAGTCCACCGAATCTTCGCTATAGCAGCCGGCATCCTCAACATCAATGGATCTTTCAATGAGAAACGCTTTGATTTTTTCTTTCAAAGCATATGCAGCATGATCGCTGCCGATGACAATGGGTGTTCTATTTTCGGCCATGATATTACCCTGCATATTACGCTTGAAGTGATAACATTTTCAAAAATTCTAAAAATGCGCTCGCATCGAGTAAAAAGGACGTTTTTTAGAAACGAACAAAATTATTCTTCGACATCAATTACAGTGCGGCCCTTATATGTGCCGCAACCGGGGCATGCATGGTGTGGAAGCCTGGAATCACCGCACTGGGGACAACTGGTCAGTTCAGGGGCTGAGGTCTTTTGATGAGTCCGCCGTTTATTCCGCTTTGATTTTGATGTTTTACGTTTTGGTAGTGGCATAAGTAATCACCTAATTAATTGTTTTTATTTAAATACTTTAAAAAATGAGCCTCAATAACGGTTGAAGTTTAACTAATTGAAATAATACGCATTGTCAAGATTTTTCATATATATTTATTTTATCACTCAAAAACAAGGTATTCTTACAATTTAATTGCTCATAAGTCTGAAAGCAAGTCCGGACAGGCGCTTTTTAGGCATATCGTTTTTTAGAGCAATTGTCAGGGCTTTTTTTGTGCCGATAATAATGACCAGATGTTTACCCCGTGTAATGGCGGTGTATAAAAGGTTTCTTTGAAGAAGAACATAATGCTGAACCATGATCGGCAATATTACAGCCGGGTATTCGGACCCTTGTGATTTATGGACGGATATGGCATATGCCAGAGAGACTTCATCCGTTTCCGTAAAATCGTAATTGACCGTCCTTCCGTAGTAGTCCACCGAAAAGATATGTCCTTTTATATCTACAGCGCTTATGGTTCCGATATCTCCATTGAAAACATCTTTTTGATAGTTGTTTTTAAGGTGCATGACCTTATCTCCAACTTTAAATGTTGTACCTGTGGTTTCAACCATCACCGGATTCGGGTTCAATACCTTTTGTAAAACCTGATTGAGATGGGTTGTGCCGACAAGACCTTTATGCATCGGTGTTAATACTTGAACATCGTGCATCGGATCAAAAGAGAATGTCTCGGGAATTATTGTTGTGCACAATTCAACAATGGCTGAAACAACCTTATTCGGATCACCCTGCTCCAAAAAATAAAACTCTGAAAGACCCTCCGAATCGTTCAGAGACCTTAAGACCGGCAACTCACCATTGCGAATTCTGTGAGCATTCAAAATGATGGGACTTTTATGGGCCTGTCTGAATATTTTTTTAAGATAAAAAACAGGCGTTTGAGCTGATTTGATCATATCGGAAAGTACGTTGCCGGGCCCTATGGATGGAAGCTGGAAAACGTCACCCACCAGAACCAATACAGCGGTCATTGGGATTGCATTGATCAGATGAAACATTAAAAGTGTGTCCAACATTGATGCTTCATCGATAATCACTGCATCCGCATCAAGGGGATTATCCTTGTTTTTATTAAACAGTCCGTCTTGAAAATTAACCCCCAACAATCTGTGAATGGTTTTTGCATCCCTTCGGGTCACCTCGGATAACCGCCTGGCTGCTCGACCGGTTGGTGCCGCAAGAAGCACCTTTTTCCCGAGCACTTCAAATATGGCATTGATAGACCGTATCAACGTTGTTTTGCCGGTTCCGGGTCCTCCGGTTATAATAGCTACCCGGTAGGAGAGTATTTTTTCAAGGGCATCAATCTGTTCCTCTAGAAAGCGCTATGGCCAGTTTTTTTTGAACTTCCGTTGAAATACGTTCTGCATCGATTGAATGGGATGTCATCGGGACGGACATCAGCGCTTTAAGCCGGTTCGATAACCCGTTTTCCGCATGATGAAATTCTTTGAGATAAATGATTCTGTTTTCCGAAGAATCCAATGCATTTTCAATGACCAGTTCTTTCTCGGCAGCCAGCGTCTCGATGGAATATCCGATGATATCGGGTTCCAAGTGATAATGACGCTGGCAATATTCAATCAGTTGATATTCATAAGCAAAGACATGTCCTTCATTTGTGAATTGCTGCATCACGTGGATAATACACGCTCTCACACGCGTTGGATCATCGCTTGAGACACCCAGATTCAGAGCGATCCTGTCAGCCAAATAAAAACCGATACTCGGGATATCAATGGTCATACGGTAAGGATCGTTACGGATAACATCCACCGCAGCTGTGCCATATTGTTTAAGCATTTTCGCACAATAAGATGTTTTAACGCCTGCCTTTTGCAACAATTGCATCAGACCTCTTGCCGCATGATTGTATTTCCATGCATTGCATATCAATGCGGCTTTAGCTTTTCCAATGCCTTCTATTTCCAGAAGTTTTTCCGGATATTTCTCTATAATTTCAAAAACCTCGGCTTTAAAATGGTTGACCATTTTGTCGGCCGTTGAAGGTCCGATCCCTTTTACAATACCGGATTTTAGATATTTTTTGATACCGTCAATGGTTGCAGGCAAGGTTTCCCTGTAGGTCTTAATCTTAAACTGCTGTCCGTATTTGGGATGGGTTTCCCAGGTTCCTTCGATCTTAAGGAATTGACCGGCTTTGACAGCCGGCATCGTGCCGACAATCGTAACGATACTATTGGTTTTGCTGGTTTTTAATTTTGCGATGGTATAATGATTCTCGGCATTGAAGTAGGTAATTCTTTCCAGCTCTCCTTCAAGGATGGTTGTGGGGGGGGGGCTGTTCATCGGCATTACGAGTTGTCCGGAAACGCTGCCGGATGGTTGCGGGTGACGATCCAGTTGACGGCTTCCAAAAGATTTCGAACGATAACATCCGGATGGATCATCTTTTCTTTTAATATTTTTTCAGCCGTAACGCCATTGCCGGTTTTAACCAAAATCGCAGATCCGCATCCGGCATTCCGAGCACATTCTATGTCCTTTGCGCTGTCACCCACCATGATTGACGTCTCAAGGTCGATCCGGTATCTCTTTTTAGCCCTATAAATCAACCCGGGATTTGGTTTACGGCAGTCACACCTGTCTTCCGGCACATGGGGACAATAAAATATGTCTTTTATTTCACCGCCGTTCGATTGAACGGCTTTTTTCATCATGTCATGGATGAAATCAAGATCTTTTTTGGATACCATCTTGCGATGAATCACAGACTGGTTTGTAATGATAATGATTGGAAATCTATTCAGCGTCAGCAGTTTTAATGCCTTCAGGCTGCCGGGGAGAAACTCAAATTCAGACCAGCTTTTAATGTAATCCGGAGAATCATGATTTATGACGCCGTCCCGATCCAAAAAGACCACATTTTTCAATGTTTTTCCTCTAATTATCTTCAGCGACGGCAAATGCATTCTTGTATCCGTTTTGGATCATGATGCGTTCAAACCGGTTTGCCTGGGCCAGGTTTGTATACTTACCAACCTTTACCCTGTAAAAAGTATCCTTTCCATTGAAATAGGATGTGATGTAAACATTTTCATAGGTTCGAGCAAGTTCTTTCCTGAGTCTTTCAGCGTTTTTCATTTCACCGAATGCGCCGATTTGAACCGTAAAATTGCCTTCATACAAATCTGTTGCCGGATACGACGCTGTGTTACTTTTCGACATGTCTGATTGAATGGATCTGGCAAGTGCAACAATTTCAACATCCGCTGTACCCGGTCCGACGATACCGAGTTTTTTTGCCGCCGTATACGAAAGGTCGATGATCCTGCCTCTGGCAAAAGGTCCACGGTCGTTGATTCTAGCTTCAATCGCTCTATTGTTTTCTAAATTTTTCACGCTGACATACGTATCAAAAGGAAGGATTTTGTGTGCAGCCGTCATGGCATACATGTTGTAAATTTCACCATTGGCTGTCTTTTTACCGTGGAATTCCGTTCCGTACCAGGATGCTCTTCCCCGCTGACTGAAGCTCTGTGCATGCGGCAGCGGTTGATACCAGGTTCTACCAACTTTATAGGGTTTGGGGTGGCCGGGAGGTGTTGGGGGGGGAGCCTCTACTGTTGAACATCCACATAAAAGAAAAGCTGAAATACTGCAAAAAACAAAAAAAATGGAACTTAGCTTCACTATGCTCCGCATTTGGAATATTGGAATAATGGAGTGATGGAATTTTGGGTTCAAAGGAAAAAAAAACATCAATATAAATTTGGCCCTTTCCATTCTTTCACCCATCATTCCATTATTCCAACATTCCGACATTCCGATTGGATGACAAGAATGAAAAATAAAAGAACCATTAGCTTCAATGGCTTATCGAAATTTCGATATGTAATTATTCGCCAATGTCTTTTTAAGAAATGAATGGCCATTACTTTTTTTCAAATGCGATTTTTAAAACATCCTGCATCCTTTCCACAGGTTTAAAATTTATTTTCTTTTGAATCTCTTCGGGTATGTCGTACAGATCTTTTTCGTTCAACTTTGGGATAATGATTGTTTTTATTCCCGCGCGATGAGCAGCCAGCACCTTTTCCTTTAAGCCGCCAATCGGCAGGACCTGGCCTCTCAATGTGATTTCACCGGTCATGGCAAGATCTTTTCTAATGGTCTTATTGGTCAGCAACGATGCCAGGGCGGTTAGCATGGTAACACCCGCGGATGGGCCGTCCTTCGGAATAGCACCTGCGGGAACGTGAATATGTATGTCGTGTTTTTCGAAATAATCGTCAGGAATGCCGATTAAAGCGGTATTGGACCGAATGAAACTCAATGCCGCGGTTGCTGATTCTTTCATGACATCTCCAAGCTGGCCGGTCAAGGTAAGGCCCTTACTCCCTCTCATGGAGGTGGCTTCTACAAAAAGAAGTTCTCCCCCTGTTTCTGTCCAGGCAAGACCTGTGGCTACGCCGGGAATTGACGTTCTGGCTTTGCCTTCATGGGTCAATCTCACAGGGCCCAGGTACTCGGAGATATTTTCAACTTTTATTGCAACTGACTTTATTTTTTCCTCAGCGATACCGGCTGCAACACCACGACAAATATTTGCGATTTCCCGTTCAAGATTTCTCAAACCGGCCTCACGGGTATATCCGGAAATAATATGTTTGATAGCGCCCTTTGTAAATTTTATGTGACCGGCTTTGAGTCCGTGGGCGTCGCGTTGTCGAGGAATAAGGTAACGAACGGCAATTTTTACTTTTTCTTCAAGGGTATATCCGACAAGCTTCAATACCTCCATTCTGTCCCGCAGGGCCGGGGGGATGGTATCAAGTATATTGGCGGTGGTGATAAACATTACCTTTGACAGGTCAAAAGGTACGTCCAGATAATGATCGGAAAAGGAAAAGTTTTGTTCAGGATCGAGAACTTCCAGCAGAGCGGACGACGGATCTCCTCGAAAATCACTTCCCACTTTGTCGATTTCATCCAGCATAAACACCGGATTGTTTGACTCGGATCGTCTAATCCCTTGAATAATTCGGCCGGGAAGCGCCCCGATATAGGTTCGCCGATGTCCCCTTATTTCAGCTTCATCCCTTACGCCGCCCAGCGAAATTCGAAAAAATTTTCGCCCCAAAGCATTAGCGATGGAACGGCCCAGAGATGTTTTCCCGGTGCCGGGAGGACCGACAAAGCACAGGATAGGCCCTTTTGACTCCGGTTTTAACTTGCGCACTGCAAGATATTCTATAATTCGTTGTTTGGCCTTATCAAGTCCGAAGTGATCTTGGTCCAATATTTTTCTGGCTTTTGCGATGTCCATGTTGTCTACTGTACTTTCATGCCAGGGGAGTACCGTCAACCAGTCCAGATATGTAGAGGCCACCGTATATTCAGCTGAAGACGGATGCATTCGGGAAAGGCGATTCAGTTCCCGTTCAGCTTCCTTGCGGGCTACCTCAGGAAGATTTTTTTCCTCGATTTTCGCTTTGTAGTCTTCAACTTCAACAGCAGCCTCATCTTTTTCACCCAATTCTTCTTTAATTGCTTTGAGCTGCTCGCGAAGAAAGTATTCCCGCTGCCTTTTATCCATATCCCCTTTAACCTGGGATTGGATTTTGCTGCCCAGTTCTAATATTTCCAACTGATAGTTTAGAAGCCGTGTGACTTCTTTCAACCGCTTCTTTATATCGTAACTCTCCAGAACCCGCTGCTTTTCCTCAAGACTGGAATTGATGGTGGAGGAAATCATATCGGCCAATATGCCGGGCTCCTGTATCGATTTGGCCATCATCACGATTTCCTGAGGCAAACCCGGAGAAAGTTCGGCAACCCTTGAAAACTGACTGATCATGTTGGACATTAAAGCCTCTATCTCTTTGTCCTTTGTTTCTATGTCTTTAATATGTTTGACACTGGCTTTGAGATACGGCTTTTCTTGTACATATTTTTTAACTTCGAATCTACCCAACCCCTGGGCAAGCAGTTGCAGTTTGTTATCTTCCGTTTTTGCCATTTTAAGGATCAATGCAACGGTTCCCACAGTATTCAGGTTATCCCGCATGTTCACATTTTTCTCTACCGGCTTTTTCGCAACAACAAGTCCGATGAGTCGATTCTGGGACATGGCTTCATCCACCAGTTGAATCGATTCCGGCTGCATAACAACAAGAGGCAACACCATTTTGGGATAAAGGGCGGCGTCAAACAACGGCAGGATCGGAAGAATTTCCGGAATTTTTTCCGCGCTGATTTCAGGTGATGTGTGCTGTTCTGTCATAAGAACCTCCAACCAATCTATGTCGAACTCAATCCGGCATTTATGAATCAAAGTCAAGAATTAAGGCCAGGTTTTATTTCATCTTTCCAAACGCTGCTTCAAATAAATCATTCAACAGTTATTCTTCTGAAATTGGAACTTTGAATGTTTTGTCCAGTTTGAGCTTTGCGAGCCGAACCTGGAGAAAACCGTTCGTGTATGACGCTGATACGACTTCAGGATCAATGGGCGAAGGAAGATAGAGGACTCGCTCAAATTTACCGTACTGTATTTCCGCCAGTCTGTATTTGGCGTTATCTATTCGAGGAAATTGGCTGCGGTTTCCTTGAACCCTTACTGCCTTACTGCTGATCTCAAGTTCCAGATCCTCTTTGTTAACCCCGGCGATCTCACCCATGATAATTATTTCGTCAGGGGTTTCATACATATCCATTTGAGGCTTCCATTTTTGCTCAGCAATCGTAAACATCGGGTTAATCGTTCTGAACAGATCCTCAACAGTTTTTTCAAACGTAGAACCGAGCTGATCGAAATCTTTGGTGAATCTTATTTTGATATAGTCCATTTTAAAGCTCCTAATTGTTAAAGCTTACAACACCCTAAACCGAGCGTTTTAAATAGTGACATGGCTATAAGAAAGTTTGGCTGTTTTTAATTAAAAATATTTAACATTTCAGTCAGGGTTTGTAAAGAAAAGTTGTAATGACATTTCTTTTGATATCACAACTTTTGAGCTGTCTTTAAGATTGCAAATACAGGAGCAGGTATCAACGGTTTGGAGTTGATGATTTTATATCAAGGTCGCTGATTTTGTAAAGAAGTGTTTTATAGCTGATTTTTAAAATTGCACTTGCCTTGGTTCGATTCCAGCCTGTTTGATTAAGTACGTGTGAGATGACCTCTTTTTCGATGATGTTCATCGTCTCTTTTCTAATTTTTTTAAGAGAAAATGATGCATGCCCAGGTGAATTTTCATTTTTAAGATCAAGAAGGGTGTCAACAATTAGGGCTTTATCCAGTCCTTTTTGGTCTGACGTTGAATAAACATCAGGTTTATCTTTGATGGAAAGATCGTCAACAACTTCTTCCCAGTTGCCCATAACGATGCAACTTTTTAGAATATTCTGAAGTTCCCTGACATTTCCGGGCCAATTGTATGATATCAGCCTTTCTATAATATTATGGCTGGGACTTGTAAATCTTTTTCTTCCGAACTGGGATGTATATTTTGTTAAGAAATGGTCAATTAACAGTGAGATGTCTTGAGGCCTTTCTCGAAGAGGGGGTATATATATTTTTATAATATTGAGCCGATAATACAAATCTTCTCTAAAAAGTCCTTTTTTGACGTTTTCCCCGAGATTCTGATTTGTAGAAGCAATAACCCAGGCATCTGCTGTGACTTCTTTTTCAGAACCCAACGGGGCAAACTCACCACTTTGCAGAACACGAAGAAGTTTGGCCTGAAGTGAAAGGGGCATATCTCCGATTTCGTCTAGAAACAAAACACCCTTATGGGCAAGTTCAAATTTCCCTCGCTTTTTTCGTTCGGCTCCGGTAAAAGCTCCCCTTTCATATCCAAAAAGCTCACTTTCAAGCAGTCCTTCCGGCAATGCCGCACAGTTAACTTTTATGAAAGGTTTGTTTTTTCTTTGAGATTTATAATAAAGGTTCTGAGCAACAACCTCTTTGCCCACACCGCTTTCCCCGGTGATTAAGACATTTAATCCCGTGTCTGCAGTGTGTTCAATAAGTTCTCTGATCCTCTCAATACTTGCACTTGATCCGATTAACGGTGGTATCATATTCATTGTTGGAATTTGAAAATGAAAAAATTTTTAAGTGTGGATAGAATTACTTATTGTCATCAACGATAAGCAGTTTAGATGGCTTGTCCATTTAATTTAAACCACTATCAAAATTAGTTTTTTTCAATTTTTATCAGCAATTTCCGGTAAGGAGATTACGGTGACAATTCTGGAAACTGATATTCTTACAAAAAATGACATTATTCGATTTTCAATACAAAAGCAAGACGAGTTTTATAGTATAAAATGTATGATAGCGCACATGCATCAAAATATTTTATCGGATTAAAATCATTGAAAGTTTCTTACTGAAAGAATAAAAAGTACAGATCTCTCAGTATTTGGGCTTCAAACAATTTAGCAGGCATTGTGATATCTGTAAAGATTTTAGGCTTAAAATTTCGTCATGCATAGGCAGAGATTGACGAACTGGACATGCTCCTAAGCGCACCCAATACGCACCCAAAGGAAAATATATTGCTATAAAATTAGTGATATTAATATGTTACAAATCTAATTGTGTTTTAACCATAAATGAAATATTGATGGTCTATGGATAATTATCCCAAAAATTCGTTCAAGCTGATTATCGGTTCCCAGTATTTTTTATACTTCGGCGTCATGGGCGCATTTTTGCCCTATTTCAATTTATATTGCTACCATCTCAAATTCAGCGGGTTCCAAATCGGTGTTCTGTCGGCCATCAGATCCATTGCACTGGTTTTATTTCCGCTTGTGTGGGCAGGGCTGGCCGATCGGTTTCACATCAGAAGACCCATATATATATTATGCAGTTTTATCAGCACCGCAATATGGGCATTTTATCTCTATACAACCGATTTTTGGGCGATGCTGTTCATCACCGTTTTTTACGGGATATTTTACTCTCCGATCATTTCTTTCCTGGAAGCCTTTACCATGGACGTATTGGGCACTAGAAAGAAAAGCTATGGAAGGATAAGGGGATGGGGGTCAATTGCATTTATTATGACGGTTCTTTTGCTGGGTAAAGTCATAGATATTTACTCCATCGAAATCATCATTATACTCATTTTTTTCGGTTCCCTGGCACAAGCGCTCATTTCCATCAAAATCCCTGACATTCAAATCAAAAAACAAACCTCTTTTTCTTCAAACGCCAAAGTGCTTTTAAAAAGGCGTGTAATTGTTTTTCTGTTCTGTGCCTTTTTAATGCTGGTAAGCCATGGAACATACTACGGTTTTTATTCCATCCATCTTGAAAACCTGGGTTACGGCAAGACATTTATCGGCATTTCATGGGCCCTGGCATCCCTTGCAGAGATTATCGTGATGATAAAATCTGATATCATCTTTAAGCGCTTTTCCACAGATAATGTTCTGTTTTTTTCTTTTATGGTGGCGGTATTCAGATGGCTGGCCCTCTCTTTTGCGACGTCTCCGGCGTTCATTCTGTTTTTGCAGATTTTACATGCCGTCACGTACGGGACGTTTCATGTATCCAGCATTCTCTATATTGATTCATTAACGCCGGATGAAGGCAAGACCCTGGGGCAGGCGGTAAATAACGCCGTAACCTATGGGCTTGGATTAATGGTCGGGTTTTTCATAAACGGGTATCTGTTTGAAACACTGGGAACATTTAAACTTTTTATGATCAGCAGTTTCATTGCCCTTGCCGGGGGGTTGCTCTTGAAATGCTCCCAATTAGTGGATCGCAGAGCCGCCAGGTAGTGCCCATCCGGAAAAGTAACCCTGCATTTTTCCATTCATTCAAAATTTGTAATAATTTTATCCTTTTAAACAAACCCATTTCAAATTCTTTATATACTTAGATTGACATTTTCTTTCTCGCGATGTAAAAAAAACCGGTTTTGTTTGCGATCAATTGAAGTTGGATAAAGGGTTGCTCTATGAATCAAGAGTTGACAGAGGAAGAAAAAGACGCTCTTAAGCATGTTGCCTTAAAACTTGAAACCTTTGAAAAGCATAGAGGAAATCTAATCCCCATCCTACAGATGGTCCAAAACAACCTTGCCTATCTCCCTTCTGAAGCCTTAAAAACAGTGGCAAAGCACCTCGGAATTCTCGAAAGCGAAGTTTATGGCGTTGCAACGTTTTATAACCAGTTCCGGTTTCATCCGCCCGGCAAGCATCCGATTAAAGTATGCCTGGGTACCGCATGCCACGTCAAAGCGGGTGATATCATCCTTGAAAATTTTGAACGTAAACTTGAAATTTCCGACGGCGAAACCACACCTGACAGGGAATTCAGCATAGATAGGGTGGCCTGTGTCGGTTGCTGTGCCCTGGCGCCTGTGGCCATTATCGATGAAACCGTACACGGACATATGGCTCCCAGCAAGGTCGAAGGGCTTCTTTTGCGGATAAAATTACAAGAAGAGATGGAAGAAAGAGAAAAGAAAAAAAATGAGCCCGGACAATCATAAAACCATCGATATAAAATTCAACACCATCCGAAAAGAGGCCGAGAAACGCCGGGCTGCATTCCGGGATGCCCCGATCCCCAAAATCCACATCGGCATGGCCACCTGCGGCATTGCTTCCGGTGCCCTGGAGACCCAAAAAGCGTTTGAAGAAGCCCTTGTTGAAAACAATATTGACGCCCGCATTCATACTGTCGGATGTTTCGGTCATTGCTATGCAGAACCGGTGGTTATTATCGATCATCCTGATTCCGGATTTCCACCGATATTTTACCACGAGGTCACCCCGGGTAAAGCCAAAATGCTCGTAAAACTCTTTTTGGGAGGCGGCGATCCGCGGTTCGAACACGTTTACGGGGCCACCGAGGAAAACGATCTGATTCCTTCAGTGACGGACTTTTCCAGGTTCAACCAGGAAAAACGAATCGTTATGGAAAAATGCGGGCGTATTGATCCCGAAGATATCTATGACTACATTGCTGCAGGTGGATATTCAACCCTTGTAAAGGCTTTAAAGCTCGATCCTGAAGAAGTGATCAAAGAAGTGGAGCTTTCCGGTTTAAGAGGTAGAGGCGGCGCCGGTTTTCCCACTGGAAGAAAATGGAAACTGGCAAGAAGTGTCGAGGCCCAGGAAAAGATTGTGATCTGCAATGCGGATGAAGGAGACCCCGGCGCATACATGGACAGAACCATCCTGGAGAGCAACCCGCATCAGGTCTTAGAAGGCATGGCCATCTGTGCCTATGCCGTCGGCGCTCAAAAAGCCATGGTATATGTCAGATCGGAATATCCCCTGGCTGTCAAACTCGTCACAAATGCCATCCAGGAGGCAGAAAAACTGGGGCTTTTGGGAAAAGGAATTTTGGACAGCACCTTTGATTTGAAAATTGATGTGTTTCAAGGATCGGGAGCCTTTGTTTGCGGCGAAGAAACAGCACTGATTCGATCCATTGAAGGGTATCGCGGCATGCCCCGGCATCGGCCGCCATATCCGGTTCAAAAAGGTCTGTGGAACAAGCCGACGGTGATCAATAATGTAAAAACCCTGGCTTCTGTTCCTCCCATACTGGATCACGGCGCAACCTGGTACAGAGGCGTCGGTACACAAAACAGCCCCGGAACCGCAATTTTTTCCATCGTGGGAAATGTCGTTCATGCGGGTTTGGTGGAAATTCCAATGGGGGTGTCGTTACGAACCCTGATATTTGATATATGCGGCGGTATTCCGAGCAACAAAAAATTCAAAGCGGTTCAGATCGGCGGACCTTCCGGTGGATGCCTTAACGAAGATTTTCTAGATACACCGATTGATTTCGATTCTCTTACAGAAGCCGGTGCAATGATGGGGTCCGGAGGCATGGTGGTCATGGATGAAGACACCTGTATGGTGGAAGTCGCCCGGTATTTCCTCGATTTTACCCAAAAGGAGTCTTGCGGCAAGTGCACATTTTGCAGAATCGGAACCTATCATCTGCTTAAGATACTCGAGCGATTGACCAAAGGTGAGGGACTGGAAGGTGATCTGGAATTGCTGGAAACATTGAGTCAGGATATAAAAACCGGTTCACTTTGCGGCCTGGGCAAAACCGCTCCGAATCCCGTACTCACTTCCCTTAAATATTTCAGGGATGAATATGAGGCCCATGTCAAAGAAAAGCGCTGCCCTGCCCTTATGTGCCGGGCGCTGACCGCTTTTTATTTCGATTTGGAACTTTGTGCACGCGGCTGTGATGCCTGTGCCACCTGCTGTCCGGTTGATGCGGTATTTACCACCAGCAATCGAAAGAAAGGGGTTGACCAGGAACTTTGTGTAAAGTGTGGTGAGTGCCTGGTGGCCTGTCCGCCGGAGTATGATGCGGTTCGGAAGGTATCTCCACCGCATTTGGTTCCTCACATCGAAAAGCCGCCGGAAAAAAAGAAGAAGGACGTTAAATGATGTTAAAACTCCGGGTGGACAACCAAGAGATTGAAAGCAAAGAAGGAAAGACTTTGCTTCAGGCATGCCTTGACAACGAGATTTATATCCCGAACCTGTGCTACCTGGAAGATATGGAGAGTCCTTCGGCTTCCTGTAGAATGTGCTTTGTTGAAATTGAGGGTATAGGACAGCCTGTTCCATCATGTACCGTTCAAGTCAGGGTTGATATGGTTGTTAAAACCGATACGCCTGCGGTTAGACAACTGCAACGAACCGCCCTTCGCCTTCTTTTGTCAGTTCACGATGTGGATTGCAAGAATTGTCACGCCAATAAAAAATGCGAACTTCAGAATATTGCCAAATTCCTAAAAGTCAGCTTAAAGTCAAAGCGCCTGAAGCGATATCTTAAAGAGACGCAGATCGACGAGACCCATCCTTTCT
Organism: uncultured delta proteobacterium; assembly: GCA_963706295.1. Classification (GTDB taxonomy): domain Bacteria; phylum Desulfobacterota; class Desulfobacteria; order Desulfobacterales; family UBA11574; genus UBA11574. The sequence continues at coordinate 132,414 of CAVPLW010000010.1, read as the reverse complement.
TAATCCACTATCCGAACCGATGCGTTTTGTGTGGAAAATGCGTGCACATTTGCAGGGGAAAATATGGTCAATCTGTTTTAACCTTTGCTAAAAGAGGGTTTGACACGGTCATCAGCACGTATAGTGCAACAGATGCGTCATCGCTTAAATGTGGGGACTGTGATTCCTGTGTCAAAGCATGTCCGGTGGGCGCTTTGGCATTGAAAGAATCCAGTTAGGATTGGCCGATGACTCTGACAATTTTGGGTCGGTATTCATCCTTTTGGGCCAGTTTGTTCCCTTTGGACCGTACGAAAAGCATGGTAAGCCCGAAAAACAAAAATCCAAAAATTGCAGACAAAAAGGATGCGTCAACATTAAAATTGGGCGCCAGCTTCTGACCGACAAACGCACCGGCGATCATGGCGATAATCGGAAACACGTAAAGCAAAAAAGTGGCTTTTAATAACGGAGATGTGTCAAAACTCAGCACCACCTTTTGCCCCACCTGTGCCCCTGCGCGATTAATCGCTTCCACTTCCATTTCATTACTCCCTCCCATGCTGTGACAAGAGCTTCTGGCAGCACAAGCCTTGCAGGCATCGGTTTTCGTCGTTTTTACCCATGCGGTTGTTGTGGATTCGATTTTTGTTACAATGCCTTGTTCAGTGGCCATGATGTTTCCTTTCTCGGAATTTAATGCCTTCTACGCCACAACATAACACATGTTTTAAAAAAGTCACGATCTCAGGATTAAATTGGGTATTGAAGATATTCAATTTAGTTTGCTTCGCTCACAATTGGCCTCCAGCCCGCAAGGGCCTTCGCCCCAGAGGGAATGATGGAATATTCGAGGTAAGCGCTAATGTCTCAAATAATATACTATATCTTCATAAAGTTATAGAAAACAGAATCGTTCAAAGATTAATATTCTTTCGGCATTTGATTCAACTGATCCAGCGTAAAGACAGGTCCGTCTTTGCATACAAACTCTTTGCCGATGTTGCAGCGACCGCAAATTCCGATACCGCACTTCATGCGCATTTCAAGGGACATAATGATGTGATCATGGGCATAGTCGAGTTTGTCCAACACCGGTTGGGTAAACTTGATCATGATGGGAGGTCCGCAGACAATGGCATAGGTGTCTGCGTTTCCGGGAGGGGCTTTCTGATCGGTAATGGTCGGCACAAAACCGACATTATACTTCCAGTTTGGATCATCGGTGGCGTCCACCGTAATATGCATGTGAATATCATCCCGTTTTTCCCATTTGGAAAGTTCGTCCCTGTAAAGAAGCATTCCGGGTGTTCGTGCGCCGTATATCACGTGAATGTCTCCAAATTTTGAACGATTGGCCGGATCCAGCATGTATATAACGGACGACCGAAGGGTGGTAAAGGCAAAACCGCCGCCGATAATGACAACATTCTTTCCTTCCATGATATCCCATGGATACCAGTTGCCGAGAGGACCGCGCACTCCCATAATATCTCCGGGTTTCATGTTGTGAAGATGCGATGTCACCAGCCCCACTTTGTTGACGGTAAACATTAAAAACCCTTTTTCCGTTGGCGAGGAAGCGATCCCGATGGGGATTTCTCCTTTTCCGGCAATGGAAAGTTCGGCAAACTGGCCGGCTTTGTAATTGAATTTCTTTTCATCATCCGGATTTAAAAATACCAGTTTGAATGTTTTAAGATTTTTATCTTCGGTTTCGGTAATGATCTCTTCGATCCGAACCGGATACGGCAAATACGGATTTTGCAATGTTAATTCTCCCTTTGAGATGGGCTTGATTTCTTAAATGTGAAGTGCCTAAAGTGAACTAAAGTGAACTAAAGTGACTAAAGTTAAGGTATTCTGGCAATTTTATTCAAACAGCCGGAGCGCAGCGACTCCTTTTTCAAACTCTAGATCACTTCAAACTTTAGATCACTTTAGCTCACTTCAAGTTTCAAAACTGTTCATCAAATCGCAAACCCTTCGAATGTCGATATTCACCGGGCAGAAACGAACGCATCGACCGCAACCGACACATTGAATGCCATTGTCATATTTGTCCACATAATATTTCAGCTTGTGCATAAACCGTTGGCGGACTCTCTGCGTCTTTGTATCCCTGGGGTTATGGCCGGAGCCGTGATGGGTGAAGAGCGGATACATGCAGCTGTCCCAGTTGCGCATGCGGATGCCGGAAAGTCCATGGGTTTCATCCTGAATATCGAAACACCAGCACGTCGGACAAACATAGGTACAGGTCCCGCAGTTGATGCAGGCAAAGGCCACATCTTCCCAAAAAGACGCTTCAAAAAGGTCTGTGGTGTTTTTATCTTTCAATTGGTCCGTGGACACCCGGGAGGTTATCTTTGCCTCTGCCGCCGCCTTCATGGTTTCAATCCGATCACTTAGAGCATCATCGGCTTCAGTCTCCCAGCCGGCTGCCGCAAGAAGCCTTTCTCCTTTTTCCGTAATGATCTTGGCCAAAAGATAATCGTCGACATCCGTCAGAAGTATGTCCAGCCCTTTCTCATGAAAGGGACCGCAACCGGAGGTCGTGCAGAAACAACTGCTGCACGGAGCATTGCAGGCATGGCCCACAAGGGTGGTTGCCTCGTAAGATTTGATCCAGTAAGGATCCTTATATTCCGGTGTATCGAAGTTTCGTTTGACCAGCAAAAACGCCTTGGCATCGCAGGGCCTGATGCCGATGACGGCCCGGGGCGAATATTCTTTGTCAATTTCTTTTAAAATGTGATGATCTTCCTGGTTTTCATCCAGGGTGTATTCAAACATCTTTTCTGACTGCGGATATATAATGGATCTTGGCGAAAGCCGGGTGTTTTGAACATCCAAATCCGGAAGTTCACCATCTCCCAGCGTTTTGAAGACAAAAAACGCATCCTGTATTGCCGGACCGAACAATTGAAATGTCTTCGATAAGCGTTCAAGGCCTCCGGCCCAGTCTTTCTTGTCAATCTTTATGACCTTCATTGTATACGCCTTTATTATTAGATAGCCGTTTAGGTTTTTGAAACAAATCGATGTTAAGGAAGCCTCAGGTATGATTAAATTTTTGCTGGAAGCTGTTTGAGTGGATTAGGGATCGTTATGAAAAAACCCTCATCGATTATAGGTCATACGAACGTATTGCCTTAAACCACTTATCCTTATCAAAAGATAAGAACGGTTTTTTCATTACGAGCCATTATCCACGAGTTCTTTCAGCAAAAATTTAATTATACCTGAGGCGATCAATCGTTAAAAATGTAAACTCTTACATTATCAGAAACTGGCTCGTTATTTTATGAAATCATCCGGATCATCCGGCCGATACGTATCCAGGGGCGGCCGTTTCTCCAACGTCAACCCCGCTTCCCAGTCAAACAATTCCAGACAGTCTTTCTCCAGTTTTTTTGTCAACAATCGAACCTTGATTCCCATGGGACAGGCGCGTTCACAGGCCCCGCAATCGGTACATCGACCGGCACAATGGTATGCTCTTAAAAAATGAAACGTCCTGATGTCTGTGGGATCCTGGCTTTTGCCCACCCATTGGGGTCGTGATTCGTCCACAAAGCACGTGGGACAGTAGCAGAGCGGACAGGCGTTTCTACATGCATAACAGCGGATACACGTCGACAAAAGATCTTCAAAAAAATCCCATTTCTCATCGGGTGACAAGGCTTCAATATGACGAACATCTTCATACCGGTCCACATCGGTCTGCTCTTTTACCTCATCGGCCACCAGCTCATCATAGATCACCGGATTTCGGTGAACGCAAATGGCACAGTTTTGCTGGAGCACTTCTTCTTTATCCAGTGTTTTTTCAAAACCGTCCCCTTTGATATGAATGGTGTCATCGGTCTCTATCACTTCTTTGATTTCACCTTCGGCCATGGCTTCGATGTTGTGCCGGTCGATCATTCCCTTGCAGGGCACGCCGATAATCACCACCTGATCCCGTTTGATTTTGTTTTCGATAATATGGGTGACAATGTTTCGAGAATCGCATCCTTTGGCAACAATACCGATTTTTTCCTTTCTGTTGGTCAGATAGTTCGCCAGATTAATTCCACAGTTGCTGTCCCATACGAGATGGTCAACATCTTCCGGCGTTTTCGCAAAACAGGGTTCATTCATCATCGGTACGGTCCCTTTTCTGAATCCGATCACCATGTCCACCGTGGATTCTTTTAAGAGCCGACGGGAAATTTCTTTTATTTTATCAATGTAGGATAGCATCTTAAGCGACCTTGGCTTCTCTTTTTACGAATTTTTCAAGAGGTCCCAGCGCCTTGATCACGTCAGTGACCTCATTGACCACTTCCACAAATTTCGTCGACTCTGCAGAGGAGATCCAGGAAAACTGGAGGCGGCCGGGCTCAATCCCCATATATTCAATAAAGTTTTTAAACAGCGCAAATTTTCTTCGGGCATAGTAATTACCTTCCAGGTAATGGCAATCTCCCGGATGTCACCCGGACACCCAGACGCCGTCCGCGCCCTGTCTGAAGGCGGCCAGAATAAACTTCGAACTCATTCGACCGGTACAGGGGATTCGAATCACCCGGATATGAGGCGGATATTCCATTCTGCTGACGCCCGCAAGATCTGCGGCGCCATAACTGCACCAGTTGCATAAAAAACTGATGATTTTGGGTTCCCAGTCTGACATATTAACATCTCCTGATTATAAAAAAAGCAGGTCATGGGTAATGGGTGATAGGTCATAGGTGATGGATGAAGAACGATGGGTTAATGATAAAAAATCCTTAGTCCATTACCTATTACCTATCACCTGTCTTTATGCCTATTTCCTATTTTCTATTTACTCTTTCCTATTTCCTGTTTTTTTATCCCGTTTTATCCAACGCAAAAATCTGCGCAAAGATCTGATCATTATCGAAGCCTTTGAGACGGATCGCACCGGATCGGCAGGATGCCACGCAGAGACCGCAGCCTTTGCAAAGTACCGGATTGATCTGCGCCTTTCCGGTAAAGGGCCCCTGTTCGATGAAACCCGGCGCCGAGTAAGGACATACAGAAACACACACGCCGCAGGAACTGCAATCAAACGGATTTGTTTCGGCAACAATTCCGCTGGTAAGAAAAGCCTTTTTGGATAAAAGTGTCACGGCGCGTGAAACAGCGGCCTGGGCCTGTGTAATGGATTCATCGATGGGTTTGGGCGCATGGGCCAGCCCGCACACAAATACACCGTCCGTGGCAAAATCCACCGGCCGAAGCTTCACGTGGGCTTCGGCAAAAAAACCGTCCGAATTCACCGGTACTTTATACAGCTGCGCCAGGGGATTCTCTGCCGGCGGCACCACCGCCGACGCCAGAACCAAAAGATCCGGACGGATGTCCATCATCCTTCCCAGAACACGGTCCGCAAAACTCACCTTGAGACCTTCGTCCCCATTGCTCACATTAAGATCCTTATCCGCATTATAACGGATAAAACGGATCCCCGCAGAACGCGCATCCCGGTAAAGATCCTCCCGAAGACCGTACGGCCGCATATCCCGGTACAAAACAAACACATTCATTTGGGGGTTGATGTCTTTTAGCTTCATCGCACTCTTGATGGATTGGGTGCAGCACACCTTGGAACAGTAGGGCCGCTCCGGTATCCGGGACCCCACGCACTGGATAAATACTGCCGTGTCGACTTGACTCAGCGATGGATCCTTGTCGACAAACCGCTGCTGAAGCTCCAAGACCCGTGACCACACGCGAATCCTTGCCGTATAAATATCCGTCCGGTTTAAGTTCCGATGCCCCGGAAGCAATGATGGTCACCCCATGCTCGAGAACTCGATTTTCTCCATTGGTCGTGACGGTGGTCTTGAAATTTCCTACAAACCCGTCCACCTGGCTGATCCGGGCATTGACAAAAACGTCGATGTTATCGTCCGATTGAACCGCATCCGTGAGTTGGGTCAAATATCCCTGGATGTCCTCGCCCCGCCAGGTCTCGTGAAGGTGCCGGGCCTGACCCCCCAAAGCATCTGCTTTTTCGATCAGATAGGTATGATACCCCTGTTCCGACATGTTCCGGGCTGCCGCCATGCCGGCAACCCCGCCCCCGATCACCAGAACCGACTGGGTGACCCCCATGGTCGATTCCGCCAACGGCTCCAATAGACCTGCCTTGGCCACCGCCATTCTCACGATATCTTTTGATTTCTTCGTGGCCCGGTCCGGGTCGTCTTTATGAACCCAGGAACACTGGTTCCGGATGTTTCCCATCTCGAACAGGTATTTGTTGATCCCTGCGTTGATCAGCGTCTCCTGAAACAACGGCTCGTGGGTCTTGGGCGTACACGCCGCCACCACCACACGGTTCAATCGATGCTCCTTGATGATCTCGGTCATCTTGTCCTGGGTGTCCTGGGAACAGCTGAACATGTTCTCTTCCACATAAACCACGCCCGGAAGATCTTTTGAAAACTCCACCACTTCCGGCACATCAACGGTCCCTGCAATATTGGTCCCGCACCGGCACACAAATACACCGATCCGGGGCGGCTCACCCCGAACATCCTTTTCTTCGGGGATCTCCCGGGTCTTGGTCAGGGTCCAGCGAACATCAGCCAAACTGCTCCCGGCAACCCCTGCCGCCGCGCTGGAATCGATCACCGATGACGGGATGTCCTTGGGACCCTGGAAAGTACCGCATACATATATTCCGGGCCGGGACGTCTGTACCGGGTCAAAACTGTTGGTGCTCGCAAAGTTGTAATGATCCAGATCAATGCCCCACTTTTTGGCCTGCTCGGCCGTCTTCAGAGAGGCACTCAACCCCACGGACAGCACCACCATATCAAATTCCTCTTCCAAACGCCGGCCGGCCTCGTCAACATACCGGATCATCTGCATGCCCGTCTCTGGGTTGGATTCAATATTGGTGATCTTCGACTTGACGAACCGAACGCCGGACTCCTCTCTGGCCCGGTTGTAATACTGCTCAAAGTCTTTACCAAACGTGCGCATATCGATGTAAAACACCGCCGCGTCCAATCCGTTGCTGCTGTGCTCCTTGGCCAGCATGGCCTCCTTGATGGCGTAGGTACAGCACACCCCCGAACAGTAACCATGGGCGCCCAGGTGCACATCCCTGGAACCGACACACTGGAGCCAGGCGATCTTTTGGGGCTCCACATGATCCGACGGCCGTATCAAGTGACCCCCATACGGACCCGAAGCAGACAGAATCCGCTCAAACTCCATGGACGTCACCACATTGGGATGCTGCGCGTAATTGTAGGTGTCATGCAATCCGGGATCATACACATCCGCTCCCGGTGCCAATATGATCGAACCGATATCAATCTCGACGGTTTCATTCTTTTGGGAATGGGTTTCAAGGGTAACGGCTTCGGCTTTGCAGACCTTTACACATTCCAAACACTCGCAGCATACCATGCAGTTGAGGCATTTTTTAGCTTCGGCAACCGCTGCCGCCTCACTGAGACCCTGTTCCACCTCTGTGAAACCCGTTTTCCGGTCTTCCATGGAGATCCTGGACATCTTCGCCCGTTTAACCTTTTGGATATCCTTTTTGATGGGATAAAAGTTTTTCTGAGGCGTCTCAATAGGCTCTCGCCCTTTTGTCAAATCCTCTCAATTCAGATATCTCTTTATGGAAACGGCGGCCTCTCGTCCGGCTGCTACTGCACCAATGGCAATCCATGCGCCGGTTTGGGCGTCACCACCGGCAAACACCCCTTTTTTGCTGGTTTCGAAGCTGATCGGATCGACCTTGATGTTGTTCCAACGGTCCAATTCAATGTCTGTGGTATCTTTAAGAAACGCGGTGTCGGTTTTCTGACCGATGGCCGGTATGATGACATCGGTGTCAACAACAAATTCACTCCCTTCAACAGGGACGGGTCGGCGTCGGCCGCTTTTGTCAGGCTCACCCAGTTTCATTTTAATGCATTTGAGCCCAGCGACTTTTCCGTCGCGTTCCACCACTTCAACAGGTGCCGTGAGAAACTGAATATCAACCCCTTCTTCAAGGGCATCTTCAATCTCCTCTTCACGGGCCGGCATCTCTGCATGCGTCCGCCTGTAAAGGATGCTGACTTTGTCTGCCCCAAGGCGCAGCGCGGATCTTGCCGCATCGATGGCCACATCCCCTCCGCCCACGATAACCACATTGCCTTTGAGGACCTTGAGATCACCCAAAGAAACATCCCTTAAAAATTTAACCCCTGGAAACACGCCATCTGTATCTTCGTTGGGAATGTTCAGTTTCATGTTGGCATGACAGCCGATGGCCAGATAAACGGCCTTGTATCCGTCATCCAACAGACCGTCAACGGTGATGTCACGGCCCAGGGCGGTGTTATATTTAATCTCGACACCCAGCCGGGTGATCCACTGTATTTCTTTTTCAAGCACATCCGGCGGAAGCCGGTAATCGGGGATGCCCACCCTGAGCATACCGCCGGCCACGGGAAGGGCTTCAAAAATGGTCACCTTGAATCCGTCTTTGGCCAGAAAATAGGCGGCTGTTAGACCGGCAGGCCCTGCCCCGATAACAGCGATGTTTTCATCCCTGGTCGTAATATCAGCTAGGGGCAAATCATCGATATCAACCTGATCTGCCACAAAACGTTTCAGGGTGCAGATGGAAATCGGTTCATCCACCTCGTCTCTTCGGCATGCGGTTTCGCATGGGTGCGGGCAAATCCGGCCCAGCACGCCGGGAAGGGGCAGCGTCCGGGTGATGACCTCCAGGGCCTCCTGATATTTTCCCTGGGCGATCATGGTCACATAGCCGTGGGCATTGACGGCGTTCGGACAGGCATTGGTGCAGGGCGATTGATCCCTTTTGTCTATAGCATATGCTCCGGGTACGGCCTGTGCGTAGGGCTTGTAAACCGCTTTTCTGTCAATGAGGCACTCATCGTAAAGACTTTCAAGGCTCACCGGACACACTTGGGTACAGTCCCCGCATGCGGTACATTTGTCCATATCGATATATCGTGCGCCCTTGTTCAGCGTAACCTTAAAATTGCCGGCTTCACCGGCAATCTCTTTGATATCAGTTATGGTGTGAAGCTCTATATTGATGTGCCGGCCGACCTCGACCAGTTTCGGTGAGATAATTCACATGGCACAATCATTGGTCGGAAAGGTCTTGTCCAGTTGTGACATGATGCCGCCGATGGCCGGGGATTTTTCAACAAGATGAACATAAAATCCCGAATCAGCCAAATCCAGAGCAGATTGCATCCCGGCAATTCCGCCGCCCACAACCAGCACCGATCCGATGATATCTTTGGACATGGTTTACTTCTCCTGATAAAATCGTGTAACGATTTTATAAAACGCGGCTATGCCGCTCAGTTTGGCGAAAGGCTAAAATTCCTATCCCCAAAAAAAAGCTGAGGAGTATTTCGAAATTTTTACCACAGCTCTCCGAACCGTGGCACCGCTCTTTCGCTTTAAAAAGGACTTTATCTTTTATTTGAATTCATCCTGCGCTGCCTCGAAAGACGGGATATCCGCTACGCTCCAACAATCAGCGGGTAATTCAAATTTAAAATAAACTTATATTTTTATATACTGTAACAAAACATGTCAATATATAAAAGCCGCTTTTTCGTCTTCTTGACGTCAGCGAGATGTTGGATTATTATGCCCCAAAAGACTCTCCAAAGGTAAAATGTAAAAGATGCTAAAAATACCAAATATATTACCTTGAATTTTTAACGAGTTGGAGGCTTTGATATAACCCCTGAAAGGGGCTGTTTTACTTAAAGCCGTACAAGTTAAAAGTGTCTAAAGTGATCTAAAGTGCCTAAAGTTATGGTGTCGCTTCGCTCCGCTGGTTTTATATAATTGACAGAATTCCTTAACTTTAGCTCACTTTAAACTTTAGTTCACTTCAAACTCTTGTAGCGATTCTTTAGGCAGAGCCGGAGAACTCTGACCTATCCTATAGAACCAGGTTTTCAAGGACTAATAAACTGGAAACTCACTATGAAGAACGATAAACACAAAGCCGTTGAAACTGCTCAATTTCTAAAATCTTATATTAAAAAGTCACCAAAAATCGCACTGATAACCGGAACCGGTCTCGGAGCGAGCACCGAGTTCCTGGATATATCCGTATCCTTTGAATACGAAGATATACCGCATTTTCCAATATCAACGGTTGAAAGTCATTATGGTCGGCTTCTTTTCGGAGACACGTGCGGAGAACAGATCATGGCCATGCAGGGACGGTTTCACCTTTATGAGGGGTATTCGCCTCTGGAAGTGACCTTTCCCATACGGGTGATGCAAGAGCTCGGCATTAAGGTGCTGATTCTTTCAAATGCTGCCGGCGGTTTGAATCCTGAATTTACCGCCGGCGACATCATGATCATTATGGATCATATCAATTTGACCGGCTCAAACCCTTTGATCGGGCCCAATGAAGAAAGTTGGGGAATCCGGTTCCCGGAGATGATCGAAGCGTATGATAAAGAGCTTGTCGAACTTGCCGAAACCGCCGGAAGAGATGAGGGCATCCCATTGCAAAAAGGGGTGTATGTCGGCCTTAAAGGCCCGTCCCTTGAAACCCGGGCCGAAGTTCGCTTTTTAAGAACCATTGGTGCCGATGCCGTGGGTTTTTCAACTATACAAGAAGTCATTGCCGCGGTCCATGCAGGGATAAAAGTGCTCGGCCTGTCAACCATCACCAACATCAATGATCCGGACAACCCGATGCCGACAACCGTTGACAAGGTTATCGCTGTTGCTGATGAAGTTGCACCAAGACTTGAAGCGATCATCAAGAATGTAGTGGATAGAATCTGATCAATCAACAAGTTAGTTCACTTCGCTCATCCTGCTCTATAGCGGGGGAATGATGGAATAATGGAATACTAGAATATTGGGTCTTTTTTTGTATCGCATTGAAAAAAATATGATTTATGAGATAAACTCATCATTCCAATATTCCATTATTCCATATTCGAGACAAACGTTCAATTCAGAAATAATAATCTGTATTCTCATTAAATTGTGGAAATTCCGAGACATTGAATTATAGCATTGTCATACACAACGGCACCGTTATCACGATGAACTCTGATTTTGATATTATCAATAACGGTGTCCTCTGTATAAAGAACGATAAACTGGCTAAAATTGAACCACTTAAAAGCGATACGCCGCTTCCTGAAGGGGAAAAGATCATCGATGCCCGTAGCGGTATCATTATGCCGGGCCTTGTCAATACCCACACCCACCTTCCCATGGCACTGTTCAGAGGTTTGGCTGATGACCTTCCCCTTTCCAAATGGTTAAATGAATATATTTTTCCCGCCGAAGCGAACCATATTCACCCTGAATCCGTAAGACTCGGAGCGCTGCTTTCGGGTGCGGAAATGTTACTGTCTGGAACAACGACCTGCTGTGACGGATATTTTTATGAAGACAATGTTGCAGCAGCAATGAACGAAATCGGGATGCGGGCGATATTGGGACAGGGGGTTATCGATTTCCCGGCGCCAGGAGTGCCGAAGCCGGGGGACAACATCAACAACGCTTTAAAATTTATACAAAAGTGGAAAAATAAATCACCTCTAATTACCCCTTCGATATTTTGTCACTCGCCCTATACCTGTTCCGAAGCGACATTAAAAAAAGCCAAGGATGCTGCTGACGCTAAAGGCGTGCTTTTCCAGATTCACGCCGCCGAAACCAAAGACGAATATGTATCAATTCAAACAAAACATCACACAACACCCGTAAAATACCTGAATAAGATCGGCATTATCGATCAAAACATACTCCTGGTTCACGCTGTCTGGCTGGATGATGATGATATCGAAATTATTGCCAAACGAAGGGCAAGCGTTTCCCACAACCCTGAAAGCAACATGAAGCTTGCTTCAGGGATTGCACCGGTTCCGGCACTGTTAAAGGCCGGTGTAACGGTGGGTCTGGGTACCGACGGGTGTGCCAGCAATAACAATCTGGATCTATTTTCAGAGATGGATACGGCAGCCAAACTCCATAAGGTTAACGCCATGGACCCAACGCTGATGGATGCCCTTACCGTTTTGAAAATGGCCACCATTGAAGGGGCGAGAGCTTTGGGTCTTCAAGATATCACCGGTTCACTTGAAATCGGAAAACAGGCGGATGTCATTATCCTCGATACGCATAAACCTCATCTCGTACCGGTTTACAACCCGGTGTCCCATATCGTCTATGCCGCACAAGGATCGGATGTTCAAGATGTCATCGTTAACGGACGTATCCTCGTCAAGGATCGGAAACTCCTGACGGTGGATTTAGAGAACGTCATCGAAAAGGTTATCAAACTTAGTCAGACCATAAAGAAACAATAAGTTAACCATAAGAAGCGACGATGGTTTCTGTTGTATTATCCTAAAAATTTTTTAAGTTGCGACAGAAAACTCGCCATGACGGTTGCATCAGACGAACCGCGATTCGGAGTCAGGAGCCCAGCAAGGCCTGCCTGTTCGAACTTTGATTGGACTTCCCCAAATAGTCGGCGCAATTCCGCCGTTTTCAGCAGTTCGCTTATCTGCTGAGAGGAGATCTTCGACACACCTTTCGACAATATTTGCAACCCACGGAAAACAGGCGGCCATGTTGTCCATTGGGGCGGGCTTTCAGGACGATAAAGGAAAGGCGTTTTATGATCTTTTTTCATGAAATACATTTTCATTCGACCCTCGAGCTTTGCCGGATGCACAAGCCCGGAACCCGACATATCTACTAGTGTGTCTTGCACGTTTTTCTGAGAGAATCCGGTCTCCCGGGCGATATGGCTCGGATGGGCCATATCGTGAGTCAGAAGGTACAGGACAGTTTCGGCACGCGCATTTATACCGAAAAAGGCTCGTAAACGCAGGAGTGCACATGCCGACATGTCGGCATTAAATTGCCTTGAAAGTCCGCGAAATACAACCTTGCCGCGCTTAAAGCCGAACCGAAGGAATGTCTCATCGTACGTCCCAAAGTCCGGTAAAGGCTCCTCTGACACATCAAGGAACAGTGGGGTTGCATCGCCTGTCTTCTCAGCGATGGAGAACCGCCAGTTCAGGCGGCTGTTTTTCTGACGCACCACGGCAGCCATGGCCGCTACAACATTCATCTCATCAAAGCCGAACCTTCGTGCCAGCGACTTCAACCTTGAGATATTGATGAAAGCCGCGTTTTTCAAAATCCAGTCCAGTATTTCATCAAAAAGGCGGGCATCAAATCTGGCGAATGTGGCACTGAAGAGCCATAAGGCTTCCGGGTCGATGATCCACCCGTCTTCCTTCTCTACGCTTGCAGAGGCCACCCCGAGCTGAGCCCATTGGCGCCAAAGAAAGTGTACAAGATATTTTCTTAAGTTAAAATTAAATTCGTTCAGCGACATCTTTGAATCCCATTTGACGGAGCATTGAAGCCAAAACCATCCGAAATTCCACGGATCGATCGTGCGTCATGGCCCAAAGCGCTGCTTTTTCTATTTCATCGGGTGATGGCCTCAATTCTCTCAAGTCATCCACATGCCTGCCAGGCCCGCTGTCTACGGCCGCAAATACCTTAAAATAAATCTGATCAATCCTGCTCACATAGTATACCGTTAGACGTTCACCAAAGTCGCGCCGTGTAAGGCGTCCGCCAATGCCTTCGGGTAAACCCCTTTGGTACAGCCCCCCGGGCTCCCGGCTCGGACCGTTGTTGAGCCATGTCTCCGGTAAGTCCAGGTCCTCAGCCACTTGAAATGCAATACGAAGTAACTCATCAGGCAAAGGATCGGGAGACACGAAGTCCGCTTCCATGTTTATCATGGCCAGTATGTCCACATCCTGGGTAGTCATACGGGAAACCAATCCGCAGGAGATCAGTGCAGCACCGCCACACACGACCAAGCCATACGGCCCGACATCCGCCAGAGCCAACCGCTCCCCGAGCAGTTGAAGGGCCTGCTCTATTCTTTCCGAATTAAGCTTATTCATTAATTATAACCACTGCTATTAAGTGCTTATGCTTATATATCACTCCCCCCATTCTGTCAAGAAGGATTGTTTCCAGCTTCAGGATAGGGCTGACAGGTGACCTAAAAAAATCATTGCGATCTAAATCGCTCAAAAGTTGCCATATCCCCCATTATTGTCATATCGTCTATGCCGCACAAGGATCGGATGTTCGAGATGTCATCGTAGACGGTCGTATCCTCGTCGAGGATCGGAAACTCCTGTCCGTAAATTTAGAGTATATTATCGAAAAGGTCATCAAGATTAGTGAGACCATAAAGAAACATTAAACATGATCGTTTTAAATTTAAAGCTTTAAAAGTGGGGGAGAAACAGCAAACAGCCGCTTTAGGCTGGGAATATTAACAATCGTTTTGAGTTCAATACTTTCATAATATGTAATTTCAATTGACAATTTATGCACAATATGGCAGATTGAACTTCATGATACCTCGTACTTTGGAAAGTAAGCTCTGCGAACTGGCGGACTATTACCCTGCCGTCCTGGTCACCGGTCCAAGGCAATCAGGCAAGACGACCCTGTGCCAGATGGCGTATCCGGGCAAACGCTATGTGTCGCTGGAAGCATTGGACATCCGCGATTTTGCACGTAGTGATCCTCGGGGATTTTTGGCTGAGTATGCCGAAGGCACCATTATCGATGAAATCCAGCACGTCCCTGAATTGTTCAGTTATTTGCAGAGCGATATTGACGACCGTCCGGAACCGGGACGGTTCATCCTTACGGGTTCGCAGCATTTTGGATTGTCACAATCTATTGCCCAGTCGCTGGCAGGACGCTGCGGCATCCTGGTGCTTTTGCCACCCAGTCTGGAAGAACTACATGCATTTTCGAACGCACCTGCCGACTTGTTCTCGCTGCTCTGGCAGGGGGCTTATCCCAGGATTTACGATCGCGGCATACCGGCTCATCAATGGTTGGCGGATTACACCGCCACCTACGTACAACGTGATGTTCGCCAGGTGATCAACGTCGGTGACCTCCAGGCCTTTTCCGGATTTCTGAAGCTCTGTGCCGGACGTACGGCACAGGAGATCAATCTTTCAGCACTCGGCAACGACGCTGGAGTAACGCACAATACCGTGCGTGCCTGGCTGTCTGTGCTGGAAACCAGCTATATCATCCATCGTCTGCCGGCATGGCACACCAACATTCGGAAGCAGATTGTCAAAGCACCCAAGCTGCATTTCTTTGACAGTGGTCTGGTCTGTTATCTGCTGGGTATCCGCGAAGCAGGGCAACTTCGTCTTCACCCGCTGCGCGGCGCAATTTTTGAAAGCTGGGTATTCTCCGAAATCTACAAAGCCTGTGTGCATAGCGGCTTACAGCCCAGTCTGTTTCACTACCGGGAAGCCCGCGGACCGGAAATCGATTTGCTCATCGAGCACGGTGAAGAGCTTGCGGCCGTCGAGATCAAATCGGGTGCCACCACGACCAAAGACTTTTTCAAGAACCTCAGGCGCTTCTCGGATCGTATGAAAGTTGTGGGTCAGACACGCCGAATGCAAAGCCACGTTGTGTATGGCGGTGATGATTCTCAGCACCGCTCAGATATACAGGTGCTGTCCTGGCGACATGTTCAACGGGTGATCGCGGAATAGATCCCCTTTAAATAATGGGACCCGGAGAAATGCAATGTAAGGTTAATGGTAACATATTCGGTGATGACAAAATCAAAAATGAATCATATCCTTTTAAAAACCGAACCATCAAAAAAGCAGAGATCTGAAAAACAGACCTGAAATTCGGGCATATCGATAATTGTTGATTTTGCCGTGATTCAAGAATGATGTAAGTTTCTTTAACCTGGCACATCACAAGCTCAGCCAATGTTTGGGGAATTCTCAATGGCAACTCTGTCGCGGTTTTCATAATATTCTCTTATCGCAGGTTTGGTTGCGGCTGTGATCTATCGGAGATAACACAGGTTGAAAGGTTATGGTTTAGGTGAATTTTAAGCAAGTTCTGCACGATGTCCCCTAAGCCTGAAAAACATAGGGGCCCTCCGTACAACGTTTTAATCTGATATATGTCATGTATTTCGTTTCCCTTCAAACTCCGCTTTTCAAGAAGACAAGATTCCTCTCAGTTTAAACTCAAAGTATGCAGGAAATGTCGAAATAATGCGAACGACCTCATCATCATTTTCTTTTATCGATTCTACAACTGCATGCATGGTGTCACCAGTTATGTTTACCTCCTCGTGTAATTTTTGGGCAAGTTGTCGATCTACAAGCCCCAGTTCGTAAATGATTATTGCCGTCTTCGTCGGTAAGCCGTACTTTAGCGCCTTCTGTAAGTGCAAAAGCCTATTTTTCACATCATCCTCGACAGGAACTTCCACGGAAATGATTTCCACAATTGCACCAACAATAAGTGAGCCTTGAAAACCGAACCCGTTTTCACAAACGTCAATCACATGATCGACGATAGGGATTCTGGCTCCAAACCGAGTTTCTACAAAGTATGTAAGAATTCTATTAAAGGAACTGCCTTTGATCCAAGCAAAACCTGCGTTTCTCAGAGCCCCCTCATCACCACATGACAACAATGCCCTATTCTTATTGAATCCATAAATTGCTGGCCAAAGGACGTCGAAAAGTTCTTCGATTTCAGTTATTACTGTGATCTGCTCACGCACACTCTCCACATATCTCAAAAGCCTTTCACAATCAACGAGGTCGAGAACGGTTTTTGAAAAAACGGCTCGCTTCTCCCGAGAAGGTTCAGTTTCCAGAATGTGTCGCTCCACGTATCTGAAAAGTTCTGTCAGAGTTTTCCTCTGCGTCTCATCAGCCTGAAAGTGCACTAGTGTGTTTTCTAAAAGCTCAAGTCCCGTTGGTGTCTCATCCACCTCCTCTCCTTCACTTGATAGTTGAAGTAAGAACGATCCGATTGATTTGAGCACATCGGCTTTATGCCTGAACTGTTCGGCGATGTGGGCGATGTTAGCCTTGAGGTTTCGCTCCGTTGAAATCTCCTCGGCCATCAAACCTGGCATCGCGTTAAATTCATCCCTTTTTTCAAAATAAATTTTTGCAAGTTCAACCGGATCAACTTCTCTGATCGTGTTGCCCTTGTGGTCCGTTACCGGCGTGAAGATGCTGAAAATAGCGCTCCTGCAAGGTTCGGAATTTTCGGGTTTGAGCAACTCAATGGCCTCCCTCCATCGTCACCTTTCAGTGATCGCTATTCGTTTGTCGAAAATGTCGGGGTTGGAAAATATCACGGTTCCTTCGGTGTACATTCCGGCACGCCCCGCCCGCCCTATCAAATTGTGGAAGTCCCTTGTCCTGATCTTCTCGCGACCCTGCCGGTCCGTCGTTACAATCAGATATCTAAGCGGAAGGTTTACGCCCTGCGCAAGTGTTGAGGTGCAAATGACAAACTTTACCAAGTTGTTCTGCAGCGCGTGCTCCAGGGCGAGCCTTATGCCGTGTGGAGTGTTGCCGTGATGTAGAAAAATGCCGAGTCGTGAAGCTTCAGTTTGAATGCTCTCCTCTCCAAGATTACTTTTGTACAAGTCCACAAGCTTGTTCAGTTCATTAAGGTCCGAAAATTCAGCTGGCGTTGCCAAGTTCAATCCCCGTGAGAAGGCGTCGACAATCTCTGCTCCCATTTTGTTGGCGGAATCTTTTCGTCCAGAAAAGACTGCTACAGATCCATTTTTTACAAGTTTGCAGCCAAGATATAGTGCAACGTGACCAGGTTCATCTTTCTTCGGGAATAATCTCTCCACTCGTTCCCTACCTCTCAACTCCAGTTTTTGAGGCTCAAGAACGCGAGGCACGAAGAAGGTTGTTGTATCTTCCTCCGCGGGATTGTGAAACTGCAAGCGGCCGAGCCTGTCACGCCAGCTTGTGAATGCGATTGTTCTGTAGGTGGGGTGAAGGTCGCGGCCAGATACACAGTCGGATTCATCTCCGGTCAACCACCCTCCGATTTCCTCTGCGTTTCCAATGACTGCTGAAATAAGAATCACCTGAGTATTCCGATGTAGCTTTCTTCTCAAAGATGCCAATAGCAATTCGTAGGTCACACCCCTTGACGAGTCGTCAAATATGTGTCCTTCATCATAAACGACGAGTCCGATTTGTTTGTGTACTTCAGGTGAGTGCCGTAAAAGGTAGTCCAACTTTTCTGGCGTTAAGATCAAGACGGTTTTCTCTTGAAAATCATCGACAGCGACGTCCTCCTGCAACACATCAGAAACGAGGTTGATCTTTACCTCTTCATCTTCGAATTGACCGGCCATGTTATCATTTATTTCGTGGCAAAGAGCACGGTAAGGCGCAACAATAACAGCCATTTTAGTCCGTCCACTCAAGAACGCACTGCGGATGACGAGTTCCGTGGCCTTTGTCTTCCCCGCACTGGTAGGCATTTGTACTACTGCAGATCGCCCCTTGAAAACGCCATGCTCTCCTAACATTATTTGTGCTGGCCAAAGCTCTCTGATGTTTTGCCTTTCCAGAAATGGGCGCCAGGTTTCCAGGGGAATTTCACTCATCCTTGGAATGGCATTCCAAATGGAAACTTCTATCTTATGATCGCAGACTGCTTTAATCACGTCGGAAAAAAGTAATTCTCGGTCTCCTCCACCACTGTAAACTTGCTGATTCAAATTTTCCCATGAGGATCTCAATTCCTCTGCTCCGTATCCTTGTTGGAAAAAATCACGTATTCCCCGGTGAAGAGTCTTGAGGCTCTCCTCGTAGTTGCCACCCCAAAGTTGTTCCACTTCATGTGAGAAATCATTTCTGAGTATGGTCCACAAAAGGCTGTCCAGGGAAGAGGCATCGCAGTCTGGAGCTTCCACCTGACTCACAAGTACGCTCGAACTTCCAGGGAAACCACAAAGATAGTAAGCGCTGCTGGCCAGCAGCTTGAGATAGTCACCCTGATAGCCATTCAATTTTGAATTAAAAAATGCGTCAAAGTAATGGGCGGAAAAGAGGAGAGTTTTTCTCAGATTCTTCAATTTCCTCGGGCCTGTGACCAACGTTACAGACATCACCCAAAACCCCAATAGTCAGGTCAAACAAAATGCTCGGGTCTTCATCGATTCTTATATGATACCCCTCTGGAATATCATACTCATACATTTTTGCCTTAGCACGAGTGATGGCTAAAAGTCGCTTTGAGTTTCTTTCAGGCCTCATCGGCAGCCCTCCAGTAGAGTTCGTTGGCGAGCCTCATCAAGTTGTCTCCGCTGATTACAATGAGGCTAATGTTGCCCTGATTTGGGTGTTCACTACAGTTTGCATTGGTGATAACATTTTCTCGAAATGTGTTTGTGGCGTGCACCGCTCCCGCTCCAGAAATTTCCCTGTAAGGGCGGTCCGCCTTGTTTTGAAAACGTTCAACCAACTTTATCACCGCAACGTTTTCTTGTGGGCTTACTCTCAATCTCTGCTTGATGGCATTGAGTGACTCGGCCTTTCGAAGGTTAAAATCCTTTGAAGAGTCATTTATGGCACGCTGTAGAGTTGTGGTACTGTTGCCAACCAGGGCACATTTGACCTCATATGTTGCCAGTTCATCTGTCGGTGAGTGGTTGTCACCCTGCATCTTAAAGCCGATCACATCAACACCCTTGGGGCTCTCATTTTTGTTGGCTTTGTTGCCGTATCGAGTTCTCGGGACGGTAAAATTCAGTCTGAATTCCAGATAGTCGGCTACGAGTACCTCTCCGAAATCAGCCGAACGCACGCTGGGTCCGGGTCTCTCACTCTGATCCGGGAATTTTATTTGTTTTAGGTATTCACACCTTGTCAACCCGAAACCACGTCTGAGATCATCGATCTCGTAATCCTTGCAATAGTGATTTCTGAAATGTTTGGCCCACGAGGACATAATCGCGTCGTCTTGATTGTGATTCAACTCATAAATTTTAACGACCTTGCCGTCTTCTGTGGTCAAAGCTTCCTCAGTGTCATTCAACCATTCAAGGTGTGTAAATGACCATGGTAATAATTCGGCTGAATTTTGATTATTTTCTGACACTATTTTGAACCTTTAAAATGGGGCCATAATATTTTATAAACTCCAACCCTCTAAAAACTTTCAGCCTCCTATTATTCAGTTGCGGAGACCTTTTCCGAGAATGTTGTGTAATTATTTGCCACCATAAACCCGACATCGCTTTCCAGTGCCTTGAAATGCTCCCGACCGCATTTGATTTTGGCGTTTTCTGACACCCGAAGGGCTTCGCTGAAAAGACCACCCTTCGACTCCACCACAAAGTATAGCCGTGGCTGACCATCTAATTCGACAAGAACCGCCCAATCGGGGTTGTAACTCCCGAGTGGAGTGTCGATCTTGAACCATCCTGGAAGCTTGGCATAGACCTTCACATCGTCACTCAACTCGAATGACTTGGCAAAATCCGCTTCCACATCAGAGTCATAAACAACATGGTCAAAGACTGATTTTTTGCTTTCAAGCATATTCTTGCTGAGATAGCCATAGAGTTCGTTTTCCTCATAAAGCTCTTGGGCGTAATAATGCTGATCTCCTATCTTTTGATACTTGATACCATCTACGATAAAAATTCGCATCTGGTGCTTTATGATAGCTGCAACCTGCTCGATGAATTTCTGTGGGTTATTCTTAAAATCTTGGAGTCGGCCGCTGCCCAGGATAATATCAACGATTGATCGGCGGGTGAGGTTGGTTTCGTTCTGCAAATAGCTGACAAGATCAGGGAGGTCATAGTCGCGGGCATCGTAAATCGATGTGCTTTCATGGACTTCATCGGCACTAACGCCCCCCCTATCCACATCAAGCGTCGCCGTCCTGGTGATGAACCTTGCTCGCCCAACTATAAGTGTCTTGCGAATTTCATCCGCGCATTTTTCGATCAGTTTTTTCGAGTCAAAATCCACTCTGAAGGTCGTCTTGTATTTGATCCGCTCCCATAATTGTTTGAACTCCTCGCTGAGGAACACGGCCTTGTTCAGTTTAACCTTTTTGCGATCATCGGCATTCTTGATGTTAAGTTTCCCGGCAACTTTCCGAAGAACGGTCAATATCTGTTCCGAATAGTCCGCCATCTCATCAGGCAGGTCCACATTACCTTCCTTTAAGTCGGCTCGTAGTGAATCTTGGACTTTCCCTTTCGTGTCTATATACCCTTTAGACTTTAAATGATCCCATATTAACTGAGACGCATCGACTCCAAGATACTTGACCTGGTGGTCATCTGTCGGCACTGAGATGTTTGCAAACAGATGCTGCTCGACCACACCGAACTTGATGCCGGTTTCATCTTCGATCTCTTTTTGTAGCTGTTTTGCAAAATCTTCATAGGATTCGTTTGCCATCACTGTGAGCCTGTTCACATCAAAACCATGGACTCGCTCACCGTCCTGGTTCACTGCTATACGCAGTCCGCGTCCAATTTCCTGACGCTTTTTCATGACCGATCTGGTCTCGTTGAGCGTGCAAATCTGAAAGACATTCGGGTTATCCCACCCCTCCTTCAGTGCCGAATGGGAAAAAATGAATTTCAGCTTTGTGTCAAAGCTCAAAAGTTTCTCTTTATCCCGCATGATGAGCTGGTACGCACTCTCATCTGCAATCGTTTTTCCTTCTCCACGCGAGTCCTTAAATATCTCAATAGACTGCCCCGAAGCTGTCTTCTTTTTATCCACCGCAAAGTAGCCGTCATGGACCCCTTCCGCGGCGGTTTCAAGGTCTGCGCCTTCGAACAAAATGTGGTATTTTGGCTTCCTAAGTTCTCGTTTATATTCCTCTTCAAATATTTTCGCGTATTTCCCGGGTTGCGGATTGCCTTCATCGTCGTACCAGCGGTAATTTGCAACTCGGTCTATAAAAAACAGGCTTAGCACCTTCAGTCCCTTAGGCCGAAGCTCCATCTCCTTTTCAAGGTGTTTTTCAATGGTCTTACGAATTTGCAGCCGTTTGTATTCATCTTCGTTTACCTCTCCGATAGCCTGATCCAACTTGACGATTTCAGGCTTGCTGGTAAAGCTAATGTACTCATTACCTTTTTCACAATAGATGTCTTCTATGATATAACCATCGTAAACGCTCCGGCCTCCGGAAATCTCCAGCAGATCATCACCGCTGCGGATGGTCTTTTTCACTCGCTTGACATCACCGCTACGCTGCATCGCATCAATTTCAATCTGAGCGGTAATCGGACTTTTTCTGTTATCGACCTTCAGTAGTCGAATGAATGCCTTGTTGTGGCTATCCTTTACCTCGATACCTGACACCTCGATCTGTTTCACAAGTTTTCGCTGATAAGCGTCCACCGAATCGAGCTTGTACATCATGTGGTATTTGTCCACGTGAGTGGCAGAATAACGAAGGGTGCAAAGCGGATTCAGCGATGCGATGGCTTCCTTGCTTTTGCTGGTAGTAGCTACGCTCTGCGGTTCGTCGATAATAACAATGGGATTTGTCGCCTGGATGAATTCGATGGGGCGGTTCCCGGTCATCCTGTCGTGAGGACGGTGGATAATGTTGGCCTTGTCTTCCTTGTCGGGGTCGGTAAAGCTCTTGCGAAACGCATCGATGTTAATGACCATGATCTGAATATAATCGCTGGTGGCAAAGTTTCGCACCTGGCCGAGCTTCTGGGAATCGTAAACGAAATAGTCAAATTGGACGTTTTCATAAAGGCCCTTGAAATGCGCCTCAGTCATCTGGAGCGATTTGTAGACGCCTTCCTTGATTGCCACCGACGGCACCACAATGATGAATTTGGTAAAGCCGTATAGCCGGTTCATCTCGAAAATTGTACGCAGGTAGACATACGTCTTGCCGGTTCCGGTCTCCATTTCCACCGTGAAGTCCATGGAATCGAGCGACTCGGAAGGAGCAAGACCATTGCGGAGTTGGATTGCTTTGACGTTGTTGTAGAATATCTTCATCCAGAAGCTTAAATCGGTTGCCTATACCCAAATCGTTCTGTTGACCTTCAAATCCAAATTTCGACGAGACTCATACTTTAATGGAGCAACCGTGAAGTTCGTCTGACATGTTTCCTGGCCGTCGAAAAGGTCCACCACGGCATTGATCGCTTCGTGCTGGAAGTCCAGATTAGCGTCAAATTTTATTTTCATTCGTTTTCATTCCTATATTGAGAAATGACCGGAAATCGAAAATACCCAGTTGAGGCACTTTTATGTTAACGAAATCTGTTTCGGTAACACCCCGATCACGGGCAGACACTTTGATTTTTTTCAGTCGGTTACATCGCATAACCTCGTACCCGTTTTGACACAGTTCATCACCGGTTTTTTCGATGCAATTGTTCTACACACGATGCTATACACACGTGTATAGCATTCATAGCACGCGTGTATAGACTATGCCTTCCGTGTATAGACAGCATAGCGCTTTTCTCCCTTTTGATAACCGACCGATTCTAAAAGCTTTTACACGGACTAAACACACCGGATATGCGCCGGACGTATAAATGGGCTCATATATTTATGTGCGTGCTCATATTAGCGCTCGTAAAATATGAGCGTGCACGTATTTACGAACGCCGCACATAAAAAGTGCCCTTACCCTTGCCTTTGGAAATGATTTTGCCGCTTTCGGTTAACCGTTTTAGTAACCTGCTTGCCTGGAACGGGCTGATCTGACATAAGTCCGCCGCATCAGCACGTTTGATCGACCCGTTTTTCTCAATGAATTTCAACACCATCTGTTCCTGTTGGATGGGATCGAAACCGGCTTGCCGAACATAGGCGGCTTTTTGGCCGGTCTTGACGATACACCTTGGCGCTGAAGGTGTACGTGCGGCCCCGACCGGCTCCGTGGGCCTCGACCAGGCCGGCTTCAACCAGCTTTTCAAGCGCAGTGCGGGTTGCTTGCTCGGACTTTTGCGTATCGGAGATTAAATCCGCGGTTGTCAGGCGACGCTCATGTCGCAGACGAGAAAGAATGATCAGACTGTCGACCGGCATGGCGCTTCCGCTTCGCTCCTCGTGTCTAAGAATCATTTCCAGAAAGCCGGTGTCGGCATCCGACTTAGGCAGCACGAGAACGACCGAGGTTGCATCCGACATGGCGTAATCCGGTGCCGGTCGTCCATAGCGCAGCATGCCTTCGTAAATCCGATCGATACCGCGCCCGGTACGTTCGGCCAGTCCGATTCGTTTGACAATATCGGCCAGTAGGGGATTACGGGAGCGTGGCGCTGCTACCAGGAGATTTTGCAGGGTAATACCTTCAACAAAGCCGCCCGGGCTTGAAAGGGTCAGTCCATCATCGTCAAGGCGGACATGAACTGCGCCCAGCCGTGAGTAGTCTCGATGCACAAGCGCATTGATAAATGCTTCACGAAAAGCCCTACGGTCATAATTCGGGATCGGGACACGGAAGAGCCCCATCTGAATTTCCTGCTCAACGACACGGGCTTTGAAAAGCAGTTCTATTTCCTCGAAGGTCTGGAGCAGCGGTTTTCGGTAAAATTCATTGACTCGGACATCGGTGCCTTCCAAAACCTGAAAGGCAGCTTCGTGTGAGGGCACATGCTGTCGCAGGAGTTCTTCGCGCCCCAATATGAGCAGGCCGGCCACGGTTGGTCGTCGAACACCTTCGACAGTTGTGACAAGACCCAGCGCGCCATCCAACTCTTCGTCAGCCAGGGGAAGCAGTGATGTGTCCCCTCCGTATCGGCGGATCGATTCCCGTATCCTTTGGCGCTCCAGGGGATTCAGATCTTCTGCGGTAAGCGATGTCAGAGGAATTGCCGAAGGATCAACAAGCCCCATGGCGGACTGGCGCTGGATGAACTCATGCGGATAAAAAGGTGCTGCCTCGGGTTTTCCGGAAACCATAAGCCGTCGACGCAACAGAACGCCATCGGAGGTCGAAACGATACTTCCGGCCTTGGGCACAAGGATACTAAGGATCTTTTTGGGTGCCCAATCAACAACTTCGGCTCTGACAGCTACGGAAGGGTTGGTCCGGTTTGCAATTAATGCGGCCAGCCCCGCGGTATTCTGATGAGCTGGTTGCACACCTGTCACAGAGCCGTCATCTTCGACACCCAGCAGAATCAGTCCGCCTTCGGTGTTGGCCATGGCGACCACGGCTGCTACAAGATCACGGTCCGGCAATCCTTTAACATCGCTCTTGAACTCGATGGTAAGCGTCTCACCCTTAGCCAGAAGCGTTTTTAATTCGTGTTTCTTCGTGTTCATTCGTGGTTTCTTCTATTTTTGATTGCCTATTGCCTTCCAATCATAAAGCTCAAATCTGCAATCTACAATGATTTCACGTCATCAATACCGGCCTGGCGCAGAATCTGGACGGCATTGGTCTTGACCACGTCGTCTTTGAACCCTGAGTCCTTGAAGACCACCCGCATCACCTCCGGCTTCAGTTCATCTTTCAGCGCGGCGATGCCCTCCACGACCTCTAAACTGATCTGTTTGGCCAAACAGACGATGAGTGCCCCTGCACCGATGATATAGACTGTCTTTTCGGCAATCTGCCGCTCCTCAATGGGCACAGCCAGATCCAGGCCATATTTAAGCAACAATTCATAGAGCACGTCCGCCTCGCTACGGTTGGGTTTGATGTTCTCCACGGCGTTGAACAGGGAATCTTCAAGCTTGTCAAAGTCCGCATCCCATGGTTTGATGTTGCTGGAGTCAAGTTTGAAGACTTTGAAGCCGAGGTCTAAGTCAGGGACGTGCTTGCTATGCCTGGATTCTTGTTGATCATCGACAGCCTGTTCTTGCCTCCGAATTATGATACTTTGTGCAACCTTTCGTAATCTTGATTTGCCAAGGTCTGCAATGGTTTTTACATTTGGCTCATCCTTTGGTAGAGGCTCTGGCAATTGAACGAGAAGATACTTCCGATTACCTTGGTCTTCATGATTCTGTGCCACTACAGCGTGCCCCAATGGCGCACTCCCTGCGAAAAAATCCAGAACGAAGTGTTCTGAGTCTGCGCTCGTACCGATCTTCAATGCATGCCGTAGTAATCGAGTTGGTTTGACTGAATTGAGCACATTTTCAGTATGCTCAAAATCAACATACTTAGCAGTTCCTTCTTTTGCGTCTTGAGTGTGTCCCACGCGTTCGTATTTCCAGAGAGTTTGTGGCACCACCCCTGTTTTACCTCGGACAAAAATCGTTTGAGCCTTGGACATCTCCTCCACTCGCCCCACCAAATACGATTGTCCGCTGTCCAGCTCGTCGAATTTCTGCTTTGAAAAACGCCAGTAACGTTCCTCCGGGATTGGAAATTTATTCCCACTTGGGCCTGTGACTTCGTACTGCCCCTTGCTGTAATAGTTTCGCGCCTGAATGGCGCTGGACATCCAGGGGCCGCGTGGATCATTATCGGG
Source organism: uncultured delta proteobacterium (assembly GCA_963706295.1). GTDB lineage: Bacteria > Desulfobacterota > Desulfobacteria > Desulfobacterales > UBA11574 > UBA11574. The sequence continues at coordinate 106,052 of CAVPLW010000010.1, read as the reverse complement.
ATTATTATAGCGGGAAATTGCTTTCTTCAGAGCGTGGAATAAGGTCGGGTTCCCAAGACTCTCTCATTTTGCATAAACAACAATATAGTCGTGATCCTCGGAAAAATAAGCGGCACTATTTTTTGGGCTATAAACTCTTTGCCAGATCACGGTAGCGATAAAATTTTCCTCGCCAAAGATTTCATCGCACATTTGCGCGAAGCTTCAGCACTTCGTGATCATCTATCGAAATAAATATCGCACCGTCATCGCACAGGAGATTCCGCGCGAGTTTTAGACGCGGATACATCATATTCAGCCAATTCGTGTGATATCGCCCGGAGGTTTCGCATTGACCGAAATCTTGAAGCCCTCATCATCAATCTGCCCCGTGTAACGTAAGATAAGTATCCAGATTGTCTGCAAACTTGTCCGGATAAATGAATTCATTGCCGGTGTTGTACGGTGGGTCGATATAGATCATCTTGATCCTTCTTGTGGTAGGACTTCTGGAGCAGTTTGAGGACTTCGAGATTGTCGCCTTCAATGAAAAGGTTCTGCGTGGTATCCCAGTTGACCGATTCTTCTGGACAGGGGCGGAGCGTGCCAGTAGATGGCGTCTGGGCGATGCGACGGGCTCGGGATTTGCCGTTCCAGGTGAAACTGTATCGTTCCTGACGCTCGTCAATATAGTCGCCAAGCGTTTCGCGCAGGGCGTCGAAGTCGATCTTTCCCTCGGTGAAAACGTCGGGAAATAGATCTTTTAGTCTTCTCAATATTTTCACTAACGATGTCCGGCGATGCACCATCAGTTTTTGGGTCTAATCTTTTCCATGTGCGTTATCCTCCTGCCTACAACTCCGGCAGTTTATCGTCTGCAAGTTGCTTTTCCAGTTCCTTCATTTTCATATTCAGCTCCACCTGGCGGTTGAACTGCGTTTCTTTCTTTATGGCAACCTTGTGCTCGGCAATCTGGTTTTCCAACTCGTGACAGGCTGCCAGGCGGTCGCGCCGTCTCCCGTGCGCTTTGCCACCGAGGATTCCAGACGATACTCGCTGGTCAGCCGGGCACAATCCAGAGCTACAAGCCGGTCCGTCAGCGCCGAGTATAATGCAAAGAAATGCGTGTGCGGCAAATCGGACACGGTTAGGCTGTCGAGAAATGCTTGCTGCACTGGCGTCGGGGCCGAGAGATCAATCCAATCGGTGATGATAAAGTCCTCAGCAACGATGGCTCCTTTTTCCGCCTGGCTGAATCGTTTGTGGGCGAGGCTCAAGGCGCACGTTGTCCTAAAAGCGAACACGATAACCAACGGGTAGGGAATCGCACGGTGGATGACCTCTGCTATCCGGCTGGTGCGGTTGAGCGTCTTGAGGTCTACCTGTAGGATAGCAACCTCGTGGTACTCCCGCTGGTTGTCCTCGTAAGCCTGGATTGGAATCGTGCTTGGCTTAAGCGTGTATTGCCAAGTGATGGTGTCAATATCCTCTCGAAATGCTTTCTTGTCAGTTACGCCAAGCTTTGTGTTCTCGTGAAACAGCTTTTTGAAGACGCGCTTTCCAAGGTGGCAGGCATCTGGGACGGCCATTTTTTCATAAAGAGTCTCGATCATACCCCATCTCCGTCATAGCCAAGAATAACAAGATAGGACACTACCTCAAAGTCGTCGATACCCTTGAAATGAATCCTTGCTTAAAACGGTACCGCCGCGCTGGAACAGGCTTTCGACACCTTTTTCCTCAGCCTTGCCGGTGATGGCAGCAACAGCCTTGGCCAGCAGCGCCTGGTATTTACTCATGTCCGTCACGTCACGGGTGGCGACGTTGAATTGGGCCGCAGCGCCCTCGTCGGGCTGGGACCGGCCGAGAGACAGTTTTTTGAGCACGTCCAGAATCTTTTTGGCCTGCGTGAAGTTCATCTGTACCTCGCCGGATTCTGAAACCCAGACCAGGTAGTAAGGGGCGAGCGCATAGGGGCTGTCTGTACTCACCTTGGCCGACTCGCTGCGGAGGCAGAAAATAACGCCGGGTTCCAGACCTTCCTTTCCAATCAGATCGTCGATGTGGGTAACGGCAAAAGCCCCGGGCGGCATATGCTCAAGACAGTCAGCATGCTCTTTCAAGTACTCGGCAAGGTCCATCCGAAAGTCATTGAGCGTCATATCCGTAATAGAGATGCCGCCTCCAAGGTCCTCCAAGTCCACCACCTCCTTCTGGAGTTGTTCGAGCTGACGGCGGCGATACTCAAGATCGTTCATTTTTCCGGCGTCAGGAAACTCGATGATGTTTTCCTCGCCGGTTGCGGAGATATCGAGCAGAACCATTCGTCCGGAGACCCGGGCCTCTAAATTGATGTATTCGTCCAGTTCCATATTAGGCCAGAAATTGACGAGCTGGACAACCTGGTTTTGCGAGCCAAGGCGGTCGATGCGCCCGAAACGCTGGATAATCCGAACCGGATTCCAATGAATATCGTAGTTCACGACATAGTCACAATCCTGAAGGTTCTGGCCTTCAGAAAGACAGTCGGTGGAAATTAGAATGTCAATCTCCTCTGTAAGGGACTCGTCGATTTTGGCTCGTTCTTTTGAAAGTGGAGAAAACGAGGTGATGATGGTGGCGATATCCTTTCGAAGATTCGGCATCGTGGTCTTATTGCCACCGGTGCCGGTTACCAAGGCGGAATGGACGCCGAGTGCGTCCTGTGCCCATGCGGCGATGCTCTCGTAAAGATACTTGGCCGTGTCCGCAAAGGCGGTAAAAATAAGGACCTTTTTGTTGCCCGCATTGATTGGGTTACCGCATTTGGCGGCAATGAGTTCCTTAAGATAGCGGAGTTTCTCGTCACGGGGGGCATCGATCTCCCGAGCCTCCCGCAGCAACTTGACCAAGAGAACCTCGTCTTCCTCAAGCTCCTGTCTCCACCGCCTGCGGTCAACATCCTGAAGGAGCACCTTGATCTTGCTGCCAATCAAAAACGGTGCAAAATCGTCATCGTCGATTTCGATCTCCTCGATGCTCAACTCTTCGATCTCAGATTCCTCATGTGAGTCGATCCGGCTGATTATGTTACGGACGTTTTCGAGAAGCCTTGCCAGCGTGAGCGCAAAGGAATTGATGGAGCTCTCCATCCGCTTGAGAAGATTCACTCTCATCAGGTGGATCAGGCTCTCCTCACGGTCTATCTGCTTGAACACCGATCCACCGGACACCACCATGTCATATTTGCGGCTGTATTCCTCAAGCTTGTTAGGAAGGACATATTTCAACGGGGCGTATGAACTGAGATTAAGACGGCGTATATCCCGGTTGATCTCCCTTAGTTCTGGGAACAAGCCCTTGGTGTCGATATCGGACTTGATGTTTATCGGTCTGGCCCGCTCGGGAAACTCACCGACCTCCTCAAGATCGTAGTATTTTTCAATATGTTTTCTGGAACGGGCTATGGTGAGCAGGTCCAGCAGCTTGAAGTAATCGAAATTCAGAGTTTCAAGGAGTCCTTCGGTCGTCCGTTCAGCGGCATCAAGTTGAAGCCACCGGTTGAAACGTGTTTGTGCCTGTCGAAGTGTTTGTTCAATACTGGCAATACCATGATTATAAAGGGCGTCGTCGATGCCTTCCGTGATAAATGCTACCTGATTTTTCAGATCGTTCATGCGGCTGTTGACAGGCGTGGCCGAAAGCATGAGGACCTTGGTCTTTACGCCCGACTGGATGATGTTGCGCATCAATCGGGAGTACCTCGTCATTCCATCCTTACGTGGCGGATTGTTTCGAAAGTTATGGGACTCATCGATAACAACGAGATCGTAGTTTCCCCAGTTGAGAGTCTCTAAATTAATCTCGCCGGAACGCCCTCGTTCACGAGTGAGGTCGGTGTGATTAAGCACATCAAAATTGAATCGATCAGCAGCAAAAAGGTTTCGCTTATCGTTGACGGTGAAAAGAGTCCAGTTTTCGCGAATTTTCTTGGGACAGAGAACCAGAACGCGGTCATTTCGCAGTTCATAGTACTTGATGATCGCCAGGGCTTCGAACGTTTTTCCAAGGCCAACGCTATCGGCAATGATACAGCCGTTATATTTTTCCATCTTGTCGATGGCTCCCAACACGCCATCACGTTGAAATCTATAAAGTTTACCCCAAACAAGTGTATCCTTGATGCCGGTTCTGGTCTTGATGATCTTGTCTTCTTCGAGCTCGCCAAGGTAATCGCGAAAGACGTTGTATAGCGTCAGGAAGTATACCAGCTCCGGGGATTTGCTGGCGAAAATGGTCTCAAGCTGGGTTATTACAAACGATTTGACATCCCCAGTTGCCTCGGAGTTTGACCATATCGTATCAAACCATTTCAGAAGGCTTTCCGTTTCCGCCGCTGTCGTGAAACAAGTGTTCATCTCATATCCATCTGATGGCACAACGCCGAGCCCCGCAGATGTAAAAGGTGAACTTCCGTGAACGGCTATGGTGCTACCATCAGGGTTCTTAATATGGAATAGATTCTGAAGAACAGGCAGCGATACCGCTCTGATTTCGGCTTTTTCCTGCAACCACCGTGAACATTCTCGGGCCAGCTCTGTCATATTCAAGATATTGCGAAAACGCCTGTCTGCTTCGCTTCCCGTTAGGCCTGTCACCCTAAACGGCTTTATGTTTCCGGACGCGATAGGGGTATCGTTCGACGGAATAAGGAGGCGCAAGCCATCAGTACGCTCAAGTTGCTTCTTCAGTGCAGAATAGCCGTAGATTGAAAAAAGACTGGACAGAATGGAAACGTAAGCTTTTGCCTGCATGCCCTCTGCAAGAGCATCACCAACCTTCCCCTGGCCTTTGTTATCCAGTAGCACAGTCATTTTTATGGCTCTTCCATATTATTATTGGTGCGTCTTGCCCCACCCGATTTCACCCACTCATCGACTTCGTCTTTCTTAAATTTCCAAAGCCGACCCATACGGTGCGCAGGCATATTATGTCCGTCGATCCATCTGTAAACTGTATCGTTACTAACGCCAAGGTATTTGGACATCTCTTCCACCGACAACCAACGGTCTTCCATTTCAACCATCGCTCAGACTCCTAACGGCACCTTTAAATTCGAATAGGTAAACCCGACAAATCGGAAAGAGGGGGTAAATACAATTCTCCAATTATAAAGCTGGAACCATAATATACGGCTTTATTCCGATTGTAAACCGTTTTTCCCCATATAAGTATGGTTTAGACTGCAAAAAAGATTTTTGGGATTTTAGCTTTGAGGGCATAGAGTAGAACATCGGAGTAGATTCCATACAAGAGGGGACGTTGATTCAAAACAATTTATTAAAATTCAATTAACCCTTAAAAATTGATAGTGCATAACCTGTCATATCCTTCGCTCAACTCAAAATATCAATCATCTCGAAAACCTGCGATATGTCTGACAGATCCGAGCCTGGCCCTGATCGGGTATAGCTGTTATTTTTCCGACCGCCTGCGCCTAATATTTCCCTTTACCTTCACAATCATTGTGGTTTAAGCTTGATAAACTCGTGAAAGGTGAATTGATCATGCAAGACGGAGATCACCAGCAAAATAAAGGCACCCAAAAACAACAGGGCACCCTGGGTACCTTTGCCGGCGTTTTTACGCCGAGCATTCTGACCATTTTGGGTATCATTCTTTTTCTGCGTCTGGGCTATGTGGTAGGCAGCGCCGGTCTCGGACATTCTCTGATTATACTGCTTCTGGCCAACTGTATCTCGGTTTTGACAACAATCTCCCTTTCAGCAATTGCCACCAATACTAAGGTCAAGGGCGGCGGCGTCTACTATCTGATCTCCCGGACCTTGGGACTCGAGTTCGGCGGCGCCATCGGGGTCGTTCTTTTTTTGGCCCAGGCCGTCTCCATCGGCTTTTATTGCATCGGCTTCGGTGACGTGCTGGCCGAAATCATCCCCATATCCTTATCAGCAATCCATTTGTCCCAGATCATTGCGGCTGTTGCTGTTTGTTTTCTTTTTATTCTGGCCTGGCTCGGTGCCGACTGGGCCACACGCTTCCAGTATGTTGTTATGGCAATTCTGGCGGCAGCACTGGGATCTTTTTTCATAGGCGGTTTGATGCATTGGGATTCAGCTTTGCTTTTCCAAAACTGGAGCGCCCCGTCAAACGCCCCCGGCTTCTGGATCCTGTTTGCGATCTTTTTTCCGGCGGTGACAGGCTTTACCCAGGGCGCCAGCATGTCCGGCGATCTGAAAGAACCCGGAAAGAGTCTTTATATTGGGACTTTTCTGGCGGTGGGCGTTTCGATTGTCATCTATTTTTCTGCAGCAATCGTATTCTCCGCTGCACTTCCCCAGGAAATTATGGTCAGCGATTACGGCGCCATGAAAAAAGTGGCGGCTTTGGACTTTATCATTACCGCCGGTGTTGTGGCCGCCACCCTCTCTTCGGCCATGGCATCCTTTTTAGGTGCCCCCAGGATTCTGCAGTCCCTGGCAACAGACCGCATCTTTTCTTTTTTACTGCCCTTTGCCAAAGGGGAGGGGCCGACCAATAATCCTCGTCGAGGGATCTTGCTGGCAGGGGCGATCGCCTTTGCCACCATCGGCCTGGGGAAACTTAATTTGATCGCGCCGGTGGTCTCTATGTTTTTTTTGATATCCTATGGACTTTTGAACTACGCCACCTATTATGAAACCCGGACGGCCAGTCCTTTTTTTCGACCCAGATTCCGCTATTATGACGGGCGACTCAGCCTACTGGGAGGCTTTGCCTGTCTTGGCGCCATGCTGGCCATCGATCTGGCGGCGGGACTTGTAGCCGTGGCGGTTTTGTTCGCCATCTATCAGTATCTTCAAAGAACCGCCGGCCCGGCCCGATGGGCCGACGGAAAACGTTCCTATCATCTAAAACAGGTTCGTGAACATCTTCTGGCCGCTGCAGCGGAACCGGAACATCCCCGTGACTGGCGACCGCAACTGCTCCTTTTCTCCGACAATCCGGAAAAACGTTTACCGCTTTTGCAACTGGCGGCATGGATTGCGGGAGACAGCGGTCTTATAAGAGTCGTGCGAGTGATCGAAGCCCGGGGGGCAAAGTCCGTAAAGCTTCAGAAAGAGGCCGATGAAGACTTGCGCAAGGACATTTCCGCATACGAATATAAGGCATTTCCGCTGGTTGTAACCGCACCGGATTTTGATCAAGGAGTGGATATGCTGGTTCAGGCGTCGGGTATCGGCCCTTTAAAGATAAACACCATTCTTTTCGGATGGCTCTCTCAAGAGCATCAAGAACACCCTCATATCCGAAAGACTTTTTACGACAACCGTCTCAAAACGGTGTTCCGGCAGGGTCGAAATATCCTTGTGCTGGATGCAAAACCCGACAAATGGAAAGAACTTGTCAACACTCCGAAAACGGATCGCAGAATCGACGTCTGGTGGTGGAACGATGCAACCAGTCGGCTGATGCTGCTCATGGCCCATTTGATGTCTCGCACCAAGGATTGGGATGAAGCCAGAATTCGGGGGCTGGACGTCGGCAATGGCGGCGATGCTCAAAATGAAACCGAAAAACTGAAAACATTTCTCGATAATGTTCGTATCGAAGCGGAAGCGGTGGAGGTAGCCCGTGTCAATGCCGATATCATCGCCGATCTTTCAAAGGATGCCGACCTTGTCTTTCTGCCTTTTAAGCTCAAAGGCAACCAATCCGTTGATCCTTTTGGGGATCCGGTGGAAAAGCTCCTGGCCCGCCTGCCTTCCACGGCGCTTGTCCTGGCAGCCGAAGACATCGATCTGGAGGCCGAGCCGGAAGAAGGCAAACCCGCTGAAATTGCAGCGGTCCTGGACACATTAGCGGATGCCGAAAAAAAGGCCCAAAACGCTGAAAAAGATGCAGCCAAAGCATCCGCGGATTTGGATGAGAAACTGGCAAAACTGGCCAAGGCTGAAGCAGAGAAAATAGATGAAACCACGCTGTTGCAATTGAGAAGCGAAGTATTTGAAGCCGAAACGGAGGCGGAAAAGGCTGCACGCAGGTTTGCCAAGGCCGATGCCAAAGCCCACAGCGCGTCCCATGAAGCTGAAGAAATCGGTGCCAAAGCCCTGGTAAAAAAGGATGAAGATTTGGACCCGTTGCACAAAGAGGAGGAAACCAAACCCAAGCTGCCGTAGCGGAAAAGTGATTATGAGGTTCCAATGTAAGTATGGGCTTCATCAGTCCTTTGTTTTAAATATGCAATCAATTTTTCGTCAAATTCATATAGATCGAAACAATAACCGTCTTCCCCTATAATACCTTAGTGAGAAAGGGATTAAAGCCTGAATTGTGAATTATTAGCCGGCATTTACTTTTAAAGTGGTACAATAAGCATCAAACACCGCAAGATCTTGGGAGTATACATAAGTTTTAAGGTTGCTTGAAAAATTAGGGCTGTAGTTCAACGGTTTGAATAGGATTTGCAGATTAACCGTGCTTAGAGAAATTCATCATAGAAACTGATCGTCAAGATATCTCTCCACACCCCAAGGATATCAGCTTGCCGTAAACCTTTTGATATGTCTGACTTATCGGATTTACCTTAGATTGAAATTTAGGATTGACACGAAGTTTTTCTTTATTCGCACCTCGATTTTTCTGAACCTTTAGTCCATTGAAATTATCATAAAAAGTTCGCTTTTCCATGTATGTTGGAGCAAAGCACTGGTTTTAAAAACAGTTAAAACTGTGTTAGATTTAATAAATAATAGATAGAATTGACATTTATTCCTTAATGTATACTTATATGGCATATTTTGACATTATTCTTATTCCACAAATACAAGGAAATACAATTCAGAGACAAAACGATGGGAAAAATGAACAAATATAAATTTCTAAGTGTTTTTTGGGTCGCTATTATTATCTCTAGTTGTGCGTTATGGTCGAAAAACTACGGAAAGCTCAGAATCATACCAAAAAGCCAGAATGAAGTGACCATTCAAGATTTAATAGACAAATGGGAAGATTATAACATCTATTATTCCGACAAATATGAAGGATACAATGTTCACAGACCTCTTGGGATCATGTTCGATCCGAAAAATAATGATACAACGCTGGTGGGTGATCGGTGGAAAAAGGTAGAGAATCAAAAAGATTTGATAGTGATGACGAAATGGATTTATGCGAACACTCATTATGAGCCGTGGCTCAATGAGATTTTGGGGCCGGATGGCAAGTTTTATGGATATCTTTATTACTCATATGGATTTGCAACCATTAAAGTTATTGATGATAAAACGATGTATGTATTTAATTTAGATGAACCTGATGATGAGAGCCATCATATCTTCAATTGATTAAGTATAAAATCTCAATTCGAAACTTGAGATCTGTTATCGATTCCGTGTCTCAGGTCTGGCATTTATTTGAATGGGGATCGGGCCACAAAAAGATCTGATATAATTCAGATACGTCACTCCCCTTCAAACTCGGTTAAAGTAAAGGCTTTATATTTTTTTATTTTTTCCATACCTTTAAGATCAGGCAATTCCACAATAAATACGCACTCAACGATTTCACCCTCCAGTTTTTCGACCAGCTTTGTTGCTGCGGATATCGTGCCGCCCGTGGCGATCAGATCGTCTACCACCAGGACCCTTTCACCCTTTTGAATGGCATCTATATGCATCTCTACGATACTCTTACCGTATTCAAGGGTATATGACTCGCTGATGGTTTTATAGGGCAACTTCCCTGCTTTTCTTACAGGAACGAACCCGACGTTAAGTTTATAGGCCAGCACCGCACCGAAAATAAACCCCCTTGCATCAATGGCGACCACTTTTTCAACCTGCATGTCCCGATAACGATTATAAAGCATGTCACACGTTTCTTTGAATGCCCTAGCATCCTGCAAAAGGGTCGTAATATCCCGGAACATCACTCCTTTAATGGGCCAGTGCGGTACGGTTCTGATCTTTTCTTTAAGATTCATATAATTCCCTCACTTAATATTTGAAACAGCATTTATTAGAAGCTTCTTAACTCGATCAGCATTCCGGTTAAATACCTCCAGGATTTCTTCCCATGAAACCGGCGCCTCATCTTCCTTCCAGCAGTCGTAATCGGTAGACATGGCGACCACTGCATACGGTATCTTTGCTTCATTTGACAGAACCGCCTCAGGAGCAATCGACATGTTGATAACATCCCCTCCCCACATCTTAAACATCTTTGACTCTGCTTTGGTTGAAAATCTCGGCCCCTCGATGGTTATCACTGTTCCACCAAAGTGGGTTTCATAATTCAAATCTTTTGCCGCTTTATATAGTGTTTTTCGCAGCTCGATGTCAAACGGTTCGGCCATGGCCGTATGCACAGCCCCGTTTTCAAAGGAATCATGAAATGTTACTTTTCGGTGTTTTGTAAAATCAATAAACTGATCAACAATGACAAAATGTCCTCTTTCTATTTCCTCTTTAAGACTGCCACAAGCCGTTGTTGCAAGGATATGAGTCACACCCCGGTCTTTTAAGGCGTAAATATTTGCCCTGTAGTTGACCTGGCTTGGACTCAATCGGTGCTTTTCCCCGTGTCTTGAAATAAGGACAACATCGACCCCGTTAATCTTGCCCGCAGATAATGCAGAAGACGGTTTTCCATATGGGGTGTCTGCTTGTATGACCTCTGGATTACTTAGTATTCCCGGATCATCCAGTCCCGAACCTCCGATAATTCCGACCTTTACCATCGTAATAACTCCACGAATTAGACATCTCAGAAATTCTACAATTGATTGTAATTATAAATTTTTTAACAAATTATAGCTAATGTTATTTTGATGGAATGTTGGAATGTTGGAATGTTGGAATAGTGGAACGCTGGGTTGAAGGAACGACATCAATCTAATTATTTCAGTTACCCATTATTCCATCATTCCATTGTTCCATTATTCCAATTGTGAGCGAAGCGAACTAACCTGATATATCTATTCTCATAATAATGATAATGAAAAATTCATTGCGATTTATATAATAGATTAAAAAAGTTGTCAATCAGTCCTGTCTGAAGGGTTTGCCCAAGGAGGTTGGTACGCTGCCGGAAAGAAACGCCAATATCGATTTCGTTCTAATGTGATCTTCGGCCCAGTTTAGCACAGACTCTTTCTGGACCAAAGACATGACCAAAAGGGTAAAAATCATCAATGGAAACGGCGCCACCTGAAATACCTGGGCCGGAACGGTCGGCAACCATCCCTGACAGTATATTCCCATGACCTGCAAAAATGAAAAAAGATAGGCACCCATCGCGGCTTTTATCGGATTCCACCCTCCGAAAATAACCAGCACAAGGGCAATCCATCCAACGCCCTCAGCTCCCTGGGGCCTCCCCCAGCCCGGCTTCACAGATAGAGAAAACGTTGCCCCGGCAAGCCCCACCAACAGGCCGCCACAAATTGAATACATCATCTGCTGCTTTTTAGGATTTATCCCTCTGGCATAGGATGCCCGGGGATTTTCCCCCACAGATCTAAGCTGCAAACCCAGCGGGGTTCTATACATATACCACCAGCAACATGCTATCATAGCCAGGCTGAAATAAACCAACAGGTTCTGATTAAAAAATATCTGCCCAAGAAAGGGTATATCTTTTAAAAGCGGAACCGGAAGAGGAACAACTTGGGGACCCTGTATACGGGAATAAGAGTTGCCGAGGAAATAGGCAAGGTCACGGGTCATGAGGGTTAAAACGAATCCCACCGCCACCTGTGATTGGTTAAGGTAGATACTGAAAAAAGCAACGATTGCCGCAACAATGCCCCCCACGACGGCAGCAAAAGCAAAGCCCAATAAAATATTGTTGGTTTCAAAGGCAACAACAAAGGCGGCCATGGCACTTAAGAGTATGGTTCCGTCCAGGGATAGGTTGATAATGCCTGATTTTTCCGTAATTGTTTCCCCCAGCGTCGCCAGGACGATGGGCGCTGCTCCGGCCACGACACCGGCAAATAATATGGTTAAATCAAGCTCAATCATGTCGCAGCGGTTCCTCCTGATATTTTCCCGTGGATTCGCCATGAATATACGGCCAGCGTTGCCAAAACCAGCGAGCCCTGAATCACGCCGCTTAATGACGAGTCGAGTTCAAGCATCATGGGAAGCTGGATACTGCCGACGTTTAAGCACGCAAAAAAGAAAGCCACTAACGGAGTTATCCATACATTGTAGTTTGCGAGCATCACTACCAGAAGGGCCAGATATCCGTAGTTGCTGGAAATGGCGGGTAAAAGACGATGATACACGCCGGCAACCTGAATACTCCCGGCCAGACCTGCAAACCCTCCGGCGAAAATCATGGCGATGATCATATACCGGTCGGGTTTCAGACCGAACAGATAGGCTGCATCGCGATTATTCCCGATGGCTTTCAAGTTCAACCCCATATGCGTATACCGCAGTAACAGTGCTGTTAAAACCAGGGCTGACAAAGCAAGAACCAGCCCCACAGGGGAAAGCCGCAAGGCCGGAAAAAAGGGAAGCCACAACTCCTGAGGAAACAGTTCGGTTCCGCTCATGGAAGCGATTCCGGGACGGCGCCAGGGTCCGAATATCAGCCAAAGGATAACCCCCTGACCGACAAAGTTAAGCCCCAGTCCTGCAAAAATTTCATTAACTCCCCCTTTTGTTTTTAAAGCCCCTGCAACGATCGCCCATATCGCACCACCTGAGATGCCGGCCAGAAACGACAGCCCGATAAAGAGCATCGGCATGCTCTTTGCCGCGTCAATCCTAAGAACTGCTGTCGCAAACACGGCGCCCAGCATGACCTGCCCTTCAACACCGATGTTCCAAAGACCGATTCTAAACGTATAAAGGAGGCCGCTGGCGCAAAGAGTCAGCGGTATCCAGATTTGTATGACCTGGCCCAATTTAATCCAGGATCCCAGTGATCCTTTAAAAATATGATAATAGGCAGCAAAAGGCGGGGCGCCGGAAACAAGTAGAATTATTGTGGTGAAAAAAAACACTGCCAGCAGTGTCAGGACGCCTTCAAATACGTATCTAAAAAAGATTCTCATATTATGGCAGGAGAGTAATCTCATAATCACAGAAAAAAATTGAAAATGTCAAAATCCCAATTTCAAATGCCCGCAATAGCCCGTCCAAGTTCATGGATATCTGTTTGTTCTGTCCGTGCATCTTTAATGATAGTGCCATCAAAAAAGACCAGCACTCGATCTGCATTCATCAGGATTTCATCGAGTTCTGAAGATGAAAAAACAATACATGCTTTGTATGCACAATATTGATGGAGGTGCTGCCAAACCCAGAGAACAGATTCCATGTCTAACCCTCTTGTTGGATTCCCCAATAGAAGCAAAATCGGGTCGGCGGGCAGGAAAGAAAGAAGCAGGCGTTGTTGATTCCCTCCGGAAAGAGATTCTACAAAAGATTCCGGTTCGGCTTTGATTCGAAACCGGGCGATGCTCTTTTTTGCTTTTCGAAAGGCGTGAACACTTTTTACAAAAAACCCTTTTTGTTTGTCCTGAAGTAAAAGATGCTGGGTTATGCTCAATCCTGATATCAATCCCTCTTCAAGGCGAGAGCCCGGCAAGTAGGTTACTCCCCGGTTTTTGTATGTATGATAATCCTTGCCGTTCATCTTCACGCCCTGAAGACGTATGGATCCTTTGGAAGGTTGCTTCAGACCTGCTGCGATTCTGAGAAAAACGTCCTGGCCGCTTCCTTCAAGGCCGGCCAAACCGATCACCTCTCCCTGACGAACGGTGATGTCACAGTTTTTTAAACCTGTGCGACCACCTGGAGCAGATACCTGATTCATCTCAAGGATGATTTCCCCGGTTTTTAATTGAGTACGTGAGAGTGGGAGGGGGGGTGAACCGAACATCATTTCCAGCAACACGTTTATACTAAAAGGTCTTTCCATTTCCCCCGCTACGGCTCCCTGTCGCAGCACCGTTATTTTATCGCACAAAGCTTCCACATCTTCCAGCTTGTGAGACACCAAGATCACGCTTTTCCCATCTGAAGCGAGTTTTTTAAGGGCCTGAAAAAGGGTCTCCTTCTGCAAAGTGGATATGCCGGTGGTGGGTTCATCAAGAATCAGCACCTGAATTCCACGGGCCAAAAGCCTCAGAATCTCAAGTTGCTGTCTTTCACCGATGGTAAGACGTTTAACAAAAGTATCCGGCTGAAGAGAAAAATTAAATGAATTTGCAGTCTTTTCAAAAATCTTTCTAAATGTTTTTTTTTTGTTTACTAGTCCGGTGGTTTGTCCCAACATGAAGTTGTCCAACACCGACAGGAGCGGAAAATCAAGAGGGTCCTGGTAAAGCATACCGATACCCAGTTCCGAGGCTTGGGCCGGTGTCTTGTAATTTACAGGGGAATTATCAACAAGAATGGTGCCACTGGTTTTTTCGCTGTAACCGGCAAGAATTTTCATTAATGTGGTCTTGCCCGCACCATTCTCACCGAGAATGCCATGGATAACGCCCGGCTCAATGGTAAGATTAACGCCGCAATTGGCCTTTACCGGTCCATAATATTTGTGGATTTTCCGAAGCTCTATCCACATCTTATAAAATATCCAAAAAAATTCATTTGAACTATTTAGCGCCGCTTTGCCCGGCCATCCCCTTTAAAAGCTGTTTCATGTACCAGACTTTTTTATCAGTCGCAACTTCACCGTCTTTAAGAAATAAAGTGCCGTCCTGATAAAAAAGTGGGCCTTTAAAAAGTTCTGCTTTGCCTGTTCCGAGATCCTTGATAAATTTATCCAGAGCTGCTTTGGCCGATGAAGACAATGCAGACCCGGCCATAAAACCAACCGCACTGGTATCAGTATTGTTGATATCCTTCCAGTCAGGCCCCAACCAGACCCATTCGGGCGTCCATTTTCCTGCCATCGATGCTTTTACAAAAGAAACATATCCCGGACCCCAGTTGAAATAGGGGACCCCTAAGCATACATCAGTCCCGCCTTTGCACGCCCCGATATAATCATAGGGTACTGCCCAGACTTCTTTTCCTTCCTGACGTTTTTGGGTCGCAACAATTACTGCTTCAGTGGTGTCTATCCCGGAAAGAACAACATCATATCCGGTGTTGAAAAAGTTTAGTGCAACTTGAGTGGGATCAGCGGTAACACCGGGTATGTTGAACCAAAAGCCGATCCAGGTCACCTGAAATTTCAACTTGGCCGGATCTTTTTTCAGAACCTTTTCCCAGGCATATTTAGCGCCAAGATAACAAGATGCTGCCAATCGCCGGGTTTCCTCATTTACAAGAGGACCGAGATATCCGATTTTACCGGTTTTTGTGGTCATTGCTGCGGCAAATCCGGCCATCATTTTTCCGTATTCCATTCGCCCCATCAGGTTGCTAAGATTCTTAGGCGCCTTTGCGGTGAGAACATCGTCACCGGAAATATGAAGAAAATGTATTTCAGGATGCATCCGGGCTGCTTCTCTGGTTCCGTCTTTCATGTCATCAGAATTTGCGATGATTAATTTGGCCCCTTTTTCCACCATATCATCTACGAGCTGGGGAATCGTAATGCCGGGACGATCGGCCGGATTGACCTTGTCGATATATATCATTTTGGCATCGGGAATCATTTTTTCCACATATTTTCCCCCTTCAAAATGCGCCTGGCTCCATCCGTGATCATTATAGGGGCCAACTAAAAGCAAACCAAACGTAAACGTCTTATCAACCCCCATGGCTGTTCCCGAAGTTAAAAATGACAAAGAAAAGATAAAAAATACTGCCGTTACTCCCAGTACAAGTTTTTTTAACATAAAGTCCTCCTTACACGCCAGTTGATCGGTAATACTCAATGGATGGCCAGGTCTGTCCATTTTTCAACTTGAAATTTAATTTGATTGGATGTGGTCTGTAAATTATAGAAACATTAGTCAACAATTGCTGTCCCATTCTATATACGTATAAAAATGTCCGTCAGTCAAGTGAGAAGTCGCAATAAGATTAGGTGGTTGGAGATATTGGCCGAAACGTTCGAAATCTAAGGTCCCCCATCTTGTCGAATCTCGATATCGGACGAAAATCTCATTCTGATTAATTGACGGATATCTTCAACAATAAGATAAAAGGACGGCACCAGAACCAGCGTAATCACGGTTGCGAACAAAATGCCGTATCCTAAAGAAAGGGCCATGGGAATCAAATACCGGGCCTGGCGGGATGTTTCAAAGATCATCGGTGACAAGCCACCGAAAGTGGTCAGGGTTGTCAAAATAATCGGCCGAAAACGGTGAATACCGGCCTGATGAACCGCGTCGCGCCGGCTCATTCCGGCCCGCTCCTTGCGGTTGGCAAAATCGATCAGCACCAGCGAATCATTGACCACCACCCCGGAAAGCGCCACCACGCCGAACATACTGAGCACGCTCAGGCTGTAGCCCATGATCAGATGCCCGATCACTGCCCCTACGATGCCGAAAGGAATGGCCGACATAATGATAAGGGGCTGGATATAGCTGTTCAGTGGAACGGCCAGCATGGCAAAAATAACCACAAGTGCCACCAAAAGCCCTCGCATCAGGCTCTGCATGCTTTCCCGCCTGTCGGCCTGCCGGCCCTCAAAACTATAAGTCAGGCCGGGATATTTCTTTTGCAATGCCGGCAGGGTTTCAGATTTAAGCGGCTGCAAAACCTCACCCGCCTTGCTTCTGGGCCGAACGTCGGCTTCTACCGTTACGATCCGGCGGCCGTCCCGGCGATTGATATCGGTATAGGCCCGCCCCCGGTGTATGGTGACGGCAGATCGCAATGGAATTTCATTACCGGCCGGCGTCCGCAATATCATTTCTTCAAGATTGTACTCGGAAATCCGTTCGTCCTTGGGGAGCCTGACCATGACTTTGACTTCATTGCGCCCCCGCTGCTGCCGCAGGGCCTCGGCACCATAGTAAGCATGCCGGACCTGTCTGGCCACTTCCCTGGATCTTAATCCAAGACTGCGGGCTTCCGGCTTGATCTGAAAATCGATCTGTTGTTTGCCGGGCGCAAAACCATCATCGATATCTTTTGCATTCGGATAATAACTTAGAGCCTCGGCAACCTCAGCAGCGGCTTTTTCCAATACGCCAATATCTTTGTGACTGAGTTCTACGGTAATGGCGGCCCCGCGACCGGGACCACCGGCATCGGATTCAAATAAAATTGATTCCAATCCCGGTATAACCCCCACCCGTTCCCGCCAGCGTTCCGTTATTTGCGCCGTCGACACCGGGCGTTTGTTCGGCGGCGTCAGGTAAATACGGACCTCGGCCTTGTTATCATTGATATTGGCGAAAATTCCTTCCATGAGTGTTTTTCCACCATTTTCAGCGACAACCTCCTGGGCCGCTTTGACCAGCATCTGCTGCACCTTTTCGGTTTTTTGAAAGGCGGTCCCGAACGGCAGTGTGGCCGTCACCATGGCATAATCGGATTCGATCTTTGGAAAAAGCTCAAATCCCATGCGCCCGCTCTTCGCATACCCGGCCACAATCAGCAAAACAGCAATACCCAAAGATGTCGTCACATATCGCCAGCGCAGGGCCAATCCCAACAATGGACCGTATCTCCGATTAACAAATCGGACAAAGGCGTTGCTGAATCTTTGCTGCCAAGCATGCATCCAGCCGAAAATCCCTTGACGCAACGGTTTCTGATGGCCGACATGGGCAGGAAGAATCAAAAAGCATTCGATCAGCGAAATCGCAAACACACTGATCACGACCACTGGAATTTGCTTGAAAACCTTTCCTAAAATTCCGGGAATGAAAAACATGGGAACAAAAGCCACCATGTTGGTTAATACGCTAAAAGTCACCGGCATGGCCATTTCTCTAGTCCCTGAGACGGCGGCGTTGAACCAGGAAATACCGCTCTGGTGATGATGATAGACGTTTTCCCCAACCACGATGGCATCGTCCACCACGATGCCGAGGGTGACAATAAACGCAAACATGGAAACCATGTTGATGCTGACACCCATGGCCGACAAAACTAAAAGGGACCCCAGAAAAGAGATGGGAATACCCAGAGCCACCCAGAAAGCCAGCCGGATCTCCAGAAACAATGCCAGTAAGATAAACACCAGCCCCAGGCCCATACATCCGTTTTTGGTCAACAGCCCCATTCGCTGCCGATAGACATCCGACAGGTCATTGCGAAGAACAACCGCCAAACCCGGAGGCAGTTCCTGGTTTACCGCCTCTACCACCTGTTTTGCGGCATTGGATACCGAAACCGGGGTTTGATCACCGACCCGGTAGACGTCGATCATCACGGTGGGCTTGCCGTTGTATGTGGCGGCATTGTCTGTTTCTTCAAAAGCATCCTTAATATCCGCGATATCTTCAAGCAGGACCTGGGTTCCGTCGTTGGCCGTAATAATCGGAATCTTACCGAATTCATGCCCGTAATCCTTACGCTCCTTAACGCGGACAAGGATGTCGCCCCCGGGAGTTTTTACGGCACCGCCTGGAAGCTCAACGGATGTCCTGCCGATCCTTTGGGAAACCTCCTCCAATGTAAGGTTATAAGTCCGTAATTTGTCCTGGGAAATTTCAACGCTGATCTCATAATTTCGAACCCCTACAAGATCCACCTGGGTGATATCCGGATTCTGAATTAATCGGTCCCGCAAATACTCGGCATATTCACGTAACACCCCTTCGCTTTGATCCCCGTAAAGCGCCAGCGAAACCACATAACGCTTTCTGGAAACAATCACCACCCGGGGCTCTTCTGCTTCTTCGGGAAAAGACGTAATCCGATCCACTTCACTCTGGATGTCCTGACCCAGCTTTTGCAGATTTTCGCCTTCTATCATCTCTACGGTAACCGTACCAACCCCTTCTCTGGCTGATGCCCGGACTTCATTGACACCTTCCAACCCTTGTACGGCTTCCTCTATGGCCAAAATGATACCCCTCTCCACTTCCTGAGGGCTGGCACCGGGATAGGGAACGGTGATTTGGACCTGATCCAGTTCAAAGTAAGGAAAGACTTCCTTTTTGATGCGAAAGCCCAAAAAAAATCCTCCCACCAGGAGCACCAGCATGAGAAGGTTGGCCGTCACTGAATGACCGGCCATCCAGGTGATCACTCCCTTTTTTTCGGAATCATCATGCAGCAGGCTGTTCATATTAAGAGTTCTTATCCTTTGCGGCGTTTTCCCTCACAGGTTGGTCGTTCTCGACTTCAGATTTCAATGGTTCGACACGCACCGACATACCTTGTACCGGTGCAGGCAAATCCGAAACGATCAACTGTTCTCCGGGTTTCAGGCCGTCTTGCAGCAGGACGACGTCTGCGTCACGCCAGACCGGACGTACCTTTCGAATTTCCAATGTTTGGTTTTCACCGGCGATCCAGATACTTGAATTATCTTTAAAGGCCGTACGCGGAATTTGAAATACGTTGTCAAGTTTGCGGCCTAATATTTTTACCCTGACGTACTCGCCGATTAAAAGGGGTGCGCGATCCTTATTGGAAGCTTTCAAGCCAAGCGGATCAGCAACCTCCACCAGGATCCGGGCCATGCGCCCTTCGGTTGCCAGATCCCCCATCAACCGGATAACCGTCCCGCTGCATTCATGACCCTGGCCATAAATGATTCGGGCTTTGGAACCGGGATCGCCGGTTTGAACCGGAACATCAATCCATTCGAGGCGATCCACCGGTAAGGATGCCTGGATTCTGTAGGCATCGGTGCCCACCAGTTCGGCCAGCGGTTCCTGGGGTGTTACCTGGGAGCCGCGATCCACTGACTTTGAGCGCACCATGGTATTGAAGGGTACCGTGATACGGGTTCGCTCAAGATCAAGCATTGCCGCTTTTAGTTCGGCCTCTGCTGCCGATAGATCCGCCCTGACCTTGTTTAGGTGGGGCTGGCGAAGCGCCAGTTCCTTTTCCATATCCTGCGCCGGTTTGCCCTGGTTTAAAAGCTCCCATTCTCGCTTGGCCACTGTTTGATGCCCCAACTCCAGTTTCAGGGCATACTCGGCATCGGTCACCGTACTTCGCTTTCGAGCCAGAGCCAGCTCGTAATCTTGAGGATCGATCTGGAGTATTTTCATGTCCTTTTTTAAAAACCCGCCTTCCGTGAATTCAGGATGAATCTCTACAATTTCTCCGGAGACACGGGATTTTAGCACCACTTCCCGGGCAGGAATAACAGTTCCCATGGCCGTTACGATAATCTGAAAGCTGGAAGGTTTTACCTTTTGGATCTGAACCGTCGGACTCAGCTTAACCGGCGGTTGCTTTTTGGTTCGGGGTGCACTGTTTTTTAAGTAAGATGCCGTAGCTATACCGACAGCAAGTATAACAAGCGATAGGACAATTCTGATGATGGGTCGTGGACTTCTGGCAGAGTTCGGCTGTTTCTCCGGCAACATATTGTTTTGCTTATTATCTCCCATTTTCATTCCTGTCTGATTAGTTTCTTAACTATAAATTTTGTGCTTTTTGTGGCAAAAAATTATCTAAATTCATTGAGTGTGAAGTGCCTAAAGTGATCTAAAATGCCTAAAGTTCCGGATGAGGGCTTCTCGTTTCACTTGAGTCAATTAATAATCCTCTCATCTTCAAGGGGTTAGCGAGTCCGTCCATGTTCCGCCCAGTGATCGATAGAGGCTGACGCGTGCATTAAGCAGATTCGCCCGCTGTCGAATTAAGTTCCTTTCAAGTCCCTGAACCGCTAACAATTGGGTCAGCACCGGCAGGTAATCGGTAAGCCCGTTACGATATCGAATCCCTGCCTGCTCTAATGCCTTACGGGCAGTAACCAGCACATTTTTGAGGGCCCTGATGTGTTGTCGCTGCTTGACCTCGCTGACCAGCGCATCTTCAACTTCTTTGATGGCCGTTAAAACCGCTTGCCGGTATGCAGACAAATTTTCATCCGCGAGAGCCTGTCTGCGGTCCACTTCTGCAGCCCGTCGCCCCCCATCGAATATTGGTGCAGTCAAATTGCCCGCCAGGCTGAGCAGCCAATTGTCAAAAAGCACATCCATATCGCCTTTCCCATATTGGGCCCCGGCAGTCAGGCTAATTGCCGGCAAGCGATTTGCCCGGGCGGCTGCCACTTGCCAGTCCGCAGCCTGCAAACGCATTCCAGCCCTTCGCAAATCCGGACGTGATGAAAGAAGATCGGCCGGCAGTCCGGTTGCCGGAATTTCGGCCGGTTCCGGCAAGTCTTCCCGGCTGATCTTTAATGATGTTCCCGGAGGCTTTCCCAGCAAAAGAGCCAGTTCATGCATCAGCACCTGTTCCTCGGCCTCAACCAGCGGGATTTCAGCCATAATGTCTTCAACAACTTGTTTTTGTTGATAAACATCGAGCGCCGATACCATAGACATTCGAAACCTGAGTTCAATGAGCTCCAGTAATGTCAAGTTGGTTTTAAGCTGACGTTCCAGAAGCCGTTTTTGCATCCGCTGAGATATAATGTTAACCCAGCGATTGGTCACTTCAGCCGCCAGGGTCATTGCCGCCGTGTTTAAGTCTTCCCGGGCGGCGGTCACCTCCAGCAGGGCGGATTCTCGCCCGGCCCGAATACGTCCCCAGAGATCCAGTTCGTAGCTGCTGATAACTCCCAGGGAATAGTCTTCATTCGATATGGTTTTCCGGGAACCGTTGTCTGACCGCTGACGCGCATAATAAGCTTCGGCGGTTCCTGTCAGATCCGGATAAAGTGCGGCACCGGCCTGAACGGCCAAAGCTCTGGTTTGAACGAGTCGGAACCAGGCCTCTTTCAGAGTTAAGTTGTCGGAGAGCCCTTCAGTGACAAGCACGTTGAGATCAGGATCATTAAATTCTTCCCACCACCGTACTTCTGGTTCGGATTCTGCCGTATAAAGCGAAAAAGAGTGCGGCAATTCACCTTCCGGTGACTGCCTTTCCTGGGGCTTGAACGGAGCGCAAGATGCGACCAGCAATAGAATGATGGTCAATATGAACCTATTTACATGATTCTTCATAGACCGATGCATGTGTTATATTTTGGAAACTTAATTTGTGCCCAATATAAATTTATGGATGGACACTAACTACGATTTATAGGTTTAAATATCAAGAAATAATGTGCTAAACTAAATGATTGCCGATTTTTTATAAAGATGCAAGTTGAGCTTGTAAAACCCTGCTATAGCGAGTGAGCCGGAAGGGTTTTAAACTGCGACACTTTTTTAGATGTATAACCATTCAATGGGTTTACATAATAAATATGAGTGCTAAACGATGAATTATACAGGTAAAAACTGCCGAAAAAGGCACTAAAATTCCCGAATATTGTCGCAAGCTCTTGAATCTGCGATGTGTCCATCCAAGCTAACCCATCGATATCTTACCTTTTTATAGCTTTCCCATTATTTTGCACAATTTTTGCGTAAACTTTACCGAAAAAGTTCCGATATTAATATAAAAGGACGGCTTATGAAATCCAAGACTTTCGTGTCATCTCTGCTGTTGATGGCATTTGCGTGCATTATTTCAGGATGCATGGATAGAATGCCATACAATTTCAATGGCAAGGTATCCCGCTATCCAAACTCTAAAATTGTGAACATCATGCGGCTGAATGGCGGGTGCTATGCCGAGCTCGAAACCATTGATTCCGGGGAAAAAGTTTTGGAATATTATAAAAATCATATGGCCCGGACAGGTTGGTATATTCGGATTGAACGAGGATTTGAGCCGTCGCATATAAATGACCCGGAAGGTATCGCATTCTTAGCGCTTTTTAAAGGCAGTGAAGGCTTAATGATTGATCTGTATACGCCGACTAACGGCGGAAAAACAAAGATCGCCTTGTTCTTGGGAGATTCTTGATGGTTAAAAAAAGATCTTTTTGTTTTTGAAAGATACTTAAAAATAGAAAAGGTTTTACGTTAACTGAAGTTACCGTTGTCCTGAGCCTCCTCGGTATAATGTCGGCCATTTCAGTACCCAGCTATATTTCCTGGTTGCCCAGGCACAAACGCCAAACACCTCTGGATTCAACACCCCTCTTTTTATAACCACACAATAGCTTGAAAACCTCTATTATACAGCTCCGTTGAATCACTGAAAGTTGGCTTTTACGAATTCCCGATGATGTGATCAACAAAAAACAGGATACTACTCCACTAAAAGCCCTTCTTTTGCTAATTACCGCAGCTTTTTCTTGTCAAACCTTAATCGACGAAATACAATACAGCGGTATGTTTGTGGCCGAGTAGCGCCGGTCTTGCGGTCTTGAATAAAACGATAAAGGCTCACAAAGGAAAACCAATGAAAGCTTGTTCACATAAATATGTTCATGGATATTCAGAAAGAGAGAATGAAAGACTTGTTGATCAGGCGACCACCCTGACGGAACTGCTGCATAAAGACACAAGGTATCCACCCGGGGCTTCCGTATTAGAGGTCGGGTGCGGCGTTGGCGCTCAAACGATCTCTTTGGTAACCCATAGTCCTGAAACATGCTTTACATGTATGGATATAACAGAAACGTCTCTTAATACTGCAAAAGCTCGAATAGAATCATCAGGATATGAGAATGCAGCTTTTCTTAATGCCGACATCTTCGATTTGCCTTTTTTAGACAGCAGTTTTGATCACATATTTGTCTGTTTTGTGCTGGAACATCTAAAAAACCCGATAGGGGCATTATTTCATCTAAAAGCAAAATTGAAAAATAATGGAACAATAACGGTAATTGAAGGAGACCACGGTTCTACTTTTTTTCATCCGGACAGCAAGGAAGCATGGCAGACGATACAGTGTCTGATTGATCTACAGGCCAAAGGAGGCGCTAATTCTCTTGTCGGTCGCCAACTTTTTCCGCTAATGACCCAAGCAGGGTTTAAAAATATCGCTGTTTCTCCACGGATGGTATACGTTGACTCGAACTCGCCGGATTATGTTGAAGGTTTTACAAAAAACACCTTCATTGCTATGGTGGAGGGTGTCCGAGATCAGTCTCTGGGTTCCGGCATGATTGACGAAGCCTCATGGGAAAAGGGAATTAATGACCTGTATCGAACGACAGAATCAGACGGGACTTTTTGTTATACATTCTTTAAAGGCATTGCCTATAAATAGCGTCATTCAACCCGGCACTGAATGTAGTTGACAACCCTGCCTGAAGTTCTTAGTTTTCACCTAATCATGATAAAAATTGTTGAAGCAAATACAAAAGAATTTGTTGAAAAAACAAAGGAATTAATTCGGGAATATGCCCAATCGCTGGAATTTGATTTGGGCTTTCAGGATTTTGATCAAGAGATGGAGAATTTTCCTGGACAATACGCTTTCCCTAAAGGCTGTTTATATATTGCGCTGGATGCAAATCAGCTCATCGGCTGTGTGGCCCTTCGAGATTTAGGACAAGGTATTTGTGAAATGAAGCGTCTTTACGTAAAGCCGTATTTCAGAGGACAAAAGGTCGGAAAATTACTGGCTGAAGTTGTCATCAAAACCGCCAGAGATATGGGGTATGATTATATGAGACTCGATACGATCCCTTCAATGAGACATGCAAATATGTTATACAACGCCCTGGGGTTCAAACAGATAACGCCGTATCGGTTCAATCCCCTTGAAGGCGCAACTTTTTTTGAATTGAACTTAAAAAAAGGGTAACACTTTAGCCTTTTAAAAACATTACCGCTTCAGGTATAATTAAATTTTTGCGGAAAGATCACGCCAAAGGCGGATAAAACTCGTGAATAAGGAAATCGTTCATGCTAAAGCTGAAAATAAGGATTTTTAAAGACAATGATACCGCACCGAACACAACCATGACGGTTCCCCTTTCGGTCATTAAAGTGGCATCAAAATTGGTACCGCGCAAAGCCGTAAAGGTCCTTGACGATTTGGGTATCGACCTTGATCAAATCATTGAAATCTCAAAAACCGAAGAACCATTGGGAACCCTTGCCGAGATCGAGGAACACAAAAAAAACAGAAAAATCATCATCTCCGTCGAGTAGACGACATCCCCTGATAACCCGGAACCAGGTTAGGTAATCCATGGAACATTCAGAAAAGAAAAAAACAGAAATTGAAAAAGTCCGAGATGATCTGCTCAATTTCGCCATTGACCGGGAAGATATCAAATGGCTGATGGAACGGCTCCCAAAAGAGGCAAACATCGAGCGCAGCAGGGTTGAATACGAACTTCAGATATTAAAGATTATCAGTGTAGGGTGGAGTATATCGTATTATCTGGAAAACAAGCCCCATAAGAACCCGCTTTTAGAGCTTTTCTGGATGGCGATTTATGAATTTTCACAGCATCTGTCAACAACAACCGAACTTATGATCGGTCAAGATATCGATTATTTTCAAATTTTAAAGGAACGGCTCGACATGTATGTGGATGCCATGGCCCAAAAACCAGAGGCACCGGAGCCTTCCACCGTCATCGGCCCGGAGTTTGCCAGAACCTGCGGGAATGAAGAGGATATCTCCACATTTATGACCGGCTCAAAAATGTTCCTTTCAACCACCGGCCAAGTTAAGGAATACCTTGAAACGATCAAACTGAGATAACCTGAACGCTTTCGGGTCATGAACGATCTGACGCAGGGAACTATTCTCAAGACAAACCTGAAGCTATTTGAAGAAAAAAGACGCCGTTAAATATATATTAGGAGAAATAAACAGATGAAAATAGCTATCGTTGGAATCGGCGGTGTGGGTGGATACTATGGCGGACTGTTGGCAAAACGGTATTCAGACGATGAGAATGTCGAGATCGTATTCATCGCCCGGGGAGATCATCTCGAACAAATAAAGAAAAACGGATTGAACCTTATAACAGCAAAAGAGACGTTTACCGTCAGGCCCGATTTGGCCATTGACACACCATCCGGCTGCGGAATATTTGATTGTGTCATTTTTTGTGTGAAAGCCTATGGTCTCGAAGAAAGCGCCAAAATGCTTTCGCCTTCCATCGGTGAGAATACCGTCGTTATCTCTTTGCTCAACGGCGTGGACAATGCCGACCGGCTGAGTGCTGTTCTGAATAAAGGAAAAATATTTAACGGATGTGTATACATCGGCGCGCATATCGTCAGTCCCGGTGTGGTTCAACAGGCAGGTTCGCTAAACAAACTGTTCTTTGGAAATGAAACTGATGATAAAACAGAAGCAAACAATATAGAAAATATTTTAAAAGAAGCAAATATAGATGCCCAATACCGAACAGATATTAAACATATTGTATGGGAAAAGTACGTTCTCATCTCTGCATTTGCCACTGCAACCACTTTTCTGGATAAGACAATGCGTGGCGTTATCGATAGTGAAAAAGGAAAAGAGCTGTTGGATGATCTTCTTACAGAAGTATTTCGTGTCTCCGAAGCAAAGGGGATTTCCCTTCCGAAAAATATCAGAAAAGACATCATCGCGAAAGTCAGCACCTTTCCCCCTGAAATCAAAACCTCAATGCAGATGGATTTCGAAAAAGGAAACAAGACTGAACTGGAGACGTTTACCGGTTATATTGTCCGTGAAGCCGAGAAGCATGGTTTATCTGCGCCCACTTATGAAAAAATTTATGCGGCTTTAAAAAAACAATTACACGGATAGCACAATTGACAGCAGAATCTGTTTCTGACATAATTTACACTTTCAAAATTCTATTCACAGGAGGAAGTCGTGAAAATACTCGGAATAGCCGGAAGCACACGCAAGGAAAAACAATCCGGTGTGTATACGCTGGTTCAAACCGTACTTGAAAATACCGGATGTGAATATGAATTGATTTCTTTAAAGGGGAAAAAAATATCCGGATGCATTGCGTGTCTGGGATGCGTAAAAGACAATATATGTAAAGTAGAAGACGATTTGACCGAACTGCGTGTCAAAGTGGTTAAAGCGGATGCCTATGTGATAGGCGCCCCCAATTACTATTCGACCCTGAACGCCATCACCCATGCATTTTTGGAACGCTGGTTTCAATTTCGGCACCAGGAAGGCGATACCCTCTGGGGCAAACTGGGGGTTGCCGTGGGTGTCGGCGGTACCTCCGGTCAGTTTCCCGCGGATGAGATCGAAAAGTTTTTCACGTATAACTTTATCGAAACCGTGGCCAAGGTCACCGGCCAGGGGGCTGCGTCCTGTTTCTCCTGCGGCTACGGCGAAACCTGCAAGGTGGGTGTGCCATATATGCTCTACGGAGAAGGCGTAAAAATCACCGAGGAAATGATTCCCAACGTAACCAAACAGCCGGAAGCGATGAAAGCTGCGGTGGATGCAGGGAAACTTCTGAGACAACGGCTGATTGAAGGACATGACCGGATACAGGTTACCCAAAAAATGCAGCAGAAGTTTATGGAAATGCTTGAGGGATCGGCTTAAACAAAGTTGTGATTGTCCGGTGTTTCCGTTATAATTATTTTTTTTAGTTTTCACCATGTGTTGTTGGCATTTTTCGTTTCAAACATAGACACATTGTTTTGCTTTCACCTCAATTGAGGTTAAAATGATGCTTGATCATTGGGCACAGTTATTTTAAGCTGAAATAGGATAGATTTCCTGGCCGATTCAAAAAAAAGATAGGAACCACCCATGATCACGCTATTAGATTACGGCGCCGGCAATGTTCGAAGCGTCATCAATGCCATTGAACGTATTGGAGAAAATATTAAAGTTGTCTCGGATGTGGATGATATTTTGTCTGCTGAAAAATTGGTTTTTCCCGGTGTCGGTAATTTCGGGAGTATGATGAGGATCCTGTATCAAAAACAATATGTGGATCCGTTAAAAGATTACCTGCGCTCCGGCAGGCCGTTCTTTGGCATATGTTTGGGATTGCATGCTCTGTTTGAAAAAAGTGAAGAAGCCCCGGATACAAGTGGTTTGGGCTTTTTCTCAGGACAGGTTAAAAAATTCGACATCGATCTTTCGGTTCCACATATTGGATGGAATGGCGTCAACATAAAAAAACCGAGTCAGACCTTTAACGGGCTGCGGGGTGATGAAAAATTTTATTTTGTGCATTCATTCTACGTTGAACCCGAAGACAATGCCGTTGTTTTGACCACCACCAACTATGGTGTGGAATTCGTGAGTAGTATTCAAACAGGAAGCATTACGGCAACACAGTTCCATCCGGAAAAGAGTGGAGATGTAGGGATAAAACTGCTAAAAAATTTTATCCAATCTCCCCGTGAACAAATAGCATTGAGTTATGTTTCCCATAAAACCCGGCTGGCCAAAAGGATCATCGCCTGCCTGGATGTCCGATCCAACGACCAGGGGGATCTGGTGGTGACAAAAGGTGATCAATACGATGTCAGAGAAAACGGCGATGTCAGAAACCTCGGCAAGCCGGTTGAACTTGCCGAAAGGCATTACAGAGAAGGGGCCGACGAGATTACTTTTCTGAACATTACAGGGTTCAGGGATTTCCCTTTGGAAGACATCCCCATGTTATCGGTATTAAAACGGACGTCCGAACACGTCTTTGTTCCATTAACCATCGGTGGTGGTATTCGAGATTATACCGATCAAAAGGGAAGGACATATACCGCTCTGGAGGTTGCTTCAGCCTATTTTCGGTCAGGCGCAGACAAGATTTCCATTGGAAGTGATGCGGTCTTAATTGCTGAAGATTATCTAAAAACAGGCAAAATGACCGGCAAAAGTTCCATCGAACAAATATCCGAAGTCTATGGTGCCCAGGCCGTCGTTGTATCCATCGACCCCCGAAGAGTTTATCTATCGTCACCGGATAACGTCGGCCATCATGTGATTAAGACAGATATCAAGGGACCCGATGGAGAAGGGTATTGCTGGTATCAGTGTACCATCAAAGGAGGTAGAGAGGGCAGGAATCTGGATGCCGTCACCCTTGCACAGGTGTGTGAAAAGCTGGGAGCCGGTGAAATACTGTTAAACTGTATCGATAAAGACGGTACGAATTCGGGTTATGATATTGAGCTTGTAAATGCGGTCAAAAACGCCGTAACCATTCCGGTCATTGCATCCAGCGGTGCTGGATGTGTGGAGCATTTTTATGATGTGTTTACAAAAACAAAAGCAGAATCCGCATTGGCGGCCGGAATCTTTCACAGAAAAGAAGTGCCCATAGCGGCTGTAAAAAATTATCTGAAAGATAAAGTGGAAATCCGGTTGACAAATAACAATTAATTGGCATTGAACATGGGTCTTATTCCTGTTGAAAATACGATCGAGCCTGCCAGAGAACATCACAACAAGTTAGGGGCTTCGCCCCAATTGGAATGCTGGAATGTTGGAATAATGGAGTAATGGGTTCCGGGATAATGTAATGTTGGGTTAATGGTATAATTTGTGTAGAAGATAAAATTTAAATTGGATAAAATCCTTTTAAAAACCAACCTTCCAGTATTCCAGTATTCCATCATTCCATGGAAGTAGCGTAAACCAGAAGCTATTAAAAAAGCTTTTATTTCAACTAATTGTACAATTTACGAGACGTTTACATGCCCACAACCAACGTTCCCAATATTGACAGTATTAAAATCATAACCATAAAAACAAAATCCAACAAACCATCAATAATTCTATCGAACATGGTATCCTCCGTCTAATGGTTTTCATAAAAAAAATCCTGAGCTTCTTGAACTGAATCGAAAAATATCCAATCCCGCTTAATTGTCATTCCGTCTTTTTCCCGAGTGACTTCAATTGCTGTATTTCCATGATATTCATAGCTTTCATGGTAATCCGAATAATAGTTTTGCAGCGTCATTGTTATTCTCCTTTCTAAGGCCCCGATGTTTATATTCATAACCTTTAGTTTATTTATATAAACATCAACGGCAAAAAAAATTACCTGAATTCCCTGCAAGTCCAGATGACTTTACCAATAATACGGATGCTGTTTATTTCACTGCCCTGAAGATAAATCGGAGAATATTCTTTGTTATCACTGTGTAAAACCAGTTTGTTGGGATGTTTTTCCAGCCTTTTGACCATTATTGTATCATCAATACCAACAGCATATATGGCACCCGCTAAAATGTCCTTTTGAGATTCATCGATAAGTGCGGTATCTCCATCCTTTATTTCAGGTTCCATGCTATTGCCAAAAATATCCATTAAGACCATCTTGTTTACGCTTCCCTTGGTTGTCAGCCAGTCCTTTCGGAAGCCGTAATATCCTTTTATTTCAGATCCGACTTCAAAAGAACCGCCTCCCGCACTCAACCGGGCTTTAACCTTTGGAACATTTTTAAAAAGAGAGTCGTTTGGATCAGATTGCTTCAGAAAGGTCGGACCATAGCCGGTTTCAATCCAGTCAGGGCTTAAACCGAAGGTTCGATACAGCTTCAATATCCATTTGTCCGGTATGGAATCCTTTTTCCGGGCTTGCGTGATCGCTGATCGGTTGATATTCAAAGCAGACGCCAATTCAGTTTGCGAAGCGATCCCGGTGGCTTCAAAAACCCGTTGTAAAAAGGATTCAAATTGATAAGCAGGCATATTCATCCCCTGACAATAAAGGCTGAAATCAAGATGTTTATTTTACTAAACATATATTTTTATAAATTGCAACACTTTTTTTAAAAAAAATTGCGTTAACGAAAAAAAATCATCTCCAATGCCGGGATGGGTTAAAACCAGCATCTAAAAACGCTGTTTGACGATTATTCTTGATTGCTTTTCTTGGCCAGTTCTTTCACGCGCAAAAGTCCGGGGCTGTTATGAAGATACATGAGCGGGGAAGAATATCCTGCGGCCATAAAATATTTTTCAAGATCATCAAAAAGAACCGGTCGGTCAGGCCACCGGTAATGTTTCTCGTGCTGCTTCAATTCCAGCCATAATTTATTCGTCAAAGGTTTTTCTTTGAATACCGATTCTTTAGCCGGATCACAAAGAAACATCTCACAGATGATAGGCTTGATTCGCCACATGCACCCATGACCACCCAGCAGATAAATGCATTTAAATCCATCATTGGGCTTTTTAAGCACCCTCGCCAACGCTTTGATTTCCGTTTCATTCGATACCAGTACGTTCACCACCATGTCTCCGAAAAACGTAATGATGCCTTCACGGGAACAGCAGGCACTTATTTTGCTTTGATAACACTTTTGGGTGCAGATGTTTTCAAAATGCTCACCAAGAAATGCGTCCACTGCATCACGAAACAGCAGATAGTCAGAAATTTGCGATAAAAGTCGCTGTCTTTCCTGTACGGAAATCGTCTTTAGGTGACAATATACCATATTCAGCGTTTCCGCCTGTTCTTTTTGATATGAATTCATTATTACTTTTTAAAAATCTTTGTTCGTTTTTTTTGAATTTTTGTGCATTATCAGATAAGAATGGATATCAATTTAGCACAACAACCACCGCAGGAATCTAAACATTAAGCCTTTTATCATTCTTTTATTGATTTGCCAATGGACGAAGATGATATATCGTTCAACATCCACAGACTTACGCCCGCGCTCCTTGGCTATTTTTACAAAATCCTCTTATATGGTATTTACATTATATATTTTCAATAATATTGTATATATAGATGCAAATCTGATAGTGAAAAGCTCATCGGCCAACAACTGAAATAGATTCTATTTTTATTGACCACTCCTGTATCAATGGGATAAAAGTCGAAGGTATGAGAAAATTGGACAATGATTTCCGGCATGTCGGTTAGTCAAATAGTAATCACGATGAAGCACCGGAAAGGAAACATGAACAAACACTTATCTCAACCATTATTTAGGCACCCCGATCTGGTTGTGGCGCCCTGTAAATTCGGCCACGGCGTTTTCGCAATCGAACATATTCCGGCCGATACAACACTGGAAGAATGCTATCACTTGCGTATTAGAAAGGAAGACTGCTCGGGTATTATAGACAACTACGTCTATAATATGGCGGAGGAGGAGGATTCACAAGAATCGTCCGAATGCTACTCGCTTCCGCTGGGATGTGGAAGTATTTTTAATCACTCTGATGAACACAATACCGAATACTGGCACGATGCGGAGCGGGACCTGATCGTTTTCCATACAATAAAAGATGTCTCTGCCGGCGAACAGCTGTTTATAAATTATGGCGAAGATTGGTGGGAGACACGTGAATGCACGCCTGAAAACGACAAATAAAACCATAATAAATCAATATTGGTTTCATCAAAATGAATGATCGAACCAAAGGTTGGTTAAATCCAACCTCCAGTACGTATTGTAAAAAGTACGTAACCTCTTTTAAATTTTGTATAATCATACAAATTCGGCGGGTTGACTGAATGGATTATTTCTGATATTTATATGGTAATTTTTATCGATATCGGCTATGCCGCTTTAATTTTCGAAAGGTTTGCTCGCCGGCGGCGGGCTAAATTTTCTATCTCCGCAGCCCCGAGAGACGGGATCTACACTACGTTTCGGCAAGCAGCGGGAGATTCAATTTTAAACCTATAACAAAACCGACATGAGACTGTTTCTTAACATTATACTTATGATCGCAACCATACTTGCATCCTATGTCGAGTATGTTTATTTCACTGCCGTTCCACCTAAACTGGACAAGGCTGCCCCTTTCACTGTTCGGTCCCAAGGGTTTTTTACTTTTGACCAAGACAAGGCTCTTGGCGGCAGACGCGATATAGCTCTTTCCCGGTATATCCCTTTGTATACCTATCTTCCAAGTAATGCCAAAAAAGTAAGATTAAGAATGGAGGAGCTTATAAAGGAGATCTCATTTCTTCAAGAACAAAAACCTTTTACAGGGCGTGAACTGGTAGATTATTTTCATGAAGCCTTCGGGTTGAAGCTCGGCCTGGATCAATCAGGCAAATTTCTTCACTACCCCAATATGGCAAACCTTTTGAACGGCATCCTGACCATCGAAAAAAGCATCATGCAAAATATCATTGTAGAAGACCCGAAGCCATTTAGCGGCAAAATTACAGTTGAGGTGCTCTATCCTAAACCAAAGGGAATTGTGGCCCATCCAACGGATGAAATCCTTACCCTAAAACAGGCTCGTCTCATGCTACAGGACAAAGCCACCAAACTGTTTTGGCAAGTAGATAAAGGCGTCTTGGATCCTGTTATAGAAATATTACAATCCGCTTTTCTGCCGACCCTGAAATATGACCAAGACGAAAACAACAGAAGGATCGAAGAGATTGTCAGGCGTTATCCCTCCAAAGTTATTCAGTACCAACCAGGGGATGTCCTCGTACCGTTTCGCAAAGTGCTCGATGAAGAGGATCTATTGCTGATAGTATCTCATTTGGAGTTTGCCAACAAAAATCTTTATAACATAATTCCCTTTGTATTTATTGTAACACTGCTAATAGTCGTATTCAATGATTTGTTTATTTTGAAAATTTTGGGTTCCGGACAGCGGAAAACAATCCATTTCCGTCCCCTCCTCTCTCTATTGATCATCAGCGTTTTTCTTTTTAAGTCTTGCCTCTTGTTCACTCCTTTTCCGTTGTATTTCATCCCTTTCGCTCTGGCTCCATTCATAATTATCCTTTTAAACCATGGAAGAGTTGCCGCCACCTGGACGACAGTAATTGGTGCGATATTGCTGACACTATTTTCAGCCCTTTCCTTTCAGGTATTCCTTTTCTTTGCTTTCTCCGGTTTTGCTGCTATTTTATTCTCTTCCAAGATTAATAAACGCTCCCATATTTTACTCCCTTCACTCGTCGTTGGAATTATCAATGTGGGTGTGCTTTTTACGTTTTCTTTAAAGTGGCAAGACATCACTCCTCTTTTGGGCAAATCGAACGAAATTTGGATGTATTTAAAGGCTATGGTTTTTGACAAGCGTTTGTCCGTTAGTCTGGGCTTGGCATTTACTGGCGGCATTCTATCAGGACCCATTGCATTATGCCTATTGCCGATATTGGAAGCGGGCCGTTATGCCACCTCCAACTTTAAACTCGCAAAGTACTCAGACCTCCAACATCCCCTTCTAAAAGACCTCTTTTCTAAAATCCCGGCAACTTATCAACATAGCATGACAATGGCATCCCTTGCTCAAGCGGCAGGAGAGGCTGTTGGGGCAAATACCCTCCTTTTGAGAACAGCTGCTTACTACCATGATATAGGAAAAATGACAGATCCCATGTTTTTTTCTGAAAACCAATCAAGTGGCGAAAATCCTCATGATAAATTGGACCCGTTAGAGAGTGCCCGACTCATTATCGATCATGTAAAAAATGGTGAAAAGATCGGAAGGAAGAATGGACTCCCCGAAGTTATTTTGGACCTTATCAAGCAGCATCATGGGACGCTGTTTGTTGAATTTTTTTACAACAAGGCCATCAAGGCAAATAACAAGTCCAAGCCCCGCAAAACGGATTTCCGGTATCCGGGACCAAAGCCTCAAAGCCTTGAAGCCGCAATATTAATGATAGTGGATTCGGTTGAGGCCACTTTTAGATCCATGGAGACGCCGACACAAGAACAAATCGAAAAAATGATTCTCCTCAATATTGTAAAACGAATTGCTGATGGTCAACTCGACGAATGCAATGTATCTACGAGCGATATAGCAAAGATTGTTGAGACACTGACCCACTCCATAGAGGCCACATTCCATTCCCGGGTTACATATCCATGGCAGGAAAAAAAGAAACAATGAAACACAATCTTGAATTGAAATTTACAATTTGAATTTAATATCTATCATTCATTGGATTTCGTGTCAGAGGGGGATCATTTTCGAGATATCATTATCGTATCTCTTTATTTGTGAAAATAGATATCTGCAACGTATCTCAAATACAGCAAATAATGCGTTCTTGGCAAAAAAGAACGTCCGGTTTCACCAGGACGGGCTTTAGATCTCTTCAAACTCTTATCCTGTTTCTTCAGAAGTCTCTCCAGAAATAGCAACCATGTTCAGTCCCACCGAATAAAATCTGAATCTTGCATGCCTTGCTTATGAAAGCCTCCAGCTCGTTCAAAATTCAGGTAAAAAGTGGTTAATTCTTCAAGCTTATCAAGGGAAGGCCGGACGTCCACGGCCATTTTGCCGATATTGAGATCCTCACTTCAAAATTTGACCTGCAAGTTTCTGGTTTAAACTTGTATATGGCTTCATCGTTGTGATAAATAAGTGGATGACCTTTTTTAAAAAGCGTGTCGGGAAAACAGGATGTCACAAAAAAAAAACGTAACGTCTTTCATGAGAGAAAACAAGACGCTTTTCATCATTATTTCAGTCGTTCTTTTTTTGATTGAACTCGAGATTTTTGCGCTCGCAGCCATGAAGTCCGGCCGAAAATCCTGGCTGCAGGTGATGGATGCCAACGGAAGTGTCATACATGAGACAGACGGTAAAAATCTCAGCGAGTTCAATAAATACTATTTTGAAAAAACATTCGGTCCCTTTGAACAATACCAGGTCAAACTTGTAACCAAGGAACTCCCTTTCCCGTTCAGAGCATGGTTTGCATCGGCTGTAGGGATACCTGTTGCTGCCTTTCTTTTGTTTGCTTTTTTTGTGCGTGCATATCAGTCCCTTTTTTTAAAGGAAGAAAAAATCATATATGAAACGGATTTAAAAAGAACGGAATATGAATACCGATTCGAAAAGATCATCGCTGCAATCAGCAGGTTTAACATTTTTATAATAGGGTTTTTTATTTTCCTTGCCGTCTTTTTATACTGGGTTATTCCCAATTTAATCGTCTATATTGGGCGGACAGGTACCGAAACAATAATGCGATATAAATGGATTTTTTTGACTGTGGGCATTGTTTTTCTGGGCCTGTTTATATGGATAATTTATTTAAGATATCTTTTAGCCAAAAAGGCAATAGACCGTCAGGCTGAAATCGACAAATATCGCCTCCAGTTGGAATACAACAAGATCGATGATCGTCCCCCTCAACTGACATACGAACAGGAAGATACATCTGACAGTACCCTTTGATTCCTGCTCATCCTATCATCTTTATAAGTCATTTCCATTGATTTTTAAGGGATTTCTATCTAAAATCGTTCCAAAATCTATTTTGCCTTGACATTTGGTTTTTCCTTTGAGATGAGGATATTTGATTGTTTTTTAGTATAGGGGACATGTTGGTTTTGCGGGTCGATTTCGCTCTAAAGGATCTTTCCCTTTTGCTGGCGTGACGACCTGAAGCTTAGGTCAAAATTGAAAGGATTCAGAAGGAGGTCAGAGTTATGGCAGATGGTATCGTAAAGTGGTTTAGTGACAAAAAGGGATTTGGATTCATAGAGCAGGAAGACGGAACAGACATTTTTGTCCATTATTCGTCCCTCGATATGGATGGATTCAAGACCCTTGCCGAAGGCGAAAGAGTAACGTTTGACGTAGAACAGAGCGATCGAGGACCCGCAGCCAAAAACGTCAAGAAAGCTTAGTTGTTTTAAAAATAATGTAATCAAAGGCATCTCATTGAAACAAAAATGAGATGCCTTTTTCATTTTTTCTCAAATTTACTGATAATCTTACTGATTTCTTCCTCTATGTAGGATACGATAGTTCTGGCTTTTTCAGTTGAAATTGTTTCGATATCAGCTGAAAGTCTCTCAATGTCTTCTTCATCGATCCCGGTGGTCATATTCACCAAAAAAGGGTCGACTTCGCCATCATCAAGCAAGAATCCGCAGGCGCCGACTGCCCCCAAAAACTCATCCTTCATAAAAATTGGAACAATGATCTTGACCAGTCCTGCATCACATTCTTCCACCAGACTCTTTTGGGTTTGTTTTGCCTGAGCTGAAAGGTTCATGTGAGCAACTGCACAGATATAGCTCTGCCCTTTATCGGTAGCCTTTATGGCAGGGCATAGCCTGTTTGCCCAATTTTTATAATCGGTAATCCTGATGCCGTTGATATTAAAAATATTGGCATCAAGGCCGGATCTACGGGTGATTTCCTTTTCGAGTTCCTTCCATTTTTCAAGAGGTAATAGGTCGGTCAATTCCATGATTAATGAGTTCCTTCCAATCACGGTTCAAGGTTCAGGGTTCAAGGTTGAAGGGTCTGAGAAAAGCCGGCCTTCTCATCTTCTTGTTCTCCACCTTCTTACTTTCTTATTTTTTCAAAATATTTGTGTTTATTCGTGTTCATTCGTGGTTTCCTTTATCCCTGGTCGCCTCTGGCGCCGCCGAAGGCGGGTAAACCTCTTTCCTCCTTTCTCTTTCCTATTTCTGGCTTATGCTGAAGCCATCTTTCAAGCCGGGAAAGCCCCTCTTCTATCGAAATTTTAGGCGCGTATCCCAGGTCTTTTTTTGCCGCGCTGATATCGAACCAGTGCGCTGTTGAAAGTTCATCGGCTAAAAAACGTGTCATCCGGGGTTCGCCGCTGATCTTAAACATCTTATAGAAAATTTCAAGGACAGCGCCAATCATCCATGCTGTGTTGCGGGATATCGAACGCTGAACAGGGGCCAGACCGGCTGTTTTTAAAATATTGTTGACCATCTCCCATAAAGGAACGGGATCGTCCTGACTGATAAAATAAACCCTGCCGGAAAGGTTATGGTTTTGTTTCAATATGTCAGCAGCCTGAATATGAGCATCGGCGGCGTTATCGATGTAGATGGTGTCCACCAGATTTCTGCCGGTTCCCACCCTGACCAGGCGATTCGCCCTTTCAATAATTCTTGGCACCAGGTGATTGTCCTGTGGACCCCATATCAAGTGGGGCCTCAAAATGATGGTCTTCAACCCCTCATCACCGGCCGCTATCACAAACTGTTCGGCCATGGCCTTTGTCTTCGGGTAATGGGCATGATATTTTTCAGGATAGGGAACAGACTCGTCAACACCTTCCATATCGGCACCGCCAAAAACAACACTGGGGGAACTGGTATAAACAAGCCGTGAAACATTATGCTGTATACAAGCGGCAATCACGTTTTGTGTCCCGATGACATTGGTTCGATAATACGCTAAATAATCTCCCCATACGCCGGGTTTTGCCGCAACGTGAAATACGAGATCTACTTCCCGGCATGCCTGTTCGACAGCGGTTGCATCGCTGATGTCTCCCTGGATCTGTTCAACCCCCATTGACGCAAGTTCCGGATAAAAGCGCCGTGATAAGCTGATGACACGGTCGCCTCTTTCCACCAGTTGTCTGACAATGGCGCCTCCCAAAAATCCGCCGCCGCCAGTGACCAGAACTTTGATCGGAGAGACTTGGCTTTTATGGATTCATTATTTTTCATTTAACGTAATTTTTTTTCAGCCCATAGGGCCAGTTTTTCACGGAAAATTTTTGAGTTGTGTCTAATGTCCACCGGAAAAGACTTGTGAAACAATATGGTTTTGATGTCCTTTGTCAATTCATTCTGATCGGCAAGCTCAAGAAGCTCATTTTTTATCGTCTTTTTGTTTAAGCGATGGCGACTTCGTTTCAGTTCGATGCATATGACCGGTTTTTGTTGATTGCGGGTGCCGATTCCCACAAGGGCACTTCGAAACACTTGTGGATGATTGTTGAAGATGGCTTCACAAGGTATGGTGAAAAGGGTATTCTCTTTAGTCAACACACGATGGCTTTTTCGGCCGCAGAACCATATCCTCCCCTTTGAATCCTTCCATCCCACATCTCCCATCCGATGCCAAAAGGAATCTTTGTCTTCGATCTTGGCCACTGCGTCGGCTTCAGGCTTTTCAAAGTATTGCCGGGTCACGAGATCACCGGCTACCGTTATCTCACCCATCTCACCATCTTCGACCAGAATATCGTCCGACCACTTCTGAATAGGATCATCACTGATTTTTATGATGCGGATCTTTAGATCATTGATGGGTCGCCCGATGCATATCCCGTAGCCCTTTTCACTGAATTTTCGGGTTTCAGTAAGGATTTCATTGCTGGTGATGGATATAATGGGCACCGCTTCGGTAGCTCCGTAAGGTGTATGAATCTGCGCATCTTCACCCAGCATGGAAGTAAATTGTTCGATAATCGATGGTAATACCGGTGCGCCGGCGGAAATGACCCGTTTCAAGGACGGCAGTATAATGTTTCTCTTTTTGCCGTAGTTCACCCACGCGATTCAAGAGAGCCGGAGAAGCAAACATGCTGGTAACGCCCTGGTTCTGGATGGCCTCGATAATCTTTTTCGGATTTACACGGGCAGGCTTGGTGGGGTCCATGTCCGGAATAACGGAGGTGATTCCCAACGGCGGCCAAAACAGCGCAAAAAGCGGAAATGTGGAAAGATCGACTTCTTCCATGGACAGTCCAAGATGGGTTTTTATGTGACGCAACTGTGCGTCGAAGTTTCCGTGAGTGTATACTGCGCCCTTGGCAGGGCCTGTGCTGCCGGTTGTAAACAATATAGCAGCGGTATCGTTTCTCCGGGTTTTGGCCGTAACATAGGGTTTCCAGGGCACCTGACGGATCTGATTCAGGGTAAAACCTCTCCAAAACCAGCGCCTTCCCACCGTTACCCATACCCGGACGGTTTTGAAAAATCTGGGATAAAGGGTTCGGAGTACATGAGCCGATGGAATACCGATAAACGCTTCCGGCCGGCCTTCTTTGAAGCATTCGACCATTCGGCGAATCCCCATTCCCGGATCCACGACCACCGGAACGGCCCCGGTTTTGAACAGGGCGAAAATAATCATAAAGAATTCCAGGCCCGGTTTTACCATTAAAATGGTCCGGGTTCCGCGGGTGATTCCGGCGTTTTCCATCCCGTGCGCCAGACAATCGGATTCCCGATCCAGCTGCAAAAACGTCAAATGAGAATACATCACCCGGCCGGAGCTATCCCGGCCTGCCGGAAAGACAACCGCCCGTTTGTACGGTGCGATTTTGGCCACTCTTTTCAGGTAAGACGCGATATTTACGACATGACGCTC
Source organism: uncultured delta proteobacterium (assembly GCA_963706295.1). GTDB lineage: Bacteria > Desulfobacterota > Desulfobacteria > Desulfobacterales > UBA11574 > UBA11574. Next base: position 66,252 of record CAVPLW010000010.1, on the reverse strand, counting down.
TTTTTCATGATTGTTTGGGCTCATCTGTTCGAATCAATTCCAAACCTAAAGCTCTGATAATCTATGAAGATTGTCTGAATTCAATCCCAATCTTTTCCGCTTCACACCCCACACTACTGTATCAACACCAATGCCGCAGCTCACAGGCCGCGAGGTAGGAGCGGTCCTTTGTGCAGCCGCATGTTAGATGCGTTTCTTCAATTGGTCAGCAACCGATTGATTCAGTGATTTTTGGGCCTCTATGAGCATTTTGTATTTCGATTCAATTTTTTCCAAATTTTTCGACAAAACTGCCTTCAATAAATCTCCCTCCATTTCAGCAACATCGATTCTTTCATAATAGTCCATAGTCTCTTTGAGATGGGCGATAACGATTTTGCCTGTCAGGATTGGGTGGTTGTTTGTTACATTTGCATCCTCAAATCTTGTTCCATGTTCAAGCTCAACTTCTAAACCTTTTCGGAAAGCCTCAAGGGGAATATTCATTCCTTGGGTATTCACAATATTGAGGATCGTAGATGCTTCTTCCACTGAAACAGTTGGATCCGTGATTTCGGACCAGTCACGCAAACCAATTTCGTTGCAGACTCGTTTTACTTCATCAACAGTTACATACTCCGGCAATTTCATGATTTTCTCCTTTTATGATTGATCCTACCAGTTGGCACCTAAATCTTGCACGAGTCGGAGGCTTTCATATGCCCCGATAACGGGATTTCCGCTTCGCTCCAACAAGGCACTTAAGGGTGAAGCCATATTCGGCTATTGCGAGCCCTTAATAATCCGCCAGGGGCGGACAAGCGCAGCTCGAAGATCCCGCTTATTGCGGGGAGATGAAAGCCTCCGGCTCGCCCTTTGGGGTGAAAATTGATGAGAAAAAAATATCATCAACCGATTTACCATTTGGGTAACATGTATGACGCTATGATGTTGTTTAAACCTTTTCCAATTAAGAAAAAGATAAGGTTGTTTATCTTCAGTATTTATCATGATTTCTATCATTTATATTAAATCATGTCAATAATGAAGAAAAACGTATCAGGGAAACTGCTTGAAAATAAAAGAAATGTTTGATTTGGGCAACAGGCCGTCAAGATGTTCGCCCGCTTCTTGACTCCGCAACTCTCTGGTTTTGAAACGAAACAATATTATTAGAAATTCTAAAACTTGCATTCACAGGATTATTAATGTTAAAAACAAATTGATTTGGGCATAGTGTTTATAAATTTATACCTAAACTAAGCGTTTCAAATTTTTGAAATGGTTAATTTAGGTTATTATGACATGGGACCGTTAAAAAATGCAGCATACCACTGTTACCATTTCCGTGGAAACCGACATAAATGCTCGTATTGAAGGCGCCCGGCAGCTCGGCGTTCAGCCCGACGATGTCGAAGTCGTATCGGTCGATGAAAAAACTTATGTTGTTTCGATAAAGAACATGCCCGGCCAATTCGATATTGCCGTATCGGAAGATAATATGGGTGCCGCCATCAGGACAATAACGCCGCCTTTGGGCAAGGGCAAGCCGGTAACAGTTGAAGACATTGAACACGCCCTCGCCGATCTCAAAATTGTTTTCGGCATCAATAAGGAAGTCGTCAAAAATATTGTTACCGAAGTTATAAATACCGGCACTCCGGGTAACAATATCCAGGTTGCAGTCGGCGAGCTTACCAAAAGCGGCCAAGACGCCCGAATCGATCTGAAAATCGGGCAGGATGCCGTCAATAAAAATCCTAATGCCAATATGATGGTCAAACCGGGCCAGATCGTCGCTGTTCGAATACCCGCCACAAAAGGAACGCCGGGCAGAAACATTTTCGGTGAAGAAGTTCCTGCAAAAAAGGGCAATGAGGTCGATTTTTCTTCCGGAGACAATGTTACCGTCACCAAGGACGGTAATACAATTATGGCTGCCATATATGGTACGGCGCGATTAACCCGGAATAAAGTGTCGGTAGAAAATCCGGTCAAGGTCGACAAATCCGGGATGTGGGCTAAAATGTCCATATTCCCTACACTTGCCGACAACAGCAAGCTTACATATAAAGATGTCTGTACGGCGCTGGAACAGGCAGGCGTAATCAGCGGTATTAAAGAAGATTCGGTTGTAAAGGCCATCGAGGCGGACGTATCGCTTCGGGACCTCATGGTCGCCGAGGCTGCTCCGGCTAAAGACGGTGTTAATGCCCGGATAGAATTCAAATTTCGTCTTAACGGCGATGATCCCGAAACCGTCGATGCTGCAAGACAAGACGGCAGACTGCCTGAATCTTCCGTTATCAAGGAATTGTTTTCAGCCGGCGATGTGCTTGCCATAAAAACTTTGCCGGAAAAACCCTTGCATGGCAGCACCATAACCGGAAAACCCCTGACCGGTGCCGAACCCAAGGACAAACAGATAACTCCCGGTGCGAACGTTGCTGTTCTCTATGACGGCGTGACCTTTGTCGTTGCCGAGGGCATATTGGCAGGCTATGCAGATTACATCAATGGTCAATTGTGTGTCAACGAGCCGCTGATTGTGTCTGAGGATAAATTAAGCGTCTATCTCTCTGTTCATCCTCCGTCGGAGTCGGGCAAGATGCTTACTATGGAGTTGGTTGAAAAATTACTCGCCGGCCGCGGAATAGTCCAGGGTATCGATGGCAGTGCCATTGAACAGGCGTTGAACGAGGCTGCCTCAAAAAACATGCCGGTTCATGATGTAGTAATTGCAGAGGGGAGAGCAGCCCGGCGAGGAGAGGACGCACAAATCGAACTTAAATTTCAGCCGGAAAAGATTGCGGGAATTATTGATGAGCGCTCCGGAAACATTAATTATAAAGAACGCCAATCCATACAAAGCGTCAAGGCGGGAATGCTGCTGGCAGTCAAGATCCCGCCGACACCCGGGATAGAAGGGGTTGACGTATTTGGCAATATCCTTCCTACCAAACCCGGCAGTGAAAAAAACCTCAAGCCGGCGGGCAATGTTAAGGTTTCAGACGACGGGCTTAGTTTTACATCCGAAATCGATGGCATAGTTTTTTTCGCGCCGGAAAACAAAATATGGATTTCCAAACAGTACGAAGTGCCCGGTGATGTGGATTATTCAATTGGCAACCTGTCTATGGAAGGGTCGCTGGATATCAAAGGTTGGATTCATTCGGGATTCGAAGTGCGCGCCAGCGATGAAATAAAAATCGGAGGCGGTGTTGAAGACGCTATTGTTGAAGCAGGTGCCGACATCTACATAAACGGCGGGATCATCGGTTCGGTTGAAGGAAGAGTCCAAGCCGGCGGAAATATCACGGCCCGTTTTTTTGAAAGTGCCCGGGTCCATGCCGATGGCGACATATTTGTCCATGATGACATATTGCGCAGCACTGTATCAGCCAATGGCAGCATAATCGTAACTAAAGGAAAAGGTCGTATAAGGGGCGGTTCAGTTGAGGCTGCCAAGGGTGTGGAAGCTAACGAAATTGGATCCGATGCCGGAGTCAAAACATCTGTGAGCGTCGGAACGGATTCAAAGACTCGAAAGCTTTTGGCTGATGCTAAAAAACAACTGGAGGATTTTAAGCGAAAAAAGGCTAAGACGGACAAGCTTTTAGCCCGATTCGTTAAAAAATATAAAAGCAAAACGCTTCCTGAAGAAATAATCCGTAGACTTGAAAAACTGGTTAAATTTAGGCGTGAAGTCGTGCATAAAGAAACCATGATGGCCAAATACAGGCAAAAACTGGCACAAGAAATCTCTGAAACAAAGGTGGAACCTGTGGAAGTGAAGGTCAATAAGGCCGTATATTGCGAGACTACCATAATTATAAGCGGGTGCGCCTATTATATCAAAGAAGATATCAGAGGAAAAGCTCTGTTTGTTTTGAATGAAGAACAACAGGCTGTGGAGCTTGCAACATAACTTTATTTATGCAGGTTTAAGGTATATGGTGTTTTATACGGAGGGCAAAGAGACATGGATGTAGATAGAATCAGAGTCAAAGATCTTATGAAGGCTGACGTCAAGACGGTCCATAAAGATGTAACACTGTTGAAGGCCACTAAAATGATGCACGATTTCGGCGTGTCGAGTCTTATCATTGAACCTGAAAGCGATGGGGATGCATTCGGCATTATTACTCGCAAGGATGTCGTTGAAGCGATTGTCATGGACCCAGCCGGAGGGCTATCACTTCTGGTCGATGATGTGATGACCAAGCCTGCTATTACTGTTAATTCCGGCTTGTCGATTTCAAACTGTCATCAGATGATGCGAATGGTGGGTGTAAGAAGATTGCCCGTGGTCGACGGAACCAAATTGATCGGTATTCTCAGTAACGCCAACATCTTCGCAAAACTGGTCGAAGGCATCTCCTGAAATTCCCTGCGGCATGAGGGAGTTTCATAAAAGCTTACGAAAAAACGGCGTCAGGTTTTCATTCTTGACAGATTCAGTTTTCTTTCAATCTTGACGATTTCTCTTTTAAGCTTTTTGTCTTTTTTTATTTTATCAGCAACCCGTCTTCTTCCCTGGGACACGCCGGATTCTCCAATCCCGAAATGAACAACTGCATCATATCTTTGTATGGCCGACTCAAGATATTCATATAATTTTTTCATAGATCCAATGTGGTAGTAGTGAAATTCTTAAAAATACCGTATCAAAGTAACGAATGTTGTCAAGCTTTGTGGATAGCCAGGATGATAAAAGGGTTAACAAATCTATTATTTTTGATTACAATAGAAACAAACTCATTCTTATGAGTCACGACGAGTAGGTAAACATGATTACAATCGATGGCAGTCAGAAATCAGGTTCAGGAACGATAGTAAGAGATGCCGTTCCTTTTTCAGTCTTAACTGGAGAGGAACTTTTTCTCACAAATATCAGGGCCAATCGCCACAAGCCCGGCTTGAGGGCACAGCATCTGCGGGGGATTGAAGCATCCGCTCACATTTGCCAGGGTGAACTGGCGGAAGCGAAAATCGGCTCGAAAGAAATCCGATTCAAGCCCGGTAAAGGAATTCGTGGCGGCACATTCAAGTGGGATATCGGAACGGCGGGTTCTACATCCATGCTGGCCCTCAGCGTGATATCTTTAGCACTCTTCGCCGATAAACCTTCCCGTTATGAGATCACGGGCGGACTTTTTCAGGACTTCGCTCCATCGATTTATCACGTCAAATACGTCTTGTTAAGGATTTTGGAAACAATGGGTATCCATATCGATATAAAAATTATCCGGCCAGGTTATGTTCCCATGGGAAAGGGTCAGATCGAGGTGAAGGTCTTTCCCGTAAGAAAGATCATCAAACCGCTGATATTAGTTGACCGGGGAAAAACGACCGGCATAAAAGGCATTGCTCTTTCTTCACTGCTCCAAAAGAGAAAAGTCTCCGATAGGATGGTAAAAGAATGTCAAAGACATTTAAAATCCAAGGGATATGTTTCAGATATTGAAATTCTTTATGATAATAAAAACAATCCGGTTTATCCAAGGACATCAATTCAGGCCGGAGCGTCCTTGGCAATTTGGGCCGAAACAGATACCGGTTGCCTCATCGGATCTGATATGGCCGGTGCACCGGGAAGGCCCGCCGAATACATCGGGAAAAAAGTGGCCGATCACCTGCTCGAAGTCCTTGAAACTGAGGCAACGGTTGATGAACACGTAGCCGATCAGCTCATACCTTTCTGTGGGCTGGCTGACGGGTGGAGTTCATATATAATACCCAAAATGACAGACCATATTGAAACTCGACTGTGGCTGGTCGAAAAGATGCTCGGCGCGAAAACAGAAGTGAAAGATAATAGACTCCGTGTTAAAGGAATAGGGTACCGACGGTAACATATGGCTATTTTTGTTAAATTAAATGGATCAGGCACATCACGTTTCACAACAAAAGACACCCAATCGAAATGGGGATAAAGAGGGGATAGAGAGGGACGTTCTTCACATTTACAGTTTTAACCATTGTAAAAGCGGTATGGGTTGAGCGGTGTCTGATCTTCCGGGGAGGACGTATTCCTTTTGAATCAACTATGATATTTCAGAAAATTCTTAACCATCGGAATAATTCTGTCTGCTGCATCTTCAAGAACATAATGGCCCGCATCCTTGAATGTCTTTACTTTCGCATCAGGGAAACGGCGCTGCCACTCCAAAAGATAATCCATATCAAACACAAAATCGTGTTCACCCCATAAAATGAGCATGGGGATGTGATTCAATCGATGCAGGTTGTCATCCACATATTTTGCAAGACGGTAACTCGGATCCTTTTTTTTGACAGGAATATCCTGAACAAACTTTAATGTTGCGATCCTGTTGTTCCAGCTATTGTACGGAGCAATGAGGCCCGATTTTACATCTTTTTCAAGGCCTTTGTAAGAAGCCATGCAAAGCGCACCACAGGCGAAAATATTAAAACCGAGCACCGCCAATGTAGCAAACGGCTTGATATTTCGTATCAGCCGAAGTCTTACAGGGAGTGCTTTACCCTCCGGCAGGAGAAAGGCCGCGGTATTCATGATGACAAAGCGGTGAATCCTTTCCGGATGTCTCAAAGCGTAAGCCATACCGATCATCCCCCCCCAGTCGTGGAGCACCAGTGTTATATTTTGGTTTATCTTTAAGGTGTCGAGAAGATTCTCCAGGTCGTCGACACGGCTCTTCAGGCGATAATCATATTGATCGATACCCGGTTTGTCCGACAGGCCGCACCCCATGTGATCCGGCGCAATGGTGCGAAATTGTGATGACAAGCCTTTAACCAGGTTACGATAATAAAACGACCAGGTGGGATTTCCGTGAAGCATGATCACCGGGTCCCCCGCACCTTGGTCAAGGAAGTGATAATTCAGACCGTTTATTTTTATGTAATGGGATTTAAACGGGTAAAGATGGCGAATTGCGGAGATGTCAATATGTTTGGTTTTATGTAACATATAAAGTCTTTAGATATGCCGCGGCAATACTTCGTGAAAATTTTCGAGAGGATCCGATATTCCTGGCAATTTATTCACGCTATAGATTGGAAGAATGGAATGTTGGCATATCAGGGAGTAAAAGCCAAGATAAACTATTTAAATGGTCAAAAGATCCTTTAATACGCAGCAGTATGCCAGCACTCCAGCACTTCCAAGTTGTGAGCGAAGCCTACTTACTTCATCAAGCCTAAACAGCTTTCGGGTGACGTCGAGATAAACGGACTTGTCCTGGTGTCGTCCATTGCTTTTTAGCAGCATCGTGGGATCATGAAGTATTTTATTGACCATTGCATCCGTCATTCTGTTGATGGCCATGATGTCGTCAGCCGAGAGATGCTTTACGGTATGCAGCGTTTTTTTTAATTCTCCTTTTGCTATTTCCTCGATCTTTTTTCTCAATTCAACAATCGTCGGTATGACCTCCAGGCTTTCGTACCAGTGCCGGAAGCTGATCACGGCCTCATCAACGATTCTTTCTCCTTTTATCGCTTCCTTGTCGCGATCCTTGACATTTTCATCAACAATTCCTTTGAGGTCATCAATATCATAAACATATGAATTGGAAAGCCGGTTGATTTCCGGATCTATATCACGAGGGACAGCAATGTCGATAAAGAAAAGGGGGCGATTGCGACGCCGGCGTATGATTCCTTTGACATGATTTCGAGTCACCACGTAATCGGGTGAACCGGTTGAGCTGATGATGATATCTACCTGTTGTAAAGCGTCCTCAATTTCATCGAACCGGATCGCCTGTCCCCTAAATTTCCTGGCCAGATCAACACCGCTCTCAAACGTTCTATTGGCAACCAGGATATCCTCTGCCCTGTTTCGAATCAGGTGATCCACCGCCAGCTCCGCCATTTCACCGGCGCCGATAAGCAGCACTTTTTTTCCTTCAAAGGTTCCGAATATTTTTCGACCCAGTTCAACGGCCGCATAACTGATGGACACTGCATGATCTCCGATCCCGGTCTCCGTCCGAATCCGTTTGGCCACGAAAAAAGTGCGATGGAGTAATTTGTTCAAAAGAACACCGGAAGTCTTCGTTGTGGTGGCCATTTGATAGGCTTCTTTTATCTGTCCCAGGATCTGTGGCTCTCCCACCACCATGGAATCAAGACTGGCGGCAACCCTGAATACATGCCGGACGGCATCATCACCTTCATGAATATAGAGGGATTTTTCAAATTCGGAAACCGGAAGATGTTTTAATTTGGAAAGAAAATCTTTAACGGCATCCACCGCGTTGGTTTTGTCCTGGACAATCATAAGAACTTCCACACGATTACAAGTGGAAAAAAACATCACTTCACGGATAGACGGAAGTTCCTGAAACGCTTTGAGGGCAACGGATGTCTCATCCTTTGAGATGGCAAGGCATTCTCTCAGCGCCACCGGCGCTGTTTTATGATTCAATCCCAGTAATACGATGTCCAACATACTTCCCATTGATAACACACTACTTAATATGACTGTGTATTAAAAAGTTAAAAGTGTCTAAAGTGATCTAAAGTGCCTAAAGTTGAGGTAGCGCTAAAGCGCTGTCATTAAAACATAATTGGCAGAATTCCTTAACTTTAGCTCACTTTAAACTTTAGATCACTTCACACTTTTTTAGTTCAGAAGTTCCTTTGAAATAAAATATATCATCAAAATTATAAAATAGGACACATAGCGCCCCATTTACAATCTGGTAAATTCTCCGTGATGACCCTTTAAGAAAAAGTTCACCCCAAAAAACGTAAATAAGATGACGGCAAAACCGATGATGGCCATAATTGCCGCCCGGCGTCCCCGCCATCCAACCGTCAGACGCTGGTGAAGAAGGACGGCATACAAGATCCAGGTAATGCCGGACCATACTTCTTTGGGGTCCCAGCTCCAGAATCTTCCCCAGACCGATTTGGCATATATTAAACCGGTGATCAGCCCAAAAGTCAGCATGGTAAAACCGGTGACAATGCATGCATACCCGGTATTGTCCAGCAGTTCCAGGGATGGAAGTCGCTTGAAAAAGAAACCGCGTTGTTTGGATTTAATGGCATTCTCCTGTAAAAGATACAAGAGTCCTGCACCGCAGGCCAGTGCCAATGACGCTTCGCCGATAAAGATCGCAACCACGTGCACAATAAGCCACAAGTTGTTGAATATCGTATGGGTCTCACTCGGTACGTTCGGCAGAAGGGCTGAAATGACCATCACAAACGTAATTAGGGGAGCGGCATAAATTCCCAGAATCTTGAGACGATATCTGTCTTGAAATAGCAGAAAAACACCGGCGATGGTCCAGCCCGCCAATGAGAGTGTTTCATGAAGGTTACTGACAGGAAAGTTTCCGGACTGGACAAATCGATAACTTATTTCCACCGTATGGCACAAAAATCCGGTTGCCAGGAGGTAAAAACCGGTTTTCTGAAGATAATCTTTCTGAAGAAAAAGATAAATAAGATATCCGATGGTGCTCAACATATAAAATATAATGACAACAAGAAATATAGGTTCCACTTATCATACCTTTTATGTGTCTATTACCTGAATCTCCATTAATGATTCCAATTCATACCCTTCACCTAAAATTTCATGAAGCAATGAATTGATACTATCGGTATCGCCGTCTTTAAGCATCTGAACGAGATCCCTTTCGATCAACTGTTCAAAAAGATGCTTATGCGCCTCGGGCTCGTGGTCTTGGCTTAAAAGTTTTTTGCGGATCGCGCCCATCAGATTCAAAAATTCGGCATATTCGTCCCCAAATTCCTTTTCGAGATGTTTGCGCAGTCTTTTGGCAAACGCAGGACTTTTCCCTGACGTCGATATTGCAATAATCAAATCTCCCCGGTTTACAATAGACGGAAGGATGAAATTACATGCTTTAGGACGATCTGCGATATTGCACAATAAGCCACGGCGTTCAGCCTCAGCATGTATTTTAAAGTTCAATTCCTGATTATCGGTTGCGCCGATAACCAGAAATCGATCATCAAGATCAGTGGTTTGAAAGGGCCTTTCTTTAAGTTTTATCACGCCATTGTTTGAAAGTTGGTGCAACCTCTCGGCGGCATCAAGACTGACAACCGTTACATTTGCACCACATGCCAGCAGCGTCAAAACCTTGCGGGTACCCACAGATCCGCCGCCGATCACCAGACAATTTCTATTTTTTATATCAAGATATACCGGATAATATCTCATGTCTCAGAAATCTATATTTATTGCCCTGGAAGGTTCTTTCATTACGAGCCCTTATTCACGAGTTTTAGTCCGCCTTTGGCGTGATCTTTCAGCAAAAAATTTAATTATACCTGAGGCGATCAATTGTCAAATTTCTATTTCCATCAGATCCTCTGCAAGAATTAATGGGCCGGAATACGTTTTGCGACACTCTTTTTTCACATCCGCCTGATCGCATTCAGGATAAAAATGCGTCAGAACCAGTTTGCGAACATTTGCCCTTTTCGCAATTTCACCGGCCAGAGAAGGCGTAAGATGCCCTTTTACCTTCAATTCATCGGGAAGCGCAGACTCACAGATTAAAAGATCTGCATCTTTGGAAAGTATCACCAGATTATCTGAAAAATCCGTATCACCGGAATAGACGACAGATTGTCCGTCCGGACCGGTGATTCGGTATGCAATGCTCTCCGGGTTGTGTTCCACCGGAAGCGATTCCACCTTAAAATCATCAAACCGACGCATGTCATGATTGGTATTGTCAAGTTCAATGATTTTTAAAAGATCGGGATCGAGTTCGATCCAATGGCCATAAACCAATTTCAAGTTTTCATAAAATTTTAAAAATCCGTTTCCAGCCACCAATGTCAACGGCTTTTTACGGCGGCTCCCGTCAGGATATTTATTGGAAAACAAAAACGGAACCAATTCACTGGTATGATCCGGATGAAAATGACTGTAAAAAATAAAGGAAACATCGAAAATTTCAATGCCGGCTTCCAGAGAGCCTGCGCATTGTGCCGGCTCCGGAATCAAAAAGCAGGATGTTGTCATCTGTTCTCATGAGCACGGAACACGAACTTCTTTTAAGCGAGGGGACACATGTGCCGGAGCCGAGGATGGTCACAGACAGTTCGTTATGATTCGAGATCATTTCTTTCCTGCTCTTTTTTCAACCCGATTGATGATCCATCTTAAAAGCTTTTTATTATTTTCATAGTCGACCTCGTCCTTCAGCGCTTCAAGTGGAATTTCAGCACGTGCCACACTCTTATGGCCACCGGCGGAACCGAGTTCACCGAAACTCTTTTTGGCAACTTTTCCTGCATCTTTACGAAACCCGTCGTTTCTGAAAATAACGATTAGATTATGGTCGTATAATCCGGATACGATGCTCCAGTCCACCGAGCTGATCTTGATGAAAAAATCTGCCAGCACTACACAGACATCAGGATTGACCACCGGTCCGAAATTTGCAAACAAGCGCCCTTTTCGAATACGCTTATTTTCCAGGGCGACCTTGAAATATTTTAGAAAATCGAGCCTCAATTCCGACCGTTCGATCTTGTTGACAATGTTGAGATTGGCATGACGGTAAAGAAATTGGAATGCCCTGATGTCTTCGATTAAGGTTTGCCGGACAAAGTTGTTCGTATCTGTCTTTATGGCATAAAACAGGCCGGCGGCAAGCTTGGTCGAAGGCTTGATTTTTGCTGCTCTTAAATATTCGGTCATGATGCTGGCTGTGGCGCCGTATTTGGGACGAATATCCACAAAAGGCGCCTTGACCTCAGTGTCAGGATGATGGTCAATGATGACATCTATCGGAAAACGAGTAAATACTTCACTGTGGTCCGGCTGGGAATCCACCATCACAAAACGGGAGAAACACTCTTTTACAATATCTTTAACTGGAACGAGGTTGACGCCCAATAGCCGGATCATGGCGATGTTGTCCGGACGTTTAATAATATTGATATTGGAAATGGTGACGCTGGACACTTTACGCCAGAGCAACCTTTTAACCGCCATGGCGCTGGCAATGGCATCCGGATCGGCATTAATCACAATGAGAACATGATCATCGTGTGAAAACTGATCATAAAACCGTCTTAATTTTTCGGTGTTCGATATTGTCATTCAACATGCCTCGCTAAATTCATTAAAATATATTACAAATTAAGTTTATGCAATAATACATTTTTTTATTTGGGCATAGATAGTGCCACAAAAAAAGTCACATACTGCTTGACAGCTTAGATTATTTTCTGCTATCTGACTAACGGTTTTAAATCAGCACAACCTGTCCATTTAGATATATTTCAGCAAATCAAGCAGTTATAATGAGACAGGACGCGCTACACAAAATGTCTTTCAACTATAAAAAAAACCGGCCGTGGATTGAAAATCTTTCCATAATTACGCAACTCGGTCTGACCATGGTCGGTTGTATTTTTTTTTGTTTTTTTATCGGCCGGTACCTCGATAGATTTTTTGGAACCAGAGGTATATTTGTAGCCATTTTTACAGTTTTAGGTGTTATTGGCGGTGGGGTTGTCGTTTATCGTCAGATCCTTGAAATCACTGAAACCAAAGAAAAAGATAACCATTCCAACCATGGAATCGATTAGGGAAACCCAAAAAAAATATTGTACCGGAGCTATTACAGTCGCAATTTTTATAGGATTCTTTTTTATTGTCGCCGGCCAGAAACCTGTCGGCAAAGGGCTGATCTTAGGAACGATTTTTAGTATTATCAATTTTATAATAATGGGAGAAATCCTTCCCCTTCGAATCGGCAAATCCAACAATAAAACCTTTTTTTTCTCCCTTGGTTCCATATTCTTCAGGTATATCCTTCTTGCGGTGCCGATGATCATTGCCGTTAAATTTGAGCAATATAACTTTATTTCTGTAATTTTCGGAATTTTTATGATTCAACTTTTCATTCTGGCGGATCATTTTGTAAGTCTCATAACCGCTACTCGAAAAAAACAGGCTTAGGAAAATCATGGAAGATCTCGGTTTAATCCATCAGCTTATCATTCCGCTTTTTGGCCACAATATAACCTTAAACCTTGAAGTCATCATGATGACCTGGATCGTCATTATTGTACTTATTTGCTTTGGTTTTTTTGCAACCAAAGCAAAGAGTCGACTCCCCGGGCCATTGCAGGTCGTTGGAGAACTTTTTGTCAAACATCTTTTCGAGCTTACCGAAGACGCACTGGGAAAGGAGCTTTCAAAGAAATACGCTCCCATGATATGTGCATTGTTCATGTTTTTGGTACTTTCCAACTGGCTTGGAATCATTCCCCACCTTGAAGAACCGACAAAGGATCTGAATACACCTCTAAGTCTCGGACTTATGGGATTCCTTATTGCTCATTATGCAGGAATCAAGGCAAAGGGATTAAAAACTTATCTTAAAGATTACTGCGAACCGATGTTTATTATGGCGCCGTTGAACATCATCGGAGAACTTGCAAAGGTTATTTCCATCTCTTTTCGTCTTTTTGGAAACATCATGGGCGGTTCGATTATTATTCTGGTGGTTTCCTATCTGACTTTCAGTATTATTACACCACCTTTTCTGAATGCATTTTTCGGCATGTTCGTTGGAACGATTCAGGCGTTTGTGTTTACCATGCTAACAGTGGTATATATTGCGGTTCAGGTAAATTAATTTATGGCATACGACATTCAAACTTGGATTAAGGTAGCAGCTTTTACTGGCGGCGGAATGGCGATGGGTTTCGGTGCCATAGGAGCGGCGATTGGCGAAGGATTCACAGCCGCAAGTGCCAATGAAGCCATCGGCCGAAATCCCAAATTATCCGGTGATATCTTTAAATCCATGCTGGTAGGACAGGCCATTGCAGAGTCTGCTTCAATTTTTGCGCTGGTCATTGCCATGATGCTGCTGTTTACTAATTTTCCTCAGAACACCATGACGCCTTTCGTGTTGATATCGGCAGGACTGTGCATGGGACTCGGGGCCATCGGGTCCGGCGTGGGTTCCGGATTTCCTGCCGGGGCCGCCTGTAAGGGAATGGCACGGCAACCTAAGGTTAGTGGACGGTTAACGACGAATATGCTGATCGGTTCCGCAGTGTGCCAGACTCCGGCCATCTTTTCACTGGTGGTGGCATTTATTCTATTGTTTACCGACTTTTCCGTGCGTCCGTTCTCACCCACCTGGGCGGCTATTTTGGGTGCTGGAATTTCGTCGGGGTTTGGCGCCATCGGTTCCGGGCTGGGGGGCGGTCTTGTGGCAGAAGCCAGTTGTGACGGCATTTCCAGGCAGCCTGAAACCGCTACGCCGGTAACAAACGTCATGCTGCTGGGACAGGCGGTTACACAAACAACCGCCATCTACGCGCTTTTGGTCAGTTTTATCCTCATGTTCAAATCTTTTCCGTCAACTGATTTAATTGCACCGCCTATGGCATTGCTTTCAGCCGGTATATGTATGGGGATTGGCGCCATCGGCCCGGCAATCGGGGAAGGTTTTGCCGGCCGCAGTGCGGTGGCATGGATTGCTCGTAATCAAAGACATATAGCAGATCTGACCAGGTTAATGCTGGTCGGCCAGGCGGTCGCCGAATCCACAGGGATTTATTCATTGGTGATCGCCCTGGTACTGATTTTTGTAGTCTAACGATAAGACATATAAATATAAAAAAAACAATAAAACCTTTCAGGAGGGACAAAATGGCAATCGAAGGTGCAGATATCGTAAAAGCAGCGGCTTTTCTCGGTGCAGGAATTGCAATGGGGCTTGGCGCCATCGGACCCGGTGTCGGCGAAGGAATGGCTGCAGCGAAAGCATGTGAAGCCATCGGTAAAAATCCCAAAGAAGCGGGACTTTTAACCCGAACGATGCTGGTCGGCCAGGCGGTTTCCGAATCTACAGGGATCTACTCACTGGTTATCGCATTGTTACTGTTATTCGTTGTGTGATTTCTAAACTGTATATTTAAAAAAAAACAGCTTATGCATATTATCAGCAACATCGCTCTAATTACGATTAATGAGACGCTATTCGTACAGCTTCTCTCTTTTCTGATCTTCTTGTTTATTATCAACCGCATCATGTTTCGCCCTTTACAAAATGTTATGACTGAAAGGGCAAATTACATGGATAAGATAAAAGTGGATACCGTTGATACAATCCAAGAACTCGAAGACCTTACGAATAAACTGAAAAAGCAGGAATCGGAAGTAAGGGCTCAAGCATTTGAATTGAAGCGAGAACTCGAAGAATCGGGAAGCACGAAAAGTGCTGAAATCTTTGCTTCTACAAGAAAAGACATTGAAGCGATAAAAGAAAAGACCGAAATGGAAATTAAAGTTCAGCTTTCTGAAGCCAGAAAACATATCCAGGAGGAATCCGAAGCTCTGGCGATGAACATCATGGAAAAGTTGCTGGATCGGAGACTGGCTCAATGAAATATACGGATAAAATAGGCGGTAAATTCTTTTATCTCATCGCAATCGTTTTGAGTCTTCATTTTTTGGGTCATGATGCCCTTGCAGCCGAAAAATCGAGTGGCTGGCGGCCAATGTATGACCTTATTTTGAGGTGGATCAATTTTGGAATTATTGCCTTTGTGATCGTCAAATACGGAAAAACGCCGATAATGAATTTTCTTCGGGGCCAAAAAGACAAGCTGGCACAAGAAATCAATCGGCTTGAGAATGAAAAGGAAGATGCAAAGGCAAAAATAATGGAGACGCTCAAAGCAGTCGATGAAAGTGAAGTACGTTTTTCAGAACTCAAAGACCGAATTGTTCAACAGGGCGAAAAGAAAAAAACAGAGATTATAGAATCCGCTCAAAACCATAGCAAGATGATGCTCGAAGATGCAAAACGTAGAATCGGCACCCATTTCCTGCAGGCCAAGAATGAATTCAGGGCTGAATTGATTGATAGAGCCATGGATATGGCCATGGAACGAATTCCCGGGGAGATCACCCCGGAAGACAACGATAAATTCACCCGTCTATTTCTGGAAAGCACCTCGACAGAATAATATTAACGTATAAACAGATTTAAAAGCCCGGTTCGATATGAGCCGGGCTTTTTTGTTTTTAAGGAATATTTTTCTTGACTTAATGTATAAAGTTTGTTTATTGATAATTAATATCTTTTAGTTGTTACTATTGATTAATTCGGAAAGTGAGTTTGCCAATGCCTGATCCCAAAGAACGATTTGATTCCATTATAAAAAAATTAAGGGAAAAGGATCATAAGCTCACACCCCAACGCCTGGCGGTTATCAAGATTCTGGCCCGAAGTGAGGGGCATCCGAGTGTCGAAAAGATTTACGATCAACTGCAAGATGATTTCCCGACCATGAGCCTGGCGACGGTGTATCGCAATGTCATGCTGATCAAATCATTGGGAGAAGTCTTAGAACTCGGCTTTGCAAATGGAAGCAACCGCTATGACGGTAATAGGCCTTATCCCCATCCACATGTGATCTGCATCCAATGTCATAAAATAATTGATCCGGACCTGGCCAGCCTTAGGGATATGACCAAAGAAGTTGCCGACGAAACCGGCTTTGAAATATTGACGCATCGACTTGACTTTTTCGGTATATGCAGCAATTGTATGGCAGAGTAAGTTTAATATATTTTTTTGCCATTAATTGATAGTCGTTATCATATAATATTTTATTTCTATAATTAAATGAATGAGGAGGTCAACATGTCTGAAAAGATAAAACTGACCAATAATGTTGGTGCCCCTGTCGCTGATAATCAGAATGTAATGACAGCCGGCCCCGGATTTTGCGCTTAAAAAATGGTGCGACGTTCTTCCAACGATACTTCAAGTCCCCATTTTCACTAAAATCAATCAATAAATCCGCTAAAGTTAATAGATAGATGGGCACCGAAGCACGATATTCATAGCAGCACGGTGCATAAGTTCAGACAACGAAAGGAGGAAACATTATGAATGAAGATAGCAAGTGCCCGGTAACGGGCAGAGCTGACAAACCCATTGCCGGCGGTGGCACGTCGAACCGGGACTGGTGGCCGAACCAGTTGAACCTCAAGATTCTTCACCAGCACTCTTCCAAGTGCAATCCGATGGGCGAGGAGTTCAACTACGCTGAGGAATTCAAGAAACTCGACCTGGAGGCCCTGAAGAAGGACCTCTATGCGCTGATGACCGACTCGCAGGACTGGTGGCCGGCCGATTACGGTCACTACGGGGGGCTCTTCATCCGGATGGCGTGGCACAGCGCAGGCACCTACCGCATGGGCGACGGCCGCGGGGGCGCGGGGTCCGGCAACCAGCGCTTTGCGCCCCTCAACAGCTGGCCGGACAACGTGAACCTCGACAAGGCGCGCCGGCTGCTCTGGCCGATCAAGCAGAAATACGGCAAGAAGATCTCCTGGGCCGACCTGATGATCCTCGCCGGCAACTGCGCGCTGGAGTCGATGGGATTCAAGACCTTCGGCTTCGGCGGCGGGCGCGAGGACGTCTGGGAGCCGGAAGAGGACATTTACTGGGGGACCGAGACCGAGTGGCTTGGCGACAAGCGCTACTCCGGTGACCGGGATCTCGAGAATCCGCTCGCCGCCGTGCAGATGGGCCTGATCTACGTGAACCCGGAAGGCCCGAACGGCAACCCGGATCCGGTCGCCTCCGGCCGTGACGTTCGAGAGACCTTCGCGCGCATGGCCATGAACGACGAAGAGACCGTCGCGCTCGTCGCCGGCGGGCACACCTTCGGCAAGTGTCATGGCGCGGGCGATGCGGCGCATGTGGGTCCTGAGCCCGAAGCCGCCGGCATCGAGGAGCAGGGCCTCGGCTGGAAGAGCAGCTTCGGCAGCGGCAAAGGCGGCGATACGATCAGCAGCGGCATCGAGGGCGCCTGGAAGCCGAACCCGACCAAATGGGACATGGGCTATCTGAACGTGCTGTTCAAATACGAGTGGGAGCTGGTCAAGAGCCCGGCCGGCGCGCATCAGTGGCTGGCCAAGGACGTGGCCGAAGAGGACATGGTGGTTGACGCGCACGACCCGTCGAAGAAGCACCGGCCGATGATGACCACGGCGGACCTCTCCCTGCGCTTCGACCCGATCTACGAGCCGATCGCGCGGCGCTACCAGCAGAACCCCGAGGAATTCGCGGACGCCTTCGCCCGGGCGTGGTTCAAGCTGACCCACCGCGACATGGGCCCCCGCTCGCGCTATCTCGGCCCGGAGGTCCCGGCGGAGGAACTGATCTGGCAAGACCCGGTGCCCGCAGTCGATCATGAGCTGATCGACGCGCAGGACATCGCAGACCTCAAGGGCAAGATCCTTGCCTCGGGCCTGTCTGATCTCCCAACTGGTCTCGACCGCCTGGGCGTCGGCATCCACGTTCCGCGGCTCCGACAAGCGCGGCGGGGCGAACGGGGCGCGCATTCGTCTTGCGCCGCAGAAGGATTGGGAAGTCAACCAGCCGGCCCAACTGAAGACTGTGCTGCAGACCCTTGAGGGAATCCAAAAGGAGTTCAACAGCGCGCAGTCAGGCGGGAAGAAGGTTTCGCTCGCCGACTTGATTGTCCTGGGTGGATGCGCAGGTGTCGAGCAAGCGGCGAAGAATGCCGGTCACGATGTGACCGTTCCCTTCACGCCGGGACGCACGGATGCGTCGCAGGAGCAAACCGACGTGGAGTCATTCGCCGTACTCGAACCGGCTGCAGACGGGTTCCGTAACTACCTCAAAACCAAATACGCCGTATCGGCAGAGGAACTGCTGGTTGATCGGGCGCAACTGCTGACGCTGACCGCTCCTGAGATGACGGTTCTCGTTGGCGGTATGCGCGTCTTGAATGCCAACTTCGGACAGTCCCAGCACGGCGTCTTCACCAAGCGGCCGGAGACGCTCACCAATGACTTCTTCGTGAATCTGCTCGACATGAGCACGACGTGGAAGGCAACCTCGGAAGACGAAGACGTGTTCGAGGGTCGTGATCGCGCAACGGGCGAACTCAAGTGGACCGGCACCCGTGTCGACCTCATCTTCGGTTCGAACTCCCAACTCCGGGCCTTGGCGGAAGTCTACGGATGTGAGGACTCCCAGGAGAAGTTCCTGCACGACTTTGTAGCGGTGTGGAACAAGGTAATGAACCTTGACCGCTTCGACCTCGCCTGATCGTAGCATAAACGTCTTCGAGGGCTTCTGAAGCGTATTCTGAACTGCAAATCGGATGATCAGGAAGCGATAACCGCCACGAATTGACGGATGTTTTGAACGCTCACGGAAGCTATTGGCAACATATGAGGGCGGCGTTTCAATACAATCTGAAACGCCGCCCATTGTTTAAGCAACAGCTAAGAATTGTTTTCTTACAGAGGGGTCTTCATTACAGGCCCCTCTTATTCTAAAATATGAGGAGGATAAAATGTCTGAAAAAAAATTCAAGCAGGTCTGTAAATGTGAAAGCTGTGGCAATGAAGCCGAAATGATGATCACCTGTTCCTTGGAGGAACACATAAAAGAACATGTGAAACCATCCACGGCCCCCGCAGAAAAAAGCAAAACCAAAGGGCATGCAGTATGCAGCCATTGCGGCAACGAGGCCGACATGTGGATTGATCTGTAATCACAAAAATAATCATCAATTTATACTTGCTTTTTTCTAACAACACAAAACCGGTACAAATCTAAAGGATTTGCAATATGATGATTTTCAGACAATATTTCTTTATACGTTTCAAAGTCTTCTGAGGTACATCTTTTTTTGTTATAAATCCGATGGATCTTGTCTATAAATTCACATGTTGAAAAATAGTCTTCTATTTGATGGTTGTTCGGATAATTCTTTAAATAACTCCAATAGGCTTTTCGAAGTCTGGCAGACTGATAGAATGTCGATGTTTTTTCTGTCTTGTAGTAAACTTGCCTCGAATCTTGGTTGAACAAATTAATGTTAAGTTTTGTTTTCTTTTTGCAAACCAATACATTATTAATTTTTCCAAGTGCTTTAAAATATCTTTCTTTGTCGTTAATTCCAACCTCATCACCCGAAAAAAGATACGCCTTTTGCAAAACGTACCCTTCGAGCGATATATCCGTTAACGCATAAAAAATATCATCAGAAAAATAGCCCGGGCAGTTTTCATTTCGGCAATCTTCCAACATCCTGTCAAACCATGCGAAGCCTATATTTCGCTTTAATGTATGGTACTTCTCATCCAGGTTATAGGCATATGATTTACTTCTATGCCCAAATAAAAATTCAGTCTTTTTTTCAAGAGGCATTTTCTCATGGTACTTTTTATCAATTTCAATTGTGGTTGCCATTACCTGTTCCTCCATCAATAAAAATGGTTACTATCTCTTTTGTGCATTTTTTTATTCCCGGCCGGGAGATCCTATCCGTCTTTCTCAGTTCGATGCTCTTTATGCTGTAGTTCTCTTCGAGATGTTTGGAAAGGGATTTTAGAATATCTTTTTGAGCGTCCGGCGTGTTTGGATATGTGATACTTTTACGGACATTCACATTTTCTTCGATATCACACTTGATTTTAGTATTATCTGACGATGTTTCCTTGGCCACAAAACTGTTGTCTGCCGTTCCTTGAAAAACCGGCTCATAATATTCGCAATAGCTTCCACTCGTTAGCGATATCGTGTCCATATAACGAACACCGTATTTTGCATTGTTAAGAGTGAAAATTTTGCATTTTGACCCGTTATTGGAATCATTAATGATGTGAGCACAAAACTCACAAGTTGCATCTCTTAACTTTTTTGAAGAGAATCCATTTAGCATTATTTTATCTCTTCGGGTTGATAAAAATATGTCCGAAATGTCATCGAGTCCCCGACCAAGGCTTTTTTTTGCCATTTTTTCCCTAAATCTTGATTACGGAGTTTTTATCTCCAAATGGATTATTGGCCTGGTTGGAATTGTTTTGATCTGCAACCCATTCATCATCAATAAGAAACCTGTATTGGTATGTGCCCGGTGCAAGATAGACACATTTTGACCATGTCCCATCTCTTTTGCGTTCCATGAGAGACTCCTCGGACGTGTTCCAATTGTTGAAGGTTCCGGCTATTTTGACACAACTTGCTTCTGGAGCATCGTAGACAAATTGCTTTTCTACCATAGTCGCTGATGGAAAAGGCTTTTTTTGCTTAACAGGCCGTGCACCAAGAATTTTTTCCTCTGCGATCACTTCTTTCGTAAGGGCCATATAGTCTCTGAACCCGACGGCTTTTTGATCATAATCAACTATGGATTTGCCAAAGCTCACGGCTTCCTTTAACGTAACATTTGTATTTATAACTGTTATAAACATAGAATCCTGAAAATGTTTTTTTATATCCTCCAAAACTTCTTTTGAGATTCTTGTCCGTTTATCATACATCGTCGCAATAACCTTTATCCGAACTTCATGCCCTGTTTTTTCCCGAACCAATTCTATTATCTTTAACAGCCTACTAATCCCATGCAGTGAAAATAAGCTCATCTCAATCGGAACGATCACCTCCGTCGAAGCAATGAGGGAATTAAACGTCAGCAGCCCGAGGCTAGGGGGACAGTCAATGATGATGTAATCATAAATTTGGTATAAACCGTCAATTGCTTCTTTGAGTCTGGTCTCCCTGCCCTGTACCATGGAAAGACGTTGCTCTAACGCGCTTAAGGAAATATTTGATGGAGCGATATCAAAGTTGTCATCAACCTCAATCGTCACGTCATTGAGATTTACTTTAGCGTCATTCGAATCGCTAAGTGTGTCGCAAACTGATTTTTCCAACTCGCTGGTATGGATATTTAAACCTATCGCAGAATGTCCCTGTGGGTCCATATCGATGAGAAGTACCTTTCGACCTTTATGTGCCAAGCATGCAGACAGGTTAATAGCGGACGTTGTCTTGCCACATCCCCCTTTTTGGTTGGCAATCGAAATAATCCTCATCATTCCCTCCTTTCTCCTAAAATATCATTTACGCGATCAAAAAAGCCCCCAAAAGGACATAGAATCCCCATGGAGGCTTTATATGGATATTTTAGGACCTCTTTCATCATGATATATTACACCATTTAAAGGTTAATACGTGAAAAAGATCTTAATTTTACATACCATATTATAAGACATATTGTGTGTCAAGAAAAAAATCCTACAATATATTGTGGGAAAAAACGATGGTATGATTGAAAGGGGGTATGAAGGTTGACGAACTCGTAAAAAGTCAAAATTCGACGGCAAAGTAAAAAGCTTCAAATCCCCCCGCATAAAACCAGCGGGATAAAAAGGCGCGCAAATTCCGAGGAATGAGGCGTACTTATCGTACGCCGCAGTGACGAGGAATGCAGCACAACGCAGAAGTTGGACTTTTTACGAAGCCGTCAAGGTTATTTTCGATTAGATGATGGGTTTAAATTATGAAGTAAATTACATAAATATTGTGAATGTTTTTAAATAGACAGGCTATATGTTCGCACTTCGGACAATAAAATCATTGATAATCCTAAACCAGATAATGGATATTTCCGCACTGTTCTGACTTTTAAGAAACTCTTTCGGATTTCCTGTATTCTCTCATGTGTGTCTGAATATTGTCAAAAAAAGCGACCATGGTCGATTTTTCTTATTGACAAATTCCCCGATAATAATTAAATTTCCGACCATGGTCGATTTTTATAAATAATAAGGGAGAAAAAATGAGCGGTCTTAGAGAAACAAAAAAGAGAAAAACTCGCCAGGCCATTATGGATGCCGCCATCAAACTCTTTTCGGAAAAAGGCTTTAAAAATACAAGCGTTGATGAACTGTCCAAAACGGCCGGTGTCGGAAAAAGTACCATCTATGGTTACTTTCATACCAAAAACGAAATCTTTTTGGCTTTTTGCGAGGACCAGATTGACTTTGTTTTTTCCGATCTCGCCAAAAAAAGAGATCCCGAGGCCCCGCTTAAGGAGCAACTTTTGACGTTGTTTATGGGACAATTCCGGTATGTTACGAAAAATTACGACTTTGGCCGCATTCTGTCCAGGGAAATGGTTTTTCCCAAAGAACTAACCATAGAGAAATCAAATGACATCTCCGAGCGGTATCTCAACGCCCTGGGTGAAATTCTTACCCGGGCGATATCGCGCAATGAACTGCGTGACGACTTGGAGCTTCTCTATATTTCAGGCCATTTTTATGCCTTATACATCATTGTTCTGTCCGCATGGTATGAACGCCGATTTCAAAGCGAACAGGAAATAGAACAGGCTCTGCAAAAACTTCTGAGCCAGGCCATGGAAGGGTTGTCGCCGAGCAATAGGAAACAAGATATGGTCTGAATTTTGCGGCCTTTATTTTTTGCAGCATCAATACACGTAACGGGCCCGAAAAATAAGCATTCAAGATTCGAAACAAGAGGAAAACACCATGAACGCAAAAGAAATAGAACCTCAAACCAGGCGGGGCAGAATGGTAAAAATGATCTGGAATGCTTTGCCGCTTCTTTTTCTGATGGTGACCATCGTTATCATCATTACTCTTTTTTCAGTGATTAATACAAAAAAAGCGAGGCTCGCTGAGGCACAGGCCAAGGCTTTGGCCCACGAGCGCCCACCCACCAATGTCGTACTCATGGATGTACAGCCCACCACAATTCGCGACCGGATCAATCTACCGGGCGCCATTGAACCGTGGACAGATCTTGAACTTTTAGCCAAAATCAACGGCGAGGTCATCGAGGTACCGGTGATAGAAGGCGATAAAGTGACCAAGGGCCAGGTTATCGCACGCATCGATCCCATCGATTACCAGATCGCTCTCGACGCCGCCAAAGCCTCGTACCGGTTGGCGCATGCGAATTTGAAGCGATTTGAGAAGTTGTTTGAAAAGCGCCTGATTCCCAAATCTGAATTTGAGAAGAACGAAACCCAGGTGCAGACCACAAAGGCTGAAATGGAAAAAGCGGAGCTAAACCTCTCACGCAGTACCATCACCGCACCGATGTCGGGTGTGATCCGGCGGCTGGACGCCAAAAAAGGATTACTCCTGAGTGTGGCCGATCCCATTGCCCGAATCCTCGAGATCGATAGGGTCAAAGCGGTGATCGGCATCCCCGAATCGGATGTGCCCACAGTTCGAAACATCGACACCGTGCAACTTACGGTTCAGGCCTTGAACAACCTTAGAATTGAAGGTCGAAAGCATGTCCTCGCCGCCTCACCGGAGAATATTGCCCGGCTCTATAAACTGGAACTGGCTATTGCCAATCCCGACGGCATGCTTTTACCCGGCATGTTCGTAAGGGCGGATATCGTCAAAAAAGTGGCAAAGGCCAGCTTGAGTGTGCCGCTTTATACGGTAATCACCCGAAACCAAGAACAGTTTGTCTACGTGGAGAAAGACGGATTGGCCGAGCGGAGGCCTGTGGAACTGGGAATCCTCGAAGATTGGAAGGTGCAAATCAAAAAAGGACTTACACCGGGCGACAGAGTCATTGTCGAAGGCCACCGTAACGTAGAGCAAGGACAAAGGGTTAACGTCGTCCGGGTTGTTTCCGAGAAAGAGAGAACGGCCTTATGATTGTTTCCGATACCGCCGTCAACAAAAGCATCACCGTGATGGTGCTCGCCGTGATTATCTTTGTCTTCGGGGTCTATTGTTACAACGTGCTGCCCAGAGAGTCCGACCCGGATATCACCATCCCCAACGTCTTTGTCACCACGTCTTACCGGGGGGTGTCACCCGCGGACATGGAGACCAGTGTCACCATTGAAATCGAAAAAAAGCTCAAAGGCCTGGACGGAGTCAAAAAGATCCAGTCCGTAAGCAGTGAGGGGCTTTCCTCAATCAATATCGAGTTCGTTACCGGCACCGACATCGACAAAGCCCTGCAGGATGTGAAAGACAAAGTGGACGAGGCCAAAAGCGAACTACCCACAGACCTGGAAGATGATCCTTCGGTCTTTGAAGTAAATTTTTCCGAATTGCCCATCGTGGTCTTTTCCATGAGCGGCACCTGCGGACTGGCCACCCTCAAAAAAATCGCCGACGATCTCAAAGACGACATCGAAGCCATTACCGGCGTGCTCGAAGCAGAAGTCACCGGCGGGTTGGAACGGGAAATCAGAGTGGAAGTTTTTCCTGAAAAACTCGCCTATTACGGGATGTCTATTCCCACCTTCCAGCAAATTCTGTACAGCGAAAACCAGAACACTTCGGGTGGTGCCATCCGTCTGGGCCAAGGACGCTTTCAACTGCGGGTGCCCGGCGAATTTAGTACACCTGCTGAAATCTATGGCCTGGTCATGGGTACCCATAACGGCCAGCCCATTTACTTAAAAGACCTGGCCAGGGTGGTGGACGGCTTCAAGGAAGAAACCAGCAGGTCCCGATTGGACGGGCGTTCTGCCGTGAACATTGCGGTCAAGAAACGTTCCGGTGAAAACATCATTGAAATCAGCAATAAAATCGACCAGCTGATTACAAAACAACAGCCATCCTGGCCCAGCAATACCGAAATTGTCAAAGTCATGGACAAGGCAAAAGATATCAGGCTCATGGTGGTTGATCTTGAGAACAACATCCTTTCCGGTCTTATTCTGGTAGTGGTGGTTCTCTTTTTTGCCCTGGGGTTGCGAAACGCATTTTTGGTCAGTCTTGCCATCCCTTTTTCCATGCTGCTTTCCTTTATCGTGCTTCATATTCTGGGAATTACCCTGAACATGGTGGTGCTTTTTTCCCTGACCCTGGCCCTGGGAATGCTGGTCGACAATGCCATTGTGATCATCGAAAACATTTACCGTTACATGGAACAGGGTGTCCCGCGCATCGAGGCGGCCAAAAAGGCAACTTCCGAGGTGGCCTACCCGGTGATCGGCTCTACCCTGACGACATTGGCCGCCTTTTCACCCATGCTTTTTTGGCCCGGAATCATGGGCGAATTTATGAGCTATCTTCCGCTGACCCTCATCGTCACGCTTTCTTCCAGTTTGTTTGTGGCGATGGTGATCAATCCGGCACTGGCCTCGTTTTTCATGAAAATTAAAAAAAATGACAACCAACCCATGGCAATAAGTGCTGAAGAGATCGAGGCAGCCGGTGAAAAACCCATCGAGATCAAAGGCAAATTTCTCAAATCCTATTCCGCAGTGCTTGCATTTTCCCTTCGTCGACCGCTTATTGTGGTGGGATTTGCCTTTGCCATAATGATTCTGTTGTTTCAAGCATGGATGCTGGCTGTGGGCATTGAAAAACCAGTGGAATTTTTCCCGGACATTCAACCCAAGTCCATGTATGTCAACGTAGACGTTCCAGAGGGTGCGGATATCGACTACATCGATCGGATCATGCGGCGTATCGAGATGACAGTCGCCGGAGTTTCAGCAGAAAAACTGTTCGACTCGACGGCCGAAAGCAATAGCCGGTATCTTGAGGCACTGTCGCCCAAGACGCATGAAAAAGCCAACGGTGAAATTTTTTCCGGGCCCAGTGACCTCGACAATATCGAGAATATCTACATCAAAGCCGTCACCTCATCCGCCAATTCCATCTTTGACGCCAATGCCCCCAACCATGTTGGAATTCGGTTTCTTGAAATGGAGGAGCGCAAGACATCGTCGTCGGACACCGTGGATGTGATTCGTGAACGGGTGAAAAATATTCCCGGCGGCCGAATAACCGTAGCTGTTCAGGAAGAGGGTCCCCCCACCGGCGCGCCCATTAATATCGAAATTGCCGGTGATAATTTTCAAATGCTGGGAAACATGGCCAAAGAGATTCGGGCCGTCATTTCCCGGATACCCCACGTTAAAGACATTCGAGATGACTTTGTGGAAGGCACGCCTTCCGTCAAGGTCGTCGTGGATCGGCAAAAGGCGGCACTGTTCGGGCTGACCACGGACATGATCGGTTTTGCATTGAAAACGGCATACAACGGTCTTGACGTCTCATCGTTTCGTGAGGGTGACGAAGACTATGACATCACCGTGCAACTGCCGGAGGAAAACCGCCGGGTCACCGACGTGCTCAGAGAGCTGATGATTCCCACTCCCAATAGCGAGATGGTTCCATTGTCAACGCTGGCCACGGTGGAATACAGCGGCAGTATCGGCGATATCGTCCGCATCAACAACGAGCGGGTGGTGACGGTCAAAGCCAATGTGGATGAAGCCAAAATTCCCGGTCCCGTGGCCCGGGCCGAAGCTGAAATGCTGTTAAAACAATTCCCCCTCCCACCCGGCTATACCATTCGGTTTACAGGTGAAAACGAGTTTCAAAAGGAGTCCGAGGATTTTTTGAGCAAAGCCTTTGTGGTGGCCTGTTTTCTTATCTTTTTAATTTTGGTCAGCCAGTTCAACTCCGTGTCTCAGCCCTTTATCATCATGACATCGGTTATTCTTTCCCTGGGCGGCGCTTTTTTAGGCCTTGCCTTATTCAGACAGCCGTTTGGGATTATCATGACCGGCGTCGGTGTCATATCCCTGGCCGGCGTGGTGGTCAACAACGCCATTGTTCTTATTGACTACATCAACCGACTTCGAGAACGGGGGCTGGCCCTTAAAGAGGCGGTGATCAGCGCCGGCGCTACCCGGCTCAGACCGGTGCTGCTCACCGCAATTACCACGATCCTGGGGCTCATCCCCATGGCTACCGGCGTTTCCTTTGACTTCCGTCATCTGTCAATTTCCTGGGTGAGTGAGTCGAGCCAGTGGTGGCGGTCCATGGCCATTGTGGTGATTTTCGGGCTTATGGTGGCAACTTTTTTGACGCTGATCGTTGTACCCACCCTATACTCCTTCTTCTCCAGTGTGGGGGAAAAAGGACGGAATGCAACACAGTGGCTGCATGATATCTACTGGAGACCCTACCGATGGCTGGCAGGCGAAAAACTTACTCGGAAACAATAAAGCCATGCCATTTGGAATCCAGCAATTTTTAGGTGTTGGAGCATCAACCTTGAAAAGTAGGATGGGTGGTTCTATGGAAATATATGATAGGGATCGCTGGCTTGCAGTTTGAATTGCATATGTAAAGCGTATCACATGATATTGACATCATGGCGCTTTCGACATATTTGCTATCACAGGGAAATATCGCTTTCCCTTTTCTCTAAAATTTAGTTATTCAATCTTGTCAACAACATCCTCCCAGATAATTGATTAGAGATCATTTTAAAAGTCTGATTAATTTCCGAAAATTTGACCATATCTGTTTTTCAATCTCATCCTCTTTTCTATATCCTAAATCTGTCCACTTTCCTTTGAAACGCTACATTTGGACGGATTGCCTTGAGATAGCTTACAGGGACCTCAGGCTAACAGCCTAATAGAAAAGTCTGATATCAATGACGCAACAAGATTTCGCAGCATGAAAATTGGTACAAAGTTGTGCCTGTCTCTGAAGTAATATTGTACTGTAAAATAACAAAATAGCTCTATATCAAGATAAGGCTATCAACAGCGACCGCAGAAGTTTCAAAAGAGCGGGTGAGGGATATCCGTCCGGCGGCAAAGAATTTTCTTTCTGGAATGCCCGTATTGCGGTGTGCGTGCGGGGGCCAGCCAAACCGTCCTCTGAGCCAGCATCAAAGCCAAGGCGGTTGAGGAGCTGCTGTATCTCCATGATCTCGTCGCGCGTAAGCGGTTCATGTTCTGCATCCCGACCGTTCGCAATATGCGGCAGGCCGATGATTCGATCTGAGAGATGGCCGACTGAGATTGCATAGTTGATTGAACGATTCCAACGCAAGATGGTCCGGAAATTGTTGTAGACCAGAAAGGCCGGACCTTTATAGCCTTGTGGCAGTACGATGGAACCTTCCATATCCTCCTGCGGCAAAGCCGTACCATTACTCCGCAGTACCCCAATCGACGCCCAGTCTTTAAGCGACTTTTTCCTGTCCATCGTGGCAAGGGTCAGGTCGAAGTTCTCAGGGAGACGCACCTCGCGGCCCCAGATTTCGCCCGTCCGCCAGCCTATGTTGGAGAGAAAATTGGCGGCGGAGGAGAAAGCATCTGGTAGGCTACCCCAGATGTCCTTGTAGCCGTCGCCGGTAAAATCCACGGCGTGTATGGTGAATGTGGAGGGGATGAACTGCATTTGTCCCATTGCTCCGGCCCAGGAGCCCGTCATCGCGTCCGGCGTGATGTGACCCTCATCGATAATTTGCAGTGCGTTTAGAAGCTCAGCCCGGAAAAAATCGGCGCGCCTCCGGTCGAAAGCCAGCGTCGCTAAGGCATCGATCACGCGGAAGTTGCCTAAATAATCGCCAAAATCCGTTTCCAGTCCCCAGAATGCGATGAGATAGCGCGGAGGTATGCCATATTCAGCACAGATCTTGTTCAGCAAGTCGCGATGTTTTGCCAGCAGCGCACGACCGCGTATTATCCGGTCGTCTTTTACGCGCCGCCGGAGGTAAGTCCAGAAAGTCTGTGTGAACTCCGGCTGCCGTCGGTCAAGTTCGATCACATGCTTTACCGGCAGAATATCGCTCAGCGCCGCGTCCAACGTCGCATCGGAAATTCCTTTGCCGCGCGCCTCTGCACGCAGCGCCGCAAGCCACTCCTGGAAATCCTGGTCGGAAAGCGCCTCATTTGCCGTAGTTCTATCTGGCTCTTTGATAGCCTGTGCGCTATCCTGCCAAGCGGCAATTAACAAAACCAAACCAATTACCACTACCGATAAAAATCCCTTCCACCTCGTTGCGCTTCGCAAATTCATTCAAGCCTCTTATCCGCCACGTATTCGGTTGTTGCTATAATACAAACGCTTGGTCAGGTATTTAGTTTCTGCCTGTAAATGTATAATAGGGTGAATGAAAAATAAAGCTGAAAATGTCGCTTCAAGACGGGTTGATGCGGAATCGAGAGGACATTCTTTGTTGACTTCTAAGCTATACACTCCGGCTGCGCATCTCAAATATCTAATCAGAGTCTCAGAATATCAGCCTTCTGCTAACGTTGCGATAAGTCAGACATATCGCAGGTTTTTGAGGTGGATGATATTTTCATCTTTTGGATGGCTATCTTGAATATTTATCAAAGTGAAAAGGAGATCGGATCATCATCCCGAATAAATTAAATGAGGAACTAATAAAGGGAAGGCATCGTGAATTTAGAATCGGCTTGGATCGGAACAAAGTTATACAACATATAGTGTATAGGAAATGACCAGGTTTTCATTAAAATATTGAAACTGAGGGACAGATAGGTTATGAGTATCACATCGATTTGGAATCATTAGATATCTGGACTTTTTGCAAGATATCAACAGCTACGGAGCAATCCATAAAATTAATTTTATGTCGTATTTTTAATAAAAAGGCACTCAGTTTAATCAAAAGAATTCCTCGCAGCTCTGCTGCGGGGTGAAAAACGAGGAAAGGGTTAGTTTGGAAGGGTAAACGACGTTTCCCCTTCCAATACAAAATGGTTTTTTAAACCCCTTTGATACCTCGTAGCTCTGCTGCGGGGTAGTTCATTAGTCGAAACCAACTTATTTATAGTGCCGTTGAGGACACAATGATGGAAGAATCAACAAATAATCTCCAATGGAAAGAAATATGAAAAAAGTTGCCAAAGAAACGCAGATTGTTCATGGTATCCATACCGGCGATAAAAACACCTTAGACCTTGTTGCACCAATCCATATGACATCTGCATTTCAATTTAAAAACGCAGATCACGGTGCCAGATTATTTGATGGAAAAGATGAAGGATATATATATACAAGAATCTCTAATCCAACGCTATCGCTACTCCAAGAAAAAATGGCAGTACTGGAGGGCGGGGAAGATTCTATCGTAACATCATCCGGAATGTCGGCGATTGCTTCAACAGCTCTTTCTCTGGCAAAACCCGGCAACAATTTTATATCCTGTACCACCGTATATGGCGGAACATTCGCTCTTTTTACTCAGCGGTTCAAAGATCTAAAAATTAAAGCCCGTTTACTCCCTCCCTCTTCATACTGCACAACAAAAGAGATTGAAAAACTATTGGATAAGAATACTAAATTTTTATACATGGAAACCCCTGCCAATCCGACTCTGGACATTATTGATATTGAAATGTGGGCAGGCGTTGCCAAAAAACATAAAATTCCGCTTGTCGTTGACAATACCCTTGCCACCCCCTATCTGCAAAATCCATTAAGTCTTGGCGCAGATATCATTGTTCACTCTGCAACCAAATACATCGGCGGCCATGCCGATACTATCGGCGGCGTTATTGTGGGAACCAAAAAAATGATGGATCAGATCAAAGAAAAATATGTTCATTATTTTGGACCGACCATGAGTCCGTTTAATGCCTGGCTTTTTTTAAGGGGGATTAAGACACTTGCGGTCAGGATGGAGAGACACAGCATCAATGCATTGAAAATCGCAAAATGGCTGGAAACCCATCCAAAAATAGAAAAAGTGTATTATCCAGGTCTTGTCTCTCATCCGGGTCACCAAATCGCTAAAAAACAAATGAAGTATTTCGGAGGAATGATCGCATTTGAAGTCAAGGGAGGAATTAGCGCCGGCAAGGCAGTGATGAATAATGTTCAAATTTGTACGCTTGCGGTAAGCCTGGGCGATTGTGATACGCTGATTCAACACCCTGCATCCATGACACATTCTACTTATACAAAAGAAGATCGAAAGAAAGCAGGAATCACCGATGGATTAATAAGGCTGTCCGTAGGCATTGAAAGTGCAGATGATATTATAGATGATCTGCAGAGCACATTTTCATTAATAAGATAATTCGCTTATAGTTCTATATCCGTGATAGGTTTAATCCGTCTTTTCGGGTAGCCCTCCTTGATTTGACAAGGAAAGTTGAGAAGTTCTTATATAACTTTTATTAAAATAGTTCGGATTTAATATAAATTATACAATGATAGTTGGGAATAACTGCAAAACAGTATCAACTATCAAGAGCCTGATTTTCTCGCACTGGTCGTTGATTTTCCTGAGATTGTCGAACTGGACATGAACCCAGTTATGATCTTTTCGGGCAAACCCTGCGTAGTAGATGCGCGGGTTATCCTAACATCTCCTAAACGACCTTCTCCACTTCATCTGGTAATCAGCCCTTATCCGGCCGAACTCGAATCCCGGGAAGTCACTTCGGGTGGTCTTTCGATTTTCGTCCGTCCCATACGGCCGGAAGATGCGCCCCTTTTGGTGAATCTTTTTGATACACTGTCACCCACCAGTATCTACTGCCGGTTTTTCGGTCACCTGAAGTCGCTACCCCATTCCATGCTCGTGCGCTTTACCCAAGTTGACTATGACCGTGAAATTGACCTGGTGGCTTTTGATGATAAAGATAGCGCCGAGAAAAGGATGCTTGGCGTAGCACGTCTCTTCACCGATCCCAACTGCAACCGCGCCGAATTTGCCATCCTCGTAGGAGATCCCTGGCAGGGAAAAGGGGTGGGAGCCCGGCTGCTGGAAATAAGCCTTCGAATTGCCAAAAATCGCGGCATCGAAACCGTGTGGGGCATAGTTTTACAGGAAAACGAATGTATGCTTGCGCTCGGTCGAAGACTGGGTTTTAAAATCTCCAGATCTAGGGAATCCTGTGAAATGGAATTGACCATTGATCTGTTATCGAGTAAAGTTGAATTAGAGTCATGAAAAACACCCCCTTAAATTAAACGACTACCCCATAGCGAGTAGATCGATCGGTCTGCTCACCCTAATTAATGGCTTTTAGGACAGGCTCGAGGACAGCTATTTATAATACATTAAATCCCTACCGGGGAGTTCGCCTCTTGAAACGGGCAACCTTCAATTTGTCCAACGTCGGACAAAAGCAAAGACACGAGCGCTATAATCGTTGCGTTCTTAATAGGGTGGAAACACCCGGTAAAGGCAAACAATAACTGCCATTACGAAATCGAAGGAGAAAAAATGAAAGAAGGTATCAGAAAATCGGTTGTGGTGCCGCTGGACGGTTCCGAAAATGCATTAAATGCGCTAAAATATTTGAAACTCATCTTCGGATCTCAGCACAGTCTGGATGTAAACCTGTTTCATGCCATTCAGGGTATACCACCCATGTTGGCTGAAGAAAGCAAAAGCAATCCGGACACAGCTAAACAAGTCAGGGAATTGGAAAATCGGAACAAGCGATTGGGGAAAGAGATTCTTACCGCTGGAAAGAAGGCATTGCTGGATATGGGTTTTGACGAGGATCGGATTCAATCCGTTGAGTTCCATAAACAAATAGGCGTTGCTCGAGATATTTGCGGTTGGTCGGAAAAAAAAGAGATGGATGCCATCGTTCTCTGCACCCGCGGGCGAAGTCGGATCGAAGCCTTTTTTATGGGTGAGACGGCCAACAAAGTCTTGGAATGCAGTCGTACCTGCCCGGTATGGATGGTCAAGGAGGATGTCCGGTTAACTCCGGTTCTCATTGCCTTGGACACCTCCGAAAATGCCCTTCGAGCTGTGGATCACGCGGCATTCATGTTGGCCGGAACTGATTGTGAAATTACGCTGTTCTATTCCAAACGCAATCTGTTTCGGTTTTTCTCTATTAATGAAGAATTCGGATCCCTGCCAGAGTTGGAGGTCACGTGGCAATCTGCGGCTGGACGGGAAATCGCTCCCACAATGCAAAAAGCAGAACAAATGCTGATCAAAGCCGGCATTGAAGAAACACAAATCTCTGTCCGCATCGTCGACGGTAGTCACAGTGCTGCCTCTGACATTATAGATGCGGCCAATCGTTTCGGCTGTGGAACCATTGTCATGGGTCAGCGAGGGGTTACGGGTGTTAAAGAATATTCCATGGGAAGTGTGTGCCGAAAAGTTTTGCAAAATTCTAAAGCTTTGGCGCTGTGGCTGGCACCGTAAAAAGGAGCAATAAAAATGAAACGAGTTAAGAAGATTGGAATTCTCGTGTTTGCCCTTTTCATCGGGATCGTTGTTTTGTAAAATACATAAGGCGTTCAGGTGCATCGACACCAAAAAAGGAAAGCACAGGGGAATACGTTGACCCTTGATATATGTTTCAAGTATGTCCAAATATAGATATCATTGCAGTTTGTCGACATTTTCTATGGGAGGCTTAAAATGAAAGACACGCAGGTCAAAGGGGCAAAAACAGAGAGTGCGTTTTTGATGAACTGGATCGCCGAAACAGCGGGACTTTGTAAATCCGAACAGGTGATCATCTGTGACGGTTCTCAGGAGGAGTATGACCGTCTATGCAAACGAATGGTTGAAAGTGGAACATTTATCCGTCTGAATGAGGAAAAACGCCCCAACAGTTTTCTCTGCCGGTCGGATCCGAGGGATGTGGCGCGAGTGGAAAGCCGTACCTTTTTGTGTTCTCTGAATAAAGCCGACGCCGGCCCGACGAACAACTGGATCCATCCAATGGAAATGAAAGAAAAACTGAACCCCCTCTATGACGGTTGTATGCGCGGACGAACCATGTATGTGATTCCGTTTAGCATGGGACCTCTGGGGTCTCCCATCGCGCACATCGGTGTGGAGATTACCGATTCGCCCTATGTGGTCGTGAATATGCGGATTATGACCCGAATGGGTCAGGCCGTACTGGAAGTTCTGGGGAAAGGGGGGAACTTTGTAAAGTGCCTCCATTCGGTGGGCGTACCTTTACAGCCGGGTGAAAAAGATGTTCCCTGGCCCTGTAATCCGGACAAAACCTATATCGCTCACTTCCCGGAGGAGCGGGCGATTTATTCCTTTGGCAGCGGTTACGGCGGAAATGCGCTGTTGGGCAAGAAATGCTTTGCCCTTAGAATTGCCTCTGTTATGGCCCGGGATGAAGGCTGGCTGGCCGAGCATATGCTGATTTTAGGCGTGGAAAATCCGGACGGAGAGAAAACGTATGTCGCTGCCGCTTTTCCAAGTGCATGCGGAAAAACAAACTTTGCCATGCTGGTTCCGCCCAAAGGCTTTGAAGGATGGAAGATATCCACGGTGGGGGATGATATCGCCTGGATTAAACCCGCTTCGGACGGAACATTGCGGGCTGTTAATCCGGAGGCGGGATTTTTTGGTGTTGCCCCCGGCACATCGATGAATTCCAATCCAAACGCCATGCTGTCCCTGACCCGAAACTGTATCTTCACTAACGTGGCTTTGACCGATGAAGGCGATGTATGGTGGGAAGAAATGACGGATGACCCTCCCGACCACTTGATTGACTGGACCGGGCAGGAGTGGACTCCGGGCTGCGGACGACCCGCGGCGCATCCCAACGCCCGGTTTACGGCCCCGATTGCCCAGTGCCCGAGCTTCGATCCCGAGTGGGACAACCCCGAAGGCGTACCCATCAAAGCGTTAATTTTCGGGGGACGGATGAGTAAAAATGTTCCGCTTGTCTTTCAAGCGTTTAACTGGGCACACGGTGTCTACCTGGCTGCCACCATGGGTTCTGAGGCCACAGCCGCAGCGGAAAAAGGTTTGCCGCCGATGCGGCGGGACCCCATGGCCATGCTGCCCTTTTGCGGATATAACATGGCCGACTATTGGAGTCACTGGTTGAACATTGGCCGACATTTACCCGACCCGCCTCGGATATTTCGTGTGAA
Organism: uncultured delta proteobacterium; assembly: GCA_963706295.1. Classification (GTDB taxonomy): domain Bacteria; phylum Desulfobacterota; class Desulfobacteria; order Desulfobacterales; family UBA11574; genus UBA11574. The sequence continues at coordinate 30,785 of CAVPLW010000010.1, read as the reverse complement.
CTGGTTCAGGCGGAACGAAGACGGCAAATTCCTGTGGCCCGGATTCGGTGAAAACATGAGGGTTCTCAAATGGATCGTGGATCGCGTTCGCGGCCGGGGGTATGGGGTGGAAAGCCCCATGGGCTACATGCCGCGCCATCAGGACATCCACTGGAAAGGGTTGGATTTCGATCCGGAAACGTTTTATGAAATCATGTCGGTGGATCGTGAGGAAGCGGCAAAAGAAGCCCGGTCGCATGAAGAATTATTTGACAAATTCTTTGATCGTCTACCCAAAGAGTTTATTCATCACAGGGAATTGATGAAGTCCCGGGTTTGGCGGTCACCCGAAGTGTGGAAACTGGCCAGGACAACGTTTTAATTGTTAATGATAGAAATATACCCGGGTCGATTTAGGTTTTCATAATGATAAAACACAGCGACAAAAAAATTATATATGCTGCTCTGTTCGGCAACTCGGCCATCGCCGTGATGAAGTTTATCGCTGCATTTATATCCGGCAGCACCGCCATGCTGGCAGAAGGTTTTCACAGTACCGCCGACAGCATCAACCAGTTGATGCTGCTGGTCGGCCATTCCCGGGCGGCCCGGCCGGCGGATGACCAACATCCTTTCGGTTACGGCAAGGAGCTCTATTTTTGGGCGTTTGTTGTTGCCGTATCTATATTTTTTGTAGGCGCCGCCCTCTCCATTTATGAAGGGGTTCATAAAATAATTCATCCAAAACCTGTCAAATCCATGGCATTGTCGCTGGCTGTTTTGGGTATTTCGATTCTCTTCGAGGCTTATCCCTGGTGGGTGGCCTATTCCGAGGCCAAACGGTTAAAAACATCCAAGGGATTCAAAGGCTTTTTTGATATGGCGGTCAGATCGAGGAATCCTACCGTAGTCGTTGTTTTGTTTGAGGACAGCGCCGCCATGATCGGTTGTGTTGTCGCTGCTGTCGGCATCAGCCTTGCCCATGTTTTTCATAACCCCATTTTCGACGCGCTGGCCAGCGTCTGCATCGGTCTTATTCTTTTGGTGCTCGCCCTGTTTCTGGCCAGGGAAACAAAAGCGCTGCTTATCGGGGAAAGTGCCACAGGGATCGATCGGGAAAAGATACGGCAAACCATCTGTTCCTTATCTGAAGTCGAAACGTGCGGGCGCCTGTTAACCATGCATCTGGGCCCCAATGATATTTTGGTGAATATGGATGTCGAGTTTTCAGATAATCTTTCCACCGATGATTTGGAGTCGATTATTGCCCAGATAGAATCTCATGTCAAAGCGGCTGTTCCCGAGGCTTCACAGATTTATATTGAAGCAAAAGCCCTGCAAAAGATGAGCGCCAAAGGCGAAAACTGACCTAAAGCGTCTCAGTATTGCATGCTTTTTCTGGTGGACATTGCACAATTAATATTAAGAATTTGGTTCTTTTTGATGGAAATGGTGATGCTTTTGGGAGGTGCATTTTTTTTGGGCGCTTTAGCCCAGTACCTTCGTCAAAGTCCCATTGTAGGATATCTGCTGGCAGGTACAATCGTAGGGCCTTTGCTGTTCAACACCTCTGCCGTCAACCAGGCCGCAGAACTTGGTGTCTCTTTGCTGTTGTTTTCCATTGGTCTGGAGTTTTCTTTTAATCACCTCCAAAAGATGGGCCGCATTGCCTTTGTCGGAGGTACGATTCAGGTTGTTGCTACCGCAGCACTCGTGACGTTGGTCATGGTCACTCTGATGACCCTTTCTCAAGCCATTACCATGGGTGCCATTGTGGCCTTAAGCTCCGCAGCTGTAGTCTTGCGTGTGTTGGTGGATCGTGCAGAAATTGATTCGGTGCGCGGACAAGCCTGTTTGGGAATCCTTCTGTTACAAGACATTGCTATTATTCCGCTTGTTTTCATGGTCAGCCTCTTTACATCAACAGCGCCCGAGATAAGTATCGCCATGCATATGCTCAAGCTTACCGCGAGTATAGTCGGGTTAGCGGCCGTTTTGTATCTTTTGTTATATCGTGTAGTGCCCACCCTCTTGTCTGGCAAAGCACTTTTTGCCAATCGAGAGTTGAGCGTTTTGCTTGCCACTACCGTTGGGCTGGGTGCTGCCTGGGCATCCCATGCCATTCACATCTCTCCGGCTTTGGGAGCCTTTGTGGCCGGTATGCTATTGGGAGAGTCGCCTTTTGCCACTCAGATCCGGGCCGACATAGGAGCGCTTCGCACTATCATGGTGACCCTGTTTTTTGCTTCGATAGGCATGTTGGTCAAACCCCATTGGTTTATTACCCATATGCATTGGATCATCATGGTGGCAGTGTTGATTTTTACTCTTAAAACAGTCATCATTTACGGTGTAGGTCGCATATTTGGCCTTGACAATCGCCAAGCTCTTGCCACGGGAATCACTCTGGGACAAATCGGAGAGTTTTCCTTTGTGCTGGCCGCGACAGCTCGCAGTGGTGGCATTCTGGACAACCGTGCCTTTGATTTGATCGTTTCTGTGATCATCGTGCTCATATTCTCAGCACCCTATATGGTGACGTTTGCGATCCCTCTTTCCGAGCGTTTCATTTCACGACTTTCGCGCCGCGTCTCAAAAACTGACGTTTATGTTCATTTCAATGCTGTGATGTCCAACAATCAGGTTTTGGTGGTGGGATTGGGTCCTGCCGGCCTTCAAGTCGTTCATACTTTGATAAAGAGACAGTTGGAGCCCGTTGTCATTGATGTAAATCCTCACAGCCGGAAGGTCGCACAACAAATTGGGATTAAAATTCATTTGGGCGATGCTGCAAATGAAGAGGTTCTTATACATGCCGGTATTAAAGAGGTCTGTATGGCTGTGGTTACGGTTCCTGACTGGAAAACCGCTGTCAGTATTATCCGAATGCTTCGGAACTTGAGACCTCAACTATCCATTGCAGCACGCTGTAGATATAATCGCTATTTGGCGGATTTGGAAAAAGCCGGAGCAGATATAGTTGTTGATGAAGAATCCACCGTGGGGCAAATGCTGACCCAAAGAATTATAGAGCACATTCAGGAAAGCTCAGGATCAATATTTGCCTGCCGCATGGCGGGTCAAACGTCTGAGGTTTCAATTTGATCCAATGTGGAATACGTTTGGCTGGAGCTTTAGCCGGAATTGTTATGATTTTTTCGGTCTGGATCGTTGGCAAATATTTCGGCGCATCAACGACTTTTGTGCGATCCGCCGGTATGATCGAAAAGGTTTTTAGTGCCGAGCGAGTCAAGAAAATGGACTATTTTATCAAAGAAGTTCCTAAAATCGAATGGCAGTGGATGTTCGTTTTCGGCATTTTTATCGGATCACTCATTTCATCAACAGCTTCTCGCAGTTTTAAATGGAAAGCTGTACCGGATATGTGGGAAGATCGATTTGGCCCTGGCAAGATGAAAAGAGCCGTTGTCGCATTTATTGGCGGCATGGTAGCCATGTTCGGTGCACGTTTAGCCGATGGGTGACCCAGCGGACACGGATTGAGCGGTTCCGTTCAGTTAGCAGTAAGCGGATTTATCGCACTCATCTGTTTCTTTATCGGCGGCATAATCATGGCGCGGATTTTATATGGAGGAGGAGATCGGATATGAAAGAACTCGTATACGGTTTGATCACAGGCATTATGTTTGGCTTTTTGCTCCAGAAAGCAAGGGTTATCCGATATGATAAGCAATTGGGAGCGCTGCGGTTTATTGACATGACGATCGTAAAATTTATGCTTTCAAGCATTTTTGTCGGCATGATCGGGGTACATGTTCTTACAGATATAGGTTTGGCCAAACTTTCCGTTAAATCAACTATTTTAGGCGGGGTCATTCCCGGAGGTTTAATATTTGGCCTTGGATGGGGATTGCTGGGGTACTGCCCGGGAACTTCCGCTGGTGCTGTCGGCGAAGGTCGATGGGACGGCATATGGGGAATTTTTGGGATGTTAGCCGGGGCTTCCTTGTATGCCGAAGCTTTCCCTTTTTTGAAAAAAACCGCATTAACATGGGGTGATTTCGGCAAGATTACACTACCGCAGGTTTTAGGAGTCAATCATTGGACAATTATTTTCATGTTTATTATCGGAGGATCGGTGCTTTTCTACTGGTTTGAAAAAAAAGGGCTATAAAAATTAGGTGCCTTGAAAGATCCTGATCGCCTGGAAGACATTATCACGTCTCAAAGCCACCCGCGTTAGTGCCGAAGACTGCGCTGCCTCTGGGAAATGAGCAACAAAATCATGAGCGATTCGCAGAAAAATCCACGCATTCTGATAGTAACGCCGGAGGTCACCTATTTGCCGGACCGCATGGGAGATATGGCCTCCTTTTTTACAGCCAAAGCAGGGGGCCTTGCCGACGTTTCAGCCGCCCTGATCACGGCCCTGTTTGAACAGGGGGCCGAAGTGCATGTCGCCCTTCCGGACTACCGCGCCATCTTCAGTGACGGGCTGACCCCTGTTTTAAAAAAAGAGCTCCGTAGAATCCATCGCATAATGCCCGATGATCACATCCATCTGGCAAGAGACCGGGCCTTTTATTACATCAACCGTGTATACTCTGGGTATGGAGAAGAAAACATTAAACTCGCTCTGGCGTTTCAGCGCGAGGTGATCAGTCATATCGTCCCCCAAGTTCAACCGGATCTGATTCATTGTAACGACTGGATGACCGGTCTAATTCCGGCGATGGCCCGGCAGATGGGAATCCCCTGTCTTTTTACGATTCACAACATACACACCGTAAAAATAACCCTGGCCTATATCGAGGACCGGGGAATCGATGCCGCCTATTTCTGGCAGAATTTGTATTGCGAAAAAATGGCCGAAAGCTATGAAGACGCAAGGGATACCATTCCCGTAGATATGCTCACCAGCGGAATTTTTGCCGCTCATTTTGTAAATGTCGTCAGTCCGACCTTCCTGGAGGAAATCGTTCACGGGCAGCATCATTTTATCGAGCCTCCCATCCAGCGGGAATTGGCCAATAAATATTATGCCGACTGTGCCTATGGAATTCTGAATGCACCGGACCCGGCTTTTAATCCTGCCACCGACAAACACCTCAAGAAAAATTACACTGTGAGAAACTTTGTTACGGGTAAACGGGCAAACAAACTGTTTTTGCAGGACAAGCTGGGCCTAATTAAAGACAAAAAAGCACCCGTCTTCTTCTGGCCATCCCGGCTCGATCCGGTTCAAAAGGGATGCCAACTGCTATCGGAAATTTTTTACCAGTTTATTTCGAAATACTGGGATCAGAATCTGCAGGTCATCTTTGTCGCCGACGGCAATTACCAGATGATATTCAGAGACATTGTCAATTATCACGGATTTCAAAACCGCGTGGCAATCTGCGATTTTAGCAATCAGCTGGAACATCTGGCTTACGGCGCCTCGGATTTTATCCTGATGCCGTCAAGGTTTGAACCCTGTGGCCTTCCGCAAATGATAGCCCCGCTTTACGGCGCTCTTCCGGTGGCCCATGATACCGGCGGGATCCATGATACCATTAAAGATCTGAATGTTGAAAGCAATTCCGGCAACGGCTTTTTGTTTAAAACCTTTGACGCCAATGGCCTTTTTTATGCCATCAACCAGGCCATGAACTTTTATAATTTGCCCGATCGTACAAAGGCAAAGCAAATCAAAAGGGTCATGACCGAAAGTGCCGCCCAATTTACCCATGCCGCAACTGCTCGTCAATATATCGAGCTTTATGAGAAAATGTTGAAGCGCCCCTTAATTATTTAACTGAAGGCAAACGTATAACCAATTAGCAATTGAGTTATTGTCTATGAAGGGATCGGATTTCATTTAGAACTGTAACTTCAAAATCTTAGATATCTGCAATGATATGCAACTATCTGTATTTCAACGATACCTAAAGCTTATCTCAGCAAAGAACTCATAGGAAACAAATATCGAACCTTACGAATAGAAACCTCGAAATTCTATAGCACCTCGATATTTAATACTATGATACGCAAACCATTTGTCAGCAATTCTGCTTCCCTGGTTTGTAAATAGCATTATCTTTGAAGCGACTTAATACAAAAACTCCTCGACCATTGAATATGATAGAAGCATTTTAAAAACGAATTTGCGAAACCTTGATTTTCACAGCACATGGAAAATTTCAGATTAGAGCGGGTTAAACACAATTTGATCCCCTTCGACATCGGCCCTTAGTTTTGTTCCTTCTGAAATGTTGCCTTGCAGGATCTCCATGGACAGCGGATTTTCGATGTATTTCTGAATGGCCCGTTTTAACGGACGTGCGCCGTATATCCGGTCGAATCCTTTTTCAGCCAAAAATGCCTTGGCTTCGTCGGAAAGAACGAGTTCCATGTTCATTTCAGCCAGCCTTGATTCCAGCCGTTTCATCTGGATATCCACGATATTGCCGATTTGCTCCTGGGTCAGATTGTGAAAGATGATGATCTCGTCGATCCGGTTTAAAAATTCGGGTTTGAAGCTCGCCCGAAGGGCCTCGGTCACCCGATTTTCCATTTCTTTTCTACCGGATGCGCCAAGTTCCTGAATCCAGCGGCTGCCGACATTGGACGTCATGATGATGATGGTATTTTTAAAATCCACCGTCCTGCCGTGGCCGTCGGTCATTCGTCCGTCATCTAAAATCTGAAGCAGGACATTGAACACCTCAGGATGTGCTTTTTCGATTTCATCAAACAGCACCACGGAATAGGGCCGTCTCCGAACCGCCTCTGTCAGATATCCCCCTTCTTCATAACCGACATAACCGGGCGGTGCGCCGATCAACCTTGAAACCGCATGCTTTTCCATATATTCCGACATGTCGATCCGGACCATGGCCTGGTCGCTGTCAAAAATAAATTCCGCCAATGCTTTTGCAAGTTCCGTCTTTCCGACACCGGTGGGCCCCATGAAAATAAATGATCCGATGGGTCGGTTTGGATCCTGCAAGCCTGAACGGGCCCGGCGAACGGCATTGGAAACCGCTACGATGGCTTCATTCTGCCCGATCACCCGATCCCCAAGGCGATCTTCCATATGGACCAGTTTTTCTCTCTCGCCCTCGAGCATCTTGCTTACCGGAATTCCTGTCCATCTGGAAAGGACCTCTGCGATGTCTTCGGCATCCACCTCCTCTTTAAGCATTTTGCTCTTTTTTTGAAGTTGCGCCAGTTTCTCGTTGGCGGCTGTCAACCGGTTCTTAAGCTCTGAAGATTTACCGTATCGAATCTCCGCGACCTTTGCCAGGTCCCCTTCCCTTTCCGCCTGCTGTTCTTCGATGCCGAGCTGTTCCTGTTGTTCCTTGATGGTTCTGATGGTTTGGATGAGATCCTTTTCATTCTGCCAGTGGGCTTTCATTTCAAGAATGTCATCTTTCATGTTGCCGATTTCCGACTCAAGTTTTGAAAGGCGCTCTTTGGATGCAGGATCCGATTCCTTTTTTAATGCTTCCCGTTCAATTTCAGCCTGGGTGATTTTGCGCTGAATTTCATCGATTTCCACAGGCATGCTGTCGATCTCGATCCTGAGCTTTGACGCGCACTCATCGATGAGATCAATGGCCTTATCCGGCAGAAAACGGTCGGAGATATAGCGGTGGGAAAGGGTTGCCGCAGCGACGATGGCCGAGTCCTTGATCCGAACACCGTGATGGACTTCATACTTTTCCTTGAGACCCCGAAGAATCGATATGGTATCTTCCACAGTGGGTTCGAGCACCATTACCGGCTGAAAACGTCTTTCAAGGGCCGCGTCTTTTTCAATGTATTTTCGATATTCGTTTATTGTGGTGGCACCCACACACCGCAAAGTGCCCCGTGCAAGGGCAGGCTTGAGCATGTTGGATGCGTCCATGGCACCTTCACTGGCGCCGGCACCCACCAGGGTGTGCAGTTCATCGATAAAAAGAATGACCTCCCCTTCTGCTTTTTCAACCTCTTTAAGGACCGCTTTCAAACGATCTTCAAATTCTCCCCGATATTTTGCGCCGGCAATGAGTGCCCCCATATCCAAGGCAACGAGTCTCCGGTTCTTAAGGGTTTCAGAGACATCACCGGCAACAATGCGTTGGGCCAGACCCTCAACAATGGCGGTTTTACCAACACCGGGTTCACCGATGAGAACAGGGTTGTTTTTGGTCCGCCGTGAAAGCACCTGGACAATGCGCCGGATCTCATCATCACGTCCGATCACCGGGTCGAGTTTTCCCAGTCGGGCCAGGTCGGTGAGATTGCGGCTGAACTTGTCCAGAGCCTGATATTTTTCTTCAGGGTTCGGATCTGTTATTCGCTGAGAGCCGCGGATATCCATGAGTACTTTCAAAATTGATTCTCTAGTAATTCCCTTTGCTTTGAGAATTTTGGCAGCCTCCCCCTTTTTTTCATCTGATATGCTTATAAAGATATGTTCAATGCTCACATACTGGTCTTTCATTTTCGCGGCTTCCGCAAACGCCGCGTCAAGAACACTTTTGGACCTGGGAGAAATATAGGCATCGCCGATTGCACCGCCGCTGACTTTCGGTAATTTGTCAATGGCATTTGACAGTTCACGGGAAACATCATTTGTGGAAACGCCCAGCTTGTTCAACATGGCCTGGGCGATGCCGTCCGGTTCATCGAGCATGGTCGACAGCAAATGCTCCGGTTCGATCTGCTGATTGTTGTGCGTCGAGGCCAGCGATTGCGCATTTTGAATAAGTTCCTGTGATTTTATGGTGAATTTGTCAAAACGCATTCATTCCTCCTGTTGTAATAATTTTATGCCTTTCATACGCCACGTCTTTCGCCTGTAATTAACTCGGCTCGCGAAACATTCAGGATAGTCCTTTAGTTACGCATTTTGTGCTTTCTCTGACAACCTGCTAAAATCAATCATGAAAGCACGAAATTATAAAATGGTTTTCCTGTTTGTCGGCGTTTGATGCTAAAAAAATAAACATTGACTGTTTAATGTCAAACCCTTTAAATATGTAACATTTATCATATTAAACCGGAATTGGAAAATGGGATTATTTATATCCTTTTATCTCTATTTTGGTTTAGTATTCGTGAAAGTTTGAACAGCCCAAACATATAAGGAGGAATCAATTTGCTGGGAACCATCGTCAATACGTTGGCCATCATTGTGGGCAGTCTCTTGGGAATCGTCTTTAGGGGCGGTATCCCCAATAAATATCAGGTTACGATCATGCAGGCCATCAGCCTTGCGGTAATACTGATCGGCCTCAAAATGGCGTTTAAGACCGATGCCATATTGTTGGTCATTTTTAGCTTGGTTATTGGAAGTATATTCGGAGAATTCTTAAAAATAGAAGACAGACTGGAGAACCTGGGCAAGCGGCTTGAAACAAAATTCGCAAAAGCCGGGAACGGCATTGCCAAGGGGTTTGTGGTGGCCAGTTTGGTCTATTGCGTGGGTTCAATGGCCATTGTGGGGTCAATGGAAAGCGGACTCACCGGTAATCATCAAACCCTGTTTGCCAAATCCGCCCTGGACGGATTGTCTTCCATTATTTTTGCATCTACATTTGGCATCGGCGTACTGTTTTCCTCAATTTCCGTGTTCGTATATCAGGGAATACTAACCCTGACCTCGACATTGATGAAGCCGTTTCTAATTGCGCCGGTCATCAATCAAATGTCCGGCGTCGGTGGTCTATTGATCATGGCCATTGGCTTTAACCTGCTTGAAATCAAAATAATCAGAGTCGGCAACATGCTTCCCGCCATATTTATTCCGCTAATCTATTATATGCTGAAGCAGATGGTTAACTTTTTCTAACTTTTAAAGTTTCGCACCCTCAATTTTCAGCAACGCCAATAAAGTGGTGCAGACGGAAAAATTTTTAAGGCTTTTCAGCAATATTGAGATGCGAAATTTTAGTCTGGTAATTTAAAGTTATTTTAAGTTAATATTATTATTTTTATACGTTTTAAATAAATATTATTGACAAATACCCACCTCAAAGGTATTAACTCTGCCAAGTTGTTGATGGGGGCAAACATGGATGTTTATCGTAATGTTTTGTATAACCTCATCACACTCGATTTCCTCCCACTCGTCGCTTTCAGGTGCAAGGTAGAGGAGGGATACATTCATGATTTGCCCCTTTTTTTTGGACTTTTGTTATGTCAATTAAGGCATAACCACGGATGAAGAAGAATATACAAATAGCATCGTGGTATCTTCACGATGCACAAGAGCGTATGAAAAAAATTGCCGACACCATTGGCTTTTTGTCAGCCTGCTCTCTATCGAGATTCGAAGTTTTTCATCATCGCATGCAAAAGCTGTCTACGGGGCAGGCACTCACACCTTTAGCCTTGCAACTGGAAGCCCTGGTGAGCTTGGGATGCTTAAAGAAATTACCGAGGTGTTCAACCCAAAATATGATACCAGCTTGTGCTGGCGAAAGGCTGGCTCGGGCAAGTCTCTGCAACTGCTCAAGCAGAAAAAGGTTGATATCATAATGGTTTATGCGCCGGCAACTGAGAAACAAGCAGTGAAAGAGGGCTGGGCTATCAAACGGAGCCTGATCGGTTCGAATGAGTTTTACATTGTCGGTCCAAAAAATGATCCGGCCAATATTGCAAATGCCAAAAGCGCTGCCGAGGCTTATGCCAACATAGCGAAAACGCACGCGAAATTTTATTCCCGAGGAGACAATTCCGGCACCCATAAAAAGGAAATTGATTATTACTTATTTAATTGTAAGTGTCGGCTGAAGATCCTCTTTCTTGTAACTAACAGAGAAAAGAGAGAAAAATGAGAAGATTATTCGTTGCATTAATTTGTCTGGCATTGGTTGTTTGTCTCTTGCCTGTAAGTTCCTCGGCTGAAGAAAAGCTTTTGATGATGGCGACTACCACCAGCACGGACAACACAGGCTTGCTGGATTATCTTGCCCCAAAATTCAAAGAGGCAACCGGAATTGAGTTAAAGTGGACAGCGACAGGCACCGGTAAAGCACTCAAATTAGGTGAGAACTGCGATGTGGACATTCTCATGGTTCATGCGCCGGCGGCGGAGAAAAAATTCGTGAGTGATGGATTTGGCGTGGATCGTCGCGAAATCATGTACAACGATTTTGTTATCATCGGACTTGCAGCGGATAAGGCTGGAATTAAGGGGAAATCAATTAAAGATGCACTACAGACGGTTAAGGCGAAGCAAGCTGTTTTCGTCAGCCGGGGCGACAATTCCGGAACACACAAAAAAGAACTTTCTCTATGGAAGGCAGCAGATCTGCCGGTCCCTGAAAAGGAAAACTGGTACGTTCAGACCGGCCAGGGAATGTTGGCAACCATCAATATCGCTACGGAACGCAATGGGTATACGATGACCGACAGGGGTACCTACATTAAATATGAAGACACTATGAAAGGGAATCCACCGCTTAAAATTTTAGTGGAAGAAGATGCGGTATTGCTAAATCAATACAGCGTGATCGCCATAAATGTCAAGCATTGTCCGAAGGCTAAATACGACACGGCCAAGCAATTCATCGAATGGATCGCGGGGGCAGAGGCGCAGCAGTTGATAAAGGATTTTAAACTTTTAGGAAAACCATTATTTACACCGAATGCGAAAATGTAGCCACCTGTTTGAAATGTTTTGATAAAAATATATCAAAAATGCAACTGCATGTGAGCAGTTAATAACGTCACAATTTGTTCTCACTGTAGTCGCATTTTATTGCCTATCCCGGAATTGTCATGGATTTCATATTAGAAGGATTTTTCGAAGCCTATAATTTATTGGTGAGCGGCAACGCTGAAACCTATTCTGCGATACTTGCCACTGTAAAAGTATCAAGCTATTCAATCGGATGCAGCCTGCTACTGGGGATTCCGCTTGGGTTTTTCCTCGGCTATTTCAACTTCAGCGGGAAAAAACCACTCAGGACAATTGTGGACACGCTGATGGCTTTACCGACAGTATTTATCGGCCTGATCGTTTATGCATTTCTGACCCATCGCGGTCCTCTGGGAAACTTCAGCCTTCTATTCACCTTGCCCGGTATCGCAATCGGCCAAACGATTCTAGCATTACCCATCGTAATCGGCCTGAGCGCAACAGCAATCGAAAGTATGGACAAAAAGCTTCGCATTGCCATCCTATCGATGGGCGCCAACCGGAGGCAGCTCTTTCTAACCAGCTTATGGGAATCTCGACACGGCATATTGGCAGGTGCGATTGCCGCCTACGGTCGCGTTATGACGGAAGTGGGAATCTCCATGATGGTTGGCGGCAACATCAAATGGCACACGCGGACCATTACAACAGCGATTGCATTGGAAACCAACAAGGGGCAATTTGGAATGGGTGTTGCTCTCGGTCTTGTACTTTTGACCATTGCATTTTGTGTTAACCTCTCCGTCTCAGTCTTACGCCGAAGGTAATAAAAGTGGATCTGCCGATCTATGAGATCAGATCTCTGAAACATTCCTATGCGGGAAAAACCGTCCTGGAGGTTGAGCATCTTATCGTTCAGCCGGCTGCAATCATCGGGCTCATCGGTCCGAACGGCAGCGGGAAAAGCACCCTTTTGCGACTGCTGGGCCTGATTGAAAGACCCAGCCAGGGAAATATCCTTTACAACGGCCAATTCGTCGAGCCCTTTTCAGATGAGGCCAGATTTCATATCACACTGCTCCCGCAAGAACCCTTTCTGATGAAACGCAGCGTATTTAAAAACGTTTCCTACGGTCTTAAACTGCGGGGAAATTCCGGTGATACCGCCGACCGGGTAAACGAAGCACTTTCTCTAGTCGGATTATCCAGTGAAGATTTTGCCCAACGGCCCTGGTATGCCCTATCAGGGGGTGAAGCTCAACGTGTGGCGTTGGCAGCAAGACTGGCATTAACGCCCAAGGTCCTTCTATTGGATGAACCGACAGCCAGCGTAGATGCCGCCAGTGCACAGCTTATTAAAGAGGCAACGCTTCGGGCGCGCCAGGAATTGGGCACCACGCTCATTGTTGCCAGTCATGACTGGCAATGGCTGTATGAGATCTGCGATGAGATCTTACATTTATTCAAAGGAAAAATTTTTGGAAGAGGACGCGAGACAATAATCTTCGGTCCCTGGCAAAAGTTGAAAACGGGAAAATGGGGGAAAATCTTATCCGACAAGCAACAACTGCAGGTATCGTTCCCCCCCAACCAGGAGGCCGCTGCAGTCATTGATATCTTGTCTGTTAGTCACGACCGCCCAACCACTTCGGGTGAGGATATTGTCCTGAGCGGCACCGTTTCCCGGCTCAGCCTGGAAAGAAAAACAGGCCGATTATTTGCCACCATTCTTGTCGGGGATTTCCCTTTCAATGTTGGAATAGCTTCTGAACAGGTCAAGGAGCATACCATATTTCCGGGAAAAACGATATTTATCCGTTATCGCCTTGACCAGATCAAATGGATTTAAATGATGAAAGTCTACTTGGGTTTCGATGATACGGATACTCTTGATCCACACTTTGGTACCGGCAAACTCGTCAGATGGTTTCAAAAAGCTATGCCTGAAGAATGTAAAAATATGGGTGTTGTGCGTCAACAACTTTTTGTGTGTGATGAGATTCCATATACCTCCCACTCGTCGCTTTCAGGTGCAAGGTAGAGGAGGGATACATTCATGATTTGCCCCTTTTTTTTGGACTTTTGTTATGTCAATTAAGGCATAACCACGGATGAAGAAGAATATACAAATAGCATCGTGGTATCTTCACGATGCACAAGAGCGTATGAAAAAAATTGCCGACACCATTGGCTTTTTGTCAGCCTGGTCTCTATCGAAACTCGAAGTTCTTCATCATCGCCTGCAAAAGATGTCTGCGAAGACGCGCCGTTTCGTTGCTGATCACCAGTGTAACTTCGACACACATTATTTCGTACGCCTTGGCCGGGAAATTCCTATAATCATCAAGAATCCTAAAAAGTACAGTGAGTTTTTCTCATAATAGAATCTCTAGAATCTTTGAATACTATATCTTAATACAACCTAAACCGAGCGTTTCAAATAGTGACAGGGTTATAAAAAGTAATATTTATAATTTAACATGATCTTAATATCTTCTGATTAATTCTATCGAAACATATAATTTCATCGTAATCTTAACCCTTTTTTATTTATGGCATGACCTAAAGATTTGAGTAAGATTCGGCAATTTATCAATAAAACGCCTATTCGGATTGCCGATTGCGTTTCGATCCATTTTTAACCGATGTCCATCCCTTTAAGGAGGGTAACAGTAATCGTCTTTGGCGAAGGGCACCTGTTATTGAGCTTGGAACTCGCCTGAAGCGAGTTGGTTATTTCAATCATATCGCCCTGCCCCAAACCGGGAACGTGTGCCTGAGCCTTTTTCAATGGGCATCAAACCGGGTTTAAAACTTAAAGGAGGAAATGTATGTCAAAATTGAGTAAAAGTGGACTGCTGTTTTGCCTGGTTGCCGCATTTGTACTGTGCGGAACAGGAAACCTGTTTGCCGGTGAGGTGGTATCCAGCAATGACAAGGTGAGTGTTAGTCTTTACGGCCAGGTCAACCGGGCCATGTCCTGGGTCAATGACGGGGAGGAAAGTTACCTGAACCATGTAGACAATGACAACAGTTCGACCCGTTTCGGCTTCGAAGCCAAGGCCAAGGGAAGCGACACCCTGACCGTTGGGGCCAATATGGAATGGGAATATCAGCAAAACCCGAGTAACAAGATATACCAAAGCATAACAAGTGATGATGATGGGTTGGCCAAGCGCAAATTGGAAGTGTACCTCGACTTTGCCAATATTGGTACATTTACTTTAGGTCATGGGTCCACCGCTTCCGACGGAACGTCTGAAGTCGACCTTTCCGGAACGACAGTTGCCGGTTACGCCTTAACCACTTGCTGGGCTGAAAGTTTTAAATTTTTTGATAAAAATACCAACGGTCTTTCAGCTACCACTGTTGGCGGTGTCATGAGCGACCTGGACGGCAACAGCCGCAAGGACCGCTTCCGATACGACACCCCCCAGTTCGCCGGTTTTCAGATTTCAGCATCCACTTTCGAATTCGATACGGTTGACAACACTGCCACCATTGTCAACAAACACGACCCCGCATATGATATCGTCCTTCGATACAGCGGCAAGTTTGGGGATGCTGTCAAGTTGGCCGCTGCCGTCGCCTACTCGGATTATCCATCCACCGATGCTGCCAATGCCGAGGACAGCTTGGTGAACGGTTCTCTGTCTGTTTTGTTCAGCGGCATCAGTGTGACCGTTGCCGCCGGTCAACAAGACCTTTCTAACGTTGCTGAAACTAATGCGGATTCCGAAAACTATTATTATGTTAAGCTTGGCTACATGGCCGATTTCTGGTCCGTCGGCACAACCGCTTTTGCTGTCGATTATGGTAAATATAACGAATTCAGCGGTATCAAAGACGATGAAGCGTCAACCTACGCAATTTACGCGGTTCAGAATCTGAAAAACTGGGGCGCCGAATTGTACACCGGCTACCGGATTCACAAACTGGAAGACCGTCCCAGCACCAATGAACATTTCGAAGACATCGGAGCCTTTTTCTTAGGTACGCGGATCAAATTTTAACTTTCCAGTGGCGTTGTCGCACCCGCTATGTGGCAGATCGGAATATAACCAGAACCGACAAGCCGGCAGGTGGTGATTTGTACCGGAATTGCCTGCCGGTTTTTCATTTATTTTAATACGCGCGCTGCCAGACGATTTAGCTTTGACAGCCGCCTGCAATTATTCTATTATCAAAATTATGATGAAATGTACGATCATAAAACTATCCATTGTGTGTTTGATCATTGCACTAGGGGTCGGCTTTACAGCCGGTTGTTCTTCCTGGAAGCCTTACGAGTACAAAAATGAGGCCGATGGACAGATGTCAGGTCCCGGCCTTATTTCCGGCGAAAAAGGTGAGATGACTATCTTTCGAATTCCGGATAAATCCAAGGATCAGCCGGATGAATCCCAAGTTCCGAAAGCTTCTAAAGAAACCCCGAATCACGATTAAACATAGAATTTGAACCGGTGATGGGCTGGAAGTCCACACCCAGCTCAAGACCCCGGTCAGGCGAATAGCCGGGTCGATTTCAATCACACCGGCGTACCCTTTCAGTATTGGAATGATCGGACTTATAAGTTTAAGGAAGAAGAAAATTAACGAATAAAATCGTGTAACGATTTTATGAAACTCCCGCAGGTAAACCTGCGGGATCTAATATCGGACACTAAAGGCAGAGTCATCTTGGCTCTGCCTTTCTATTTTGATGTGCATCTTTTGTAAGTTTAGTTTTCAAAAAAGCGAACGTTTTTTTCTGCGTTAAATTTTTGACGGCCATTTATTTAAAACATATCAATATGTTATTCAATAAATACATGGAAATGATGCCGGTTTGTCAAATAACCCCTGTCAGTGACCACATCCAGCCTATCCTTTAGACAACATAACCACTTAATATTTAAAGAAATATTAGAAACTATTTAATGTGGCATTCTTTTTGCTGTTACTCACTAACAGATTAATCTCAACAACGGCTTAAACGCAAAGCAAAATCAATGATTTAAAAAATTAACCAGGAAAGGATAGGATTATTTTAGAATTTAGATCAAAAAATAAGATCGGTTTCATCGCCTTTATTTTGTTTTTTACCATATTTGTCTCACGTTTAGTTGCAGCAGAATACAGCCACATCTATCAATTTGAAGCCCCTGAAATCATAACACTCTCAAATGGCCGACAAATATTGAAGATGAAAGGCACACACCAAAAGGACGATATTGTTGGAGCACCTGTACTGCCTGTGAAAACATCGAAAATTTTCATTCCCGCAGATGAAAAAGTCGTATCTACCGAGATAAGATACGGAACATTAAAAACAATTGAAGGATCATACATCATCCAGCATGTTACCTCACCGCAACCCGCCACTGAAAAAGAATACGATACTGTCGAAAAACCTGCTTCGGACATTTATGAAACAAATGCGCTATACCCTTCTGTTATCCACAAGGGTAGAAAACCACAGTTTTTAAATGGTGTAAAAATAGCATTGGTCGACTTGATGCCTGTTCTTTATAATCCTGTTGAGGGTCAATTGAAATATTACGAGGAACTGGAAGTCAAAATCACAACAGAGAAAGAAAATAGGCCGGACTGGGTCATGCCTTACCGAAATTCACATAAAGACAGAGAAAAAATCCTGAATATAATTGACAATAAGGATGATTTTTTAAGGTTGGACCAGGTTTCTGAAAACGATATGACCGCAAAATTTTTATCCGCCTCTGAAGATCCTTCTGCAGCCACAGGTGCGCGTCAGTATGTGGTGATTACTACCACTGAGCTATCGCCCGCATTTGAAACACTCACAGCGCACAGAGCCTCGTCTGCAGGTGGTGGCTACACCACCTATATAGAGCATATCGACGAAATTGCAGCCATTTATTCCGGTGTCGATCTTGCTGAAAAGATGCGGAATTTTATAATAGATATGTATACCAATTATGGAACGCAATATGTGGTGCTAGGCGGTGATTGCGACGGCTCTTCAGAAAACCAGGTCATCCCCACGAGGGGCTGCTATGCTCAGGTTGGTGATTACACCGACGCCTATATCCCGAGTGATCTATATTTTGGCTGTCTTGGACGGCTCCTGGAATTTTGATGGAGATGAACTTTGGGGTGAAACAAATGACGGAATTAACGGTGGTGATATTGACTGGTTTTCAGAAGTATATGTTGGCCGCATACCTGCAGATAATTATACGGAAGCCATGAATCAGATCAACAAGATCATTGCCTTTGAGACCCATTCTAACCCAACCAAAATCCTTCTCACCGGAGATGAGTTGGAAAGCTCAACCTGGGGAGGAGATAGAATGGACTGGCTATACTCCTTTATGGGTTCGATTCCTAAGACTACGCTATATGATCGAAACTGGGAAGATAATAACTGGCCGAAATCACAACTTTTGACATATATTAATTCAAATCAGTATTATAGTATCAACTATTCGGGTCACTCAACCATTTTTTCCGATATAAAGTTAAATAACGATGATATCCATGAAATGACAAACAATAAATATTTTTTCGTTTATTCTCAGGGATGTTATGCGGGTTCAATCGATGGTCTCAATTCAGACAACACCTATAAGTCCACGGATTGTTTCGGAGAAGCGATTACCAATGGTAATAGCGATGGAGGAGCATTTGCATACATCGGCAATTCTCGATATAGCTGGTATTATCCGGGCAGTTATGTTAAAGGTGCGTCCAATCTTGCTCATAAAGAATTTGTGGAAGCAATTACTAGTGGGAATATTACAAAAATAGGGGTGGCAAATCAAAAATCTAAAACCGACCTTCCACTTGACTCTCAATTATACCGTTGGATCGCCTTTGAAACCAATTTGATTGGATGTCCGGCCACTGATTTAAGCTCCCTAGATTTATTTGCCGGCAATTATGAAGGCAGTGAGAGTTCAACTGTCAATAGCCCTGTTTATAATGCCCCGGTGAGTACCGGTGGCGGTGGCGGCGGTTGTTTTATAGCTACAGCAGCTTATGGTTCTTTAGTAGAGCCGCATGTTAAAATACTGCGGGACTTCCGTGATCGTTTCCTTATAACTAACATCGCCGGCAAATCCTTCGTAAATTTATATTACAAATACTCACCGCCTTTGGCCGACTTTATCGCAAAGCATGACAACTTGAGGATGATTGTTCGTATGAGCTTATTCCCTCTTGTAGGGATAAGCTGGGTTGCTTTGAAGCTCGGGATCTTGCCGGCAATTTCAATAATGCTTCTATTTGGAATCGGATTTATCGGCCTTACGAAAGTAAAAAGAAAATATAGCGCTTAACCAACATTCTGCAATTCAATTAGTGCCCGAACGAAAACTATATTTTTTTTAAGATCAAGGAAGATCACATTCTCGCAACACGCTCGCTCAATCTTTCGAGAAGACATCAACCCGCGTGAATACCCCAACAAAACAACCTTTAAAAGAACTTTGGGATTATACGCCGAACGACCTGTTTGGTCATTTTTATAACTCCCATCAAAAACAGACATATCCATTCGTGTTTCTTCAAGTGTGTGAATCGCAAATTCTAATGTTCCGGGCATCAATTGATCTTCAAGTGAAACAGGAATAAATATTTTTTGTGAATAATCGTAACGTTTATATTTGGCCATTTCTCCTTCCAATTAATAGTTGATATGTTCAAGGTCTTGGTGCGCTCAATTCGATCGGGTTTTAATATCTCTGTGTATATTATAATAGTGAATTTCAAAGGGCGCTGCATCCCCCAAAAAGAACCAAAAACGGGGGATAAAGAGATAAGGGATGAGGAAATGGAGTGGTGGAGTGATGGAGTGATGGGGAAAACATTCAGGTTCTGGGTTCAAAGTTCAGAATTCTACGTTCAAAGGCGCTGGGTTTAATAAAAAGCTTAAATCCGACAACCCTGAACGGGGAACGTTGAACCGGGAACCTTAGTGGGTTGAGGGTTGAAAAGAAACGGAAGCGATCAAAATAAACTTGAAAATTAGAACTCATGGTGCTAATATTCAAGCATGATTAAACGACAAGTTGAAACCATGGTGCGAGAATTGTCTCAGCAGTTCCCGGCGGTCCTTATCCTGGGTCCCAGGCAGTGCGGTAAAACTACCCTGGCAAAGCACTTTCTTGAGGGTGAATATTTTGATCTCGAAAGGCCGTCTGATCAGCAGATATTTTTAGACAACATAGAGTTTGCACTTAAAAGATTTGAACCGCCGCTTATTATTGACGAGGCCCAGACATTGCCGGAATTATTCCCTGTTCTCAGAGCTATGATTGATCTGGACAGACAACAGACCGGGCGCTACACCCTTCTGGGGTCTGTGAATCCTGTTCTGGTGAAACATATTTCAGAAAGCCTTGCCGGGCGGGTCGGTATCGTTGAACTGACACCATTTCTCTTTTCTGAAATAACCGCTCTGAAGATTGACCTCCATGTTTTTTGGCTGAAAGGCGGATTTCCTGATGCATTAAAAGAAAAGGACGATTCAAAATGGCAACGGTGGCAGGAAAACTATCTGCGAACATTTATTGAACGTGACATTCCGCGGTATGGCGTAAAGATATCTCCAATACAGATCAGACGGTTGATGGTTATGCTCGCTCACCAGCACGGCGGCCTGTTTAATGCCTCTGATCTTGGACGGTCTCTGGGGGTTTCCTATCACACAATCCAAAGCTATCTCGATCTAATGGAAGGACATTTTATTGTTCGACGCCTATCCCCGTATTTTCCGAACATAAAAAAAAGAATCGTAAAATCTGCCAAAATATACATCCGGGATTCAGGGATATTGCATTACCTTTTGGGAATTTACAGTGATAGATCCCTGATGGAATCTCCCAAAAGGGGCAGCAGTTGGGAAGGCTTTATGATTGAACAACTCATCAGCCTGGAAATGCTGCAAAACGCCGGCAGTCTTTTTTATTTTTATAGAACGCATGCCGGTGCCGAGATCGACCTGATCATTGACCGCGGCTCCGAGAGGATTGGGTTTGAATTCAAGTGTTCGGTATCCATTGGTAAAAAAGACTGGACCAACTTACAAGCCGGCATCGACGAAGGCGTCATTCACAAAGGATTTGTTGTGTATATGGGAGAAAGAAATTTTCCGGTGGCAGAAGAGATCAGTGCCGTTCAAGGAGAAAAACTGTTGTCCGCATAACCTTGAGGTTTCGGGTTCTGGGTTCAGAATTCAAGGTTCAGGGTTCCGGTCAAAGGATCCCCAGCTTTTTGGCATTTTCAACCGCCTGACGGCGGTTGCTGACACCGAGCTTCTGGTAAATGTTGTTCAGGTGGGTTTTGACGGTCTCCGGTGAAATGAAAAGTTTGTCGGCGATTTCCTTGTTCTGGAGACGCTGCGCCAGCAGTTCCAGGATACCGAGCTCGCGATTGGTCAGGGGCTCGACCAGGGGCTGGGGAGTGGGATGACTTGGAGATGGGGAGATTTGGGGACTTGGAGACTCGGAGATCCTGTTTCATCCTCTCCGAAAGCGGCTAAGATTTTACCGATGTAGTCCACGGCGACGTTCTGCCTGAGCAATCGTTTCAGCAGTTCGGCCATGGGAGAACCCAATTCAACAAATGGGCGAATCGATCCGCCGGGCATTTCAGGAAGCATGCTGGCAGCATCACCCCGGTGGCGCATTGAAAGTGCCGCCAGAAGTAATCCAGCTATCCAGGCGTCTGTTTTTTCAGTCCATTCTTCGGCTACGGCATCCTCGATCTGCTCACCAAGCACCTGTTCCAGGTAAGCCGTTGTCTCCGCCGTCGTAAAGCACAGATCCTGCAAGCGGATCTCAGTCAGCAGTCCCTGGGCTCGGAAGGAAGATATGGGCAAAAAAGGATCCCGCCGTCCGATCAGTACCAGGTGCATGCGTTGCGGCGAATGTCGCAGCAGTTCAGTGAGCAGGTCGTACACCTGTTTCTCCTGGATCAGGTGAATGTCATCAATTACCAGGATATAGTCCTGGTCAACAAGGTTCATTTCGTTGATCAAGTTGGCCAGTAATGCCTTCATCGGAGGCAGATTTCCAGCGTTTGCAAGGGCCAGGGTCTTTTCCACGGCGTCGGGAAACATGGTCCGGATAGCGGTCAAAAAGTAAATCAAAAACTGGCGCAGGTTGTTATCGCTCTCATCCACCGAATACCAGGCATTGGAGACATCGCAGTTTTCCAGCCAACAGCTCAACAGAATACTCTTGCCGTATCCGGCCGGGGCCGATACCAGTGTTAGTTGCTTCCGGCGGCTCTTTTCAAGCTGTTCCAACAGCCGGGGCCGATGAACATGGTCTTCGGGGATCGGAGGACGGTGGAGCTTGGTGCGAATGATCGGGGTCGTCTCATCGGCCGGCAACACAATTGCCATGCCCACCAGAGATCTTGCCGCCATATGCCGCCACAGCAAAACGAAATTCCCGGAACTGCAGCGAATGACGGTATATGGATCTTCACAATATATCGTTAAAAAGGGGTTGCCGGATATGAGGTTGCTTCAGGAGGCTGGTTTGAGCCGAATTCATGTGGGGCTCGAAAGTGGTGACGACACGATCCTGAAAAGAGTAAAAAAGGGGACCAACACTGTGGAGCAAATCCAGGCCGGCCAAATCGTCAAACAAGCCGGAATGCAACTCAGCGAATATGTTATTCTCGGTCTGGGCGGTACCGAACGGTCGACAGAGCATGCCTTGAAAACGGCCGAGGCGATCAATGCGATTGAGCCCGATTTTATACGCTTGAGGACTCTGTTCCCCAAAATCAACACCCTTTTGCTGCACCAGATCAGCAAGGGTCGGTTTCAACTCTTATCCCCTCATCAGGTTCTCCGGGAAACACGTTTGTTGATCGAGAACCTGTTCATTTCAACCGTTTTGACCAGCAACCACTATACCAACTATCTAAATCTGTCGGGCAAATTACCCGAAGATAAAGACAGGCTGATCGAGACGGTCAACCAAGCCCTGACCTGGGATAAAAGTCGTTTTCGGCCTTATTTTATAGGAACGCAATAAAACTTCTCCATATCTTTCTGCAACGTTTAACTCCTGAATTCCATTTATCGGCCCTGAAAATATCATGTTAAGATGATGTGAATCCATGCTTTGTGCTATATTGTGTCCGGGACGAAAACCCTATACGATAATTTTAGCAGTGGAATGTTATTCTCTTATCAAAGGATCAGGTGGGGCTGTGATCTGCAGTAGTGACCAAAGGATCGGCTTATTTCCATGTACGTTGGAGTGATTTTAAGAATTAGAACAGGTCCGATTCGTGTGATCACATTAAAATCTTCAATTTGCTCCTTTTTCAGATATATCTTTGGAACACAAGATATTTTCACATGGTCTAATTTCTGCTCTATAGCAGTAAACAAAAGTGTGGTTCGTCACAGCTAAGTTGTGTATCAATTGCCTCAAAAACATGCACGACATTCTCTTAAAGCCGCGCTCTTACTCAACGCCAGCTTCAGCCAATTTTTCTGCAAGTTTTTTTAGTTTTTTTTCAAATTCTTTGGGGTTCTTTATCTGCAGAAATCCTAACCGTTCTAATTGACTAATGAAGATAGATTCACGAATCGCGCGACAAGTAATAATTACGTCACCTATTCCATCTGTCTCTTCTCTACAGTAAATATCCTGAAGATGGCTAGGATAAAAAGACTGGATACTATTACTCCACCATTCTTCGATAGTGATAGCACGGTTATTTGTAATAACGTATACTGTTTTGAGCGGTTTCCAGTATGACCAGATGATTGAAGTAAATAAAATTACCAAACCTGTTAATGTAAATGGAGTCCCTATCGATAGGGCAATGATCGGGTTTTCCTGCTTGGCGTACTCCCAGGTGAAAAATATTGCAAAGCCTGTCCATAAAACTCCCAATATAAAGGAAAATATTAGCGATGGCCTAAAATAGCGTGGCAATGGCATACCAAGCCATTCAACCAGTTCACCAGGTTCGAGTTCCTCCTCTACCCGTTCCTTTAAATTCTTAGGTATGCATTGGCCTTTCATTATTGTGCCGAATCCTGATAAATTCGTTTATAAAGTTAATTTTCATCCACTTGGTATCCACACAGCATTAATTCCTGGCTGAAAGATTTAAGGCCCATAAAATAATCACAAGGCAGTTCAAGTATTTCATTGTTTTTCATTTCAATATCTACAGAATCATTTTCACCATAGTTAAAGTGTATCATTTTAATATCTTCTTTTTTGAATTGCTGGGTGATAACTCCGTTTGTTTTACATAAAATCATTACATCTGAAACGATTCTCATATATCGCTTTGGAATTATTGTTGCGTGAATATGGAATAATCCCGTGGCTAAAAAAGGAAGACCAACTATTAAGCCCACAAAGGATTTCAAACTTATGCCGGAATAAATGATATCTACTATGCCAAATATAAATAAAATCGGCACACCCAAAAGGGTAAAGACTACCCCTATGAACAATTTTAATGGAGAACGAGTCGATATCTTATGAATGAAACTCATATTTATATTTGCAGAATATTAGTTGTTGAATAGAAATCTTCTTTTTGTCACGAGCTTGCTTAACTCACTTGAATGCATTAATTATTTAAAATAAAGCAAAAATCGTGCAAAATTTTAAATCCTATTAAAAAATAGTAAATTGTTTAGATATCAAAGAAATAGCTTAAATACACGAATTGTTTGACCACAAGTATTGTGTTGGTGTTTGGTAATCAATGTGTCATTTTTTTAACAGATTTACAATATCTTGGGTAATATTTGGAAGGAGAAAGAAAAATCTGAAAAGATTAAAAAATATAGCAGGTGGATCTGATAGATTTATAGAAATTTATTTTAAGAATATCCTGAAACACTATTTTTTGTTACCTGAGTTGGTGGATTGAAGGCTTTTGCCTAAACCACAACTTCCCTAAGATCAAAGGTTCATAACCGAAATCATAAAAATTACAGATTGCTTGCCAGTCACACAAGATAAGATTAACCGATTACGGTTACAAATATCCATTATTTCTTGTCACTTTGGAGCTTCTTGGATCTTGCCTTCAACCGTTCAATAAGTTCTTGTGCTCTTTTTTTTGCTTCTCGCTCCTTATCATCCAACACTTCAGCCCATGGCTCAGTGATTCGCCTTGTCAGCTTGCCGCTTAGAGGTGGTTCGGGATATGCTCCCGGATCATACAGCGAATATCCCCGAAACTCTACGGGGCTTTCTTGGTAGCAGGACCAGACGGCTTTTCTGATAAGATTCGGATCTCCTTCAAACTGAAGATCGATTACAGAAAGTTGCTTTCGGAATCGCTCAATCATTTTCATGGACAAGTTGAACAGAAAAGGATGGGGAGCATTGGTCCCAATGATTCGCTTCTTCTCATCAACGCCCTGGTGAATCAAAGCTTTCAGAGCTTCACCAGTCGAATGACCCCACGATTCTGGTCCCCCAATGATTAGATAACGGATGTTTGGATTCGCAACGATGTTGCATACAATTTTCTCAAATCCAATATTTTCAGTTTGTACAGTACCTGATAGAGCAGCTCCAGTTTCTATACCGACCCTCACGAGGGTCTCAAGTTCGTGGGGTATTTTATCTTCGTCAGTATTTAAGATGATCGCCACAGCAGCTGGAGAAAAATCATTTCCCCTAAGATATCTACCATCCTCTGGAGGGTAATCTGGATGTGGATCGACTTTAAGCATTGTTTTTACATCCTTCTGTATAATTGAAAGATAACATAAGATATCTGGTACCTTTCTGAGAGGGAGATGTTGGGGAGGCGAGCGAGCCTTATAGGTGAGCTCGCTCGCCTCCCCAACTCTAACTCTCGGCGATATGAAAATTAAAAATCAGGCGCTATAGATGAAAAAAAGGTGAAGCTCCCCTGTTTAATGAGCCATCCGGCTTTCACCGGTGGCATAATTGTAAGCGTTTAATAATCAGCACCTATGGCAAAGAGCGTGAAAAGTCTTCCCTGTCTACAAACTGCGGCAGCAGATTTTTATAGCCCTGATCGGTCTGGGTCAGAGGAAGTTTTTCAAAAATGTATCGCAGATAATTGTATGGCTCCAATCCGTTTGCCTTTGCTGTTTCAACCAGGCTGTAAAATGTCGCACCAGCTTCGGCCCCGTTCGGGTGACCGGCAAACAACCAATTTTTTCGGCCTACCACAAAAGGCCGGATCGCGTTTTCTGCTGCGTTGTTGTCCGGGCTCAAGCGGCCATCTTCAATATAAACGATAAGCTTTTCCCAATGGTTCAGCGTATAATTGATGGCTTTGCCCAATAGCCCTTTCGGCGGAGTGATCTGCTGTTTCGATGACAGCCAGGTTTTAAATGCCTCCAACACCGGTTTGGCCTTTTTCTGACGCAGCTGATAAATCTGTATCGGCTCAAGGTTTTTTATATTCGCTTCATTTTCTATCTGATAGAGCCGGCCGATAAACTCCAGCGCCTCATCCGCCAGGCTTTTAGGCTGAATCTGCTTGGAACGATTTTTCTTCTTGGCTTTAATGACGTTAACAAAATTACGCCGGGCATGCGCCCAGCAGCCCATATGCGTAATGCCCTTTTTCTCAGACAAACACTCATAACCGGAGAAAGCATCGCTTTGAACATACCCTTGATAGTTCCCCAAAAAATTGAGTGCTGCCTCTCCGCTGCGGGTGCGATGATATTGGTACAGCAGGGCCGGGCTGTTCTCCTGGCCGCCTTTAAACACCCACATGTACGATTTGCTGGTGTTGTGCCGACCGGGTTCGTTTAATACCTGGTACGGTGTCTCATCAACATTAATCAATGGACCGCTGCGAATCTCTTTTTGAAGCAAGTCCATTAACGGCTGACAGTGCCGGGATGCTTTGACTACCCAGTTGGCCATGGTGGCCCGAGATAAATCAATGCCCAGCCGACTGAATATTTTTTGCTGGCGATACAACGGCAGGCCATCGGCAAATTTGGATACAACCAGGTGGGCGATCAATCCTTCCGAGGCAATACTTTTGGGAATTAACTGTACCGGCGGCGGCGCTATCTTTACCGTAGGACCGTCGCTGTCAACGCCCTCACAGCTCTTGCAGACATATTTATACCGAATATGACGGATGACTCGAATTTTGGCAGGCACATAGTCCAGCTTTTCGCTGACATCCTGGCCGATACAGCTTAATGTGGTGCCACAATCACATTGCTTTTCTTCTTCCGGTAAATCATGAACCACATCTACCCGGGGCAGATCCGCAGGCAAAGGCTTACGGCCACGCTTTTTGCGAATATGCTCAGGAATGACGATCTTTTCTTCAAAAATCCGGCGATCTGATTCAGGCGCTTCTATGGAATCAAACAGCGGCCGTTGCTCATGATCCGGCAAGACATGTTTTTCACTTTTACGGCCAAACAGTTCTTTTTGAAGCAGACAAACCATCTGCTCCAAATAGTCGATGCGCTCCTGATATTTTTCCTCTTTGTTTAAATGCAAGGCGATGATTTGTTTAAGCGCGGCGGCATCATCAGGCAAGTTCAACAGATCCAAATTCATGACCTGTGCATAGCATAACCGTTTGATTTTGTAAACACTTTATTGAGAAAAAAGATAAAAAAATCAGGCCACTGCTCGATAATATAACCGCTGATGCGCACGGGTATAGTCCAGACCATCCAAAAGCCATTCAAGCTCTCTGGGGCCGATCATGACCACCTCCTCGGCAGACCGGGGCCACTGGAAGCGATGCTCTTCCAAACGCTTGTGCCATAAACAGAAACCGTTTTTGTCCCAGTAAAGTATCTTGACCATATTCCGCCGACGGTTGCAAAACACAAACAGGTCCCCTGAAAAAGGATCCTTGGACAAGTGCTGCTCCACCATGATCGAAAGTCCATTGATGGCTTTTCTCATATCCGTGCTGCCGATCGCTAAATACACCCGGGAATTGGTAAACGACAGCATCATAAACCTCGGACCGCCAAAATCAACTGCCGGAGTTTTGAAAAATCAAACCCATTGTCACATTCGATTCGATAACCGTTGGGGGTGACCACACTTATACCGGTTCGTGATGTTTTGTTTGATGAAAAGCGCAGCGGAACAAATGTAACATCCGTATCAGGAGGGTGAGAAATTCTTTTTCGCCAATACCACCACCGGTGATTCTTAAGATTATTCTGCCGGCAGTATTCGGCCTGGGTCAGTCCGCTGTGTTGCCAGGCTTGAACGTGGTCCTCCCAAAATTGACGCTTCTCTTTCGGATCGAGCTCTTCCGGTGAACTTGTGACATCTGCCATGAGCAAACCTCCTTTTGAATTTTGAGGGTTATCATGGCACGATTTTAATCCCTTGTGAAGATGGGGTCTATTGACCGCTTACGCAAGTAAACACAACAATTGATTTTGCGATTGACAGCGTTTAAATTAAAGTTGGGATAATTCCCTATGTATGAGCATATCCCCTATAAAAATAAGACTTTTTCCCTATTTACAGATCCTCTTAAACTGTTTTATTAGAATAACTGTTAATTGCCAGAAATCTCAATCTGATTTCTAAATTGGGAATATTTTTTATTTTACATCTAACCTCATCTACCTATTAATTAATTTCTGTTCTTTTCATTCAATCATTTAACCTCAATTTATAAGGTTTTCCATGGAGGAACCCCTCAAATTGTGCATACCTTGCTCCTGACAGAACATTTTCTGTTCTTTCAGGAGACTAATCATTTCGAAATATAGTCTATTAGCTGATCTAACTATTTAGAATTTAATAAGTTATTCAAAAATACTCCCTATGAAGGAGAACGAAGATGAGAAAAAAATCATTAGTATTTACAATAGTATTGCTTTTGGTGGTTTCCTTTAGTGGTTTAGCTCACGCTGATGGTCCTTATACGATAGGGTTTCAATACATACAGAAAAGGATATTTGAACATAACAAGTCAGTTAATATGTTGGCTGTCTCAATGAGGTATGGAGTTGACTGGTCCTTTGCTAGACAGAAAACGTAATAGATGATGTCCAGTTGTTTGACCAAAATGGAGAACCAGTTAGTTTGGGCGATGTAAGTATATTAAATGTTCTTGGGAAATACCCCAAATTTTATGTTCCGTACTCCAGGCTATGGTACACCTTACTATGGTGGTTTTGGGGGGCGGGTGGAATGAGGAAGGCTATTTCACTAGGATTATATTAGATGACCTTGTAGCAGACAGTTTGTATACTTTATGGATTACATACCATGAACTTGGCGAAACCGTTCCTTCTTATACGACATACTATTATTATGGAGGTGAAGTATCCTTACCGGTAGTTTCATCCAGTTCTTTTAAGTACGAATTTGATCAAGACGGAAATTTGTACTTTTGTTGGGAAATTCCTACAAAAGATATTTTTAAAATGGATCACACTTTATTTAATTATCCTGCCAGATATCCGAGTATCAGAGCAATGATTAATCGTTATGATAGCAATGGTGATATTTATAATCTGTGGATAGAATTACCTTATCTTTCGACTGGGGTATTTGTTCCGGCTGATAGTGGTATTCTGGATGGAGCAAACAGTATTGAAATTGGTGTACAATTTCGGACAAGAGATAACAGTAACCGAACATATTCCAATTTTAAAAAAATAAAAAAATTGCCATAGAAAATTAAGCTAATTTAATCGAAAAAAGAATTTTAACCAGAGACTCAAGTTGATTGGCAGGGTCATTTGGCCCTGCCTTTTTCTATGTCCTGAACTTGTGCTTTCTGCAATGAAAATGTAAATATCAGAGCTTCAAAATTCGTGTGATATCGTCTTTCAAAAAGGGCAAATCCATTTCACGGGGTTTGCTCTTTTTATTTTGATGATATATGTAAACTGATTAGAGTTGATTCAGATGAAGATCCCGCTATGCGGGGAAGGGAGTATGATTAAACAAGTAAAATCCGTTTGGTAGAGGGGTAAAGAAATGGCAAAGGTCAGCATTACTAAGGCCACATATTCAGATCCAGGGATTGAAACCCTCCTTGCACCCCTTGGGGGGATGGAGCAGTTTATAAAAAAGAACGAAAAAGTCCTCCTCAAGGTTAATCTATTATCTGCCAAAGAGCCGGAAAAGGCCGTGACCACGCACCCTGAATTTGTAAGGGCTGTGGCTAAGGCTGTAAGAGAGGCAGGAGGAGAGCCGTATATTGGAGACTCCCCTGCAGGACCCTTTTTCAAAAAAAATCTTAACAAGGCCTATGAGCGTTCAGGGCTCAAGAATTTGGCAGGAGAAGAAGAGATTCCTCTGAACTTTGATACAGGCGTCAAAATACTTGATATCCCCAGTGGCAAACGATTGCAAAGGTCTCCCATCTGTAATTATGTGTTAAATGCCGACAAGGTCATTGCGCTGCCGAAACTTAAAACCCACTCTTTTCAGTATATGACATTGGCCTGCAAGATCATGTATGGAGCCGTTCCCGGTCTTACCAAGGCAAAATACCATGCTCTGTTCCCAAGAAGAGTTAGCTTTGCTGACATAATGCTGGATATTCTTACCATCGTAAAGCCACACTTATATATCATGGACGGTATAATGGGAATGCAGGGCCAGGGACCTGGAAGCGGAGATCCCGTTAAGATGGATCTGGTTCTTGCATCAACAGATTATGTGGCCATGGACATTTCTGTATGCAGAATTTTGGGCGTCGAGCCCGTGGGCATACCGGCACTTAAAAGGGCTAAAGTTCGCGGTTTGTGGCCTGAGAGGATTGACTATCCGATCCAGAGACCCGAGGATGTTGCCTATAAAGGATTCATACTACCAAACACGGCCGATCATCTATTAACCGGCAAAAAACCTCCAAGAAAAAGCCCCGTTATTACGGATAAATGCACAGCGTGTGGAGATTGCGAAAGCATTTGTCCTAAAGAAGCAGTCAAGGTGAAAGACCAGATGGCAGAGGTAACCTACTCAAAATGCATAAGGTGTTTCTGCTGCCATGAGGTCTGTCCTGAAGATGCCATCCTGTTGCGTAGTGTGAAGTTAAATTGAAATGATCTATAGCCTTCAACCGAAAACCATATCTTGGGGTCGAACATTCTCGTTTGTAATTCAATGTATCTGCTATAAATGCGTAAATATCAGAGCTTCAATTTTTTTGGGATATCGTTATTTCAAAAAAGGGCAACCTCATTTCACTGGATTTGCCTTTTTGCTTTTTTGTGGTTTTTACGATATATGTAATCGAAATTGAAAAACCTTGGTTT
>CAVPLW010000009.1:0-467138 GCA_963706295.1 uncultured delta proteobacterium | reverse complement strand
CATTAGATTTGAATCATTTGCGGAAAGAAAACCCACCCGTGCTGCGAATTCATATCAAAGTAATGCAAAAAAGGAGCAACCCTTTATTTTGAAAAAAGTAGGGATTGTCATAAAAGAAGATGTTGAGGCCGAAAGGAAAGCCGACGAACTTAAACATTGGCTCCGGTCTAAAAATGTAGATGTCGTCATTAAAGAAACTGCCGCCAAGACGCAGAATTTTGGACAGAGACAAATCTTTTGCTCCTCCGGATCTGTTTTGCGTTTTCGTGCTTGGCGGAGACGGAACTTTTTTGAGCGCGGTTCGCTGGATCGGAGATCAGAACATACCCATCTTAGGTGTCAAGTTCGGTGAAGTCGGTTTTCTTGCCGAAACAGTAGAAGACAACCTTTTTTCTGCTGCCGAGTCTGTACTGAACAATCAGTTTCTTACCGAATCCAGAATGCGCCTTCTGGTAAAAGTTGCACGAAAAGAGAAAGAAATTGTCTGTGAAACCGTGTTGAACGACATTGTCATCAACAAGGGCGTACTTGCCAGACTTGCTCATATAGAAACATATATCGACGATCATTATCTGACCACCTTCAGTGCTGACGGGCTGATTATTGCAACGCCAACCGGCTCAACCGCTTATTCCCTTGCCGCAGGCGGCCCTGTTATCCATCCGGCAGTGCCCGGAATCCTCATAACGCCAATTTGTCCGTTTACCTTGACCAACCGACCTCTAATCATCCCTGATTCTGCAAGTATAAAAATTAAACTTGAAAAAAAATCATCAGATATCATGCTGACATTCGACGGTCAGGCCGGTCTTGAGATTAATGAAAAACATACCATCATTATCCGAAAAGGCCCTTATCCCATTAATATGATCACCTTGCCCGGCCAAGACTATTTTGATGTTCTAAAGGCTAAGCTGAGGTGGAGCGGGGGGCGTGTTTAGCACTGAGTTATAATTCATAAAATACTGGCGAATAACATGGCGGTGCATATCACGATAAATTTTTTTGCTACCCTGAAAAAATTTACACCGGTTTCTTCGGACAGCTATCCGGTTAAACCCGGGATAACCGTGAAAAAATTGCTTGAAGAGTTATGTGTTCCCGAAGACGGGGTAAGACTTGTTTTTATTGACGGCGTTAAGCGTGATCTCACGTTTATCTTAAAAGGTGGTGAGCGGGTCGGAATTTTCCCGGCGGTGGGAGGTGGATAATTTAGAAAAGTAATTCAAATTTCGCACACGAAGATGGCTAATATGATTTTATATTATTTTTTTCTACAACCACCCAGAAAAAAAAGCGGTCATCACTATCAACACATGCATTAAATCCCTGCTCCTTTATCATCGCGACAATCTCATCAGAAGAAAAAAAATGACTTCGCATCAGAAACAACTTTTCTGTCAAAGCAACCCACTTTATGATGAACTTGTCGATATTCGGCTCTTCTATGACCAAACGGCCTCCGGTTTTGAGAACGCGCAGCAATTCTTGAATCGATTGCCGCTGATCGCAAAAGTGGTGCAGCGCATCAACCACCACAATCCGTTCAAAACTTTCATCGGGGAAAGGGAGTTGTTCGATGTGAGATTGAGCCGTCCATAAGCGGCCTTTGTGTTTGGCTTGTTTCAACATCGGCAATGACAAATCGCATACCACAACTTCATCGATCATTGTCCGTAAACGGGACGATACCCGGCCGGTTCCCCCGCCGGCATCGAGCATTCGACCTCTGGCCGGCAACTTCAGCAAGTTGATCAATCGTTTCAAATCGAGTTTATGAATTACCCGATCATAAAACGGCGCGATAATGTCGAAATGATGAAGCATTGAATATTTTGAATTAAGATTTAGGCAACTCGTTTTTCAGGGTGTTATAAAGATCGAGAGCCTTCTCCGGTTTTTCGTTGTTGTGGACAACGGCCCCGACAGCCTGGATCATTGCAATGGACGATTCGGACTGGAAAATATTTCTCCCCATATCCACACCACAGGCCCCTTGCTGAACCGCATTATACGCCATGGTAAGCGCATCCAATTCGGGGATTTTCTTGCCGCCGGCCATAACAATGGGGACAGGACAAGAGGCACAAACGGTTTCAAAGCCTTTGTCTATATAGTATGTTTTGATGTAATGAGCACCGAGTTCCGCACAGATTCGAGTGGCCAGCCTGAAGTAACGGGCATCACGGTTCATATCCTTACCAACGGCAGTTACAGCCAGAGTTGGAATACCGTATCGGGTTCCCATATCCACCATGCGCGTCATGTTGATAATCGACTCCTTTTCATATTCACCGCCGATGAAGACCTGAACAGCCATGGCGCAAACGTTCAGGCGTATCGATTCCTCGATATCAACAGCGATCTCTTCATTGGAAAGTTCCGTGAGAATGCTGGTGCCACCCGAAACTCTGAGAACGATGGATTTTGTTATCTCGGGCGGCACAATACTTCTTAAAATTCCCCGGGTCAGCATCAGCGTATCCGCGTAAGGCGCCAACGGAAGAATATTGAGATCTATCCGTTCCAACCCGGTGGTCGGACCCTGAAAATAGCCATGATCTATGGCCAACATGACGGTTCGACCCGACTTCGGGCTGAAAATCCGTGCGAGCCTGTTTTTCATTCCCCAATCTAGGGAGTTTGATCCTTTGAGAAAAAAACCATCTGTTTTCTGTGGGACGTCGATAAAAAATTTTTTTGCCGCTTTCAAGTCATCCATATCCGCCATTTTTTGTCTCCTTTTTATCTAATTACAATAATCGTATTAAGTTAGTCTCTTTATTTAAACCGTTGCAAAACGCTGCCAAATTTCAGTTCTTTCTTAACGTGCACCAATACGCCCGGGCAGTGATCCGTTTCAAGTCGAACCACCTTTACTATATCACCCGAATATTGCCACCGTCGATGGGAACCTGGGCGCCTGTGGTTTTGGCAAAAGCAGGGCCAACCATGGCGCAAACCAGAGTGGCGACGTCTTTAGACGTCACTTCTGTTTTTAGACAATTGTTGGTTTTGTATTCTTCTACGGTACATTCGTATTCACAAGCGCGGCTTTCCAGAACTTCAGGCGTCCAAAGTGCTGTGTCATAAACAGCGTTAGGATGTACAATATTGACGCGAATACCGTCACATCCCAGTTCCATTGCAGCGATTCGAGCCAGTTGTGTCTGCCCCGCCTTGGCAACAGAATAGGCTGCAGCTCCCGGTCCGGGAGCCGGTACGTTTTTGGATGAGATAAATACCACCGCAGCATCAATGCCTTGCTTGAGATAGGGAATGCATGTCTTGAGTAATCGTTGTTGGCTCGACAAATTGATGTCCATGCTACGTTCCCAAATCTTCTCGTCAACATTTTCAATTCTCTGACTGGGTGGAAAAATCCCGGCGTTAGGGATTAAAATATCAAGACCGCCAAAACTGCGAACGGTCATCTCGACGGCGTTTTTAACCGCCCTATCATCCGTGATATCGCATTTAACGCCCAGCATATCCTGCTGATTGAATATCTTTGTAATATCGGGGTTGATATCCAGACCCATCACGGCAGCACCGTGTTCATGTAACATTTTTGCACATGCCAGTCCGATTCCACTGGCGGCTCCGGTTATCAACGCCACTTTACCTTGTAATTCGGGGAAAACGTCGCCTTTGCGC
Organism: uncultured delta proteobacterium; assembly: GCA_963706295.1. Lineage (GTDB taxonomy): Bacteria > Desulfobacterota > Desulfobacteria > Desulfobacterales > UBA11574 > UBA11574. Next base: position 463,481 of record CAVPLW010000009.1, on the reverse strand, counting down.
AATTTGGCCTGTTGCAATTCCCAATATTCCATCTCAAACATCTGTTTTTCCGATAAGGCTTTCCACTTTCCAATGGCTTCGCCCCATTGAATCGATCGAATCGTATGACGAACGATATCCGAAACAATGGTCGTTTCCGTTATCGTTCGACCAAAAGCGATGGTTCCGTATTTCGGCCAAACTGCCCATCTGGGAGCCGGATCAAGGCACGTCAGACGACCGTTTGTGTTTTTCTCAAAATACGCCAGATAGACTGATGAATAATCAGCGATCTCCTTTTCCACATTCTTTCCCAGAATGACCGGAACCGGCTTGATATGAATAAGATGATCTGCAGTCATGGGGCCACGGGTGGCAATGGATTTTACGTTGGAAAGACTGGCAAATCCACAAGCCTCGGGGCTTTTGTCCAACCTGGCCAACCTGGCCTTTCCTATTGCCAGAGAAACATGACGACGAACTCGGGAAAGAACGAGTAGATCTTCCTTGGGTCGTGCTTTGGCAACCTTGCCCAAAGCGCCTTGCTTCCGGAGATATTTTTCTGCCAGTGAAACCAGTTTTATCATGCGTTGGTAACTGGTTCGGGCGTCATCGGCAAACGTTAAGATGCCGTGATGCATAAGAATCATCCCTTCGAACCGCTTCCAATCCGCATTTCGCGTCATCTCGAAAATTTTTTTCCCCAACTTGAAGCCCGGTTTGATATACGGCACAATCAAAGCCCGGCCCTTATAGATTTCGCGAATCAGCGCTTCACCGTTTTTGGTATTCGTTAGGGTTACAACTGCATCAGCGTGGGTGTGGTCGACGTATTTAAAAGGAATAATAGCGTGTAAAATGGCTTCGATGGAAGGATTCGGTGCTTCGGGATCGATCATTGCCGACCTTTGAATTCGGACCATATCCGTATCTGACATTCGATCCAATGTCGCCATTCGTTTAAGCACTTCCAATCTGACAGGTGCGAACCCCCTGGTTTGGATTTTTGATAGGTCCCAACCACTTCCTTTAACGTAAAGAATTTCTTCAGGATCACCAAAAAAATTATTTGCGGTAATTTTTACAGAGGTATTGCCTCCGCCATGCAGAACCAATTCGAGTTCCTGACCCAATAATTGGGAAGTATAGATGCGTAATTGCAAAGGATCATCGAAGAATTTTTTCGCCACATTATCATTCCACAGACTTTTCATCACACGACCTTGGTTTTTTGTATTCGTATTTAAAGGTGTTATTATTGGTGAAAGCAATAAGCGCAATTTAAAAGAATAGGGTGTAAGGGATAAAGTGCAAAGAAAGTTTAGAAAAATAAGCGCTTAGTGTCAAGCCTGAAAGTGTTTGATAAACGCCGAAATGTGTTATGAACGAACAGGGGAGTTTCCCTTGACATTGCCCGTTTTTAAACTTAATTTACGCCTCAAAACAGTTTGCTTCGGTTCTTTTTTCGCAAAAAGTATTAACTTAAGTTTTGCACCCTTTAATTATACTGTATCCTTTTGAGAAAACGCATGGCAACAGCCCGTTGAGTTTTGACTTCATCTGATTAAAAAAAATATGAACCAAAATGATCTGGAACACTTAAAGAAATGGTTTGCGGATTATGTCGCCGGCTTTTATACAGACAATCCGACCAATAACAGCACCATCCGCCTCAAAGAAAAACACACGGAACGCGTGTGCAACAATATGATTTTGCTGGGGAAAGCCCTTGGCCTGTCGGATGAGGAAATGGTGCTGATAGAAACCATGGCTCTTTTCCATGATGTCGGCAGGTTCAAGCAGTATGCCATTTACGGCACATTCAAAGATGTGGATTCTGAAAATCATGCCTTGCTTGGACTTCGGGAGTTGGTGGCGCATAATGTTCTGGATGTATGCACCAAAGATGAAAGAAAATGGATTACAAAAGCCATTGCCAACCACAATGCCGTCACAATTCCTAAAAAGGAGAATGGAAAATCCCTTTTTTACATTCGTCTTCTTCGGGATGCCGACAAACTTGACATTTGGAGGGTTTTCATCGATTATTACAATACGCGTGACAAACAGCCGAATCCGGTCGTAGAAATCGGTCTCCCTGATGATCCATCCTTTTCACCCCAAGTTCTGTTTGCATTGAGCGAAGAACGGTTTGTCCGTTTTCAGGATTTAAGAACATTAAACGACTTTAAGCTGCTCCTATTAAGCTGGGTGTTTGATCTCAACTTTACCTATTCAATTCAGGTTGTTAAAGACTGCGGGTATATTGAGAAAATTGGGGCAATCCTGCCTAATTCTCAAGAGACCATAAAGGTATTAAAGCATATAAATGATTACATGGAGCGTCATTTATGCCCAAGCTGAGCGTTTCAAATTTTTGAGATGGTTAACTTAATAGTATTTTAAGATATTCTGACATTTTGAATTTCAAAAACCAGATTTATTTTTCGTGATAAACCGAACGGATAGAGGAGATAAAATATGAATGAAATCATTGTGTTGTTGATAATTGTTGGGCTTTGGTATCTGTTGCAGGCCTATATTCTGCCGAAATTCGGAATTTCGACATGAGTCCGTAATTCTTGTCAGGTGACAAGTAAAAAAGATAACGCCGAAAAGAACATTTCAAAAGATAACATGGAGGATGAGGATTTAAAAACGCTCCATTAATTTTGAGTCGGAGGATATATGCTAAAAAAAATAGTGATTATGATAATTGTTTCGCTCGTCGGGCTCGGGTGCGAGGCCGGGGTTCTCAACTTAACAATCAGATTCGATGATATTCAAGGGCTGAAATCGAATGACGGTGTTATTTTTGAAACAAACCGAATCGGCAAAGTGGATGGAGTGACCTATACAAAGAAGGGGGATTATCTGGTTGAACTGATGATCCATAAAGCCTATACGAATGCAGTTACGGAACACGTCAGATTTTTTATTGTTTCAGACCCGCAAAACAATGGGCGAAGTTCCGTAAAAATGATCCAGATTCTTAAAGGAGGAAGACTATTAGAGAACAACACCGTTCTCGAAGGCTCCAGCAAATCTTCTGCGATAATTGAACGCTTGGAAAAAGACATAGAAAAAGGAATGGAGAGTTTCAAAAAAGAGTTCAACGAATTTGCAGAGGAATTAAAAAAGATTCCTGATAGCGAGGCATTTAAAGCGCTGGAAGAGGCGCTGGCAGATCTTTATGATGAAATGAAGCGATCGGGAAAAGAGGTCCGGGAAAAGATACAAAAAGAAATGTTGCCCCGTCTCGAACAGGAATTGGAAAATTTAAGGAAACGTTTGCACGAAAAAGGACGAGAGGACGAATTAAAACCCCTTGAAATTAAAATGGAAGAAATTAGGAAAATATAGCTATAAAATCAACCTGTATTGGAATTAACATGCCAATATATTGTGGTATAATTTTCTTGACACACAAGATATTTTATCTTATACAAAGATATTTTAAAATATCAGAAATTTAATGCTTAAAAAAACAAGGAAGGTGTTAATGGGCAAATCTTTTATTAAATGCCCTAAAGATCCGGAAATGCAATACTATCGTGAAGTTTGTAAGGAAGTTTTTCGGAAAGGGAACATGCGCAACTGGTGTAAACAATGTGAGGTCTTTCAGGACCAGAAGAAATCTGCGGGAAAGGCATAGTACTTCGATTTCCAAACCCGGTTAAAGGTTATAAGAAGGTTGGTTGATAACGGATACTTGATGTTAAAGATTTGAATTTTCCTGATAATCTTAGCATAACAGAGGAGGCAATATGATTTCTTCTCCATGTGCAAACTGTCAATGGAAAAATCAACCTAAAGAATTATGCGCAAAAGATTGCGAAATTCTAGAGGCCATTCAACTTTACCAGGTATCAAATGAAAGAGATTTTTTTATACCTGCCATCGATTGTACTGAAGAAGATAGGTTTTGTTTAAACAATAGGGATGTTTTTTAAATTCGTATTCCCCACTGTTTGTTGAAGCAAAGCGGACTTGTCCGCCTGTGCCGTGTGGCGGAAATCCTGTTCTGTCGTGGCTTGCATGAGTTTTATTAATCCGCCGCAGATGGATAACATCGTAACAAGATTTTATTCTTAGTCTGTCTCCATTATCAAAAGGAGGTTGGTCCTATGTACGTGGGTCGAATTATGCATACGCGCCTTGTAACCGTACCCCCGGATACAAGCTTGCGCAAAGCAAAGGAGATCATCGAAGAAAAGCGGATTAACCATCTCCTGGTGGTCAAAAAAAGCGGGGATTTGGTCGGCCTTGTTTCAGACAGAGATGTCAAACAAAGCTGGGCTTCTCCGGCCACAGCCCTCAGTGTTCATGAGCTGAACTATCTTTTGACACAGTTGACCGTTGAAGCGATTATGGTTAAAAAGATTATCACCATATCGCCCGGCACCACCATTGAACGCGCCGCCTATATCATGCAGAAAAACAGAATTAATGCGTTGCCGGTCATCGAATCTGGAAAGCTTGTTGGGATTATCACGAGCACCGATGTTATGGAAGTTTTGCTTCGTTCCATCGGGTTTGATGATGAGGAAAGCGCCCGGTTTTCCGTTTTGGTTGAAGATCGAATAGGACTTGTTGCTGAAGTGTCTAGAATTCTTAAAGAACAGCAAATCAACATCCGCAGTCTTGTTACCTGGCCGGAGAAAGAATATCCAGGCATTTACCAACTGGTGATGAGAGTCGGCCTGGAAGATAAGGATAGGGCAATTTCAGCATTAAGTGACGGCGGGTTCAAAGTACTGTCCGAATATGTTCACGATCTGACGCCCTACCTGCCAAAGGGATAAACGCTGCGAATTTTTAATCGAAAAAGTTCGGATTTTGGTCTATAGTTAATTCAAGCATTTTTCAAGATTCTCTACCGGAATAAAAGACCCTTCTGGTATTTCTCCCAGCAGTCTATTAAAGAGCAGGCCAGCAAAACCGACCGTTGTATGAGGCTCGCTTTAACCATGTATTCATCTTCACTATGATCCATGGCGCCGATGGGTCCTAAACCATCGATGACCGGTGTATGTTCTCCGGCAATCAGATTGGCGTCCGATACCCCGGCCCTGAATTCTTCCGATACCGATAATTTAATGGATGCTGCTGTTTCCCGGACCGCTTGGAATAGTTCTTTATTCTGTTCAGAGGCCGGCATGGGAGGTCTTGAGCTCAATATGGCAAAATGAGAGTTGGTTTTGGGGATGTCTTTTTTCTTGGTAATCTCGGATATGCTTTTTTCCAGATTTGCTTTATCCCCTATTCCGGTGAACCTGAAATCGATACGGGCCAAAGCATGTTCAGGCACGGTATTGGGGCCTATCCCGCCATTGACCTTGCCCACATTGACACTGATTCCCCGATCCAAATCATTTAAAGATTCAAAGGCAATAATTTTATGGGCCAGTTCAACAATGGCACTGGCTTTATGTTTGCCGGCAAATGCCGCATGGCCGGCAATTCCTTTAATCTTAAGTTCAAGAGAAAGGTTTCCTTTTCGGCCGGTAACGATTTCTCCATTGCGCCCCCCGGTTTCCAACACAAATGCAAAAGCGCTGTTTCTGGCTTCCTTTTGAATATGATCTTTTGAGCTGGGAGACCCGATTTCTTCGTCGGAGTTAAAAAAGAATTTGACGGGTATTTTTGTTAAGAGCTTTTCGTTGTCCAGTGCCTTGAGTGCAAATATCCCTGCAACGAGTCCGCCTTTCATGTCAATGACGCCCGGGCCAAAACAGTGAGTACTTTCTTCTTTGTACCAGTTAAATTCGGTATCTTCCGGAAATACCGTATCCATGTGTCCGGATAGAAGTATCTGTTTGTCAAACCGCTTTTCACAAAGGGATCTAACAACAAGATGATTTCCAAATGTATCCTGTTCCATCACCTGGCAGGAGACGGCATTGGATTGAAACGTGGACGCTATCAGACGGGCCATCCGGTCCACACCCTGTTTATTGTAAGTTCCGCTTTGAATCCGAACCATCTTTTCAAGGAGGGCGAACATATCCCGATGGTGTGCTTTTAGGAATGTGATTATGCGGTTGTGGGTGGCCATTTCTATTCAGGAATATTCGGCCAAGTGGTATAAAGCCCCTGATAATTTCTCAACTTATATTCTTTTTCATTTTTATCGACAATATAATAATCGGGCATTAAAGGAATTTTACCGATATTCGTTGCAATGACATACATGGGTTGGGCAAGCCCAGTCGTGTGACCCCGCAGTGCATCTCTAATAAGTTCGGCTCCTTTTTCGACCGGTGTGCGAAAATGATCGATTCCTGGTGCAGGTTCGCAGTAAAAAACATAATATGGCCGGATTCTAACGGCTAAAAGCTTTTGATGCAGTTTTCTGAAGGTCTCCACATCGTCATTGATTCCTTTTAGCAACACCGCCTGATTGCCGACATTCACACCGCAGGAGAGAAGACCGTAAACGGCCTCCGCCGTCTTTTGGGTAATTTCCTTGGGATGATTGCATTGTGTATTTATCCATATGGGCACCCGGTGAAAACCGCTCAGTATTTTCTTTAAACCGTCGGTGATTCGATGCGGTAACACAATCGGTGTTCGCGTTCCGAATCGAATCATTTCTATATGGGGAATCTCTCTCAGCTTTCGAATAAGATATTCAATTTTTTGGTCTGAAAGTATGAAAGGATCACCGCCAGTAATGAGAACGTCTCGAATTTCCTCATGTTCGCTGATCCACTCGATACCTTCTTCAAAATCGAATCGAAGCTTGAGATCACGATCGACCACGAGTTCTTTACGGAAACAGTGACGGCAGTAATTTGCACAGACATCCGTAACGGTAAAGGCGATGCGGTCATAATACTGCCTGGCAATACAGTCGGGTCTAACTTCATCGGTGTCACGGTTTTCTTTCCAAATCAAATAGTTGGGGATTCCATATTTATTCTCTGTTTCTTTCATTGATGGGATAACCTGTTTGCGTATCGGGCAATCAGGGGTATTGGGATCCATCAAAGAAGCAAAATAAGGCGTTGTTCCCCATTTGGTTTTGATGAGGGTATTGATGGCCGCTTCTTCTTCCGGTGTGACGTTGATGAGCGCTTTTAAACGATCAAGTGTATTCACACTGTTTTGGAGTTGTTCGACCCACTCTTCCATTATGTGTTTCTCCTTTATATACTAAGATATTTATTGAGTTCTCTTGGGGTAATATGGACTCTATGATCTTCCCAGTCATTTATCTTAAGGGACATGTAAGTGTTGTAAATCTGTTCCCCTAAAATTTCTTTCATAAATTTACTTCTTTCGGCTTCAACCAGCGCCTCGTACATGCTTTTTGGCAAGAACCGCTTGTCCCATACACGGTATCGATATTTCTTTTTATATGTGCTCCCGATATCCGGTTGACCACAGTTGAGATCTCCATTTATGCCTTCAAGCCCCATGGCAATTAATGTAGCAATTTGAAGATAAGGGTTGCCTGCCGGGTCAGGGCTTCTTAGTTCAATCCGTGTGCTTTCGGGGTTGTGGCTATAAGGCACCCTGACCATAGAGCTTCTATTCCTGAACCCCCAGCCTCTGATAATAGGCGCTTCCTTATCAAGAACATAGGCCTTGTATGAATTGAAAGTCGATGCCATGATGATTGACGTTTCTCTGGCATATTGTAAAATACCGGCAATAAATTTTTTGCAGATATTGCTTATATTATCTTCACTATCGGCATCGTAAAACATGTTTTTTCCATCAAGATCCTGCATAGAAATGTGGATATGGAATGCATTTCTGTTGAAATCGTCAAATGGTTTAGGCATGAACGTCGCGTGATAACCGAACTCTAAAGCAACCATCTGGGTTATATAGTTGAAAAGTATTGTTCGGTCTGCCACATTCAAGGGGTCTGCACACTCCAGGTTGATTTCATGCTGTGAAGGTGTCACCTCGTGATGCGCTTTCTCAAACTGTATTCCGCATGCTTTGAGTATTGCAATAATTTTGTTCCGCACCAATTCTCCCTTATCATGGGGAGTTGCCTGGAAGTAACCGGCTTTGTCAGAATGAACTTTTTCACCGCGTTCATTTTCACGAAGTAGAAAAAATTCATGTTCAGGACCAACTAGAAACTTGAAGCCATACTCTGTTTCCGCCTTTTTCAGGATACCTTCCAGAACAAATCTGGGATCGACTTGCGCACGAGATTTTTGATCGTCATAAACATGTCCTATAAAGAAACCGCGTTTATTATCCCCAAATTCCACAACTCGAAAACTCTCGGGATCTGGAAAAAGAAGCCTGTCACTACTATCGACAGTAGCGTATCCCGCAACAGAGCTTCCATCAAAACCGATTCCATTTGCTATGATCGACTCAATGTTGTCGGGATTTATCGGCAGATTCATGATTCTGCCATTCAGGTCTGTAAAGAAAATCTTAGTAAGGGTCGTTTCCTTTAGTTTTTGCTGGATTTGTTTAATACTTGCCATGTTATGTTTCGCCCCTTTTTAATTTAAATTCAGAAGCTTGTTTATTTCATTACATCTGTTTTATATGCCAATATCAAGAGAAATTTTACTGACAACTTGAATAAAGAGATTGTTAAACAATTAATGAGAGTCCTCATAGCTTGGCAAAGGAGAAGTTTTGACTGGCGTATTCGTCGGGATCGGCATCCGGATATCTGACTTTTTCATTGCTCCACGGCTTTTTCATGATAATGTCAGACCCCTCATGATCCACAACGTTACTTCTGTGTAAAGGAATTTTACCACCGGCAGTGGCGATATATCGAGGAATTGCATCACCGGAGATATTGCCGTACATGCTTTCCACAATGTCTCTTCCCTTTTCTATGGGCACTCTGAAGTGGGCAAACTGGGGATTTCGATAGCTGCAATTAAAAATATAGTACGGCCGGACATAACTTTCTTGAATGGTCTCACACAGTTTCCACATTTTCACTTTGGTATCGTTGATCCCTTTTAAAAGAACGGCCTGGTTCAACACAGCACTGACGCTTTTAGAGATGCGTTTGAAGGCGTTTTTAGAAATCGGTGTAATTTCCTGGGCCGTGTTAATCTGTGTGACCACCCTCACCGGCTTTTTGTCATTGCTCTCTTCGAGGATTTCAAGAAGTTCGGTATCGACTCGCCAAGGGGTTGTGACCGGAATTCTGGTACCGAGGCGTTTCATCTTTACATGATCGATGTCGTCCAGCGCCCTTAAAATTTTTTTGATCATTCGATTGGGGAGAGCAAATGCGTCCCCACCGGTGACAAGGACATCTCGAATATGTGTATTATTTCGGATATAATTTAAGGCTTCTTCATAGGCGTTATCGGAATAGATGCGGTCTTTTTTTCCGATGTGGGCAATACGCAGGCAGTGGGTGCAATACATGGCACACGTGTTGGTGGCCTTGATGGTGAGAACCCTTGGATAAAACTGATCGATCAGTCGGGCCGGTGAATGGTCTGCCGCCACCGGCGGGATCTCGACGCCGACATTATCGACCATTTCACCGGTGGGAACAGATTGTAAAAGGACCGGATCGTTCGTTCGATTGTGCTGAATAAGGCTTGCATAGTAAGGGGTCAGGCGCATGCGGTAACTCTTGGTCACCCGTCTCAGTTCTTCTATAATCTGAGATGGAAGATCGATTATTTTTGAAAGTTTTTCTACAGAGTCAATGCAATGTTTTAACTGTCCGGAATAGGAGTTCCATTCGTCGTCATCTATATTCAGAATCGATTTTATGCGACGAACATTTTTCTGGATGCTTTCCCACAATTCGATGCCGCTTGGCGCTTCTGTGTCCTTGTTTTTCAGATACTTGACAACCCTCTCATTTGCCTGTTCAACAATGGGCTGTGCTCGGTTCACTCTGCCGCCGACAGTCACCCCGTGTTCATCCAGATGTCGATGTTTGGCGGCGAGCAAGGCAAGGGCCTCTTTCGAGATACCAAAGGCGTCCGGCGAAATATTCAGTTCTTTTTTTATTTTTTTTAGGCGAGAGAAAAGATCAATAACAGGACCTGTCAGTTCGATGTCTTCGGTGGATTTAAAAAGAGCCTCTATTTCTAAGGCCAGTTTTTCAGGAACTTTCGGAGTTTCTGAAATCTTTTGATCGGCCGGGCTGAAAAGATCTTCGAAAAGTTCCCGGGTAAATTGGTCCATACTTTCTTCTGCTGAGTTCGTGTTATTCATTTGAATCCTCCGAATCCAGGTTTTTGATGATGGTAAGGTCAATGGTTTTTCGTCCCTGGTTCAGCCCTTGTTGAACATCGGATCGGTGATGTCCCAAAGCGACTATGCGGGCAATAAATGCACCATCGGCCAAAATAAAATCACATCCGGTATGCTCCAGGATAAGGAAGTCCTTTTTCAATTTTCCCTCTGCGACTTTCTTGAACGCCTGGCGTTCCTGTGTGCTCTGGGGAATGTAGCTGTCAGTTTGGGCTGTACCATGGATTTTATAATTATATGTTCCCCAGTGCAAATTTTTAGGATTTGATTTCATTTCTACGGTATTGATCGGAAACAGTCCTTCTGTTACGGCATAAAATTCAAGCTCCGGCAACATGGGAGATCCCGAAGGAAGAGATTGTTCAAGGGTGCAGCAAAATTCCAATGTAGTTCCCTGCTTTCGGGCATTAATTTCAAGGAAAAAAATCTCGTCGTTGTCATCTACAAGAAAATCACATCCGAATATACCCCTGTATCCTTCTCGAGCAAGCCATCCACCTATAATCCTGGTATATTCTTGTAGTCTTGCAATAATTTTTTTATCCAACACCGATGGGAAGACAGAACCGGTGAATCGGGTCCCTTGTTCGATGCGCTGATCAGCAACTCCGGCAATATAAACAACGTTTTCACCGGCAACAACGGCCAGCACTGTTGGATCATGCTCGTGGGGAATGAATCGGCTGATCAGGTAGGGATCGTCCAGTGCGTTGAACTTATCTTTAATATCATCAATACCATGGGCAATAATACTGTTCACACCGGCTGCGCTGTATTCCCGGCACACAAAAAGTCCATCGCGCCAAGATTTAAAAAGTTCTTGCGCTGTTTGGATGAGCAAATCGAATCCATGGCAAATACGAAAATCTACAACAGGGAGTATATCTTTCAAGTGTTGATACTGATAGATTTTGCTGTTAAGTTGTTTTGCAATATTTTTATCAGGTCCCAGAATGGATATACCCGGGATTTCATCGAGGGTCATCTCAGGAATACTTTCATACATATAAATATAAATATGTTCCTGCCGATTCAAGAGTTTTTTGATCAAGGAGTGGATCCGGCGGTTTTTTGAAACCACAGCCGCAAATTCTTCGCTTGAAACCCTACAGCTGACATGAGTGCCGTATTGACATTCAAGGGTTTTGGCATGGGGATTGATTACAATCAGATTTTCATAGTCGTACTGTTCAAAAACATCTGGTATGATGGCGATAAAATCGAATTTTCGGCTGAAAATGTGAGACAGGGCTTCTTTCAGATAGGTGTTTAGACCGTAGTTTTTAAGCTCACCGATGTATAAAAAATATTCCGTGTCTTCTTCCAATTGAAAATTGGAAAAGTATATGTCAGACATGGTGGATACCCCGGCTCTTTTTCCGAAGTGGTCATAAAAAACTAATGATTCATTAAAAGTTTGTTCGCACTAACAATAGAAATTATAATTTGCAACCCATTTTTATGTAAAATATAAAAAATTGAGGCCGTCAAATGAAAACTTGTTGTTTAAACAATCGTAAATAAAAATGGAAAAAATACTTGTCAGTGCCTGTCTGGTGGGAGAACGTGTGCGTTACAATGGTATTGTTAAAAGCTTTGAAAGTCATGTTCTAACGTCCTGGAATCGCCAGGGATGGGTTGTGGCCATTTGTCCTGAGGTTGCCGGGGGGCTTTCAGTACCCAGACCCAGTTCCGAAATTTCCAGTGGCGATGGCAGTCAGGTCTTGAACGGCCATAAAAAGGTCATAAATATCAACGGACAGGATGTTACAAAATATTTTTTAGATGGTGCCCAAAAAGCACTTGAACTTGCCAGTTCATCGGGAATCAGGCTTGCGATTCTTAAAGAAGGGAGCCCCTCGTGTGGAAGCGGTTATATTTATGACGGAAGTTTTTCCGGAATTAAAGAACCGGGAAAAGGGGTTACTGCAGCCCTTTTGGAAGAAAACGGCATTCGTGTTTTCAGCGAACGAGAAATCCCTGAAGCAGAGAAATTTATAAAAACACTTATAACCCAAGTTTCGCACGCCAATATTGCTAAAAAGCCATTGAAGTAGCGGGCCGAAAATTATTTTTTAGAATTTTCAAAAGCCTGTCCGACGTATATAACAATCTGTTCAAACCAGGCAATCTCTTTTTCCGAGAAGGATATATCGTTGGCTCGGGCGATGAAATATGCTCCGATGACAAGATCCCTGGTAAGGATGGGAGAGATCATTGCAGTTTTAAAATGCGATTGGTTTTTCAAAAGGGAAATCTGAAAGGATCTTTCGGTAAGATTAAAAACCGCTGTTTCCTTTTTGTTTAGGGATTTTACAATGGGTGAGTTATTATCTGTCATACTGATTTTAAAATCTTCGGCTTTCAAACGGGTATCTTTTCCTGCATAAAATCTTCCGGTCATCATTGTTTTTGATTGATTAAAAAATGCTGTAAATATTTCTGTTCCAATGAGACAGCGGTACAGTGCTTCTTGAGCAAGCATTAATACCTGGTTGATTTCCGTATTTTTGCGGCAGGCCATCATCAGATCCGTCAAAAACTGACCGATAAGCGAATCCGGATCTTCAGGTTTTTCTTCTTCGGTCAGTGCATCTCCAAAGGTGACTTTCCCGGCAATTTGGGCGGGGTTCCCTTTTCCCCATTCAAGAGCCTTGACCATCATGTCAACGTCGTCTTTTTCCAGATTAAAGAATCTTGCAACATTTGCATCCTGTTCACAGGTATCTTTGATAAAATCTGAAATGTTAAATTCATTGGTTCCGAGTATTTTTTTTATGCGAGCTTCGGTTTTTCCCATGGCATTTTCTCCGCCGAGGTTATTGCTGAAGAGCATATTTGAAATATGACCGGACTCTCGTATCAAGGCTATTAAAGGATCGCTGGCGTCATCATCGTTTCGGAGTACTTTGGCGACTTTGTCGGGAAGGTTGTAAATGTTTGTCAATGCTTTACAAATTTCATCATATTCAACACCGAACACTTCCTTACAGGCTTTATTGTTTGAAATATTTTTATCTGAAATCAATTTTTCCATTTCTTTGAATTTTTTAGGAAATGTATTTGCCAGTGCCAGCCAGGGAAGCCGATAAAGCAGACCGGCGACAAATATTTCTTCGGGATTATCAGCCTTGTTTTTCGCTGCCAGAGAACTGGCAAAGGCTCCGGAAAAATATGAACTGGCATAAAGCTGACCCAACTGCTGAGTCTTGGCTGTTTTCATTGTCTGATTGAACATGGTCAGTCCCAGTGCCAGGGAACGAACTTTTTCAAACCCTAAAAACGTGACTGCATAGGTGACGGTTTTAATGGGATAGCGTGGCCGATACATCACCGAGTTGGCAGTTGCCAAAATATTCGAGGTTAAGCCGCAATCCCTCATGATTACAGTGGCAAGATCAACTGCACGAGTATGGGATTGATTTGTAATTTGTGTAATTGCCTGAACATTTTCATTGATTGCAGGGAGATTCCCTTTGCTTCGCATTTCTTCGATCAGTTCTTGTGTCTTTAAGTTATCGGTCATAAAAAATCCTTATAATATATTCTTGATCAGAATTTATTGTTGGTTGGAGGTTAAGAAGGATTTATCCATATAAAAAGCAAAAAGCTTTAAATCATTCATAGCCCTTTTTATATATCGGTCTTTTTTAAAAAAACTTAACAAAACAAAGAACATCTGTGTTTGGGTAAGCGTGTTGTTAACTGTCTAATATTGCATTAAATTATAAAGATTTCATGGGAAATGAATGATAATTGTTTGTGTAACGTTCAAGCCGAACAATTTTATTGCAGTTTGACGAATATAACCCTATTGTTGACTCAAAAAAAGATCAGAAGGAACTTAAACGCATGGATTTAAGCAAAAATCGAATTCCCGACCCTGTAAAAAGCATACACATGATTGCCATATGCGGCACCGGAATGGGAGCGCTGGCCAGTATGCTTAAAGATATGGGTTTTGAAATAACGGGTTCGGACCAGAAAGTATATCCACCCATGAGCGAATTTCTTTCAAGCAAAGACATCGAGGTTACAGAGGGATTCAGCAAACAAAATGTTGCATACGGCCCGGATCTGGTTATTGTTGGAAACGCCGTGTCAAAGGACAATCCTGAGGTTGTTGGAATGAACCAAATGGGACTCGAGTTCTGTTCCATGCCCCAGGCGGTGAACCGATTTATTGCATCCGGCAAAAAACCCCTGGTCATCACCGGCACCCACGGCAAAACCACCACTTCTTCAATTTTAGCCTGGATTCTGTATGAAGCCGGGCTGGATCCGACCTTCATGATCGGCGGGATTTTAAAAAACTTCGAAAGCAATTATCGCCTGGGAAGCGGTGAGCACATGGTCATCGAGGGGGATGAATACGATACGGCATTTTTTGATAAAGGAGCAAAGTTTCTCCATTATGACCCATCAATAGCCATATTGACAGGTGTCGAATTTGATCATGCGGATATTTTCAGAGATATTCAACATGTAAAACAAGCCTTTGATGCTTTTATCACCGGTATTTCACCTCAAAATACGCTCGTTGCATTTGGCGATGATAAAAATGTTTCTGATCTCATCAACGGAAAATCCTGCAAAACGGTTAAATACGGTCGAAATGCCGACTCGGTTTGGCGACCGGGTTCCGTCACTATTCAACAGCCATGGACTTTTTTTGACGTTTTAAAGCATGATACGGTTTTTGGAAATTTCAAGACACGGCTGGTGGGAGAACACAACCTGCTGAATGCTCTGTCTGCCATTGCCGTTGCAGACACGCTAACGATACCGGTGGAAGCCATTGCAAGGGCATTTGAATCGTTTGAGGGTGTCAAGCGACGCCAGGAAGTCCGCGGCGAAAAATCCGGTATAACAGTCATGGACGATTTTGCTCACCATCCTACGGCGGTGCGTGAGACTCTCCGGGCGGTCAAACCGTTTTATCCAAATGGACGTCTCATTGCCGTATTCGAGCCTCGAACCAATTCCAGCATGCGCAATATATTTCAAAACATCTATCCCCTCTCATTCGATGGTGCAGACATTATCTGCATTCGCCAGCCCTCACTTTTGGATAAAATCCCGCCTGAAGAACGTTTTTCTTCTCAGCAACTTGTGAATGATCTCAAACGTCAAGGCAAGGATGCGCACTTTTTTCCGGATACGGATGAGATTATTGATTTTCTCGTTTCAAAAGCAAAATCCGGAGATCTCGTCCTTGTCATGTCCAACGGAGGATTTGACAACATTCACGAACGGCTTCTTTCCGTATTGTAAATAAAAGGCTTAAGTTTCGCACCCTTAATTTTCAGAAACGCTCCTACATATAGCCTTTCTCAGAATAACATTCAAAGACTTTTTAGCAATATTGGGGTGCGAAACTTGAGTAAAAGATTTTCTGATCGGTTAATAAAAATGATTGACAGCCCAGCTTTATTTCGTTAACCAGGACGAACGGCAGGGATAACCAAAAGGGATGGATCAACAGTGAAAGGTCAGATTCTTAACATACTGAAAACGGAAACAGAGGTTGTTTCCGGGGAGATGCTCAGCGCCCGTCTTGGTGTTTCAAGGGTGTCTGTCTGGAAGCATATCAAAAAGCTTCAAGAAGTTGGATACAATATTGAAGCGACACCCAAGGGCTATCTTTTTATCAGTGCCCCTGACGCCCTTTATCCATGGGAATTTGGGGAAAAAGAATACAACATTCATTATTTTGATGAAGTGGATTCCACTATGGATATCGCAAGAGAACTGGCAAGAAAACAGTGTCCCCATTTTACGGTGGTTATTGCCGGTCGTCAGAAAAAAGGAAGGGGGCGGCTGAAAAGAAGCTGGCGATCTTCAGAAGGAGGGCTCTATTTTACAATTGTTGTCAGGCCAAAAATACCGCCTGTCTTAAGTTCAAGGGTCAACTTTGCGGCATCGATGATTTTGGCCCAAACTCTGCGCAACATGTTTAACATTAATGCCATGGTCAAATGGCCCAATGATGTCCTGGTGGATGGCAAGAAGATTTCAGGAATCCTTTCAGAGATGGAGGCTGAAATCGACAGGGTTAGCTTTATCAGTATCGGATTGGGCATCAACGTAAACAATGATCCCACACCCTATGAACCCATGGCAACGTCTTTAAAGAAGATCCTCGGAAAGGAGGTGCCGAGGATAGAGGTGTTGAAGGCGTTTCTCGATCATTTCGAAGATGCGGTAAATGATGCGGATTTTGACAATGTGGTTTCCGAGTGGAAAAAATATACGGAAACGTTGAACCGGCATGTCAGGATCGTTACGGCCCATGAAGTATCCGAAGGTCTTGCAGTGGATGTGGATGACAATGGTGCGCTAATATTGAAACTTGCGGACGGGTCAGTGAAAAAAATTATATACGGCGATTGCTTTCATAAATAATGAAGGTGATAGGTGATAGGTAATAGGTGATGGGTAATGAATGAAAAAGGATTATCAAACATCGGTCCTTCCACATCCCTTCGAATGACGGTATATGCTTCGTTGATGGCTGCACTGACCGCAGCCGGGGCCTACCTGGCCATACCCATTGGACCGGTGCCGATTGTGCTTCAGAATCTTTTTATATTTCTTTCCGGACTTTTGTTGGGACCCGGTTGGGGAACTGCAAGTGTTGGGGTATATCTTCTGGCCGGTATTCTCGGACTTCCGGTGTTTGCCGGTGGTATCGGCGGTATCGGACGGTTTGCCGGGCCCACCGGTGGGTATCTTTTGGGGTTCCTCCCGGCTGTTTGCGTGATTGGCTTCATATCAAATGTATCAAAAACAAATGTGGTTAGAGATCTGCTTGCCATGGTTTGTGGCAGTCTTATCATTTATGCCTGCGGTTTGTCGTGGCTAAAAATATTGACCGGCATGACTTTGGGAAAAACTCTGGCTGTGGGAATGTATCCGTTTCTTCCGGGGGATGCGCTTAAAATGGCTGCGGCGGTTCCCATCGCAAAAGCATTGCGGCCGGTAATTCATAAGTGACGAGTAAAGAGTAACAAGTGAATAGTGACAGAAAAAGCTTTGAATAATATTATTGAAATCGAAAATCTGAGTCATAGATTTGCAGACGGCACCGTTGGTCTTGAGAATATCAATCTTTCCATTTCCGAAGGGGCGTTTGTTGTCATTGCAGGGCGTAACGGGTCCGGGAAAACCACTCTTTTAAAACACCTGAACGGCCTTCTTTTGCCTACAAAAGGTGTCGTCAAACTCTCCGGCGTGTCGGTGGCCAAAAGCCTTACATGGTCGAGGCAGATGGTGGGCATGGTATTTCAGGATGCCGACAGCCAGATTGTCGGTGAAACCGTTTCAGATGATGTGGCCTTTGGACCGGAGAATCTTTGCCTGGACCGGGCCGAGGTCAAACGCCGGGTCGCCCGGGCATTGGAAACTGTGGGATTACATCACTACAAAGATCAAAAACCGCATTTATTGTCCGGTGGAGAAAAACGTCGGCTCGCAATAGCGGGTATTCTGGCCATGAAACCTAGAGTGTTTGTTTTTGACGAGCCTTTTTCCAGCCTGGACTATCCGGGGGTCAAACAGGTTTTAGCACAGATGATTTCTCTGCATCAGGCCGGACATACAATTCTGGTTGCCGCGCACGATCTGGAAAAGCTGATCGCCCATACAGATCGTCTGGTCATTATGCAAGATGGGGGCATCGTCAGGGACGGATTGCCCTCTCAACTGCTCGGGGAGCTCGAGGCTTTTGGTATTAGAGAACCATGTGCCTCGCGATTGGGGATGGAGGTGCATTCATGGCTGAATTGAACGTGTTGGGTTTTCATGCCGGCAGTTCTGTGCTGCACCGATTGGATGTTCGATTTAAACTGATGTTTCTTGTTGTCATCAGCCTATCAAGTTTAAAAGCGTTTGTTCCTTCACTTTCTCTTTTAACGCTGGTGCTGATGGTTGCACTCAACCATGCCGGACTGCCATTGAAGATGGCCCTAAAAGATCTTCGTTATGTTTTTTTGCTTTTGCTGTTTGTGTTTATGGCTCGATCACTTTCCGTCCCCGGATTGTCGGTTGTTGAATTTAAGGCTGTTTCTGTTACTCGGGAAGGACTCTACGAGGGAGCTATTGTTTGCTGGCGTTTAGTGATTGTGATCATGACCGGTTTATCGTTTGTCTTAACAACACGGTCATCGGAAATCAAAGCAGCTGTGGAGTGGATGCTGAAACCTTTTCCATCGATTCCAGCCAAAAGAATTGCCTTCATGATGAGTCTGATTGTGCGATTTATTCCCATTATTTTCGAACAGGCCAAAAAGACCGCGGAAGCCCAGCGGGCAAGGGGAGTGGAAAACCGGAAGAATCCCGTATATCGATTAAAAATGTTCGGAATTCCGCTTATGCGTCGAATCTTTGAAGGGGCGGACAAACTGGTCCTGGCCATGGAAGCCAGGTGTTATTCTGAAAGCAGAACCGACGCTCTGCTTTCTTCCGGTGTTAGGGACTGGATCGCACTTTTGGGTGTGGTTTGTTTGTGTTTGATAATTATATTATAAAAAGATTGACAGGATAACCTAAAAATTGGCATTAATTTTATTGACAATCATTAATTCAATCGCTATTTAATATAATTTTTTAAGGGCCGTTAACTCAGTTGGTAGAGTATCTGCCTTTTAAGCAGAGAGTCGCGCGTTCGAGTCGCGCACGGCCCACCACATACGTCCCCATCGTCTATCTTAGCCAGTCGAAGATCCCGCTCCGCGGGGGTCCAGACATCCCGACTTTATGTCGGGACAGCAGGGGATTTAAGTCGACAATGATTTTTATTGTTGGAATTTTTGTTCTTTTAATTTACATTATTGGTGAGTTATATAGTGCGTGCAGCATCAATATAGTTTTATGCTGTATGTGAGTTAAATCTTGCGTCCCCATCGTCTAGCCAGGTCCAGGACACCGGCCTTTCACGCCGGCAGCAGGGGTTCGAATCCCCTTGGGGACGCCACCGAAACAATCAAAGCTCAGCGCCTTCGGCTGGGCTTTTTTATTATTAAGGTAATTGTTTTTAAGGTTCGTTATGCATAGACGGATCTTTTTTATTTACTTTATACATACCATATGGCATAAAATGCCATATGAAAGCTAAGTTAATCTATCAAGAGAAGTTTATTTATTCCGATGGCTCTATTCGGGAAATGGTTCTTTGGCGGCTTTCCAAAAAAACTCCTGACAGACCTCATAAATTGAAATATCGACTCTATTACGGACTTATGGATGGAACCTGTATTGTTCGATATGACAATGAGGCAGGCAAAGGCGATCATAAACACATTAAAGGACGAGAAAAAACTTATCGTTTTACTGATGCGGAAACATTAGTAGCAGACTTCCTTGAAGATATTGAAAAAGCAAGGAGGGAAAAAATATGAAGAAGCAGATTAAAATCGGAGTCGGTGACGCCGTAGCTACGGCTAAAGATTTTATTGACATTTGGAGGCGTGCCGAAAGTGGAGAGAAGGTTGAAGAAGAGCAACGACTGTATTTCGAAAATCTTGAGATGCTTCTCAAGACACTTACCGCAGGACGTTGGGTATTGCTGAAAATTTTGCGCGAAAACGGCCCTATGAGCATACGTTCGTTGGCGAATGAATTGGGACGCGATTACAAAAACGTCCATACGGATGTGCGGCAACTGGAATATATCGGGCTAATCGGCCGGACTGAAGATGGTAAAATAGAAGTGCCTTGGGATGTTGTGGAGGCGAGGCTTATGCTGGCGGCGTAATTAGAAATGGACTAGTCTCAAACTTTAATGCCGGTATTAAGGGTTTATGTGCCTTCGGGCGAGCTTGTGCGCCTCGGGCGCATTCAAAGCGCCCTGAAAGTCCCGAGAATCGGGGTTGGGAGCGCCAATAAAATCAAGAGGACTTCCTAATTCTCCAATGACAAAAACCCGTTGAGTTTACGCATCGCGTTCTCACCTTGTTCTCTGTCAACCGGATATATGGTGATGGCGTCAATATCGCTGCCGGGTTGGAAGGTTTGTCCGGCGGAAGATGGTTCCAGCATCCAGCCCGTAGCAGGCGGGTAGGCAAGTTGTGCCGGAAATGACTATAAAGTTAGTCCGTTGCATGAAAAGCGTGATTGACAGTCCCGCTCGCCTTTGGTAGTTTGTCACCGTAAACTTGATGTTTTTATACGTTACGGTATGCCTGAATTCCGCATATAACAGGTATTATTTCATGAGGTTAACAAGTGGTGAAGAAACAACGTAAAGTTAAGGTCCGACGCTGGAAACCGGAAGATATTCCCAAAATAGTCGAGATACAAAGAGCGGCATATCCCAACTTTGCGGACAGTGACTTGTGCGACGAACGCAACTACCGTTTCCAGATAGAGGCTTTCCCGGACGGACAGATACTGGCCGAGATTGGCGGCGAAATCGTGGGGTACGCGACCTCCTTAATCGTCCAGCTTTCTGATGAATCGCCCTGGTACTCCTATGAGGAGATTACAGGGGTTGGCACCTTTAGCACCCACAACCCCAGCGGGGACACACTGTATGGGGCTGACATTGCCGTACATCCGGACTATCGCGGATATGGCATCGCGGGCAAGCTCTACCAGGGCCGTAAGCGGATCATGACCCGGTTCAACCTAATGCGCATGGTTGCGGGCGGACGTATACCGGGATACAAAAACCACGCGGGCAAGATGTCGCCCGAAGAATATATAGAGAAGGTTAAAGCAGGTGAGCTGAAAGACATGGCGCTGAATGCTCATCTTAAGGCCGGTTACGAGGTCAAGGGTGTTCACCTGGACTACCTGAGTGACGAAGCCAGCCTAAACTATGCGACCTTAATCGAAATGCCGAATCCCAGCTTCAGGCCCACACGGCGAAAGATTGCGGCTTCCACCATCAAGCGTCCCGGGCGCAGGGTAAGGGTCTGCGCTGCCCAGTACTTGATGCGCAGGATCAGCACCTTGGACGAGTTCGAAAAGCAGGTCGATTTCTTTGTTTCTACTGCGGAGGAGTACCACTGCCATTTTTTGCTGTTCCCGGAACTCTTCACCGCGCAGTTGTTCAGCCTGATGGACCCGGATCTGGAGACGCATGAGGCGGTGATGAAGCTGTCCGAGTATACGGAGCGTTACGTGGAAATGTTCCGAGAGATGGCCCGGAGGAGCGGCATTTTCATCATCGGTGGTTCCCATCCTGTACCCGCCGAGGAAGGACTGGTCAACGCGGCGCACCTGTTCACGCCGGGCGGTGACGTTTACACCCAGGAAAAACTGCACATCACCCCGGGAGAAAGGACGTACTGGGGTATCAAGCCCGGCAAAGGGTTAAAAATATTTGATACCGGACTTGCACGTATCGCCATTCAGATATGTTACGACGTAGAGTTTCCGGAGCCTTCAAGGCTGCTCACGCTGGCCGGTATGGAGCTCATGTTTGTGCCTTTCAGTACCGACGAGCGTAAATCCTACATGCGCGTGCGTTATAGCGCACAGGCCCGTGCTGTGGAGAACATGATATATGTCGTGCTCACCGGCAACGTGGGAAATCTGCCCCAAGTGAGGAGTTTTCTTATCAATTACGGCAGGGCTGCGGTACTCACGCCCAGCGATTTCGCATTTCCGATGAACGCCATACAGGCCGAAGCTGAGTCAAATACAGAAACGGTGGTCATAACGGATCTCAACCTAGATGATTTGGCCATGCAGCGGGAACTCGGTTCGGTTACGCACCTTCGTGATCGCAGGCCAGACCTCTACGAAATCACCCCTAAGATGCCCATCGAGATCGTTCGCATATCCAGATAAAATCGTCTGTAAAAAATACCTGTGCAATATTCCAACCTGAAAGTCCCTTTTTAGCAGGGCTTGAGGAAGTTTCATAAAATCGATAAAGGATTTTATTTTGTTGGAAGCAGTTTGTTTTTTTGCAAATCTTTAATCAACACTTTAATCACATCGTCAATGATTTGATTGGTTGAGCCCGGGTCTAATGATTCCGACTCTCCGGACCATATGAGTTTTTCAGTTTTAACATCGTAAAGATGGGTTGCCAGGCGGACAAGGGTGTGCGTGCGATAATAACCCGGTTTATGAGTATATCCATAAGCCCAGCCATAGTGGTCGTAATAGCCTCCTCGATCTTGTTCAGGAGGGGTGTAACTTTCTTTTTCTTCCACGCCAACCAGATGTGTAATGATCACCGCATCATTTTTAAATTTGTTGACAGCTTTCAATATCGCTTCTTTTTTTAATTCCAGATCTGCAGGAATAGGAATGACATCCGAACTTGAGACGGCCTCAACCCCTGACACCTTCAACTGTGCGACAAACTTATCTTCAAAAGATCGCCGATTATCTTCTTTATGCGTTACCGCAATTACCAGAATGTCTGATACAGGTTTTCCATGGTAGGTTTCATCCAACCATGTATGGGTGAGTTTGGTGCCCGCACAGGCAATAATGGAAGCACTATAAAACACCACACAAAAAACCCATTTGACAATACGTGCCCTCATTGATTTCTCCTATATTTAAATTGTTGGCTTTTTTTATAAATATGCATGCCATTTTAATTCCTCAATTTGTGATCGTATTTTATTGAGTTCCCCATTACATCAATGTCTTTGTCAAGAACATTTTTGAAAAATATATGAGATCAAATCTGTTGCGTGAAGAAAGCGTGTCGATTCGAATACAAGATAATTCGATGCTCGCAGGGTCAGATCCCGGGTTTGGGTTCTAAAACATGAGGTTTCCTCCTTGTATTATTTATGAGTTTTTTGTTTTTAACGAAGCGGTACAGTTGAAATATACTGTTGTTAAAGATATGATTGCTTATAATGACAGAAATACATTTAAACAAGTCATTGAAAATCTACCTGATTTTGAGATATAGAACCCTCGAAATATCGTTGACCAATTAAAGGAGACAAATATGTTTGACGAAAAAGAACTCAACACCCTTGACCTGTCGGTAAAGCAAGACAATCTTTACCTGGAAGAGTCTTTCAGCGATCTCGACATGGCTTCTATCCGCCGTCTGACACCGGTCAAACCCAATGGTTTAAAAGATAAAAGTCGCAAACAGATTTTTGTGGGGCATCTCAATGTAATGACCCCCCAAGGGCCGATTCCCATTCAGGCGCCGATTGATGCCAGAAATTTAAAGGAAGCCATGGAAATGTACCCGGGCGCCATGAAAATCGCACTGAAAAAGATGAAGGAGGAAGTCGATAAATTGAAGAAAAAACAGGAATCTCGCATCATTGCTCCCGGGAGTTAATAGGATTTTTACATCAAAAGCATTATTGAGAACAACGCCAAAAAATATCAGGTGTCTGATGCACAAGTCTTTGATATGCTTTTGGAAAACCTTTCTAAAAAGTAACCGCATAATCAGCTTGACTTTTTTCAAGAATATATTATAATTCGGTCAATCAATAAAGGCCCGTCCTTAATTGGCGGGACAGTTTCGTTCTGAAGGAAATATCCATTTGTCAAAGTGGCAGCCTGCAGTTTGGAACTATGAGAATTTTTTGAAAGGAGGGTGTCATTATGACGAATGGAATCGTAAAATGGTTTAATAGCAGCAAGGGCTATGGATTCATCGAGCAAGAAGACGGTCCGGATGTATTTGTTCATCATTCAGGTATCAATTCAACCGGTTTCAAAACTCTTGATGAAGGCGACCGAGTAACCTTTGATATAGAGCAGGGCCCAAAAGGTCCTTCTGCAACAAATGTTACTGTGGTATAGCTAAAAGTTTTAATTAGAAAAAAAGGGCATTCCCCAAAATATGAGGGAGTGTCCTTAATTTTTTGTGAGGGTATTTTTTCATGTTTTATGAAGCGATATTTAAACCGTCGAAAAAGATGAATTACACCACTGAGGCAAAAAAACTTGCAGGTAAGAAAATTGCCGTACAAGATGGATGGATAATTGAAGATGGACCTTTCAAGGGACAAAATTGTTTTTATATTCCAAACTCTACAGTAGGTTGGATTCCTCAATGCGATCTAATCGGCTTAAAACCGATATCCCTTGTCAAGTGGAAGGAAATTGAAAAAAGTTTAGGATTCGACAATTAATCCTAAAACGGATTCAGACTTGACGGTTGGACACAATCTAACATCCTATAAACATCCTTTTTCCTAATTTTATACCTCCCACACGTCTACGTGGTTGCTTTTTTAAATGCCATCGAAACTTCTCCCACCAGCCCATTTGGTTAAAAATAATCGTATTGATAATTTTATTAGCGGATTTAAACAAAGCACTTTATACAGGTTTGACAAAAAACTCCCTTTTGAGTATTAAGAAAAACTTACGAAATTTATGATTAAGGACGATTTCATGAAAGGCAGTGGATTTAAAAAAATGACCGGCATAGCCGGCATTCTACAGAAAACGGAAATCAAAGAGTATTTCGACACCCTTTTTATATTGGTTGGGGGCATTGAATTCGTCATATTCATCGCCCATTTTGTCGGCTCCATTGGTGCGGAGAAAGGGCCGTTTCCCTGGAAGCAATATTTTTTCGTATCTTTTATGGCTCCGGTTGTACTGATGTTTATTATCGGGCTTATTGTTGTCGGGTTTAACTACTATTTATACGGCAGTCAACAGGCGGCTTTTGATCTTGAAGAGAGTCCCTTTGTGGGAACCAAAATAAAACGGTTCGGACATAGCTTCAAGTTTCTGTTTTCCATCATTCAACAGGTGCCGGTTCTTGCCGGCTTATTCATCTTGGGGATCGGTTCTGTTGTTTTGTTTAAACTCGATGTGATCTTAAAGGTATTGGGACATATTGGTGAAAAAACAGCATTTTATCTTTTTATTCTTCTTTGTGTGCTGGTATCCGGGGGGTTGATTTTTTTAATTTTCTGGCTCTACTGGCAATTTAAACTCCAAAAATTCAACATACAGAGAGAATGGGAATATAAACAAAGGGTTATCGAAACGTCCGGTCTCATTATCCTTGATGACAATACCGTATTTAACCAAAAGGGAGAAGTCATTTCCTATGATAAAGCAATGGAAGTGCTTGAGGATAAAAAAAACAATGGACCTCAGCTTCCTAAAAAATTGTTGCTGAAATGAAACACATTGGGCTGGGTATGCCACTTTTCGCTTTGCTGGAGTTGCTGAAAATTAAGGGTGCGAAACTTAAATCTTAAGTCTTGGTCTTGAGCAGATGGTGGTATACTCGGGTCAGCTTGATAAAGTTGTCGTGGTCACCGCCTTTGTCTGGATGAAGCTTTTGAATCCGTTTACGGTAAAGTCGGACCAGGTTTTTGCGGGTCATTTTTTTCAACTCCTCCGGCGTTTCTTTGAACAGGACACCGGCCTCCTCCAGAGTAGCCTTCTGAGATGTAAAGGGTGGATGATAGTCCCTTCGACTGTTGATAAACTTTCGAATATATTCTTCAATAAATGATTTTTGGGCGTAGTCGTAATCGAAATACATGACAGTATAACGAACAAGATATTCATTCAGGCTGTCACCGGTTTTCATGCCCCCCCAGAACGCCAGGTCGCTGTTCAGACGACAAATTTCCTCCACAAAATGCTCATCCACCGCCTTTTGGTCCAGCAATTTGGGTGCGGTTTTGGCAAACCACTGGGTGAAGAAGTCCTGAAGGTTAAAAATGACATATACGTAGGTTTTATATTCCCGGACCGCCAGGATTTTTTCCATCTCTATGAACATCTGTTCGATTTCATCTCTGGATTTATCCGTTAGAACCTGGAACAGCTTATGTGGCACGCAGGCAATATTCTGCTGATTCGTTCGCCCGCATCGTAAGTAGAGGATTCGACGCTGATCGAAGATGTGGAACTTTGATGCTGCTGCCGTATCTCTTGCTTTGGGGACTTTCCGACGTTTTAAGTTTCTTTGACGGTTTCGAAAGGTTTCCAGGGCTCTTCTAATTGTCGGATCCAGAAAGCGCCAGAAGATATCCTCCAGCTCATCGTCTTTGGGGTAGACATCCAGCTCATTCAATTGTTCTTCTATGGATTCGTGGATGTAAAATGAATTTCCACCCGGATAAACGATGTATTGGGCGGGATCGATTCCTATGTCAAAAAGATTCCGGCTCAAAAACCGGTTTTGATGTAAATAGGATTCACGAATAGAATAGTGGGTTTGACCGTTAACTGTTGCTTGTGCCAGATACAAGATCAGGTTCCTTTTTAGGATAATATATTACAAGACACTTCATGCCGAGTCTCATACTTTTCCAACATAAATCCGCTTGACCCGACTGGATACGCCACAGGTCAACTCATAGGGTATGGTTCCGATGCTTTGGGCAACATCCAGGGCCTGGATAACGCCTTGGGGTTCTTCACCCCATATGACGACTGGATCTCCGGGGCTGATCGGGTCATTACCGACATCGATCATAATGTGATCCATGGTGACCCGGCCCACCAGCGGGTAGCGTTTCCCTTTAATCAGAACTTCTCCGATATTGGTCAGACTTCGCTGAATCCCATCGGCATAACCGATGGGTAGAACGGCGATGGTTGTGGGTTTTTCCGATGTCCACTTCCTGCCGTAGCTTACCGGAAAATTGGCCGGGATTTTTCTGATATGCGCCACAAATGTTTTCAGGGTCATGACCTGTCTTATCTTTATTGAGCGGGAGGTTTCTGATGACGGATAATGACCGTATAACAAAATACCGGGTCGAACCGCAGCAAACGTGCTTTCAGGCAAATCCAGAACCGCACCGCTATTGGCCATGTGAATGATGGCCGGTGTTTTGCCTTTTTCTTTCAATCGGGAAAGAATATTCTGAAATCGGGACAACTGAAGGTTTGCGTAAGTTTTGTCTGTTTCATCTGAAGTGGAAAAGTGCGAATAGAGTCCCTCCCAAACACAGTGTTTAGATGCCAAAAGCACATTAAAAAAGTCGGGTTCCCGATCAAAAAGAACACCAATTCTCCCCATGCCGGTTTCCACATTCACATGCACATTCGCCGGGTGTTCCTGTCCGGCCTTTTCAATCCAGCGAATGTCTTCTATCCCGAATAGACTGATTCTGAAGCCGGCTTTTATGGCCTCTGAAATTTCATCAGGGAACAGTCGCCCAAAAATCAGTATCGGATGAGATATTCCGCTGTCTCGCAATTCCATGGCTTCTTGAAATTGTGCCACGGCAAATCGTGTAAAACCTTCTTTTACAAGACGTTTGGTTACGGCAACGGCACCGTGGCCGTAGGCATTGGCTTTTACCACCGGGATGATCTCAGATGGGGCTACTTTTTCTTTGATGGCGTTTATGTTGTGAACCAGATTGTTCAGATTAATTTCAGCGAATGTTTTTGTACTCATTGATTCACCCTTTGGGTCATGATTCGATTATTACTAATAAGTAAATAAATGCCTGATATAACCCATACCAATGGAAATGTTGCCAAAACCTGCTCACAAGTGCCTAAAGTTTGAAGTGATCTAAAATGCCTAAAGTTGAGGTAGCGCTAACGCGCTATCATTAAAATATAATTGTCTAAAAAATTCCATAACCCTGGCCCAGACCGATCACCGACTCTCTATATTCAAAAAGTCATGTTTGAAATGGTACATGGATCAGATCAAGATATGAGCGATGCCCACCAGGGCGGGCTTTAGCTCATTTTAGTTCATTTTAGGCACTTGCAACTTTTTCTGTTTTGATATCAAAGTGTGCATATCAGTAAAAAATGTCGAGTAGGATTTGTGCTCCTTAGTAAGATGAGTTAGGGTTTCAATATCATGTTGTCGATCAGGCGAGCTTTCCCGACTTTTACGGCAAGGGCCATCAGGGCCGGTCTGTCGATGGTTTTCATATCATCAAGGGTTTCCGGATCGCAGATGGTGATATAATCGATTTCGGTTTCAGGGTGGAATCGGATCAACTTTGCTGCTGTGTCGATAATTTTAGCGGCATCCTGCAGGCCATTTTCAACAAGCGTTTGAGCTTTTTTCAATGATTTGTTTAATGACAGAGCGCTAATCCGCTGCTCCGGTGTCAGGTAAGTATTGCGCGAACTCATGGCAAGCCCGTCTGACTCTCTGACCGTGGGAGCTCCGACAACTTTTATATCTAAATTAAGATCACGTACCATTTGGCGTATTACCGTGAGTTGCTGATAATCCTTCTGGCCAAAAATCGCTACATGGGGTTTAACAATGTTAAACAGTTTTGTCACAACGGTTGCAACACCCTTAAAAAATACAGGCCTTGAAAGACCGCAAAGATGATTCGGAAGTTTTTCAAGTTCAACATAGGTCTGAAATTTTTCCCCATAAATTTCAACGGCATCCGGAACGAACACTATACCGACACCTTCTTTTCGGAGCAGTTCGAGATCCCTTTCAAAATTCCTGGGATAGGTCTCTAAATCTTCACCAGGGCCGAACTGTGTGGGATTTACGAAAATGCTGACAACGATATCATCGCCGTATTTTTTACCTTCTCTTATCAGAGATAGATGCCCTTCATGGAGAAATCCCATGGTGGGGACAAAAACAATGGTTTTGCCCTGACAGCGCATCTTATCAGAGCGCACCTGCATTTCCTTGACGGTAGTTATAATTTCGATGGCATTCACCTCAAAAATTTTTTAAAAATCATAGGCCAGTGGTAATGCAAAGTCAATCAGAGTATGGAGCGTACGAAATGAAATTAAAAAATGTATTATTTAGTGTCCATCCTTAAATGAGGATTTTTCTTCAAGATCAAGGCATGCGAAAAAAATAACCGCAGGCATATGTGAAATATTCCGAGGATTATTTTTTGAGCATAACGCAGATATATGGACACTAGTTGACAAACAGGACTGAAATATCCTTTGCCAGATTGAAAACTTTTTGAGAGATACTTCCCAATAAGAAATCTTTAATTCCGGATACGCCCCTTTTTCCCATGACAATAATGTTATAATCGGATTGGGCTTCTTTTATAATATCTCTTGCAACACCGCTTTTTTTGAGTTCTGACTTAATGGTGATATTCTTTTCTTCAAATCCGGCATCCATAAGTATGGTTTTACTTTTTTGTAAAGCTTTAGTAACCAAATCTTTCTTTTTTTCTTCAAGCAGACAAAAAGAGCTTTGTTGAGATGTAAAATAAGGCGTTAGCTCCGGACTGTTCATTTCGCACATGGTTGCTGTATCTTGAACGACGTTAAATAGGGTGATCCGGTTATCAGGGGTAAAAGTATTTGCCACAAATTCAACCGCGCGTATCGCATTTTCAGAATCATCAATCGCCACCAATATTTTTTTAGCCATCGGTCATATCCTCCTTCATATAAATACAAGCTTGTGTTCACATTACGTATGCCAGCTTGTGTTGATAACTTCAAGGGAATTTCATTTTTTGGGTAAAATTCTTAACAAGAAGATAAGAATTATCTCTAATTTTATAATGTTGATACATGAATGGATAGGTTGGGGTGAATCAATGGGTTGTGCGGGCAGTTTAACGTCTTGCCCGGGACCAAATACTACAACCGCTGCTGCAATGTGCAGCTCTGGGTATCATAAAACGCTTCATATCATTCACCTCCTGTTGTTTTATAATTGCGATGACGGTGTTTATATCGCGATATCTTTTAGTTTTTCACCAACCGACGGAGAAATCGAATAGTACGGATCCGTACTGGCCGGTGATACGGATTCATCTGCAATCGATTCTTGTAAGTGTTTATGCCGGCAATGTAAACATGTCCAACATTCCCAATGTCTTTTACTGGCATGGTCCAAACAATTCCCATAGTAGGGACAAAAGACATTTCTATACCCTTTGGACTGAACAGGCTTTCTGTATTTACTCATTACTAAACTCCTTATCTTTGATCAATATTGACTGGCATAGAGTAGCATGAGATATAAATAATACCACAATGTGGTTTGTCAACTTTTTATAATTCTTCCATATCGAACTCTTTGAAATCAAACCAATATCCAGTATTTGTGATATAGTCCAATTCAGCCTGAACCGCTGCAATGTGGTTTTCTTCAATCTCCAGAAACCGGGAAAACATCTTTTGACCTTCATCGGTCATTTCGTTCACCATTTTTTCGTAAAAATTACTGGTGTTAACTTCTGCCTGAAGGGCTCTGCTGAGAATGACTTTTACGCTGCTAAGATCCTTTGTTGACATGTGGGCCTTGATTTTATCGGTTTCTTTCTGAATAATTTCCTTTGAAGGAACAGCGGATATCAGCTTCTCGGCTGACAGTTTCCCTGATTTTCGCCAAAACCCGAGTCTCTCCATCAAATAGTCGATATGATATTGCTCGTCATCCCCCATCATTTTAAAAAATCTTTTGCCTTCCGGATCATGAACGCTTTGAGCGGCATCCCGATAAATATCCCGTATTTTTGTTTCATAATCGATGGCTGTCTGAATGGCTTTTTCCATTTCCACGGGTTCTCTCCTCTTTTAAGAAGACATATGGTTTTAAAACGGATTCTCTTATTTAATAATCAGGATAAAAAAATACTTAATTTATATAATCAAATTTCATGCCATATTTGAGAGTGATATTTTTAGACGTCTATACATCAATATTATCAATAAATTGGATAATTTTATAAATGAAGGTATGCGTTAAACAGGCGGGATGGACACTTTTTTGAGACAGTATGTCTCATATTGTGTATCGGAAGAGATGAATTACACTGTACAACTTATAAAAGACAAGGGGAATTAAACGGCGATATTTACAATCAAATTTTGTGCGGTCATTTCTTTGGGTATATCCAAATCAAGTAGAAACAAAACCGTTGGTGCGATATCCGACAATTTGCCATGGCCAATAAGCCGCTTGTCCTGGGAATCGTTGGCAAGGTAAATGACCTCAACAGGATTCAAGGTATGGCTGGTTTTGGTCATACCGGTCTGATCATCGATCATTTGTTCGGCGTTGCCGTGATCCGATGTAATGAGTATATGGGCATCAATTTCGAGAAGACGGTCGACAATTCTGCCGATACAATCGTCCACTACCTCGATGGCTTTTGTGGCAGCTTCCAAATTACCGGTGTGGCCGACCATATCTCCGTTGGCAAAATTTACGGCAATAAAGTGATAAGGGTTATTCCGGAGTCTTCTATGGAGTTCATCGGTAACATTGTAAGCCTCCATCTCCGGATGACTGGCAAAGGTGGCCGGATCGAATCGGCTTGGAACTTCGACCTGATCCTCGTTTGGGTATGGGGTTGTTGCTTTCCCGTTAAAAAAACTCGTAACATGACGGAATTTCTGGGTTTCGGCAATTCGTAGCTGGCGAAAACCTGCATGGGAAATCACCTCGCCAAGGAGGTGTTCCATGCCTCCGCCCGCGTCAATAGCACCCAGCATGTAGTTCGCAAATTCATCCCAGTACCGTGTAAGACCAACATAAGTTATATTTCGAATTGTTTTCAGTTTTCCTGGATATTTTGGATCAACAAAGGCCATGGAGAGTTGGATTGCGCGATCCTGCCGGTAGTTGGTGTGCAATATACAATCGTTATCCCTGACACCGTCATAGTTTCCGATCACGTAAGGGGGAATATATTCATCAAACATCTCCACATCATCCGGCGTCCTGTCCTTTTCATATGATTCATTAACCGCGGTTTCAGCATTTGGGGCTCGACGACCTTCGCAGGCGACAATGCAATGATAGGCGATATCGGTCAATCCCCAGTTCCTGGAACGGTCCATTCCGTAATATCGACCCATTATAGTGCCAATGAAGCATCCGCCGACCTCGTTCATCACCTGATTGAGCTTTGCCAGGTATTCCAGACAACTTCGCGGAGGGGTATCGCGCCCGTCTAAAAAGGGATGGATGATAATGGGACCATCGGGATATTCTATCCTTGCCCGCCGCATGACCTTAAAGAGATGTTCCTGATGTGCATGTACGCCTTCGTCCTGGAGCAAACCGAACAAATGAAGACGGCTTTGGTGTTCCTTCCAGTTGTTCACCAGCTCTTTCCACTTTTTTACTCTAAAAAGTTCCCCTGTGCTTAATCCGTCGTCAATACGCTTGAGTTCTTGAATGACGATTCTGCCGGCACCCATGTTTAGGTGTCCCACCTCCGATGATCCCTGATATCCATCCGGAAGGCCAACAGGTTCTCCGGCACAGTCCAAAAGTGTCCATGGATAGATGGCTTTGTACAGGTCGATATTGGGTGTCTTGGCTGCAAGTACCGCGTTGCCTTGCGCGATTTCGCTATATCCCCATCCGTCACGAATGATCAAGCATACAGGCCGCATGGTTGTTCCTTTCAAAAGTTTTTAATCTAAATATAATTAAATTCTATCATAAAAGTAATGTCAAAAAAAAGGAATAGGTTTGATTTCGATTATTTATTTGGTTTCAGAAAAACCCGGTATTTTTTTACAAAGTCAACCGGATGATACGATAATTTCGCTTTGCGAAGTCCTTCATCACCGAGATCCTGCTCACGATTTACGATATCAAATTGTTCGCCGTTATGTTCAAGAAAC
This sequence comes from uncultured delta proteobacterium, assembly GCA_963706295.1. Lineage (GTDB taxonomy): Bacteria > Desulfobacterota > Desulfobacteria > Desulfobacterales > UBA11574 > UBA11574. The sequence goes on along the minus strand of CAVPLW010000009.1, from coordinate 430,787 downwards.
ATCTGGTTAATTGCCTGATACGCGCCTTTATAATCCGGGTTTCCTTTTTCGAAATGGATCACGATCGTATCTTGCGACAATTGTTCGGCAATGGTGTAGGCAACCATTTCTTGGCCGACCAAAAGCGCACCGCCGGTTAGGCCATAAATCGTTTGCCAGTTGTCGAGAATTCTTGAAATTGCTCGGTTTTCAGCGGACAGAGCTTCGGACGACTCGCAATCCCGCCAAGTGCACCAATCTTCCTGCATGGCCAGGGCCATATCAATCATCTTTGCATCAAAAGGAACGTATTGATAGTCATATTTTTTTTGGAATTGGTTCACCAGGTTCTTTTTTTTATGAAAGCGATTGCCTTTTAGTTCGATGAGTTCTTTAACATCGTAAAGGTAATCCCAGTGGGCTCTTTCTTCCTCACTTCGAATACGGTCTTCAATATTTTTCTCCCATACCCGAAGCAATTCTTCAGGGATACGGAGAAAGGTGATCGGTTCGTCGAAATATTTGTCAAAACATCGGCTCCAGTCAATGTCCGGCCATGACCCTATCGGCGCCCAAAACACTTCATTTGGAATCGTCTGCTTTATCCAGACCGCATTATCCGACCATGCCCAATAAAGTCCATAGTCATCCGACCATCCCCATAAATTAACAAAGCTATAATCAGAAGATTTCTGGGGGCATCGGTAAAATTTGTCCAAATATTCATTTTGCTTATCCAAACTGATCGTTGCAAAGTTTAGCGTCATTTAACTCATCCTTAATAATAATGTTTGACCTTCGATTTATATATTTTATAGGTATAAATCAAGCGATATTCCAGTACGCCATCCCGCCATTATTTTAATTGGGGAGAAGCCCTCGGTTTAAAATGCAAGAGGACGGCATAGATATTGCCTAAATGTTAATATATCCTTTCTGATTCTATAACATCGTAATACGATTTTATTTTCGGGAAATGATCCATGAAAAAACAGGGCGGAACCTTTATTCTCGGAAAAGCCGTTCAGGTGGACCCGAAGGGGAAAAAACTGATTCTTGAAATCGATTTTTTAAAAAGAACCCAATTAATACAAAAAAGATAACAAAAGTTTAGGGAGATTGATATGGGAAAACATGATGTTGTGGTATTCAAGCCGTATCCTTTTGAAAAGGGGCAAAAATTGCATATTGAACACGGACCGCGAAGGGGTGACTGGGAAGTGACCGATATCAGTGAACATAAAGTCAAACTCCGTTGTCCGGTTTCGTTTCGGGAGTTCGAATGGAGCCGTTTTTGCTACTTCGTTGAGGAGCGTAAAGGGGCCATTTGGCCTCAATGACAGATCAGGGGTGGGACCTTGCATTAAAAGGAGAGCACCCATTCTCCTTTCTGAAGGGACATGAAAAATTTATCTAAATTTATCTAACATTTAAGAATAATTGTGGAATTTATAAAAATTCTTGCCATTGCAGTGGCTCTGGCCATGGATGCCTTTGCGGTTTCAATAGCGACCGGCGTAAACTTGAAAAATGTCAATTCGCGACAAATGTTCCGTTTGTCCTGGCATTTCGGACTGTTTCAGGCCCTCATGCCAATTGTTGGTTGGAGTGCGGGTTTATCCATACGGAGCTATATTGAACATTACGATCATTGGATCGCTTTCAGCTTACTGGCATTTGTGGGTGTCCACATGATTAAAGAGGCCTTCCAGGATGGTAAGTCCGAAAAACCGATAAAAGATTATACAAAAGGAATGACATTGGTGATGCTTTCGGTGGCAACCAGTATTGACGCTCTTGCTGTCGGCTTCAGTCTATCTTTGCTGAAGATATCGATTTGGATACCAGCCTTGATTATTGGTATCGTAGCGGGAACATTTACCCTCATTGGAATGCGGATTGGCGAGCGGATCGGTGCTGCCAAGCGGTTGAGTTTTTATGCAGAAACCATCGGCGGAGTTGTTCTGGTCTCTATCGGGTTGAATATTTTATACGAACATGGTGTGTTATCCGCTTTTTTTAACTAAAGAAAGCATGGAGGGACTTCGATGTCGATACTTACAATGGGAATCATCGCAAGTACACTGGCCGGCCTGGCTACCGGTGTTGGTGCCTTGCCGGCTTTCTTTTTTAAGAATGTTTCCGATAAGATTCTAAACACGATGTTAGGGGGTGCTGCAGGCGTAATGCTGGCAGCCACTTCTTTCTCGTTAATTGTTCCCGGGATAGAATACGGCAACCAGGTTTGGCCGGGTTTTGGCGTTTATATCATTGGTTTCGGGATGCTGTTTGGTGCGGTCTTTTTAGACCGTATTGACAAATTGCTCCCTCATGAACACTTTGTCCTCGGGCATGAAGGCCCTTCCAGTTCCTTGAAAAGAATTTGGCTGTTTGTCATTGCCATCACCATTCACAACTTTCCCGAGGGCCTTGCTGTCGGTGTCGGTTTTGGGACCGGAGATGTTGGAGCGGGAACCAGCCTTGCAGTAGGCATCGGGCTTCAGAATATGCCCGAAGGTTTGGCGGTTGCCATGCCCTTAATCGGCCTGGGTTACAGCCGATGGCGCGCTATAGGTATCGCTACTTTGACAGGACTGGTGGAGCCCATCGGCGGTGTTCTGGGGGTTGCAGCTGTCACCGTTTTTAACCCCGTCCTCCCGTTTGGTTTGGCGTTTGCAGCCGGTGCTATGTTGTTTGTTATTAGTGATGAAATTATACCGGAAACCCATTCCAAAGGAAAATCGCGTCTGGCAACCTTTGGTGTCATGATCGGATTTGTGATCATGATGGCGCTGGACAATCTATTGGGATAAATTCCCCTTAAAGTGGTATTTAAAAATGAAACTCAAGTTTCGCACACCAATATGATTAAAGGGGCCTTGATGTAGCAGACCAAAAGTAACTTTTCATGGAAGAATGGAATGTTGGAATATTGGGAATAAGATTGGAATTAACATATTTAAATTGTAAATAAATCCTCCAATGCCATCATTCCATTACTCCATTATTCCACTATTCCAGTAAGGGCAAAGCTCATAAGTTCAAACCATATAGATATCTGTATGTTACATCGCTGTTTCGCCTTATGATTAAAGTTAATCTTCTGTGATAATCACGATCCTTTTAAGATCTTCGGGTTGGAATTCTTCGATGATCTTACCTTTTTCTATAAATGATGCGATATGATGATATGCGTTTTTATAGACGGTCATCATGGATTCTAATTTTTGAGAAATCGGGTCTTCTACACCGAATATCTCCTTGGCGTTACTCAATAGTCTTTCACCCTCTTCTAAATGTTTGGCGATTTCATTGAGCATCTTTTTTCGTTTACCGTGCTTTTCCCGTTCTTTGGCGATAATCGGCAAGAGTCTTTGAACAGAAAGTTCCACCAACGCATCCCGAGGGGCGTTAAAATTTTTCGATACACTTTCTAAAGATAAGAGAGATCTTCTGCTGATGACAAATGTTTTTTGAATGCGACCTTGTTTGGTTAATTTTATATTCTGAATTTCACGGGCGATGGATTTTAAGGATCGGGCATCTTCAACCAAATGATCAAAAAGGGATTTCTGTTTGATCCCTAAATGGGCAGCGACAATGCTGATGGCCTCGATGCATCCTTCGGATAGCTTGAATGTCGCACGAACAGATTGCCTTCCCCTTAAGTCCGAGGTGAATGTTTTAAGTAGTGAAATTCCTTTTGTCTGATCATCTTCATCATTCCGGTTCATTTTTTTCTCCCAGCAAATGAGTTTAACGCATCATTATTTTACTCTAATTGTTTTGAAAAATAATGCAATATTTATTTGCAATTATTATCTTGACATTAAAAAATAGTTTTTACTGTATTTCTAACATTTAGGGTTAATTGGATCTGTATGCACTGTTTCAGTAAATTCTGATTCCTTAAGGCGACACCCAGGAAAATAACGGTAAACGCCGGGTAAACAGACGGAAGAAGCAATTGACGTATAATTCCCGGGAACCCGATAACATTAAAACACTTAGAGGCTCCGACTCTGGCCAAGCCTCTAAGTTTCGTCCCTTTATCCTGCCTGCTCAACTCATCTACGAATAGAAAAAACATTACTATATCAAAAAAATAATTAATAATAATGAAATATAATTGACATGATCGAAATGGTGTTTATTATTTTTGGCAAGAAAAATAAATTCACACCAAGGAGGTAGCCTTATGGAACTTATAAGATGGAATCCAATGAGAGATGTGTTGGGCCTTAGACATCAGATGAATCATCTTTTTGATAACGTTTTTAGACCGGTTGTCCGGGGTGATAGCAGGCTGTCCATGTGGAACTGGAATCCGACAGTCGATATTTACGACAATGACAAAAACATTATTATAAAAGCCGAACTGCCCGGAATCGATAAGAAAGACATCGTTATCGATGTAAAAGACGGGGTTCTTACCCTGAAAGGTGAACGATCTTTCGATAATGAGGTGAAAGAAAAGAAGTGTTATTGCAGGGAAAGGACGTTTGGAAAATTTGAAAGAGCCTTCAGGCTTCCTGCTAAGGTCGATCCTGAAAAAATAAGTGCCGATTACAAAGACGGTATTTTGAAGATCGATATCCCAAAACCAGAGGAACAAAAGCCAAAACAGATTACCGTGCATTAATATTGAGTTACAAAGACGAACAATAAAACCAAGGGGCGGTTCATCACAAACCGCCCCAAAATCCAAATATAGTGGGGTATAAAAAATGAGTAAAATAATCGGAATCGATTTGGGCACCACCAATTCATGTGTCTCGATCATGGAGGCGGGAGAGCCCAAAGTCATCACCAATGCCGAAGGCGGCCGAACAACGCCTTCTATCGTTGCGGTTACCGACCGAGGTGAAAGACTGGTGGGACAGATTGCCAAAAGGCAGGCCATAACCAATCCTGAAAATACGGTATTCGGTATAAAACGGCTCATCGGCCGCAAGTATGATTCAATTGAAGTGCAAAAGGACATTAAAATTTTGCCTTTCAAGATTGAAAAGGCGGCCAACGGTGATGTGCGAATCAATTTAAAGGGGAAACACTACAGCCCGGCAGAAATTTCTTCTTATATTCTGGCCAATATCAAAAAATCGGCCGAAGATTATTTGGGTGAAAAGTTGACGGATGCCGTGATTACGGTGCCGGCCTATTTTAATGACAGCCAGAGACAAGCGACAAAGGATGCCGGAAAAATTGCGGGCCTCAATGTATTGAGAATTATCAATGAACCTACGGCTGCCTCTCTTGCTTATGGATTGGATAGAAACAATGAAGAGAAGATTGTGGTATTCGATCTGGGCGGTGGAACGTTTGATGTTTCCATCCTCGAAGTTGGTGATGGTGTTTTTGAGGTCAAAGCAACCAATGGCGATACACACTTGGGGGGTGAAGATTTTGATCTCCGGATGGTCGATTATCTGGCCGACGAGTTCAAAAAAGATCAGGGAATTGATCTGAGAAAGGACACCATGGCCTTACAACGGTTAAAAGAAGCCGCTGAAAAGGCCAAGATGGAACTGTCTTCCTCCATGGAGACGGATGTAAATTTGCCGTTTATTACAGCTGATGCCAGCGGTCCGAAACACTTGAATATTAGAATCACACGGGCCAAACTTGAAGCTCTGATCAGCGATTTGTTGGACAAGCTTGAAGGTCCCTGTAAAACGGCGATGAATGACGCGGGTATGTCGACAGGAGATATTGATGAAGTGATTCTTGTCGGGGGTATGACCCGCATGCCGGCGGTTCAGGAGCGTGTCAAAAGAATATTTGGTAAAGCCCCCGGCAAAGGCGTAAATCCGGATGAGGTGGTTGCTTTAGGTGCGGCGATTCAGGGTGCTGTATTGAAAGGAGATGTGAAAGATGTTCTACTCCTTGATGTAACACCCCTATCCCTGGGTATCGAAACACTGGGCGGTGTCATGACAAAGCTCATCGAAAAAAACACCACCATCCCGGCCAAAAAGAGTCAGATTTTTTCAACTGCCGAGGACAACCAACCGGCGGTTTCGATTCATGTGCTCCAGGGTGAGCGGGACATGGCTTCCGGGAACAAAACTTTGGGACGTTTCGAGTTGACGGGTATCCCTCCGGCGCCCAGAGGCATGCCACAGATAGAAGTCGCTTTTGATATCGATGCCAACGGTATTGTGGATGTTTCAGCAAAAGATATGGCCACAGGAAAGAGGCAGTCCATACGGATTACCGCTTCTTCCGGTTTGACCAAAGAAGAGATCGATCGTTTGGTGCAAGATGCAGAGCTTCATGCTGAATCTGATAGAAATAAGAAGGATCTTGTGGACGCACGAAATACAGCCGATGCTCTCATTTATACCACCGAAAAATCGCTGAGTGAATTTACAGATAAAATTGATGAAGGAACCCGGACCGTGATCGAAGATGCGGTCAAGAATCTGAAAGGTGTGATGGAAGGTGAAGATACGGATGAGATCAAGCGGTTGACCGAAGTGTTGACCCGGGCTTCTCATAAAATGGCGGCTTCTGTTTATCAGAAAGATTCCGGTTCAGGAGAGCCGCAGCATGGATATGATGCTGAAAACAATTGGAAAAACACTTCTTCCGGATCGGACGATGATGTGGTTGATGCAGACTATCAGGAAGTGGCCTAACATGTGTTGGTAAGTAAAGTGCTCGAGTTTCGCACACCAATTGCTAAAAAGCCTTGAAGTTAGCAGGCTGAAATAATTTTTTTCGGCAATGAATCGGTCGCAGTTTCCGGAGCATTTACACTGCCGGAGATATTTGCGGGCCGCCGTGGCAGATGGCCAAAGCTGTGGGCGAGGTCTGTGTTGCAGGCCTCGCTGCAGCCAAGTAGGCAAAAAAATAAAAGACGATCAACGGCAGGTTGAATCAAGACCGCTTTCGTCCACCGACACATGATGTCCCTGGCCCCGGATAGCCTTTACAGATCCAGGGTCTGACAGGATAGATTCTACAAAGGGCATGTTCCATACTGTATTTCAGAAAGGGGCAGGGTGCTGCGTTATATTCAGTAGGTTCGATTTCTCCGGAATATTCGTTTCTAACAAAACCATATAAATCAATAAAACCCTCAAAGTTCATGTCCAAATAATCCGCAGCAAGACGAGGATCCAATTCAGACCATGGAATGCCAATCTTTTTACAGCAATTTCCGCATCTTTTGCAGTTGAAGTTCATTTGCTGCCTCGCACCTTTCAATCACTCTTACAAGATTTAAGGGTAAAAATTGAGAAGGCCCAATGGAAGCGAAAGTTATTCAGATTCGTAAATGTTTGAAGCGATATCCGGAAAATTCTTTAAAAAACGGTATAATGTGGCCCGTCCCACACCCAGATATCTTGCAGCTTTGGCCTTATTGCCGCCGCTTCGAATCAGAGCTTCTTTTACGGTTTTCGAATCCAGTCTCAGAGACGGTCCACGGGATAACCGATCAATTTTCTGCTTTCTCAATTCTATAGGGAGGTGAGCAGGTTGAATGATTTTTCCTCTGGATTTTATAAGTGCATAATGAATGGCACTTTGAAGCTCCCGGACATTCCCGGGCCAGGAGTAATCAATCATAACGGATAGCGCGCTTTCGGAAATGGTTTTTGTTTTTTTTCCTTTATAAGCGGCTTTTTCAAGAAAGTTGTTGACGAGGAGAGGAATATCGTTTTTACGCTTTCTCAGCGGCGGCATATGAATGGGAACCACGCTGATCCGATAATATAGATCATCACGGAAATTCCCCTTTTCCACTTCGTGTTTCAGGTTTCGATTTGCGGCGCTGATAATTCGAACATCCACTGAAATGGTTTTTTCATCCCCCACCCGTTCGAATTTGCCTTCCTGTAGAACCCTCAGTAACTTTGCCTGCATCACTTTGGTTAAATCTGCTATTTCGTCCAGAAACAGCGTGCCGCCGTTTGCCATTTCAAATCGGCCTTTTCTGTCTCTCAAGGCCCCGGTAAAAGAACCCTTCATGTGACCGAAAAGCTCGCTTTCCAGCAACCCCTCGGGCAGAGCCCCGCAATTGACGGGTACGAAGGCTTTATGCACACGCGGGCCTTCGTTATGTATGGCACGGGCCACCAGCTCTTTTCCGGTACCGCTTTCTCCCTGAATGAGGACAGGAATATCGGCGTCAGCAATCTCTCTTATCATCTCGAAGATGTCTTCCATCTTCGGGTCGCGTCCGATAATTCCGGAAAAGCGATGCTCCTCCAGTTTTTGATGGGTAATGTCTTGAATGGTTCCAAGGGAGCGTAACGGTTTTCCATCCGCATCGTATATGGTCCGACATTTTTCATGCACATATTTCAATGTACCGTTTTTAAGGAGCAGCCTGTGAACGATATCATAGCCTGTCCTTTTTTTTACTGAATCCGTAAACGCGTTGTCTACAGCCTTCCTGTCTTCAGGATGCACGAAATTCAGAAAGGCTTCATAAGTTGCCCCAAATTCTTGAGGATTTGAATCAAAAATACGATAAATTTCGTCCGACCAATATAAAGTATTTGTAACCAAATTCAATTCCCAATGTCCTATCTTTGCGATCATTTCGGCTTCTTTCAACCTTTCTTCGCTTCTTTGAATTGCCTTTTTACTCCCTTCCAGCTCTGCAATCGTTTTTTCCAATACCGCAATCGTTTTTTCCAATTCTTTATAGGTTGGTTTTGTGTTCATGGAAAGATTCTCCGAACCCTTTGGAATAACCGTTCATTCAAGATCATCGTTTCAAAAGACGTTGCGATTAATAAGTTGCTATGGGTTTTTTTAATAAGAATGCGAGGCGTTATTTAAGGAGCCCATAAGATTCTGGGATCAAAATTTACAACTATTGATATTAACTGTTCTTTTTAGGCACTTTTGATTAAATTTGTCAATGAAAATCTGAAAAAGACATTCGCTGGTATACGTATTTTGAACGATCCCATAGAATTGACATGTTCATAAAATCATACTATGAACTTAGTTCGCTTTGCTCACAATTGGAATGCTGGAATAATGGGTTCTGGGGTAATGCAATGTTGGATTAATGGTAAAATTTGTGTTGAAGATAAAACTAAAGATGGATAATATCCTTTTAAAAACCAACCTTCCACTATTCCATTACTCCATCTTCGAGGCAAGCGTTCAAGTCTCAATAAATGTCCTATGTTTTCATTAAGTTGTAGAAATTTCGAGACGTTTATTTAGCATAATTTTATAACGGGTTAACGTGTTCATATTCCAAAAATAGGGTGATATATTGTGGAAAAAGCGTCTGTTTTTGAAGAAACGTATCAAAATTACTTGGATCAGATTGGCAAAATCGATCTCGATTCAAGAGCTGAAAAATTAGGGGGGCGTGTTGAAAAAGATGAGATGGTTCTTTCCTTTTTCGGGCAACCTTACAGGATATCAAGCCGGGGAATAACAGACCCGTCCGGCGAACAGCCGCCTATGGGAATCATCGTTGTCCTTTGCAAATACCTGCTTCTATGTCCGGACATACCTTCTCTGGACAAGGAATGGGTCTCCTATAGAGACTTTAAAGATACCGCTCCTTTGGTTCATAGCTTCGTGAATCATACGGAACGACCGATTGTCCGAAATTATTCGAATCGCCTGGAAGATCTGGCCGCGGCATGTGAAAAACTTGGTGGGAGGGATCCGGGTTTAGATCTTAATTATCAACTTATCATGAAACTCTATCCGTTGCCGAAAGTTCCTGTGCTTTTACTTTTTGATGATGTAGATGAAGAATTTCCGGCCCAGTGCAAGGTTATTTTCGAAAGACGTGCGGAACATTACCTGGACCCCGAGTGTTTGGCGATTTTAGGAAGGCTTCTTAATGATTTTCTGAAAAAGGTCCAATCTGCGAAAAATCAGGACTAAAAGTGCGGAATCATCCTGCGGCTTACTGAAATTGTGACCGTGCGCCATTCAATCGGAACATATTTTTGGGAATTGCTGTAGACACTAGTTCAGTCCATACCTGTCCTTCAGCCGGTGTGACAATTCCTGCACAAACTGAAACGCCTTTTCAACGGTCTTTTCTCCGTCTGGGTTGACCAGACAGCAGGTTGCCGGAGATAAGAGACTTCTCGATATTAAAAACTCTTTATCGATGCCTTTATCATCCAATAAATCCCACAACGCTGTCAGCCTTGTTTCCAGCGAACCGATATCTTCAGCTTCAAAAGGCTCAAAATTTGTGGGTACAATCCCCCATACAATGACCCCGCCGCGGTCAAGGAATTGTTTTATCGATCCAGAATACGATGAAAATACTTCTCCGTTTTGGTATATATCCAGAGAAAGGATGTCAAGATCAAGATTCAAAAGGAAATCCCAGTCCGGATTTCCACACAAATGGATACCGCGAGGTCTATGCACCATAGAGAAAAAGTGCTCCAGATCGTCTTTGGCCTTTATGTTGTCATAACCCGAAAGTGCACTGAATAAAAATTGCAGTCCCGGTTCATCAATAAACATAAATGCATTAGGATTCATTTTTTGAAGCCGTTGCAGCTGGACATTGATGCGCTTTGCCATAAATTCGAGCATAAATGGGCGTATGGTGTCTTCAAAGAGAATCGGTCGGTCATCCTGGTCAAGTATGTTTAAGCCAAAACTGACGGGTCCTTCCAGTTGCCCTCTTATGGCGGGTCGGTCGGAAAGATTCATTTCTAGAAATTTATGATAAACTACCGAATACGCTTTGCTGATGTCAAAGTATTCAGGTTCGTCAAAATGGGCCATGGTCTCTTCAAATTCATTGATAAATTTATCCATGGAAAAACGAAGGGTTCGTTTTTCCATATCCAGAAGAATACCGGGGAAATGTTCGGCGGCCTGAACATACATGTCTTCATAGTAACTGACGTGTGGCAGCTGAGGCCAGAATGGAATATCCATGGATAGGGCGAATTCGAGTGCCCTGTCCGCATCTTTATGGGGCATGACAGCCATGGCGGTTGTATTAAGATCTCCGGGGATTGTCATAAAATTCCTCTTCTTCACGAGTTTTATCCGCCTTTGGCGTGATCTTTCAGTAAAAATTTAATCATACCTGAAGCGGTAATGTTTTCAAAAGGCTGAAGTATTACGAATTTTTAGAAAAAAAGATTCTTGCCAATTCTTTCTCAGGAAGAATCTTTTCCTCTCGTACAATTTCGATGATGGTTTTGCCCGTTTCATGGGCCTTGTTTGCAATAATGGCTGCCTTGTCATATCCGACATGGGGCACCAGATAGGTTGCCATGGCCAGGCTTTTTTCGATGTTGGCGGCACATTTTTGTCGATTGGCGCGAATCCCGCTGATGCATTTTTCAGCTAATAGCTTGGTTACAGAAGAAAGAAGGTCTATGGATTGCAGAAGGTTATAGGCAATCACCGGCAGCATGACATTCAATTCAAAATTGCCCGCCTGTCCGCTTATCGTAATTGTGGTGTCGTTTCCCATGACCTGAGCGCATACCTGAATGACGGATTCCGGAATAACCGGATTAATCTTTCCGGGCATAATAGAAGACCCGGGCTGAAGAGAAGGAATCGATATTTCACCCAGCCCGCACCTGGGGCCGGATGCAAGCCATCGAATGTCATTGCAAATTTTCATCAGGCTAACGGCGATGGTTTTTAAGGCGCCGCTGGTTTCGACCGCCGCGTCCTGTGCGCCCTGGGCTTCAAAATGGTTTTCTGCTTCCCTAAAGTTGAATTTTGAATGTTTCGAGATCAGGAGGATAACTTTTTTTGCAAAATCAGGATGGGTATTCAGGCCGTTTCCAACAGCGGTTCCACCCAAGGCAAGTTCTGCGAGATGGTCTTGGGCGGTCTCAATTCTTTTTATGGCAAGCGCTATTTGTCTTTCATATCCTGAAAACGCCTGACCCAAAAATATGGGTACGGCATCCTGTAGATGGGTTCTTCCGATTTTTTTTACATCTTTAAATTCAACGGCTTTATCTGAAAGGCTTCTTTTGAGACTGACCAATGAAGGAATAAGACTCTTTTCAATAAGGGTTAATGCAGAGATGTGGATGGCAGAAGGGATGACGTCATTGCTTGATTGTCCGAGATTGACATGATCATTGGGATGAACCGGAAATTTCCCTCCTTTTTTCCCTGTAACAATTTCGTTTGCCCTAGATGCAATGACCTCGTTCACGTTCATGTTCGTTGAAGTGCCTGATCCAGTTTGAAATACATCCACTACAAACTGGTCTTCCAACTTTCCTTGCATAATTTCCTTGGCGGATGTGACAATGGGTTCTGATACCTTTTTGTCAAGAAGGCCCAGTTCATGGTTCACCATTGCAGCACATTGTTTTATCAAGGCAAGAGAATAAATAAATGAAGAGTGAAATCTAAGACCGCTGACAGGAAAATTATTAACCGCCCTCTGGGTACTTGCTCCAAAATACGCATCTGTCGGAACTTCTATGGTTCCCAATGAATCTTTTTCTTTTCTGTATTTCATAATAGACTCATTCCTTTTAAAAAAGATTGTTCATTCCGCTCTCCGAGGCGTAGGCTCTCCGAGCCGGAGGCTGATAAAAGGTTATAAAAAAAACTCACCAACCCCTTAAACGCACAATACAATAACTGTGCCATCCTGGGGAACAAAACTTGTGAAATATTTGGCATGAGCATTGCATTTAAATTAACATAAATTGGTATGCAAATCATTTCCTGGGTCGTTTATAGATCATCATAATCTTTAACTCATCAAAAAACGAACTGTTTCTGTAACATATCGTATTAACCTTTTTATAAACCCATTCATAGGAGGTGCAACATGTCGTCCAAACGGTATAAAATTAAAACATCCTGTCCTCAGTGCGGATGCAGTGCTGTTACACATCTGTCTACCGAAGAAATCAAAGAAAGATACGGAGATGTAACAAATGTTGAAATGGATTGTGGCGAATGCTTAATCAAGTATGAGACTGATATGAAAACTGCATGCCCTGAATGGGATAAGGAATGCAGGTTAAAAGAATAATTCAAGATATCGAAAGGCATGGAAAAATGGTTTATGACTTTACTGCAGACGACGTGTTTGAGATGGCTGAGCAACTTGAAAGAAATGGCGCCAAATTTTATAAAGAGGCCGCTCAAAACACAGACAATCCCGAGTATAAAAAGCTTCTTGTTGGGCTTGCCAAAATGGAAGTCGAACATGAAAAGACATTTGTAGATTTAAAGTCGGAACTGTCGGGAAATGAAAAGGCATCAACGGCGTTTGACCCTCAAAATGAATCCGCCCTTTATCTCCGGGCTCTGGCAGATACCAAGGTCTTTTTTGAAAAAGAGATTGATTTTTCATCCATGAAAAGTGTCCTCAAGGCCGCCATCCTTGCTGAAAAAGATTCCATCGTTTTTTATCTGGGTATGAAAGAAATGGTCCCTGAAAAGTATGGGAAGGATAAACTTGACAAGATTATCAAAGAAGAGATGGGCCACATAAAAATACTCAGCAAAGAACTGGTTGCCCTAAAGAATCAATAAGGATCTTGTTTCATAATACAAATGTGTATCAACATTTAATGTGAGACAGTTTTTAGTCTTTTCGCATGCTTTCAATAAGGTTTCGTTTACATGTTTTTGTAGGCTTTTCAAAATTTTTTGGTCTTTTAACCGGTTTTGCGCAACCTTAAAATCGGTGATAAATAACATTTAATTAAAACAAATTTTGGTTTGCAGTAATGATTAAAACAATACATGTATATTAAGGATATTATGATATCTATCGATTATTTATTCTGCCTGGCACGAAACTTGTTACTTTTAAAATACAATAAGGAATTATTATGAAAAAAACATCTATCGTTAGTTGGGTTTCAATTTTTTTGTTATTGTCCATCGGTCTGCTTTCCGCGGGAATTGCCCCTCCGGAAGAAGGGGGGGTGCTGCCTGAAATAACGCTGTCTGTACCTGAGGTGCCAACGCACCAAAACTATATAGGCATTGCCAAAAATAAAAAAACATTTCGCATTCCTGAGATAAAAGCAGAGGTTGTCTTAATAGAAATCTTTAGCATGTACTGTCCATACTGCCAGCAAGATGCACCGGTGGTAAATGAATTGTACAATAAGATTGCACAAGATGAAAAACTGAAAAATAAAATAAAGCTGATCGGTATTGGTGCCGGCAACTCTCCTTTCGAGGTTGATTTTTTCCAAAAGACTTATGATGTTAATTTTCCACTTTTTCCAGATGCCGAATTTTCCATCCACAAAATGCTTGGAGAGGTGAGAACGCCATACTTTATCGGCGTTAAAATAAATAAGGATGGAACCCACAGCATTTTTTATTCCAAACGCGGTGCAATAGAAGATGCATCCAAATTCTTAAACTTAATTCTTTCTAAAGCCGGATTTTAAAGAGGAGGTGTTGACGGTGAGAAAATACTCTAAGATATTTTTTGCGCTTTTCGTCCTTTTTTTTGTGAGCAGTTATGCATTTGGACTGTCAGATGCGTTCAAAAAAAATATTTATGATCCCGGGCAGTTAAAACCGATAGACAGCAAACTAAAAGTCAAGGTCGGAGAAAAGATACCTGATTTTACTCTTCCTTCTTTATCTGGAGAAAAAATCTCTTTGAGTCAATTTAAAGGGAAAAAAAATGTTGCCGTTTCCTTTGTGCCGGCTGCCTGGACACCGGTGTGTTCGGATCAATGGCCGGGCTATAACCTTGCGAAGGTTATTTTTGATAAAAACGGTGCGGTACTTTTGGGGATTACGGTAGACAACATTCCGACCCTTTATGCCTGGACCAATCAGATGGGGGATCTATGGTTTCCGGTTCTTTCCGATTTTTGGCCCCATGGTAAAGTTTCAAAGATGTTCGGTGTACTTCGCTCAGATGGTGTCGCTGAGAGGGCGTTGTTTATCATAGATAAGAAAGGTATCTTAAGGTACGCACATGTATCCGACATTAACAAGCGGCCCGACTTAAAAGACCTGGCCACAGAGCTGGAAAAACTGAACAAAAATTGATTAAAACATTGATAGCTTATGGAGACCCTGATACGTGAGACGCTGCAATCATAATATTAAAAAAACATTGAATATAGTAGATGAAATGATCAGAGTCGCAGATAAGGGCGACATTGAGCGAGAAGATAACGGCTGTGGCATTCTTTACGGTGTATTGCGTGATTCGGCCTATAAAGTGAAAAAACTGGCGGAACAGGAAAAAGAAAAACACATAGCAAAAGGGTGGTGGATTGAAGAGTCCGACAGCTAAAAAACGGTTAGAGGTGTATTGTATCACTGGTGGGATTTAATTTTTTTAAAAATAAGCAACAAACGCATAAAAGGAGGCGTTTAATATGGTGTTAAAGGGGACCCAGACGGAGAAAAATCTTTTAACTGCATTTGCAGGGGAGTCGCAGGCAAGAAACCGTTACACCTATTTTGCCAGCAAGGCCAAAAAGGAAGGTTATGTTCAAATATCAGAAATATTTACAGAAACAGCCAATCAGGAAAAAGAGCATGCCAAGCGGCTTTTTAAATTTTTAGAGGGTGGAGAAGTTGAAATTGCCGGCGCATTTCCTGCCGGAGTTATCGGAAATACCTCAGAAAATCTAAAGGCTTCTGCCGCGGGAGAACATCACGAACACACCGAGATGTATCCTGCTTTCGCCAAAGTTGCCCGCAAGGAAGGGTTTGAAGCCATTGCCGCTGTATTTGAAGCTATTGCGGTAGCTGAAAAACAGCATGAGAAACGGTATATTGACCTTGCCGCCAACATAGATACCGGAAAGGTGTTTAAAAAAGACGAAACCGTAACTTGGCGATGCCGCAACTGCGGTTACCTCCATGAAGGTGAACAGGCTCCGGAAGAATGTCCGGCATGTGAACATCCCCAGGCCCACTTTGAATTGCTTGGGGAAAACTGGTAGTGCCAGGTTAACCGGTTGAGTCCGTAGGCCCGTTAACCGGTAACCCTTATTCGGAAAAGGATGTGATGAGATTTAATGTCTCTGATTTTAACTGTCATTAAAAACAATAGAAATATTTTATTTTAAAAGGAGGAAAGAGAAATGGCGGAAAAACTTGAGGTCTATAAATGTGAAATTTGTGGAAATATCGTAGAGGTTCTCCATGGTGGTGCAGGAGAACTGGTTTGCTGCGGACAGCCTATGGTCCGGATGGTTGAGAACACGGTTGATGCAGCTAAAGAGAAACATGTGCCGGTTGTTGAAAAAGTTTCGGGCGGCATAAAAGTTAAAGTCGGCGCTGTCCCGCATCCTATGGAAGAAAAGCATTATATAGAATGGGTTGAAATTATTGCAGACGGCAAGGCTTACAGACAATTTCTCAATCCCGGGGAGACACCGGAGGCAACATTTGATGTGAAAGCTGATCAAGTTACAGCACGTGAATACTGCAACATCCATGGTTTGTGGAAAGGATAATATCGAATCAGAATAAAGAGCTCGACATTTACCTGAAAAGGAGGTGATCTTATTATGCCTAACTGGAGATGTTCAAAGTGCGGGTATGCACTTGAGGCCGATGCCCCACCGGATCAATGCCCTTCTTGTAAAGAAAAATGTGAATTTCTTGACAATACCTGCTATACGCCGGATTGTGAATTTGAGGGCACCGACAAACGAATAAAATAAGGCGGTATAGCGCCTAAGGAGAAAATATAATGGCTAAGGTACTCGTCGTTTGTGCAACACGAACCGGAGAGACACTAAAAATCGGCGAACTCATCGCCGAAGGCATTCGACTTTCCGGTCATGAAGCAAATGTGATGAAAGTCAATGCAATTAAAAAAGAAACCGATCTTCAGGGTTATGATGGCCTTGTAATTGGATCAGCCACATATCACGGCGACATGATCCAAGGGATGAAGACCATGCTTTTTCTTGCCGAAAAAGCCGGCCTTGAAGGCAAAGCAGGCGGCGCTTTTGGTGCATTTGGATGGAGTGGAGAAGCTCCGGATCGTATTTTCGATACCATGAAAAATATTTTTAAAATGAACATGGTTGGTGGTCCGTTGAGACTCAAAGCGAGTTCTCTGGGCGGAGGGGTCCAGATGGCCCAGGACTATGGCCGTGAAATCGCCGAGAAGTTATGAACATTCCATTCTTCCATACCGGTGGCATAAATGAATTGCCATTAAGAGACTTGTGATTTCAACAAGTCGTAGGATTTCCGATACGTTTTCAATATGGTTTCATTTTAACTACTTTACAATATTTAACAGGAGAATATTATGTCTACACCGCAACATTGTCCGGGGTTTCAAAATTTTAAGACCTTAAAATCGTTTGAATGCAAATGTCCGAATTGTGGACAAGAAGTGGAAATTTTCTCAGATGAGTTTGACCTAACCCATGTGTGCAGCGGCTGCAAAGAGCAGATAGACTTTACCCAGTGCAAGCTGGAAGGGGCGGCATAACTTGCCGACTATGATTTCAGCAACCCATGTTTATTTTTCTTAAGTTGTCGACCCCAAACAGATAAAGATATTATATCAAGTTTCACATCCAAAAAATTTCAGTAACTTTAATACAGGGTAGCAGGTCTTAAAAAATTTATTTCGGCCTTTCGCATCAAATGCTTTTAAGTAATACCCGGTGTGAAACTTGAGAATATTTTTGTATGCTGTTTTCAAAAAGGAGATGGTCATGGATGTGGTATTGCTTTCGCGACTTCAGTTTGCGACCGCCACCATGTTTCATTTTTTGTTTGTTCCCTTTACCCTTGGTTTGTCGTTTTTGGTGGCCTACATGGAAACCAGATACGTCAAAACCGGGGACGAAACCTACCTGCGCATGACAAAATTCTGGGGAAAGCTATTCCTCATTAATTTTGCAATAGGGGTTGTTACGGGGATCACCCTTGAATTTCAGTTTGGAACCAACTGGTCCCGATACTCTGCTTATGTAGGTGATATTTTTGGTTCCCTTCTTGCCATTGAGGCCACCGTGTCCTTTTTTCTGGAATCGACACTCATCGGCGTCTGGATTTTCGGCTGGAAAAAACTTTCCAAAAAAGCCCATGCCACGGTTATGTGGCTGGTGGCCTTTGCTTCAACCCTTTCCGCGGTCTGGATCCTCATCGCCAATGCCTGGATGCAAAATCCCGTTGGTTTTACCATCCGGGACGGAAGGGCGGAACTGGTGGATTTTGCCGCTGTTTTGTTTCAAAAATACGCCATCTTTAAATTTATCCATACGGTCAGCGCCGCTTATGTGCTGAGCGCCTTTTTTGTCATGGGGGTCAGCGCCTATCATTTGTTAAAAAAACAAAACATCGACTTTTTTACGAGATCTTTCAAAACCGCTCTGGGATTCGGCGTCATTTTTTCTTTTGTAGTGGTCATCATGGGTGACATTAACGGTGTCATCATTGCTGAAAAACAGCCCACCAAGCTCGCGGCAATGGAATCTCTCTGGGAAACCACGACCCGGGCGCCGGTTTATCTTTTTGCTCTTCCGGATGAAGAGAATGAAAGAAATAAAATTGAAATCGGTGCAATGCCCGGCATGCTCAGTTTTCTGGTCCGCCACGATATCAATGCGGAGGTCAGGGGCTTAAAAGCCTTTCCCAAGGATGAACGGCCTCCGGTGTTGATCACTTCTTTTGCCTTTAAAGGGATGGTCGGCCTGGGATTTTATTTTATTCTCGCAACCGTCCTTGGATGGTGGAAACGAAACCGACTGGTGGACAGTCCTAAATATTTAAAGCTCATGCTGTTGTCCATTCCCCTGCCGTATATGGCCTGTGAACTGGGTTGGGTTGTGGCCGAAGTGGGTCGTCAGCCATGGATCGTGTATGGTTTGATGAAGACGTCTGATGCCGTCTCGCCCATAGCCGTATCTCAGGTGTTGACCACGCTGATTGGGTTTGTTTTGGTGTATGGTTTGTTGGGTGTCACCGGATTTTATTTGATTGCTAAAAATGCCTTGAAGGGCCCCGAGCTTGCCACCGACAACTAGCAATCCGAAAAACCCGGCGATATAAAAATACTGGAGGAAAAAATGGTTTTACAAACGATATGGTTTTTCCTGTGGGGTCTCTTATGGGCGCTATTCTTCATGACGGACGGATTCGATTTGGGCATCGGAACGCTCTATCCATTTTTAGGCAAAACCGATCAGGACAAACGGATTATGATTAATGCACTGGGACCCTTGTGGGACGGAAATGAAGTGTGGCTGATTACCGCCGGCGGGGTCACTTTTGCAGCCTTTCCCCTGGTATATTCTGTTATGTTTTCATCACTTTATTCAGCGTTGATGCTGATTTTATTTGCCCTTATTCTTCGGGGGGTTTCTTTTGAATTTCGCGGCAAGGTGGACGACCCCCGCTGGCGAAAGATCTGGGACACCTGCATTTTTGTTGGAAGCTTTGTTCCTGCACTCCTTTTTGGCGTTGCCTTTGCAAATATTTTCCAGGGCATTCCCATCGATCACAATGGGATCTACCATGGAACACTCTTTACACTTTTAAATCCATACGGTCTTTTGGGCGGCATTTTTTTTGTTCTCCTTTTTATGATTCACGGTGCTTTGTGGATTTCCATAAAATCAGAAGGGGATCTCCAAGAAAGGGCTGTTTCCACTGCCAAAAAACTCTGGCCGGTTCTTCTTGGAGTAGCGGTTATTTTTTTCATCGCCAGCAAGTTTTCCACCCGCCTGTATGATAACTATGTTAAACATCCCGCCTTTTTTATCGTCATACTGATAACGGTTCTCGCGCTTTTGAGTGTCAGATTTTTCCTTGTAAGGAAAACTTTTTTCAAAGCCTGGTTTGCTTCGGCACTGACCATTGTAGGGGCTACGTTTTTCGGCGTGATCGGGCTTTTCCCGAACCTGTTTCCTTCCAGCCTGAACCCCAGGTACAGTCTTACCGCATATAATGCCTCTTCAAGTCCTTTAACATTGAAAATTATGCTGGTTGTCGTTATCATTTTTATCCCTGTTGTCATCGGCTATCAAATTTGGGCATATAACCTTTTTAAGGGCAAAGTGACCCAAGCGGATCTTGCCCATGATGAAGCCTATTAGGTATTCGCAGTTTAATTTTTATGAAAGTTACGCTTATGAAATCAAAAATTGTTGTGTTGTGTGTCGTGTTCGTGCTTCTTTACGGCGGCGTCATCGTTGCGGGTATTGAACAAAAAGGCCCGGAACAAATAACCCTTGACGGAGGCCAAAGAGGCGTGGTTGGTTTCCCCCATCGACAACATCAAACGACGCTGGGTGACTGCAACATCTGTCATAATATATTTCCCCAGAAGTTGGGCGTCATCAAGGATTTGAAAAACCAGGGCAGACTGGCGAAAAAACGGGTCATGAATCATTGCAGGGGGTGCCACCGCAATCGGATCAAACAGGGCCAAAAGGCCGGCCCGACCTCCTGTCTGAAATGTCATTCAAAATAAAAGAGGTTTAGCTGATGATGATTCTTGGATTTCAAGGGAGTCCCCGAAAAAAAGGCAACACCAACTATCTCCTTGCCGCCTTTATGGACGAGGCTGAGATTTTAGGTGCTCAAACCCGTATCGTTGAAGTGGCAAAAAAAAATATTGTGCCATGCATAGGCTGCGGTTATTGTGAAAAGAAGGGCTACTGTGTTACTCAAGATGATGATATGACGAATGAAATCTACCCGCTGCTTCGGGAGGCGGATGTTGTTGTTTTGGCGACACCCATATATTTTTATAATGTTCCCGCTCAGTTAAAGGCCCCCATCGATCGCACTCAGACACTGTGGTCCAGGAAATATAAGCTGAACCTGACCGATCCGGCGAGACATTACCGGCGCGGATTTCTTCTTGCCCAGGGGGCGACAAAGGGAAAGAATCTTTTTGAAGGTGTCGACCTTACGGCAAAATATTTTTTTGATGCGGTGGGAGCGGGTTTCTACGGAAGCCTCACTTACCGGCATATTGAAAATACCGGGGATATGGAAAAACATCCCACCGTTCACAAAGATGTGACAGCTTCCGTGAAGGAACTTCTGGCCCCTCTTTTGGGCAGAAAAAAAATATTATTCGCCTGTCGGGAAAATGCCTGCCGCAGCCAGATGGCCGCAGCATTTGCGCAACATCTTGCCGGTGATAAAATTGAAGTTGCTTCAGCCGGCAGCGAGCCTGCGGAAAAAATAAATTTGGATATGGTTAAAGCCATGGCGGAAAAAGGGATCGATATGGGATTTCGCAAAACCCGATTCCTGGATAAGGCCGCATCGGAGTTGCAGCCGGATATGATCATTACCATGGGCTGTGGTGAAGCATGTCCTTTTATTCCGGGCATGCAGCGGCTGGACTGGGATTTGCCGGATCCTGCCGGAAAATCGATGGATGTTATGCGCAACGTCCGTGACGAAATTGAAAAAAAGGTTAAAGCTCTTGTCAACGATACCCCGAGCTAAAAATAAAAATTTGTTAAAGGAGAAAATATCATGCCCGTCCAGTTGAAAGTCAAAGAAATGATGGTTCCCATAGATGATTATGCAGTAACGACCGCCGATAAACCTCTGAAAGACGCCGTTCCCGAGCTGATGAAAATCTATTGTCAGGTGGAAACCGGAAAATGTACGGAGGCGGGGCACAGAACCAGCCTTGTCCTTGATGCTCAGGGTGAACTTGTGGGGATTCTCGATTTTAAAAGCATTTTAAAAGTGCTGATACCGGAAATTGCCGGAGGGATCAGCGGAAAACTGCATGCCCTGGGTGTTTCAATCGCTTTTGCAGAAGCCGATGCCCATGACATGGACCATGCAAAACACGGATTCAGATCCAGGGTCAGACAGAACGCGCAAACCCATGTTAGAGACGTGATGCTTAAAATAAGAGGGACCATAGATGCCGACGCCGGATTTCTGGATGCCCTTAAAATGATCCACCGTAACAAAATTACCATTTTACCCGTGTACGAAGCGGGGAAACTGGTGGGCGTTCTGCGGGATTCAGATCTGTTTCTGGCTGCTGCAAATGTTCTTATAGAATGATAAATTTTAAAATGATGCCCAAGGAGGAATAAATGGCCGAACCTGAAGAGATGTATCAATGCCAGACAGCTAATTGTGGATATATTTATAACCCCGACAAGGGAGACCGAAAAGGAAAAATTTCTAAAGGGACCCAGTTTGCCGATCTGCCGGACGATTGGAAATGTCCGGTGTGCGGTGCTGGAAAGAAAATGTTCAAACCCCTTGCCGGGCCCGGTTCAGTTGCTAGCCGGTGGTTAGAATTAAGCCTTACCTGAAGCGCCTCTGAAATCGATTTGTTTCAAAGGACTAAATTGTTACATAAATTCAATAAAAGAGGAGGATTCAAATGGACAAGTATGTATGTACGGTTTGCGGTTATGTTTATGATCCGGAACAAGGTGATCCGGACAACGGTGTTGCTCCGGGCACAAAATGGGAAGATGTGCCGGATGGCTGGGAATGCCCGGTTTGCGGTGCATCAAAAGATGATTTTGAAAAAGAATAATAAAAGGGCAGGAGGAATATGAGACCGGTAGAAATAACAAAGGGAATCTATGATGTCGGCGTTATTGATTGGAACATAAGGGATTTTCACGGATATTCGACGTATCGAGGGACCAGTTATAACGCATTTTTAATCGTCGATGAGAAAATCGCACTCATCGACACCGTCAAGAAGGATTTTGCGGATCAACTCCTTGATAATATATCGAAAATCATTGATCCGAAAAAGATTGACTGTGTGATTAGCAATCATACGGAAATGGACCATTCCGGCGGTTTGCCGCGGGTGATGCACAGGGTTGGTGAGAACAAGCCTCTTTATTGTTCAAAAATGGGCGCAAAAAATCTGGCCCGACACTTTCCTCAAAAGTGGAATTATCATGCGGTTGGCACCGGCGAGGAGTTGAGTTTGGGAAACCGGACCCTGACATTTCTCGAAACCCGCATGCTTCACTGGCCGGACAGTATGTTTACCTACCTGAAGGAAGACAAAATTCTCTTTTCCAGTGACGGTTTCGGACAGCATTATGCTGGGCATGAAAGATTCGATGATCAGATGGAAGATGATATCATGCTTCACGCAAAAAAGTACTATGCCAATATTTTGCTTCTTTATTCACCGTTGGTTCTAAAGCTTTTGGATACGGTTGCCCAGCTGGGCCTTGAAATCGATATGATATGTCCGGATCACGGAATCATATGGAGGAAAGATCCGGGCAAGATCATCAATGCGTATGCAAAATGGGCCAAACAGGAGCAAGAGAAAAAAGCTGTCGTGATCTACGACACCATGTGGCACAGTACCCAAGCCATGGCCGATGAGATTGCGGCGGGAATCGCCGATGAAGGGGTATCGGTAAGACCGATGCATATACGAAGCTCCCATCGCAGTGAGATCATGACGGAAGTCCTTGATGCCGCGGCCATCGTTGTGGGATCGCCAACACTGAACAACCAGTTGTTTCCCACGGTCAGTGATTTTCTGGTTTATATGAAAGGGCTCAAGCCGTTAAACAAAATCGGTGCTGCCTTTGGTTCTTACGGGTGGAGCGGTGAAGCGGTCAATCTGATCAATAAAGAACTCGAAGCCATGAAATTTGACGTCATCGATCCCGGTATCAGAATTCAGTATGTTCCGGAAAAGAAGGGATTGGGGGCCTGTTTTGAACTGGGTAAAAAAATCGGACAGTCAATAAACGAAAAAATATGAAAATACCGTCTGTTGATCTGGGTCGATGCAATTTATGCGGCGCTTGTATTGAGGTCTGCCCTTTGGTTTTCAGACTGAATGATGCCGGATATATTGAAGTCATCGAGCTATCCTCTTATCCGGAGACGGAAGTCAATGAGGCCATAAAATACTGCCCTGAAGATTGTATCTATTGGGAAGAGAATTAAACCCTTTCGCTCATTTAGAGTTAAAGAAAAAATGGTGAGCTTCATATGGGGCAAGCAAATGGGCAGCAGGCAGCTCAAGAAAATACTTGCGGCACTTTTAAAAAATGAAAAATTCGAAAAGAGCCTTGAAGAGATCTGTCTCATGCCGGCTCGAAGGGTCGTCAATCCACTTTTTTCCTTTTTTTACAATACGGACGAATTGGTCAAATGGCGTGCCGTTACGGCAATGGGTGTCGTCGTTACGCGTCTTGCCCGTGAAGATCTTGAGTCTGCCCGCATTGTCATGCGGCGGCTGATGTGGAATTTAAACGACGAATCCGGAGGGATCGGCTGGGGCTCTCCGGAAGCCATGGGAGAAATCATGGCGCGTCATGACAAACTGGCCAGGGAGTATGCCTGTATCCTGGTATCCTACATTAACGAGGCAGGCAACTTTCTCGAACACGAGATGCTGCAACGGGGAGTGCTCTGGGGATTGGGCAGACTTGCACATGCGCGTCCTGAACTTGTTCGGGATGCAGCAGCTTATCTTTGTCCGTTTATGCGATCAAAAGATGCTGTCCATCGTGGACTGTCAGCCTGGGTGGCTGGGGCGATACCTTCGGAGATGACAGAATCCTTACTCAAACATCTGGTTACCGATGAAGCAAGAATAAACATCTTCATCAACATGAATCTGGAGGAACGTACCGTGGGTCAACTGGCTGTTGAGGCGCTTTCTCAAAGTGTTTCTTGAAAAATTTTCATCCTTGATTCATAAGTATTCAGAGGGTATGCTTCTCCGTGTAACGATCAGACACGTAGACGCCAGAGTGAAACGGGGAGGCACACCCCCTGAATACGTATATTGATCCGACTATTGAGTTCCGCTGACAAATGCAGCTGATGAATTGTAATGTTTCCCATTCGCGACACAATATCTTCCAAAAATTATCCGGTTGTAAACCATACAATTATCGGTATCAACGTTGTCCTTTTTCTGTTTGAGATGTCCCAGGGGGCCAATTTAGACCGTTTTGTTTATATTTACGGCCTGGTTCCCGCCAGATACTCAATGCCACAAATTTCATCTTATTTTACTACCGGTCAGCAGCTTTTGTCTTGGCTCTCTTTCATGTTTCTTCACGGCGGGTTCTGGCATCTTTTGGGAAATATGTGGTTCCTTTACATTTTTGGCGATAATGTTGAAGATCGTCTGGGTCCTTTTCGATACGTTGTTTTTTATCTGCTGTGCGGAATTACATCGGGTCTTTCCCATCTCCTTTTCAATCTTCATTCCAATATGCCCACCATCGGGGCCAGCGGAGCCATTGCAGGTGTCATGGGGGCTTATTTGATTCTTCATCCCCGTTCCAAAATATTAACCCTGATTCCCATTATCATTATCCCCTGGTTTGTTGAAATCCCGGCGTTTTTCTTTCTGGGTTTTTGGTTTGTTTTGCAGTTTATAAATGCAGCAGGAAGCCATGGCAATATCGGTGGAATTGCATGGTGGGCCCATATCGGTGGGTTCGTTTTTGGAATCGTTTTGTTAAAGATTTTTCTTGCGATACCCGAAACCGGAGTCAGTAGTAAAATGCGTCGCGTCACTGCTAAAAGAAAAACGCACCGCCTTCAGGTTGTTCGGCCTGGTGGCCTCGGAAAAGATCCCCACCTTTATGGCACCATTGACATTACATCATTCGAGGCGCTTGCAGGAACACAAAAGCTGATCAATATCCCAAAAGGATTCCATAAACGGATGGTTAAAGTGATTGTCCCTCCCGGTGTGAAAGAAGGGAGCAAGCTGCGTTTGAAAGGTTTGGGTAAAACAGCATCCGACGGTCAACGGGGAGATTTGTATCTTAAGGTGATGATAACATCTTAATCAAAATAGCTGGGACCTCGGGGTGTTTTTATTTGTCGGATCGCTCTATGGATAATCCTTTTTTAAACCGCGTGAACTCGTGGCAAGGGCTCGTAAAGAAAGAACAGGAACCAATCTTTGAAAAATCAATAGGTTCGCTGTACAATCTGCAATTTCTTTTAAAGATCCGATTTCGGCATGCGCTTGTTTTTTCTAACGATCCCTAAGCCACTCAAACAGCACCCGCTTTAAAAAAGGATCATCCATTCCGCTCTCTAAAGCGTAGGCTAATATCCAAGGATTTAGAAAAAAAACTCTCCGATCCCTAAGATAGTTAAAATGAATGAAAATACCAAAACAGAACCTTCTTTCCAAAGAAAACATATGACATTGCCCCAATGGAAAGAAATGGGCCGAATGGAATGGCAAATTTCAGATTTTTCCCCTTTAGCAGCATAACTATTATTCCCACGAAAGTTCCTACAAGCGATGCAACAAAAATGGTAAAGATAACCCCTTTCCACCCGATAAAGGTTCCGATCATCCCCAGAAGTTTGATGTCCCCACCCCCCATGCCTTCTTTACGGGTGATGAGACTGTATGTCCATGCTACCACCAAAAGACTGCCTCCTCCCACCAGCAAACCCAGCAGAGAGGATTTAAACGTCATGGCAGGTAAAACAAAAGAAGCCGCAAGGCCGATGGGAATCCCCGGGAGTGAGATAATATCCGGGATGATTTTATGATCAATGTCAATAAAGGTGATGACCAGCAGCGATGAAATAAATACAAAGTATACGACACCTTCCAGAGTCAGACCAAACATGAAAAGAATAGCGATGGCAAGAATTCCGGTCATCAACTCAACCAAAGGATAGCGAAGTGAAATGGATGCCTTGCAGTTCCGGCACCGGCCCTTAAGCCATAAGTAGCTAAAAACAGGAATGTTGTCATAAAATTGTATGGCACTGTTGCATTGCGGGCAGAATGAGCGGGAAGGATTTATAATCGATGTTGAGGATGGCAGCCGATAGATGCAGACGTTTAAAAAACTTCCAATGCACATGCCGAACATGAAAACCAGGCTGACGAATAAAACGTTAATCATGTTTTATTAGGTGTCCTCTTGAATTTATCACGGGATAATAGTAAGTGAACATATTCAGGGGTCGGGGTGTTTTTATTTGTCGGATCGCTCCATGGATCATGCTTTTTTCAAACCGTGGAAACTCCCCGTCTCCTCAACATATTGTGTTGAATGTTCTTGTCTATATATGGAGTTGCGGCTAGTGTCAAAGCAACTTTTAAACATTCTAAAATTATCTGGTTTAGCGGTGTGTCGACGTCATGCAATATTGGGAAAGAAAAATGAATAAACCTTTGATTAACGCGCAAGAGAGAAAGGGGTAGATGCTATGAGTATGAATGTGGTGGAAAGGATAGATGAATTTGTCAAGGTCAGGCATGTACTTGCAAGTGTTTTTGACAAAAGGGGTTTGGAAGCGTTCATGCCGGAACTTATCCGGATAAATCCGGAGGTAAAAATTTTTTCAACCGGCGGCACGTACAAAAAAATCAAAGAAATTCTTGGAGACAGGGCGGATTCCTGCCTGACACAGGTTTCGGATTACACAGGTCAGCCGGAGACTCAGGGTGGTCTTGTGAAGACTCTGGATTTTAAAATATATCTCGGACTGCTCACCGAAACTTACAATGATGCCCACAATGAGGACCTCCAGCGGACAGGTTCTGTTCACATTGATATGACCCTTTGTAATTTATATCCTTTTAAAGATACCATTTCAACAGCAGGGGTGACGGTTGAAATGGCTCGCGGTAATATAGATATTGGCGGGCCGTGCATGATAAGAGCTTCTGCAAAAAATTATATAAGGGTTGCATCGGTGGTCGATCCATCGGACTATACAGCGATTTTATCAGAAATGAATTCAAATAACGGCTCTATATCGCTGGGGCTTCGCTACCGTCTTGCCCAAAAGGCATTTGACCACACAGCTGTCTACGACCGGACCATCGCAGACTTTTTGGGTTCCAGGACATTTGATGAGGTAACTGCGTGTTACAACTTCTAGAACGAAAATTTGTAACACTTTAGCCTTTTGAGAACATTACCGCTTCAGGTATGATTAAATTTTTGCTGAAAGAACTCGTGAATAAGGGCTCGTAATGAAAGAACCTGCCCGGGCTATTCATAAAGGTCTCTGCTTTAACAGGAAGTTTCATCCGTAACGTCAAATGGCTTATGGTTCTTTCAAAACGATCCATAATCCACTCAGACAGCTTCCAGCCAAAAATTTAATCATACCTGAAGCGCTTTCGAAATCGATTTACTTCAAAGGACTAAACTCTTACTAAAATTTTAATAGTCTTAAAAAAAGGAGAAAAAAATGGCTGAAGATTTAAAGAAAATGTATCGGACAATAATGGACGATCACTTTCCACCTGAGATGGAGATTAGTTTTGTGGATCAGGATAAAAGACAAACCCTTTTTTATGAAAAAGTGGCCTGGACCATCGATAACATCCAAAAAGGGCTCAGATACGGCGAAAATCCGGGTCAGGAAGCCGCACTTTACAAACTGATCAATGGGAATCTGGTTTTAGGAGAAAGCGAATCGATTCAGCCGGGACAGCATCTGGCTTCAGACATTGAGCTTTTGCAATCCGGTAAACATCCCGGTAAAACCAACCTGACCGATGCAGACAACTCTTTAAACATTTTAAGATATTTTGTGGATAAACCCACAGTTGTCATTGTTAAGCACAACAATCCCTGTGGTGTTGCCCGCTCTGATACATTGGTAGATGCGTATCAAAAGGCAAACATGGCAGACAGGGTGGCGGCATTTGGAGGATGTATCGCCGTAAACAGGGCGGTTGACCGGGCAACGGCGGAAGCCATCACCGAACAATACGCTGAAGTTGTTGTTGCACCCGATTTTGAAGACGGTGTAATGGACATTTTTTCAAAGAAAAAAAACCTCAGGGTGATACGTATAGGTAATATCAACAGACTGCAAAGCTTTGTGGGACAGAGATGTGTGGAATTCAAGAGCCTGATTGACGGCGGTATCATCGCCCAGTGGTCTTTTGTGCCGGCTGCCCGGACAAAGGCAGATCTAAAACTTGCAGCATGCGAATATAAGGGGAAGCAGTATCAGGTTGACCGTGAGCCCACAGAACAGGAATACAACAACCTGCTCTTTGGATGGCTTGTTGAATCCGGCATTACATCCAATTCCGTTATTTATGTCAAAGACGAGGTTAGCGTCGGCATTGGTACCGGTGAACAAGACCGGGTGGGTGTTGCCGAAATTGCAAGGGACAAGGCCTATCGAAAGCTGGCAGACCGTTACTGCTTTGAAATGTATAATATTTCCTATAATGATTTGAAAGATGAGGATAAAAAAGCAGAAATTGATGCTAAAGTAGCCGATGAAAAAGGCGGACTGATCGGCTCTGCAATGGTCAGTGACGCCTTTTTTCCTTTCAGAGACGGTATTGATGTCGGCCTGAAAGAGGGGGTTACTTCCGTGATTCAACCGGGTGGATCTGATAATGACTACCAGTCCATCGAGGCCTGCAACGAGGTGGGTGCGACAATGGTCTATACCGGGCAGAGAAGTTTCAAGCATTAATCCGGATTGACTCACACCAGATGTTTCAAGGTCTTGTGCTGTTCAGTCCGACAAAGGTACTACCGTTTCTCTGACATAAAGAGCGCATAAGAGTGGCAAATCGTTCGCCGGTGTTGCCGGGTCGCTCCGTTGTTTCCATAACGACCGGAAAACCCACGGCATGGATCCGGACCCGGCGAGAACAGTTTTTTGCTGCGGCGTTGATTCTGTCCACCTCATTGATGATCGGCTGGATAGCGGGACCGCTGAATTCATCGCCGAATACATAAAGGCTTATTTTTTTATCCTTCGAATAAAACATATGTATATCAATTGTTGTTGTGAATGGTTGCTATACCGGCACCATATTTGATATTGACACTATTAAGACTTTAATATATTTTTTTTGAAATTACCTCTCTATCTCAAATCAATTTCCATTGTGAAACATCTGTTGTTCTGCTGACCTCATTCTCAATTAGTTTCTCATTATCTAATAATTTGCCGCTTCAATTACTTAATCTCTATTCAGGAGTTTTCTCTATTGAAAATCTCCTCAAAATTAGCCTTGGCATTACAAATTAATTTGGCCTGTCAGTGTTGTAAACAAATAGTGGTGCACCGACCATTTTTTAGGAAAGGAGGTGAGGGCTCCATGCCTATCTATATTACACTGTTCAATTTGACAGAACAGGGAGTTAAGAACATCAAAGACGCACCTGAACGCATCGAAGAAGGCATCAAAACTGCTGAATCGATTGGAGGTAAATTGATAGGTTTCTATGCAACAATGGGTGAATATGACTATATTTCCATTGGCGAAGCTCCGAGTGATAAAGTTTATATGACCTTTCTTTTAGGGTTAGGTGCTCAAGGGTACGTTAGAACGAAGACGCTCAAGGCGTTTACTAATGAAGAGTTTGGGAAAATGATTGCGAAGTTGCCTTAGTTTAGTCGATAAGGCCATGAATTATTGTTTACGGTTGTTGAATAAATCATACACTGGTGCACTACTTTTCTATTTTTAATGCTCATTTGTTACGTATAGCCGCTGAGACTGTCGAAAAACCTAAAAAAGGCAATTTGTAGACCTCTAAGTGATTGATATCATTATGTGTAAATTTCACAAAAATGTAGAAATCATGCTTTTTCGACAGTCTCGCAAGGTGTCTTTAATCACGCTAACCTCTTCTTTAAAAAAATTCCCATCCATTACAACCACATAGTAGCATATAGCCATTTGAATTATTCAGAAATACTATGTAAATAATGTAATAATTTCAGGTAATTTACCCCACAATTACATAGTTTTTTCTATGAGTTTTGGATACCTACTTTTCATCCGATTTACATTAACCATTTGAAAACTCTATTACTAATAGAAAGCATATTGTTGTTGCATGATTTTTGCATATAGACTGTAGCTTAATATGTGTTTTTATGCTTCCAAGATAAAACCAAACTGGGAGTTATTATATTTACATTTTTTATAATATAAGGGGAAAAGGGATGAAAAAATTATTTGTGGTTTTATGTGTTGTGATTATGTTTTTTGGAATTGTAGGCTGCCCTAATTCATCTGATGATACGGGAACCACATCAAGCTTTAAATCAATTCAAACACCAGTTGCCACTGCTGATGGAACTTCAACCGGTCCTCCTCTCGCAACACCTGAGCCTGCTACACTTATACTGCTTGGTTCTGGTTTGGTTGGTCTTGCAGGGTATGGCCGCAAAAGGTTTAAAAAATAGTAAGGCATGAGCCACATATCGCCCGACAATGGAGGAAGACGTTCAGGCATTGAAAGGCGTAAGTTCTCGTATTATTCACATATTCCTGAACGAAGGTTAGGCAAGGATCGAACTCGATAGAAGACAAAAACCGAGAACAATAAATGGAATATTATAAAAGAAGGCGGGGTCACTTGGCTCTGCCTTTTTATTGTTGCAGGTTGTGTGATCTGCAATGTGTGTTACAGTTTGACCACGGTTTAATTGGTTGTGATATCATACTTCGAAAATTATGCTGTCATAGGATGTATTAGCCCGCCTTACGATTCTGTCAAATCAAGTTTGGGTTGGGACAAATAACTCCCACTTTTCGTTACGTCAACGTATACAATATTGGTCATCACAACATCCGGATCAATGGATAAGCCCTTCATTTGATACGGCCTTGCCGCTGTTATGATCATTTTGACATTATCTCCTGAATACTGCCAAAGTCCCGTATCCAGGGTTTCAGCGGAGCAAAACGAGCAGCGGCCTTTTTCGCATCTGCGCGTTTAGCAAAGCTGCCGTAGATGGCGACATAGAAATTCCGGCCTTTTTGTTTTTTTCGATAATAAGCAAATCTGCCACCTTTGGATTGTTTCTTTATAAACTCTTTTACCGCCTGCTCGCCGCTCATCACCGATAGCTGTAAAGTAAAGTGTTCGGGATTGCGGCCTCTGATCCACTCGACATTTTCAATACGCTGTGATTTTTTGGCTGTGGTCACTTGTTTTGAACCGGATTGCTTCCGGCCATGGTTTAGTTGACGCGCAGCCGTCATTGAAGCGGAGGCTTGACCGCCCAAACATTGCGCCACGGCTAATTCCTGGCCCTGGTTGACCTGCTGATATTTTTCCCAAAAGGCGGTGTCGATTTTTTTGTGTGCGGCCGGGACGTCGTTTTTGCGGTAACGGCTTACTTGAGATGGCCCGCCATTGTATGCAGAATAAGTGGCGCGTGCCAGATTAGACAGATCGCCTCCATGTTTATGCTCTTGCTGTTTCAACGCGTAATCGACCATGAATTTGAACAGGATTTCGCTTCCTGCACGGGCGTTATAGGTGATGTCCCATCTCAACTTGGAGGGAGAGTAAAAGCCGCGCCATACCTTTTCATTGATCTGCAACATGCCGATATCGCCTGACGCGGAAATAAGGGGAACAACTTTGCGGTTTTGTAGGATGTATTGACGCCAGCAGCTTTCCTGCCATGCGGTGGTAAGCATCAATTTGCGGTAAATACGGGCGTACTTTTGAGCTATTGATGACGAACGAATTCGAGCATCCGCCTCTTCCAGCAATAAATTTCGAATTTCAAGCAGATAAGACTTCAGCTCGGCAGCGGTGGGTACCCAGCGATTCAGACGATCCCTTGGATTTGCGGCATAGACCGGCCGGATCAGTTGAAAGTTAAAACCATGTGGTTTTTTTTGTTGGGTGATGTCACCAGGCATTCCGAAATCAAACAGTTGTTGTAGTACCGGATCGGTTTCATTCAGATATTTCAGCGGATCAATGGATGGGTCGTCATTTAGAAGACGTGCCAAACGTCTCAGACCGTCAGTGGATATATCCAGCCCCACCGCAGGGCCAAAACGATCCAGTGCATTGAGTGCGTCAGCCGCTGTTATGAACGACAAAAAAGGCAGCAGATTCTGTTCCGGCGAATGAACACTGATCTCCCGCATTACCGGTTTCAGCCGCTCCCAGCTTCGGATAAACAATTGTTTGACCGGGTCGGCTGCGCTTTGCGGGGGTTCACCGAGAATCGACTTAAACTGATAGCGTGCATCCAGCAGTATCTCCAACAGGGCAACACGAAGTTCTTCCGAGCGAGTGGCAGTGGCCGCCTCCTTGATGACAAACGTCAAAAAAGCATCCCAGTTTTGGTACCGTTGTTCCATCTGCTGCATTTCATGTTCACTAAGGGTGGGCTCCGGCCCGGCTTTGGCAACGGTTTCGACATCAATTTGCAGCTGGACATCCAGTTCGTTGGGCCGGGCCACAAGATGAACTATGCGCAGGCTGTCGATCATTTTTGTTAGGCGATCTGCCGGGTAATGGGGCAAAAAGTAAGGTAACAGGGTTTTGAGCTGATCGGTTTCAGGTTTCAGATCCAGCCTGTAGCGGCTTAACAAAAGATGCAATTGTTCTTTCACCGCCTGCAGGACGAGACTATCCGTAAGCAGTCTGCCCTGTTGATCGTAAAGCCGGGCGGTCTGCACCCTAAACGCTACGGATAACGGTTGACCGCTTATTAAAGCAGGTTTACCGGTAACAGCCGTGCGTCCGGTCCAGCGGGAAATGACCTTACAGGCACCGGTTGTGGGGTCGCCGATTGTTGCAAGAATCTTCGCATCCACTCGCAGCAATTCCCCCTCTGCTGACAGATGGGGTTCCGAAAAGGTAATACTTGTGCAACCGTCGTCATCCAATAGATATTGTGCAGTGTTATTGGGTCCTTTAAACTTATCCTGCATCATAAGAAGCTGCAATTGCTGGTAGTCAAGAAAGACAGGGACAGTAATCGTTTCGGCCCGCACTGCGACTGGTTTGACGATCAGTGCCATAATCATAATGGCATACAGGATGCTTGTCAGGCGAGAAAGCATAGGCGTTCCTTTTTCAAAAATCTTTCAAGATTCTGAGAAATATATCTAAAGCATAATCGATATCCGAAGAAGTCACATGATAATTGGTGACGGCCCTCAAACGGTTCGGTTCCGTGGGGAGCAGGTGAATGCCATGACGATCGAGTCTTTCCGCCAATATCTGTGATGTCATTCCTTTTTTCGTTACGTCAACGTATACAATATTGGTCATCACAACATCCGGATCAATGGATAAGCCCTCCATGTTTGCAAGGCCTTGGGCCAATTTTCTGGCGTTTTCATGATCATCTGCCAGGCGATCCACCATTTCGGTCAGTGCAATGATACCGGCTGCGGCCAGAATGCCTGCCTGACGCATACCGCCACCGACCACCTTACGGTTTCGCCGGGCTTCCGAGATAAAGTCCGCGTTTCCCGAAACTACAGAACCCACCGGTGCCGCCAATCCTTTGCTCAAACAAATACTGACGGAATCGGCTTCAGCAACAAGATCCTTTGCATCCACACCAAGGGCGGTTGCCGCATTAAAAAGTCGGGCGCCGTCAACATGTAATTTCAGTCCATAACGACGCGCCAATTCTGCTACAGAATGCATATAAGTTGCATCCAAGGGACTGCCGTTGCACCGGTTATGGGTGTTCTCTATGACAATGAGTTTTGTTCTGGGGAAGTGGACGTTGTCCGGACGAATGGCGGCTTCAATGTCTTCAAAGGCCATTGTGCCGTCCGGCTTATTTTCCAGGCTGCGGGGGTGAATACCGCCCAGTGCTGCGGAACCTCCTTGTTCGTAAACGAACATATGGGACTGATCACCGAGTATCATTTCATTGCCCCTGCCGCAGTGTGTAAGCTGGCTGACCAGGTTTGCCATGGTTCCACTGGCTACAAACAACGCCGCTTCTTTTTCCAGCCGTTTGGAAACCATTTCTTCGAGGCGGTTTACCGTGGGATCTTCACCAAACACATCGTCTCCAACTTTTGCCTCGGACATGGCCTGACGCATGGCCGGTGTCGGCTGTGTAATGGTGTCCGATCGCATGTCAACAATACGCATTTCTTATCTCCTTTAAATTTATTTCCCTGCACTATTCTATGATGTTTTCAATAAAATTTTCAAGGCATATTCTTGACTATTTCTTAAGGTTAAAGTTAATAAAAGATATTCAAAGCGCTGTATATAATTTACTCAAGCTTTGCATCTTAATATGGTTGATATGATTTTATGTTAAAAAATTTTCCGGTTTTTTACACTGTATCGGCGTTGCTTGGAATAAAGGGTGCGAAACTTGGGCAAATTATTTGTCGAACATTTAAAGGAGAAATTGACCATGGCCAAACTTTTATGGGAACCATCTGAGGAAAGAATCCAAGGGACCAATATGTATCGATTCATGAATTTTGTTAATACAAAGTTTGATCAAAATTTTACTGAATATGCGACGCTTTACCAATGGTCCATCGATAATATCCCTGATTTCTGGGCGGGAATATGGGAGTTTGTGGAAATAAATGCATCAAAGCCTTATGATCAGGTCATTGACAACGTAAAAAAAATGCCGGGTGCCCAATGGTTTTCCGGGTCACGGCTTAATTTTGCCGAAAATCTTCTGCGATTCAGGGACGATCAGACAGCGCTCGTCTTTCGAGGAGAAGATCGGGTGACCAGACAAATGACGTATGCCGAGCTGTACGATGAGACAGTACGTGTGGCCAGATCTTTAATAACAGCCGGTGTTCAGGCTGGAGATCGGGTGGCCGGGTTTATGCCCAACATGCCGGAAACCATCATCGCTATGCTGGCCGCTGCCAGCATCGGTGGGACCTGGTCTTCGTGTTCTCCGGATTTCGGAACAAAAGGGGTGCTGGATCGATTCGGCCAGATCGAACCCAAGGTTTTGTTTACGGCGGACGGATATTTTTTCAAGGGAAAACACTTTGACAGCCTGGAAAAAATTTCAAATATCATCAAAGAGATTCCTTCCATCGAAAAAGTGGTGGTGGTGCCGTACACTCAAAAAAAACCGGATATCAAAGGATTGTCGAATGGTGTTCATTACAAGGATTTTCGGTCTTCAGAATCTGATCTAAACATCGAATTCGCACAGCTTCCCTTTGACCATCCCCTTTACATCATGTATTCATCCGGTACCACCGGACTGCCAAAATGCATGGTTCAGAGTGCCGGAGGGATTCTCATTCACCATTTGAAAGAACTCGTTCTTCACACGGATTTAAAAAGAGAAGATACCATCTTTTACTTCACCACGTGCAGTTGGATGATGTGGAACTGGCTGGTCAGTTCTCTGGCGGTGGGCGCCACACTGGTTCTTTTTGACGGCAA
This sequence comes from uncultured delta proteobacterium, assembly GCA_963706295.1. GTDB lineage: Bacteria > Desulfobacterota > Desulfobacteria > Desulfobacterales > UBA11574 > UBA11574. The sequence continues at coordinate 394,752 of CAVPLW010000009.1, read as the reverse complement.
TCCTTTTCATCCGGATCCCGGAGCCCTCTGGAAGATCGCTCAGGACGAGAAAATATCGATATTCGGAACCAGCGCCGGATACATTGCAGCACTGCAAAATGCCGGAGTAACACCCGGTAAGACATACGACCTCACGCCGCTTAAGGCGGTGCTTTCAACAGGATCACCGCTCTCCAACGAAGGTTTTGAGTATATTTACAGAGAAGTCAAAGCAGACCTTCAGTTGGCCTCGATTTCCGGAGGTACAGATTTGAATGGCTGTTTCGCTTTGGGGAACCCCATGGGACCGGTATATGCCGGTGAACTTCAGTGCCGAGGACTGGCCATGAAGGTAGAGGCTTTCGATGAGAACGGAAAATCGGTCATCAATCAACAGGGCGAACTGGTATGTACGGCGCCTTTTCCGTCCATGCCCATCTATTTCTGGAATGATCCGGACAGCCAAAAATATCATAACGCATATTTTGATGTTTATCCCGATATCTGGCGGCATGGGGATTATATTCTGATCACCCAGAGAGGCGGTGTCGTTATTTATGGTCGGTCGGATGCCACCTTGAATCCCGGCGGCGTGCGCATCGGCACCGCCGAGATCTATCGCCAGGTGGATCTTTTAGAGGAGATCGAAGACTGTGTTGTGGTGGGGCAGAATTGGAAAAATGATGTTCGGGTGATTCTGTTTGTCAAAATGGCCAAAGGACACGAGTTGACTCAAGAGATTATTAATAAAATAAAAACCACTATTCGATCCAACGCTTCTCCAAGACATGTACCCGCTGTCATTGTTTCGGTTCCGGATATTCCCTATACCCACAATATGAAAAAAGTGGAACTGGCGGTGAATAAGGTCATTCACAACCGGCCGGTGCTCAACAAGGACTCACTGAAAAACCCGGAGTCGTTGGATTATTTTGCGAATTTAAAGGAGTTGCAGAAAGATTAATCCGAACAATGCTTATCTCTGTTGACATCTACCATTAATGCAAAATCCGGAATCACCGCATTCGGAATCATCGGTACACTTCTGGGGCTCTGTTGCGTCTTCTTTACTTTCATTTTCAACAGAAAGTCTTGCTTCCATTCCGTAGTTGATTTTTTTTGCTATTCTGTTGTCTACTCTAACCTTGGCAAATGATTCCGAAGCCTGCTCAATTCTGCCGCAAGTGATTTCTTCACCTGAAGAAGAATAAAAACATACCCTAGCTCCCATTACAAATCCGTCAGCGATGCTGCCATTAATGAAGATGTATTTTCTACTTGAATGAATTCTCGTAACCTCTGCGGCCATGGAGATGCTTTCAAAAAATGTAGCAGCGATTACCATAAATGCCAGTGCCAAAAGCAATACTTTAATTTTTTGCATAACATCCACCTTTTAAGATGTATCTTGCTTATTTTAGTTCATACATTTTGCACATAAGGGGTAAAAAAGTGAAAAAAGAATACCAAGAAAGAACGATCTGGTAAAGATTTTAATTCAAATTACGTAATTGCCGGTAAAATCGATGCTGCTTTCAATAAATCTTGAGATAGCAATCTTGACCCAAGCCTATTATCAAGGCAACGTCGGGAGGTGAATTCACCAGGCACGCTATACGTTAATCAAACCCACCTCTCCTTTCCTTTAACAATTCTACAATGCGCCTGTCTATGTAAAATAACTCCTAATACCCTGTGATTTGCTTTACAATTGTATAGTTTTTTATATGAATCAACGCGGCTATTTTTGCACAATAAATGATGTAACTATTTAACATATAAGTAATTATCGTCTAAACATATGTGTTTGCATGATTTTTGCAAGGTATAGTAACTAATATAATGAAATCAAAAACAAGGAGGCAAATTCATGGCATCAAATTTCCAAATTTCTTCTTTTAAAACCAAAGACAACCTACACCTGAAATTGTATGGTGATTTTGATGTAAATTCTGCACAAGAATTGACCAACACTTTGCTAATGCATGGTGCCGGTTATTGGGATATATTTATAGACACTAATAACCTAGAGACAATTCATCCATTTGGTAGAGATACGCTTCAAATGAATCTCCGTAATTTCAAAAAGCAATTGAGCAATCTTTTCTTTATTGGGGTAAATAAATATAAAATTGCACCAAATTAGGAGCAGTTGCGTTGATTAATGTGGGCTGGTTTGGAATCCTTATGTAATAACGCAATTAAATGCCACCCAACTTCAACATCTATATTAAAAACCACGTGCTGGCTCAGAGCCTCCAGAGGTTAAACTTAAAAAGGGAGTTTGAGGTGGCTTTATGATTTCTCTGGTGTACGTGCATCTTATACTTCGGTCGACCATATTTATTTATACATAATTTTAACATACACCGACGTTAATAACGGCATTTAGGGAAGCCTTCATTTTAGAATAAGGGCAAATCCATTTCACAGGTTTTTTCCTTTTGTTTTTTGTGAAATTTTAGATATATGTAATCAATATGAAATTTGGCTCCATATCGTTTGGTCAAGGATATGTCTGCCAGCCAAAAAAAATCCTGTGGCACAAACGTGCGCACAGGATTTTTAATGATATAGGATATTCAGTTATTTTTTATCGTCGTCTTTGACCTCTTCAAAATCGGCATCCACCACATCCTCATCGGGTGCGGATGGACCGTCCTGTTCCTGACCTGCTGCCCCCCGGCCTGCTGTTGAGCGTCTGCCTGGGAAGCCTTCTTATACATGGCCTCGGCCAGTTTATGAGACGCCTGGGTCAATTCCTCGCTCAGTCGTTTTATTTCTTCAGTGTCATCACCTTCCATGGCCTTTTTAAGGGGTTCAATGGCGGCTTCGACCTTGCTTTTGGTGGCCGCATCGATCTTGTTGCCAAGATCTTTGATTGATTTTTCGGTGGAATAGAGCAAGGCATCTGCTTGATTGCGAGCGTCTACCAGTTCCCTTTTTTTCTTATCGTCTTCGGCATGAAGTTCAGCATCTTTTATCAGTTCGTCGATTTCTTTTTTAGACAATCCGCTTGAAGCGGTGATTTGAATGGACTGTTCTTTACCGGTGGCCATATCCTTGGCAGAAACATTGACGATACCATTGGCATCGATGTCAAACGTGACTTCAATTTGCGGCACACCTCTAGGTGCAGGCGGTATTCCCACTAGTTCAAAGCGACCTAACGTCTTGTTGCCGGCGGCCATTTGCCGCTCGCCCTGTAAGACGTGGATGGAAACCGCCGGCTGGCTGTCTGCTGCAGTTGAAAAAGTCTGACTCTTTTTAGTCGGAATGGTTGTATTTTTTTCAATGAGACGCGTCATAACACCGCCCAGGGTTTCAATGCCCAGAGATAGAGGGGTTACGTCAAGGAGGAGAACATCTTTAACGTCTCCTTTAAGCACCCCGCCTTGAATGGCAGCACCAATAGCCACAACCTCGTCAGGATTAACACCTTTATGCGGTTCTCTGCCAAAGAGTTTTTTAACCCGTTCCTGGACCGCCGGCATACGGGTCATGCCGCCCACAAGAATAACTTCATCAATGTCATTGGGTGTCAGACCTGAATCTTTAAGCGCGGTTCGGCATGGCTGTTCCAGGTTGTCTAAAAGATCAGCGATAAGCCCTTCAAGTTTGGCTCGGGTTATTTTTATGTTAAGGTGTTTGGGTCCTGAAGCATCGGCGGTTATGAATGGAAGATTAACATCTGTTTCCATGGATGTGGAAAGTTCCATTTTTGCTTTTTCGGCAGCCTCTTTAAGCCGCTGCAAAGCCATTTTATCATTTCTTATATCAATTCCCTGATCTTTTTTGAATTCACTTGCAAGGTAATCGATAAGCCTTAAGTCGAAATCTTCACCGCCAAGATGGGTGTCGCCATTTGTGGCCTTAACCTCAAATACGCCTTCACCGATTTCTAGAATCGATACGTCAAATGTACCTCCGCCCAGATCAAAAACAGCTATTTTTTCTTCTTTTTTCTTGTCAAGGCCATACGCCAGGGATGCAGCGGTGGGTTCATTGATGATCCTGAGCACATTTAGGCCGGCGATCTTCCCGGCATCTTTGGTTGCCTGTCGCTGACTGTCATTAAAATAGGCGGGCACTGTAATCACTGCGTCTGTCACTTTTTCGCCGAGGTATTCTTCGGCGGTATGCTTGATGTTGGCCAGAATAAAGGATGATATTTCTGCCGGACTGTTCAATTTGCCCCTCAAGTTTATACGCAAATCGCCATTTTTAGCCTGTTCAATCTTGTAAGGAAGTATTTTGATATCATTCTGAACTTCTTTTGATGCATACCGTCGGCCAATAAGTCTTTTTACCGCAAAGACCGTATTTTCGGGATTAGTAATGGCCTGCCGTTTTGCAATTTGACCCACCAATCTTTCCCCACTTTCTGAAACAGCGACGATGGAAGGCGTAGTACGTCCTCCTTCAGGGTTGGTAATAACTTTTGCATCACTACCTTCCATGACCGCTACACAAGAATTCGTGGTGCCCAAATCGATTCCAATGACTTTACCCATTTGTTTTCCTCCTAACATTTACGATAGTCTTTTTGATCTTTTTTTTTCTGATTTTCAGGTTTTTTGGAGACGACGACCATGGCAGGCCTTAGGAGTCTGTCATGTATCATGTATCCTTTTTGCAACTCCTTAACCACAGAATTTTCAGCATGCCCTTCTGTTTCTTCTTGCATGATCGCCTGATGTAAACCAGGGTCAAAAGTATTTCCTAAAGAGTCAAACCGCTTTACAGCAAATTGCTCCAATACTTTGAGTATCTCTTTAAGGGTCATATTGACGCCTTCAACCATTGAGCTGTCAGCGTGTTTTTCATTATTTGAAGACTCAATGGCGCGGTCTAAATTATCAATCACCGGAAGCATGGCCTTTACAAAGCTTTCATTGGCAAATTTTCTGAAATCATTCATTTCACGTGCGGCACGCTTTTTGTAGTTTTCAAACTCTGCGGATACCCTTAGCAAACGATCGTGGGTTTCTTTGGCCTCTTTCTCAAGGGATTCAACTTTTTCCTCCATCTTTTTGAAAGGGTCAAGAGGCTCAGCGCTGTCTTTTTCATTTAACTCATTTTTATCATTGGCTTTATTTTCTTTTCCGGTGTCTTCAACGTTCGTATGAATTTTGACTTTCTTTCCTTTTGCCATCAGCGTTGTTATCTCCTGATTTTTTTGAATATTTACTGCTCGGCCGTTAAAACTTTGAACCAACATCACAACATCGCTAAAAAAATAAGACTGTCTGGAATATTGTCAAGCCGGAAATAGGAATTTTATATTATAGGTTCAGGAATTTAGAGAACAGAAGGACGATGTGAAAAATCATGGAAAAAAGGCGGTTGTGCACCCCCTGTCGAATCCTTACTGAAATGTAACAAGCCAAAAAATTGACCGGGATCAATCCACGACACAGACCGCATTACTTATCGCTGCTTCCTTCCGGACCTGACGAGGTTCGTAACCGTCTGTTGCGCGGTGGCCGATCAGATTGGCCTATAGGCTTCCAGGTTCAAACCCTAAAGAGGGAATTCAGCCCCGCATAAAGCGGATTTCGGGAAAAGGGCACCGCTAGCTCCCCGCCTAGCACAACCGTTATCATGAATATAATCGATAAAAAGTTTTTTCAAGGTAAAAAATGACTCGATTTTTTCACTTTAAGAAAAAATGTACCAAAATTATAAGACGCGGGTTCCGTGTTTTTTATTGACAATCACAGACCTCTATATCATAATTTGAAAGGGTTTTATATGTATAACCAACTGAAATATATTATAATAATTAATTGGGACGATTTGTTCAGTCCCTATAGAATGTTTACCCTTTCCGCCGGTCGAAGATGCCGCTTTGTCGTAGATCCCGCTTGCGGGGGGGTGAGGCGGACAAGAACAAATATCTTTCAGCCCGCTGCTTCAAAGGATTTTTAGCCATATCAGGATGGTAAACTTGAGTAAGTTATTACAAACTGTTGAAAAAACCATTGCAACTTATGGAATGCTTAAACCGAAAGATTCGGTTGTTATTGGCGTATCCGGAGGGCCTGATTCAGTTGCTCTGCTTCATGTACTCTTCTTAATTGCGCCCCGTATTTCTTTCAAACTGGGAGTTGCCCATTTAAATCACTGCCTCCGCCGGAATGATTCGGATAAAGATGCTCAGTTTGTTGAAGTTCTTGCCAAAAAGTATGATTTGCCCTGTTACACTCATAAAAAGGATGTTCGAAAGTATCGGATCGAAAACAAACTTTCTTTAGAAGAAGCTGCCCGGCGTGTCCGCTATACCTTTTTAAATAATGTTGCAAATACAATGAAGTACAACAAAATTGCAGTTGGGCATCATTCTGATGACAATGCGGAACTTATTTTGATGAATCTTTTTCGAGGAAGTGGAACGCAGGGTCTTTCAGGCATACCTCCCGTAAGAGACCATAAGATTATCCGCCCGTTGATAAAGTTAAATCGATCCGAAATCATCGATTTTTTAAGTCAAAACAAATTAGACTATGTTTCTGACGCATCTAACACGGACACAAAGTACTTTAGGAACAGAGTGCGTCATGATTTAATTCCCTTGTTAAAAACAGCGTACAATCCAAAAATTTCTGAAACACTAAACCGACTTTCGTCAATTATAAGATCCGAAGAAGAATGGATTGACGATGTTGTTCATCCTTTTTATGAAAAAACCGTATTGGATATTCAGGAAAATTATATTATCCTTTCTGTTTCGATGCTTAATCGATATCATCCTGCACTGCAAAGGCGGATCATAAGAATGACAATTGAAAAAATAAAGGGGGACTTAAGGCGTATTCAGTTTGTCAATATCAATTCTATCATCGGCCTTTTAGAAAAAAGATCGGCCTATGGAAAAGTGGACCTTCCTGACCGTATTAGAATTCAAAGGGACCAGGATGCGCTCTATGTGTTTAAAGAAAAATGTATGTTGCGTGATATTAGTGAAAAATACAGCCATTCAGACACGTTTTCGTTTGAATATCAGATAGAAAAACTTGAATCTGTGTTTATAAGAGAAATAGGAGCGACCATTAAATTTACTGAAATGCGTATGGAAAAGGTGTTCGATTATCGTTATACTGGACAATACACCGGTTTTTTTGATAAGGATACCTTAAGTTTTCCCATGGTAATAAGGAATTTTCGGTCGGGAGACGCTTTTAAACCATTGGGAGTGGGAGGAACGCAAAAGCTAAAAAAATTTTTTATTGACAAAAAAGTACCTCGAAGTGAACGGATAAAATGCCCCTTACTGCTGAGCCGAGGGAAAATAATCTGGGTGGTCGGCCATAGAATTGATGAGTCTGTTAAAGTGATGCCCTCAACCAGAAATGTGCTGAAGGTGGAACTTTTGCTTGCCTAATCAACAATGATGGTTAATATATAGTGTATCATTAATTGTCTTTTAAGGGGGTTAAAACTTTTGAATCCTTTTTACAAAAATCTGGCGTTATGGATAGTCATCACGCTGATGATGATCATGCTTTATAACCTTTTTAATCAACAGCATCTGACTGAAACAAGCATCAGTTATACTGAATTTTTGGCCATGGTGGATAGTGAGCGTGTTTCTAATGTCGTTATACAGGGTCAAGAGCTCTATGTCACAGATTCAAATCATAATCGCTTCAAGATATATGCACCCCAGGATAGTGATCTAATCAAAATCCTTCGGGAGAAGGGCGTTTCCATTAATGCGAAACCTGAAAGCGAGTCGCCATGGTATATGTCTATTCTTGTGTCATGGTTTCCAATGATCGTACTGATCGGCGTATGGATATTTTTTATGCGCCAGATGCAGTCCGGCGGCGGAAAAGCCATGTCTTTTGGTAAGAGTCGGGCTCGTTTGCAGACGGATCAATCGAAAAAAGTGACGTTTGAAGATGTTGCCGGAATCGATGAAGCCAAAGAAGAACTTGGCGAAATTATCGATTTTTTAAGAGAGCCTAAGAAATTCACTCGTCTTGGAGGAAGGATACCCAAAGGGGTGCTTTTGATGGGATCCCCCGGCACCGGAAAAACCCTCCTTGCCCGGGCGATTGCAGGTGAAGCTGACGTTCCTTTTTTTCATATCAGTGGTTCAGATTTCGTAGAAATGTTTGTCGGCGTCGGGGCATCTCGCGTCAGGGATCTGTTTGTTCAGGGCAAAAAGAATGCCCCATGCATTATATTCATCGATGAAATCGATGCTGTCGGAAGGCACAGAGGTGCTGGTCTCGGAGGGGGACATGACGAAAGAGAACAGACCTTAAATCAGCTTCTGGTGGAAATGGACGGATTTGAATCAAACGAGGGTGTGATCCTTATTTCCGCCACTAACCGTCCTGATGTGCTCGACCCGGCCCTCTTGCGTCCAGGTCGTTTTGACCGTCAAGTGGTTGTCCCACTGCCGGACATCTTGGGACGCGAGAAAATTCTTAAAGTTCATTTGAAGAAAACGCCGATTGCTCCTGATGTAAATCCTACAGTACTGGCAAAGGGAACCCCCGGATTTTCGGGTGCTGATTTGGAAAACCTTGTCAATGAAGCGGCACTTCTGGGTGCTAAGAGAAATAAGGAAAAGATTGATATGTTTGACCTGGAAGATGCCAAAGACAAAGTTTACATGGGATTGGAAAGAAAGTCAAAAGTTGTCAGGGAAGAAGACCGAAAAACAACGGCATATCATGAAGCAGGACACGCCCTTGTGGCCCGCTTTTTGCCGGGCACCGATGCGGTGAATAAGATCACCATTATTCCAAGAGGACGCGCTGCGGGTATTACGTGGTTTTTGCCTGAAGAGAGCGATTTTAAATATAAGGATCAGCTTGAAAGTGAATTGTCCGTTGCTTTTGGCGGACGGGTTGCCGAAGAAATCGTTTTTAACCGTATCAGTACCGGTGCTTCTAACGATATTAAACGGGCAACCGATATTGCTCAAAAAATGATACGTAATTGGGGTATGAGTGATAAACTCGGTCCGTTGTCGTATGCCAAAGAAGAAGACCACATCTTCCTTGGGCGGGAAATCGCTCAGCACAGGGATTATTCTGAAGAAACCGCAAGAAAAATTGATGCTGAAGTCAATAAGCTGATTGAAAATGCTTATAAACGCGCTGAGAAAAATTTAAAAGAAAATTTAGATATTCTTCATGCTTTATCGGATCGTTTGCTTGAAAAAGAAACCGTTATGGGGAAAGAGCTTGATGAACTCATACTCTCCATGAGACCCGGATTTGAGTTTCCATCAAAGACGCCAAAAAGCGAAAAAACGGAAAAAAAGAGCCAAGCAGAAGTTAACGCGGAAAAAACCGAAACCGAAACAGAATCTGAAAGTGAGCAAGAGGCATCTTAACCCACTCAAATGAAAGCATACAGCCTTGTATGGGGCAAACACCGTCTTGATTTTGGTAAACGCACCTGCATTATGGGTGTATTGAACGTGACCCCGGATTCATTTTCGGACGGTGGAAAGTTTTTTACATTCGATGATGCAGTCGCTCAGGGTTATAGACTATTTGAAGAGGGTGCGGACATACTTGATATTGGTGGGGAATCTACACGACCATTTTCAAATCCGGTATCTGAAGAAGAAGAAATTCTGCGAGTTGTCCCCGTGATTGAAAAGCTTTCAAAACGCATACCGATTCCCATTTCCATTGATACAACCAAAGCCGGTGTGGCCGAACAGGCCATCAAAGCCGGTGCTTCAATGTTAAATGACGTATCGTCTCTGAGTTTCGATCCGAAAATGGCAAATGTTGCGGTAGATTACGGGGTTCCAGTAATTTTGATGCATATGCTTGGAAACCCAAAAACCATGCAGATGGAACCCTTTTATGATGACCTCATCGGTGAAATCAAAACATTCCTTGAAAATGCAATAAACCAGGCTGAAAATAGAGGGATTTCAAGATTTAAAATCATCATTGATCCCGGGATCGGTTTTGGGAAAACCGTCGGGCATAATCTTTTATTAATTCAGCGCTTACATGAATTTAAAACGTTGAAAGTCCCTATTATGATTGGGACTTCAAGAAAGGCGTTTATTCGAAATCTTCTTAAGGATAATACTGTTGAAGAGATCAATGCCGATTCGGCGATGGTAGAGAGCGGAACCCAGGCTTCAGTTGCTGCCGCTATTTTGAATGGTGCCCATATCGTTCGGGTCCACGATGTTGCCAATACTCGTATCACCGTAAAAATAATAGATGCCATAAAAAACGCACAAAATTTTATATAGGATATATCCTATTGATTATTTTCAGGAAATTGTTAATAGTGCCCATCTAAAAGTCTATATTGGGCACAAATTAAGTTTCCAATGTAGAAATTAGCAATTTTTCGTAAGGTCAAGAAAATCAAGGAATTGCGCGGAGGCATACAAGTGGTACGCCGCACAAGCAATTCCGCAGATTGACGCAGAGATTGCGGAAAAGGGCCATTTCTGGATGGAAACTAATAAATGATCTTATTTAAAAACTAGCGATGACCAACCCTAGCGCCTTTTCTATTTTAAGTTACCGAAATCTGACAGGTTTAATTCTGTTTTTCTTTATTGGGATGGGCATATTTTTATTATGGCCCTATGCATTCGTCCAGGAAGCCGATATATTTATTCCGGTAAAGTCTAAAAAAATTCCTGAAGGATTGATCATAACAAACGGCCCCTTCACAGGTATAGAAGTGCATGTCCGCGGTCCGAAGTCAATCATACGAACTCTTTCTGATCTGAAGATACAATATGCGATTGACCTGTCCGGGGTTAATATCGGGGTTAATATTATACCCATACATCAGGCTCAGATTCTACTCCCCAACGGGATTTCAATTTTAAAAATAAATCCCGATTCGATAACCGTTAAAGTGGAAAATGAAATTAAAAAAAAGCTTCCTGTCAATATTTTTTTAACCGGAAAGCCGGCCAAAGGATTTATGGTTGTTAGTGCAAAAGCCGAACCCATGTCGGTGATTCTGCGAGGATCTGAAGATACGCTGGGCCAGATGGATAAGGTTTCAACAAAACCAATCAATATAAAAGGATTATCCGGCTCTTTTAAAAAAGAGGTAGTTCTGGACCTTGTGGAAAATCTTAAGCTCGTTGATTCTTCGAAAATTATTCTTGCAAACGTGATTATAAAGGAACGGCTGACAACCAAAATATTTGATAATATTCCAGTTCAGGGAGATGGGGGGCTGTATGTATACCGTATCACGCCGCCGGCAATAACGATAAAAGTTAAGGGGCCTGTTAATATGATCGAAAAATTTTACGGGGGTGACGGAGTTCAGGTGTATGTTGATCTTAAAGGATTGAAACCGGGGGTTTATCATAAGCGTGCGACCATAACATTGCCGGTTAAAACCACACTGATTGATGCAAAACCTGAAATTTTTAAAGTAAAAATTATTGACCAAAAAAGAATTCGTTAAAAAAAGGATTTTGTCATATGCTCCTTGTTATTGATGTTGGCAATACAAATACGGTCATCGGCGTCTACGATGACAAACATCTCGTTCAAAATTGGCGAATACGAACTGAACGGCGTACGACTGAAGATGAGTTTAACATTCTTGCCAGAAATCTTTTTTCCGAAGGCAATATTAATTCAAGAAATATCCACAAAACCATTATTTCCTGTGTCGTTCCGCCTATGGTAACTATTCTTGATTCTTTCTGTCGCAAATATCTTGGACATACACCCCTTTGGGTGGATGCCAGGTCCGCTCCAAAACTGCCGATACGATACAAAAACCCATCAGAAGTCGGAGCAGACAGGATCGTTAATGCGGTTGCAGCATTCCACAAATACCAAACGAGCTTAATTGTGATAGATTTTGGAACGGCAACAACCTTTGATTCTATTTCTGAAAAAGGGGAATACTTAGGCGGCGCAATCAGTCCCGGCATCATGATTTCTGCTGAAGCACTTTTTATAAAAGCATCAAAACTTCCTAGAGTTGAGATATTTATTCCCCCCAAAAGCGTGATCGGCAAAGATACCTCAAGCAGTATTAAGGCGGGAATTATTTATGGATATGCAGGTCTTGTCGATGGAATGGTCAAGCGTATGAAGGCTGAAATGGGTACGAACCCCCAAATTATCGCTACAGGTGGTCTGGCAGATCTCATGTGTCGGGTATCTGAGACCATAGAGGTTGTTGAACCGAACTTAACGCTGGAAGGGTTGCGGATTATCAGCAATAGCATGTAGATAAACTGATGCCGATCGAATATTAATCGAGCTCCATCGCCGCTTTTATCTTCTCAATTTGTAAAATAATATCCTGTTTTTCCGCTTCATTCAGGTCTTCTTGTTTAAGACGTTGCCTGAGGCTCACAAGAATCATTTCAGTCCGATAGTCTGCGCACGTATATTTCATGAGAAATTCAGGTTAGATCCTACCGGCTTTAATTAGAGCTCGCTTATAAACACGATAAAAGGCCTCATAATCGGCGATTCCGCGTCTAAGGATTTTTTCTATTTCATCGATGTTTTTCAGATTGACAATCAGGTTAACGCTTTTGTTAAAAGCCGACATATTGTCCATGGTACGGTAACGGTCAGTAATGAGAGTCACAAAAATGTTTCGCCGGATGGACATGTTGAGGCGGTCCAGATAGTTGTGGACAGGGTTCATATCCGGATTTTGGGTGCCGAACCTCTCGTTTAGCACCACCATGTCAAAAACATGAAATCGCATTTGCTTGAGTGCATCTTTGGGCAACTGGGGGGCGGTGATATGATAGTCCATATTGTGCAAACCCGTTTTGATCTTCGCTTGTAAGGCAGCGTTGGGCTCACACAAAAGGGCTGTTTTCACACCCTCTTCCACGAAGTCAAAAGGTTTATCCGAAGCATCGTAGATATCGGCGTCAACTTCATCAATAATCGTTCTTTTCCTTTCTGTCTTTGGTTTATCTAATGATTTCGTATCGTTATCTGACGAAGAGAGAGTGTCGGATCGTGCATCGACCACGACCTTGGTGTTACACTGCGGGCAGGTCAGTGAAAACATTTGTCCTTTAGGAACCTTTTCGTCCGGAATTTTAAACTTGCTCCGGCAGTTTTCGCATGAAATGTTCATTAGTTTTTGCCTTTATCGGGACGTTACGGATAAAAAACCGGCAGGACTCCATCAACGCAAAGGCTTGCCATAATCATGATCAACCTTTAAATCCTCAATGTCTGTTGTGGCTTCTCCTCGGACAGTTTTGATGGTGTCAATTCCTCGGCCCAGCACGTCCTTTCGAGATGCATAAGCCATCGCGGTTTCCTGGGTAATGATGCCTTTTTCATACAGCGACAGGATATAATCGTCAAAGGTTACCATGCCGAATGCTTTTCCAGCCTGCATAATATCATAAAATGTTTTACCTTCTGATTCTCCATGCAAAATTGAATCTTTAACACGAAGATTGGTACGCAAAATTTCAAAAGCGGCAACCCGTCCGCCACCCACTTTGGGAAGCAGCCTCTGGCACACAATCCATCGGATCGAATCGGCGATTCGAGTGCGTATCTGATTTTCTTCTTCTGTGGGAAACATACCAAGGATTCTGTTGATTGTCTGTCCGGCATCCAGGGTATGTAACGTACTTAAAACCAGATGGCCGGTCTCAGCCGCACTCATACCGATCTCCAGTGATTCCCTGTCGCGCATCTCACCCACCAATATCACTTTGGGCGCCTGTCGAAGGGCTGCTCTTAAGCCTATGGAAAAAGAGTTGAAATCCTCTCCCATCTCCCGTTGGTTAAACGTGGCTTTTTTATGTGGATGATCATATTCAACAGGGTCTTCAAGGGTGACGATATGAACCGATCTAACATCATTAATATCATTGAGGATGGCAGCCAGCGAAGTCGATTTTCCGCTGCCCGTGGCACCTGTAACCAGGATAAAGCCGTTTTTTTCTTCAGCCATTTCCAAAAAGGCATCAGGAAGACCCAATTCTTGGCAAGTTGGAATTTTGGGGGAAAGTTTTCGCAAAACAACAGAATAATTCCCCCGCTGGGAAAAGATATTGACTCTAAAGCGGGCTTTGCCGGGAAGTTCATAAGATGAATCGCACGATCCCTCAAGTAAAAGTGTTTCGGTGAGTCTCTGGCTCTGGTTGATCAGGTTAAGAGCGAAAATTTCAGATTGAAAAGGGGTGATTTCATTAAACTTAGGGTCGAGATCCACAACAGCGAGATCGCCCGAAGTCTCGACTTGAAATGGTTTTCCCACGGTAATATTCAGATCGGAAACATTGTCATGGGAATCCAGCATTCTCGCAAGTAGATGATCAATTTCCTGTTTTTTCAAAATATAACCTCACGAGTTGTTAGGCCTCGGTAAAGTCGGATGGCGGATTTTTTATAAAATTTCTGAATTTTCCCTTGTCATTGGCTTTGAGGTAGGCATCATCGGCAGTTATCCACCCTTTTTCATACAATTCCATAATAGCATCATCCAAAAGCACCATGCCGTATTTTTTCCCTGTTTGAATGACTGAAGGAATTTGATGTGTTTTTCCTTCACGGATAAGATTTCGGGCTGCCGGTGTTGCAATCAATATTTCCAAGGCAACACAAAGGGATTTTTTATCAATTCTTTTAAACAAGACCTGTGAGATAACCGCCCGAATTCCATCAGATAGGGTTGAACGGATCTGTGCCTGTTCGGTTGCAGGAAAAACCTCGATGATACGATCAATGGTTTTCGGTGCACTCATGGTATGCAAAGTACCAAAAACAAGGTGTCCGGTAGATGCGGCTTCTATGGCGAGCGATATGGTTTCAAGGTCCCGCATTTCCCCAACCAGAATGATATCCGGGTCTTCTCTTAAAGCACCCCTTAATGCCGCACTAAATGACTTGGTATGGATTCCCACCTCACGATGGTTTATGATACACCCTTGGCTTTTGTGTACAAATTCGATGGGATCTTCGACGGTGATGATGTGGTCTTTTCGGGTGCGGTTGGCAACATCGACGATGGCGGCCAACGTCGTCGACTTGCCGCTTCCTGTGGGCCCGGTGACCAGAACCAGCCCCCTGGGAAGTGAAGCCAGTTTGGATATTACATTCGGAAGGCCCAGCTGTTCGGCGGTCATGATTTCTTCAGGAATTTGCCTGAAAACGGCGGCACAACCATTTTTTTGCATAAAGAAATTTGACCGGTACCTGGCAACTCCGGGTATTTCATAGCCAAAATCGATATCACCGGTTTCTTCAAATTGCTTGATTTTAGCCTCGGGTGCAATTTCATAGAGCATCGCTTTCAGTCCGTCATTTTCAAGGACTTTATATTTGATCCTTTCCATGTCGCCCCTGATACGAAGTGCGGGCGGTTGTCCGGACACAAGATGGAGATCAGAGGCTCCCTGTTCGTGCATCAATTTGAAAAACGCATCAATTTTTGCCATATCAATCTACCTGTTTATTCAGACTGTTTAAAAAGTTTTAGCTTGCTATCTTCCTCTTCCCTGATGATAGATTCCTCTTTTCCAATTTCAAGGAGTTTGGCATGGCCCTCAATAACGGAGCGGATTTGAACCTCAATCTGCGATCGTTGTCGCTTCAACTCTATTATATCTTCATGAAGTTGTGAAAGTCTGTTTTGTGCTCTACTGAGAATTTTTTCTGCTTTAACCTCTGCTTCAGCAACAACCAATTCCGCTGATTTTCCAGCATTTTGCTTCATCTGTTCCAAAACTTTCTGAGAATTCAGCACTACACGTTTAAAGCTTTCTTCGCGCTCTCTATACCCTTGAGCCTCAAGCTGAAGCCGTTTGATTTCCTGATGCAAGCGATTATTTTCACTTTGCAGTGATTCGAAGGCATCCGCCATCTGTTCAAGAAATGTATCTACTTCCCGTACATCAAAGCCTCTGAACCTAATTTTAAACTGCTGTTGCTGAATATCAAGGGGTGTCATTTTCATCAGAGATCACCCTCCTTTTTTTATTGCATAAAAGTTGTGGACAGTCTCAACAGACTGTTGACGACAAAATTTTGTAAAAATATCACACATAGAATAACGATGATCGGTGAAAAATCGATACCGCCAAAGTTGATGGGGATTTTTGCGCGGATTCGATACAGCACCGGTTCGGTGGCATTATGGATAAAGCGGACGATAGGATTATAAGGGTCCGGATTTACCCAGGAAAGTATCGCTCGAGCGATCACTATCCACATATAAAAAGTAAGAACATAATGGAGAATTATTGCAACAGCTTTTATGAAATTGCCAAGGATAAACATATCAACAATGCGCTTTCGTTTTTTTGATTCATGGGATAAAGAAACACGAAGGATTTTTATCCAGTCATTTTTTTGACTCTTTAAGAAACTATAAATTTTAGTTTCTCTGAAATCACGTATTTTTCTTGAAAATTAATTATATATTAACAATAAGTCAAGATATTTCAGGCAAAATCGTTGACACACCAAATAATCTAAGGATAAAAGTATATTGTAATTTTGGAGCTTTGTCAGATTTGGGCAATTCTGCCACAGTTGGCACAACCCGTAATCCGCTTGCTTTGAAATCCTTATGTATTTCAACCAAACTCATTTTTTAGAAAGCAATTATTATGCCAAAAAATCCAAAAAAATTTCTAAGAGACTAACAAGTTAGGGACTTCGCCCCAATTGGCATCCGGCCCGTAGGGCCTGCGCCCCGGAGTGAATAATGGAGTAATGGAGTAATGGAATGATGAGTTTAAAGGATTTTATAACAATTTAAATAGTTTATTTTCGCTTTTATTCCCAATATTCCAACATTCCATTTTTCCATACCAATGAAATGAACAAATTACTATTAAAAAATTCGTGATTTCGACAAGTTGTAAAATTTCCGAGACTTCAAATTAAAGGGGGAATAAAATTCATGTTAAAAGATAAAAAAATCAGTATCATCGGATCCGGAAATATGGGAGAAGCCCTTGTCAGCGGACTCATTACTTCGGGATCATCCAATCCGGAGAACATCATTTGCACGGATATTCGGCTGAACAAGCTAGAATCCGTTGCAAAAAAATATGGTGTGGTTACACTTACCGAAAACATTAAAGCTGTAGAATTTTCTGATATTATTATATATGCAGTTAAGCCCCAAATCATCGCATCTGTATTAAAAGAAACAGCATCTTGTCTGGACATGTCCAAGCTTATCATTTCAATCGCCGCAGGTGTGCCTCTGGCTGCAATCGAGTCGTGTCTTAAAAAGGAATTGCGTCTTATTCGCGTCATGCCCAACATTGCAGCCTTTGTAAAAGAGAGTGCATCGGTGATTGCGGCCGGAGCAAATGCCACCAAGGAAGACATTGATCTTTCTATGGCGATCTTCAACTCCATGGGTAAAAGCATTTTTCTAAAGGAAAATATCCTTATGGATGCCATCACGGGCTTGAGCGGCAGCGGACCTGCATACATCTTTTTAATTGTCGATGCCTTGGCTGATGCCGGTGTCAAGGTGGGGCTGTCAAGGGATGATGCGCTTTTTCTTTCAACCCAAACGATTTTTGGGGCTGCAAAATTGTTGATGGAGACCAAAGAACATCCGGGCAGACTAAAGGATATGGTTACATCGCCGGGTGGAACGGCAATTGCCGGAATTCATGCGCTTGAAAAAGGGGGGCTTCGAACTACCCTCATCAACGCTGTGGAAGTTGCTACCCAGCGATCCAAAGAACTTGGGGAAATCGTCACACGGAATTTTGCCAATAACGGTTGTTAAAAAACGGCTTCTCAATAAGCTTTGGCGATTTGGAACTCTGTATAAAAAAGAATAAGGGTTGATATGATGACAGAATATAAAATTGAAGCGATAAAGACATTTGATTACAAAAGGCCAGTTATTGATAAAGGTTATGCCAATCAAACCCTTTGGGTCGACATTTCAAATTCGGATATTTCCATTCATCCGGTGACCGAAAAAATGAAGGAAGTATTTATTGGCGGCAAGGGATTTGATCTCTGGCTGCTATGGAATGCTGTCAAAGGGACAACGAAATGGTCTGATCCTGAAAATGCAATATGTATTGCCTCGGGTCCCATGGGCGGAACTCCCGTTTATCCGGGCTCGGGCAAAAGTATTGTAACCACGATTTCACCGTTAACAGGAATCGTTATTGATTCTAATGTTGGTGGATATTTTGGTCCTTATCTTAAATTTTCCGGATTTGATGCTCTTCAAATCAGAGGAAAGGCCAAAACGGATATTGTAATTCTCATCGACGGCATTGATGAAAAAATACAAGTTTTTGAAACATCCGGATTGCCGGATGATTCATATGCGCTTTCATCCATATTAACAGAACACTTCGCCCAAGGAAAACCCCGGCATATTTCTGTTGTTTCCACGGGACCGGGTGCGAAGCACGCTCTCATGGGCTGCCTGAATTTTACATGGTATGATTTAAAGCGAAAGCGAGCACGATACAAACAGGCCGGGCGCGGGGGAATCGGCAGTGTCTTTGCAGATAAGTGTATTAAGGCCGTTGTGGCACGATGGGATAGGGTTTCGGTCAATACAAATAATCCTTCGGATGGGATCGCATTAAAAGAAATTGGGAAAAAACACTCCAGGGAAATTGTGGATCTTGATCCCAAACAAAATGAAATGGCAAAAATCGGCACAACCCATCTGGTCACGATTATGAATGATTTTGATTTGCTGCCCACCCATAATTTTCAATATGGGCAGCACCCAGAGGCAGAAAATGTCGGTCAAGAGGTGTACAGACGTATCTTTGATGCAGGCTATGATGGTTGCTGGATGGGCTGCACGGTGGCCTGCTCTCATGGTGTCAAGGACTTTGTTCCACTGACGGGATCTTACAGAGGAGAAAAAGTTTTTGTGGACGGTCCCGAATATGAAACCATTGCCGGCTGTGGTTCGAATCTGGGTATATTCGATCCCCATACCATTATTGAGATGAATTTCTACTGTGATGCCTATGGCCTTGACACTATTTCTGTGGGGACAAGTATCGCATTTGCAATGGAATGCTTTTCAATGGGTCTGATTAATGAAACCCATACCGGCGGAATAAACCTTTCCTTTGGCAATCGGGCGGCTGCACTGGAGATCGTTCACCAAATGGCTCAAGGTGAAGGTTTTGGCCATATTGTGGGCCGAGGGGTTCGCGAAATGAAGTCGATTTTCGCTCGAGATTATAAGGCTGATCTAAATATCATGCAAGATATTGGAATGGAAGCAAAGGGTTTGGAGTTTTCCGAATATATGACCAAAGAATCGCTTGCTCAACAGGGGGGGTATGGTCTTGCACTCAAGGGGCCACAGCATGATGAAGCCTGGTTGATTTTTCTCGATATGGTGCACAATTTTATGCCTTCCTTTGAGCAAAAAGCAGAGGCGCTTCACTGGTTTCCAATGTTTAGAACATGGTTTGGTTTGTGCGGACTGTGTAAACTTCCATGGAACGATATCATCCCTGAGGACAATAAAGATACCCAAGAGCCGGCAAAGGTCATGAAACACGTAGAATGGTATACCCAATATTACGCTGCGGTTACCGGAAGACATACGACTCCCGAGGGTCTTATTCGAATGAGCGAAGCGGTTTACAATTTCCAGCGTATATTCAATCTTAAAATGGGTTTCGGAACACGCGAGCATGACAATATTCCCTATCGTGCAATGGGGCCTGTAAAACCGGTTGAATATGAATCACGACGCGAACGTTATGACAAAGAACTGGTCGAGAAACATCATGTCGATATCACGGACATGAGCACGGAAGATAAAATCAGGACCCTGCGTAAATTTCGCGAGACACTATATGAACAACTCAAGGATGCGGTGTATAAACGACGGGGATGGACGACCGATGGAATTCCGACCATTGACACCGTGACGCGTCTGGGTATCGATTTTCCTGAGGTTTTGGAATTGCTTAATGCGAAGTTAGGTGATGATCAGGGTTAACGGCAAACGACAGTTCTGGTATGAAGGAATGACCATTAAAGATCTGCTTGAGGATCTTGAAGATTCGCATCACTATGCGGTGATACGCATCAACGATAAGCATGTCTCCAGACCTTATTTTGAAAAGACGCTGATCCCCGATAAATCAGAGGTGTTTCTCATTTCTCTGATTGCAGGAGGCTAATTTTTATTTGTAGTTTCAATATTTTTTATGACAATAAATTCTAAACAGCTTTCAATTCTTTTATTTGTTTCCCGCTTCGGCTTCAATGAAGACGGGATCTTAGTTTCACTAAGCCCGGGCTACCTCGCTTTTCTAAGATACCGTATTCGGTGTGGGGCCTGTCCGGCTTAGATGGTTTAAGGGCTATAATGTTCACTCAAACCGTTTCATTTCCAGCCGCCTTTGTTGCCGGGCTTCTATCTTTTTTATCCCCCTGTGTGCTGCCGCTGATACCCGCATACTTTACCTTTATTACGGGGTTTTCAATAGAGGAGTTGACAGAAAAATATAATTCAGAAATCCGGAAAAAAGTATTTCTTTCAACGTTTTTGTTTGTTCTGGGTTTTTCCCTGGTTTTTATTTTGATGGGTGCTTCAGCCTCCTATCTCGGCGGCTTGATGTTTACGTATAAAAAATTAATAAGGATCATCGGTGGTATTTTAATTATCATTTTGGGAATTCATTTAACCGGCTTAATCCGTATACCCGGGCTTGATTTTGAAAAGCGGATTGCTCTGGAAAAGAAGCCATTGCATTTTTTGGGGACGCTGATCATCGGAATGGCCTTTGGTGCAGGTTGGAGCCCATGTATAGGGCCTTTACTCGGCTCAATCCTCATTATTGCCGGCAGCCAGGAAACCGTGTGGCAGGGAGTTATACTTCTTGGATTCTATTCAGCAGGACTGGCCATGCCTTTTATTATTATTTCTATTTTTATCAATTTCCTATTGATTTTTATTAAAAAGGCTTCAAAAGTTTTAAAATATGTCAATGTGGTGGCCGGTGTGGTTTTGATTGTTGTGGGGCTGATCCTTGTAAGCAATAAGCTATATGTGTTTAGCGGCTAAATCGCTGTGAGAAATACCGGCTAACCTGAAATTGTCAAGACTCATCATTTAATGGGCCTCAAATTTATTTGAGACCAACCTTCCTTTCAGTCAAAATCTCTTGCCATTTAAAAAGGTATCAGCTATTAAATATTTTATTATCCCTTATAGTTAGTTGAGGGGTCGGGGAGTTTTTCTAAATCGTCGCTCCATGGATAATCTTTTTTTAAACCGCGTGAACTCGTGGCAAGGGCTCGTAAAGAAAGAACAGGGATCAATCTTTGAAAAATCAATAGGTTTGCCATACAGTCTTCAATTTCTTTTAAAGATGCGATTTAGGCATGCGCCTGTTCTTTCTAACGATCCCTAAGCCACTCAAACAGCACCCGGTTTAAATAAAGATCATCCATTTCGCTCTCCGAGCCGAAGGCTGACACTCAAGGATTTAGAAGAAAAACTCCCCGAGGGTTCACCCGCCTCTGGAGGGTTCACCTGCGGGAGTTACATAAAATCGTTACACGATGTTATTTCCATAACAGCTAAAATAGATATGATAAAATTTATGAATCGAAAATCACTTGTCTTGCTTTTTGGCATCATCTTTTGTGTTCAGAATTTGGCTTTTGCACAGAATGCAACGTTAACAAACATCATTGTCACAAACACACGGGATGATCTTCTGGTTTATCTTAATGTTGAAGGTGCTTTTACAGAAAAGATGCAAATGGCGATTTCAAGTGGTGTTTCCACGACCTTTTCATATTACTTAAGCTTTTATCAAGTTCGCAATCTATGGTTTGACAATAATATACAGGATATAAAAATTACAAATACGATTAAATACAATAATCTGAAAGAAGAGTATATTGTAAAACGCTCTTGGGAAAAAAGCGGGCCACAGGTGACAAAATCTTTCGATGAGGCCAAAAAACTGATGAGCGAAATTGACAGCTTAAAAATTATCCCTCTGAAACAACTAGAAAAAGGTGCGCATTACCAATTAAGAGCTAAGGCCGAACTTAGCAAAGTAACCCTTCCTTTTTATCTGCATTATGTCTTATTTTTTGTTTCTCTGTGGGATTTTGAAACCGATTGGTATACCGTAGACTTCATTTATTAAAACAAATGGTTATAATGAGCAATAAAAGAAGAAAAAAGACAGCATCTTTTATTTCAGAAGAAGAGATGGAAAGACGAAAGCGGGAAGTCGTTATTAGCATTATCATCATTGCTGTGGTGGCCCTGCTGACGTTTGTTGAAAACAGAATTATTCATTTCGGCGCCGATATCCCCGTTTCCAATACTATCCTGATGTTTATATTGATAAACATCAATTTATTATTACTTCTCTTGTTAATATTTCTTGTTTTCAGAAACCTGGTAAAACTGCTTTATGATAGAAAACGAAAAGTCATGGGGACCAAGCTACGAACGAGACTTGTGGTTGCTTTCATAGCCCTTTCACTTTTGCCAACCATTGTACTTTTTTTCTTTTCCATCAACTTTATCACAACAAGCATTGAGTTCTGGTTTAACGTTCCAGTTGAACAGGCTCTCGAGAATTCATTAGACGTCGGGCGAAGTTTATATTGGCATACCGAAGAAAGAAGTCGTTTTTTTATGGAAAAAATCTCGTATCAGATAACGACAAAAAAACTTTTAGATACGAACAACAAAAAAGCACTTTCCCGTTATGTACAGGTCGTCCAGCGTGAGTTTAATTTTAATGCCATAGAAATTTATGCAGACAATGCAACACGTATTACATTTGCACTCGCTCCGGAACTGGAAGATAAGCCCTTTGACGTTATTTCTGCTGATAATCTTCAAAAAGAAATACCGTCAAAAGGAGTCAGGACTGTTTCTGAAAGAATTCCCTCCGGTGAACTTATCAGAACCATCGGTACGATTCCTTTTGGCTCAATGCCCACCAATGCCCAAGCCTTTATTGTGATAGCCGGACTGATGCCTCCGGATCTTGCCAAAAAAATGTCATCAATTTCAAGAGGCTTTGAAGAATATCAGCAGATAAAGCTTCTTAAAAAACCGATCCAGGTTACCTACTATATCACTCTATCAATTGTCGCCTTATTGGTGGTGTTTTGTTCAGTATGGTTTGGCTTCTACATGGCCAAAACGATTTCCATACCCATCAGGGTACTTGCCGAAGGCATCCTTAGAGTCAAAGAAGGAGATTTAAGCGTTAATATCGCCATGGTGGCTGATGATGAAATTGGAACTCTTGTCGATTCATTCAATAAAATGACCAGGGATTTGCGTATTGGAAGGGATCAGCTTGAGCTTTCTGCTCGCTTGCTTCGAGAACAGAATGTTGAGATAGAAAAAAGAAGACAATACATGGAAATTGTTTTGAAGAATGTTTCTGCCGGTGTCATTACACTCGATGCCGGCGGATTCATTACCACCATGAACAAATCGGCTGAAAAGATGCTGAATCTTAAATCAGAACATATCCTTCAGAAAAGCTATAAAAAACTTCTCGATGGACAACTTTTAGAACTTGCCGAAGACGTCATGGAGAATCTTAAATCATCACGCAATGATACCGCAGAATTGCCGTTAAAGCTGGCCATAGATGGAAGACCGAGGAGTTTTATCATGCATGCAAATGCCCTGAAAGACGATGCAGGTCAACATATGGGCATGGTTATGGTATTTGATGATCTGACCGAACTAGAGAAAGCTCAGCGTATGGCTGCCTGGCGTGAAGTTGCCCGGCGAATTGCGCATGAAGTCAAAAATCCATTAACCCCTATTGGGCTTTCGGCTCAGCGCCTTAAACGAAAATATTCAGATCAAATCAAAGAGCCTGTTTTTGATGAGTGTACCCAAACCATCACCGATCACGTGGAACTGATTCGAAATCTTGTGGACGAGTTTTCTTCCTTTGCAAGATTTCCCACAGCAAATCCGAAACCCGGTGATCTGCCGCCCATAATTGAAGAAACCCTGGCTCTGTATAAGGAAGGACATTCTCGAATTAATTTTGAGTTTTATGTTAGAGATGATATCCCTGTTCTTAATTTGGATCGGCAGCAGATAAAGCAGGCGATGATTAATCTTGTGGATAATGCCATCGGTTCCATAAGAAATGAAGGCAGTATTGTGATATCTCTGGCCCATGATCCAATTCTAAAGATCGTACGAATTGAGATTGTCGATGATGGCGTGGGTATTTCCGATGAAGGCAAGACACGTCTTTTTGAACCCTATTTTTCGACAAAAAAGACCGGTATGGGTTTAGGGCTTACCATTGTAAGCACCATTATCGCTGATCATAATGGCATGATACGCGTTCAGGACAACAAGCCTAAAGGCGCTAAATTTGTTATCGAACTGCCGGTGTAATTAAAGAACACGTTAAAAAAAATATTGAATCGAGTTTAACTCGTTTCGGATAAAAAAGGAGTTTATAACATGTACCCTTCCATTTTAATTGTAGATGATGAACCTTCCATACTTCAGTCTTTAGGCGGCCTCCTTTCAGATGAAGGTTTTGAAATCACAACTGCTGCCAATGGATATGAAGCATTAAAAATCGTTGATACCGAATCGCCGGATCTTGTATTGCTCGATATCTGGATGCCGGGCATCGATGGTATCGAAACACTAAAGGAAATAAAGAAAGACAATCCCCACATACAGGTCATCATCATATCCGGACATGGGACCATAGAAACTGCTGTAAAGGCCACAAAACTCGGTGCATTCGACTTAATCGAAAAGCCGCTTTCAATTGATAAAGTTATTGTGGCAATTAACAATGCACTGAATTTCAGGAGACTTGAAGAAGAAAACAAATATTTGCGTAAAAAAACTTTAGAAAAACACTCAATCACCGGGAACAGCCCTTTAATTCAAGAACTGAAAAAACAGATTGCCGTAACAGCTCCCACAGAGGCATGGGTACTGATTACCGGAGAGAATGGCACGGGGAAAGAACTGGTTGCACGCACCATCCACCAGCTCAGCTCAAGGGTGGATTATCCGCTTATAGACGTTCACTGCGCTTCTATTCCCGAAGAACTCATTGAAATCGAACTGTTTGGGCAAGAAAAGGGTGCCTTTGCCGAATCAAGCATGAAAAAAATAGGGAAATTCGAACTGGCGAATAAAGGCACCATTTTTCTGGATGAAATCGGCGATATGAGCTTGAAGTCTCAGTCTAAGATACTTCGAGTTCTACAGGAAAAGAAATTCCAGAGGGTTGGTGGAAGCAGGACATTAAGTATCAATGTGCGGGTCATTGCATCCAGCAATAAGGACCTTGAAAAAGAGATTGAAAAGGGCACTTTCAGAGAAGATATTTACTACAGGTTGAATGTCATACCCATTGAAGTTCCACCCTTAAGAAATCGTGTCGAAGATATTCCCCAGCTTATGGAAATATTTTTCGATGAATGTGCCAAACAAAATCGGACCCAAACAAAGGTCGTAACCCAGAACGTTTTTGATCTTCTATTAAATTATTCATGGCCAGGAAATGTCAGGGAGCTGAAAAATCTGGTTGAGCGGCTGACGATCATGACAGATAAAGATGTTATTGATGAATATGATTTGCCGTCGCCCTATAATCCGAAAGCAAAAGATGATATTGCATCTGTTGAAACCCAGCTTTTCTTAAGTAATTCCATAAAGGAAGCCAAGGAGATGTTTGAAAGGGAATTTATCAAAAGAAAACTGACTCAATACAGCAACAATATTACTAAAACTGCTGAAGCCATCGGGGTCCAGCGGGGTCATCTGTATAAAAAGCTCAAAAAACTAAATCTTACCGATGTTCTGGACGCAACATCCTGAATCAATAATTATTGCATAATAAAGAGCATAAAAGAATAAAAAAGTTATGGGCTTGAGAATCATCGGTGGCGCTTTGAAAGGTAAAAAATTGTATTCGGTCCGTGATACGTCGATCCGGCCGACTGCCGACAGATTGCGAGAATCAATATTTAATATACTTTCCCATCGTGTTCTGGATGCGGTGGTGCTGGACCTGTTTGCAGGGACGGGCGCTTTGGGGATCGAAGCCCTAAGCAGAGGCGCTGAATCGGTTGTATTTGTAGATAATGGAAAAGGGGCCTTATCTGTATTAAGGAGAAACATTGATTCATGCATGCTTGATCAAAAAGCCAATATTGTCAAATGGAATATCAGACAAAACTTAAATTGCATAAAATCAAAAAAGCAAAATTATGATCTTATCTTTTTAGATCCTCCGTACGACAAAAACTTGATAAAACCGACATTGTTCAATCTTGAAAAAAGTCATTCTTTGAAAGATGAAGCCTGTATTGTGGTTGAACACTCTCTTTTTGAGCCGATTCCAACAGATCTTTTTGCATTTGATCTTTTAGATCAGAGAAAATATGGAAAAACGCTTGTTTCATTTTTAAACTATGTGATATGAAGCCGTTTTTGTTAAATTTGAATTCCCAATTTTATTTGGGGAGAAATATATAAACCGAAAGGGATGGATAGTAAATGCGAAAAATTGCCATATATCCGGGATCCTTTGATCCGGTGACAAACGGTCATGTTGATATTGCGCAAAGAGGGCTTAAGATTTTTGATAAAATCATCGTGGCCATATTGCATAACCCGGTAAAAAAATTTTTGTTTTCCGTTGAAGAACGGGTAGAGATGCTTAAATCGAGTTTTGAAGCCTATCCAAATATTGAGGTTGAAACTTTTGACGGGCTTCTTGTGGAATATGCATCAAAGAAAGGTTCTATCGCCATACTTCGGGGGATGCGCGCGGTTTCTGATTTTGAATATGAATTTCAGCTGGCACTCATGAACCGAAGATTAAATAGAGAAGTTCAGACCGTCTTCCTAATGACCGGTCTGCGATGGATCTTTACCAGTTCATCTATAATCAAAGAGGCAGCGATGTTTGGTGGTGATATCGAAACCATGGTGCCGCCTATTGTCAACCAGAAATTAAAGGAAAAATTTGGTCTCAATTCTTGAACAGTCTCTTTCAAAGAGAACCTTTCCTAAAATTTTATAATGGCATCTCGATGATTTGGTCACATAGTTTCATTAACTCTTCCGTCAATTTTTTTTCGCGCCGCGTGAGTTCGGAATCGGAAAACGTATGCCCGTAATAAGCGTTAATGATATGGGTGAAAGTGGTATCAAGGATTTTTATAAAACGTTCAAAATCGCCGGCCTGAAAGTAAAGCGTTACATCGTTGACAAATAGGATTTCTCTTTTTTGTCGATAAAATTTTGTAAACAGTTTTTCTATGGCGGTTGCATTTTTCTCTGCCAACTTTAGGGTGTGGTATTCGTCTTTGCCCGTAAGACGGGGCGCAAGGATGGATGTCGTTAAATAGAGCAAAGGCTTATCCGGCGGCGGCTCCATTTTTCCGCCGATTCCCCGGATATTATCGGGGGCCAAGTCGAGAATTGCTATCTTTCCTGCATGACCGGCCTTTAAAAAGAGCTTAAGAATATTTAATGTTTGAGAAGTCTTGCCGGAGTTGACGTCTCCAACGATGATGGTTCGCCGGTTCATGTAATGATCGATGTTATCCATATTCTCAAACCACAAGCACCAAGCCGATAAGGCTGGCGCATGGAACGGCATCTTGTTTGGATTCATGTCCGATGGGAACAACCTCCCATCCAACCCGGCGTGCGATAGTGAACACATCAAAACCGCATGCTTCCATGGCTGGCCGTGCCTGGAGGGGATGGGTGCAGTCCCGGCCTTTCAGCACAGAACAGGTCGTATGGGGCAGACACAGGGAACATTCTCCGGCCGCGAACCCCATGGCCAGGGGGAATCCCATGTAAAAAGCACGACCTTCTAGTTTAGCGACAATTTCTTTATGTTTTAGTTCAGTGGTCACATGTTTTTTGCGCCATTGGTCCCCCACGAAGTCGTCAACCTTGGCATCCAGTTGTAGCAAAATTCCGTGGCGGAATTCCGAGACAATTCGTGCCGTGACCTCCGGAGTCAAAGGATTATGAGGCGGACACATAATACTACTGCCATAAAACTTGCATGCCGGGACAAAGCATTTGGCCCAAGCAGTGGTCCGGATCACCAGGTCTGATGTCGGTATAACCACAGCCCGGTCAGCCCCAAGCTCTTCGGCATATCGCCTTAGTTCTTCCAGTTTTTTCATGTTGTTCATAGCTTTTCCTTGGTACACGTATTCTTAAATACAGTGAGGTGTTTATAACTTGGTTTATTCATTCTATATATGCAAAAGTGTAAAGTGCCTAAAGTGAACTAAAGTATACCCCGTGAAATGCAAAGCCTATTTCTCTGGGGTGCCTATTTATCCCGTATTTAACGGGAAAGTTAAGGTATTCTGTCAATTTTAATTATAATTGATCACGCGAAGCGTTCCTCGCTCTGGCCTAGACCGATCACCAATACATTGTACTCGAAGAGTACCGTTGTAATGGTTCATAGGTCAGATCAAAATACAAGCGATTCGCATCAGCGGCTTTAGCTCACTTTAGCACTTCAAACTTTAGCTCACTCACCCATTATCCAGACCAAATACCGGTTTTGGCCAGGATAAAGCGAACAGCTAGAAGCGTAGTGATCACAAGGGCCGCACCACCGAGTATATTGAGCAGCCATCCGTTGCGATGCTCTTTGGCCCAGCTCTTCTGATTGAGCAAGAAAAGCAGAATAAAGACCACCAAGGGCGTACCGCAGAGTCCGAGGGCCAGCATGACCACCAGCAACATCAAGAAACTGCCCTTTACCAACGGACCGACAAGGCTGATCAGACATCCCAAAAAAACAACAGCTTTGAATCGGGTATCGCGAACGCTGATTTCCCATTTCATTTTATCGGCGATGAAATAACCGGCAGCCAGATAGGTTGGCGTGATCGTCGAGAACACCGCAGCCCAGAACCCGCCGAGAAAAACCCCATGAGCATAAACACCTAAAACCGGTTTGAGCGGTCTGGCCAGATCAAAGGCTGTTCTGACTTCGATGCCATGCGGGTGAAGAACCGCGGCTGCTGCTACGAAAATAGTGACACTGTAAATACCAAAGGCGATGAACATAGACAGAAATGTGTCTGTCCAAGCCAGACCGATGTCGTCTGTTCCCCAGTTTCGGGCGTTTACATTATAAGTATGCATGGCGATGATGGTAATGTGAACGGCACCACCCATAATTCCGGCCATCATCAATGCTCCTCGTGAACCACCGATAAATGTCGGAATAAGTCCTCCGGCCATTTTGCTCAAGTCCGGTTTTATCATTATTACCGTAACAATGAAGCAGCCCACCACAATGGCCACCAGCACTTTGCAGACGCTTTCCACCCATCGGTATCCACCTAGGCCAACCAGCAAAAAGATAAGAACCGCGTAAACCAGGGACCACCAGGGTGTGGACACGCCCGTGACAAGACCGGTGGTGGCCACAAGGGCCTTCATCAAAACGGCGGCTGCCAGCCATGTCGCCAAGAGTGCATCGATCATCAAAATCCAGGCCCAAACATTGCCCCAGCTTTCCTCCACCAGGGCAATAATCCCTTTTCCACCAATTATTCCTACTTTGGCTGCCATGAATTGAACCACAAAAGCCAAAAGGGCGCTTAAAACCACTACCCATAACAACTGGTATCCGTAATGCGCGCCGGCAATGGAGACACTGGCCATGGTGGCCGGTCCACAGGCTACCGCGCTAACAATCCAAGCGGGTCCCATCTGGCGGAAAAATCGGCGAAAACCGGACTTTTCGAAATGCTTTAACCGGTTATCGGACGGCATATAATATCCTTTCTTTCAGCAAAAATTTAATCATACCTGAAGCGGTAATGTTTTCAAAAAGCTAAAGTGTTACAAAAAATTCAGATTAACCCCGCCTTGGCATATAAATCAAAAAAATGATGGGTGGGACCATGGCCTTTTCCAATGGACAACGCATGTTCGATGGCGCCGGTGATGTATGCCTTGGCAAGGGTAACGGCTTCAAAAAAATTTTTACCCAAAGCGATATTGGCCGCAATGGCCGAAGAAAATGTGCAGCCGGTGCCGTGGGTATTTTTTGTTTCCACCCAGCGGCTTTGAAGCCTCTTAAATTCCTGGCCGTCGTAGAGAATGTCCGTGGCACGGTCTTCTTCAAGATGGCCCCCTTTGACGACCACCTTTTTTGCCCCAAGTTTCAGGATGTCAAGCGCAGCACTTTTCATATCATCGATATTGTTGATTTTTTTGTCAATGAGCGCTTGAGCTTCATAAATGTTGGGTGTGATGACTTCCGCCAACGGAAAAAGATGTTGTATTAAGGCATCCTGGGCATCCTGATTCAGCAGGCGATATCCGCTTTTGGAAATCATTACCGGATCGAGAACGATTGCCGGCGGCTTTACGGTTTTTAAAGCTTTTGCGATTGCCTGAATCAGCTCGATACTGGAGACCATTCCGATTTTTACGGCATGAATTTCAATGTCGTCAAAGAGACAGGTAATCTGATCATGGACAATTTTGGGGTGCATCTCCTGAATATCATAAACTTTTTGAGTATTCTGGACGGTTACTGCAGTGACGGCACTCATACCGAAAACGCCGTGTGCCTGAAATGTTTTTAGATCAGCCTGGATTCCCGCACCGCCTGATGAATCCGAACCTGCAATGGTAAGGGCGACTCGCATGAAAAACCTCCTGGCACGATTGAATCAAAAAAAATGTCACAAAATCATTTCAATATTTCGTGTGTTGTAACACCTTGGCCTTCGAACACATTACCGCTTCAGGTATAATTAAATTTTTGCTGAAAGAACTCGTGGATAAGGGCTCGTAATGAAAGAACCGGCCCGGACTACTCATAAAGATCTCTGTTTTAACGAGAGGTTTAATCCATTAAGTTAAATCGCTTGTGGTTCTTTCAAAACGATCCCTAATCCACCCTGCCCGCTCGTGCCTTACGTGGCAGGCGGGTCAGACAGCTTCCAGTCAAAAATTTAATCACACCTGAAGCTCCTCTGAAGTCGGTTAGTTTCAGAGGACTAAACTATTACTATGTGTTTAATATGTTGTGTTTTTGTTGATGGTTTCTTGTTATATAGAGAGAGCTCTATTTAAGGGTATAATTTTAAATGTCGATGGGGAATTGAAGAACGATAAAAAGAATGGCGGAGTAAAAAATGTGATGAACGGTTCTCCGATTTCCCTACGACAGTGCTAACTGTATCAGGTTCAAAGGGTATGCTCTCAGTTCTGTAATAAAATCAGAACACCCCCAGCCGGAATTAATTAAGATATTTAACAGCAGGAATGGAAAATTGCAAGTTAATATTAACTGTTAAAGTCGGAATGCGTCTGTTTTTTCTATTATTTGACAAACAGGGCAACTCGTGTTAGCAGTTACACAATACGTCACTGGGGGAGCCGATGCAAATTCGGCTGAGAGGAGGCTATAAGTCTCGACCCCTGGAACCTGATCCGGATCATGCCGGCGTAGGGAAGTTGATACCATCCCATTGTTAGTGTTCCTTCCTGCTCACCGGCATTCAACACCAACCCTAATCAAAGTTTCGGCAGTATTACCGGTGAACCATGCATCACAGCACGAAAATCGACACAAGATTTGAGGGACGTCCGGCTGCTCCGAGCGTAACATTGGAACAGGTGTCCTTTGCATATCCCGGCGAGCAGATCTTTCGTTCCTTAAATTTTACTGTAAAAGGCGGTCAGTGGACATGCCTTATCGGACCCAGTGGTTGTGGAAAGTCTACATTGCTCAGATTGATTTCAGGAACCCTTCGAGAGGGACTTTCCGGACGAATTCATTTTAGTAACGGTAACAATCATAAAGGACTGACTGCCTGGATGTCTCAAAAAGATCTGTTGCTGCCCTGGCTGAGCGTTGTGGATAATGTCTGTTTTGGGGCACGTTTGCGGGGTGAAATGACTGCCAAAAAGCGTTCAATGGCGATGTCGTTGCTCGAAGATGCAGGATTGGGTGAATATGCAAACGTACTTCCTTCATCCCTTTCCGGCGGCATGCGCCAACGCGTGGCGCTGTTGCGAACACTGATGGAAGAGCGATCGGTCATCCTCATGGATGAACCGTTTTCAGCACTTGATGCATTGACAAGACTAAAGCTTCAGGATTTGTCGGCAAGGTTGGTTGAAGGAGCAACCGTGTTGATGGTGACCCATGATCCACTTGAGGCGCTTCGTCTTGGACATCGGATATTCGTGATGACCGGTAGACCTGCAAAACTGAGCGATGCATTGATTCCGCCCGGTTCTCCTCCGCGTAAGCCCGGTGATCCGGCCATCATTTCCATGCAGGCAACATTACTTGAGCGGCTGGAAGGCAGAGACAACTCATGACCTTTATCCGTTCCATAGTCATTTTGTTCGGATTGGTGCTGATATGGCAGGCGATTGTTCTCGTGACCGGCGTGCCCGCTTATATATTGCCCGGACCCATGAGCGTCGCTGAAGCTGCTTTGTCTCACACAGGCCCTTTATTCGAACATGCCATGATAACGTTGTTGGAAATTGTTGCCGGATTGCTGATTGGAACACTGTTGGGTGTTTCAAATGCTCTTGTTATGATTGCTTCTCGATCTTTAAAACGTTGGTTGTTACCTGTTCTTGTTATCAGTCAGGCGATTCCGGTATTTGCCCTTGCCCCACTTCTCGTCCTGTGGCTGGGTTACGGCATGAGTTCAAAGATTGCAATGGCTGTTCTGATTATTTTTTTCCCGGTGACCGCAGCGTTCTACGATGGAATGCGCAGCACCGAGCCCGAGTGGCTGGAACTTGCACAAGTGATGAATGCGAAACCCATGGCAATTATCCGGCATGTCAGGATTCCTGCGGCGCTTCCGGCCTTTGCTTCGGGTTTACGGGTTGCGACGGCTGTTGCGCCCATTGGTGCCGTTGTGGGTGAATGGGTTGGGTCCAGCAGAGGCCTCGGATTTTATATGCTTCACGCCAATGCCCGCATGCAAATCGATGTCATGTTTGCAGCACTTTCTCTTTTGTGTATCGTTTCCCTGATGCTATACTTTTTAGTGGACAGGGCAATGATCAAAATCGTTTACTGGCAAAAAGAAGGAAATAAAAAGGAGGATAGTCACCTATGAAACATAAATATCTTATCGTATTTTTCATCGTGGCAGCCGTGTTGGGTGGCGTTTCAAAACCTTTAGCCGCATCAGAAAAAATGACAGTTGTACTCGACTGGTTCGTCAATCCGGATCATGGGCCGCTCTTCATCGCTCTAGAAAAAGGATTTTTCAGCCGGCAGGGGCTGGATGTCAGCTTCCAGGTTCCTTCAAACCCGAATGATCCTCCAAAACTTGTTGCTGCCAAAAACGCAGATATTGCGGTTTCCTACCAACCCCAGCATTATCTTCATGTGGATCAAGGATTACCACTGGTACGAATTGCAACCCTCGTTGCAACGCCTTTAAATACGCTGGTGGTGCTGGCAGACAGTGATATAAGAAATCTTGCTCAACTGAAAGGTAAAACCGTGGGGTATTCAATCGGTGGATTTGAAACCGTTATTCTCAAGGTCATGCTTGAAAGCCAGGGCCTGTCTCTGGACACCGTAAAACTGGTCAATGTCAATTTTTCGTTGTCTCCATCTCTTTTTTCGAAAAGCACAGACGCGGTTATCGGTGCTTTTCGGAATTTCGAACTGAACCAAATGGACATTGAAGGACGGCCGGGACGTGCTTTTTATGTCGAGGAATACGGCATTCCTTCTTATGATGAATTGATACTGGTTGCTCGTCGTGATGATGTCAAAGCGTTAAAATTCAGAAAGTTCGTTGATGCATTGGAAGAAGGTGTCCAGTTTTTGGTCAACCATCCGGACGAAAGCTGGAAATTATTTATTCGGGGGCGAAAGGATCTGGATAATCAGCTGAATCGTCTGGCGTGGCGGGATACACTTCCCCGCTTTGCGCTTCGCCCGGGTGCACTGGATCACGCCCGGTATCAGCGCTTTGCAGAGTTCCTTAAAAAACAAGGCTTGATCAAGAAAGTTCCGCAGCTTGATGACTATGCGGTGGAGTTGCCTATTGCCCATCCATAAATAAGAGCACCTTTGGAAAACGCCCCTTTTTGCCCGATTTCTGTGTCAGGCTCAAATCTTAATCCTCGAAATACTTGAAGTATTCCTGTGGTTAAAATTTTCGCCTTCCTTGAACTCGAACAAAAATATACGTTTTTCAAAGGTCTCAATAGATGTGTGCTCCTGGTTGGAAGCAAAGGCATGGGCTCTCCATGTCGAAGGCTAACATTCAAAACTTAAAAACTCTTCAACCTCTTAAATAGGTAAGTATCAAGACCTTATTTCCTGATTTTTGTGTCGGTTGTTTCTGAATATTTTTCAAGGCGTTTGTAGCGGTTCATTGCAGATTTTGCAAAGCGGCCAATGACCCTGGATAGATCTGAAGTATTCCAGACAGAGGTGAACTCATCTGAATTAAATAGCCTTTTGTTTATCTTGTAATGGGGTTCATGGTCCAAAAGAAGGGTGATATCTTCATAATCAATATCGATTTTACCCTCAAAAATACTGTTACATAATTCCGTGATGGTTTGGCCGAAAAAATTGATGACATCTTCAGTGGATTCCGCAAGGTTGAGTTTTTTCCTGAAGTCGGGAAGAACTTCATTTTCATACTTTGTAAAGGAAATCTGTGGCGACATGACATTTCTCCTTTCTGTATCTGAAAGCATCAACCTTATAGTTAAAGGATTAAATGCGCTTTTTTCAGATACACGTTAGCGGCAAAGTGTGCCAATCGATGGATGGACTCCAAGATATGACCGGGCATTTTTATTTCCTTGAATTGAAAGAGAATTGTGTTGGATGACTGGATCGGTCTTGGATTCGTGCATGATATGGTCATTAAATTTTTAATACAAGGATCAGTAGTGTTTATAACCATTTGTTTTTAGATACCACAAAGAAATGAATATCACAACATTCTTTCCGCAGCAAAAATCAAAATTTTCACCTTATAGACTTTCTCAGAATAACATTCCTTTTTAGCCGCAGAATAAATCCGTTTTTTGGGAACTATAAAATGCACAAAAAAATGTGCATGTATGCCCTGCTTTTTGTGCACGCTGCCTTTTTAGATTTTATCCTTTGATCTTATTCCGGAATTAACATTCTTTACGTATAAAATTATAATGATCGCAACTGTCCATGAAATAAGGGTTTTCGAGTGTGATATGCAAAAATTTGTCTTAACAATTTCACTGGATATTGAACCGGCGGAATTTGGCATGAATTTTGATGGATGTAAGGTGAATAATGCAAAGAATTCTAGCCCAAGGGATCGGGCTTTTTTTGCCCTGAAAGGGGCTGTTTTTCTTAAAGCCATACAAGTTAAAAGTGTCTAAAGTGATCTAAAGCGCCTAAAGTTATGGAGTCGCTTCGCTCCGCTGATTTTATATAATTGGCAGAATTCCTTAACTTTAGCTCACTTTAAACTTTAGTTCACTTCAAACTTTTGCAGCAATTCTTAATACAGAGCCGAAGAGCTCTATCTCCCGAAATGCGGGACAGGCAAGGCCCACCGAGGATTCCGCATTGCTGGGAAGGACCAGGTTTTTCAAAGCAAAATAAAAAGGACATCTAGGGACATGGACAAATTACTTTTTATTGATGACGAAGAAGGCATCCGACGGTCCGTTGTTCGCGCCCTAAAAAACGAACCTTATGAAACCTATACCGCTGAAAACGGTGATATCGGTATAGCGTTCGTCAAAAAAAATCTTTTTGAAGTTGCAACGGTCATTTCAGATTATAAGATGCCCGGATTGAATGGCCTTGAAACGCTTTCCGCAATTGGGTCCATGAATCCGGAGATCACTCGAATCATACTCACCGGATATACGACCATGGAAGCGGCGATTCAGGCGACCAATGACGGGATTGACGGTTTTTTGACCAAACCGTTTGACAATGTGGAACTCAGGGCCAAAATTCGCACAATCAATGTGCGGAAGCGTTTAAAACAGTTTGTGTCCGAGCAGGTTTACAAAAAGATTGAAAGCGCACAGGGAGTTCTGAAACCGTCATTTCATGAGGTGTCGGTCCTTTTTTCCGATATTCGTGGCTTTACGCGGATGTCACAGCATGTCCCACCGGACAAACTCGCGTCTTTTTTAAACAATGACTATTTTGCGCCTTTGGGAGAGATTGTCTATAAGCATAATGGCGTCGTGGACAAGCATATCGGAGACAGCATTATGGTGGTTTTCGGCGCCCCTGTCGCACATGATGATCATGCGATCCATGCGGTGAAAACAGCCATGGCCATGCAGAGAAAAGCAATGGAAATTGATAAGAAACTTCAAGAAAAAAATGGGCTGAGGCTTAAAATCGGAATCGGCGTATCAACGGGGAAGGTGTTTTCAGGCATTTTAGGTTCATTGAGAATCAAGGAGTATACCTCCATAGGTATGCCGGTCAATATTGCCGCAAGACTCCAAGGCATCGCAAATGGCGGCGAAATCCTTATCAGCCATATGACGTTTCAAAAGCTATCGGATAAAATAGACGTTGAAGCCCTGCCCCCGGTGACCGTTAAGGGTATCAATGAACCGATTAGCGTTTATAAAGTAAAACTCTAATCTCAATCTTTATCAGGAATTATCGGGAAATAAGTTTAATGGCGAGTTATTCAGTGCGTCCATTCCACAAGATGCTCCTGCTGCAATCCCAAGATTTATATTAAAATCTCAAGAAGGAAATTGGCAACTTGAAGTTTCACTTGATAGAACCAATTTGATCTATATTCGCCCTGATTTGTCTCCCATCAAAGATACTGATGCGTTAGATTTCGGAAATTTCGCAAGACAATTTTTTAGATTATATAAAAAGAAAAAAAATATTAGAATACAAAGATTAGCCTATGTAATTGATAGGGCTACTAAAATAAAAAATAGTACACCAGCGCAGTTTATTGCGGATACATTCTGCGATAAAAAATATCAAGCTGAACCTTTTAACAAGGTTAGTTCTTTTGAATTACACTCATTAAAAAAATACCAATTTAAAAAATTCAATATAAACTCATGGGTAA
Source organism: uncultured delta proteobacterium (assembly GCA_963706295.1). GTDB lineage: Bacteria > Desulfobacterota > Desulfobacteria > Desulfobacterales > UBA11574 > UBA11574. Next base: position 357,703 of record CAVPLW010000009.1, on the reverse strand, counting down.
AACTGAAGTCGACTCAGTTATTGGACAAAGAACAAACACCGATACTACACATTATCAGCGATATAAACACGTTATCGGTTCAAGAAAGTCCAGACACTAATTTCCTTTTGAAAGATATTGATCGCTTTTTTAATTTCATTCCCGATGAGTTAGAAAGTATATTGTCTCTATATTTTAAATGATAAAGGTTATACAATGATCAAAGTAATTGAAACAGATACATCAAGTAAGGAACCTATAGAAATTGATACCTCGAACCCAGTAGAACATTCTAAAACAGCTTGGAAATATAATATTATAGTCAATTGGCATTCGGGTCAGGATCTAAGTTTTGAGCATAAACGAAAAGAAAAGTTTGTATCTAATATCATAGAATATTGTCATTCAGATCCTGAATTCTGTGAAAATGTAGTATGGATAAATAACATTTGGGATAATTATTTTGAAGCAGATGACTCAACTGAAGTTGAAGGAACGTTTACGATTGTTGAAACAAAAGGCAACTTCATAGAGGCGACAGGGTGTGCAGGAATAACACTAGATGATTTTTCAGAATATACATATTTAGAGCTTATTCATGGTTTGCTAAGCGTGAAGGCAATTGTCTGTGAATCTATCTCCAATATCAAACATTTCATAACAATTCTTAATAAAAGAGATGTTGAAACCAGAGAAAAAATATATAGAGTTGAAATGAAAATGTTTGATATGTATCCAAACAAACAGTTTCAATTTTCTATTTATCATTTTCAGATTCAGAAAGACCTTGATACTTTTATTAAGAATAAAAATATTTTGTATTTTGAACAGTAGGTCAATGCCGAATTCTAATAAACACTTACAAATTATTAATCATAACTATAACGCATTATCTCACTTATCTAATCCCAATCCTTCAAATTATACCGATTGGTGTATAACAATAATTTTTTACATGGCGTTACATTTCGTCCAAGCATATTTAGCCGATAAAAAAAATGAACACATAACAAATCACTCAACATTACAACAAAAAATACGAGAAGATCAAAACTTAAGATCGACATATAATACATATCGACACCTTCAAGATGATTCAGTAAATGCAAGATATAATGGCGACAAGTTATCAATATACGAAATGAGGAATAGCACCCTTAAATATTTTAAAACCATACAGAATAAAATTATTAGTTTACTTAATGTATCTGACACTAACAAATATGATCTTTATCCATTATTTCCCTCTAACTAATATTCCTCAATATTGATTCTTTCCATTCGTCTCTTTTAACCCTACCAGACTAACGAACACCTTACCATACAAGCCGTGATCTTCCCAACTTTTTGGCGAATCGATTACCCTTTTACCTTAAACCTTGACTATAAAGGGAAGTTTGTAATAATAGCTCAAAATCATTAATAATGCTCTTAACTCAAACAATGAGGGAGCTATGATCTGGATATAAATAAACCCCGTTTCTCAAGCAGAGAGGTGGGGTTTTGCTTTTGCATTGATACCGATTAAAAAAAATCTGAAATGGTGAATTCAAGTTGCAATTGCTAAAACGCTTGAAACTGGATATCAAAAATAATATCGTTACACGATTTTATCAAAACACAGCGACATTGAGAGGTCAAACGTGACGAGATCGGTTCGAAAAAATAAAAAAAAGAAAGCACCTGCAGGAAAGCTGCGTATCGCAGATCACTGGAATGCGATCAGCATCATTGCCAGTTCGCAAACCAATCCGCTGAAAGCGGTGGCTGAGTTCGTGGAAAACAGCATTGATGCTCGGGCCAGACAAATCGTCATTTCCAGAGGAAAGAAGAAGGGAGAATTTTATCTCAAGATCAGTGACGACGGTGAAGGAATCTTAAAAGATGGAAATGGGTTGCCCAATTTTCATCATGTGGCGACCCACATTTGTGATTCCATCAAACAGCGATTGAAAGCCGAAGGCGTAAAGGGGATCCAAGGCGAATTCGGGATCGGTCTTTTAAGCTTTTGGACAGTTGGCCGGAACCTTAGTATCACCTCTTGCGGAGTCGATGGAAACACATACGAAATGACCATGACCAAAGACTCACCGAACTTCACGGTTTCCAAGAAACGTATGTTGATTCCTTTCAAAGGAACAGATTTGACAATATATCCCTTGTTGCCGGGGCTGCGATCTCTTACGGGGGAGAAGATCCAGCGGTATCTTTCGGCTGAACTCAGAGACCGGATCAAAGAATCGGGGGTACAGATAAAGGTCGTGGATCGGTCAGGCCGGGCAGAGTATATTGTGGTTCCTCGTCAGTTCACCGGGCGCTTGCTCCATGGCCTCAAACCTGCCGAGGGCGCTCCGGGTGATATTTACCTGGAACTGTACCTCAGCGATCCCGGTTCAGCCAACCAGATTGGATTGTATCGACGCGGCACACGGATTTTGCCATCGATTACAGATATCGAGAATTTTCAGAAGGAACCGTGGACCGCGGGTTATCTACAAGGCATTCTTGACGCAACATTTTTAAACCTTACGCCAGGGACGCGACAAGGTATCATTCGTGATGAGAAGTTTGACGCTTTATGTCGTGCATTGGAGCCGGTTGAAAATCAGCTGCAACAAATGATCGAAGAACAGCGCAAGGCGGAAGAAGAACGGTCCAGTCGACGAATTTTGCGCAAGGTTCAACGTGCTCTCAAGGAGGCGTTTCTGCGTCTTCCTCAAGAGGAATATGACTGGTTCGATATTCATGGCAGAAAAAGTAAAAAGAAGACAGACGCTCTTTTTTCTTTAGCGTCGGAAACAGGCTCTGCTCCGGGTCTAAAAGACAGGGAAAGTGAGATGCTTGAAACCGCCTTTGAATATGACGACAGCCAAGAGGGACGTAAAGAGTTCTATGAATATGCCGGTCCCCTGTTCAGTGTGCTGATTTCTCCGAACTCGAGCGTTGTTCCGGTTGACAGACGCAAGAAATATCGAGCTGTTTGCCGGGATCGCGCGCGGCGAACCGTTTGGAAGGATCTGCTATATCGGTGGGAAATCGTTGACGGAGAAGGTCAACTATTGAACCACGATGGTGAATCCGTCGTTTTTATTGCTCCTCCGGAACCAGGCCTGACCACATTAAGGCTTATCGTTTGTCAGGGAGAGATCGAATGCAAAGATGAGGCGTTGATCACCGTTACTGATTCGCTTGTTGATCAATCCGCCGTGACAGGAGGATCGCGCAAAGGGCTTCCAGGCTATACTTATCGTCGGGCACCGTCGGAGATGTGGCGTTCAAGATTCGATGTGGAAAAGAACGTCATTGTCATTAACAACGGTCATAGAGACTTCGTGTATGCAGGCAAGCAAAAGAGCCGCAAGCTACGCTATATTTGTCGCCTGTTCTGCAAAGAACTGGTTTTTTACAATTTCCCGGGCCTTCAGACGGACGAGCTTCTCGAACGGATGATCGAACTCTCATTATATACGGAAGATCATCTAAAATAACAGAATTAACACAACGGAGATTTAAAACTTTGTATCACCAGCTCAAAGAAGGTTCGGGTAGCATTCTGAGATTTAAAATTGTGGGGGATATCTGGCATGTCCATAAACAAGTGTGCGAGGTTGCGAGACCGTTATCTATCAACCTGAAAGGAAGTTGTCTTATCAGTTGCCCTTTTGGATAAGTAGGCTGGGGGCGGGTTTGTGTGGTAACACGCAGGCCGAACTTGCTCCGACACGGTACCGAGACGGCTCGAAGAAATAGCGGGTCTTACCCAGTCAGGGGTGCTTTGCCAAAGCCGCAGGCCGTAGCATAAAGCGAACGGTGCAGCCTCATAAATGGCGACCGGAGTTCGGTTGAGGGATAAACTTCGCTAAGCGGAGATAAACGCTGATCGTCTACTTATTGCGTTTTGCGTGCGTTTTGCGGGACGCCCCTAAAAATATAAGTTTCCACTAATATATTCAAGAATCTTAATATTTGAGGGTGTCCCGGAAGTCCCCTGTCTTAAGTGACCCGAATGAAAGTAAGCTGTTGCGGATCTTTGGGGAACAACTTTTGCGTTCAAAATATGGCTGGCCCATACTTTGTGGAAAATGAAACAAGCGAATATAGCATTGCGCTTTCAGACGGATTCGGCAAAGCCTCGCCGCTGAAACGCCCGTTAAGATTTCAGATAACTCTAACGTATTTTAGGATAAATAGGAATTGAGGTAATCTCAATGTGTCTGAATGTTTTATGCTAAACCCCGACCTTAAGACTATGAAATCGCCAGATGAAATCAGAGGTAATCAATGAAGATTCTCTTTGCTGCACCGGAGAATGCCTGGGGCGGATTTTTAGGATTGATCCGGGCTGAAATGCCTGAGCACCACTTCGAGGCCGCCGGTCGTTTTGCTGTCGATACGCTAAAAGGCTTCGATGTATTGATCCCCACCATGTGTCCGGTATCACAGGAGTTGCTTGAAACCGGAGACCAATTGCGACTGATCCAGCAATGCGGTTCAGGGCTTGAGATGGTTGATCTGGATGCGGCACAAAGGTTCAATATACAAGTTGCCAATGTGCCCGCAGATATCTCCGGAAATGCCGATTCAGTGGCTGAATTGGGCATCTATATGATAATAGGTCTTTCCAGGGATGTTCGGGGAATGTCAAAAAGCTTGGCAGAGCAGAGTATGGGCCAACCCCGGGGAAAGGCTTTGGGCGGCAAAACCATAGGGCTCATCGGTCTCGGTGGAATAGGACGTGCTCTGGTAAAAAGGTTAAAAGCCTTTGGTGTTCACCTAATCGGTATCAAAAGATATAATCCTAAAGACGCCATGGAAAAACTGGGAATGGATTGGGTCGGGGGGATTGAAGACCTCAAAGAATTGCTGTCAAGATCTGATTTTGTGATTTTGTGTCTGCCGATGACGGCTGAGAGCAGGAACCTTATTGACCACAACACTTTTTCATTCATGAAAAAGGGAGCTTTTTTAATCAACCTTTCCAGAGGTGGTTTGGTGAACCGTGATGCATTGGAAGACGCCCTCGCATCCGGAAAAATTGCCGGTGCCGGCCTGGATGTTTTCTGGGAGGAGCCACCGGATCCGAATGATCCGATTTTTAATTATAACGTTATGGCCACGCCTCATATTGCCGGCTCCACGGATGTCTCCATGAGGGGAATTTTGAAAGTCGTTGCTGAGAACCTCCGCAGATTGGAGAAAAACCTTAAACCGTTATATCTAAACGGATCTGATATTTGATATTAGGGAAAATTGAATGAACAACCATACCCCCTATCCATACCGCAATCCCCATCGCTGGATGGTTTTTTCTGTTATCTGCCTGGTGTACTTTTTCGTCTATTTCCACAGGGTATCCACATCGGTTATTGTCTCGGACCTTTTAGAAGACTTTCACACAAATGCAACGGCGCTGGGTTTCATGTCGTCCATGTATTTTTATATCTATGCCTTTGAGCAGCCGCTTGTGGGATACCTCTCGGACCGGCTCGGACCCCGGCGAGTTATCGCCTACTGGTCCATGGTGGCCGCGGCAGGTTGCTTTCTTTTCGGTATGGCACCGAACATCGGCTGGGCTTCGGTGGGACGGGCGCTTATCGGACTCGGCGTGGGCGGCGTGTATGTACCGGCGGTCAAGGCCATTTCCCTGTGGTTCAGAAAGAATGAATTTGCCACCATGATCGGCCTGCTTATGTCCATGGGCAATTTCGGGGCTGTGATTGCCACCACGCCCCTTGCCTGGACGGCTGCTACCTGGGGATGGCGGAAAACATTTTTCCTGATCGGCGGGATCACTCTGGGGCTGGCATTTGTCACGCTGCTGTTCACCCGGGATTACGCACGTCCATCCGAACCGGTTCAGGTGAATTCTGCCTCAGCCTCTGGGAGCAATCCGGGTTCAAGAGCAAAAGTCGCAAAGGTACTGGCATCCGGGCGGTTCTGGATCATTGCGATGATCTTTTTCGGTATTTACGGCACCCTGATAACTCTGCAGGGGCTCTGGGCAACGCCGTTTCTGATGACAGTTCTTGGAATCGAACGTATCTTTGCCAGCAAGCTGAACATGCTGATCCCCGTGGGCGTGATCATCGGCGCCCCCTTTTTCGGCTGGCTGACCGACCGGTTTTCACTCAACAAGGGAAACACCCTGATCGTAATTCTGACCGCGTATACCCTGACATGGGTGGGAATCATTTTCTTTTTCAGTCAGCTGGGGACAGCCGGCCTTTCTATGATGTTGCTGGTGATGGGTATTGCCACGGGCGGGTTCATCAGCACGCTGTGGGGGATCGTCCAGGAGACCATACCTTCGGAAATTCTGGGCTTGATCTCAGGCATGCTCAACCCGGCGCCATTTCTCGGTGTTGCCGTTTTTCAGGTCCTAACGGGCGCCATCCTGGACCGGACCAGCCGTGTCGGCGATCTTTACCCGCTGTCGGGATTCAGGAACGCTTTTTTGATCTGTCTGTTCGGCATCGTCATCTGCCTTGTGCTTTCGTTTTTCCTCCCCAGATCCAAGAGACCTGAAGCTTCCTGATCGCCCCTTACTGCTATAATTCTTTAATATCTGAATTTGTGATATGTTCAAAAAGCGAAAAAAAGGTTAGCGGTGATATGTAATGGTGATCACACGAATCGGACCTGTTTCAATTCTTGTGGTTACTCCAACATAACGCAAATAAGTTTCAATTGCCAATAGCTGCTAAGTTGTCTATACGTTTTTTAAAAGCCGTAAGATTGTGTTTTTAGATATCAAGAGATAACAATCTGTCAAGTGATGTATTGACCCGCCTTACGATTCAGTAAAATAAAGTTTTATAGATTTATTTCATCATTGAAATTCGCCTGTCGTTGTTTGTATTGTAAGGAAGTGCTTTGCTAATTTTTTTTTGAACATAAAAAAGGGCTGAGGCTTAAAATCGGAATCGGCGTATTAACAGGAAAGGTGTTTTCAGGCATTTTGGGTTCATTGAGAATCTTGGAATTGTATCTTCAAACTTACCATGGCATTATTTTTTTAAGACAATATGGATTTCAATATTTGCAGATTAAAAGAACAGGGGTTTTCTCAAGGGGACTGTCTGGTCGAGGTCAGCGGAAAGCATTTACCGGCTTGCCAGGTGACATTAAAATATAAAAACCGCCAACCGTATCGACTGATCACCGCCATTCATCTGTCGCGCCCTGAAAACTATCTTTCTATTTATCAGTCGGGATGTAATTTTTCGTGCCGCAAATGCCATTCCTGGTATTTCAGCAAAGTAAAAAACGGCAACTGGTATTCTCCGGATGATATTTTAAGAGAAGCCATTGATTATGAGAAATCGGTGACCCTGAAAGAACCTCGTGAAAAAGCAACTGCCTGGCATGCCCATGATACCTGTCGATGCTGCGGGAGTTGCATCCTTTACGGAAAGCGATCCAGTTCTTGTCCTGGAATACTCAATCCTGAATCCATTGCGTTAGGTCCCCAGGGGTTCGGTCCTGTAAGGAATATTGTAGGGTTTACCGGCGGCGATTTGACCTGCAACCCCGAATTCTATGGAGAATGTGCACGCCTAATTCATCAGCACACTCGGCTATGGGTGCTCATCGAAACCAATGGTTACGGGCTTACACTGAACAACCTCGATTATTTAAAAGATTCAGGTGTGGATGCCTTTTGGCTCGATATCAAAGCGTATGACAATGATAAGCACAAATGGCTAACCGGATGTTCCAATGAAAATATATTGAAGTTGCCAAAAGAAATCCTCGAGCGAGGATTTGTCCTGGAAGTTTTGTCCCTTTTTATCCCCGGTTTGGTCGAAAGCGATGAACTTGAGAGCATTGCGCAGAGCCTCATCGCAGTTGATGCTTCGATTCCGTTTACCATTCTGGCCTTTTTCCCTGAATATCGCATGAAGGCGTATAAAAGTCCTTCCGTCACGGAAATGGTAGAAGCATATCACCGGGTTAAGGCAACCGGACTGAAGAATGTCCGACTCGGAAATATAGGGGTATTTGCACGTACCAAAGAAGATCAGGAATATTTGATGGAAAATGTGGATGAAGGTGTGTACTGATTTAACACCGCTTTTATTGAAAAAAATTATATATTGCTCAAGCCACTTTAAGAAAGTCCACATCTTTAATGTGGAAGTTGAATGTCAGTGTCTCGCAGATTCTATCCAAATTATCTTGAAGGGCCTTTTTCCTGAAATTCCCTGTCAGGCGATCTTCAGCCAGTGCTTTCGCCATAACTGAAAGAAGCTGAACTCTTTGATGAAACACATACTCTTCCTTTGTCTCACCCCCGGAAGTAATGCCCGACTGCGTTTTTAAATCGTGGTCTTTGAAAAAGGCTGTTTTGCTGACCAATTTCAGGGAATGATAAAAAATGTGGTGGGCGTTTTCGATGATGGCGGATTTTCGATACTTTCCAATGGGAAAGTCTTTTAAATAAGCCCTGGCCATGATAATAAGAAGTTTCAAACGGGATAAAAAAATGTCGTCATCTGACATTGCTCTCATCTCTCCGGACGTCGGCCCTAATTTAATCATAATTTATCCCTTTAACCTTTAGTTTTCCGTCATTCAATTTTCTGGGATTTGGTTTTTGTGCTTTAAATAAATTTAATTATTTAGCTTTATGCAATAATTATGCAATATCAAATGGTTATATTTAAAATGATAGATATGTTAAAGATATTAAACAGTTACATCAATTAGAGAGGGAATGCAACCTGTCTGAATCACATAAAATACTATGTAATTGTGGGGTAAATTACACAAAGAACTGTTACATTATTTACACAGTATCGCAAATCAATTCAAATGGTTAAATGCCACATTGTGGTGGCGAGTGTTTATGATTGCGATTCAATGGATGGTAGGTTTTCACTTAGATTCGATATTTTTAGGCTTTTTTACCACGGTCAAAAGCATTTTAAACCGTTTTACAGCGGTGACAGAATGGGGAATGTCCGCCGGCATCACCACGATCTGTCCTTTACTGACGGTCATTTCTTTTCCATCAATATTAACAAGCGCCTCACCATCCAAGATTTGCACCATTGCATCACCCGGCGCCGTATGCGTGCTGACGCCCTCTCCCTCGTCAAATGAAAACAGAGTTAAACTAAGGGATGAATTTTGAGAAAATGTTCTGCTTACAACTCGTCCCTCTTCATAAGCAACCAATTCATCGAGATTATGGGGTTCTGAGAATGCTATGTTTTTTATAAGTACGGGTTTGTCCATTTTTCCTCCTGAGCATTTTTGAAAGCCGGTTTCTTCCAGCCATTTTCTGATGTTATTTTTTGACGGTATGTTACCTTAACATATGACCTTTCCATTAATAATCAAGGCAGGTATCCCCTTGACGTTGTATTTTGCATTATAGTGGATTCAGATGCATTTTCATAGCTATTCTATAAATGAAATGCATCGATGCCTCGAAAGGCCGGTCTTGACTTGGATGTTTTCGCCGTTATATTATAACGCAATTAAGCCTGTGTCATAAACGCAGGGAAATTCTATCCGAAATATCCCTTTTTTGAAGACTGCGCACCATTTTTACATAAATAATCACATTTTTCAGGGGAAACAATGGGTATTTTAAGGGTACTGATTCAAACCATCGGAGGTTTAGGCCTGTTTGTTCTCGGGATGAAAATGATGACCGAAGGTCTTCAAATGTCCGCCGGAAAACGAATTAAAAAAATTCTGGAGGCGGTGTCGTCGAACCGGGTTATCGGCTGTCTCACCGGAGCGGGCGTTACCGCCATGGTTCAATCGTCCTCGGCCACGACCGTCATGCTCATCGGATTCGTGAGTGCCGGATTGATGACATTACAGCAGGCGGTTGGGGTTATTCTGGGCGCGAATATCGGAACGACGGTGACCGCCCAGTTAATCGCCTTTAAACTGACCGAAGCGGCACTGCCGGCCATTGCCATCGGCGTCTATCTGAAATTCTTCACCCGGGCAAAAAAATATCGCTATATCGGTGAAGTCATTTTGGGTTTCGGCCTCCTTTTTTTCGGAATGACGGTGATGAAACATGGGCTGGCTCCCATTAAAAATGATCCCACCTTCATTCAATTCTTTACCAAATTTGATCCCGGAAGTGCCGGCGGCCTAATACTTTGCGTATTTATCGGCGCTGTTCTTACCATTCTGGTTCAATCCTCATCCGCCACAATCGGTTTGACCATGACCTTGGCCACCCAGGGACTGTTGACGTTTCCGGGGGCGATGGCCCTGGTTCTGGGCGAAAATATCGGAACCACCATCACTGCTGAACTGGCTACCATAGGCTCCTCGAATATCAACGCCCACAGAGCCGCAAGGGCTCACACGATGTTCAATGTCATCGGGGTCACTTTTATGCTGATCATCTTTCCGTATTTTATCGATTTGATCGAGTTTGTCACAACGTTTATGGGTTCAGGGCCTGTCACTCAAGTCGTCGAAGGCGATTTGGTCAATATCCCCCGTTTCATCGCCAATGGACACACCCTGTTCAATGTCATCAACGCAACGTTCTTTCTGATCTTTCTTCCGATGCTGATAAAGGTGGCGATTTTGCTGTCTCCCAAAGAAGAAGCGCCGGAAGATTTTTTCCGGCTGCCGGATTTCGGCACCCAGTTCGATGACACACCGATCGCCGCTCTGGCCAAGGCCCGGAGTGAAATCAAAAGGATGTCTGAAACCGCATCGAGAACGCTCAAAGATACGATTCTTCGGATTGAAGACAGGGATTATAAGCTTTTAAGCAAATGGAAACGTATTGAAAACTACCTGGATGATATGCAACTGGAAATCACTTCATATTTAACCCGGATGTATGAAAGTGACATCAGCGAGTTTCAGGCCAAAGAAATCTCAAGTTTGATGAGAATGACGAACAATATCGAAAGAATCGGCGATTCCGTGGAGAACATCGCCCAACTCGCTGAAAGCATCATTGAAAATAATTTGTCATTTACAAGCCATGCCATCGCCGATCTGAAGACCATCTCTGAACAGACCGTAGCTTTCCTCGATCTTGTAACACAGGGAATTCATCGTCCGGTTGAAAATTTTATGAAACAGGCCGATGAAATGGAAAACAGCATCGATTTGATGCGAGAAGAGATGCGTCAAGGCCACATTACAAGGCTGCGCTCCGGTGATTGCAGTATTGATCCGGGCCTGGTGTTTATCGACCTATTATCGAATTTTGAGAAGATCGGAGACTACTGTTTTAATATCGCCCAGGCGGCAATGGGAATCAAATAGCACCTATTTCTTCGGAAAAGATTTTTTTCCGGTCAAGGGTTTGTACGCCTCGCACACGTAAAATATCCGGGCTAACGATCAAGGGGCATATCGTATTTTTTCATCTTTTTGTACAGCAAGGTGCGGTGTATTCCCAGCATCCTGGCGGCTTTGGCCTTGTTGTTGCTGCTTTCTTTCAGGGCATAGTGAATGGTTTCTTTTTCCGTCCTGGCCTGCAAATCTTTTAATGACGACCGATTCTGTTCAGAGGATTCCTTGCTGTTGCGATACAGATAAAAGGGAAGATCCTGAAGGTGGATGACACTGCTTTCCAGGGCCGACATGGTCCTTTCGAGCACATTGGACAATTCGCGGACATTTCCCGGCCATTCGTGATTCTTCAAAGCAGTTTCTGCCGCCTTGTCCAGTTTTACTTCGGGGATATTCGCTTCCACGGCCATTTGTTTGAGCATCCACTGGGCGACATGAATAATATCTGTTTTTCGCTCCCGAAGGGGTGGGATGTGCAGGGGTATTACGTTAAGGCGGTAGAAAAGGTCTTTGCGAAATCGACCATCGGCCAGCATTTGTTCGAGATTCTGATTTGTGGCGGCGATAACGCGCAAATTGGTTCGAATTACCTTGGTGCCGCCCACCCGCTCAAACTCATAATCTTCGATTGCCCGAAGCAGTTTGGGCTGCATCTCAAGGGGCAAGTCCCCCACCTCATCCAAAAAAACGGTGCCCTTGTGGGCCAGTTCGAACTTGCCGGGCTTGCCGCTGGATCCGGCCCCGGTAAATGCGCCCTTTTCATACCCGAAAAGTTCTGATTCCAGAAGATCTTTGGGAATCGCCGCACAGTTTATCCGCACAAAAGGATAGAGTTTACGGGCACTGGCATGATGGATGGCCTGGGCAAACAGTTCTTTCCCGGTACCGCTTTCACCGGAAATCAGCACCGGAAAGTTATTGGATGCCGCTCTGAGCGCTTCTAATTTTAAAGACATTGTGGCCTGGCTCTTTCCGATGATGCTGTCAAAGGTGTAACGGGTGGATCGAAGGTTGATGAGTTCTTCTTCGTAGAGTTTTACTTTGGATTCCAAAAGGGTGAGTTCGGATGCGAGCTTTCTGACATCTTTCACATCTTTAAACATGACCTGCCCGAACACTGCCATCACCCGGCCGTCTTTCTTGATCGGTATCCGCTGGACCACCATGTTTTTCCCCATAATTCGATGGGACTGGTTAATTTCGGGGAGTCCTGTTTTGGCCACGATATGCATGCGGCTGTTTTCCACGGATTCGGTGCAGTGCCTTCCGATCTGGTCTTCGGGATTTACCTTGAGAAACTCGCCGTATGGCTTGTTAAAATGCGTAATATTCCCGTTGACGTCCGTTACGATGGCGCCGTTATAGATGCTGTCAAATATGAGCTTGTATATCTCCAAGCTCTTTTGCAGGTCCTCTTTTTCAAGGCGGTCATTTTTTTTAATCATAATTGCCCCTCCAAAAATGTATCAGCTTTTCTACATGTAGATCAATTGCTACATATTTTTCATACACCTTCCAATGGAATATGTCGAGTAAAATATCGTCATGTTTTTATATGGTGAACAAAATATGAATGGTATTCAGCAATTATCTTGGGCCGCAATTCCTGTTTTAATTTAAACATCCTGTTGTCAAGTCGTGGTCTGAAATTTGCAGTGCAACTTCTAAGTTAAGGGAACCGTCCGGGTTGTTTTAAAAAGGTCGCCTGCTTAAAATTGTCGGTAAGAATTTTACAGACATTCAGGGGGAGGTCCATGGAAGAAACCAGCAAACCGTCAGATACAAAAGAACCGAAAATTGCCAGAGAAGAGATTTTGGTTCTTCAAGATAAGAATTTTAACCGCAACAATGTCTGTCTTGTCACCGGTTCCGGCACCGGTATCGGTAGAGCCACATCCATTGCTGCGGCTGTGAACAATTTGATAACCGTGGGACTGGACATCAACGAAGAAGAAGGCCGAAAGACACAAAAAATGGCCCGCGATATGGGAGGGCAGATGATCTTCATCAAATGCGACCTTGCCCGGGATGAAGACATTGAAACGGCGATATCGGAAGCAGCCAAAGTAGGCACCATCAAGTACCTGGCCAATATCGCCGGAATACAGCACATCGATTCCGTCGACAATTTTCCCATGGAAAAATATGATCAAATGCAATCTCTGATGCTCAGAGCCCCTTTTTATCTTTCGAAGTTGTCCATTCCCCATATGAAAAAAAGCAGCAACGGTACGGGCGTGATCGGCAATATGGCCTCGGTTCATGCCCATATTTGCACAAAAAACAAGCCGGTATACAACATTACCAAGTTCGGTTTAAGGGCTTTAAGCCAATCCATTTCCGCGGAAGGTGAAGGCAAGATTCGTTCTTTTACGTTAAGTACCGGTTTCGTTAAAACTCCCCTGGCTATAAACCAGATCGACGCCCAGGCCAAACAGCGCGGCATTACCCCGGAAGAAGTTGTCAGGGACGTCATGATGGGCGCTTCCCGCATCAAGGAGATGATGTCGCCCATCGAGGTCGCCAACCTTTTTGTTTTCGGGTTTTCAAGATTTGCAAAATATCTTGTTGGGGGTGACTTGCTCTTTGATGGGGGCATGGTGCTGACCTACTAACCCGGGTTGGAGAATTATCCGACTTAAATTTCGATTAAGCAGAATTTATTTAAAGAAGGGAGGTGATGAACAATTTTGCGGATATGGTATATAGTATCCATCAAAAAATGACTATTTTTCCCTGAGCGGCGTTCTCCGTGAAGTTCCGCCAACAATGTACCCAGTTCATATTTTAACTCATTAAACATGAGAGGAGAAGAACGATGAAATTTAAGATAATCGCAGTTGCTTGTGCTCTTGTACTACTGGGAGGTTTTTTCCATGTAGACCGCACTCTGGCAGCAGAGTCCTATCATCTGGGGGTCGATCTGGCGATCACCGGCACAGGTGCGCTTTACTGCAAAGACGGTGTGGACGCCATCAAGCTGGCTGTAGAAGAGATTAATGGAAAGGGTGGTTTTTTGGGAAAACATCCCATCAAAGTCTTCATCCGTGACACCCAGACCAAACCGGACATTGCCGTTCGCGAGGCCAAGGATCTGATCCTTCGGGAAAAAGTTCGAACCATCCTGGGGACCTATTCCAGCGCCTGTGCCGCGGCAATCAAACCGGTGGCAAAAGAATACAAGGTTCTTCATATTCCGGCCATCAGCAACTCGGAAAACATCACCCAGGTCAATTTCAGCCCGTACACCTACCAGGTGGTTCCCAACAGTTATATGCAGGCCAAGGCCGTGGTTCTGGGCGTCGCGGAACTCGCCAAAAAGAAAGGGTGGAAGAATTATGTGACCATTGCCTCTGACTATGAATGGGGCCGATCCACCCAAAACAATACTGTCGCGCTTTTAAAACAAATGGCACCGGAATTAAAACTGAAAAAGGAATTCTGGCCGAGACTCGGTGAGACGCAGTTTACCTCTTATATTACGGCCATCATGGGGCAGAAACCGGATTTTGTCATCGGTTCCATCGCTTCCAAAGACAACGTTGCCTGGATGAAGCAGGCAAAGGCCTATGGCTTTTTCGACAAAATTCCCTACCCCGGATCGCTGATCAGTGTTTCGGAATTGATACTCCAGAGCAAAACCCTCACCCGCGGACTGATCGGCCTGTGCCGGGCCCCCTTCTTTGCCCATCTGGACGTGCCCATGATGGCGGATTTTGTGAAGAACTTTAAGGCCAAGTACAACCGGTATCCGAGCGACTGGGCCGTAATGGAATATGATGCGGTCTATGTTTTAAAGCAGGGTATCGAAAAGGCGGCCAGCATCGACTCTGAGAAGGTAAAGGACGCATTGAAAGGCGCCACCGTCGATACGACTCGAGGCAAGCTTTTTTTCCGTGATATTGACAATCAGTTGAGTTGCTCCTCTTACATCGGCGTGGTGGCGGATGATCCGGCGTATCCCTTCCCCATCTACCATGATCTGGTTGAGGTCAAAGGCCCGGATTCATGGCGACCCGAAGCTGAGATTCTCGAAGCCCGATCAAAAGAGAAATAACCGAGGAAAGCATATGGATGCTTCTTTGATATTTGCGCAGTCTATGAGCGGACTTTCCCGGGGCATGATGTTGTTCCTCATCGCCTCGGGGTTGTCCCTTATTTTTGGTGTGATGAACATTCTTAATTTTGCCCATGCAACATTTTGGCTGATCGGGGCCTACCTTTGCTACACGTTTTGGTTCCTGATGCAGGATTTCGGGTTTGCCCTATGGATCAGCATCCCCTTGGCCGCCCTGACCCTGGCCGCTTTCGGCGGGATTATCGAGGTCGTGCTGATCCGCCGGGTATACAACCGCGATTTGCCCGAACAGCTTCTGCTCACCTATGCCATGGTCCTGGTTTTGGGGGATTTGATCAAGATTGTCTGGGGAGTAGACGACAAACTGATCGAACGACCGCCGCTGGTGGCCGGCCCCGTCTTTATTTTCGACACGCCGTTCGATTCTTATTTCATTTTCGTCATTTCTGTCGGACTTGTCGTGGCCTTTGGCCTGTGGTGGTTTTTGAAGAAGACCCGTTACGGCCATATTGTCAGGGCCGCGGTATTCAGCCGCGAGATGGTGAGCGCCCTGGGAATTCCGATTCCCAGGATCTATACCGGTGTATTTGCTCTGGGGATTTTCATTGCCGGCCTGGCCGGGGCTGTTCAGGCCCCAGTGGGATCCATTACACTGGGAATGGATATGGCCGTTATCATTCAAGCGTTTTGTGTTGTGGTTATCGGGGGATTTGGAAGCCTTCTGGGCACTTTTGTAGCAGCCATCATTGTGGGTGAAGTGTATGCCTTTTCAATCCTTTTTTGGCCCCAAGGCGCCCTGGTTCTGATATTTGTCGTCACGGCCCTTATATTAATCATACGGCCCTGGGGGTTGTTTGGAACGCCTGCCAGAGCTTAATACGAAACGTCAACACAACAAGGTGTGGTCTTATGATGAGATACGGGTGGCTCGGGCTGATTTTTATCGCAACGCTTATTTTGCCCCTGGTTATCGGAGAATACTGGATTCATGTGGCTGTTGAGATTTTAATTTTAGGGCTTTTCGCAGTAAGCTTTAATATGATTTTTGGCTACATGGGTCAGCTCAGCTTCGGGCATGCGGCATATTTCGGTGCGGGCGCTTATGCCACCGGCTTACTGATGGTAAAGACCTCGGTTCCGCTGCCGATCTGTCTGGCGGTTTCCATGATTACAGCGGGGTTGTTTGCGGTGCTCATCGGTTATTTTTGTGTCCGCTTGACCGGGATATACTTTGCCATTCTGACCATGGCATTCGGACAGATGTTGTACTATATCGTTTTTCAGTGGTACTCGTTTACCGGCGGGGACGACGGCCTCCAAGGCATCGTCCCCCCGGACTGGCTTATCAACGTTACCGCCTATTATTATTTCACCCTTTTAATCGTTACAGCGGCCCTGATCATTATGTGGATTATCAGCAAGTCACCGTTTGGATATACCATGCGGGCGATCCGGGAAAATGCCGAACGAACCCGGTTTATCGGTATCAATGTTCAAAGATATATGCTCATCAATTTTGTCGTTGCGGGCATGTTCGCGGGTTTGGCCGGCGGCCTGTTGGGGCCGTTCAACAGGAGCATCGCACCGGATCTGTGTAACTGGCATCAATCCGGCGTGCCGGTATTTATGACCGTCATCGGCGGTCCCGCAGGCTTTTTGGGGCCCATGATCGGCTCGGTCATTTACACCTTTTTGTTTGCCTTTGTCACGGGCTTTACCGAATACTGGCCGTTAACCATCGGATTGGTGATTATTGCCGTTGTGTTGTTTGTGCCCGGCGGGGTCCTGGGTCTGGCCCAGACAAAGTTCAAAACCTTCGGCACAAAGGATTTAACGGCAGAAGCAAAAGGGTCTACGGACGCGGAGACATCGTAATATGGCAATTCTCAAAGTGGAGCACCTGAACAAGGCTTTCGGCGGACTTCAAGCCACCCACGATGTGAGTTTTGAGATGCAGAGCGGGGAGATTTCTGCCATCATCGGCCCGAACGGCGCGGGAAAAAGCACTTTTTTCAATCTTTTGACCGGCTACTATAAAGTTGATTCGGGCAGGATATCCTTTCAGGAGAAAAATATAACCAACTGGCCGCCCCACAGAATTTCCCGTTTAGGCATCGCACGGGCGTTTCAGGTCAGTAACATTTATCTGGCCCTGACAACATATGAGAATATTCGCCAGGCGATTCTGACCCATCAAAACAAAACCCTCAATTTCTTTACGCCGGCGCACCGCCTGGCTAAAAAAGAAACCCTGGAAATCCTCGAGGTGGCGGGACTTTTTGAGCATGCAGACAGAATTGCCGGAACCCTTTCCCAGGGAGACAAAAAACGACTGGAACTGGCCATCGCCCTTGGGAGCAAACCTGAATTGCTCTTTCTGGACGAACCGACGGCCGGAATGTCGAAAGAGGAAACTCATGAGACCATGGATCTGGTAAAACGATTGAATCGAGAGATGGGCCTGACCATTCTATTTACCGAGCATGACATGTCGGTTGTCTTCGGATACGCGAAGCGGCTTACTGTTTTACATCAGGGTTCGATTATCGCTGAAGGCAGCCCGGAAGAAATCAGGTCCAACGAAACCGCACAAAAAGTTTACCTCGGAGAGGAAGCATGATACTGGACGTCCAACAGATTAATACCTACTATGAAACAAGCCATATCCTTTTTGATGTTTCCCTGACGGTAAACCGCGGTGAACTGGTTTGCTTATTGGGTCGAAACGGGGCCGGCAAGACCACGACCATGAGAAGTATTATGGGTCTGACCCCTGCGAAATCCGGAAGCATTCGGTTTCATGGCGATGAGCTACGCGGCCGCCCGCCCCATTACATCGCCCAAAAAGGAATGGGATATGTGCCTGACAATCGTTTGATTTTTCCGGATCTCACGGTGCTCGAAAATCTGCTACTCGGCCAGAAAATTCCTAAAAATTTTGACGGCGAACCGTGGGCCGTCGAACGAATATATGAACTTTTCCCGATCCTCGCTGAAAGACAACATCAGGATGGCGGCACGTTGAGCGGTGGCGAACAACAGATGCTCACTTTATCAAGAACCCTGATGGGAAACCCCGAGCTTCTTCTTCTGGATGAGCCTGTGGAAGGACTGGCCCCTTTGGTAGTAAAAGATCTGGGCAACCAGCTCTTAAAACTAAAAAAAATGGGACAGACCATTCTTTTCTC
Organism: uncultured delta proteobacterium; assembly: GCA_963706295.1. Taxonomy (GTDB): domain Bacteria; phylum Desulfobacterota; class Desulfobacteria; order Desulfobacterales; family UBA11574; genus UBA11574. The sequence goes on along the minus strand of CAVPLW010000009.1, from coordinate 339,166 downwards.
CGAACAAAATATCAAGTTCGCCACCCTGACGTCGGACCGGGCCTATGTAATCGACAAAGGAAAGATTCGATATCAGGGAAGTATTGAAGAACTCAGTACCAACGAAGAAATAAAGAAAAAGTATCTGATGATATAGTTCTGCGGAAAGGCCCTCTTTCGGCCATTGCAGAGTCAGGACCAGGTATATCCTCTTTTTCATCCTCCGGGCGATGGGCGAAAAGGGAAAAAACATGTTGCGACCGGGAAAAACTTATGAGGAAGTGTATCATGCTTTTCAATGGGAAATCCCCGAGTTCTATAATATCGGCGTGGATATCTGTGATAAATGGGCGCCGGAATGCGATCGCCTGGCGTTGATATACGAAAAGGAAGATGGACGGGTCGAAAACTATTTCTTTCGGGATCTAAAGCGTCTGTCCAATCAATTGGCCAACGGTTTGAAGGCCAACGGCATCGTCCGAGGGGACCGGTTGGGGATTTTGCTGCCCCAATGCCCTGAAACCGCACTGTGCCATATTTCTGCTTATAAAATCGGGGCCGTCGCCATTCCCCTTTTCACACTTTTTGGAACCGACGCTCTGGCGTATCGATTATCGAACAGCGAGGCCAAAAGCATTGTCACGGATGCGGCAAACTTGCCGAAGATTATGGAAATATGGGACAAGCTTCCGAATCTGAAAATCGTTCTGGTGACGGATGGAAAAAAAGCTGAAAAAGTGCTGAATTTTTGGGAAGTGGTTGAAAAAGGATCCCCTGATTTTCAAGCCATAAAAACCAGGGCGGATGACCCGGCCCTCATCATTTACACCTCCGGCACCACCGGTCCCCCCAAGGGCGCTCTGCATGCCCATCGCACGCTGCTGGGCCATTTGCCGGGTGTCGAGTTTCCCCACAATTTCTTTCCGAAAAAAGATGATCTTTTCTGGACACCGGCAGACTGGGCATGGATCGGCGGGCTGATCGATGTTCTTTTTCCAAGCTGGCATCACGGCATACCCGTTCTGGCACACCGGGCCAAAAAATTTGACCCCGAGGCCGCCTTCCATCTCATTGCCAAACACAACATCCGCAATGCATTTATGCCGCCCACAGCACTCAAACTCATGCGCCAGGTGAAAGATCCCAGAAGCCGCCACAATTGCCTCTTGCGCAGCATCGGAAGCGGTGGCGAAACGCTGGGCGAAGAACTGCTCGACTGGGGCAGAGACATCATGGGATTGACTATCAACGAATTTTACGGTCAAACCGAGTGCAATCTGATTGTGGGCTGTTGTGCCGAAATCATGGAAATCCGGCCCGGATCCATGGGAAAAGCCATACCGGGCCACAGGGTTGACGTTGTCGATCCCCAGGGCGCCCCGGTTCAAGAGGGAACTGTTGGGGAAATCGCCGTTAAACGTCCCGATCCGGTCATGTTTTTGGAGTACTGGCGAAATCCTGAGGCTACGCGCAAAAAATTTATCGGAGATTGGCTTTTAACCGGCGATCTGGCCCAAAAAGACGAAGACGGGTATTTTTGGTTCAAGGGTCGCAAGGACGATGTGATTACCAGTGCCGGTTACCGGATCGGGCCGGCAGAAATCGAAGATTGTCTGATGAAACACCCGTCCGTGGCCATGGCAGCTGCCGTGGGAAGTCCGGATAAAATACGAACCGAAATTGTGAAAGCCTTTATCGTGCTCAAACCCGATGTAAAGCCCGGCCCGAAGATCGGCGCAGAAATCAAAGAATTTGTCAAGATTCGCCTGGCTGCCCACGAGTATCCCCGGGAGATCGAATTCGTCAATGAGCTTCCAATGACCGCTACTGGAAAGATTATGAGAAAGGAACTGAAAAAGCTGGAGATAGAAAAAAAGTCAAAAGCGTAATGAATTGATTTGTCATTTTTTTGTAGACCCCCCATTAAATAAATTAAAGCCTATTTGAATAATATTTTTGATGTTAAGCGGTTTAAAGGAAATATGTTATGGCCAAGCTACTTTGGACACCTTCGAAAGAAAGAATTAAAAACACAAACCTGTATCGATTCATGAATATCATCAATGAAACGTACAACCAAAATTTCAGTGAATACGAACCCCTTTACCAATGGTCGATTGAAAACATTCCCGATTTCTGGGCGTGTTTGTGGGAATTCGCAAAAATAAAATCTTCAACGCCGTATGATCGGGTCGTCGACGATGTCGGCAAAATGCCGGGCGCCAAATGGTTTTCAGGTGCCAGGCTCAACTTTGCCGAAAATCTCCTTCGATACAAGGACGATCAGACGGCACTGATCTTCAAGGGAGAAGATCGGGCTGACAAGAGGATGACCTATACCGAGCTTTACGACGAAGTGGCATCCGTTGCACGATCTTTAAGGCAAGCAGGGGTTCGGACCGGTGATCGGGTGGTCGGCTTTATGCCGAATATGCCTGAAACCGTTATCGCCATGCTGGCTGCCACCAGCATGGGTGCAACATGGTCTTCCTGCTCCCCTGATTTCGGCATCAAAGGGGTTCTGGATCGGTTCGGACAGATCAAGCCCAAAGTCCTCTTTACTGCAGACGGTTACTTTTTCAAAGGAAAACGCCTGGACAGCCTTGAACGCATTTCAAGTATCTTGAAAGAACTTCCATCCGTTGAAAAGGTGGTCGTCGTGCCTTACACCGTGCAAGATCCGGATATCGGCACCGTATCGCATGCGGTCCTTTATAACGATTTCAAATCACCCGAATCCGGTCTTGTAATTGAATTCGAGCAACTCCCCTTTGACCATCCCCTCTATATCATGTATTCCTCGGGCACCACCGGCCTTCCAAAATGCATGGTTCAGAGTGCCGGAGGGATTCTTGTCCACCATCTAAAGGAACTCATGCTTCATGCCGATTTAAAACGAGAGGACACCATATTTTACTTTACCACATGCGGCTGGATGATGTGGAACTGGCTGGTCAGTTCTCTGGCCGTCGGTGCAACGCTGGTTCTGTTTGACGGCAACCCTTTTCATCCGGAGCCCGAGGCGTTGTGGAAAATGGCCCAGGATGAAAAAATTACCATCTTCGGAACCAGCGCGGGATACATCGCCGCCCTTCAAAACACCGGCGCGAAACCCGGGAAATCGTATGACCTCTCATCGCTCAAGTCCTTGCTTTCCACAGGTTCCCCCCTTTCAAAAGAAGGTTTCGAATACATCTACAAGGAAGTCAAAGCGGATCTCCAGCTGGCTTCCATTTCCGGCGGCACGGACCTGAACGGCTGTTTTGCCCTGGGTAATCCCATGGGGCCTGTCTATGCAGCTGAGCTGCAGTGCAGGGGACTGGCTATGAAAGTCGAGGCTTTCGACGAGAATGGAAAACCGGTAATTAACCGGCAAGGCGAGCTGGTCTGCACTGCCCCCTTTCCGTCCATGCCCATCTACTTCTGGAACGATCCGGACAACAGAAAATACCTCGATGCATATTTTGATGTATATCCCAATGTCTGGCGGCACGGGGATTTTATCGAAATCAACGCGCGCGGTGGTGTGGTCATATTTGGGCGCTCGGATGCCACCCTAAACCCCGGCGGCGTCCGGATCGGAACTGCCGAAATCTATCGGCTGGTTGACCAGTTGAAGGAGATTGAAGACAGTATCGTCGTCGGTCAGAATTGGAAAAAAGATGTCCGTATCATCCTTTTTGTTAAGATGGCCCAAGGGTATGAATTGACGGAGGGCCTGAAGGATACCATAAAAAAAATAATTCGTACCAATGCTTCCCCAAGGCACGTTCCAGCCAAGATTCTGGCTGTGCCGGATATTCCTTATACGCACAATATGAAGAAAGTGGAACTGGCGGTTAAGAAAACCATCCACAACCAGTCTGTGCTAAACAAGGATGCTCTGAGAAATCCGGAAGCCCTCGACGACTATGCCGGTTTAAAGGAACTGCAAGAGGATTAACCTTTACCATAGGCGAGGATTCTCTCTGCCCATTGCATATATCTAAAGACCGATAAAAAAAAGGCAAATCCTGTGAAATGAATTTGCCCTGAAGAAGACGATAAAAATACTACGAAAAATTTATTGTTGAAGATTTTTCCCCGCCTTAAAAGTAACAGTATTTTTGCCCTTAATCTTGATTTTTTCACCTGTCTGTGGATTACGTCCCATTCGGGTTTTTCGATAGACCTTTTTGAATGATCCAAAACCGACTAAAGTTACTCTGCTGTTTTTTTTCTTCAGGCCTATTTTAATACCGTCAAGAAATGATTCCAATGCCTTTTTAGCTGCAACCTTTGAAATACCCGCATCGTTAGCTATCTTTTCGACCAATTCAGCTTTTGTCATTTGTTCCCTCCCTTTGTTTGTTATTGTTCATGTCTAATAACCTTTGCTTATTTTGAAGATGCAGGAACAAAAACAGAAAGTCAATACATAAAACGCTTTTATTACAGTATTTATAGTAAAAACTTAAAAAAATGCTTCCATTCACTAGTAATTGAGGCACACACTGCCTAAGAATGATTATTTTATTACCTGAATTTTTCACGAGCCGGAAGCTTTCATTAATTTTCATACAAGATTCAGGTATTATATTTTATGACTTGGAGTGGGAACAAAAATATAGAAGTAAACTCTTTACCAGTTCGGCCATGAAGGCATAGTCCAGCTTTTCCATAGTGTCCGAAATCCGGTGATAATGGGGGTTCCGGTAAAAGGCCGTATCGGTCACCATGACAGCCTTGTAACCTCTGTGCCAAAATGAAGAATGATCGCTGAGTCGAACAGAAGGAAGTAGGAATCCTCCCGCTGGAACTGTCAGTTTGACTACAGGAAGATCAAGATTCCTGCCAAATGCCTCAAATAAATCATTTGTAAATTTTCTGGATTTAAAATTGCCAACAATGCCGATAAAGTTTCCCTGTTTGGGGTAGTCGAGGAACATCAGTGGAAACGGATAATCCTGGCAGCCCTCATCAGGACAGGTATAACCGACCATCTCCAGGCAGATCATGCCGTCGATCTGTTCGTTTGATTTCCAGGCATTGTGAGCGTAAACACTGCTCCCCATGTGCCGGGTGCCGAACGTCGGCGGTTCTTCGAGGGGGAACGAGACAAACTTTACTGCCAGATCCAGCTCGTTGTGATCTTTCAGCATCATCAAATGACGTGCCGTCTCCAGTTGAACCGCGACGGCACTGGCGTTATCGTCAGCACCCACGGTACCGGCCACCGAATCATAATGCGCACCAACAAGATAATATTTCGTAGGGTTTTTGCAAAAAGAAATTTGGGCCACGACATTTGAAACCGTGAAATTCCGATACGGATAGGGCTCACAGTGAACCGGGACACCGATATCCTGGTAGAATTTTTCGATGTAGGCTCTGGTCTTTTCAAGATTATCGGGCAATAAAACACTCCGTTCACCGATGGTGATCGTCAGCGTTTTTACATGATCCTGCAATCGTTGTTTGGTTGTTTGAATATCGATCATCAATATCTCAGCTCTTACGGAGTCGATGGAGTATATGGAAAAAACCATAAGGTAGATGCAAAAAAAATTAAAGCGTAAATTCATCAAACCAATGTGGTTCTTCTCCCGATTCGTTGGGAGAAAGGGTTCCAGGGTTCCCCAGTTAAATTCGCTTTGCTCCTTTTCTCCGAAAAATTTAACGGGACAGGCAAGGATTCAAGGCTTGCCTGCCTCGGGCATGGGTTCGAGTGTTAGTTATCTTATAAATCTCCAAATATTGTTAATTGAAATCCCATAAAATATCAATTATAATTTATATTGTTATGGGTAAATGCAATTCCTGCGATAAAAGCGCAAAAAACATATCCAACACCATCGGTTTTTGCGCCGACTGTATTCGGGCTCATTTCGACAATGTCTGGCCGCAAATCAAGGCCGTTCATGATCTCAGCCGCAGGGCCTATGGCCTTCCGGAGAATCCCCCGAATGCGGTAGACGGCGTTTCCTGTGGCCTGTGTGTCCATGACTGTAAAATTCCTGAAAACAGCGTCGGCTTTTGTGGACTTCGACGGGTTCAAAACAGCCGAATCTCCGGCGGGAGACCGCATGAGGGGAACCTGTCCTACTATTATGATCCCCTTCCCACCAACTGTGTGGGGGACTTTGTCTGCCCGGGAGGCACAGGCTGCGGATATCCCAGATATGCGGCTACCAAAGGCGCTGAATACGGTTATAAAAATTTGGCAGTATTTTATCATGCCTGCGGGTTTAATTGTCTGTACTGTCAAAACTACCATTTTAAGACCAAGACGTTTTACTCTCAAAAGCTTACTGCAAAACAACTCGCTCATGCGGTGGACCAAAAGACCAGCTGTATCTGCTATTTCGGCGGTGACCCTACGCCTCAGATTCTCCATGCCATTAAAACATCCAGAATGGCTCTTAAATATGCTGGTCATCGCATTCTGCGCATATGCTGGGAGACCAACGGCTCAATGCAGCCGCCGTTTCTCACCATGATGGCGGATCTGTCTTTAAGATCCGGGGGCTGTATAAAGTTTGATCTAAAGGCCTGGGATGAGGGCATTCATCTTGCTCTTTGCGGCGTAACCAACCAAAAGACTCTGGATAATTTTCGAATGTTAGCCAAGTGGGTAGATCAAAGACCCGAGCCGCCGTTTCTCATTGCCAGCACGCTGCTTGTTCCCGGGTATGTGGATGAACTTGAGGTCGAAAAAATCGCTGCGTTTATTTCATCCCTCAACCCGGAGATTCCGTACAGTCTGCTGGCGTTTTACCCGCAGTTTTATCTCAACGACCTTCCCACAACGTCCAAATCCCATGCCCAGCGCTGCAAGGCAATCGCTGAAAAGGCCGGTCTGAAAAAAGTCCGTATCGGAAATGTGCATTTGCTTAGGGAAGATTATTGACCGAAACTACTCCCGAAATGCCGTGATCGGTTCATGAATCAGATCGTTTTCCCTAAAGCGGGTCGGTCGCAAAGGGTAAATATCTTCGGTTTCGGCCTTGCCGTCTGCGATGAGTTCGGCAACGACCATGCCGGCTGCCGGTGCGTGCTGGAACCCGTGGCCGGAAAAACCGGCAGCGCAGATAAAATTTTGAAGTTCCGGAAACGCACCGATGACCGCATGATGATCCGGCGTCATTTCATAATGTCCCACCCAGCCCCGTATAATTTTTGCGCGTTCAAGAGCGGGAATGCGTTGTATCGACTTTTCGGCAGTCCATTCCTCGGCATCGAAATCGACATGCTGGCTGAAGGATTTACTGCCCGTGGGTCCACCCAAAATCAGTCCTTGACCCTCCCGCTTCATGTACCATCCGGAATCAACATCAATCACCATGGGAAAGATATCCGGAATTTCATGAAAGGTATCGGTAAAAAAGAGATGGCGCTTTAAAGGACCAATGGGTAAATCCAGTCCGGCCATGGAGGCCACTCGACCGGCCCAGGGGCCGGCTGCATTAACAACAATACCCGCTTTGATCTTGTGTCCGTCTTTTGTTTGTATACCAACAGCACTGTTGTTTTTAATCGAGATGCCGGTGACCTGAACTTTTTCCATGAAAACAGTGCCGCCCTGACGGGCCTTTTTGACATAGGTCTGAAGGATTTCTATGGGACTATAAAAGCCGTCTTCTTTGGTATAAGATCCTCCTGAAAGATCATCGACCCGGATAAACGGCCAGCGCCGGGAAACCTCTTGAGGTGAAAGTGATTCAACGGGAACATCCAACACCTTCATCAGACGAGACGTATTTTTGAAAATCTTCCACTGTTTTGGTGTTGTTGCCAGAAACAGGTAACCGTAAGGTTTGAAGCCGGGATCAACCCCGAATTCTTCTTTGAACCGTTGATACACTTTCCGTGAAATCAAAGAGAACCGGATGTTCACGGCGGTAGAAAACTGGGTTCTCAAGCCCCCCAGGCAGGCGGAGGTGGCGCCTTGAGAACCGATTTCACCCTGCTCCAGAACGAGCACATCGCTTACACCCTTTCGGGTCAGGTAATAGGCAATGACGGCACCGATAATACCGCTGCCGATAATGACGACCTGTGCTTTTTCGGGACATTTGGGTCTCATTTTATCGTCTCCTAACCTGAGCATTTCAAATTGTGATATAATAAAAAATATCTATTAACTTTTGTATTATCATCAAACTGTTATGCCGACATGGTAATGATTGCGTCTTACACCCATCGGGTAGAATTAAACCGCGAAAGACATGTCACAATTTGAAACCCTCCGGGATTTCCGATCTTGCCGCACCTTCTTCGTTGAAGCGCATTTGCAATAGTTCACTATGGCTTCATGCACTTCGCCTTGAATCTGCGGCAACCTCGAAAATCGCTCAAGTTAGGTTCTCTTTGGACAACAAGCGATTGAAAGCCATTCTTCTTTGGCCAGGATTTCAATAAGATCAAAATCCAAATCTTTCATTTTCTTTAAAACCTTATCCTTATCTGTTTCAAGGATACCGGAACAGACAAATATGCCGTCTTGAACCAGTAACCTCCTGACATTCTCAAGAAGGATTAAAATCGTTTTGGTTGTTAGATTTGCAGCAACAAGATCAAACTGTTCCGTTATCTGATGGACAAGATCGGCGGCTAAAATTTTAAAACTCGATTCTAATATTCTGTTTTGTATTAAGTTTTTGTAGGCGGTATCCACAGCGACATTATCGTTGTCCGTTCCCCAAACCTTGATTGCGCCAAGCTTTGCGGCGGCAATCATAAGTATCCCCGAACCGGTTCCTATATCCAGAAAGGTGCTGCTCTTTTTCAAATATTTTTCTATCATGGCAATGCACATCCGCGTCGTGGGATGGGTGCCGGTCCCAAAGGCCATTCCCGGATCGATTTCAAGTACGATTTCATCATGCTCTCGAATATATTCCCGCCATGTGGGTGTTACAACGATATTTGCTGTGATTTTTTCAGGCCGAAAATAAGCTTTCCATGTTTGAGCCCAATCTTCTTCATCCATATCAGAGTAGACAATTTTGCATTCAATACCGTTTATTTTTTCGAGCCGTGACAAATTTTCTTCAACGAACTTTCGCCTTTTTTCTAATTTGTCATCGCAGGGGAGATAAGCGATGACCGCATTTTTTTCGGGTATGATGGCATCGTTTCCCCAATCTTCGGAAGATTCAATCTCCGGTGTTTCGATAACAACGCCTTTAAGGTCAAGGTCATAGAACAGATCGGATATGAGATCTACAGCCAATTGCTTGTCTTTGAAATCAAAAATGACTTTTGCTTCGATCCATTTCATAAGTTAAAACTTTTCCTTTGGCGGATTAAAGTAGCCGTGTTTTACATCCGGAAAAGATTCTTTCACCTGCCGGATGACCCGATGCATTCCCACCGGCGTCCCAAGCTCAGCGGCAGCAGACATAAAATTCCAATATCTTAGCGGGTCAAAGTTCAGATTTCGCCATTGGATCATATTTATGGGGTACTGATTAATAAAATTTATCAAAGCTTCCACTTCTTCCGGTGTATCTGTGAAACCGGGGCAATTGAGATAATTTATGGATACAAAATTTTTCTTTTTAAGTGCAGTCTCAATACTTTTTATGACATCGACAAATGTATACCCTGAAGGTCGAAAATAGGCATCATAGCAGTTTGTTCTGACACTGTTGAGACTTATTCGAATGCTGTCGAGACCTGCGGCGAACAACTTTTTCAGAATTTCAGGCTTGCTTCCGTTGGTGTTCATGTTGATGGTGCCTTGACTGGTTTTGGATCGTATCTCTTTTATAGCGGGTTCGATGACATCGGCGGCCAGCAAAGGATCTCCTTCACATCCCTGACCAAAGCTCACAACGCTTTGCTTAACTCGCTTGATGTGACAAAGCGCGACTTCGGCGATTTCTTTGGAAGTCGGTTTGAAATCGATTCTGTCCTGGCTGTGCGGAATTTCACTGTTTGTTTGTAGCGACAAACAGCCGAGACAGCGTGCATTACAGCGCGGAGAGGTCGGAAGCGGTGCCTCGTATCTTCCCAGAAAGAAATTCTTGGCAGCCGGACAGCCGTATTTCATGGCGCATTTTTCAAGGTGCTTTGCAAGCCGGTTATTCGGCATTTCTTTTTGAATTTTTCCGATTCCCGTAACGACATCTTCGGCTTTCATCAGGCGCAAGTCTTGCCGTCTTTCTCTATCCACACGTATGACGGCGGTTCTGAATTTATCATTGTGCCATCCTACGGCACCGTATGAAAACAGGGGAAGAAATGCGGCATTTTTATTTTCTTTAAAAGCACTTACAAAAGAGACGACAAATCCTGGGGAATTAAATGCAGCCACCGGAAAGATCGATTCGCCGGGAATGTAAGGATTTTCCGTTAGTATTTCTATCCGGTGATTCTTAATGTTATACAGTAAAGGATTTCTGTCCGGCATCAACATAAGCTCCCCCCCAAAAGGGATTTGGATGGTGTCATCCAATGTCAAAGGAACCAGAGAAGAACCGGCCATTCCCACAGCCGCATATCCATCAAGATCAAAAATCTCTCCTGCTTTATTGGATACGACCGCTGTAATAAATTTTTTTCTCTTTTGCATGGACGTGTTACCTCTTAGCAATGTAACATTTTTGCCTTTTGAAAACATCATCGCTTCAGGTATAATTAAATTTTTACTGAAAGAACTCGTGGATAAGGGCTCGTAATAAAAGAACCTGCCCGGGCTATTAATAAAGGTCTTTGCTTTAACAGGGGGCTTTATCCATAAAGTTAAATTGCCTATGGTTCTTTCAAAACGATTCCTAATCCACCCTGCCCGCTCGTGCCTTACGTGGCAGGCGGGTCAGACAGCTTCCAGCTAAAAATTTAATCATACCTGAAGCTTCTTTGAAATCGATTTGTTTCAAAGAATTAAACTACTACATTATCAAATTTGGCTGGTTGTGTACATCCGAACCTAAAATTATATAATGTTGCAAAGAAAAACGGAATGGATTATTTTGAAATTGATAAAAATATTTGCGGAGGAATAGGCCATGAAAACGTATCGAAAAGAATTGTGGTTTGATGTGCCGACCCGGCGCGCGCTTATCAATATTACGCCTCAGGTGGATGCCTGTCTCAAGGAGAGCGGCATCAGAGAGGGGCTTGTGCTGGTTAACGCCATGCACATTACGGCCTCGGTATTTATAAATGACGATGAATCCGGTCTTCATCATGATTACGAAATCTGGCTTGAAAAACTTGCGCCCCATGAGCCGGTTTCACAGTACAGGCATAATGTGGGAGAGGACAATGCAGATGCTCATATGAAAAGACAGATCATGGGCCGTGAAGTGGTTGTGGCGATCACAGAAGGCCGACTGGATTTCGGAACCTGGGAGCAGATATTTTACGGCGAATTCGACGGTAGACGACGCAAACGGGTCCTTGTGAAGATCATCGGGAAATAACCGGTTTCATAGATCCCGAAAAAGTCCTATTAAAACATTGAAAACTGCGTCCTATTAGCGCGTATGGAGCCGACTGGCTTCGCTTGAAGGACCAGGGTAAAAGTTTGATGTGAACTAAAGAAAAGTGTCGGTGGACGGAGATGGTTTGACAATTTTCAAAAATAGAATTTACTTCGCCTGAAACCAACAAAATATGATATCTGTATGTCAATTGTTGTTGTGAATGGTGTCGTACAGTGACAAGGTGCCTCAGATCTCAAAAAGCATAATTTATATGGTAATCATTCTTATCAAAGGATTGGGTGCGGTTGTGATCTATAGATGATATTTCAGGAATCGTACTGATGATTTGAACCCCAATGTTCACGATTTGCAGGATCGCCCTCATTCATCAACAAGGCAGACTAAAAAAACAGACTAACCGGTTAAAACTCAGACCACAATATATTGATTACTCCTACCTCAACCCAATCTGAAAAATGAGGATTTATCCGGGTGTGGTACTCATAACATATCAAATTCATTAAGGGATTTAATGCCGCAGCGATAAATTGCAGGTATCTCAGGTTCGCCCAACATTTGAATGTTGGAGGTAACCCAAGATTAAAAAAGGTCAGATTGGCGCGATCGCGCCATGAAATCAACACTTTTTTCAAGCCCTATCTACCACAAGTTACTGCATCTCCGGGCCAAGTTTTAATAAGTTTTAAATCTGATTTTTCCATCTTTTTTAACCGATAGGGATTCGCTTTCTGAAAAGCATAAAAAATTGTGCATCGTTGCACAGGCCTTTGTGCAACTTGACCGGAGCCTTTTCTAAAGTTTTCTCTATAAAGTTCCGATAAATAACTGGACACTTAAAGAGTTGGAAAAAGGCAAACCTCTCAAAAGAGTGGGACGCAAAGCTTCCAGTCATAGTGCTAACTATGATAGCGGGGTTACCCAATCTTGATCAATAGTTCAGGAGCCCATTCTTCTGAGAGGAAGATGGGCTTTTTTCTTGACAGTACTTTGCCCTAGCTTTCTATTAGCTATACGTGCGTGCTATAGAGGTAAGTAGATGAAGATCAGTGGTGAGACGAGTTTATATGGTAATTCCGGTATCTTTCATGTTCATGTAAGGCAACCACAGCTTAATGCAACCTCGAAGCCCAATCGGGCGAAGGTTCCAGACTACCGTGAGGAGTTTATCCGCATTCGAAGCCAGGTGGTAGAGCTAAGCAAGTTATTGGAGAAAATCGACTCCTCGCGATTCAAATCAAGGGTTCTCGTGACTGAGGACATTGCGGCCAACGCCACTTCGGCTTCAGACCTTGGTGATCTTGCAACGGAGACGGCCGCGGTGATGACGTCGACTGAAGAGGTGAATACCACTTCCACGTCATTTTCTACATTCGGGCCGATTTGGACGGGCTCCACTGCCCAGGCCACAATCGGGGGCATCTATGACGGTTCAAACGGTACCATGACCCTCACTTTCGAGGTGGATAAGGGGGGGATCCACGGAGAAGACAATCTCAAGATCAAGGTCTTCGACCCTGACGGCAACGAACTCGAGGAAATCGACATCAGAAAGAGCGACCCGATCGACAAGCAGTACACACTCAACAACGGCCTTATTCTCACCATCAGCGAGGGAGATCTCCTGAAGGGAACCACGTTCACGGAAGATGTTTTTGACTCTGTGGGCAGCGCCGTGGACCCGAATAAGCCGTTTAATGGAACCAGGACTGATAACCCCAACCTCGAATATGGGCTCAGCGTCACAGACGGGACCTTCCAGCTCAACGGTGTCACGATCGACGTCTATGCCAATGACACGATCAACACAGTCCTGGATCAAATCACACAATCGGATGCAGGGGTTTCGGCCACATTTGACGCTGCTAGCGAGACGGTGGTGCTGACCCAGAAAACGCCAGGATCAGTGCCCACCATCGTGCTTGAAAATGATACCTCCGGCTTTCTTGCAGCAATGAAATTGGAAAGCGCCACGCCGACCCCTGGAACGGACGGGGACCCGGAAAAGCCCCTTGCAGAGGTTGAGCTATTTTCGTTGGTTCAAAGTGGCACCATAAGTGTTAACGGCGCTGCTATCTCCATCGACGTAAACGTGGATTCCCTAAACGACGTTCTTGACCGCATTAACGCTTCCGGAGCAGAGGTGACCTCCAGTCTCGACCATACGGATCAGCGTGTCACCATCGTATCCGATGACCCGAGCCAAGAGCTCGTTCTTGACAGTGGCGAGACCGGTTTTTTCTCTGCGTTGGAGATCTCAGACGGCACCTATCACCCGACGCAAGCCTCTTGGGGGAGGAAAGGCATGTCTCAAAGTTATGCCTATAAGATTGCTGACGCGTTCCAAGATATCGCTAAGGCCCTGAAGGCTTTATTCGAAAAGCCCGAATTCGGAGCTGTGCCCGAAGCATTTCTAATGCACCTTCGGCAGGACATCCAGACCGCCATCTCAGAATCCTTCGTTTCAGAGGAGTCGCATTTCAAAACCAAGTTTGGTATAGAATTCGATTTTCGGGATACAGCAAGACACATTTTTGATTTTTCGGAGAACGAACGTTCTCGGCTATTGTCTGCTCTTACTAACAAAAGACAAGTTCGTGAGATAGGCAACCTGTTTTTCGGCACGCCCCCTCAGGAAACGGATGGGCTTGTTGAAAGGCTGATAGCAACTCTGAAACAGGCCGAGTCAGACTTAGATATGACGATTGGGTCGGCGGGTTTACTCTTAAACGCGTGGGCATAGCTTACGTTATTTTTTAAGGATTTTAATATTTATACAGGAAAAATTCAATTTAACCATTTTTATCAAATATCATGCCGACCATTTCATCCATTTTGGCAGCTATCTGTAAAATTTCCGAAGATGGAATCTCTCTTATGACTTTACCTGATGATTTTTCAGTTACTGTAATCACTATTTTACCAGAGGGTTCGTGAACTGTAAAGTGCAGTTCTGTATCATTTAATCTATTCTGCACATCTGCTACCAGTTCTTTAATACGAGATGAGTCCACCTCTTTAGCAGTCTTTCCGGCATTTTCTTCTTTTAGATTTATCCCGTGATCTACTGGAAGCCTTTCCTGGTTTCCAAGGGCAAAGCTCTTTTTTGATATATTGATTGACTCAACGTACATTTATTCTCTCCTTATCCTTATTATCGGATTATTTTAGAAAAAGTTTATCAAAATCTCACTAACTCGATTGTATCTACTAAACCCGTCTTAATGGGTACAACTTCAGCTGTTTTTTTTATGGGGATAAATAAAGAGTCTGCTAACGGATTGAATAAATGAATGATTTCTGCCTGAGATTTCTCCTGACCTCAGACCTATTAGAGAGACAATTTTCTTTTGATTATATTAGGTTTTCAAATTAAGACTGCTTAACATTAAACTATAACTACGTGAACTCATGCAATTGTTACCTTTGTATATAATAATTGAGAATATCTTTCCAAGATAAGATTCCTTCAATATTTCCTGAAGGAGAGACAACAGGGAGGCAAGAAATATTCTTTTTTAACATAATACTCGCAGCATCTTCCACAACGATATCAGGCTTAACAGTTATCGGTTTTCTTGTCATAATCTGATGAGCTTTTTTTGTTAGAGTTTTCCTGGCACGAGAATCTTCTGAAAGGGTATTTACATATGGACTGATCTCTTTAAGCACATCACGATCAGATATGACACCAATCAGATCCTCATCCTCCAAAACCAGAACATGATGAAATTTGTGCTTTCCGAAGAGCTTTTGTATTTGCCCCAGAGTATCATCCATTCCTATTGTAATAACCTTTGCTGTCATAATTTCATTTACATTCATAATGATACTCAGTTAAAGATTCCTCGCAGACATCATGCATCATCTAAAAGAGAATATTTGCACCCAACGTCATCTGTGCAATCTTTTTCATAAAATATTGTTTAATAATGAAATAAAAAGCTAAACTTAAGTTCCAGTCTCTGCCGATTTAAGATCTTTTTCCGATTTGACATTATTCCTGCCAGAATCCTTTGCCAAATATAGCGCAGCGTCAGCCCTCTCCACCACTGAGATAGCAGTATCTCTTTCACGAATTTCCGAGACGCCTATGCTTACAGTAATGTTGCCGATGGTTTGGCCGGTTTTTTTTATTTTGAATCTTTTTATTGATATTTCTTTCCTTATTTGATCCGCGACAACACATGCATTGTCAAGCGGTGTGTTTGGAAGGAGGATAATAAATTCTTCCCCTCCATATCGTGCTGAAAAATCTTTGCCTTTCAAAATATCCCTTAAATTCGATCCGACAATGGACAAAACCTCATCTCCGATATGATGACCATATTGATCATTAAATTTCTTAAAAAAATCAATATCCAGCATGATGACTGAAAAGAAAGCCTCCTTTTTTTCATATTTTTCGTAAAGCTCTTTTATCTTCCTATCAAATGCCTTACGGTTGTTTAGTCCGGTGAGGGCATCCAACAAGACCTCTCTCTCTGTTTCTTCGAGTTGCTTACTTAAATTTTCAATCTGTGAAGTCGCTTCTTCAAGTTGTTGATTCAATTGTCTGCTGGACTCAGCCATATCATTCGTATCTTTGATTATGTCTACAATAAAATGCTGAATTTGTGTTAGGTCATTTGCTTTATCTAAAAAAATTTGCTTTCAAGGATTGCATTAAATAGTCCAGAAAGCGCTGATAAATCAGTGACCACGCCACAAGGACGTGGTATGAGGAAGGCCCCCCTTACCATGAACTGGCGGACAGGATTCCGCCCGTTTTCAAACGACGGAGAAGCCGGTTGTAGTTTAATTCCCTCTTGACTTCTTTGGCGTCCCGGCATAAATAATCCTACTTCAAATTTCGTGTTATTTTTTTATGTAAAATATTTTCAGTAAAATATGGGTGTTTCGGTATGGAACTCAATCTGTGCTTGCAATGCGGTGCCTGCTGCGCCCTGTTTCGTGCGTCATTTTACTGGGCCGAAACCGACGAGTTTACCTTAGGCGGTGTTCCTGCGGAGATGACGATCAAGATTAACGATTTCCTCGTCGCCTTGAAGGGTACCGAACGGCAACCACCCCGTTGCATGGCGCTGGTAGGTTCGATCGGCCAGAGGGTTTTCTGCAGTATTTATGATCGCCGGTCTTCAGTCTGTCGAGAGTTTGAGCCCTCGTGGCAAAACCATCAGTATAATCCGAGGTGCAACCAGGCGCGACTGGCATGGGGCTTAAACCCTCTGTCGCCGGATTCCTGGCGCGGCCCCAGAGGGTTTCCCAAAGCCGCCTGATCTGTGCGAACGGTTCCTGCTTGAAAAAAGATGGATAACTCGAAGCGGGTTAAAATGCGGTTTTACCTTTCTTCTTGATCTCTTCTTCACAATTGTTATTAGTTTTTCAAAGAGCTTCTTGTTATGATTGATTAAATTAATATTGAACAGGCTCAAAAGACCAGGTTTTTAAGGGCAAAATAAATTAATGGAGGTTATATCAAATGGATAAGATCAACCTGGGATCAACTATCCCCGCGTTTCCCATGCCTGTTTCCCTTGTGGGAACCCATGTGAACGGCAAGCCGAATTTTTTGGCCGTTGCCTGGTTTTCAATGGCCAGCTATAAACCACCAAGGATTTCCATTGCCCTTGGGAAAGGCCATTACAGCAATCCTGGAATTAAAGAAAATAAAACCTTCAGCGTTTGCCTGCCTTCGGAGGATATGGTGGAGGTGACCGATTATTGCGGAATTGTATCGGGTAAAAAACACGACAAATCGGAAATCTTTGATCTTTTCTATGGAGAGCTGAAAACAGCCCCAATGATCAAAGACTGTCCTTTAAACATGGAATGTAAGCTGGTGGAAATCGTGGAGAGCGGTTTAAATGAGATCTTCATCGGCGAAATCGTGGGAACCTACACAGAAGAGAGATTTTTGACTGATGGTAAAATGGATTTTAGAAAAATGAAGCCCCTGATACTCTCACAGCCGGACACCTCCTATTGGAGCCTTGGGGAGCCGGTGGCCAAAGCATGGAGCATCGGTAAAAGATACAAAGCCAAACGCAAGTAGCACTGTTAGCAAGAAGAAAGGGAACACTCGAATAACTCAATAGAGCGGGGTGCCCCTAAGTTTCTAAAGTTCATGAATAAAAAAAAATCACCACAGAATTTGATCGTTCCAGATATTTCTCCAAACCCTCAGGGCATCGGCCAGACTTAAAACCTTTGATAAGTCTGACGTTCGATTCTTTTTTATTAAATTTCGAACCACACGGACAACCCTATAAGTTGTGGAAGATCCCGAAGGCATATAGAGGAGAATGAAATAGATAAAAGTGCAGATATCTTGCCTTAACGGAAACCGACTAACCTTTCGATTATATTGTATATTGCGAATCAAAATCTTCCCTTTTGGGTTTTTCAAACCTCTTTAAAATAAAAAAGCGGCTTATTAGATTTTAGAATCCAATAGCCGCTCCTATTATTATATTTGTTATTAAATAGCGCCTTTGAGTTTCTTTCCAGCTTTAAATTTTACAACAGTTGAAGCCTTAATTTTAACTGCCTCACCGGCCTGGGGATTGCGCCCCTTACGGGATCTTCTACGGAGGTTTACATCATTCCACCCATTCCGCCGCCCATTCCTTGAGCTCCCGGATGCATCCCCTTTTTTTCTTCGGGTTTTTCTGCAACCATGGCCTGGGTGGTCAGCATTAATGAAGCCACACTCGCTGCATTTTGCAATGCGAACCGGACCACTTTGGTCGGATCCATTATACCGGCTTTCATCAGATCTTCATAGGTGTCCGTTTCTGCATTGTAACCAAAAGCTCCCTCGCCGTTTTTGACTTTATCGATGACGACAGAACCTTCAGAACCGGCATTGTTGGCAATCTGACGAAGTGGTTCCTCTATGGCGCGCATGACGACTTTCACCCCCAACTTTTGATCGGCTTTGATGTTCATTTTCTCC
Organism: uncultured delta proteobacterium; assembly: GCA_963706295.1. Lineage (GTDB taxonomy): Bacteria > Desulfobacterota > Desulfobacteria > Desulfobacterales > UBA11574 > UBA11574. Next base: position 320,797 of record CAVPLW010000009.1, on the reverse strand, counting down.
AGCGCGGCCAAACAGCGAAGAAGCGCCACACCTCCGCCCGGCACGATCCCTTCCTCTACAGCCGCGCGGGTAGCGTTGAGGGCATTTTCGACCCGGGCTTTTTTCTCCTTCATTTCTGTCTCTGTGGCTGCGCCCACGTTGATCACCGCCACCCCGCCGATTAGTTTGGCCAACCGTTCCTGAAGTTTTTCACGATCGTATTCGGAGGTGTTTTCTTCGATTTGGGCTCGAATCTGCTTCACCCGGCCCTCGATGGCCGAGCCCGAACCGGCGCCGCCGACGATGGTGGTGTTGTCTTTATCGATGTTGATCCGTTTGGCCTTGCCGAGGTCTGAAACCGTTACATTCTCCAATTTGATCCCTAAAGCCTCGGAGACCACCTGACCGCCGGCTAAAACGGCAATGTCTTCCAGTATGGCTTTTCGTCTGTCGCCGAAACCCGGCGCCTTGACCGCGGCGACCTGCAGGGTGCCTCTCAATTTATTGACCACCAAGGTGGCCAATGCTTCACCTTCAAGATCTTCGGCAATGATCAATAAAGGTCGTCCCATTTTGGCGACTTGTTCAAGGATGGGCAAAAGATCTTTCATGTTGCTGATCTTTTTCTCATTGATCAAAATGTAAGCATCTTCCAAAGAGGCGATCATTTTTTCGGCATTGGTCACAAAATATGGCGATAGGTAACCTCGATCAAACTGCATACCTTCAACAACTTCAAGTGTTGTTTCCATGCCTTTGGCTTCTTCAACGGTGATGACACCTTCTTTACCAACTTTGTTCATGGCCTCGGCAATGATTTTGCCGATGGTTTCATCATTGTTCGCCGAAATGGTGCCGACCTGGGCAATTTCGCGCTGGTTTTGGGTGGGTTTGCTCAAATTTTGAAGTTCTTTCACAACGACTTCAACCGCGGCATCAATCCCCCGTTTAATGGCCATGGGATTATGGCCGGCCGCCACCAGCTTCTGCCCCTCTTCATAAATAGATCTGGCCAAAAGCGTAGCAGTGGTTGTTCCATCACCGGCCATGTTACTTGTTTTGCTGGCGACTTCCTTTACCATCTGGGCGCCCATGTTTTCGAATTTGTCTTCCAAATCGATTTCTTTGGCCACTGTGAGGCCGTCTTTGGTGACCGTCGGCGATCCCCAAGATTTGTCGATGACGACATTTCTTCCTCTGGGACCCAAGGTAACAACAACTGCATCAGCAAGGGTTCTCACCCCGGTCAGCATCGCTTCACGGGCATTCATGTCATATTTTATTATTTTAGACATCTTGTCTTAACCTCCATTTTAGTTTTTATTCGATGATGCCAAGCACGTCATCCTCGCGCATGATAAGGTATTCTTCACCCTCTATTTTTATCTCATTACCCGAATATTTGCCAAATAGAATCCGATCTCCTTTCTTGACTTCAAGCGCTATTCTGTCTCCCTCTTCGCTGAGTTTACCAATTCCGGCAGCAATCACTCTGCCTTCAACTGGTTTTTCCTTGGCCGTATCCGGGATGATGATCCCACCTTTTGTTTTTTCCTCTTCTTTAACCCGTTGAACTAAAATTCGATCCTGTAATGGTCTGAGTTTCATGGTTCAAATTCTCCTTTTTGAAACAACTGTTTTATCCATGTGATATACTGTGACGTTTTTCATAGCGCTTATCCAACAAAGCTACCATGGTGTTTCCTCCTTCACAAAAAAATATGTTGTTCGAACCTTCCTTCCAAAGCGATCGCAAATGCGATTGATGAAATTAAGCCTGACTTGAAAAAAATGATAAAGAATGTAATCTTCTGAAATAAATCAACAAATGAAAGGGCGCAATGTGATTGGCTGTTGCGAGGTCAGCTCCGGCTAAATTCAAACCGGTGTTAGTTAAAAAGTAGAAAAGAAAAATGTTTTGGGATAGTCTATTTATCTTTAATATATATGTATTTATATCCATATTGTCAAGCTGCTTCAGAATGAAAAGCTGCAAAAAAATCTGGTGATTTGCTTTCAGAAATTAGATGATTAGCTGGGCTCAATCGACACCTCGCCCACTGATGAGAACACCCGAACCCCGGATCTTCAATTCGTGAGGGCTGCGGGATGTAGTTGACAATGTTGAATAACTATATGTGGCGAATCGGTTTTCGATTTTATCAAATCAAGTATAAGTGGGAAAAACAAAGCCTGGTTCTCCCCCGGGTGGCAGGATCTAAGATGGGCCAGGATTCTTTACTCTAAAAACCCTTCTTTAATTGTGATTTCGCTTTTGCTTTTGATTTGCGCCAGCAGTGCATCAAAAATGCTGGACTTTTTCTGCGCCAGCAGTCTATTCTTCATTTCTTCTTTTTCTTTGCTAAAATTTTCAGGATCCGATATTTTTTTATCTTTGAATTGAATAACATAATACCCTTTCGAACTCTTTAGAACGTTTTCCGGCAGTTGTTTTTTGTCTGTCAGCTGAAAGGCAACTTCAGCAATATCACGTTCAAAACCAATTTCAGGGATTGAACCATTACGTTTGAAAAAGCCGGTGGTTTTCGGCGTCAGATTAAATTTTTTGCTTTCAGTATTCATGGTTTTGCCGCTTTTTAATGCCGCTAACAATGTTTCTGAATCCGCTTTTGCTTTTTCGTCCTGTTTTTCTTTAATTAACTCAAGCCTCACCTTTTCCTTGACCTTGTCAAGCGCGGGTATCTTGGGTTGAATTTTATCAGCAAGCTGAAGAATATAATATCCATTCTCAAATTCCTGGACATTACTGATTTCCTTGTCTGTAAGATTAAAAGCAACCGATGCAAATTTTGAGGAATCTTTTATCCCTTTAATGGGGCCCTTGCTTGAAAAGAAATCTGTGGCTAGAATTTTCATGTTTCGTTCTTTTGCCGCGTTTATTAGGTCCTCTTCTTCGATCGCATCGTTAGAAACCGTCTCTGCTTCATCATACGCGAGACTTTTGGCCATATCGTCGGTGAGGTTTTTTTGTATGTTCTTTTTGGCGTCATCAAAAGAAGTGATAGATGCTTCATTTACTTTTTCGACCTTTATAATGTGCCATCCGAATTGGGTGCGAACCGGTTCGCCGATTTCTCCGGCTTTCAATGAAAAGGCCATATCTGCAAAGGGTTTTACCATGGCCTCCTTTTTGAATTTGCCCAGATACCCTCCCTTGTCTCGGGTTGGCCCTTCTGAATACTGTTTGGCAAGTTCAGCAAAATCTTTGCCTTCTTTTGCCAATTTCAAAATGTCAAGTGCCCTATTTTTTGTCTTTTTAACTGTCTCTGGATCGGCATCCTGATTAACTCTTAACAGAATATGTCTGGCTTCAACCGTTTTCGGTATTTTGAACGTTTCCAGATTTTCATCATAATACTCACGAACCTCTTCGTCGGACAATTCTACTTTGGATCGAAACGCATCCGGATTAAAGTTCAGATAACGAACTTTTACCATGGCGTCTGTTTTATAGTTCTCTTTATGGTTTTCAAAAAAAGTTTTTAGTTCTTCATCAGAAGGATGGATATCTTTATACTGGTTGGGGTCGAAAAATACGTAATCAATATTGACCGAGGCATTGACCCAATTGTACCATTCTAAAGCTTCCTGGTCTGAAATTTTTGCACTGCTCGTAATGAGCGTTCTGAGTTTATCAATCATCATCGCATTTTTCTGGGCTTCTTCAAATGCTTCAGGGGTCATTCTCAGACGATCAAGAATATCTCTATAAAGGCGACTGTCAAATATTCCGGCTCTCTGGAAAGCTGTAAAATTTGAAATTGCGTCGGCAAGCTCTTTTTTGGAGACTCGAAATTTAAGCCTTTTGGATTCCTGAACCAAAAGTTTATTGTCAATCAGCTGGTTTAAAGCTTGTCGTTTCACCTGAAGCTGTTTGAGCATATCCTCATCGAGGTTGTTCCCGAATCTTCTGCGGAGTTGTTCAATAAGATTGTTGTAGGTCTCTGTGTATTCATCCAGTGTAATTTGATCACCATTAACAAGTGCAACCCTGCCGCCTCTCTGTGACCGGAAGCTTCCAACACCCCAGAAAACAAATACAACAACAATAGCGCCCAAAAGGATCTTGATCAACCAACTCCCAGCCTGTTTTCTCATTAACCTGAGCATATAATTCCTTTCTATCGAGATTGAAAAATCGACCTATGCAATGACCATTACCGGTTTTGTCTGCCGGTCGATCTTAGTGCCAACAGACTCGGAACAAATCGCACACAGATATTCGTATTTGTCGCCTTCTGGGAGCACGATCAAAAGACGTTTGCGGACTGGAACGGAACGTTTGCACCTCGGGCAGTACAGCTCTATGGCATCAAACTCCTTGAACATCCCATTAGCTCTGGTCTGTGGAGTATAAGCACCCAGTGGTCCTCTAAAGTTTTTCGGATTCATTGTTTTACCTTGTCAAAAATATTTAACAAAATACCTTAAAAAATTTTCCCGGCCTGCTGCTCTGTATTGGCGTTGCTGGGAAATAAGGGTGCAAAACTTGAATTATAATTTATAAGTTACAGATAATATTTATTATGTATATTTTTGTCAATACTTTCACGACACAATTTATTCGAAATATTTATTGACATCCTTACCGCCTTTTGTTTAATTTAAATGCACCATTTGGGGCTGTAGCTCAGCTGGGAGAGCGCATGACTGGCAGTCATGAGGTCAGGGGTTCGATCCCCCTCAGCTCCACCAATAGAAAAAAAGAGGTTGGCTTATGAGGCCGACCTCTTTTATTTTTTATTATGGGCTCATTTTTTTAAAACGCAGATTTTCCTTCTTGTCTTGACATAATAAGCATATTGGCTTAAAAAAATTCATTTTATCAACGATAAATGGTTAAACCATAATGAAAAACCACAATATATGCAATGTATCTTTTTTCATGATTGTCGGAATCGTCATATGCGTCGTTTTTCTGAATATGCCCGTAGTATCATCGGGTATGGATCAAGTCGAACAAAACAAAAAAAATACAGAAGAGGAACATTTAGACAGACCCGTTGTCCATCTGTATTTTTCCGATAAAGACAATTCGTTTCTCAAAGCTGAAACAAGGGATCTTTTTCATCCAGACAATCCAACCGAATTTGGCAAAAACATTGTCGAAGCCCTGATTGAAGGCCCCAGGACCGGGCTTATGCGGACAATTCCCGCAAATACGACGCTTAAGGCATTTTATATTACTCGGGATAGTACAGCTTATGTCGATATGTCCGATACCATTAGAGATGCTCATCCCGGCGGGGTTAAATCGGAACTTTTTACGATATATTCGATGGTCAATTCGTTAACATTGAATATTCCCGAAATCGATGCGGTAAAGATCCTGATCAGCGGAAAAGAAGCGATGACCCTGAACGGTCATATAAATGTGCGTTTTCCGTTTAAAGCCAACATGCTTTTAATACGATGAAAAAAAAGGATCACATTAAAAATATAAGAAATATCGGTATTATCGCTCATATCGATGCCGGAAAGACTACGGTAACAGAGCGGATACTATACTATACCGGCCGTTCTCACAAACTCGGTGAAGTTCATGACGGTGAAGCGATTATGGACTGGATGCCTGATGAACAAGAACGGGGAATTACCATTACCTCCGCTGTTACCACTTGCCACTGGAAAGGAAGTGATGTCCAGATCATAGATACACCGGGACATGTCGACTTTACCATCGAGGTTGAACGTTCTTTACGGGTACTTGACGGGGCCGTCGGTGTCTTTTGTGCAGTTGGCGGTGTGGAACCTCAGTCGGAAACGGTATGGCGGCAGGCTGACAAGTATCATGTCCCAAAGATGGCCTTTATCAACAAACTTGATCGGATTGGTGCTGATTTCTTTGGTACCATTGAAATGATGAAAAAAAGATTGAATGCCAGTCCGTTGATTTTGCAGCTGCCGGTGGGCTTAGAAGATAATTTTTCAGGCGTTATCGATCTCATTAACATGAAACAAATCATATGGGAAGATGAATCCCTGGGAGAAACTTTTACGGTAGAAGATATTCCTCAAAACTTGCTTGGCACTTCAACAGAATATCATGAAAAGCTTATCGAAACCATCGCTGAAGTTGATGATGATATCATGGAGGACTATTTATCAGAGACACCCGTTACTCCGGAAAGATTGGTTGCCGCTATCAGAAGGGCGACCATAGATCTGAAACTGGTGCCGGTCCTTTGCGGCAGCGCCTTGAGAAATAAAGGAATACAACCGCTTCTTGACGCCATTGTGGAATTTTTGCCAAGCCCTTTAGATGTACCCCCAATTAAAGGCGTACACCCTGAAACCGGTCAAATTGTCGAATGCAAAGCGAAAAGCAGTGATCCTCTTGCAGCCCTCATATTCAAAGTGTCGATGATAGAGGGTCGTAAACTATCCTATGTCAGAATTTACAGCGGAACCATGAACGCCAAATCCGACGCCTACAATCCGTCTCGAAAAATAAATGAAAAGCTTTCACGCATATTAAAAATACATGCCAACAAGAGAGAACGCATCGATTCCGCCGGCGCCGGCAGCCTGGTCGGGGTTATTGGATTAAAAGAGTCTTCTACGGGAGAGACGATTTGCTCCATCGATCATCCTGTTTTACTTGAAAAAATAGAGTTTTACGAGCCTGTCATATCTGTGGCTGTAGAGCCTAAAACCCATGCTGACCAGGAAAAACTTGATCAAGTCCTCGAAAAATTTATTGCTGAAGATCCGACACTTAAGCTTCGAAAGGATGAAGACACCGGACAGACAATTTTATCCGGTATGGGAGAACTTCATCTCGAAGTTATCATCAGTCGTATGCAGCGAGAATTCAAGACCAATGTCAATGTGGGAAAACCACAGGTTATGTACAGGGAGACCATTGAAAAAGAAGGGCATGCATCTGCAGTATTTGACAAAGAAGTGGCGGGAAAAAGACATTTTGCCAAAGTAATGTTAAAATTGATACCTTTGGAACGGGGTACTGAGAACAGATTCAGGTCTGAAATTACTAACGAAACAATACCTGATATGTTCATCCCTGCTATCAAAAAAGGTGTGATGGAATCCCTGGAAAGCGGAGCATTAATGGGGTATCCTGTTGTCGATGTTGAGGCCGTTCTCACCGGAGGGGTATATAAAGATTCTTTGAGCACTGAACTGGCCTATACGGTCAGTGCATCTATGGCTTGTAAAACAGCACTGACGAAAGGTGAATCGTTTCTCCTTGATCCGATTATGAATGTGGAAGTGTTTGTTCCGGAGACTTTCATGGGAGAGGTGATAGGGGATCTCAATTCTCGAAATGGAAAAATTGAATCTATCGAGCACAAAATGGGCTTACAGGTGATAAGGGTTGTGGTTCCACTGGCACGCATGTTCGGATATTCAACATCATTGCGATCAGCTACACAGGGCAGAGGGACATTCACCATGCAATTTTCTCATTTTGACCGATGCTGACATACATCTTCAAATTCCACACCTCAGCCCGGATTTCTCGCCGATTTGATTCTCTCCGCTTATAAATAACTCAAGTTTTGCACTTCGCTATTGTTAAAAAGCCTTATCCATGGAGCGATTTAACAAATAAAAACACCCCGACCCCTCGGTTAATTCTTTTTTGCTTTATTGCCGTCCTCCTTTTCTGATTTACTCTTTTTCTTTCCGATTTCCTTCAACAATTCCTCTATTTTGGCCTCTTTATAGGGTTCGTTGATGTTCTCCAAAGCTTTTTTTAGATGGAAAACGGCATTTTTAAAATCCATTTTATTTTTGTAATGAATACCCAAACAATAATGCGCATCGCCTTCCTTCCCAAGCTTCCAATATGTTTCCCCAAGGGTATAAAGTGCACGAGGATAATTTTGTTGTTTTGAGATAAGTTTTTCAAACGTTGCGACTGCATCCATGAGATGGCCGAGTTCTACTTGGGTACGCCCCAGATAAAAAAGTATATCGGGATCACTCGAGTTAATGCTGGCAGCGCCATCCAGAATGCTGAATGCTTGCTGGTAATTTCCATCGAGAAAATATAAGCGGCCGAGATCTTTTAAAATATAGGGATCAAATGCCCTTTTCCCCAGTGCCGTCTTGAGGTGTTCTTCAGCAGCCTTGTGGTCGCCTTTTCTATCCAGGATCAGGCCGTATCCATAATATGCCAAAGGGTCGTCGGGATGATTATGTACATCTGATTCAAACTTTCTTAATGCAACACCCTCATCTCCGTAAATGGCAACGAGCCGTGTATGGGCTCTTTTAAAATAATAGTCATTGATATCGTTTTCGGTTTTTTTGTGTGTCTCAAGCCAGGTATCGATATACGCCATCCGTTCTTCTGAAGCTGGATGGGTGGTCAGATAGGTCGGAATCTGGTTTGAATCGAACCAGCGTTTGCTTCGCATTTTTTTAAGTGTAGATATCAGGCCCTTGCCGTTATATCCAGCTTTTCTCAGTACGTTAAGTCCGATCTGGTCCGCTTGTCTTTCATCTTCACGGCCGTATGCAAGTGCATAAGATTGGCCGGCTGCCACAGATCCAAGGGTGACTGCATTGGCAGCTGCCGAGGCTCCGGCGGTTCCAAGAAGCACGCCGGCAACAACCCCGGCAAGTGTGGCGATGTTTACTTTTTCAGCCCTTTCTATTTTCTGAGAAATATGACGACACATTACATGTGAAATTTCATGGGCCAGTATGCATGCCAGCTCTTCCTCATTATCCATTGCTTCCAGCAATCCGCTATATATAAAAATGTGACCTGCCGGAGTGGCAAAAGCATTGTAGGTATCTTCCTTTATTACATAAAAATGGTAGGAAAAAGGCTGGGGAGGAAGCGTCGAGACGATTTTTTGGCCGACGTCGTTGACGTAATTAACGATAAGCGGGTCTTTGATAATTTCGTAGTGCGCCAAAATAAGTTCCATAAACTCGCGAGACAGCTCTTCTTCCTGTTGTATCGTAATCCCTGAAACACCTTTAGGAAAGATGATGCCACACGTAATAATGAGAACAGTGCATAGCAACATACATTGTTTAACAATTTTCATTAAAGCCTCGACAAAAGAGGGTGCCGGTTTTTGTATGAATATAAGAGAAACCGAAACCAAATGGTTTTTCTGCATACTCTATAATTTATTACTCAATTGGTTAATAGTCAAATCATATCCTTATATACTTTTCAAACATCATGTTTTATGGTAAAGTTCGTCACTATGGCTAAAATCATATGCATAGCAAACCAGAAAGGTGGTGTGGGAAAAACGACGACAGCCGTAAATCTGTCGGCTGCCATGGCAGTTTCGGAAAAAAGAATTCTCCTTGTGGATTGTGATCCCCAGGGAAATGCAACCACCGGTTTGGGAATAGATAAAAATCGTATTGAAAAGTCATTATACCACGGCATGATTGATAATGTCGATGCCGAGAATCTTATTTTGGATAGCTGACATAGAAACCTTGAAAATCATACCCTCAAGGGTTGAGCTGATTGGTTTTGAAGTGGAGATGATGTCAAAACCCAAGCGTGAAATGGCTCTAAAAGACGCTTTTATCCCAAATTAAAAATTCATTTGAATACATCATAATCGACTGTCCACCCTCCTTGAGCCTTTTAACGGTTAATGCACTGACTGCAGCCGATGTTATGCTAATCCCGCTTCAGTGTGAATTTTATGCATTGGAAGGCCTTGGACAGCTTCTTCAAACCATGAAGCGCATCAAGTATAATTTGAATCCTAAACTTAAGATTGCCGGTATACTTCTCACCATGTTTGATAAAAGAACAAATCTGTCTCATCAGGTTGCTGAAGATGCCGAAAAATATTTCAAGCAACTGGTATTTAAGACCATGATTCCCAGAAACGTCAGATTGGGTGAAGCGCCGAGTTTCGGAAAACCCATATTGCTGTATGATGCCACCTCCATTGGCGCGCGAAGCTATTTTAATCTGGCAAAAGAGATCATGAACAATAGATCCTCCTGAACAACTCGTTCAACAGGAGGGCATATCTTAAACTTGTTAACACCGATGAAGTGATCAAAACGAACATTCACAATTCGTCGTGTAATACATGTATTGACGAAATTAACGCCATCATAATGAAAAATGAAATGAAAAGTAAAAAAGCCGAATCAGGCCCGAAAAAAAATAGAAAATTGGCGCTGGGAAGAGGCCTTGATGCCTTGTTGCCCGATATTGAAAGCATGGAGAATATTTCAAAGGAATATTTTACGTGTGATATCGGGCTGATTCAGCCCAATCGCTACCAGCCTCGTTTGCGATTTTCCGACGATGAACTGGAGGATATGGCCCGTTCAATTCGTCAGCAAGGCATCATACAGCCCCTTTTGGTTAGAAAAGACAACAATGGATATGAACTTATAGCCGGTGAAAGACGCTTGCGCGCTGCTAAAAAAGCGGGGTTGAAACAGGTGCCGGTTCTTGTCAAAACCATCACGGATACAGATATGCTGGAAATGTCCATTATTGAAAATGTACAACGGTCAGATTTAAATCCCCTTGAAGAGGCTGAAGCCTATTACCGGCTCATCACGGAGTTCGGTCTTACCCAGGATCAGGCTGCAGATCGCGTCGGGAAAAGCAGATCTGCTGTTGCCAATTTTTTAAGACTTCGTCAGTTGCCTGAGCTAATAAAGGGCAGCATTATGGATGGAGACCTGAGCATGGGTCATGCCCGGGCCTTGCTGGGCACTGCCACTTCAGCCCAACAAAACTCGGTATTCCGGGCGATAATTGCAAAAGGTCTTTCGGTAAGGGAGACAGAACGTTTGATTAAACGTTTGAAAGTTGAAAAAGAAAAACCTAAAAAGCCTATATCGAGTTCGGAACAAAGATACTTATCAGATGTGGCCGATGATCTTTCCGGTCGCTTCGGGACCAAGGTTCAGATCAATCGGCGGGGGCAAAAGGGTAGAGTTGAAATCGAATTTTACAGCAATGACGATCTAGACCGTCTGCTAAGCCTGTTAAAGCAGATATAATGTCTGTTCATATTATCATCGATGGCTACAATTTGATCCGACAATCCAATTCACTCAGCGATCTTGACCGTCAGGATATTCAGCTCGGTCGAGAGGCTCTTCTTGACATGCTTGCTGCATATCGGAGAATAAAACGTCATGTGATAACCGTTGTTTTTGATGGCACCAACGCTCCTCCCTTTTCCCAGCACAAAAATCAGGTCAAAGGAATCAAGGTTAAATTTTCTCGTAGTGGTGAGTCTGCTGATTCCGTTATTAAACGGATGGCAAGCCGTGAAAGAGAAAAAGCCTTGGTTGTCAGCTCTGATCTGGATATTGTGAATTTTGCAGCTGCCAAGGGAGCTGCTACAATTGGTTCTTCCGATTTCGAAGAAAAGATCACTATGGCGGTTTATATGGATGCAAAGGGTGTAGAAAGAGAAGACGAAGGCGGATGGGGGCCCACGACAAAAAAGAAAGGCCCCAGCAAACGACTTTCCAAAAGAAAACGTCGAAATAGGATCAAAATAAGAAAACTGTAGTGTGCAGGTAAGTGTTCAGATACATCACGTAATTAACGAAGTATAAATTCGGAAAACAGAAAGACAGATCGCTGTTTTTATTGACGTTAATCCTGTTATCTGATAGCAAAAACATTTCCGAATAGGTATTACCAAAAATTAAAAAATTATACGGTATGAGTCATACAGATAAAAAGCCAGTTTTGCAGCGGATATGTGTCATCGACGGGCAGGGCGGAGGCATTGGAAGCGCGGTCATTAAAAAGCTAAAGGATCTTTTTGGAGAGGCCGTTGAAATTATTGCTCTTGGGACCAATGCCATTGCAACGGCTCAGATGCTGAAAGCCAAAGCAAACAGGGGTGCATCTGGAGAAAATGCCATTGTTCAGACAACAGGAAAGGTTGACATTATTATCGGAACCGTTGGAATTATCGTGGCCAATGCCATGATGGGAGAAGTTACACCCAAAATGGCAGAAGCCGTGGCTAACAGTCCGGCAAAAAAACTGCTTATACCACTTACCCAAGAAAATATTGAAATTATAGGTTTATCGCCAACTCCGCTCCCTCATCTTATTGAGACACTTTTACAGGAAAATTTAAAAAATTATAAAGGAAAATACGATGTGTGAAGCAAACGCATACTTAATTGAAGGAGATGAAAAAATACTGGTAATGGAAGCCGTTGATACCGTCGAACCCGAAGATGGTGGCATACGATTGGTCAGTATTTTTGGGGATCAAAAATTTATAGATGCCCACATTCATTCATTGGCTCTCGTAGACCACCATATTTTTTTAAAAAAATAAAACCTCAATTGAGGTAAAATCCCCTATACGATTTGTTTCGCATGGTTTGATTGTGTGAGAAGGTTTCAAGGTAATGCGCAGCGCCGAAGCTGCATGATATAGATGAAAATATTAATTGCTAAGAACGCCGGTTTCTGCATGGGAGTTCGAAGAGCCGTTGAGATGGTTCTGGATGCTCCGAATAAACACGAAAATCCGATCTGTACGTTTGGACCCCTTATCCACAATCCGCAGGTTTTAGACCTATTAAGAGAAAAAGATATATCCATATTAGAACATATACCGGAGTACGCAACAGGTACTGTTTTAATTCGTGCTCACGGCGTTCCCCCCCAAACCAAACAGAATCTTAAAAAAGCAGGTTACAAAATTATCGATGCCACCTGTCCCCGGGTTATTAAAGTTCAGACCATCATCCGGGAACATGCCAAAAAAGAGTATGCATCTATAATTATCGGAGACAAAGATCATCCTGAAGTCATCGGACTTTTAGGATATGCAGAGGGAAAAGGGTTTGTCGTTGACAATTTAGATGATCTTGAATCCCTTCCATCCTTTGAAAAAGCGATTATTGTTGCTCAGACCACTCAAAACACACTTTTTTTTGAAGAAATAAAAAAATGGGCAAATAATAAATTTCCCCACTATAAAATCTTTGATACGATTTGCGATTCTACCGCAAAGCGCCAGGCTGAGGTCCAAAACCTGGCAGATTCAGTAGATGCTGTTATTGTTGTTGGCGGACAAAACAGTGGAAATACGAAGCGGCTTGCTGAAATTTCAAAAAAGACCGGCAAACCGACATATCACATTGAAACTGAATCGGAAATTGATGTAGACGCTCTTTCTGAAGCCAAATGTATCGGGATTACAGCAGGGGCTTCCACGCCGAATTGGGTGATTAAAAAAATTTACAGAACACTTGAGGCCCTGCCTTATAAAAAGAAGCAAGGCTTACAAAGGGTTATTTTTTCCATCCAGCGTGTACTGCTTCTTACCAACATCTATGTATCCATCGGTGCCGGATGTCTGTGCTACGCCTGTATCAAAATTCAGGGGATTACAAATAATTTGCATCATGTGCTTATATCCATGCTTTATGTTCTATCCATGCACATTCTCAACAATCTCATCGGTACAAAGGCAGACCGATACAACGATCCTGACAGATCCTCCTTTTATAACAAAAATAAGATATTGCTTGCTGTTCTTGCGTTTGCTGCAGGCGGCATTGGTTTGATGACTGCCTATTCAGCGGGCTGGATTCCTTTTTTAATCCTTTTCGGTATGAGTATAATGGGTCTTTCTTACAATTTAAGACTTATCCCGAAACGTTTTGCATACGATAAATACTCGCGGCTTAGGGATATCCCCGGATCAAAAACGGTTCTGATTGCAATGGCATGGGGAATCGTGACTTCTGTTTTGCCTCAATTGTGTGAATCAGGAAATATTCATCTGAATACGGCCATCATATTCTCATGGTCACTGAGCCTGGTCTTTGTCAGGACAGCATTTTTTGATATTCTTGACATGCAGGGTGACCGCATTGTGGGTAAAGAGACGATTCCCATACTGCTGGGAGAAAAGCGAGCTTTGCGCCTTTTAAAAACGATACTGGCCATAAATTTTGGCATTTTGTTTATTTCAAGTGCATTTCAACTTATATCAAGTTTAGGTTTTGCACTTTTAATCTGTCCGGCTTTTGTTTTCATCATACTTTCAGCGCATGAGCGAGGCTATATGCTTCCCGGCATACGGTTGGAATTTCTGGTTGAAAGTAATTTTGTCATGGCAGGTGTTATGACATTGGTCTGGTCGCTGCTATAATCGGATATATTGTCCTAAACTAAGCGTTTCAAATTTTAAAAGGGAATCAATATTTTTTATTTTTAATGAATTATACTTATTTTTAAAATTTGAAACCCTTCGGGATTGCCGATTTTACCGAATCTGCTGCGTTATGAGACGTTTGCAGTAGTAAACTACAGCTGCATGTCTCATGCCTTGCATCTCCGGCAAACTCGACAATCGCTCAATTTAGGACTGTCTCATTTCCAAATAAGAGGTTCCGTGCCTGTCAGAAGCCTTTTGATGTTATCCACATGGCGAAAATAGATGAATATAGCCGTTATAACGGCACATCCAAGCAGGACTCCCGAGCCGGTAGCTTTCCAGATTGCAACAGGCAAGACGGCAGCGGCGGCGAGGGAGGCGAGCGAAACACGGTTCGACCAGCAAACAAACATGATAAAAACCAGAATCAGAATTACCAGTGCAACAGGTGAAATGACGCCAAAGCACCCTGCTGCGGTTGCGACCCCTTTTCCTCCGTTTTTAAATTTCAGATAGACAGGATAAAGGTGCCCCGTAAAAGCTGCAAAAGCTACTATTGCAATGTAGAGGGCACCCCATACTTCATTTGGAGTTGTCATTGATACAGCCAACCAGACCGGAAAGGCCCCCTTTAGGATGTCGCCGGCAAGGGTCAGGACTCCGAGCCCTGGTCCAGCCATGCGCCCCACATTCGTTGCACCGATATTTCCGCTTCCCACCTGTCGGATGTTAATGGGGGTAAACAGACGGGTCAGAATGAGTCCCCAGGGAATGGAACCCAAAAGATAACGAAAATAGGCAGCACGAGATACTTGATCATTTAACATCCATTTTGCTATTAGATGGCGGACATCTTGATACTATACCAGATCAACTCAAAATTTAAAGCCTAAATATTTCAGGGGTCGGGGTGTTTTTCTAAATAGTCGCTCCATGGACAATCTTTTTTTAAAACGCGTGAACTCTTGGCAAGGTCTCGTAAAGAAAGAACAGGAACCCATCTTTGAAAAACGCATAGGTTTGCCACACAATCTGTAATTTATTTTAAAGATGCTATTTCGGCGTGCGCCTGTTCTTTCTAACGATCCCTAAGCCACTCAAACAGCACCCGCTTTAAAAAAAGGTCATCCATTCCGCTAACATCAAAGGATTTGGAAAAAACTCCCCGAGGGTTCAATTAAGTATGAAACCTGTAAAAATACCCATAGAAGATGTTTTAGATCTTCATACCTTTAAACCCAAAGAGATACCGGATCTTCTTGCAGATTATTTTGCCGCCTGTATTGATGAGGGAATATATTCAGTACGAATTATTCATGGAAAGGGGCGGGGAATACTGAAGGATCGCGTTCGAAGGCTTTTGAAAAAAAATCCAATGGTGGCATCATTTAGCAATGCTCCTCTCGAAGCCGGTGATTGGGGAGCGACCCTTGTTGAACTTAGACATAAATGATGAAGCGATGTGATGTCTTTAGAGGCAAAGGGCTAAATATATTTTTTCTTGCAGTTTTTCCTGTTACCTGAATTTCCCAATGTGTAACAAATGTAACAGAAATTGTGATATTCATTTCATAATATTTAAAGCCGTTGTTTTTTAATATTTGCTAACTAATTGAAATATATGAGACTAAAAAAAATGATTTATTCTGCATGATTTTTGCATAAGGACAGTAAACAATTTAAACAAGCATTAATAAGCAAGCCGAATCTTTTGCTTGCTAAACATCTATAGAAAGATACAAAAATAATCTGAATTTATCATGATTCAAGTATTGCTCGATAACGGAGGCCGGCGGTCAGGTACGGATAGGCGGGAGTTTAATTATACTTCTCACATACCCGAACGGAGATCTGGCAAAGAAAGAAGAAATGGTTTAGATCGAAGGCAAAAACCAAGAACATACAGAGAATAAAGATAGTTAGAACATAAAATTTAAAGCTAAAAAAAGCAGCGCCGGTAAAGGCGCAAACCCTTTAATACAGACGTTAAAAGCAAATCCCGCCCAAAAAATGGCGGGATTTGCTTTTTGGCTGTTCAGCTATCCACTTACGTACAGTTTTTTGATGATCTGTGACGGCTAAGGAATCGTATCTATGGTCGCAAATTTCGGTTCATGGAGGGCTATCAGTATATCGGCCATATCTTTAATTTTCATCATTATATCATATGACTCGTATACATTAACATGGGTACCGGGAGGAATAACTTCCATTTCCATGGCCTTAATTTGCATCGGGGGATTGAAGTTTTCGTCGATTACGCAAAATCCGGTAATAGCGGCCTTTCCTATATAAGTATCGATCTGTACCGTCAAACCGCCTTCTGTATGAACCGGGGTATGAAATACCCGGAGGCCCGGTAAAATTTCCGTGTCTCCGAAAATTTTTCGGATCTGCCCGTTTTCCTCTACATCTTCGATATAATCTTCAACATAGCGGTAATCCAACGGATGAGGATTATGAATTCTTTCCAGTTCTTTTACATGAACAAAAATTTCAGCATTTTCACATTTATAATCATTTTCACAGTGATCGTTATGCAGGTGGGTATGGATGATCATATCGATATCCGTTGGACTTATATCCCAGCGGGCCAACCCTTCTTCAAACGTATAAATTTTACCGCCGATAGATTTTTCTCGGGTTTCGGATCGAATCGGGTTCATTTCACCGGTATCCACAAGAATTTTTCGATCGCCCCCTTCTAAATACCAACAATAGATAGGGATGGTATATTCCTGACCGGCCCCATACTGATATGTCATCATGCTTTTATCAAAAACTTTTGTTCCCACGACAATGGGGTGTATTTTGTACATTGTTTTATCCTTCCCATAACTAAACTTAATAAAAATATTGACTAAAAAAAGCATAAGTTTTAAGTTGCTTTTAGTGAGTTTATGCTCATAACTTTAAGTTTGCAATACAAAATGTTTTTTTATTTCTATATATTTGAGGGGTCTGGGGAGTTTTTCTAAATCGTCGATCCATTCCGCTCTCCGAGCCGGAGGCTAATACTCAAGGATTTAAAAGAAAAACTCACCGAGGGCACATATATTTAAAACAGAGAATAAAGGAGGTTGAAATGGAAAAAATTGCAATCGTCGGGTGTGGTGCTTACATGGATAGCGGGTATGGATGCGCAGGAGAATGGCGGTGTCTCAAGGCAGCGGCTCTTGGAGAAGGTGAAATCGAAGAACCGTCTTCGGTTGTAGCGTTTGTAAAATGTGAATGCCCGGGTCGATCCCTTGTTGCAAATACGGGCATGGCAATAAAAATGTCGGAGATCAAACCTGACAAGATTTACTTAAGCACCTGTCTGGTAAATGCCAAGCCGGATTGTCCATATTCTACTGCTGAAGAGAAGGCAAATATGCTGGAGAATAAAACCGGAGTCAAGGTTGTTATGGGGACACATGATTACCATTAACCCATTAGGAATACATGTTAACTCAATTACAGTTTCCGATACTTGAAGCGCGTTGTGCAAACTTTTTCAAACCGGGATCGTCTATCGCTCGATCCCGGTTCGCGCTTTAACCCCCCGGTTATAATAATGTTTGATTTCTTTTACATCACTGACCAGATCGGCTATTTCTAAAAACGCTTCAGGAGCACGACGACCGGTCAAAATAAATTCGACATTTTTCGGCCGTTCGTTAAGGAGTTCGATCACTTCTTCGGTTGTAATCAAATCAAACCAGACTGCAACGTTGATTTCATCGAGAATGATGATGTCGTATTGATTGGAAAGCATCACTTTCCGCGCTCTTTTAAGGCCTTTTTGTGCCTGGTCCATATGTTTTTGCGTTATTTCCTCTCGATGAACACACTCGACATCTCCATACTGCTCGATGGTGATACAAGAGTGATCGCGTAGCGCTGTCAATTCACCATAGTGCTGGCCTTTCATGAACTGACCGATATAGGTTTTCATTCCATACCCTGCAGCTCGTATGGCCAAACCTATTGCTGCGGTTGTTTTGCCTTTTCCGTTACCGGTGTAAATTTGAATACATCCTTCTTTATTGTGTGCTTGTCTTTCCATTTTTAGAATATTTTTACATTTTTTTTAGTAACTGATTGGCTGCCGTTAATGTTGGATCCCATGTGGGTCCAAAGGGTGGGGCATAGGCCAGATCCGTTTGGCAGTAAGCTTCAACGGTCATCTGATTGTGCAAAGCAACCGCAGGCGCATTAATTCTATGTGCAACGCCTTCTTTGCCTACCATCTGGGCGCCTAACAAACGTCCGGTTTTTGTATCACCGACCATCTGGACATGGATGAACGAAGCGCCGGGATGGGCATGTGCCCGGGAACGGGTTTTGATCGTCACTTTTACAGGGTCGAAACCAAAATGTTTGGCTTCGTCCATGGTCAATCCGGTTCGCGCCACTTCTAAATCGAATACTTTAAAAACCGCTGTTCCTGCGATACCTGAAAGCTCTATCAACTTTCCGCAAACATTATCTGCAACCGCCCAACCGGCCCGGTTGGCCCTTAAAGCCAAGGGTATCCATGTTTTTTCGTTCGTGACCACATGATACGCATCACAACAGTCGCCGGCGGCATAGATGTTTTCATTGGAAGTCTGAAGTTTTTTGTTCACGGCGATAGCGTTTTTTACGCCGAGATCAAGACCTGCCTGTGCGGCCAGTTCGCTGTTCGGTTTTATTCCAATGGCGACCAGCACCATATCGGCCTCAAGTTCAAGATCCGAACATATGACCTTTAACCGTTTATTTTCTATATCGATTTTTTCAATAGTGTGTCCCAGGTATAATTTTATCTGATGGGTTTCCACTTCATTTTTGACAACATCGGCCAGTTCTTTTTCCATCCACGGCAGAAACAACGGTCGGGGTTTGACCATATCGACGTCTATGGATCGAGCCCTGAGAGCTTCGCACATTTCAAGGGCGATATAGCCCATTCCGATGATAACGACTTTTTTAACATTGTTGGATTGGATATAGGCTTTTAGTTTTCGACCGTCATCCAGACTTTTTAGGGCCATCACCCCCGGAAGATCAAAACCCTCCAGATCCGGAATGATCGGAGCGCCTCCGGTTGCAATCAGCAATTTATCATAGGAAACGTCAAAGGCTTTGCCCTGCAAAGATGTTCCGGAAACAGTCCTGCCGACCGGATCAATGGATTCAACACAATGCCCGGTCAACAGATTGATGTCTTGTTTCTCCCTGAATACATGGGCCTGTCGAACTACAAGGTCTTCGATCTCCCTTTCCGGATCCGCAATATTATACGGCATGCCGCAAGCGCTGTAGGACACATCCATGGTTTTTTCCAGCACCGTGACATCGAGATCCGGATTATTTCGCTTTGCCCTGCTGGCAGCACTCATACCGGCAGCGTCACCGCCGATAATTACAAATTTCATAAAACCCTCTTAATTGAAGATAGTTGATCAAATAGTTGCTTCGAATTAACATTGATAATTACGTTCATTTTAATCATCAAGATAGCAATTGTCCAACGCTCTATTCAACCATTTATTTTCTTACCATTGACCTTCAACATTGGCCTTGTCGGTAAATGTCAGCTTTCCTTCATTAAAAGATTTTACGGCATCTCTGACAGTGCCTTCAATTTCATTTGCCACCCGTATTTTTGCAGCTTCCAGGGTCATAAACGCTTTAGGTCCGCAATAACCGGTCAAAAGAGCCTCTGCACTTTTGTCACTTACCATTGAGGCGGTCTGAATGCCGGCGCCTTTGAGTGCATTTGCATTTTCTTTGTTGTCCAGCACTTCAAATTCAAAGGTTTCCGTGTCCACAATGAGGATGTAGGCGGCCCGCCCGAAGCGGGGGTCGACCTGTGAATCAAGGTTGGTTCCCTGAGATGTAACAGCTATTTTCATTATTCCATGTCCTCTTGTTTTTTTGTGTTATAAGGATCGACGAAGACGAAATGAATGCAAATTATTAATACCTGGTTACATTCCACCGTGTCCGCCGCCGCAAACCTGATCATCTGAAATTATCGGCAGCTTGCCGGCAATAAGGTCTTCCACCACCGGCCGAATTTCATGACGCGTTGCATCGTGATATACATCGATGCCCACCTGTTTGAATCCCATCAGAGGACGCATACCGATACCGCCTACAATCAAGGCGTTTACATTGTGTCCTGGCCAAGAAGATTGACAGGGACCATACATCCCCCCTGAACATGTTCCTGGTTTGGTATTGTTGAGACTTCTTTAATTTTTCCGTCTTCCACATCCACCAGCGTAAAAACATCGCAGTGACCAAAATGCCCAGACCTTTGACCATCAAGTCCGCCATTTATCTACAGACGGAATAGCAATTCTACCATTTTTCATTTCAAACATCCTCCTTATCAATAAATTTTAAATTACATTTTGCTTTTAAAGCACCAGTTGGTTTCTTATATTTAGCCAAATTTCACTGATGCTGCTTCGAATCTTTGAGTTGCCCACATATTCCAGGACGGTTTGTCCTTTGACCATGGATTCTGTAAAAACAGGATCAAAAGGGACCCGTCCCACCACCGTCATCTTATTTTCTTTTGCCAGTTTTTCGATAGCCTCTGTTTGATCCGTATTCAGATCGAATTTGTTGACACACACCATCCCCGGGACCTTAAAATGAGCGGCCAGTTGTGCGACCCGTTCCATATCATGTAATCCGGAAACCGTCGGCTCGGCAACGATAAGTATGGCTGAAGCGCCCCCCACAGAAGCGATCACCGGGCATCCCACTCCCGGTGGTCCGTCTGTAATTAACAGGTCCAATTTGTTTTTCTCGGCCAGTTTTTTAGCCTCCTGCCGGACAATGGTCACCAGTTTGCCGGAGTTTTCTTCGGCAATACCCAATCTGGCATGGACCATTGGGCCAAAACGGGTATTGGAAATATACCATTCCCCGCAGGTTTTTATGGGGAAGTCGATGGCCTCTTCCGGACAAAAATCGACACAGACACCACAGCCTTCACATTCAATGGGATCGACTTTAAACGCTTCGCTAATGGCATTCCATCTGCACAGATCTCTGCAAAGGCCGCATTGGGTGCATTTGTTCGGGTTAATAATCGCGGTACCGCCGCCCTGAAAATCGTGGCTTTCTTTTATATCGGGGTCCATGAGCAGATGAAGATCGGCGGCATCCACATCCGCATCACACAGGACTTTGTTTTCAGCCAATGATGCAAAGGCAGCCATCAGACTGGTCTTTCCGGTGCCGCCTTTGCCGCTTATCACCACCAATTCTTTCACAGATTTTTTTCTCCCTTATCCAACTATTTCTTGAATGTGTAAATATAATTTTCTGAATCGTTCTTCCCACTCCGGCATTTCTTCAACAATAAGTCTACCCCTTGAATATGCCTCCGCAATACGTCGATCAAAGGGAATCTCCATTAAAATGGGTATGTTTTCCATCTTGGCATATGTTCGAACACCATCGTCACCGATATCTGAACGATTAATGACCAGACCCCTTGGAATTTCAAGAAGTTTTACTGCTTCGACAGCCAGTTTAAGGTCATGCAGGCCAAAAGGCGTCGGTTCGGTAACCATCAAGACAAAATCGGCTCCCTTCATGGCGGCGATGACGGGGCATGACGTTCCGGGAGGCGCATCGATGATGGTGAGCTGATCAGAGCGTGTATAAGATCGAACTTCTCTGATGAGAGGCGGTGACATGGCTTCACCGATTCTCAACCGTCCGTTTGCAAAAGCAAGATTATTCCTGTGACCGATTTCAATCACACCCAATTCACGACCGGTTTCGGTGATGGCTTTTTCCGGACAAACTTCCATACAACCACCGCAACTATGGCAAAGTTCAGGGAATATGAGAACGATTTCCTTAATTACAGCGATAGCCTTGAAACGACATATTTCTGCACATTTTTTGCAGAAATTACATTTTTCTTCGTCGATTTGCGGGACCGGTGTATAAACTTTTTTGTTCAGCTCAATGACAGGATTGATAAAGAGATGAGCATTGGGCGCCTCAACATCACAATCCAGAAGTTGTACATCCGATCCCAAAGAAACAGCCAGGTTCGTGGCCACAGTTGTCTTTCCCGTACCGCCTTTTCCGCTTGCAATACTGATAATCATATGATGATTTTCCTTTGAGTTATGAACTTATGCTCGAAAATAACACAACATATTGCCTTGTCAAGTTTCTTAGGCACTTCGTGGTAAATTTTTTATAGTTTCTGCAAAAAAATAAAATTAGAGAGTTAGATCATCTTCGCTTGCCATATAATCTTTTCCAGGGCGCATGTTTGAACTCCTGAAAATTGACCAGGGCCAGATAGAACGCACCCACCGCCAATTCAGCACAATGGGTGTTTTCCTCCGGAAGTGTCTCCAGAAAATTGATGACTTTTTCCGGTGTAATCTCCCAAGCTTCTTCTATGCTCTTTCCTTCAGCAAGAAAAGCGACGCAATTTGCACAGGCATGGGTGTTTATGCAGCCATCAGTAATAAATGAGACCGAATGGATACGATTTTTGCGAACAATTAAAAACATCTCAACGGTGTCACCACACTCACCGGTTCTTTTGCCATATCCATCAGGATCTTTTAAGATCCGGCGTTTATCCATTCGAGTCGCCATCTCAATATAATGCGCGGATGGTTCCCGACAGAGATTTGATTCCTGTTGATATGTTTTCATTATTTCTTGTCTTTCTGAAGGAGTTTTTCTTTTAGCTTTTTTTGCTGTCTGATCATATAATCATTTAGGGCCTCTTGAAGGGCATCCGCAGATAAAAAAGCACAGTGCTTATCCTCTTCAGGTAATCCCCCTAATTTTTCCAGTATAGCCTCTCCTGTAATATTCAAAATCTTTTCAGGGCTTTTTCCAAGGGACTGCTCGGCTGCAAATGACCCGCACACCGTGCTGGATCCACAACCATCGGTTTGAAATGAAGCATTTTTGACTTTCCCAGTTTCAAATTTCAAAAAAATTTCCATGGTATCACCGCATGAACCTGTTACGCGTCCGTGTCCATCAGGATTCTCTAAGCGACCCACATACAATGGGTTAAGCCATCTTTGAAACGCGATATCGCCATAGACTGCTCTTGTTTCTTGAAAAATTTGGTCCTGCAATCCTTCAACAAAATCATCAAAATCTTTGCTCATTCGCTCTTCCTCTCTTACTTGTGAAATTACGTAAGATATATTCACATGTCAAACCGCTTGTTGTACTTATACCGGATTTCAAGGTCTTCGTTTTATAGCGATCCCAATTCATTTGCCTCCACCGTATACATCTGATTTAATGATCACAGACATTGGCGCCCGTTACCAGTGTACCAGAGAGATACTGGCTTGTCAGGGATTCCGGGGAATCCATTGGAGCGCCGATAATCACCTCAATCCCATTTTCCTCCAGAAGCTGTTGAGCTTTTTCTCCCATTCCAGCCGCAATAACGATGTCAGCTCCCTTCTCATTAAGCCACCGGGGGAGCACTCCCGGTTCATGGGCCGGTGGGGTAAGCATTTCTGTTTTTGCTATTTTTCCGTGTTGAATCTCAATAAATGCGAATTGTTTACAGTGACCAAAATGGGATGAGAGTTTTCCTTCTGATACCGGTATTACGCATATCTTTGTGTCTTTAATCTGCTTTTTTTTAATCGGAATTATCTTTTTCGGTTCAGGAATCGTCTTTGTCTCAATTGTTGTAAATTTAATAATTTCATCCACTATTTTATTGAATTCCTGTGTGATTAAAAACTTACTGTCGTCCAGAAGACCCATATTCCCCATGTCGCCCATTGATACCACCTCCGGCTCAAAAGGGAGTGACCCCAAAAGTCTCAATCCCTCCTTTTTTGCGGTGAGCATCCCGCCACGGGTTTTGAATATGTCAATCATTTTTCCGCAATGGGGACATTTGAGTCCGCTCATGTTTTCCACAATACCTATGATTTCCATCTTGACCTGTCGGCAAAAATTGATGGATTTTCTAACATCAGCAAGTGAAATTTCCTGGGGAGTTGTCACAATTACGGCCTTTGCATCGGGTATGGTCTGTGCTACGGTCAATGGCTCGTCGCCTGTGCCGGGCGGCGAGTCGATGATCATGTAGTCAAGATCCGACCACTCGACATCTGCAATGAACTGTCTGATAACGCCAATCTTAAGGGGTCCTCTCCAAATCGTTGCAGTATCCTTATTTTCTCCCAAAAGCGATTCAATGGAGATCACATCCATATTTTGAATGTACTTGACGGGTCGGGCTTTTCCATCCATGCTCCCCGGTCCGATATTTCCTTTGAGACCCAGAATGTGAGGGATACTGGGTCCGTGAAGATCCACATCCATGAGACCCACTCTATACCCTTTTTTCGCCAGGGCCACCGATAGATATGCTGCAATGCTGCTTTTCCCCACGCCGCCTTTGCCGCTCATCACCAGGATTTTGTTCTTGATGTGGCCCAGCCTTTCCTTTATTTCTATATCCTGCTGCTGTTGATCCTGTCGATTCGTATGTCCTTTTGCCATCAATCATTAACCTCCGGTTTTGCTCCAAAATGTTTTTGCAAACGTTTTGGGTTTTTATTTTGTAAACACGGTCTCTATTTTTATTCCAAGGCCTTCATGCTTGATTCTATGTCTTCAATCTGCTGACGTAGTTCATTTGCCTGATCTTTAAGGCGCTTCAACTTTTCCTCTTTTGATAACATGATGGGGCCGCGCTGACCTGAAACGTTCCATGTTGAACGGTTCATTCCACGACCCATGCCCATTCCGCGCCCCATGCCCATACCGCCGCCACAGCCCTTTTTCATCCATTGATTCATATCGGAACCGCTTCCCATGCCATAGTGGTCGGTGACATTGGGTGTGCCTGTAGACTTAATATCGCCCCTGTTGTATTTTTCGACGACCTCTCTGACTGTACCGGACTGCCCTACAAAAACCTCAACCTTGGCAGCAGAAAGGGTTTGAATCGCATTGGGGCCGCAGTTTCCCGTTATTACGGCATCTACTTCCTTAGATGCCACAAACTGGGCCGATTGAATACCAGCGCCTCCACCCAAGGCGATACTCTCGTTATCAAAGGCCTCAAAACTCATGTCATTGGTCTTTACAATAACAAAATAGGCGCACCGGCCAAATCGTGGATCAACCGGATCATCGAGTGTGGGGCCTGTAGATGTGATTGCTATTTTCATATCTATTTTCTCCTATTCAAACGTAAGCATTGCATTTGCCCTTCGAGTTTATGGCTGCATAATACACAGAGGTGTTTTTACATTCTGTAACGCATCAGACACGCGAAATATCCGGGTTAATGATCGAACATGACTGATAAATTATTTCAATAGTTTTCAATATCTTTAACATAACTGTCAAAATCGTTGTCGAAAAGGAACCGCGAAATCATCTCACTTACTTTATCGGCGGTATCCACCCGGTACACTCCCTTTTCATCACGGCCCGCAATATGTTTCACATTCTCAACGATTGTTTGCAGCGATGCGGCGGTGATTTCAACATTCACATGAACCGTAATCATATCTTTGGATTCAGTCATTTTTTACTCCATATCAAAACTTTTTCCACAGCAGCTGCCAGGCCCTGCACAGCCGGCTTCACCAGGAGATGATCCGCAGCATGCAGTGTCTCCCAAACCGGGCATACTGTTTTTAAGGGGACCGGACATGGATGAATGAGCTGAAACAAGTTTTTTCAAGTGATGACTGTTGCAGAAATCGCATTGTGGCGAGTCGTCTGAGCCAATGATAATGATTTCACTGGTTTTTCCGCAGTCAAGACAAAGATATTCAAATATCGGCATGGGTATACTCCTTGTTTGATGAAACTTAAAAAAACAATTCTATGTTTATAAAAAGGATAAAAGGGGGCTGTTTCCCACGAATACAAGCCCCCGTCTTTTAAGCTGAATCGTTTTATTCGGAAGATTTTTCCAGCTCAGCAATTCTCCGGTTAATTGTATCAAGGCTGTTTTTTACGGAATTCGCCTCTGCTTTCAGCATATTCAGCTCTTCTTCCGGATTTTGTGTATATGCTGGATAATATGCAGGCTGATTCCAGCCACTTTGGCCAAATGCACGACCCATTCCCCGGTTGAAACCGCCCCGGAAACCACGGCCAAGTCCCATGCCTCTTCCAAAACCGAAAGACCTGACAGATCGAGTGCCGTATCCAGTATTTGCGGGATTGCAAAGACCTCTTCGTCCGCCGGTCATCGGGCCTACTCCCTTTGGACCGCTTTGATCAAATCCTGGCATAATGTTCACCTCCATGTATATTACTGATTTTGTTTTCTCCGGGCACCGCCTTGATTCCGGCCCTGTCCGGCGCCTTTGCCCCGGCCTCGACCTTTGCCACCTCCTGTCATCTGGTCGGAATTTGTGCCGGATCCTCTGCGGCTCTTGCCGGTTTTACACCCGCCTTGACCTTTTCCGGTTCCTGGTCCCTGGCCTTGGGGCCCTGTTCCGTCGCCTCTTGGCATGTGCGTCACCTCCCTTCCGTGAGCAAAACGAGCGCCATGCTTTTTCCCTCTTCCTGCGTGCCTGTGACGTTTATGACTGCATCCCGGCATTAAAAACGCCGGCATAAATGGAACGTCTTTTGCGTATGCATCAAGGACTTCACCGGCATCACCTGTAATAAATGGAATCAGTTTTATGCCGTTTGCTTCAAGTATATTTGCAGGCATCTCCGAAATGGCACCACAAATAAGAACTGCAACATTCATTTCCGCCAGCCTGACGGCCAGGCGTGTGGGCAATTCAGGATAAAATGGTTCGTAACGTCTGCTGATTATCTTGGTGTTTTCGATTTCCACAACAAGCAGCATGTGCGCAGCATCAAACACCGGTGAAATTCGATTTTCCCAAACAGTTAAGGCCATTTTCATGTTCCAGTGTGCCTCCTTATGGTCAAAGGGAATTGCAAGCACCATGCCATGTTAGCAGCCATAATTGGCGTCACACAAAAAGATATAAATTCCAATAGGATATGGTTAGTCATTAATGGTTTCAGGGGGGAAGAAGGCATGCAGAGAATAGCAGAAGTGCAACTGTGTGTGGACATTGAGTCGCTATATTGCAACTTTAAATTTGAATTTTCCGCTGTTTGTCGGAACGCAGTGGAATTGCCCGTCGATTTTAGGAAGCTTGATTCCGAGTTTCGACTTTTTACGAGACCATCAACTCTCACACTTGTTCATTAGTCATAGGCTAAACGCATTTCTTCATCCACTAATGTTGGATGAAGAATGTTTGCCCACTCAGGATCATTCCATGTTCCCAATTGATCGTGCATAATAAAGTATTTTTGCGGTATAGGATGAGTGCCGTATACTACTTCAAGACCATATTTTGTTTTGATAAAACTACTAAAATCAGTGATATAAGGACATGGAGGATACCCTACAATTAGCCCCGTGGCAAGATGGATCACTTTTGCCCCGTTTCCTATCATTTCATCCACAGCATATTCGACATTACCTCCCGGACACCCATCGCAACTCGTATAACCGACAACTTCAACTTCCATGTTCTTGTATCGGCTAAATGCCCCTTCTTTGTTTCGCAATGATCTGAAACATTTTCCGCCTGCACATCTACGATAACGGTCACAGATGATTATCCCAATTTTTGTTTTTTCTTCCATGTTGCCTCCTACTGTAAAAGACAATTCAAGTTACATGCTCAGATGTGATTTCCCATGCCTTCTCAATTGTTTTCCCCTAGCAGCCTGTGAATCGTATCAAAAAGTTACAAGTTGACATGAGGATATCTTAACCTTTAGTGTTTCACATGCACCAGACACATCAAGTTTTGAACACCCGGCTTTTCTGGCTGCATCCCAGCATGCTGCACATGAAATGCATCCATCAGCAATTGATTCCTTAATCGCTTTTTCCAATTTTTCAGCTATATGTTTTGCAGGCTTTACAATCTTTTTTTGCTTCCCATAACCAAAAAGACCCAACTGGCACTTACTTATACGGATTTCCAGCAAATCAATATTCACACCGACCTCAACGAGTGATATGTTCAAATTGCCTGCAATTTTATGAGCAGCAGCACATGTGATCCTTCCCTCTGAAATGCTTTGTTTTAGAGCTTCCGCAATTTTAGGATTAGATCTGGTTCCTTCTATATGCTTTCCTGCATAGTGCCCCGCATCTTCATGTGTCATGATATCACCCTGCCAATAACCTTAAAGTGGCTACCGGTCTTTTTGTGTTCAATATATGAAGACCTCCAACAAGGGTGTTAACTTTGCCAAAATTGGATGCCGCCTGCAAAATTTCCCATACTCCCGGGTGAGAACATCCCGCGATAACGCTTACGTTCTCCCCTTCCTTTATTACAAGGGAATGCTCAATATTTTCTACGCTTTCTATTTCCCGAGTTCTTCCCAACTATCAGAAAACACAATCAAAGCTGCATGTTTTGAAAGTCGTCAGGTCAACACCCAGCGAACGTCCAAAACGACGCGAAGGCACAGGAACGTACAAATAGCGATATTTTCTCTTTGTCACGATAATTTTACTCTCGGATTTCAGGGGTATATCCTTTTGGCAGATGCGCTGTCCCCTTGACGCACGGCAGACCGGATTCCTTATTGACACGGTCAATGATTTCATCAAGATTTTCACAAAAACCACCTTTAGAAGAGTCCCAGCCTTGATCTGTTTTTTTTGCAAAAGCGCATGTGCAGAAATGAATAACACCTGCCCCTTTTGATTTGAGTATCTTAGCCAGAGTTGATGCATTATCACCGGGGCATCGGCAGGTAAAAACCCCTACAGGCCTGCATTCATCGTATTTGGAAAACCCTTCCTTTTTTTCAACAAGACATTTAAAACAATTGGTCAGCGGACATTTCTCCTCATTTTTTTCACAGCGGATTATTGCAACTTTTGTCATTTTTCCTCCTAACTAAGGGCTCGCTCAAAAATAAATTCACATTTTCGCATCTCAGCTTCAGGCCATCTTTGGCCGCTGCTCAATCGTGAAGTCCTTAAATTATAAACGGCGCTCCATGCCCCGGTACAATTATATCAGCATTTCCTTTTATAAATGTCATATGTTCATATATCCTTTCCTGCTCCCAGGACATGCCAGGAGCCTGCCATCTGTCGTAATATTCCCTGTTTAAAAATATGCCGCCAACAAATGCATGAACCAGTCCGTCTATACAGGCAAAAATGGATAATGATCCTTTCGTGTGTCCAGGACAATGGCGGATGTACATCCTGTTCCCCAGTTTCCTCAAGTCTGGGACATAATCGACATGCTGCGGCCGGCCGTCATTTGAAAGCTCATAAATTACATCTCCTGCCAGTTCAATGGTTTGATTATTTTTGAAGTAAAAAGATAGTCTTTCATCTTTATGGTACATAAAGATAGCATTAGGAAACAGGTCCTTGTGACCAATATGGTCAAGATGAAGGTGTGTCAATATAACCACTTTTATCTGCTGCGGAGTGATTCCAAGAAAGGCAAGTGCTCTAACAAGATCAGAACTGTCATTAATGGGATGGTCAAGGTCTATTAACGTATTCCAGTTTTCCAGGGTATCCCATTCCTTAGATTCAATAAGAGAGCAGGTAGGACGATTTTCAATGACTCCTTTTCCCGGAGTCATCTCAAAAGTGCCATCCTGAACTATTTTTAATTGTAACATTAACGAGTTCCTTTAAAATTCGCCGCTATTATACTTTGTATTTGTTTTGTGTTACATGCATTTGCTGTTTTCTTGCCCTGACCCTAAAAACCGGTTCCGTTTTCTCTTGGCATATGCGTACCCCCCTTCTTTGAGCAAAACGAGCGCCATGCTTTTTCCCTTTTCCTGCATGCCTTCGGCGTTTATGACTGCATCCCGGCATTAAAAACGCCGGCATGATTGAAACGTTTTTTGCGTATGCATCAATGACTTCATCGTAATCACCCGTAATAAACGAAATCAGTTTTATTCCGTTGGCTTCAAGTATGTTTGCAGGCATCTCCAAAATGGCACCGCAGATAAGAACAGCAACGTCCATCTCAGCCAGCATAGCTGCTAAACGTAAAGGAAATTCAGGATAAAATGGCTCGTAATGTTTGTTTATTATCTGGGTGTTATCGATTTCCACGACAAGCAGCATCCTATCGGTATCAAACACCGGTGAAATTCGATTTTCCCAAACAGTTAAGGCCATTTTCATGTTCCAGTGTGCCTTCTTATGGTCAAAGGGAATTGCAATCACCATGCCATGTTAGCAGCCATAACTGTCGTCACGCAAAAAGATATAAATTACAATAGGATATGGTTAGTCATTAATGGTTTCAGGGGGGAAGAAGACATGCAGAGAATAGCAGAAGTGCAACTGTGCGTGGACATTGAGTCGCTATATTTCAACTTTAAATCGTAATACGATTTTATTGAGATACTGAACGTCCGTCGATTTTAGGAAGCTTGATTCCGAGTTTTTTTATTTTTCTAAAAATCGTGCTTTTGTGCAGCCCGAGATCCTGAGCTGCCGCCAACCGGCTATAATTGTTTCGTTTAAGCGCATCGATAATCACCCTGGCTTCTGCTGATTTTAGCTCATTTTCCAAGTTGTTATGATCGATTGACGTCAGCGGTTGAGAAATAAAAGCGTCGGGCAAATGTTGAGGCAGAATATTTCCGTTGGGACAAAGCACAAAGGCGTGTTCGATGATATTTTCCAGCTCTCTGATATTACCGGGATAATCATGGGACATGAGCTGCCCCAGCGCTTCTTTATCTATTCCGGTTACGGCTCTTCCGCGTATATTGTTCATCCTGGCAATGAACCGGTGGATAAGAAGTGGAATATCCTCCTTACGGTTTCGCAAGGGCGGAAGTGTGAGTCGAATAACATTGATGCGATAATAGAGATCTTCTCGAAATTCACCGTTTTCAACCATTTTTGAAAGGTTCTTGTTGGCTGCCGCAATAACGCGGATGTTTGCTTTAACTGTTTTTACGGCACCAAGGGGTTGAAACTCTCCCTCTTCAAGCACACGCAACAGCCGCACCTGAAATGCGGAACTTACATCTCCGATTTCGTCCAGCAGGATGGTGCCGTCTTCGGCAAGGGCAAAACTGCCGGGCTTATCTTTTACCGCATTGGTAAAAGCCCCGGCCTTGTAACCGAATAGTTCGGATTCCAGTAACGTATCCGGTAGAGCGCCACAGTTGATCGCGATAAACGGTTTGTCGCGACGGAGGCTTAAATCATGGATGGCCCGGGCAAGAAGCTCCTTGCCGGTGCCCGTTTCTCCTTGAATCAATACCGTACTATCGCTTTCCGCCACCTGCGGCAGGATTGTAAATATTTTATGCATGGATTGGCTGCGGCTGATCATATCACCAATTTGAAAACGACCATCCAGTTCTTTGCGCAGTTCCTCCACGATGCTCATATCACGAAACGTTTCAACCCCGCCCAGCACAGTGCCGTCTTTATCTTTAAGCAGCGAAGTTGAGACCACAACAGGAATACGGCGTTTATCGCTATTAATAAAATAGGTTGAAGTATCGGCAAAGGGTTTCCCCTGCTTCATTGTTCGGCGAAGTGCACAGTCGGTTTCGCACATGTTGGAACGAAAAACCTCCCAGCAATATTTCCCCAATGCTTCATCGCACTTGATACCGGTGATCATTTCTGCGGCACGATTGAATGAGGTGATACGCCAGTTATGATCCACAGTGAATACTCCGTCAGAAATACTCTGCAAGATGATATCTGTCACATGCTGGGGTATCTTATGGGAGTCATTTTTTTTCATCTTTTATGGTATTTCATCACATACGAATTTGATATTATTTTGACTGTCGCTGAATTTCGATGGTCTCGTATAAAGTCAGGGTTAACTTCTTAAAATTCTTATGAGATTATGCTCGTAACATACAACTTTTTGCTTTTTTGTCAAGCGGTTGTCATAAAAAAACTCATCCCTTTGCCTTTTCTATTTCCGGCCAGTTGTGATACCATAACCGGCGCGGGAACATGAAAGACGGCCACACTAACGCCTGTAATAAACAGGAGAAGCAACAGGACACCATAGCTGGGAGCAAGACCTAAAAGGCTCATCGGAATGGCTGTGGTTTGGTTCATATAAATTTTGCGCAGAGCGGCACCCCTTTTAAAAGCGTCTACTGTTATAACGCATATCGAGTTATTTTAAATAGTAACAAGCATTTTCTTATTCGTTGGTATTCACGCCGATGTTAATGCCTGATGTGAGATCTTTCAGATTTTTTAATCGTTTGAGCAGATCCTCTGCTTCAAATTCTCCGGGATCCACAGGCAACTGCATCAGCACGCCAAGTCCCTCACTGGCCTCATGAAATTCTTCGGGTGATAGGGGGCTGACGGCAGCAGAATTGATCATCGGATTTATCGGAAGCAGCTTTTTCATAAATTCAATCCCTGTCATATCGCCAATGTTTTCATTGACGACGACAAGATCAACGGGATTTTCTGATACTACTGCCAAAGCCTCATGTCCGGTTGAAGCCCAAAACAGTTCAACATTATCCTTTTTTTTCAGTACCGTAGCAAATTCAGAAAAAGGCGCTCTCTCAGATGTGACCAGTAATATTTTAATCATATTTCTCCTCCTGAATGATTCATTTTTTTGAGTAATTTATAAAAATTGTTTTTATGTAAAGGACCGTAGAAAATTTGAAACGGCATGTCAAGGATCTATAAAAAGTAAACTTGACATAGTAAGTTTTTAATCATAGATTTGCCTGGCAAATTATTAAAATGAACTTAACATCAGGGAGTTGTGCTATGGTTTCGTTAAATCGTGATGAAAAAAGTCAATCCGAAATTCTATTTAAGAAAGATACCGGAGATCAACAACAGATGCTTTTGGATTGCGGGTACTCGGAAAAGGCCGTTCAATATTTTATTGAGCAACCGTATATGGGGAGTCTGCCGGATGCCGATCAGGTATCCGAGATGCTGGGATCCTGCGGGGACACCATGAAAATCTTTCTCAAAATCGATGATAATACAATCACGGATATCAGATACCAGGTGCTCGGCTGTCCGGGTGCGATTTCCGCTTCAATGGCCGCTGTGGACCTGGTTAAAGGTAAAAGCATTGAACAGGCCAGAAATTTGAATGACGGAGATGTGTTCAACCAACTTGTCGATATTCCAGTGAAAAAACACCACTGCATACAGCTTGCCGTCAAAACGCTTCACAAGGCCATTGATGAATATAAAAATGGGCACAGTGATTTAAAGGATGTGGAATGCCCGTCGACCTGCTCTGCCCCGCAGGATTGCTGTAAAAAATGATTCTTTTTAATGTTTTTTTCAAAAATTTAGTTCTAACGCTCCTTTATGGTGACTTGTCAAAAACCTTCGGATATCCCTACACAGATCGCATTTGTTCAGATAGACATCTCTTTTCGAACTGAAACCATAATTGGCATAAGCCATATCATGTAATCCTCTTCGGACTGCAATTATACAGGCAGTGCCTGCACCGGGATGTGCAAAAATAGTTGATGATCAACCCACCGGATACGAGCTCGCGGATCGTAAAGTCATTCCTTATTCTCTAAAGTGTATTTAACCGGAATTATATTTATTAAATCGCTCCATAGCGTGTGCTTTTTTCACTTTGATTCCATTATGTGAAATAACATCGGTATCATGTTATTTTAATTTTATAACTAGTTTAATTTTTTATATAAAAACTCTTTTAGCAATATGCGTGAATAGATAAAGATTGTGCTTGCAAACGGCTATTTTTAGAGTTAGAAATATAATTTGTTAAATTGATTTTTCATAGTATTTCCGGATTTTCGCGTAGGTCAATGCTAAAAGAGAGGAGGGAAATTAAGAAAGTATTCTCGTTATGGGATGTTGATAAATATTAGAGCGTAAACAATGCCATCTAAAAGGAGTCAAACATGAAAAAAATTGCC
This sequence comes from uncultured delta proteobacterium, assembly GCA_963706295.1. Taxonomy (GTDB): domain Bacteria; phylum Desulfobacterota; class Desulfobacteria; order Desulfobacterales; family UBA11574; genus UBA11574. The sequence goes on along the minus strand of CAVPLW010000009.1, from coordinate 286,715 downwards.
ATTTTATCGTTAGCTTTAACTGTTTGTCTTTGTATTGCATCTGGTGCTTTTCATTGGCTCACCCCCACCGATGTTTACGGAGCCACATGCGCAACTACGAAAGAATTAAAGATACTATTAAAAAACAAGTCGACGACATTGTCGTCGCCATTGACGGCGGAAAAACCGCCATGGACTTTAAAAAAGCGGCAAATAATAAACCGCTTATGTTTTCATCATGGAAGAGGATGGAAATCTCTTGGTGCATCCGTTCCTATTGGCAAGCCGGGAAAAGCCTCAAAGAGAAAGCAGAACCGGTTTTTACTGAATGTGCCAAAGCGACTGCCAATGGTCTTTGGGTGCGTTACCTATGGAAAAATGAGTATAAACGCACCTATGTCAGAAAAACCAAAAGCGGCCTGATCGTTGGGAGCGGTTTTAATGAAAAATAAACCGTAAAAACAATTGCATACATAGATCAAATAAGGTTGATTCCGGAGAATCTTTAATTATATTTCAAAGTTGTTTGTAGAAAAATCGGTGTATAAAGTATCATGTCGCCCAGAGAATCCATGGTTCTTTGGGCGACATTTTTTTGAATTCCTTTAAGATTCCTTAAAAATTTTGAAAGATATGGGTTACAAAGAAATTTCATTGGAGTTGCCGCCGGATTATACCGAGGATCAACTTACGAGACGAATCGGCAAGGTCTTAAACATCAGGGCCTTTTCTTATCGGATGGATAGCAAGAGCCTGGATGCCAGAAAAAAAGATAATATTCACTGGTTGATCCGGGTGGCTGTTTCGTCGGAAGAACTCAAAGGGATCCCCCGTGCCGTCATTCCTTCATTGGAGATACCGTATCAAAAAAGAAAAGAAAAAGTGCTGGTGGTGGGAAACGGTCCGGCAGGATTCTTTGCCGCTTATGTGCTTCAGAAAGCAGGTTTTCGGACAACGTTGATTGACAGGGGTGCCGAGGCGCCAAAAAGAGAGGCCGGGATCAAGCGATTTGAAAGGACCGGAGTTTTTGACCCTGTCGGCAACTATGCGTTTGGCGAAGGAGGTGCCGGTACGTTTTCTGACGGTAAGCTCACGTCCAGGTCCAAACACATATCAAGAGAGAAACGGTTCATTCTCGAGAGCTACATTCAAGCCGGCGCTCCTGAAGAGATCGCTTATATGGCGCATCCCCATATTGGAAGTGATCGTCTCAAAAACATTGTTCAGCGTTTGCGGGAGCAATATCAAAAGATCGGCGGAAAGGTATATTTTGAAACCCTTCTTGAGGATCTGAAGGTTGAAAATGGCAGTGTCGTCGAAGCGGTTACTTCCATGGGCTCATTGGACGCAGATACGCTGATTATTGCTCCGGGGCACTCTTCCTTTGAGACATATCGAATGCTGAGCAAAAGAGGCGTATCCTTTCGAACCAAAAATTTCGCCATCGGGAGCAGGGTTGAACATCTGCAGGAGGTCATCAACCTGGCTCAGTGGGGCAAGAAGAAATTGCCGGGCGTCAAGGCGGCCGAATACCGGCTTACATACAACTGCAAGGGAAATCTTCCGGTGTTTACCTTCTGTATGTGTCCGGGAGGAACCGTGGTGCCGGCAACAGCTTACAGCCACAGCAATATCGTGAATGGAATGAGTCGCTATTTGAGAAACGGAAAATTCGCCAATGCAGCCTGTGTGGCGGCGGTACATCCTGATAGGCTGTTACAAAAAAAAACGACGCCGCTGGAAGTGCTCGATTGGCTGGAGGCGCTGGAGCGTCGGTTCTTCGATATTACCGGCAAGTACGAAGCTCCCTACTGCAGCATTAAAGATTTTATCGATAAAAAAGAAACGGCTATCAGGGTTGAGACCAGCTATCCGCTGGGTTTGAAACCTGCGGCCCTGTGGGAAATGCTGCCCGCTGATGTTGCGGTTTCCATACGTGAAGCGTTGCTCAGTTTCAGTAAAAAAATACTGGGTTTTGAAAGCGGCATCATCATGGGCCTGGAAAGCAAGACCTCTTCGCCGATACAGGCTGTTAGAGAGCCGGACGGCAAATGTATAGGCTTTACCAACCTCTATATTGTGGGAGAAGGGAGCGGCCACTCCGGCGGGATCATCTCCAGTGCAGCGGACGGTATCAGGATTGCCATGGGTGTTGTTGAAGGTAGATAGCATAGTAAAATTGCGAATTAAAATCGGCTTAGTTCATGTATTCGTAAATACGGTTACGTATTTATGAATTAGAGTACTTAGCATCTCAACGTAGCCGTCAGCCTCAAGGGGTGGATTAAAAGAGACAACGCCGACAGAATATCCGTACACACCATATCCGCCGAAGCCAGGGTTTCAAAAGCGGCCCCTTCTCCTTGAATAACAGCCACACCCAGGGCCGACGCTTTGAGCATCAAACGGTCGTTTACGCCATTGCCCATGCTCACGGTTTGTTCACATCCAAGGTTTTTTACATATTCCAGCTTAGCCACATCCTGATGGTCCAAAGGTATGACGGCCAGTTTGCAATCGATATCCTCCAGTGCTTTTTTGACACTCCCGAATGTATCGGCGGTGATAACATGGATGGTTAACATTTGTGAAAGTTCGGCCAGAGACTCCTTGACACCGTCGATCAAAGCACCGTCAAATGCGATGGTGCCGTTGTAATCCAGGACAAGGTGTTCAAGCTGCAATATTTTATTCCCCGGGATTTTAATTTCAATCATCATTTCACCATCATTGCACGTGTCTTATTAATATGATTCAATTATCCTGTGTTTTGTTGATGCATATTTTGGGTTATGAGATGAGGAGTTATTATAGCGAATTTTTTCGATCAGGGTATATATTGAACCGCTTCATCCTGTTCCAGATGGTCACCCGTGTCACTCCAAGAATTCTGGCTGTCTCTGACTGATTCCCGTTTGTTTTTTTTAGAGTCTCTATAAGTTCTATTTTCTTTATTTCTTCCCTGTTAAGAGAAGTCTTCTGGCTAACCATTAGTGATTTTTTCTTGTTAATGATGTTTAGCGGCAGGTGGTGTGGTTTGATTATTTTTTCCTGACAGGTGACAAACGCATATTCAAAAGCGCTTTTTAACTCTCTCACATTGCCGGGCCACCAGTAATTCACCAAAGCGTCCATGGTATCATTATTTATGCCCTGTATGTTTTTACCACTTTTTAGTTGATTTTTGCGAAAAAAGAATTCTGCTAAAAGGGGAATGTCCTCTAATCTTTCTCTCAAAGACGGCAGGTTAATGGGGATGACATTTATTCTAAAATAAAAATCTTTCCGGATAACGCCTTCATCCACCAGCTTTGTCAAATTCCTGTTGGTTGCTGAAATAATGCGAACATCAACAGGAATGGATTGACTGTCACCCACACGTTCGATAATTTTGTCTTCAATCACTCGAAGAAGTTTTACCTGTGTAGAAAGGGGCAGATCGCCGATTTCATCAAGAAAGATGTTTCCCCCATGGGCCTTTTCAAACCGGCCTTCCCTGTTTTGATAAGCACCTGTAAACGCGCCTTTCACATGTCCGAAAAGCTCACTTTCAAGAAGAGATTCCGTCAATGCGGCACAATTGACCTTAACAAAGGGTCCTTTCTTGCGTTGACTAATCTCATGAATAGCGCCACTAACCAGTTCTTTTCCGGTTCCGCTTTCACCAAAAATAATCACCGGGGCATCAGATTGAGCTGCATTTTCAATCAAATCGAATACCTGGCGCATGGGATGAGAAACGCCGATGATTCCATGAAAACCGTCTTTTGATCTGAGGTCCCGACGAAAGGCTGCGATCTGGTTGTCTTTTTCAATAATTTCGGTAATATCGGCTATTGTTTCAACCGCCCCTATTACCTTTCCTTTGGCGTCATGAAGGATAGAGGCATTCTTTAATGCATGAATAAGGGTTCCATTTTTTTTTACCAGCGTACATCTTCGCCGATCCATGGTTCCGGTATCAAACAATACACACCAATGGCCTCCTTTATTTTTACGGGCCATTACAAACAAACTACAGTTCAACACATCACAAGTTTTTCCGATAAGGTCATCTTTTGAGTAGCCGGTGATAAATTCAAAGGCTTTATTAACGGAAATAATGCGACCATGTGTATCCACAATCATGATTCCGTCTTGAATAGTGTTTACGACTGTTTTCCAATATCTGTCCAGTTCCTCTTCGGCCATTAAATTTCTCCTGTTAAAATTTAATAGGTGTTAAATTTTATTTTTTAACATTTAAACAGGTTGATGACAAGAGACATTCCTATGCATTTTTCCTGAAACCGGTACATATAAAGGGATAATGGGGAAAAAATCATAAAAAAATCAATTCATGTTAATGTGGCACCCATTTTGCGTTAACATGGCTGAAACCGGAAAACAATGAAGGAGTATTCAAAGTTTGAAGCGAAAAGCGGATCATATCCTTGATTTTAGAGGATCGATCACCTCTATGTCTCTGTTGAAATTAATTCAGACATTTAGAGAAATGAAACCGAATGAAGTCTTGGAACTACTTGGAAATAATCTGGATACTCGCAGCGATCTATTCAAAGTTTTGCCGGATGATGCGTATGAGTTGATTTTTTTAGATGTTGTTGAGGAAGGGGAATATTTTTATCGAATTCAATTAAAAAAGATAAAATAGGATGAAACGATGCCAGGAGAACCCATTACAATCAAAGGTAAAAAAGAAAGCGTTTTTTTAGACAAGGTCAAAAAACTTCTTCCAGAAGGTGGAAATCTCAATCTTTGTTTAACCTGTGGGGCCTGTTCCTCAGGATGCCCGGCCACCGGTCTGGAAGATATGGATCCCCGAAAGTTTCTAAGGATGGCGGCCCTGGGCATGGACGAAGAAATTTTAAGTACACCCTGGGTATGGATGTGTACCATGTGCCAGCGGTGTATTTATGTCTGTCCCATGCAGATTGACATTCCCCAGCTGGTCTATAATGCCAGGGCAGCCTGGCCCAGGGAGGAGCGGCCAAAGGGTATCCTGGGTTCCTGTGACATGGCATTGAGAAACGACAGTTGCAGCGCCATGGGAACGTCCGAGGAGGACTTCAAGTTTGTGGTCGAAGACGTTCTCGAGGAATATCAGGAGGCCCAGCCGGAGTTTAAGGATATGGAGGCGCCCATCGACAAACAGGGAGCCGAATTCTTTTTGAACCAGAATTCCAGAGAACCGGTGACCGAACCGGACGAATTGGTTCCTCTATGGAAGATTCTTCACCTGGCGGGTGCGGATTGGACGTATGGGAATAAAGGCTGGGCCGCAGAAAACTATTGTATGTTTCTGGCGGATGACCAAGCCTGGGAACACATTACCCGAATCACGACCAAACAGGCGGATGACCTGGGTTGTAAAATCTTTCTCAACACCGAGTGAGGTCATGTGACTTTCTCAGTCCGGGCCGGACTGAAAAAATTCAACATTGACCATAATTTTGAGGTTAAGAACATCTATGAATATTATGCCAAATGGATCCGGGAAGGAAGACTGAAGGTCAATTCAGACTGGAACAAAGATTTGAAGATCAAGTTTACGGTTCAGGATCCGTGCCAGATCGTGCGAAAAAGTTATGGCGATCCAATCGCGGAAGATTTGAGGTTTATCGTCAAATCGGTCGTGGGTGAAGAGAATTTCATTGATATGATTCCCAACAGGTCTAACAATTATTGCTGCGGCGGCGGCGGCGGTTTTCTACAGTCAGGATATACAGATGCACGTCGTGCGTATGGCAAGATTAAAGCCGACCAGATTCTGGCCACAAAAGCCGATTATTGCATTGCGCCCTGTCACAACTGCCATGCCCAAATTCATGATTTATCGGATCAGCTCGATCATGCATGGCAGACCGTTCATTTGTGGACGTTGATATGCCTTTCCCTGGGAATTCTCGGCCCAAACGAAAGAGAATACCTGGGAGATGATCTCAAAGACGTTCTGGTCTTTCATCCGGAATCGGCGATGTAGCCATTGGTCCGGCAAAAGAAAAGACGGACCTTTTAACTATTTAACGACATCTGAATAATGAAAAAAGAGGAAGGAAGCTTATGAGTTTTCAGAAACGATTAACATCAGGTGAATTTGTTGTGCTGGCTGAGATGAATACACCCAAAGGAGTGGATATATCTGAGCTTGTTACCAATGCACGACGTATCAAAGGGCGTGTTGATGCCGTCATTGTTCCCGATATGGACAATGGCATCATGCGAATGAGTGCACTGGCCGGCGGTGTTCTCATGCATCAGCAGGGCGTTGAATCCATCATTCATGTCTATTGCCGGGACCGTAACCGAATGGCGCTTCAAGGCGATATCCTGGCGGCCCATGTACTGGGTATTCAGAATCTCGTTGTTGTCCACAGTGAAGAAATGGCCAAGGGTGATCATCGAGACGCAAAACCGGTAGATGACCTGGATGAACTGGAGCTTTTGGGTGCCATTCAATCCTTGCAGAAAGGTGTGGACATGGCGGGTTTCGATTTGAATGGAAGTCCCTCTTTTACCGTGGGATGTACCGTGGCTCCGTCTGCTGACGATGCGGCATTTGAAAAGGAATTGTCACTTGCAAGAAAAAAGATCGAGGCCGGCGCTCAATTTATAATTACGCCTCCTGTCTATGATTTAAATCGCTTTTCTGCGGCAATGGATGCGTTTGTAAAGTTAGGGGTGCCGATTATTCCCACGGTTTTTCTCATAAAATCCGTGGGAATCGCCAGATATATCTCAACTTACGAACCGGGCGCCCATATTTCAGAGGATGTGATCAAACGTATTCGGAAAGCGTCGGATACGGAAACGGAGTGTCTGCGGATTGCCGGAGAAACCGTTGCAGGTCTGAAAGAAGTTGCCCAGGGTGTGCATATCATTACCCTCGGCTGGGAATACCGGCTTCCTAAGATTCTGGATTATGCAGGAATTTGACGGTTGTTTTTGTTATTTTATGGGTTCGATCAATAACGGATTCAAAAGCAAAAAATGATCTCAAACAGACAACAGACATAAGATAAGGGTACACATGCAAGATCAAAATACGTTTAAACAAAATCATACGGTACTTGTAATTGGCGGGGGGGTCGGCGGTATTCGGGCTGCCATGGATCTGGCTGAATCGAATCGGGATGTGGTGTTGATCGACAAGGCATATTCCATCGGCGGACTGATGACCCAACTGGACCGTACGTTTCCCACCAACAATTGCGATTTGTGCACCCTGTCTCCCAATCTATCGGAAAGCGGCCGCCAGTTGCATATCGAGCTTCTGGCAATGACACAGGTTGCCGAAGTCCAAGGGGAGGCCGGTGATTTTAAATTAAAATTAATTACGGAACCACGATATATCGATCTGGAAAAATGTACGGCCTGTGGAGATTGTTATAAACAGTTTCCCGAATGTGTTCGTTTTACCCCGGGTCTCGATCACCGGGCGCCGACCTGTATGCGGTATCCTCAGGCAATCCCCCATGCCTTTTCCATTGATATTGAAAAATGCAAAGATATTGATGCACTGGTCAAGGTTTGCAAGGCGGGTGCAATCCTCCCGGAAGATACCCAAAAGGTTCGGGAAGTAGAAGCCGGTGCCATTGTACTTGCGCCGGGTGCCGAGGTGTTCGATCCTGGCAAATCGGATAGCCTGGGTTATGCAGCAAACCCTGATGTGGTGACCAGCCTGGAGTATGAACGCATATTGTCCGCATCCGGTCCCACCCAGGGAGAGCTCATCCGTCCCTCAGACGGAAAACAACCCCAAAAAATAGCCTGGATTCAATGTGTGGGGTCACGCAGCCTCCACGAAGGCGCTGCTTCGTATTGTTCCAGTGCCTGTTGTATGTTCGCTTTGAAAGAAGCCATCGTAACCAAGGAGCGCTTTCAGGACACCATCGAAACCGCCATTTTTTATATGGACATGAGAACGTTCGGTAAAGACTATGAATTGTATTTAAATCGGGCCAAAGACGATTACGGTATTCGCCTGGTGAGAAGTCGCCCCCATAGTGTTTTCCATGATCCGGAAACAGGGTCTCTGTCCATCATCTATACTCCCCATGACAGCAATGCCAATGCCACCGAAGATTTCGATATGGTGGTACTGTCCACCGGTTTCAAGATTTCCTTGGACGTTCAGAACCTGGCTGGAAAACTGGGAATCGAGTTGAATGAACACCATTTTGCAAAAACAAATGGTTTCAGCCCGGTGGCCACTTCCAAGCCCGGCATTTATGTCTGTGGGATGTTCGAGAGTCCAAAGGATATCCCGGAAACCATGGTTCAAGCCAGTGCAGCGGCATTTTGCGCTTCAAAAGATATTCGTATGATTTCTGAATCTTCGGAATCCGTGGAAGAATTTCCGCCGGAGCGTGATGTCAGCCGGGAACCCCTTAAAATCGGTGTTTTTGTATGTGACTGCGGGTTAAACATCGGTGGGATAATTGACGCAAAAAAATTGGCGGATTATGCCGGCACACTTTCTGACGTGAAGATATCCGAAATGATCGGATATGGTTGCAGCCGGGAATCCTTGACACATATTGAAAACGTTATTGCCAAAGAAAACCTTAACCGGGTAGTGATCGGCGGGTGTTCTCCAAGAACTCACGAAACCAAATTTCAGGACACCCTTCGCAAGGCAGGCCTCAATAAATACCTTGTTGAAATCGCCAACATACGGGATCAGGATACATGGGTTCATTTTGATCGGCCTGACGATGCATCCGATAAGGCACAAGAACTGATTCGTATGGCGGTGACCAGTGTGGCCCTGTCTCGCCCGCTTATGGATAATGTGTTTTCCATGAATAAGGATGTTCTTGTGGTGGGCGGTGGGGTGACCGGAATGAACGCTGCTTTAAGCATGGCGGATATGGGATTTAAGGTATATCTGGCAGAACGATCCAGAGCATTGGGCGGTGTTGCAAAAAAGATTCGAAAGACGCTTGAAGGGGATGATGTGCAGACCTATCTGACGGATCTGATTGATAGAACCACCCAACATGATCGGATCGAGGTCATCACAAACGCCTTCATTGTCGATCATACAGGGATGCCGGGCATGTTCAAAACAGGAATACAGATCGCGCCTCAGATGTTTTACCGGCAGATCACACACGGCGTGACCATTTTGGCCACCGGGGCTCTACCGAATCAACCCAAAGAATATCTTTTGGGGGAACATAAAAAGGTTATGACCCAACTTGATATGGATGCTGTACTCGAGGATCAACCGGATAAAATCAAGAATGTTGCCAACGTTGTTATGATCCAGTGCGTTGGGTCCCGATGTCCGGAAAACCCTAATTGTTCGCGTATTTGCTGTCAATCGGCCGTAAAAAATGCCCTCAGAGTGCTGGAACTCAATCCAACGGCCCGGATCTTCATCCTTTATAGGGATATGCGAACCTATGGATTCCAGGAAGATTATTATAAAAAAGCCCGTGAAAAAGGCGTTATTTTTGTCCGATATGAAACTGATGCCCTCCCCGAGGTTCAGGCCGATGACGAGCAGCTGAAAGTCACATTTAATGATCCGATATTGAAACGAAAAGTATCGGTTTATGCGGACTGTCTTTGCCTGAGTACAGGGTTCATTGCCGATGAAGAATCGACGGAAGACCTGGGAAGAATATTTCACATTCCCAAAACCATTGACAACTATTTTCTCGAGGATCATATCAAACTCAGACCCGTAGACTTGTCGATCCCGGGATTTTTTGTGGCCGGCACAGCCCATGCACCCAAGACCATCCGAGAGTGTATTGCCCAGGCCCTGGCTGCGGCAGGCAGGGCTCAGGGTCTGTTGGCCAAAGAGACACTTAATCTTGGTGCTGTTGTGGCACGTGTGGAAAAAGAGAAGTGTGCGGCCTGCCTGATCTGCGTTCGGGCCTGTCCCTTCAACGTGCCATTTATTAATGCAGACGGATATTCTCAAATCGATCCGGCCCAGTGTCATGGATGCGGCATCTGTGCTGCTGAATGCCCTGCAAAGGCCATTCAGCTTATGCAATATGAAGACGATCAGATCATGGCCAAACTGACCGGACTTTTGGAAAGGGTGAACTAATGGAAAATTTTGAACCGGTTATCGTGGCTTTTTGCTGTCATTATTGTGCGTATACGGCGGCAGATATGGCAGGGAGTAAACGACTTTGCTATCCCCCGAATGTCAAAATTGTAAGAGTGCCGTGCTCGGGCAAAGTCGATGCCATTCACATTATGAAAGCCCTTGAAAAAGGGGCTGACGGTGTCTATGTCGCAGGTTGTCTGGAGGGAGACTGCCATTTTAAAAACGGCAACATCGATGCCGCAAAACGGGTGGCTTATATCAAAAAGTTACTTGATGAGATCGGCATCGGCGGAGAACGGGTGGAAATGATATTAATGTCAGCCGGCATGGGGGAACGTTTTGCACAGACTGCCGCCGATATGACGGAAAAAATTCGCAAACTGGGACCCAACCCGGTAAAATCCATCTCCATGGAAATGGATTAACGCGGAATAATTATAATTTCTTATATAAAAGGAGAGTGAACGACAATGATCACTGCTGAACGTAAACCAATGGAAGAACTCATTGAATGCCTGCGACCGTATCACCGCATTCTTCTTGTGGGATGCAACGAGTGTGTAACGGTTTGTGCGGCGGGAGGGAGAAAGGAGGTTGGAATTTTATCTTCCGCCCTCCAGATGGCATTTATGAAAGAAGGAAAGACGCTAGAGGTTAAAGAAATGACCCTCGAAAGGCAATGCGATCCTGAATATGTAGAAGAGCTTGTTACCCACATTGATCAAGCGGAAGCGGTCATGTCCATGGCTTGCGGCTGCGGGGTTCAGGAAATTGCCAGGCGGTTTAAAACAAAACCGGTTTTTCCGGCGGTAAACACAACGTTCATGGGCGCTTCGGAACGACAGGGCGTCTGGGCTGAAAGATGCCAGGGATGTGGAGAATGCGTTTTGGGATTGACCGGAGGGGTCTGCCCTATTGCACGATGCTCCAAGCGATTGTTGAACGGCCCTTGCGGTGGATCCACAAACGGCAAGTGTGAGGTGGATCCGGATATGGATTGCGCCTGGCAGCTCATCTGGGATCGCTTGAAGGCGTTGGGGATAGAAGATCGATACGAAGATAATATAGCGGCAAAAGACTGGCGAACCGGTCGCGGTGGCGGACCCCGTAAAATAATAAGAGAGGATTTGGTAAAATGAAGACCGAAAGTGTACTGGAAAAAGTTTTTGCTTCAGGTGAGTTGGCAGTGACCTCCGAATGTGGACCTCCACGGGGCGCCGTGCCTGAAAAGATCATCGAAAAAGCCAAGATGCTTAAAGGATATGTGGATGCGGTCAACGTTACGGACAACCAGACCGCCATGGTCCGGATGTCCAGTTTTGCCGCCTGTGTGTTTATTAGACAATTGGGGATGAGTCCTATCCTTCAAATGGTGACCAGAGACCGTAACCGGCTGGCCATGCAGGCGGACATTCTGGGCGCCTATTCACACGGCATCGATAACATACTTTGTTTATCCGGTGATCATCCCCATTTTGGCGATCACCCCATGGCGGCCAATGTGCATGACATTGATTCCGTTCAGTTCGTTCAGATGATCAGAGATATGCGGGATAAGGGGAAATTTCAGGGGGGAGACGATATTCTGAATCCACCCAAAATGTTTATCGGTGCGGCAGCCAACCCGTTTGCCGACCCTTTTGAGCTTCGGGTGGCTCGCTTGGCTAAAAAAATTAAGGCAGGGACTGATTTTATTCAAACCCAATGTATTTACAACCTGGATAAGTTTGAGAAATGGATGGAGGGTGTCCGGGACAGAGGTCTCCATGAAAAGGTCAACATTATGGCCGGAATTACGCCCATGAAAACCGTAGGAATGGCCAAATACATGAAAAACAGGGTGCCTGGAATGGATGTGCCGGATGAAATAATCAAACGTATGGCCGGTGTTCCCAAAGAAAAGCAGCCTGAGGAAGGGATTAAGATCAGTGTGGAAGCCATCGAGCGCCTAAAGGCTGTGGAAGGCGTAAAAGGATTCCACGTTATGGCCATAGAGTGGGAACAGAAGGTTCCGGAGATTGTGGAAAGAGCCGGACTTCTTCCGAGGCCCCAAATTGATCTTTAATTCAATGGTTCATGATAAGAAAGAAACGAACAACCCATTTAAAATATTAAAGGAGGAAAATCGATGAGCGATAAGCAACATATCTTAGTGGTAGACGATGATCCCGATCTGGTTGAGTCGGTTACCATGAAGCTGGAAAGTAATAATTTTCGGGTAACCAAGGCATATGATGGAATTGAAGCCTGGGAAAAAATTAAAGAAGATCGGCCGGACCTGATTATTCTGGACGTCATGATGCCGAGAAAAGACGGATATGCAGTGTGTGACGAGATCAAAAAGGATGGTCAATACAAAGATATCACCGTGGTTCTTCTTACCGCAGTGGGTGATGCCGTAACAACGACTAAATATACCCATTTTGGCGGCAAAACAACACTGGCTGAAGATTTTATTCCAAAACCCATCGATTTGGATAAATTGATGGACATTGTGAAAGAAAATCTCGAATAATTCCAACGGCGTTTGAAGAACGCCTGATGTCTTATCGAGATTCTAAGGGTATACGAATGTTCATCGGATCAATGGACAATAACGAGTATGGGAATTGATGGAGCGATGGGGTGTTGAAACGATAAGCTTGTTTTCATGCAAATTAATTTCAATACTCCAACACTCCAAAATCAGAATAAGTTGCTTCGTGTGGATTTGGCATCAGGATTTAAATTGCGAGATCCATAATTCCTGCATAAATTTCTTATGAACAATATCCGGGAAAACATCGACAAAAAAATACGGATCAATGGCATCAAACTCAGCACGGAATTGGTTCAGATAAATTTTTTGAATCGTTTTTTCCCGCAGGATTTCAGAGTTCTTTTTTTTCAACTTCTGGCTCAACATCAGATAAATATTCCCTTTATTTTGACCAGCGGTATGGGAGAAGAAATTATAGGATCATGCTGTGTGGCGGCTGAAGATATCAATCGGATAAAAAAAGTTGTTGAAGAGGAACCCAAACTGAAAGAAAATCTGGAATTCATTCCAGGTGTTGGCACTTTGTCCATATTTCCGCATCATTCGAAATTGAAACTGCTGGGTCTGTCCTTTTATCTCTTAGGCAAGCAACAACTGCCGTTATACGGTATGGCCTCATCTATATCCTCCCTGACATTTATAACGGATTATTCACAATTGGACAAAGCTGTTTCAATTTTACTGGAATATATGGACCTGCCACCGAATCATGCACCATTTAGACCGGAGATTCATGTGATACAGAAGAAAAGGTAACGGTTCAGCCACAAAGAGTCTAAGACACCAAAATAATAATTTAAGGAAAAAGCAGTGGAGACGATTGCCGTTTATTGGGAACCTAAGCCTAAAACATACGGTTTTAAAGAGGTTATTGATTTGTCTTTAATGAATATTGAAATTAGACCGGGGAAAATGTCCCAATGGGGTCTTTGGCTTATGGAATTGGCAGATCTTAATATCGGTTTTCATCTATCCATAGCTAAGTATTCTAATCGTCAGGAATTACGATTGTATATTTTACTTGAGAAGTTTTGGGCGGATAGCGTATTATCTCATATTGATAAACGGATCGATCCGGAATCTGAAAAATATTTCCATCTAACTTCTCCGGTAGAACTCATAAGCTTTCAGGGTCCTCATTTTGGGGACAGGTACGGCATCGCTTATTCAGCTTTTAAGGCTTTGGAAGATCGAGGTGTTCCGATTTTAATTGCTGCATGCTCAGGAGCCGCCGTTTACATTGTACTGCCTGAAAAAAAGCTGCAGGATGCCAGGCCTCTTTTGCTAGAGGCATTTGAGGTTCCATAACAATAGGACTTAAGGATTTATAAAATTCCGAAACGTTCAAATATCGGCATCAGCTCACGAACATGAAATTTATTACAATTACTGAGGAATTTGACTGGAGAATAAAGGTTTTCAATTCCATACCTTTTCCTTCCCTGATTCTTACACCAGACAAAGTCATTGTCTCTGCGAATCAAGCCTTTCTGGAAAAAAAAAGAACCGATTTAGAAAAGATTGTCGGCAAAACATGTCACCATGTTTTTTATAATACGCATGAACCCTGTTCTCCGGCAATCTGTCCTTTTTCCAAGGTGATCGCCGAAAAGAAACCGCAGTCCATACTCAGACGAACGGAATTTGATGGAAACGAGGAAGTATGGGTAGACCGAATGTTTTCACCCATTCTGGATGAAAATGGTGATGTCAAATTTATAATGGAAAGTGTCCGCGATGCCTCACGGGTGATCACTTTGGAGAAACGATCCATTCATATCAGACAATTTATGGATAAGGTCATACAAAGCTCGCCCAATGCAATTATTTCTGCAGATAGAAATGGAAATATTTTATTAATGAATCAGGCGGCGGAAGATCTATTCGGCTATCCTATGGAAGAAGCCATTCGTACAAAAAATGCGGAAGACTTTTACCCGTTCGGAAAAGCCAAGGAAATCATGAAGAAATTGAAGAACAAAAATTTTGGGGGAGAGGGAAAGTTATCCGCCACGCGAGTTGATGTCGTTAGCGCAGCCGGTGAAGTTATCCCTGTTGAAATGACAGCCAACCTTATATATGAAGGTGACAAGGAAGTGGCCAGCACCGGAATTTTTTATGACCTCAGGGAAAAAATTGCTGCAGAAAAGAAACTTAAGGAGATATTAATCCAGGTCGCTCAATCGGAAAAAATGGCATCCCTGGGTCAACTGGCGGCAGGGGTAGCCCATGAAATCAATAATCCGCTGACCGGGGTTCTTCTATATGCAAACCTGGCGTTGGAACGTTTTGATAATGAGGATCCGATTCGGAAATATTTAAAATCTGTGATCGATGATGCGGGCCGGTGCAGGGATATTGTGAAAAACCTTCTGGCTTATAGTCGCCAGGCAAGCCCGACCAAAGAAATATTTCAAGTCAATTCGCTGGTGTCACATAGCTTGAATCTTATAAGAGATCAGGAACTTTTTTTGAATATAACGCTCGTTAAAGAAATGTCTGGGGACATGATGCTGATTCATGCAGATAAAAATCAACTCAGCCAGGTTTTTATAAATCTGATAATGAATGCCGTCGACGCCATGGAGAAAAAGGGGACCCTTACCTTCCGTACATATCGGAAAAAACCCTTCAAAAAGGTATACATCGAAGTTTCGGATACGGGGAGTGGTATCTCTGAAGAACATTTATCAAAAATATTCGATCCGTTTTTTACGACAAAAGAAACTGGGAAAGGCACCGGCCTTGGTCTGAGTACCTCCTATGGAATCATAAAAGGGAACGGCGGCCAAATTTTCATCAAGGAAACGAGCTCCAGGGGAACAACTTTTTTGATCGAACTTCCACTATATACACCTGATGAAAAAACCCCGGTTTCATAAAACAAATAAGGGGAGGTGGCCAGAATCATGACAGAAAAACAATCCACTGACATTTTATTTAAGCCCAAAATCCTGGTGGTCGATGACACAAAGGTGATTCGAGAGGGCTGCCGTGAAGTACTCACCCTGGAGGGGTTTGAGGTCATCTTGGCCGAAAATGGAGAGCAGGGGTTGAAAATGATTGAGAAATCGCATTTTGATGTAATCCTGCTTGACCTCATGATGCCGGGCTTATCGGGTTTCGATGTTTTGTCACATGTTAAAGCACTCCACCCGGACACCTTGATTATTGTCATCACCGGCTACGCCACTGTTGAACATTCCATTGAAGCTATGAAAAAAGGCGCCTTTGATTTTATTCCAAAACCATTTTCTCCGGACCAGCTCAGAGTGGTGGTCTCTAAAGCCATCGAACATACTGGCGCTCTCAAAGACATTGCCAACGAAAAATCCAGAATGCGTGTGCTCATTAATCTTTTGGCCAATGGGGTCATGGTTACGGATGCTGAAAAAAAACTGGTGCTGGCCAATCCGGCCTTCATGAAGATGATGGGCTTTCAGGGAGAAGATATCATTGGTCGTCCATTTACGGTGCTGATTAAAAATGAACAACTTCAACAAATGATTGAGAGTGCCCTTTCCATGACCGAAGATGTCCTCACTGAACTGACCGAAGAACTGGACATCGGAGAGGACGGAGAAGATAAAAAGGCCATATATGTTGTCAAATGCCGCCCTTTCAGGGACAGGGTCGGCCGGAATTTGGGAACCATTACCGTTTTAAGTGATATCACCTACTTAAAGGAAATTAATCAGCGCCAGTCTGATTTTGTGTCAATGGTTGCACATGAAATCCGAAGTCCCATGAACTCGGTCATGGCGCAGATTAAAGTGATTCAGGATGGATTGGCCGGTGACGTGACACAAAAACAAAGTGAAATTCTGGGCAGGGCCTCAGAGAAAATTAACGGACTCGTTTCCCTTTCTTCTGAGCTTTTGAATATGGCCTCGAGAGAGGCCGGATTGGTAGCCTTAGAAAAAACCGAATGTGATATGACAGAAGTGTTAAAAGACCAGGTTGATTTTCATCAACCCAAAGCTCAGGCGAAAGGAATTCAACTCAAACTGGACCCGTTACCGGATTTGCCGCCGGTACTTGCCAACAAACAAAACATGGAAGAAGTGCTTTCCAATTTGATTGCCAATGCGATCAACTACACACCTGGAAAAGGGAAGATCACCGTATCCGCCCGTCCGGAAAAACATCACCTGTGCATCAGTGTCAGCGATACCGGTCTGGGGATTGCGGAGGAAGAGTTGGGGCGAATTTTCGACCGGTTCTATCGCGTTAAAAATGAAAAAACGCGATACATTATCGGCACCGGTTTGGGGTTACCCATAGTTAAAAGTATTGTCGAAGCCCATGATGGAATGATCCGTGTGGAAAGCACAGCCGACCATGGAAGTACGTTTGTTGTTTATATACCTTTTATGACGTCATAAAAGGTATATAAAACAAAATATTTTTAAAAAGCACCTATTGTTTAAGCATGAACCCATCCAAGGGTATTTCAAATTTTCCAATCCAATTATAATACCGGGCAAAATTGACGAATGATGTTCTATGATCGGCCATCCATCCTCATATTTTCGATAGACAAAGGCTTAAGACCGAATATCTATTGACGGATAAAGCCCTTTTTTCTGACCTTCGTGATAGGGGTGAATGATATTAAACGAAACATCCTGCCCTTTTTGGGCATGACCCATATTTTGTTTGCCGTCAAAGAAGGCACCATTGGCCCCTAAAATATGCTCGATTCGATGTTTAAAGCCCTTAACGAATTCAGAACCGCTGCCTTGAAACTTCATGGCACCTAATGCCAATTCTTTTTTGACCTTGGAGAGTTTCTTGATGGAGACGGTGTGGGTTTCGAGATCCTTGGCATTTCTGATATACCCCCAGACAACATATTCTGCCGGTATCTTTAAGGGCTCATTGAGATCGATAATGGTGTGCGGCATGATAATACTCCTTTCACCGATCTCAAGCGGAAAATCCGCCGTTCCCCGCAAAAATGAGTTAAACCCCACAAACACATTTTTCCCTAAGTTGGCGTGAATAATCTTACCGCCATGAGCGGTAACGTTGTTGCCTTCTAAACGGGAATTGATGATATAACAGTTTTCCTGGGCATTGGCGCCCTTTCCCAGCCAGGCATTTTCAAGGTATGCGCGTTGGGCCACCAGAACGTTTTCACTGATATGACTTTCTCCTTTAACCAGAGCATAGCGATTCAGAGACGCGCCCGGTGGAACGGCAATAGGGGCTGTAAAGTTCACCACGTCAAAAATTTTTTGAAAATCGGTTTTGCGATCTCGTATAAAGTCGATAAATATTCCCCGGGGCGGAATCTCCGGTTCTATGGAAATATATTGTTTGAGAACTTTTTTTGGATAAGAATACCGAAAGTCGAACACATCTCCGGCTTTAATCCAGATGGTGCCGGGTTCGATATGCTGGTGAGACAATTCCCCCACCTGAACATAAGAAAAAGCACCGATAACGGAGTCATGGAGGGTTGTAAGGTCCACGGTTGCGAATGGACCGATGAAACATCCTTCCACCGGAGAACCATGAATGTTGGCATAATGCATGGATGCCGTATTTTGAATTAAAAATTCTTCCAAAATTTCAGGATCGTGGGAATAACAGTGAACCAGGGTTTTAATCAGGTAGGCGTCTTTGATCCGAATGATTTCGTCTTCGTAGACAGGGATTTCAGATCCTTGGAAATGAAACCGATCTCCTTTGGCTTTCAGTTCATCTCCCCGGATGTCGCTTTTATACAGCACGGCATGGTCCACCGCGCATCTGCCCAAAAAATAGCTTCCGGCCAGATTTGACCGGACGAATTGAAAATGAAACGGATGTTGGGGTGTAACCCCGCAAAAGGCATAGAATTTGACCAGTCGGTTCGACGGAATCAAGTTTCGAACAAAGGGACCCGCGTCAAATTTAAAGTCCCGGAGGTTGACATTGATGCGTTCAATAATTCGATCAATCAGATTTTCAAGCTGTTTCATTTTTTCACCTCAAGATTCAGTATCGTGTATAAAAAATTAGTCTTACACAGACCCAATATCAAATTTTTTTATTTTACGCCATAGTGAAACCCGATGGATAATCATTATTTTCGAGGTCTTGGTTCTGGGGCGACGAGTGGCCGAAGTTCTCGAAGGAAAAGCGCTTCAAATTGGGCTACCAGATGGCCCGTTAGGGTTATCCGTGGGAAAAAGGTTCACCGGATTTCACCAACAAGCTATCAATGCAAAAGCAAAAACCCCACCTCTCTATGTGAGAAATGGGGTTTTTGCTATCATCATATGCTTTTCCTTGCTTCAAGGTTAAAGCAACTATCTTATGTTATATTGTTTTTTTGCGGATTTAAAATATATTGTCAAAGATCATTATCAAAAATGATACACAAGCCGTACGTTAACGCGCTCTCCTTCGGGCCGGTTTTCAGCCATGGATTCGAAATAGGCATTAATAAACAGATGAACGTCTTTGGAAAAATGGAATACCGCCCCCGGGCCGATTCCAAAAACCTGTTCCTTTGTGTTTGGAACATCAGTACCGTTCATTTGCGTATCGTTAATTTGTTTGAGGTAATAGCCGTTCACGCCCAAACGCAGCCGCTTGGGCAGAATTTCGTACGCAGTTGCAAAATTGAGATGGATTGCACTTCCGGCCCGGGTATCGTCGGCGCCTTGAGCTTTGTACGCCCGGTTGGGATCGTTGTTATCAGCGTTAAAGAGATAGTGAATCCGGGTGGTAGCCGTCCATTTGGGCGTAATAAACAAGGTGCCTGCCCAGTAAGGGTTAAAAGAGAAGAAGTTGCTGCCGGGATTCAATTCCTTATTCTCATCATATTCGCCGGTGGGGAAAATCAACTGTAACTCAATCCGATGCATGAATCGAGGACCGTTGGGGCCCATGATCGGGTCCCATTGCAAAAAGGGTCCTACCGTAATGTCCCCCAAACCGTTTCCGTTATCCTGAGGTCCTAGTGCCCCTAGGTTTGAGCTGAAATCAAGACTGACGAGGGTATGATCACATTTAATCCCCATTTTCCGCCCAACAGCAGCGCTTGATCAGACTGGTAGATGAACTGAGACAAACTGATCCAGGCTTTAAGATCTTCATCGGCCACCGTCGGTAACAGCCGGTCGCCATTGGAATCCTTAAATTCGTCAGAGGTCCAGTACTGAATGTACTGGGAAAAGTAAAACCCCGGTCCGGACGGAGGACCCCCATCCAAAAAACTGGTAAAGCCCAGATTGACGGACGGCAAATCATAAGCCTGGACCGGCAAGCCGGCTGCCAACGTCACAATCAATGCGAATACAACACCATATGTTTTAGCGAATTTCATCAATCCTTCCTCCTTTTTCCTCATCGGCTCTTTAACAGACCGGGTTTGGGGAAATTTTCGAAGACCTTTTCAGCGGCTGCAATTTCTTCCTCGGATAGGGCAAAATCGGTTAAATCCTTAGAAAAATATTTATCGTAACCCACCAGGTCGATGAGTCCGTGGCCACTGAAATTAAAGAGAATGACTTTTTCTTTGCCCTCTTCCTTTGCTTTTAAAGCCTCTGACATGACCACGGAAATGGCGTGGTTTGTTTCCGGCGCCGGGATGATGCCTTCGGTTCTGGCAAAAACCACGCCGGCGGCATAGGCATTCAGCTGGCTTACGGCCTTGGGTTCGATGATCCCTTCGGTCACCAGTTGGCTTACCATGGGGGCCATGCCGTGATAACGGAGGCCTCCGGCATGTACCGGTGGCGGAACAAAGGCATGTCCCAGACTGTGCATGGGAAGCAGCGGCGTGTATCTGGCCGTATCACCGTGATCGTAAACAAAGGGGGCCCGGGTTAATGTGGGGCAGGCTGCCGGTTCCACCGGATAAATGTCAATGTCCTTTCCATTGAGTTTGTCGTAAACAAATGGAAAAGTAAGACCCGCGAAATTGCTCCCGCCGCCGGCACAACCCAATATGATATCGGGATATTCACCGATTTTTTCCATTTGCTTTTTGGCTTCCAATCCGATGATGGTCTGATGCAAGAGCACGTGATTGAGAACGCTGCCCAGAGAGTAGCGTGTCTCGCCGCTGGTGTCGGTCACGGCTGCTTCGATGGCTTCACTGATGGCGATTCCAAGACTCCCAGGTGTATCCGGATAGGCGGCAAGGATATCCCGGCCGGCTTTGGTTTCCGAACTGGGGCTGGCAACACATTTAGCGCCCCATGTTTCCATCATCGATTTGCGGTAGGGTTTTTGATCGAAACTGACCCGCACCATAAACACCTTGCATTCGATGCCAAACTGAGAACACGCAAATGCCAGCGCACTTCCCCATTGTCCGGCCCCGGTTTCGGTGGTTATTTTTTTGATGCCGAACACCTTGTTATAATATGCCTGAGGTACGGCTGTGTTGGGCTTGTGGCTGCCGGGCGGGCTGACGCTTTCGTTCTTGTAGTAGATTCTGGCCGGAGTATCCAGATACGCCTCAAGTGAAAGGGCCCGGACCAGGGGTGAGGGCCGCCAGATGTTTAATACTCCCAGGACTTCTTCGGGAATATCGATCCATCTTTGTGTGCTGACCTCCTGTTCGATCAGGTTCATTGGAAAAACCGGGGACAACATATCGGGCGTCACCGGCTTTCCGTCCGGACCCAATGGTGGATTCAACTTGATGTCCGCCAGCAAGTTATACCATTGCCTCGGGATTTCCTCTTCCGTTAAAAGTACCTTCCTGATTTCCATGAAAACCTCCTTTTAAAAGAAAATAAAAAAAGCCGGGGTTGCCCGAAGCAGCCTCGGCTTGTAAACCAAAAAAGCCGTGAGCTACTACATGAAACCCTCGAAGCTGCTCACAGCCCTTAATGTGTTATCTAAAGTCCAATCAGGTGATGAGCAAACTTCATGTCATTTGCCACCACCACCAGTTTCTGATTATCATAAAGCCCTCAAATGGTTTTTTGATTGCTGTCAGTTTATCCCATATCCCAAAAAAACATCCTTTGTCAACACCCAATTGAAGTTCCTTTAAATTTGAATCCTCCCGCTGCTTGTCGAAAATTCCCTTTCTCGGAGCAGCACGGGATGAATTCAAATAAAAGATGTGGAATTGAGGTTGAATCCATTGTGTTGTGTATCAATGCTTGACTTAAAAAATCCGGTTATGTATCTTCGTCTTTTTCTCGGGTCGTAACTTATTAAATAAGGTTTTTAAACACACGTATTTATGAAAATACTAACATTGAAATCCGACATGCTGCTGCTTCTCACCTCGGCTATATGGGGATTCGCTTTTGTGGCCCAGAGGATCGGCATGGATTATGTGGGACCGTTTACGTTTAACGGCGTCCGGTTTGCTTTAGGAAGTTTCGTTCTTTTGCCGCTGATCCTAAGGAACGGCATTCGGAAAAATACGTCGAGAAAAAGTACTTCCTTTGCCGGCAAAAAAACGTTGATATTCGGCGGCGGTTTATTGGGAATCACCGTATTTGCAGCCGCATCCCTGCAACAAGTGGGCCTGGTCTACACAACGGCAGGCAATGCCGGTTTTATCACCGGTCTTTATGTTGTCATCGTGCCGATCCTGGGACTTTTCTGGGGCCAACATCCCAACGCCGGAACCTGGATCGGAGCCTTGCTTGCCGCAGCAGGGCTTTATTTCTTAAGCGTTACCGATGAACTCACCATTTCATTTGGCGATATGCTGGAACTTGTCGGCGCTTTTCTCTGGGCCATACAAATCCTTATTGTCGGATGGCTTTCACCCAAAATAGATCCTCTAAAGTTGGCCTTTGCCGAGTTCTCCGCGTGTTCTTTGTTAAGCCTTGTCACGGCATTCATCTTCGAAGAAATCGCTTTAAACGCATTATTTCAGGCCACCATACCCATCTTATATGGCGGTGTCCTTTCCGTGGGGGTGGCTTACACCCTTCAGGTGGTCGCTCAACGAAACGCTCACCCTGCCCATGCAGCCATACTTTTTAGTCTGGAATCGGTTTTTGCCGCTTTCGGCGGCTGGCTCATTTTAAATGAAACCATCAGTTCCCGAGGTTTGATCGGCTGTACACTCATGCTTTCAGGCATGCTTTTATCACAGCTTTATGGATTATTAGAGAGCTTTTCGTTTGCAACACTTAAAGCCGTATTTGAACGAAAATAAACAGGGCCATAAAATACGGGGAGCACTTAAAAAAATAAAAAATGGGTTGAATCGAAAAAAAAATCAACTATAATGCTTCGATCTTTTTTTTAACTCGGTCGTTTTTCAAATCCATATATATTTGTTTATAGGAGAAAAATCATGAAAGTGTTGGTGAGTGACAACCTTGGTGAAGCCGGCATCAAGATGTTTCAGGATGAAGAGGGGATCGATGTGGATGTTAAGACCGGACTGTCGCCTGAAGAACTTAAAAGCATCATTGCAGATTATGACGGGCTGGTCATCCGGAGTGCGACCAAGGTGACGGAGGATCTTTTAAATGCAGCAACAAAATTGAAAGTTGTGGGTCGTGCCGGAATCGGTCTTGATAACGTCGACATTCCGGCAGCCACCAAGCGGGGCGTCATTGTGATGAACACGCCGGGCGGAAACGTCATCACCACCGCCGAACATGCCATTGCCATGATTCTCTCCCTGTCACGTAATATTCCGGAAGGAACAGCGTCATTGAAAGCCGGAAGATGGGACAAAAAGAAGCTCCAGGGCAGAGAAATATACAACAAGGTTCTGGGCGTTATCGGTTTTGGAAAAATCGGCTCCATCGTGGCAGATCGCGCCCGGGGTCTGAAAATGCAGGTGATTGTATACGATCCATTTGTCACGCCGGAACTGATTGAAAAAGCGGGCTTTGAAAGCGTATCCATAGAGGAGTTATACAAAAGGTCTGACTATATCACGGTGCATGTCCCAAAACTTAAAAACACTACCGGTATGATCAACAAGGATGCTTTCGATCAAATGAAGGATGGTGTAATGATCGTCAACTGTGCCCGTGGCGGTATTGTGGATGAAGACGACCTTTATGACGCCATGAACTCGGGCAAAGTGGCCGGAGCAGCCTTGGATGTTTTTGAGAGCGAACCTCCGGGGGTTTGCCAGCTTTTTGAACTGGATCATCTCATTTGCACGCCGCATCTGGGAGCCTCCACCCAGGAGGCCCAGACCAAGGTGGCCGTCGATGTGGCCGGCCAGATCATTGATTATTTAAAAAACGGAACGGTTTTAAATGCGGTCAACGTTCCTTCGGTGACTGGGGATATTCTTAAAAAACTCAGTCCGTTATTAACCCTTGGGAATCAGATGGGCAGCCTTCAGGCACAGTTAAGTAAAGGCGCCGTCAAAGAAGTGGTCATCGAGTACGCCGGTGATTTTAAGGGGCTTGATTTGTCACCGGTCACCATAGCGGTTTTAAGGGGGATGTTGACCCATGTGGTAAAAGATGATGTGAATTTTGTCAATGCACAGGTTCTGGCAAAAGAGAGGGGCATAAAGGTTACCGAAGCAACCAGTGATGACTCCGGAGAGTATATCAACCTGATCACCGTCAAGGTTGAGACTACAGAAATGTCCAATACCGTGACCGGAACCATATTTGGCAAAAACGAGCTGAGAATCGTAAAAATAAATAATTTTCGGCTGGAATTGATTCCAAACGGCCATATCTCACTGATATACAATTTTGACAAGCCCGGGGCCATCGGAAGTTTTGCAACGCTTCTTGGAAAAAATAACATCAACATCGATCAGATGCAGGTGGGGCAGGAAGAAGGCGGCGAATTGAATATTATTTTTCTCAAAACCAATGTATCGCTTCCACCACATGTTATTGAAGAAATGCACCAGTTGGAAATGGTTAAAACCGTTACGCCATTGGAGTTTGATATATAACTGAGGGGTCGGGGAGTTTTTCTAAATAGTCGCTTCATGGATAATCTTTTTTTAAAACGCGTGAACTCGTGGCAAGGGCTCGTAAAGAAAGAACAGGAATCAATCTTTAAAAGATCAATAGGTTTGCCACACAATCTGCATTTTTTTTAAAGACGCGATTTCGGCATACGCCTGTTCTTTCTAACGATCCCTAAGCCACTCAAACAGCACCCGCTTTAAAAAAAGATCATCCATTCCGCTCTCCAAGGCGGAGGCTAATATTCAAGGATCTAGAAGAAAAACTCCCCGAGGACTCATATAACTTTTTCCATCCGGAAATGGCCATTTTTTACAATTTTCTGCCTGCGAAAAACGCAGGCGGAAAAGATTTTGTAACACAAAAATTTCCCACTGCCTCTCAAATTTTCACCCCTTCTTTTTATTTCAATTGCAGGAAAAAGTGCGCTGTGATAGCAAGCGAATAATATCGAAAAACCGGGCGACAACCCGTCAGATACCGAACAAAACCAAAAACAGCGCACAATGATCAAAGATATCAGAGATAAATCCTATATTACTCACGAAGATGTCCTTGCATTAAACTTTATCCGGAAACCCGGTGCCTATGTGTTTCGAAAATATCATAAGCAGGGATTGAGATCTCATATCATGGAGGTGCTGGATCCGGGAGATTTTTTAAAACAGAACAAAGGAGAAATTGTTGATAGGATTCGAGTTTTTCCATGGGCCAAGCCTCTAAAAATGCTTAGAATTTTTAGAACAAAATTTTTTTCTACCAAAGAAGTTTTTGAAGAGATTAAAAAGTTAAAAATCGTCGAAAAATATCTCCCAAAGGACTCCTATGCAAAGTCTGATGAATTTATCGTGGATTATATCTGGAATAAGAACCACGATTTCATCCTTTGCGGCCTACAGGAGTATGTTGAGGGTGAGGTTTTGAACCCATGGAATCCGATTTCCAAACATCAACTGGCCGGTCTTTTTACCCCCATGGAAGGTTATGGAACCAATGGATTTCAAATGACATCGGAACAACTGATTCACAAATTTCAGAAAAAAGTTGAACATTTCATAGCACGCGTCAAAAAAATGATTTTAGAAGCCAACTATGTCCCTGATTTTGCGGGGGTGGAAAATCTTCTCATCACCCCAACCGGGAATATTAAACTTGTCGATATTAACAATATTTCAAAAGTTTCTTTAGGACCGGAGATCAGCTTGGATGATAAGGGGTATCCGGTATGTGATAAATCCATTGAAGCCATATCAATGCTTGAAAAAAAACTGCTGGGAAAGTCCATTGATAAAACCGAAAGATTATATAAAGTATTTCTTGATCCTCAAAGAATGAAGGAGGTGGGTGCTTTGGAGGAAAAGTTCCATCTCTCGACCATGAGCAAGCTGGTCTATCGTTGACCAGACACGTAGACACCGGAGTGAAACGGGGGAGCACACCCCGTGAAACTTACCACATTTTTAATAGTGATTGCGTTGAAGGAGGCCACGGATGAGTCCCCGTTATCGATTTGATCGAATGGAAATTGCCGGCTCTTTAGGAGACATGGGAACCCTTCTTCCCCTCGCCATTGGAATGATCCTTATCAACGGTTTAAGTCCCACGGGTATGTTTTTTTCCATTGGCATTTTTTATATCTTATCCGGAATGTATTACGGCCTTACGGTTCCGGTTCAGCCCATGAAGGTCATCGGTGCATATGCCATTGCAACGGCAATGACTCCGTCCCAGGTTCTGGCTTCATCAGCCTTGATGGGCCTGTTTCTTTTGATTATCGGCGGAACCAACGCCATCACCCTTATCGGCAAGTATACCCCCAAACCGGTGGTAAGGGGGGTTCAGATTTCAACCGGCACGCTCCTAATGGCCCAGGGCGTGAAATTCATGATTGGCTCGTCAAAATTTCAAATGGTGCGGCAAATGGCAGAACCTTATTTGACCATACAGCACATAGGCCCCATACCGGTCGGGATCGTTATTGGAATCGTCGGTGGTGTTTTGACGCTTCTGTTGCTTGAAAACAGAAAATTTCCAGCCGGGCTTGTCGTCATATTGGGCGGAATTTTTCTGGGATTGGTTCTGGGGACTCACGAAGGTTTCGATAAACTTAACATCGGCATTTATTTTCCCAAATTGCTGCCCTTCGGATTGCCGACCGGTGCCGACTTCACCTTTGCATTTTTTGCCCTGGCGCTCCCGCAACTGCCCATGACCATAGGAAACGCTGTTATCGCCAATGCAGATTTATCCCATGAATACTTTGGGAAAGATTCCCGAAAAGTCACCTATCGTGCCTTAACCCTCAGCATGGCGTTGGCCAATTTGCTGAGTTTTGTGGTGGGCGGCATGCCGCTTTGCCATGGAGCCGGAGGATTGGCGGCCCACTATCGATTTGGCGCGCGCACGGCAGGTTCCAATTTAATGATCGGAATTTTATTTCTGGCACTTGCTTTCTTTCTCGGTATCCATGCCCTTTCGGTGGTGTACCTTTTGCCCATGGCCATTTTAGGGGTATTGCTGATTTTCGCCGGAGGTCAGCTGGCATTGACGGTCATCGACATGAAAACGAGAAAGGATTTGTTTGTTTCACTGCTGATATTGGGAATTACACTGGCTTCAAATCTGGCAGTAGGGTTCTTGGTGGGTATTGTTGTTGCCTATGTTTTAAAGTCCGAAAGGTTAAATGTATAACCTTAAAATATTTTTCCCATTTTGTTTACGATCAATTAGGATTTAATTATCCACAAGATTACAGGAATCAGTATCGCCAGAATAATCAGCAAGCCTGGAATCGACACATACGCCTGATACCACGGGGCACCTTTAAAGCGTGCTTTTTTGACTTCCGACATAAACCAGTTGCCCACCAATATGGCAGCCGCCAGCGGGGCGATGATTTTTACAATGGTTGTTAACGTCTCCAAATCTTTCTCCACTTCAAAGTTTAAACCAGACGGCTTTTCTTTCCGTCAATGGTGTCTTCAAAAACCATCTAATTTCTGTTTGGTCCGCTACCTTATCATATCCTAAAACAAGTAGGCAATCATTATACCGATTAAAGCGTTTTTAAAAATCTATTGAACTCATCTGGTCTTATTGATAAGGATTCGACAATTGGATCTTTTATGCCTGATCCGTAAATATAACCGATAAACTCTGATTTTTTTACCATGGAGGAATACAAAATGTCCCAAATGAAATGGAATAGTCCACCTGAAATGCAAATTGATACAAATAAAACCTATACGGTGACAGTCGACACCGACAAGGGCCTGATTGAATTGGAACTCTATGCCCAACATGCACCAAAAACAGTCAACAATTTTGTGTTTTTGGCACAGAAAGGATTTTATGATGGTGTGTCTTTCCATCGCGTGATTCCCAATTTTATGATCCAGGGAGGAGATCCAACAGGAACGGGTCGCGGTGGTCCCGGTTATCAGTTTGAAGATGAAGTAAAGGAGAATCCGCTGACTCACGAGAGGGGTGTCATTTCCATGGCAAATGCCGGGCCGAACACCAATGGAAGTCAATTTTTTATTACACATTCCCCTCAAGCTCATTTAAATGGAAAGCATACCGTATTTGGTAAAGTCGTAAAAGGTTTGGATGTTGTGGATGAAATACGGGGAGGTGACACAATGCAACGGGTCACCATTCTCTAAGAATAGGCATGTTTGTATGTGTTCTGACTATACCCGCCGGTTAAGCTCGGCTATTTGGCCATCAAGTGATTGACTGCTCCCTCCAGACCATCCAGGGTGAGTTCAAACATGGGAAAAATTTGCCCAATGGTGGTAATTGTCCGAGTCTGATTCCACATTTGTGAAAATACAGGATTCATCCAAACACAGTGGGGAAACGTTTGGGCTAAAAATTTTAACTGCTCGATGCTCGGTTTTCCACTTCTTTCCTCCACATGGATGGAGCCGTCTGCAGCCATCAGTTCATAGGGCGCCATGCTGCCGTCGCCCACCATGATGAGGCGGGTCTGCGGATCAAAGGAGATAAAATCGTCAACTCTAAAAGGTTGTTTGATTCTGGCCGGATCTTCCCAGAGAAAATCATAGACCGTGTTGTGAAAAAAGAATGTTTTAAGATCCTTAAACTGATCCCGGGCATAGTCAAAAAGGGTCTGAACAACCGGTATATATTGATCCATGGACCATCCGCCGTTATCGATGGCCAAGATGACTTTGATGCGGTCTTTTAGGCGCCTTGAAAAGACGATTTCGATTTCGCCCCCGTTTCTCATGGTCTGATAAATGGTTTCATCGATGTTGATCCTATCCTTGGGACCCACCGGCACCATGTTGCGGAGCCTTTTGAGAGCTTCACCCATCATATCCTGTGTCAGAAGACCGCGGCGGGAATAGTCTTTGTATCTTCTGTCCATGGCGACTTTGACGGCAGACTTGTTGCGGGATACACCGCCTACACGCATTCCCTCCGGGTGGTATCCGGAATGACCCACCGGTGAAGTCCCGCCGGTTCCGATCCATGTTCTTCCCCCCTCGTGTCTCCCTTTTTGATCTTCAAGCCGTTTCTTGAAATATTCAATCAGCTCTTCCGGCGTCAGATCGATGATATCAGATTCATCCATCTCAAGGGCGGCGGCAAGAGATACAGGGTCTTCCAGCCATCCCTCCAGCAGGGCTCTGGTGACCTCATCAAGTTCAAGGTCTTCATATTCGGGCATCTGGGCATCCTGAAACCGGTGGGCAAATACCTGGTCATAGATATCAAAGTACCTTTCACTTTTAATCAGAATGGCCCGGGCAGAGGTATAGAAGGCATCGATGGAGTTGATCAGTCCCATATCCAGCGCTTTTTGAAGCGTTAAAAACGAGGTTGGACTGACCGGTATTCCGACAGTCTTTAACTGGTAGAAGAAGTCGATAAACATATCTTTACTAAAACACACCGCGACGGTTTGTAGAACCCATGGCCCTTTTATAATCCTGACTTTTTTTAAACAAAACACCCAGAAAGGGAATATCCCCATTGGCCAGCAGATCGGGGTTAAAGTCAGGATCGGTTTTAAGCGCCCGAATCCAGTTAATCAGCTCCCGGGTGGCAGGCTTCTTTTCAATGGCATCGATTTTACGCAGTTCGTAAAATGTGGATACGGCACTTTCCATGAGATTCGAATTGATATCCGGAAAGTGAACCTGAATGATCTTTCGCATCATCTCCGGATCCGGAAAGGCGATATGGTGAAAATTGCATCTGCCCAGAAACGGATCTGACAGATCCTTCTTGGCATTGGACGTGATGACGATGACCGGACGGAATCTGGCCGTGCTGGTTTTGTCAATTTCAATGATGTCAAACTCCATCTGATCCAGAACATCGAGCATGTCGTCCTGGAAATCGGTATCAGCCTTGTCGATTTCATCGATCAAAAGCACGGTCCTTACTTTTGAAGTAAAGGCCTGGCCGATCTTGCCCATCTTAATATAATCTTCGATGTTGCTGACATCCCGTTTTGAATCGCCGAAACGGCTGTCATTCAAACGTGTGAGGGTGTCATACTGGTAAAGGGCGTCCACCAGTTTCATGCTCGATTTTACATTGAGCACAATAAGGGGCATGTTCAGACTCTCCGCAATGGCATGGGCCAGCATGGTTTTCCCGGTGCCGGGCTCTCCTTTGAGCAATAAGGGCATCTCAAGGGCCATGGAGACATTCACGATGCTGGCCAGCTCATCATCCAGAACATATCGGCTGGCGCCTGAAAATTGACTGTTTTGATGTTTTGTCATTGATTAACCTCTTAAAACTTAGGGGCTTCGCCCTAAGTGGCCTCCGGCCCGTAGGGCCTACGCCCCGGAGGGAATAATGGAATATTGGAATGATGGGTCTGAAGGGATCCTATCAATTATTTTAGAATAAACACAAAATACTAGACAGCAAACACTTGATACATTCGATTTATTACGAATGTAATAATCATCGTATCGCGATTAAAGGATTTTTTCAAGTTAGAGTTTTTTCGGTATTATGTTTTGTATTTGCAAAACATGACATCTGTGGTATGAAAAATAGTTGAAAACGTTGTGGAAAGCAAACGAAGAAAGTGGTGTCTATGAAATTCTGGAATCAACCATAAACTGAAAAGGAGGTACGAAGAATGAAATCTTTTAAGACAGTGTAGCAGTTGTATTGGCGCTACTAATGGTTACAGCAGGTATGGCCGTGGCTGATACGCTTCAGGATGTCCAGAAAAACGGATTTGTTACGGCCGGCGTAAACGGCGGCGTTTTCGGTTTCAGCATGCCGGATGAGAAAGGCGTATGGAAAGGCCTGGATGTGGATACGGCCAAGGCCGTTGCGGCCGCTGTGTTCGGCGATGCAAACAAAGTGAAATTTGTTCCGCTGACCGCCGTGCAGCGCCTACCCGCCCTTCAGTCCAAAGAAATTGACGTCCTTTGCCGAAATACCACCCAGACCCTGACCCGTGAGACCACGAACGGTCTGAATTTTGCCCATGTCAACTATTACGACGGTCAGGGATTTTTAGTGCCGAAAAAATTGGGCGTTAAAAGTGCAAAAGAACTGGGTGGCGCCACGGTATGTGTTCTGCCGGGAACCACCACGGAAATGAATGTCGCGGACTTTTTTCGGAAAAATGGGCTGAAATGGAAGCCGGTGGTCATCGAGCAGACCGCCGAACTTTCCAAAGCATTTTTTGCCGGTCGCTGTGACGCTTTGACCTCCGATGCCTCCCAATTGGCGGCTCACCGGTCTGTAGCCCCCAACCCCAAAGACTACGTCCTGCTCCCTGAAATTATTTCCAAAGAACCCCTGGCGCCGGTGGTTCGCCATGGTGACGATCAGTGGTTTGACATTGTCAACTGGACGGTTATGGCCCTGATCCAGGCCGAGGAATTCGGTATTACATCGAAAAATGTCGATGAGATGCTCAACAGCAAAGATCCTGAGATCCAGCGCTTTTTGGGTGTGACCCCGGGCATGGGTAAAGCTCTGGGACTGGATGAAAAGTGGGCATACAACATCGTTAAACAGGTGGGGAACTACGGTGAAATTTTCGAACGTAATGTGGGTGTCAATACCCCCCTTGGTCTTGATCGTGGTTTGAATGCCCTGTGGAGCAACGGCGGCATTATGTACGCTGCTCCGGTAAGGTAATCGGTTATAAAAAGGTGCTCCACCTGGTGGGGCACCTTTTTTACCTTGCGTGAATTTCCAGACCTGTTTTCCTGTCGATAAGGCCGGTTCTCTCAATTGGGGTTTCAGATAAAAGTGAATCCTTTTAACCTTTATAGAAAAAATTGTGAAGAATACGGTATCTGAAAAAGTTCCATTCTGGCTCGATCCTAAAAAGAGAGCGATCCTTTTTCAGTTCATAACGCTTTGTATGGTGGGACTGCTGGGATACTACCTCGTCTCCAACACGCTGCACAATCTTGAAAAACAATCCATTGCCACGGGATTCGGTTTTATCCACCAAGAATCTTCCTTTGAAATCGGTGAATCCCTGATCGATTATTCTGCAGCCAGTTCTTACGGCCGCGCCCTGATTGTCGGGGCTTTAAATACGTTGTATGTTTCTTTTATCGGTATTGTTATTACCGTTATACTGGGCACATTTATCGGTGTGGCCCGGCTCTCCACAAACTGGCTGGTATCGAGACTGGCGGCGATTTTTATTGAAGTCATGCAGAACATCCCGGTGCTGTTGCAACTGTTTTTCTGGTATGCCATTTTTTATGAAACCCTTCCATCTCCCAGGCAGGCCCTCAACCCCATAACCGGCGTCTTTTTATGCAATCGCGGGGTTGCGTTTACCGTTCCCAAGACCCATCCGGCACATGCCTATATGGCCATCGCTTTTCTGGCCGGCTGCATTATCGTTTATCTGGTGCGCCGGTGGGCAAAAAAACGTCAGGAGCGGACCGGTCAGCTTTTTCCGGTATTTCGAGTGTCCATGGGGCTTTTGTTAGGGCTTCCATTGTTAACCTGGTGGATGGCGGGTGCTCCCACCGAATTGAATATGCCGAAGCTTGTGGGTTTTAATTTTATCGGCGGTCTGAACCTCTCTCCGGAGTTTATCGCTCTCCTTTTGGGTCTGGTTCTCTATACGGCCGCATTTGTCGCAGAAGCTGTAAGGGCAGGAATTCAGTCGGTCAGTAAAGGCCAGACAGAGGCTGCCATGTCCCTGGGTCTTAGGCCCCCCATGGTGCTCAACCTGGTGATTTTACCCCAGGCCCTTCGGGTGATCATTCCGCCGCTCACCAGCCAGATGCTGAACCTGACCAAAAACAGCTCGCTGGCCGTGGCCATCGGGTTTCCTGATTTTGTATCCGTGGCCAACACGACCATCAACCAGACCGGCCAGGCCGTTGAAGGGGTTGCGCTGATTATGCTGGTCTATCTCTTTTTCAGTCTGCTGACTTCGGCGTTTATGAACTGGTATAACAAAAAGATGGCTCTTGTAGAAAGATAATTAAATTCGTGGAAGATATCATCCAAAAAACATCCAAAGAGGAGATCAAGCCGCCGGTGGTCAGTGTGGGGGTTATCGGTTGGATAAAGGCCAACCTATTTAACGGCTGGTTTAATTCAGCGCTGACCATAGTGACGCTTTTTTTTCTGTGGAAAACCGTTCCGCCTTTTTTTCGATGGGCCTTCATCGACAGCGTCTGGAACACCACAGGACAGGTGTGCCGCGATGCCGGCGGCGCCTGCTGGTCGATTATTTCATCGAATTTTCGGTTTATCCTGTTCGGTTTCTATCCCTACGATCTTCAGTGGCGGCCCCTTTTGGCCATGATCATTCTCTTTGTCCTATTATTTTTCAGTCAGAACCGTAAGCTCTGGAAAAAACCCCTGGTATATGCCTGGATCGCAGGTCTTTTTATCATGGGCCTGCTTTTGAGAGGGGGGCTTTTTGGACTTGACCCGGTGGAGAGCACCCAGTGGGGGGGATTGCCGCTGACGCTGTTGCTCTCTGTTTTCGGACTCACGGCGGCATATCCACTAGGGGTTGTTTTGGCCCTGGGTCGTCAGTCTAAAATGCGTGCCGTAAAAACACTCTGCATTGTGTATATTGAATTGATCAGGGGTGTTCCCTTGATCAGCCTGCTCTTTATGTCGTCGATTATTTTCCCGCTGCTTCTGCCTGAAGGGCTTACCATCAACAAGATTCTCCGGGCCCAGGTGGCCATCATTATGTTTACGGCCGCCTATATTGCAGAAGTGGTTCGGGGTGGGCTCCAGGGGATGTCCAGAGGGCAGTACGAGGCTGCCGAGTCTATTGGGCTGAATTATTACCAGACCATGCGACTGGTAATCCTCCCCCAGGCGTTGAAAATCGTAATTCCGCCCACGGTTAGTCAGCTTATCTCTGCCTTCAAAGACACATCCCTTGTGGTGATCATCGCCCTTTATGATTTACTCAAAACCACCCAAACGGTCCTTTCCAACCCGGAGTGGATGGGGTTCAGTAAAGAAGCCTATGTTTTTGTGGCCATTCTTTACTTTTTGGGTTGTTTTTCCATGTCGAATTACAGTAGAAAGTTGGAAAAAGAATTGTCGAGGGGAGATTAAACGTTTTTATGGACACAGAATCCTCAGTCACCACGGAACAAACGCTGTCTGATGAAGCCATCATAGAGATCATCGATATGCACAAATGGTTTGGTGATTTCCATGTGCTTCAGGGAATCAATCTAACCGTGCATAAACAGGAGCGCATTGTCATTTGCGGCCCTTCGGGGTCCGGGAAATCGACACTCATCCGCTGTATTAACCGGCTGGAAGAACACCAACGGGGACGCATTGTGGTGGACGGCATCGAACTGACCAACAATATCAAAAATATCGAGAAAGTTCGTACGGAAGTCGGTATGGTGTTTCAGCATTTCAATCTCTTTCCTCACCTGAGTATCATCGAAAATCTGACGTTGGGTCCCATATGGGTGAGAAAAGTACCGAAAAAGGAAGCTGAAGAAATCGCCATGTATTACCTGGAGAAGGTGCATATTGCCGAACAGGCAAAAAAATATCCCGGGCAGCTGTCCGGCGGCCAGCAGCAGCGTGTCGCTATTGCCAGAAGTTTGTGCATGAACCCGAAAGTCATGCTTTTTGATGAACCCACCTCCGCCCTTGACCCGGAAATGATCAAGGAAGTCCTGGATGTTATGATCGAGCTGGCCCGGGAAGGGATGACCATGATCGTGGTTTCTCATGAAATGGGATTTGCCAAGAGTGTGGCCCACCGCGTCCTTTTCATGGATTTCGGTCAAATTGTCGAGGGGAACACCCCCGAAGAATTTTTCGAAAACCCCCAGCACGACCGGACCAAACTGTTTCTCAGCCAGATTTTACATTAGAGGCAACCCGCTTTTATTTGCGAGTTCTTGCCGATGGAAAAGAATTATCCTGAGGTTGAAACAAAATTGAAAGATATTCTGGCAATATTAATTGATTACTAACCGGAAAAGGGGAAAAATATATAAAAGAGGAGGGGGCTAATCCGGAAGATTCTACCTATATTTATAAGGGAAGGGATGATCCGGAAACAATCGAAGTGCTGACATTGACCAGGGAAATATTAAAATCAGGCACCGGATATTCCGAATGCCTGGCTGCCAACATACGCTCGTTTCACAACGCCGTAAAAACGGAAAGGCGGCTCAATAAAATGGAAAGCGAGGTCGCAGAGTTAAAAAACATGTGTTCCGGCCTGGTCGAGCGCACGGAGCGACGACACGCGGAGCAAGATGAAAGGATAAGGGAAAACGACCCTACGGAAAAAAAAGAGGAGCTCATAAACATGAGGGCAACATCCACCGGGTGACATTAAAATAAAACTGTTTCTCAAAATCACACGCGAAGCTCTCCTGACCTAAATATTCAGCCTATTCCTCGCCCTCTTCAAAAACCTGATCAACAACCATAAGTTATGATATCCGCAACTCACCCGTTTATGAAATACTGGCAAGTAAACACAGTTGCGACACGAAGTCGCGTAATTATAGACTGTTCAGCGAAGGTTCCAACCTTTGCCTGAACCCAGCGTCCCGTCGCTGCGATCCTATGGAAGCATGCGCTCATGGTGCACCCATGACGGGTATGAAGCCTTCCTGACAATGCGCCGAAGCATCGTTGATGCGGCGTGGAAACCGTGAGGTAGAATCGCTCCTGGAAGCTCCATCCGGGTGAGGGGTTTGGATAGAATACTATGGTCAACGTAAGTGAACACTTGTAACTGTCGTGAATCTTAACAAGCCAAAGGAGCTGTGAGGCTTGGACCAAAAGGTACGTGGGTGGTTCGGATGGCTTTGTGAACGTCCGACACGGGCGCTATCCCCACCGGCAGACAGAGTGGACCTAAGGTATTCGCTGTCAATTATGTGGAACGTAGTAACCTCATGCCCCCGCCTCAGTGGGGCAGGCTAACCGTAAGGCATGCTGTAGGAGGTATGGGGAGAGATGATGGAAAAAGCGAATGCTATCCTGTAATGGGATAGATACAGGTTGATGCTCATTCGAGTTATATTACCTGACCCGTAAGGGTGCAGACGTCCGTCGGGTGCTTCGTTGCGAGAAAACTGGTAGAACCGATTTTAGGAGGGAAAGCAAATGAGGCCACATTATGTGAGCCATGCGCCCTTCACCGAAATGGATTTTGGCTATCAGTGTGTGTATCTCAAAGGTGATTGGAATTTTCAATTACCGGGTCGCCTCTATGCCGAGGCTGGCTTTTGAAGGGCTTGAGCCGTGTGATGGGAAACTATCACGCACGGTTCTGAGGGGGCTTGGGGCTGGCAACAGCCCCCGGCTACCCGGTGTTTTGACAAGCCCGATTTTCATTGGGTCCATTGCCCATTTCCGACTATTTTTAAATAAAATTATGTTTTATAAAAGAATTAGAACCTCCGGGAATATTAAAAACCTTGTGGAGCTTTTTTTCGTTATGGATAGTTTAAAGGTTAGAAGAATAATTAACTAAGATAGAGATAATTTATGTCGACCGCGCGACTAATTCTGTCATAGCCTGGAATTGCGGAATAATTCCACCAACCAAGGGTTCGTAGATCCTATACTGAGTTGTTTCACCCAATAAATCATCGACCTGTTTTTGAAGTGCCATGCGTTGTTCGCTTTGAAGCCAGCGGTTCCAGTCGTCAAGGCTGTTCCAGGTGCTGATAACCAGGTATTCACCGGGACAGTCCAGGCAACGAAATGTTTTGCCGGTAATATAACCAGGTTGGATTGCGGCCAGAGATCGGAGTTTTACGATTATTGGAGCCAGCTTGGCTGCTTTTTCCTTGTCGCTAAATGTGCGTTGGATCATAACCGAAATTGCCATAATGCCCTCCTTTTATTATAATTTAGAATGTCATCTAATTATAACTCAATTTTTCCACAAAAGGTATATTTATTCTTGTTTATAAGGATGAGCTTTTCCTGATTTGCCCTTTTCTTTTTTATGGTATATGTATGTTACAAGAATTGATTCCAGGTTTTGTGTATGGCAAGAAATGCAATAATTAATCCATAAATTTAAATATAAAGGAGTTAAAAATGGCAGAAGCAAAAGGATTGATGAAACCGGTAAAGCTGAAAAATGAGCTGGCAGAGTTTCTGGGAGCAACAGAACTTCCCAGGACAGAGATCACCAAAAAACTATGGGACTATGTTAAAGCGAATAAACTTCAGACAAAGACTGAAAATGGAAAGCCTGAGAACGCAGGCAAGTTCATTGTGGCTGATGCGAGTTTGCTCCCGATCTTCAAAAACACAAAATCCAAAAGCAAATCAGGCAAGGTCACTGACCTTACAAATCTGAAAGAAGGCCAGACGATCAACATGATGCAGATGGCCGCTGTTGTCGGCGCAAACATAGAATAAGCTTAAAGTGTCGGGCCTTTATCGTTTTAAAAAAGGGCAAACTCATTTCATTGGGTTTGCCTTTATTGTTTTTTTATGAAAATTGCGATATATGTAATCGGAGTTGATCAACCTTGGGTTGCACTTTTGGCAAGGAATCTGTTCGCGCCAAGTTAAATCCAGATCGTCGGGATTGAACGAAGTTCATGAAATTCGATAATGTTACCCAGTGGGTGCTTCCGATACTACATCGGGAAAGTCCCACCTGACTAAAGTTTAGCCAACAGGTCAGTAGTGAAGTCCGCGGGCAAACCTGGTAACGGGAGTCCGAAGCCGGATGGAACGAGACTGCAGGCTGTGAAATTGAGCCCCGAAATCTTGCACATTGTGGTTCTGAATAGCTCTCGTGAAACCGAGCGTGAAAGCCGACGTTGTACAGATAACGGAAGGCAGCAGCTCTGATCGCGCTATGGCGAGTGATCAGGGCACCACCGGGGTCTGAGACCAGGGCATGCAGTCACAGGGGTAACCTGGGAACTTGGGAGATCCAAATGTTTCCTTGTGCAAAAGGGTGGTAACAGGAGATCCAGCAACAGCAAAATCCCGGCGTTGATGAGGAGAGGCCTGCCCATCAACGAGTCTGCCGCAGGCGGAAACACAAACGTTAAAGACGGGCGACGCAAGGTATCAGGGGCGGATAGCGAAGAGCGAACAAACCTGAGATAGACATTTGGAAGTCTTAGTGGATCATAGTACCGATGGTTGGTGTTAATTGTAGCACCGACTGGTAAGGTGGGGAAGTGAGACCCAAGCGACCCACTGCAGGGAAGGTGAAGCCGGGCATAACGATCTGTCGAAGGGAACTACGGGAGGTACTCTGAGACCACAAACCGTATCACCGCAACTTCGGTGGAGTGCTGTTAGCACCTGTCGTACAAACGGGTTACAGGGTAGCATAGTTGTGCGCCAAATGGGGTGATACCTTGTTTGGTTTCCGGTCTGGTCAAGAAGGGTCGGAACTGAGGAACCGGATGCGGTAGTCCCGCACGTCCGGATCTGTGGGGAGGGCGCCGGGTAACCGGTGCCTGGTGAATTCACCTTTCGATAATATTATTTTAGAAAATAAGAACTATCTTGTCCCCAAAGAATCGTTTGCGATCCAGATTAAAAGCAATAACACAACCTTCTCAATAGATGGCAAAGCGAAATATCTAAAAGGTTTGGCTATTCCTTTTTTTGTTGGTGTTGTTGATAAGAGCAAACAAGAATTAGATATATTCTCTGGCGAATACTTAATTCCGTTCTTCGCTGATAAAGTAAATGCTGAAAGAATCAAAATAAAACTTTGTAAGGATGGCCCTCCTAATAATCCACCATATTCAGAAGGGGCTGAAGGGTTTACAGTATGTTTCCCAAAGCTTGTAACGATAGGTGCTGATCCTACTTTACATGATTTTAGTGCGAAAATTAATATATTATCTGAAGGTTGCAAAACAATCGCTGGTAATATTACACGAAGAAATAGCAAAGAGTTAATCTTTGCAGATTCATTTAGCAGGGGGGTTATCATGGTGGGGGATGAGCAGATAAAACAAGAATCCCTATCTCACCGTTTTTTGAAAATTAGGATCGAACTTTCCTATATCTTGGATAATAATCTTATTAATACAAAATTGGATAGCTATCGGGCAATTAGAGCCGAACTAATGAAAATATGATTTATAACATCGGCCTTCAGGCGACTCCGTTCCCTCGCGCCTGAGGCCGGTCGTTAGACCTCCCAAAAAGAACATTACACCAGATAAGGGGGATATAATGACGATCGAGTATAATGTCTCTCAAAACGGACAACGAATAGACACATTTCCAAGAGGTGTATTGGATATCAAAGAAACAGTTGATTACTTTGGCCGCCTAAAGAATGATAAGAAAATAAGGCAAGGTGCCGTTGAAATTGTCTATTTTAAATATGTCACCAATTTCAAAATTTCGTATACAGAAAGCGAAAAAATCACCAAAAGTTATCAAGAACCGAAAGCCATCCAGATGATCGACAAGACAATATTTGTTTGTGAAACAGATCTATCATATGGAATTGGCAGAATGTTGCAAACGCTCCACGAAATTACAAATCCCAAACATAAAGTTATAATTGTAAGAACGGAAAGTGAATTAGAAAATTTAATAAAAAAGGTCTAACCAGCGCAGCAGCGGACCGCAAGGGGATGCTTCCCTTGTTCCCTCCCTTCGGTCGGCGGCCCCTGAGCTCAACCGTTACGATTTACTGCAATGATCCTGTAATTATTAGAATTCGGAAATTGTTGTGATATCATTTTGTTTGAGGTTGTATTCTTCTCGGAGTGTTCTCCTTTTTATGCAATTTTGTAGGAAATAGTAGGATTATATGTACTTTAAATTGAGATGCTTGGGTCTATGGTCTTGTCAAGGTATACGATATCACATTCTGGGTTTTATAACAAAAAACGTATTGAATTACTGAATGTTACCGAAAAGGAAGCCTTTATCCTAAAGACTGAAGGCTTAATCCTTCGGAACCTGCTAAACAGTGCCGACAAGATAGAGCAGCGGGAAAAATAATTATGAGAAAAAGAACCAATTTTATCAAACTCATTAAATTATGGGGAATCATTTTCCTGATAGGGATCGGTGCAAGTATTGTTGCCATAGATGTTATCGCCTCTTATCGTGATTTCAATTCCCGCGCCGATCAAATGCGCACAGATTACATTGCCCGTCAAAAACAAATAATCAAACAGGAAGTTAATCGTGTTGTTGATTTGATTTTTTATGAAAAAGAACAAAGTGAGATATTGACAAGGAGTAAGATCAAATCGAGGGTATATGAGGCCTATTCTATCGCTCAAAATATCTATCAACAGAATAAAACTGCAAAAAGCAAGGCTGAAATTCAGCAAATGATCCTGGATGCTTTAAGACCCATCAGATTTGAATACGGAAAAGGTTATTATTTTGCCACTCGCCTGGATGGTGTTGAAATGCTTCTTTGCGATAGCAACCGGAAAAAGTTAAATCGAAATGGGGATGCCTTAGTTTCAAATGGAATACTTTTTTCCGGAACAAAAAAACTATGGGAGATTTTCAATAAACATCCTGAAAAGATGAAGGATATTTTTGAAAAGGAATACAATGCTGCTTTAAAACCTGAAGGTGATTTTATTTATTATTCGCATATTAAATTAACCAACCCTGATAAAGAATCGCCAAAAGCCTCTTTTATTTACGGAATCCCTGACTTGCAATGGCTTGTCGGCGCTGGCGTGTATCTTGATGATGTGGAAACGGATATTGCCTTGATGCAAACCAAATTAAATAATCAGATAAAAGAGAAAATTCTTTATTTTATCTTGATTGTTATGGGAATAGTCGCGCTTTTTTTCCTGTTTTTCAATTGGTTGAATCGCGGACTCAAGAACGATTTCAACCATATTGTTTCATTTTTTGACAGGGCGGCACACTCTGATGAAGAAGTTGACCGAGAACTTATTAAATTTGTTGAGCTTGACCAGATGGCAGAATATGCCAACAAGATGCTGACGGACCGCAAGCAGGCCGAGGAGGCGTTGAAAGAAAGCGAGACACATCTGCGGACATTAATCCGAACAATTCCGGATTTGGTCTGGCTGAAAGATCAGCAGGGAAACTACCTCTTATGCAATCCCAGATTTGAAAGTTTTTTTGGCAAAAAAGAGAAGGATATCATCGGAAAAACTGATTACGATTTCGTCAACAAGGAATTGGCGGACTTTTTCCGAGAGCACGATAGAATGGCGAT
Source organism: uncultured delta proteobacterium (assembly GCA_963706295.1). Taxonomy (GTDB): domain Bacteria; phylum Desulfobacterota; class Desulfobacteria; order Desulfobacterales; family UBA11574; genus UBA11574. The sequence continues at coordinate 245,574 of CAVPLW010000009.1, read as the reverse complement.
GGCTAAAGGAAAACCCATCAAAAACGAAGAGGAAGTTACTTTTGCAGATGATGGGCATCGTGAAATCCTTGAAACTATTAAGACACCAATGTTTAGGAGTGATGGCCAACTCGCCGGAGTGTTGGGTATTGGGCGTGACATCACCGACCGCAAGCGGGCGGAGGAAGAGCGGGTCACGTTTGAGGCACAGCTCCAACAAGCTCATAAAATGGAGTCGATTGGAACCTTGGCAGGAGGAATCGCCCATGACTTTAATAATTTTCTTGGCATTATTCTTGGAAATACCGAACTGGCAATGGATGATGTTTCGGAATGGAATCCGGCCCGGGTCAATTTGGAAGAAGCCCGAACGGCCATTTTTCGTGCAAGAGATGTTGTACGTCAGCTTCTAAGTTTCGCCCGCAAAACAAAACTGGAAAAAAAACCGATAAATCTCAAACCCATTATTAAAGAATCACTTAAGTTGATGCGCTCATCTATTCCAACAAGCATTGAAATTCGCCAAAATATTCCTAAAGATATTGATACAATCCTGGCAGACCCCACACAAATACATCAGGTTCTCATTAATCTTTGCACCAATGCGGACCATGCCATGCCGGATGGGGGTATCATTGCAGTCACCCTTAAAAATGTTAAACTCAATGAAGATACCGCAGCTAAATACCCTGAGCTAAATCCGGGATGTTATGTAAACCTGACTGTAAGCGATACGGGTCACGGAATTTCTCAAGAAGAAATTGATCGTATCTTTGATCCCTATTTTACGACAAAAGAAGTGGGAAAAGGTACGGGAATGGGATTGGCCGTGGTTCACGGCATCGTCAAAGGACACAATGGTACAATTGCTGTGAAAAGCGAACCTGGGAAAGGAACGACGTTCAGCATCTGTTTTCCTGTAGTTGAAAAAGAGGCCTTCGTAGAAACGGAAAATGATGAAAAACCTTCTACTGGAGATGAAAGGATACTTTTTATTGACGATGAAGAATTGATCGTAAAATTAGGACGTAAAATGCTGGAGAGGCTGGGATATAAAGTTGAAGCGATGGCAAGCCCGATTGAGGCTTTAGAGATGTTTCGTTCCCAACCAGACCAATTTGATTTGGTTATAACCGACCTGACTATGCCTAAAATGACCGGTGACAAGCTGGTTAAAGAAATCCTGAACATACGATCAGACCTTCCCATTATTCTTTGCACCGGATTCAGCGAAAAGATAGATGAAAAAAAAGCAAGGGAAATAGGTGCTGCCGATTACATTGAAAAGCCACTCGATAAGCATGATTTTGCATTTAAGGTTCGGAAGGTCCTGATGGAAATTTGATGTCGGGTGTTGACTGTTATAGATGACAGGTTTTTGAAACCTTAATTTTTCATTGTTAAAAATTCCTCGAACCCATTATTCCACTATTCCCTCCGGGGCGTAGGCCCTACGGGCGAGCCATTGGGGCGAAGCCCCTAAGTTCAATCCATATGGATATCTGTATGTTGTATCTTTTTGTTACTTGCCATCCATGACCCAAACTCCCTGCCAATCGTCCGGCAGAGCTTCCATAATTGCCCGGCATTTTTTCGCGTATGCCGCCGCAGGAGGATCAAGTTCTCGGACGGTTGAAAATATTTCCAGGGCCTGTGAAAATTCGCCTTTATAAAACAGTTGTAATCCTCTGGAAAAATTGTCTAATATATCCTTTCGGGTTTCATATTCCTCGGCTGTCATGGGTTCATAAACGACGATCGGTTCCCTGCGGCCGACCACGGCGATTCGTGCAAGTTCTCTCATCGTGAAAATATCTCCCAGCATGTCCCGTGTGGACTGAGAAATCATGGTGTAGGTGCCGAACTGTTTGTTTGCTCCCTCCAACCGTGCAGCGATGTTTACGGCATCTCCGATCATGGTGTAGTCGAACCTTGTATGCGAGCCCAGGTTGCCGACAACGACCGGACCGGTGTTAATGCCGATGCGCATGAACATTTCCTTGCCGATCCGTTCCTTGAATCCCGGACGCATTTGGGCAAGAACTTGCTGACACCGGATTGCCGCACGAACGGCCCTGACAGCGTGCTCCGGCACTTCCAGCGGTGCATTCCAGAAGGCGATAATGGCATCTCCCTCATACTTGTCTACGGTGCCGCTCTCTTCATGGATGATGTCGGTCATCGCTGAAAGGTAGTCGTTTAAAAGTGCAGTAAGTTCCTCGGGGTCCAACCCTTCGGAAATAGATGTAAATCCCTGAAGATCGGAAAAAAAGATGGAAAGAATCCGACGTTCACCGCCCAGCTTGAGGCGTTCCGGGTGCAGGATGAGCTGCTCGATGACCGCCGGGCTGAGGTACTGTTGAAAGGCATTTTTGATGAACCGCTTGTGTTTTCCCTCGGTTGCATAGTTGACGACAAGGGCAAAAGCGATGGTGAATGCAGCAGCTGTTTCCTGAACAACCAATGGGAGCCATAGACCGTAATGGTATGAACCAAAGGAAACAAAAACCGGAATAGAGAAAAAAACAAGACCCACCGTCACGCTTCCCCCAGGGCTGCTGAAAACAGAGGCTGAGATCGCGCAGGCAAGTGCCAGGAAAAATACAATTGTTATGGTCAGCCACGTCAAAGACCGGCGCATAAAATCACCGGAAAGAAAGTTGTCCAACAAAGTGGCCTGAATTTCCACTCCGGGATACACACCGTCAACCGGAGAAGAACGAAGATCATACAGCCCGGGAGCAGAGAAGCCGAAGAACACGTATTTGTCTCTGAAAGCATTTTCGTCCCGGATAGTGGGCGTTTCACCCCCAAGAATTCGAATTTCGGATTGTAACACAGCGGCTGCGCTGTAAGCTTTGTGTGTGCCGGAAATTCCCCGATAGTTTAAAACAGCATTGCCTTGTTGATCTATGGGGACAATTTTTTTGTCAACAATCAGTTTGCCGGACTTAATTTGCATCTGAACATCGGGGTTTGCTGCCAGGTAGGCCCCGAGTCCAAGTGTCGGCAGAATCTTATTGTCAAAGACACAAAAAAGATTGATGCTCCGGTAGATTCCGTCCGGATCAGGATCGAGATGAACATTACTCAGAACGGCGGCATTTAAGGCCAGTTCCTGGATGGGCATGGTTGCCCGGTGAAAGACCATATTTCCGGAATTCGTCGGATTCAGCCATTTATCCAGCCCAATAACGTTGAAGTCAGGCGCCGGGGTTCCGGCCGGCCAAGTTGTGTCACTGCCGCTTTTTTTTCCCAAAAAAACAGCACCTGCAAAATGTTCAAACTCGGAAATAGCCCTGCCCAAAGCGGCGTCATCCTCGATACCGTAAATAGAGGGCTCGGTAAAAAGCACGTCGAAAGCGACGGCTTTGGCCCCGTTTCTGCGACAATAATGTAATATGGCGCTGTAAATTTCTCTGGGCCAGGGCCAGTTCCAGCCGTTTTCCTTCTTGGCCCAGTCAAGACTGTTCTGGTCCAGCAGGATCAGTCTGATATTGTCCGTGGCCTTGCCCGGCTTGGCCATGATCGAAGCCCGCAAATCCCATGTCTTGCTTTCCCAAATGTCGAGCCAGCCCAAGCTCCAAAGCGACAATGCCAGAACAGCCCCTGATATCCCTATGATAAGACCATGGATGGACTTTTTTCCAAAGATCGATCGCCATGCCATGTTTTTAATTATTTCCTAAAGCGGCCAGAAACCTTTTCTGTCTGACTTTGGGCTCATGGACTTTGGCATATTTGCCGATGTCCTTTTGAATGTCAGCGATTCTGCTTTCCGGTGAAGGATGTGTTTTGGCAAAATCAGGGCCTCCGGGTTTAAGCTTTTTCTCCATCACCTTCAGCATATCCACCAGGCCGTTAGGATCATAGCCGACACGTTTTAAGATGGTTACGGCTGCAATGTCTGCCTGGCGTTCAAATTTTCGAGAGTAACCGTTATTGACCAACGAAGAGGTGATGTCGGAAATAGAGTCCTCGAAGGTCGCTGTGAGATTGGCCAGATCCTCACCGCCAAAGGTTTTCGCACCTTCAGTGCCGAGGATGACCAAGGCTGATGTTATCCGGGATTTTTTGATGGCCTGAAGTCCATGCTTGAACTGAACATGACCGATTTCATGTGCCAGAACTGCAGCCACAGCATCTTCATCCCGGCAGCACCTTAACATCCCCCGGGTAATAAAGATGAGACCCCCGGGTGCGGCCAAGGCATTGATCTCATCGGAATCCAGAATTAAAAAGTGATAGCCGTTAAAAGTTTCAGGCATATCCGAAGCTTTGGCCAAGGTCTGGCCCAGCAGGTTTATATATGCGTTGACCCTTTCATTTTGATACGGTTTGTATTTATTGATAATGACCGCTCCAACAGTTCGGCCGATGTAATATTCCTGTTCCGGCGTAAAGTCTTCAAAGCTTCGGGCCACAGCCTTGGAGCTTTTTGATATGGACTCGGCTTGGGATTCGGTAATTATACCGACGGATTGACCAATGGACGTACCTATGTCCGTCATAGCTTCCATGGTCTTGCAGCCGGATATAAAAACAGGCAGGGCCAGCATAATTCCAAGTCCTAAAACCGCCAACTTTACGGTAGACCCGAAAAACCGGTGTTTGCTTCCAATAGTCATCAGAAACCTCCTTCGGGAGACAGCTCGCCTTCTTTTAGAAACTGTTGGATCTGTTTTTCAGAAACGACAAACTTTTCCATCCTGTCGATCCATGCATAATTGATATTCGGGTTTTTTCCTTTAAATTCGTTTTCAACCTGTTTGCTGAATCCCTTTCCGGCAAGAGCCAGTTCATCGCTGGAGGCTGATGTCTGAACGTTTGCAGACCCGGCGTTGAGCACAATTTTCTTAGATGTGAGGACCGAAGTGTGAATCCAGCCTTCGTTGCTGTTCCCTGGCAGACCGACTCTAACCCAAGGACCTCTTTCTTCTCGAACATAAACCCGGTCGCCGTATGAAACCCGGGCCACGACAATGCCAAGAAAAGAGGGTGTTGAACGAATTTCTCCTTTTTTCACCTGTATGCTCATCATTTTCTGTCCAGCGGCAAAGACAGGAAAACCGTTCAAGCAGATCAGAAGGAATATAATAAGGGATGTTTTATGCTTGATCATAACCTTTATACCTCCTAACTGGTGTCCATCCATAAATGGCTCTTTTTGTCCTGCTCGGCGTTCTCCGCGGGTTTCCGGCTGCGGCGTACAGACGTACGCCTTCCTGTCCCGCTTTGCGGGGACCGCAAACCCTTGTGCGGCCTTGATCAGAACAAAAACTGCTCATTTCTGAATTGGACACCCACTGTGTTCATTTTGAATTCACGGATGGACACTAACTAAAAATTACTTTCTCATTTTTTATTGTCCAAACAGACCTTTAATTCCCTTAGGGACTTTAAAAGGAAATTGGGAGCCGGATTCTTTGTCTTCGCCGGCAGCTTTTGAAGGCTTTTCTTCATGTCCTGACATATCCATACCCATTAATTCCATCATGTTTGAAGCTTTTTTATATTCTTTGGGAATTTCGAAATATTTACCGGCCGGGGAACCCTCTTTGATGTTTCTTAGTTCCGTCATGGATCCGTCCTGAGACTTTGTACGAATGGGCATGTCCAATCTTTTTGATATCCAGACGATCGTTTTTGATGTTCTTTTAAAACCCATGAACTCAACGGTGGTTTCGACTTCCTTTTTTGTACACTTAAACCCATTCACATTTTCCGTTCCCAAAACTTTTTCGTTTCTCGAATCAATGATGTTCTTTGATGGCCTGTTCCATCTCTTTTTCGTTGAAAGGTCTTTCCATATAGAGTTTTTTCTCGGGATTCAATGTCCATCCAATATTTTTATCTCTACGAAAAATCATAACGATACTTCCTTCGCCTTTTGGAGAGATGCCATCCATTCGCATCTTATCCGGCATTACATATAACTTTCCTTCGATGCTGAACCTTTCCTTTAGCGTCGATCATGACCTGATCGGCGGTATATTTTGTAATTTTACCTCCCAAAAGAGCATATGCAGATAACCCGCTGAACAGCACCATCATTGCAACAAAACATAGAATCCATCCAATCCTTTTTCCGAAATAAGATACACTCATTTCCCCCCCCTTTTTTATTTATATTCAAGTTTCGAAAGTAAATCGCAAATACTTCCTGCTTCAGATTTTGACATAGTGCAGGCTGCCACTATAGGCAAGCAAAATGCGCCCTAAAGGTATTTTTTGGATAATTGGTAAAACAATCCCCTTTTTTGTTTTACAATCGTTATTTTTTCATCTGCTTCCAGGGATTTCAGATAGGTATCCACTTCATTGACCTGTAACCCCAAAATTTCAGACAAGTCTTTTGAAGTGCACGGACGTCTGGCAATGGTTCCCAAAATGGCAGCCGCAGTGTCTTTGCGATAGGCAAAAAGCGCCTTGTGCTCGGGTGGATCAGCGACAATGGCGGCATTTTCCATCTGAAAGACATCCAGGACATGTTCAAGTTCCTCCCGGGTGGCGGCACGAAGCGTTGATACCGATCCGGGTCTGTCCAGTGTATTCAAGTGAACCTGGTCCGGCTTGATTTTTCCAATCACCTGTTTTAAGGCATTTAATTCCGCTGTTGTATCATTCATGCCGGGAATAATAAAGACTTCCAGCCATATTTTTCCATTGTATTCTTTGCGGAATCGAATCAGTCCGTCAATGATTTTATCCACGTGTAAATGAGGAGAGGGGCGATTTATTTTATTGAATATATTTTCGGTTGCAGCATCCAGCGAAGGGATGACCACCAGGGCATTTTTAATATCTGATCGTACCTGTTTTTGGGAAAATAATGTGCTGTTGGTCAGGACTGCCACCGGAACATCAGGAACCCGATCTTTCAAAAAGCGGATAACATCGCCGATTTTTGAATTGAGTGTCGGTTCACCGGAACCGGAAAAGGTGATGTAATCCGGCCGGGCATGATGCGCCAAATAATGGGTCAGCTCTTTTTTGACGGCTTCAAACGAAACATATTCTTTACGTTCCAATGTCAAGTGAGAGGTTTTGCCGCATTCGCAGTAAATGCAATTCAACGTGCAGGTCTTCATGGGGACCAAGTCCACCCCCAGGGAAATTCCCAATCTTCGTGAAGGTACCGGGCCAAAAAGGGTGTTGTATTGCATTTTTCCCTCAATAGTGCTGTTATATAAGTCTCAGGTCAGTCATAGTTTTTAACTCAAGTTTCGCATCCTTTGTTTTCAACAATATCGGGTGAGAACCTTGAGTTTTGTTTGTAATACTTTAGCCTTTTCAAAACATTACCGCTTCAGGTATAATTAAATTTTTGCTGAAAGATCACGCCAAAGGCGGATAAAACTCGTGAATAAGGGCTCGTTTGGTCTTCGCTTTCAGCTACGACCCAACAAGAATGAAAGAATCTGTCCGGGCTATTTATAAAGGTCTCTGCTTGAACAAGGGATTTCATCCATAAAGTTAAATCGCCGATGGTTCTTTAAAAACGATCCCTAATCCACCCTGCCCGCTCGTGCCTTACGCGGCAGGCGGGTCAGACAGCTTCCGGCCAAAAATTTAATCATACCTGAAGCTCCTTTGAAATCGATTTGTTTCAAAGGACTAAACTCTTATTACATTTATTTTAATACATCAATCACTTAAAACGCTCAATGAGTTTGTGGTATCGATAGCGATAAAGAAGGGTAAAATGGACAACAGATTGCCGGGAATTTTGGTGACCGGAGCCTCGGGTTTCATCGGAAGGCATTTTGTTATCGCCGTAACCGGGAAATTTCGCATCTTTTGTATTGCCCGAAGAAGCCAAAAAGAGGCCGGGGTTCCGGAAAATGATCATACCCACTGGTTGCAGGCGGATATCACCAAGTGGAAAAATCTTCTGAGGGTCTTTGAGTATGTTCAAGAACACGGAGGGACAGATTATGTGCTGCACCTGGCCGGTTATTATGACTTTACCTTGAATGAGAATCCTGTGTATGAGGAGACCAATGTCACCGGCACCCGATATCTCCTTGAGTTGTCAAAAATGCTGGGCGTAAAACGGTTTATTTTTTCCAGTTCTTTGGCTGCCTGCAAATTTCCTCCTGCCGGCAGGGCGCTCACCGAAAAAAGTCCTGTGGATGCGGATTTTCCCTATGCAAGAAGTAAACGACGGGCGGAGGCAATAATTGAGGATTATTCCGAAACGCTTCCTTGCTCCATCGTTCGATTGGCTGCCGTATTCAGTGACTGGTGCGAATATCCCATATTGTACATGCTGTTGAAATCCTGGCTTTCCAAAAAAACACTCTTATCAAAAATATTGGGGGGACACGGCGAATCGGCCGTACCGTATATCCATATCAAGGACCTTATCAAGCTGTTCCTTAGAATTATAGACATCAGCGATAGGCTGCCTCAACTGGCCGTATATATTGCCGGTTCGCAGGGGAGTATTTCTCATATTGATCTTTTTCGAACCGCCACACGCTATTATTACGGACATGACGTGAAACCGTTTAAGATGCCTAAGACATTTGCACGAGTGGGTTTGGTCGTTCTATCGTTTTTAGGATGGTTGACCGGAAAGGAGACCCTTGAGAAACCCTGGATGGCGGAATATATTGACAAGAAACTGACCATAGATGCTTCTGTAACCTTCAAGGCTTTAGACTGGAAACCCACGCCGCGGTATCATATCCTGCGACGCTTGCTGTTCATCACCGAAAAAATGATCATCCACACGAAAAACTTCGAGTTCCGCAATGAATTGCTTTTGCAGCGGGTGGCTTACAGAAAAAGTACTGAAATCTATAATATTCTTATTGAACTGCGCGAATCGTTGGTCAATCAGCTTGTGGCAGAGGTGATGAAACCGGAAAATGAAAAGCGGTTTCCAAATTACCGAAAAATGGATCGGGACCTGCTGAAATGGTACATCACGCTGAACTATCAGCTCGTCTCGGCAACAGTGAGGAATCGGGACAGAGCGATGATACCCAACTATGCGCAGGTTATTGCCTACCGGCGCTTTGTTGAAGGATTTACGGCCAAAGAAGTCAAAGATTTGATGTTTTTGACGGCAAAAACCATGGAAGAATCGCTTCTTGAAAGGCCCGAATTAAAGGATTCAAAACAGCGGGTGGATGACTATATTATTTTGACCGCACAGCTCGCCATCGATGAATTCGAAGACACCTATGAAATTCTTGAAACCTATCCGCCTGAACAGGTCGCTGCTATCGATACCATAAAAGCGGTTTCGGGCAGTCATGATCTCAAGCGGATTGTATTGCAGCTCGAGGATATCTGCAGTGATTCGTTTTCACATCAATTAAGTGGCATATTTTAGATAATGTTGATACTTACACTCAACGATTTATTTGTGCAGGAATAGGATTAATGCCCTACGGCAAGTATCCCGCTGGCCGCGGCACTGAGAATAATGACCTCAAGTACTCGCCAGAATTGCATAAACCATGTCTTTATTTTTCAGCAGCGTCGGCACGATGGCGGCATAGCAGAAAATGGTAACACCCGCCAATATGGCTATGCCGATGAAATTAATAAAATCTCCGTATTTGAGCATACCCAGCCAGGCCCATCCGGCTTTAATTTCTGCATGTTCAAGATAGTCATTGACGTTGTAAGACCAGTACTTGGAAATTTTATCCAGCGGAATATAGGGATCTAAAATGCCGAAGGTATAAAGACCAAATGTAATAAAAAGGATGAGTAAACCGAAGTACATCCCCCTTTCCAGTATTTTGGCATAAAGAAGCTGCTCCGGTGTTGCTTTTAACAAGGTATTTGTTTTTTCATCCATTTATTTTCTCCCGGCAAATAATTCCATGTCTTGCTTGAGTTTAAATATACAATTAAAATCCAAGTCCTTTGGACAATGCTTTGATCCCGGCAAATGCCAGGATGGCAATGACCATCCACCGGATAAAGGTAGGCTTGGCAATTTTAAGTAGACGGACCCCCACAAAAGAGCCGAGCATGATTCCCACCAGCGAGGGAACGACCATCATGGGTATCACACAGCCTTTATTCATGTATATCCATGCCGCGGAAGTATCTGTGATGGAAAGGAGGAATTTGCTGGTGGCCACACTGATTTTCAGCGGTGCTCCCATGAGTAGGTTGAGTACCGGCACATTGGCCCATCCGGCCCCAAGGCCGAACATGCCGGCCATGATTCCGATTAAGACGAACAGGCCCAATCCTAAAGGTGTCCGGTGTACTTTCCAGTCGATAATCTCTCCGGTGCTGGCTTCCTGGTAAACACCGCAGATTCTAAGCGCTGATGATAAGCGGTCTGCCTGGGGAACATCCGGAACCGTCGATTTTTTGGCGGTTAACATTAGAATGCATATACCGAGGATGGTGGCGCCAAGGGCAATTTGAACGATGTTGGTGGGCAGCGCAAGTCCGATCATGGCACCGATGATGGCGCAGGTGGAAGCGATGAGAGCTACCGGAATTGCCAATCTCAGGCTGGCAAGGTTCATTTTGAGAAGCCCGGGACCGGCTGCCAGGGCACCCGAAAGGGCTACAAGAAGACCTGTGCCGCGAACAAAGTCCAAATGGAACGGGAAAAATCCGCTGATGATCGGCACATAGAGAACCCCGCCGCCGACACCGCCGAGCACGGCAAGAATTCCCATAATAAAAGTGACGATAAAAAGTAGTATCGGCCAGAACCACCAGGCATGGCCGCCGGCAGCAGCTTCGGCGGATGCATCTGCAAAAGCAGGTGGTACCAATACCGTCAACGAAAACAGGCCAATTAACATCATCGCCCAAAGTTTATCATTTATCCGCATGTTTTCCTCCTGAATTAAGGCGTTGTATTTTTTCTTTTGGAATTGAATCCCGATGTGAAAATGAATTTCATCATAACGGATATGCATATTGGAGAAGTCGAATTTATCAAAAAAAATGGAAGCTATATTACATTTCATCCAATGTCAATTAAAAATATTCAGAAATTTACATATAACTTGTTTAAAATACAATATCTTATCATTCATCATTAGATAATATTAACTTAACGAAATATCACTATATTTACAGGAATTTATCCGATCTATAGTTACAATATGCAACACTTGGCCAGGGCATGTGATGCATTTTGTAAGGCTTATATTTTTGTTTATTCGGTTCAGGTGTTGAATGTTCGTTTACAAAGTTTTTTCGCTATGGTAAAAACATATTGAAACACTTTTTTTAGAAAAAAATACGTGACTAAAACATACTGAAACAATCAATCCAGACGATTCAATACGACGCAGGACGTAAAATTGAAGGACAAAATTTAAAATGTTGGCATGAAATATATTGGATACATCTGACATTGAACACTTTGCAACGCACACAAATTAAGGGCCTATTTGACGCCCCCATCGAATTGCCTTCTTTGATCGATGAAATTCCACTAGGTATTGTGGTCCTTGATACCCAGCGGCGAATCGTGCTGATCAATCGTGCCTTTGAAGCCCTTAGCGGCTTTTCCATGGAAGATGCAAGAGGAATCTCCTGTTTTCATATCATGCGCAGCAAGCTGTGTATACAGAAATGCCCGCTTAAAAAGTTGGATTCAAATTCCGAATCCATTTCCGTTGAAAGCGACATGATCAACAAAGAACGGCAGTTGATTCCGGTGTTGATCAATCTGTCTCCGATTCGGGATGCTGAGGGTAACCTGGCCGGTTTTCTGGAAACCGTTGAAGACCTACGTCCCTTTAAAGAAGTGGATTCCAAGACAACCCATGCCTATGCTTTCCGCCATCTTATCGGAAAAAGTCCTAAAATGACCCGAATTTTTCAAACTCTTCCCTTGCTTGCTCAAAGTGATTCGGCGATTTTGATTACCGGTGAAACCGGAACCGGCAAAGACGTGTTGGCAGAAGCCATCCACCAGGCCTCCGATCGAGCAAAAGGTCACTTTGTCAAGGTTAATTGTGGTGCATTGCCCGAAACCTTGCTGGAATCCGAGCTTTTCGGTCACCGAAAAGGGGCGTTTACGGGTGCAGTGGAAAATAAACCCGGACGATTTCGCCTGGCCCACAACGGAAGCCTCTATCTTACAGAGATCGGGGATCTTCCCCTGCCGCTACAAGTCAAGCTTTTAACGTTTCTGGATGATAAGGTGGTCTATCCTTTAGGAAGTGCCAAAGGGTTTCAGGCCGATGTTCGAGTCATTGCCGCCACCCATCGCAACCTTGATCTCATGGTTAAAGAGAGAAAGTTTCGAGAAGACCTGATGTTTCGGTTGAACGTGGTGAGATTGCATCTACCGCCGTTGAGGGAGCGGGGAGACGACATTCGACTTATTTTGGATCACTTTATTAATATTTTTGCCACACGATTCCGAAAAGATATCAATGGATTGTCCAAGAAGGTTCTCAAGATTTTACTGGACTATCCTTTTCCCGGAAATGTAAGGGAGCTCAGAAACATTATCGAATACGCCGTGAATATTTGTCCCGGAGGACAGATACAATTCACACACCTTCCGGCCTATCTTTCCGAGACGAAATATCATTATGACCGTTCAACGTCGGAAGCCGGTGAAGCATCCGAATGGACGGCGTCATTTGTAAAATCCAGCAGCGAACAAAGCGGCCAAAAGACGTGGGCGTTTCTGGAAAGAGATATGATTATAGAAGCACTGGTCAAAAACAAGGGACGACGCAACAAAGCGGCCGATATGATGGGGTGGGGACGGAGCACATTGTGGAGAAAAATGAAACAATACAAAATAGACGCCTGATACTTAAATTTGATGATTTCGTAAAAAAGTCAAAAAAGCGACCTTTTTACGAGAATGTTTTGTATTTAGTGTTGAGTGTTTGGCAATTTAAAAAATTGGTATTTATATATAAATAAAACACTGAACACTAAACACTAAATCCGCCTAAGGCGGAATGAATTCAACGCTTTACAATGGAACAAAAGATTCTCATCACTTTATACGTCGATCAGGTGGCGCCGCGCTTTGATTTGGCTTCAGAGGTCTCTATTGTCTCAATGGCGGATGACGGCCGGCCCACAGAAAAAAAGACCGTGGTCTTACCGCGGGCGTCGGCAGAACAGCTCTGTCATCTTGTTCTTTTGGAAAAAATAGAGACGGTGGTGTGTGGCGGAATTGAAGATGAGTATTATCAATATCTTAAATGGAAGAACGTGAAAGTCCTGGATTCCGTGATCGGTTCTTACAAAGATGTTATAAAACGACTGGAATCGGGAACGCTTCAATCCGGAGATATCATTCGATAATGGGTTGGTGGAGGGAAAATGGCGCTGAATCTTAAAAAATGGTTCAATATTAAAGAAAGTCTGCAAATGCTCACCAACGCAGATTCATCTTCAGATCGATATCGACTCTTCCAGAGGAACATTAGAGTCTTGATGATTGTACTGACCATTGTTCCCTTGTCTATGATGGCTTTAATCAACTACCACCAGTACCAGAGCAGCCTCAAACAAGAGATGATCGACCCAACCAAGTTGCTGGTCAGCAAGACCAGACACTCTTTTGAATTCTTCCTTAATGAACGACAATCTTTGATAAAATCCATTTCTTATTTTTATTCTTTTGATGATTTATGTGACGAAAAGAAATTGAATCACATTCTTTTTACACTCAAAAAGGAATTCATTGGATTTGTTGATCTTGGCCTTATAAACGGTTCTGACGGTACACAGATGTGCTATGTAGGCCCGTATAACCTTCTTGGAAAAAATTATGCGAATCAGGATTGGTTTCAAGAAGCTACGCTTAAAGGCACATATATCAGCGATGTATTTATGGGTTACCGAAAATTCCCTCACATTACTATAGCTGTTCAACGTCTTAAAGCGAACGGGGAATCCTGGATTCTTAGAACCACCATCGACACCACCATGTTCGACAATCTCATCGCTTCCATGGGGCTCGATGCGGAAAGCGATGCATTTATTCTTAACAAGGAGGGCATATTCCAGACCAATTCCCGTTTGTACGGAAAGGTCCTTGAAGAGTGTCCTTTGAAGATTCCTGCGGGCGGGCATGCAACGTATGTCGATGAACGAAAGGATCCCGGCGGGAACGATGTTTTCTTGGCCTATACCCATTTTACTTATCCTGAATACACCCTGGTGATCGTAAAACTTAAGTCCACTGTTTTCAAAACCTGGTATGCACTGAAAAGTGACCTGTTTTTTGTTTTTCTGGTCAGTTCCATACTGATTGTCATTGTGGTCTTCAGGTTAACAGGTATCATGATGAATCGCATCAGAGAAGCAGATCATAATCGGGAGATGGCCTTCCGAGAATTACAGCACCATCACAAGCTTTCTTCCGTCGGCAGGCTTGCCGCCGGTGTGGCTCATGAGATCAACAATCCCCTGGCCATTATCAACGAAAAAGCCGGACTTATCAAAGATCTCATTGAATATGCCCCGGATTTTGCGCAAAAAGAAAAGTTTTCGACACTGGTGGGGGCTATTTTGCAGTCCGTGAGCCGCTGTAGAACCATAACCCACCGTCTGCTGGGATTTGCAAAACGGATGGAGGTTGAGGTTGAAACTCTGGATCTTAACGAACTTATAGAGGAAGTTTTGGGATTTATGGAAAAAGAAGCCCTTTACCGGAATATCGATATCGGGCTGGAATTGGCAAAGGATCTGCCCAGAATCGATTCGGATCGGGGACAGCTCCAGCAGGTTTTTTTGAACATTTTGAATAATGCCATGGCTGCTGTGGAAGACGAGGGGCGGATTCTCATTACCACCTGGGAAAAAGATGCAGATACTGTCGCTGTTTCCATCCAGGACAATGGCTGCGGTATGTCGGAGGAAACATTCCGGCATATCTTCGAGCCTTTTTTCACCACCAAAAAAGAACACGGAACCGGCCTTGGGCTTTCCATTACCTACGGTATTGTCAAAAAGCTTGGCGGAGACATCGAGGTGGAGAGCAAAGAGAACGAAGGAACCATTTTTAAGATTTTTCTGCCGAAAAAATCAAAATTATAAATGGAGGCATAAAATGGACCGGATGAAAATCCTGCTTGTTGACGATGAACATGAATTTGTCACGACTCTGGCCGAAAGACTGGAGTTGAGAAATATGAATGTTTCGATTGCCATTGACGGTGAGGCGGCCTTGGGCTTTGTTGAAAACGATCCGCCTCAGGTCGTGGTATTGGATGTGATGATGCCGGGGCTGAGCGGATTGGAGGTCCTGGAGAAAATCAAAGCCATGGATTCCAAAATACAGGTGATTCTTCTCACCGGTCACGGGGCCACCAAAGACGGCATCCGGGGAATGCAGCTGGGCGCTTTTGACTACCTGATAAAGCCCATCGATATAGACGAGTTGATTGAAAAGTTGAATGAGGCAGTGAAAAGTATGGGTTAGAAAACCGCTAAAAATCTGTGCAAAAGGGGATGACATGAATCACTTTAAACGTAAAGAGGTGGCTTTTTTCGGGAAAATAACGGCCGGCATAACCCACGAAATTAAAAACGTCCTGGCCATCATCCAGGAATCGTCGGGTTTAATGGAAGATATTCTTGACATCACCGAAAACGGCACTTTTCCCCACAAAGAAAAATTCATAAAATCCTTGAATAGAATTCGCGGACAAATTCAACGCGGCATTGATGTTACCTCCCGCTTGAACCGGTTCGCCCACAGCTCCGATCACTGCCCCGCAAGCCTGGATCTTAACGAAATAACGGAACAGATGGTTTTGCTGGCGTCCCGTTTCGCAAGGCTTAAAAATGTCGTTCTGGAATCGAGTCCCTCAGATCCGCCGCTGATCATTAAGTCAGATCCTGTATCTTTAGAAATGGCATTGTTTGAATCCATTGAAATCCTTCTTAATATCATAGGTTCCGGCGGCAAAATAACGCTTTCCCCACGGAAAATACAGAATAAGTGCGTATTGGGTATCGGATACGAAAATACCGTTCTTCCCGAAGAAGACTTCCTGGCCAAAATATCGTCCACCGAACGCTGGGCATCATTGCAGGAGATCATGGCTTATCTGGGTGGTACCGCCAAAGTGTTTGGTCTGGCCCCGGAAATTTTGCTGTACCTTCCCGAATCCATAGATGATTAAAAACGTTTCAAATTAGTTCATATTCGAACGTCTCAAAATGATTCAAAATGAACCACACTTCTCTTTTATATTCCTCTGGTATCGTTAAAACCAATTGAAATTATTATATATTAACATCTTGGCACATTCCTTGCTGTATTAGAGGGCAACATCGATCGAATCGTCAGGACCATAAGGAGGGTGCCATGAAAAGATGGATCAAAAAACTTGAAAGCGTCTTTGTCTCGGTTACTTTTGCGGAAATGGGTGAACACAACGATGCCGGGAATATGCTCGGGATAAAGCCCGTGGATCCTAAAAAATTATGGTATGATGTTTTTATTTCAGTCACTTTCGCTGAAGCAGGATAACACAAACCCTCAATGGCAATCAGAAACAGAGTGCCATTCTGGATCTGATTTCATTGAAATGTCTTAATGTTAAATCATGGGAATTACGGTTTTGATCATAGAAGTGGACAGCATGTTGCAGGAACACCTTGTGCGATATTTGAAAACCAATGATTGGCGGATATTCAATTCCAGGCAGCAAAAAGACATCAAACGGATTTTAAAAAAACATCCGATCGATGTGGTATTGCTGAGCCTGAATGATCTCAAAAAAGAGGGGATGGCTTTGATCAAAATGATCAAAAAAAAGCATCCCGCTGTTCAAGTCATAACCATCAACAGCGGGGATCAGATCTCTCTGTCAATAGAAGGGATGAAAATAGGTGTATTTGACGATTTTCTCATGCCCCTGGATCTGGATTCTCTCATTTCCAGAATCCACGAGGCTTATGAAGAAAAGAAAAACGCCGAAGTCGTCAAACCCTCGCTGTTTTAGCGCTGTCAGGATCTAATGGTGGCAGCCAGTTTTGCGGAGGCCGGCGAAGCAGATATGGCCAAAGAACTATTGACAACAGGATGTAAAACAAAAGAAAATATAAAAAGTTCCCTACATAATGAAAAGAATGAAAGGAGAAAAAAATGAAAGAGATGAAAGTATTGCTGGTAGACGATGAAGAGGAATTCGTAAAAGCTTTAGCCGAACGAATGAAGATGCGGGATGTGGATTCGGATGTAGTACTTAGCGGGGAAGAGGCGCTTAAAACCATGGACAAGGATCTTCCGGATGTCATGGTTCTTGACCTGAAAATGCCCGGCATGGACGGAATGGAAGTTTTAAGGCGTGCCAAAAAGGCTTATCCCGGCGTTCAGATTATCATGTTGACCGGCCATGGTTCTGAAAAAGACGAAAAAGAGGCTCGACGGCTGGGTGTTTTTGAATACCTGCAAAAGCCGGTATCCATTGAAAAACTCATGAAGACCGTAACCGAGGCTTACAAAAGCAAATTTGAGGACGCCATGAGCGCCGCTGCTTTTGCTGAAGCCGGTGAATTCGATACCGCAAAAGAAATCCTTGACAGAGACAAGAAAAAATAACCCGGCCTGAAGCAAATGAGAACTAATAGGGAGACATTTATTGTGCTGAGTGTAGGGAGGAGAACGAATGGAACATCATCATACAGAAGCGGATAAAACAAAAAAACCAGGGCTGCTTTCAAACAAAATGCTCTGGCTGATCGTTGGGGCAGCCTGTTTTGTGATCATCGGGTTTATTATTCCAACACCTCAGAGTCTGATTGACCTTGTGGAAAAACAGAAAATTGCGGAAAGACTGATCGAATGGCACGTTGCCCATGATGTTGCCCACGCAGCATGGAAGGCGAAGCTCGTCCTCGCCATGATTCCCATGGCTGTCATATATTTTGCAACCGAGGCACTTCCCATCGGCCTGGTGGGCATCTTGATGCCGATGTTCGCTTATTTTTTCAAACTATTGCCCATGAAAATGATCGGACAGACCTTTGCCGGAGATGCACCGCTGTTTCTGTTGGGTGTTTTGGCCATGGGGGTGACGGTGATCGGCGTGGGATTGCACAAACGGCTCGCCACATGGATACTCGGGTGGACCAAAGGTTTTGTGGTCCCCATTGTCGTCTTGTGTGTTTCCATGTCCGTCCTGGGATCCTTTATATCCGCCCATGCCATGGCGGCCTTTATGGCGCCGGTGATGGCAGCCGTTTACATGGGAGCGGTTTCGGCCAACAGCAATCAAGGCGTCATCGAACATGATCCGCAACTGGCCAAGCTTTTGCTGTTTTCTCTCTGTTTTGCCTTGAATGTCGGCGGTGTGGGATCACCCGCAGCCGGCGGTCGAAACGTCATCATGATGGGATTCTGGTCCGATTACAATGTGCCCATGAGTTTCGGCCGGTGGATGATGTACGGTCTTCCGTTGACCCCGGTGCTGGGTCTGGCAGTGGCTGGATACATGTTATTTGTTTTCAGAAAGGTCAAAACAAAAGACCTCACTCCCGGTCTTTTGGCCATAAAGGAAGAAACGAAAAAGATGGGGAAAATGAGTTATGCCGAAAAAGTGGCGTTTGGTATGATGCTCCTGATACTCTTCCTCTGGATCGTCGGCGGGCATGATCTCGGCCTTGGGGGGCCGGCCTTGCTCGCCCTGGTCATACCGGTTGTGTTTAAAATTGCGGATTGGAGAAAAATTTTAGGCGGCATATCCTGGGATGCGTGGTTTATGTATTGCGGCGCCCTTACCCTTGGCGCTTTGTTAAAGGAGACGGGTGCGGCCCTGTGGCTGGCTCAAATTTTTCTGGGCGGCTTGGACGCGATAGGTTTCGGGAAAGGTCTGGGGCTCTGGATCGGAATGAGTTCTTTTTCAGGTCTGATGACCAACTTTATGTCCGATGCAGGGACCACCGCGCTTTTAGGACCGATTGCCGTCCCCATGGGTATTATGAGCGGCGTTCATGGTGAACCCTGGGCCATCGGACTTGCCACGGCCTTTGCCACGTCTTTTGCCCATTTTCTGATCGTGGGAACTCCGAACAATGCCATTATTTACGGTCTTGGCGTTTATCCGGATACCGGTCAACGAATGATCAGCCCCATCGACTTTGTCAAATACGGGTTTGTGCTCTGGCTCATTTCGCTGGCGATTGTGTGGGTATTGGGTTTTATGGTGATATATAATGTGGTAGGATTTCCGGAAGGGATCACCGAAACGGCAAAGGCGGTCCTTATGAGCAACCCGCAATAATCATTAGGGGCAGGGGGTACCTATGAAAATAAGAATACTTTTAGTGGATGATGAAAAAGAATTTGTAGAGACGCTGGCCGAGCGCCTTAGGACCAGAGGCTTTCATGTTACGGAAGCCTATAGCGGCGACGAGGCTTTAGAAACGTTGAAAGAATACAATTTTGATGTGACCATTTTGGACGTTCAGATGCCGGGGATGGATGGCATCGAGGCATTAGGGGCGATAAAGAAACTGAAACCGTTGACGGAAGTTTTGATGCTGACCGGTCACGGAACCATTGAAACCGCCATAGAAGGCATGAAAATCGGCGCTTTTGATTTCCTGATAAAGCCATGCAAAATGGACCTCTTGTTGGAGAAGATCAACGGGGCGTACGAGCGGAAATCAGAGCATGAAGAACGGATTCGAAAAGCGATGGTGGACAAACTGTCAACATCGCCCATGAGCGTTTTTGAAAAATGATCCGGCAATGAGTTTTAAAAAGATATAACAGCAGTAAGTTATGCTTGTTTTAGGAGGGAAATAACATGATGAAGCCATTGGTTTTGTTGGTGGATGACGAGGCCCCCTTTGTGGAAACCATGACAAAACGTCTTTCAAAAAGGGATCTTAAAATTATAACAGCCTATAGCGGAGAAGAGGCCCTTGAGATACTGGATAAGAACCGCAATACGGATGTTGTTATCCTGGATGTCAAGATGCCGGGAATGGACGGTATTGAAACGCTGGAAAAGATCAGAAACCGGTTCCCTTTGATGGAGGTTATCATGCTCACCGGTCACGCCACCGTGGAGTCTGCCATAGATGGGATGAAACTGGGCGCCTTTGATTATTTGATGAAGCCGTGTGAAATAGAACAGCTCATAGCCAAAGTGCAGGAGGCTGCCAAGAAAAAAAGAGACCATGAAGAGAAAATCAGGGAAGCCCGGGTCCGGGAGGCACTTTCGGCCCACGGTTTGGAATAAGATGCCTTTCACAACCATAAATGGTGATTTCGTTAAATCGTTGAATGTGTTAAAGGGTTGAGTTGTGGATTGACGATTAAAGAATTATCCATTATAAATATTTGTTGTTTCATACCTAACAATATGTCTGAATCTTGTTCTGAACCCATCTCCATAGAAAAGCTGAAATTGGAATTTAAGGTTGTTCAGGAGGTGAGTTCTAAATAACTTCGAAATAGCAGAGAATTGGTCTGTTTTATGGATATTCGTTTCCGCGGGCATGACCGGAAATTTGGTATATTCATCATGCCCGCCAAGAGCCTGTCTCAACGAAGGGGAGGACGGTAATTTGGGAACTTCAAGTTGGGCAAAAGCTCAGTGTAAAGAAGGGAATTCTAACACTATTAAATTACATTTCATAAAGACAGATTGATGCTAAAAGTGTTGAAAAAGATAAGTCTGAGAACCAGGATATTAATAAATATAACCGCTCTGGTAGTCATCACGATCATGGGTGCGTTGGTGATGGTTGGGTATACGTACCGGATGGAAGGACTTTTGACCCGGATCATCGACAAGTATCATGGGGGGACTCCAGGCGGCCCAATCCCTGGAAAATGCCCTGGTCAACCAGAAGGGATTTGCTTCCTACTATCTATTGGATGGAAATCCAAATTGGCTCATACAGATGGCGGAATACCGCCATATTTTTGAGGATAAACTTGAAAAAACGCAGCGCCTTGCCACAACAGTAGAGGAAAAAAGGGTTCTGGACCTTATAGAATCGGAATATGCAAAGTACATCGCCGCCAAAGATCAGGTTGTCGATTATTATAAGTCCGGAGATCGCGAAAAAGGTATAAAACTCCACGAAAAAGTTCGAGACAGTTTTTTCGAAATCCTTAAGCTTTGCGAAAACGGCAAGCAGCTTTTCAATGATAAGGCTCAAAAAGCTAAAATACAGAGCTTAAATCAGGCCAAAAAACTCAGAATTATTGCCGGATCGGCTGTGCTGATGATTCTTTTTTTGGGTGTCATACTGACTTTCTTTTTGCTGCATGATGTTCTTGATCCGATCCGAAGGTTGGCCTTGGAAACGGATCGTCATAACGGCAAGCAAAAATCAGGAGATGAAGTCACAGCGCTCAGCCGGAGTGTTTATGACCTGAGAAAAGAATACGATCAAACCCAAGTTGAACTTGAAAAAAGCCGGGAGCACCTCTTGCAGTCGGAAAAATTGGCACTGGTGGGGAAATTGGCGGC
Source organism: uncultured delta proteobacterium (assembly GCA_963706295.1). Taxonomy (GTDB): domain Bacteria; phylum Desulfobacterota; class Desulfobacteria; order Desulfobacterales; family UBA11574; genus UBA11574. The sequence continues at coordinate 224,173 of CAVPLW010000009.1, read as the reverse complement.
CGGTACGTCACACAGTATCCGAAATCCGTTAACTTCCGTTAAGATGCGCCTATTTTCCCTGAGCAGAAGCCTCAATCTTGCCGGTGATCAGAAAGAAGACTTTGACGTCATATCAGAAGAAATCGCTCATATTGATAATATCTTACAAAATTTCCTTGAGTTTTCCCGACCCCCCAGACTCAAGTTGCAGCACGTTTCACCCTCGGACGTTGTAGATCAGGCGATTCAGCTTTTACAGCATCGCCTGGAGTCTTACGAGGTTTTCATCAAGATTCAAAGAAAAGAACGCCTTCCCTTGATTCAGGCCGATCCGGAGCAATTGAAGGAAGTTTTTGTCAACATTATCGTCAATGCATGTGAGGCCATGGGGCAGGGCGGTTCGATTGTCATATACGAAGAAACCGTTATTGAGCGGGAAAAATTTAGATCGGCTGTGATTCGGATAAGCGATAACGGGCCCGGTATTCCGGATGCCATACAATCGAAAATTATGGAACCTTTTTTCACGACCAAGGAAGAAGGCACGGGTCTTGGTCTGAGCATAGCGACCAGGATCGTTGAAGAACACGGCGGACGGCTGAATATCAAATCAAAGGAAGGGAGTGGAACAACGTTTATCATCACACTGCCGATAAAAGGATCACAACATGACGACCATCCTTATCATTGACGACGACGATCAACTTCGAAAAAGCTTTAACAAACTTTTGGGTGAAGAGGGGTATTACCCGAAATGCGCCGCTTCAGGAGAAGCAGGTCTTAAATTGATCCGGGAACAAGTTCCGGATGTGGTGATCCTCGATATGCGCTTGCCGGGAATGAATGGGTTCGAAACCTTCCAGGCCATTCATAAAATGGAGCCCAAACTTCCGGTAATCATAATGACCGCCTTTGGAACCACTCAAACCGCCATTGAGGCCACCAAGATGGGGGCATTCGATTATATTCTCAAGCCATTTGATATTCCGGAGATGCTGGTGGTAATCAAACAGGCTCTGGAAGCAAGCCGTTTTATGCGTTCTCCGGTAGATATTGATGTCATACCGGAAAAGAGCTTTCGCGATGCCATCATTGGACGAAGCAGACCCATGCAGGATGTTTACAAGACCATCGGCCGGGTATCCGAGACAGAAGCAACGGTCCTGATCCGCGGAGAATCCGGGACCGGCAAAGAACTGGTGGCCCGGGCCGTTTATCAACACAGCACTCGGGCCGACAGGCCGTTTCTGGTGATTAACTGCGTGGCCATTCCTGAAACCCTTTTAGAAAGTGAGCTGTTTGGATATGAAAAAGGCGCATTTACCGGCGCCACCCATCGCCGGATCGGCAAGATCGAGCAGGCCAACGGCGGAACCGTATTTTTGGATGAAATCGGGGATATGCCGTTGAGCATCCAGGCCAAAATCTTGCGCCTGCTCCAGGAAAAGAGTATCGAACGACTAGGGGGCAGGAGCACCATCCCCGTGAATGTGAGAATTATCGCCGCTACCAATCGTGACCTTGAATCGGCCATCGTTAAAGGCCGGTTTCGGGAAGACCTCTACTACCGTCTCAAGGTGGTTTCCATCTTTTTGCCGCTCCTAAAGGACCGGCTTGAAGACATCCCGGCACTGACGGACTTTTTCCTGGCCCGATATTCACAAGAAGCGAAAGTCGAGAATCCGGGAATCACCAAAAAGGCCAAAGCTTTTCTTGCAACAAATCTCTGGAAGGGAAATGTGCGCGAACTGGGCAACACCATACAAAAGGCCTTAATTTTTAACCGCGGAGCGGCCATTTGCAAAGAGGATATCTTGCAGGCGATCCAAGGAAATAATGTTTGCAATCCAATAAATTACGAAAAAGATGAACAGTCCATGCGTCAATGGGTACGCAAAATGCTGACGTCGCCATCCAATGAAAAACGCTTTGAGGACTGCATTGACCGGTTTGCCAATATCATTATCAGCGAAGCGCTCAATTTTACCGACGGGAATCGATCACAAGCGGCAAAACTCCTTGGCCTTTCCAGACCTACATTGCATTCCAAAATCGAAAAATTTGGTCTTGAGCTCAAGACGTTCGTCAAAGAAGATCCTTCGTAGTTTTTTATTTTAAATGCAAATGTAGCTGCCGGAATTTTTGAATAATATAAGCATGCCCCTGTTAATCATCCGCTCACGGGGTGACGGATAAGGCTTATGAAGATATCGATTCCAAAAGAAGCCATAACGCAAATCATGGCGAATTATAATTGCTCTGAGGAAGAAGCCGCCAAAGCATATCTTGACGCGCAAGAAAGGGCCGGCGAGGCATTTCAATCTTTTCTTGACAATCGATTTTCTTCACAAAAAAAGATGCCGGAACCTGTTGAACCTAAAATCTTTACGCCCAAAGAAATCAAAAAACATTTGGACAAGTATGTCATTGGTCAGGAGGAGTATAAAAAGCGGCTAGCCATTGCCGCAGCTTATCATTTCGCCATGATCAAACATCTCCGAGAACATCCGGAAGATCAGACGGTAAAAAGATTCCGAAAAAAAAATACGCTCACTGCAGGGCCGTCAGGCAGCGGCAAAACCTATTGTGTGGAGGTTTTAGGAGATCTTTTGCAGGTTCCGACGCTTATTATTGATGCCACGGATTATACGGAAGCCGGTTATGTGGGAAAAAGTGCTGATGACATGGTTCGCGAATTGATTGATTTGGCGCCGGGACATAATCGGGAAGAACAGTCACGATTCATAAGCAGATATGGCGGCCTGATCTGTATTGATGAAATTGATAAAAAAGCAAGAGACGGTTCATTGGCCGGACATGATATTTCAAGAGAAGGATTTCAAAGATCGGTTTTAAAACTTATCGAGAGAAAACTCGTTCCCATAAACAATCCGTATTCCGCCGCTTCGCAAATTCAGGAGGTCATCGATCGACAGAAGGGAGAAAGAGCCGGCAAACAGGACAGCATGATCAGCACGGAGAACATCTTGTTTATATTGGGGGGCTCTTTTGAAAGGCTGGGTGACAATCTGGAGTCCATTGTAAAAAAACGTTTGCAGCATAAAGGCCGAGTACGGGAAGATGGTAGTGTCGAGATCAAAGGATTCGCTTCTGACGAGAAAAAGAACGGAAAAAGCCAGTTGAAAAACTTTTATAGGGAAGCAGAAGCGGATGATTTTATTAATTTTGGACTTCTCCCCGAATTAATCGGCAGATCCCCCATAAGAACTTTTGTCAACCTGTTGTCCAAAAACGATTTGATTCGTATTATGCAGGACACCGAAGACTCGATCCTCAATCAATATAAAATGGAATTTAAGCTGTTCAATATCAATCTGGATTTTACGTCGAACGCCGTTGAATATGTGGCGGAAATCTCGGAGAATCGAAAGACGGGCGCCCGTGCTCTTGTCAGTGTATGGGAAAACATCTTAACGGATCTTCAATTTGAACTCCCGGGCTCCAACTTTTCAACGCTAAAAGTGAATCGGGAGCTGTGTGAAAAACCCAAAGATTATCTTTTGAAAATGCTGGAAAAATCACCGTTTGTCGATTTTGTCGATAATTTTAAGAAAGAGTATGGGATTGAACTCATTCTGGATGAAGATGTTCAAAATTATTTTGAACACCATGCCCAACAGAATAACCTCCAGATATCCGAGACGCTGAAAAAGCTTCTTTTTGGCGCATCCGCATTAAATTACATGGGTGTTAGAGGGACATATAAAATCACCAAAGAGATGATTGAAGATGAGAAGTATTTTGATAAACTGTTTGCGAAATGGTATGAAAATCAAAAGAAAAAAATCAGTTGAATACTCGAAAACTTTCATCATCTTTTAATAGACCAGCCCTATGTTAAATCTTAAACCTTCGTTTTTCCTTGTTTTATTCTTTTTCCATCTTGTAAAAAATTCTGACACGAACTTCTTTTCCCTCCAAAGTGAAGATTTTATGGGGAGTTGAAAAAATAAATATTTATCAGTCTCTTATCTCGGATTGCTTAATAAATAATGGTTGGCATATCTTTTGCGTTCTTTTTGTTAGCATATTTATGAAAAAGGAGGTGTAATATGTCGAAGTTCAATTCAAAACAGAACAATAAACGGAGAAGCTGGACGTTTTCATTGGAAGCGAACGAGGCCAAGGAGGTCTTCTTGATGGGAGATTTCAACAACTGGAGTCCGGGAAAGCATACCATGCGAAGGGATGAAAAAGGGACGTGGAATAAACGGGTGATGCTTTTTCCCGGGGACCATGAATACAAGTTTTTGGTAGATGGACAGTGGAAAGAAGATCCCCGGAATAACCGGCGATGTCCCAACCGCTTCGGTTCTTACAACAGTGTTATCCGTTTGTCCGAAGCTTAAATTTGAATAAACTGAGCGGTATAGCCGCGTTTCATAAAATCGTTAAACGATTTTATTGACGAAAGCATGGGATGAAGAAATGGAAAGAATTCGAAAAATCATGGTGGCGTATGACTTTTCCGACTATTCGAAAGAAGCTTTGGAATTTGCTGCTGAATTGGCCGATGAATTAAAAGGAGAGAAATATGTATAAGACCATATTGGTTCCCTTGGACGGCTCGAAACGGGCTGAATCCATATTGTCCCATGTGGAGACCCTTGCGCGAAGTTTCAAAGGCAAAGTGATTTTCTTTGTCGCTATAGAACCGGTGTTGATGTTGGAATATAATGAGATAATCGGTATGTCGGAGTTTATGGAAAAAAACGATTATCTGAAAGAGAAAACAGCAGAGTATCTTGATTCTCTTCAAAAAAAGTTTTCCAAAAAAGGTATCGAGGTCCGGACGCTCATCGGCCATGGTCCGGCGGTGAAGGCGATTGTCGATGCTGCCGAACGCGAAAATGCAGATCTTGTGGCGATGGCCAGTCACGGCCGCACCGGTTTGTCCAGGACATTTTATGGAAGCATTGCAGCCGGTGTGCTGCAACGTATAGATCGTCCTCTGCTCCTCATTCGTTCTCGAGGTGACGAATGAAGTTTATGAAGATATCGATTCGATTGAGAGATCAATCAAATCATCGAAGAATATCCGCCAAACACCTTCCTGTCGAGATAAAAATCAAGACGGGTCACGTTTCGTGAGCTTAAAGCTGTTAAGGATGGAGACGTTGATCTTGTGGTTATGGGCAAAGGGCGCAGAATCCTCGCAGGCATTCTTTTCGGCACACGGCGGAAAAAATGTTCCGTCACTGCCCGGTCCCATTGTTAAGTTTACGTAAGGATATAAAGATGATGCGATAATCTTTGTTCATCGCTTATTTTCGTTTTTTTATGAATCATAATTTTCAATTTTCGAAAAATTTACAGCAATCGCTGACTTCCCTATCACTCAGCAATTTCCGCAAAATAGGAAAACATCCGTGAAACGCATTCTCACATACCAGATCTATCCCTCTATACCCAAGTCGCTGGCTTTTTTGGAAGTGTTGTCTCGAGATCTCTGGTGGTGCTGGAAACAGGATGCAATAACGCTGTTTCGGCGTGTAGAACCGCAACTTTGGATAGAATCCAAAGGAAATCCGATTTATCTTTTGTCCCATGTCAGTCAGGCGCGTTTGGAGGAACTTGCCGAAGATGACAGTTTTTTGGCGCATTTGCAACGGGTCAAGGATCGTTATAAAAAACGGGTTGACGATAATGTGGAACCGTCTAACTCTCTTTACGAGAAAATGGGGCCGGTGGCCTATTTTTCAATGGAATTCGGTGTCAATGAAAATATTCCCATTTTCGCCGGTGGACTGGGTGTCCTTGCCGGAGACTATTTGAAGGCCGCCTCCAACATGGCGTTGCCCCTTGTCGGAGTCGGGTTGCTGTATCGCAAGGGCTATTTACTTCAATATCTCGATCAAGAGGGATTGCAACAGGAAGAATATCCGGAAATAGAATTTTATTATCTTCCGCTGGAGCGCGCCCGGGATCCTAAGGGAAATGAAATCACAATTTCAATTACCGGGCCCGAAGGTGAGATTCACGCGTTTGTCTGGAGGGTCCGGTTGGGCCGCACGCCGCTGTTTTTGCTCGATACGAATCTGCCTGAAAATACCCCGGAAGCTCGGGAAATTACGGCCCGCCTTTATGTGGCTGATCCCAAAATCCGGCTGGCCCAGGAAATGCTGCTCGGCATCGGCGGTATGCGGGCGTTGGCGGCCATGAACATCTTTCCTTCCGTTTGCCATATGAATGAAGGACATTCGGCCTTCTCCGCTATGGAACGCCTTGCACTGTTCATGGAGCGTTACAAAATCGATTTGAAGACTGCTTTACAAATTGTTCCCCGCTGTACGGTGTTTACCACCCACACCCCGGTTGCTGCCGGCCATGATTCTTTCCCCATCGATTTGGTCAAGCCGTGGATTCGGCCATTGAAAGATCGTCTGGGGGCCGGTGAAGAAGAAATTTTGTCTTGGGGGCAAACTGAGGGATTTAATAAGGACGAGCCGTTTTCCATGTCCATTCTGGGCATGCGAATGTCTCAGCATTTAAACGGCGTTAGCCGCCTTCACGGCAAAACCGCCAGAAAGATGTGGGCCCATCTTTGGCCGGGCCGGCCGGAAGACGAAATTCCGATTTCGCATGTCACCAACGGTGTACATGTCTCGACGTTTATCTCCCAGGAAATCTGGCCGTTGTTTGAACGTTACCTGGGGCCGGAATGGTACATGAGTTCACGGCGACCGGAAAACATTGACCGCATTGACGAGATTTACGACGACGAACTCTGGCGGGCCCATGAGATGAGCCGCTCCCGGTTGATCCGCACCTGCCGGGGGTTGTTAAAAAAACAATATGAAAGACGCAATGCCCCCAAAAGTGTTATCGATAAGATCGAAGCTGTCCTGAATCCTGAAGTGTTAACCATAGCCTTTGCCCGCAGATTTGCTGCTTACAAACGGGCGCATCTGCTGCTCCAGGATCCTGGGCGGCTGGCGGCGATTCTCAACAACGAAAGCCGTCCGGTGCAAATCATTTTCGCCGGAAAAGCCCACCCACAGGACAAGGAAGGAAAGGCAATCATCAAACGTCTGATCGAATTTGTCCGCCGGCCGGAAATTCGTCAGCGCGTAGTATTTATCGAGGGTTACGACATGGCGCTGGCACGATCTCTGGTTCAGGGCGCCGATGTCTGGCTCAGCACTCCCCGAAGACCTTTCGAAGCCTGTGGCACATCCGGCATGAAAGCCGCCGTCAATGGTGTTCTCAATGTCAGCATTTTTGATGGATGGTGGTGTGAAGGCTATTCCGAAGAACGAGGATGGCGGATCGGAAGCGGTGAAGAATATGTCGATTCCGCCTACCAAGATGCCACTGAGAGTCAGGCATTGTACAATGTGTTGGAAAATTCGGTAATTCCATGCTTCTATGAAGAGAACGAGGGTGAACTTCCCAAACGCTGGATTCAAATGATGAAGGCGTCTATGAAAATGGCCATGAAGGATTTTTGCAGCTTGCGAATGGTTGGAGAATATGAACAACGCTTTTATAATCCCATCGTTCACAGGTTGAAAGCGTTGCTGAATAAAAATGGTCTGGAAGCCCGCAACCTTGCGCTCCAACAAGAACGGCTCCAGAACCTGTGGAAGGACATCCGCATCGGGCTGCCGGTCCAGACCCGTAAGGGACCGTTTCGCGTCGGTGACAGTTTCGAAGTGACGGTAGAAGTCGGTCTGGGAAAACTCAATCCCGAAGAAGTCAGTGTGGAACTTTACAATGGGCACATGAAAGCGGTGGATGCGCTGGAGGGTATCAGTACGATCCCTATGACCGTCATTGAACATTTCGGTAATGGAAATTATCGTTACGGCTGCCAGGTCCCCTGTCGACTGTCCGGGCGATATGGATTTACGGTGAGGGTCATGCCCGCAGGTGACGGTTATTTGAAATTTTTGCCCCGATTGATCACCTGGTCTTAGCACGTATTTTTAATGAAGCATTCTATCCATCCTATGGGGAAAATCCCTACATAGGAGATTTCCCCATAAAAAATGAAGCTCTTCGCCTATGGACAAAACCGGTAAAGTCGATAAAAAATTGATCAATGCGAAATAGAGAAACGATAGGTATTGGGGGGTAAAATGGACAAGATATATTCTGTTGAGGATAGTCAACCCGGCCGTATGACTTATGCTGGCGAATTATCTGAATTTGATCATGATGTTGCGAGTGTAAGCAGATCAATGTTGCTGGAATTGATGGATAAAAACACAGTGAAAGGCGTTGAGAAGAGGGCACACAAACGATTTCAGGTCAATAACGACGCATTTGCGTTGATCAGGCCCGCTGCTGCCGAGTGGATACGCGTCTCAGATAGAAGTATGGCAGAGATCGCATGTTCCGTATACCGATCGAAACCGGTCAGGTTCGGCAGAATCAATAACATAAGCATGGGTGGGCTTTCGTTTCGCTATATTACCGGTGAGGAGCGATCCAACCAATCGCTGGTGCTGGACATATTGGTGGCTGAATCTGGTTTTTACCTTGAAAATTTGACGTATAAAAACATTTCCGATTTTGAAATGGATGACGAATTTGTGATCAACTCTTTTAAGATGCGCTTGAATCGGGTGCAGTTTGAAGGGCTGGAACCTGCTGCAATGATGAAGCTGAAGCATTTTGTCGAAAATTACAGTATAACTGGTATACAGGGATAGAAATGAAAACGAAAAAAAAGAAAAAAGAGACAGCACTTTTTCTCAAGGATAAACCCCATCGGCAAGCGACATCCGGGGAATATCAATTTAACGCCCGAGGTGGAACAAGTTTTGTCATTCGACGAAGAAGGGGCCAACAAGACAAGCGAATTTTTGTTTCCAAGCAAGTTGCATCGTAATCGAAAGTTTGCGATTTGTATCATTTATAATAAAAAATACATGAGAGGAGAAAACCGTTTTAACATGTTTTAAGGATTGAAAGGAGGTGGTTTCGATGTTCGATCTTAACACGTATAAAAAAGAGGCAAAACTAAAAGATGGAACCAAGATTCTTCTTCGGCCGATGGTGGCAGAAGATCAGGATGCTTTGTATACGTTTTTCAAATCGGTTCCCAAAGAAGATGCGCGATATTTGCGTGATAATGTTGCCAGCAGGCTCATTGTTGAAGAATGGGCAAAAAATCTCGATTACACCAGGACACTGCCCGTTTTAGCGTTAAAAAATGGCATCATTATTGCCGATGCCACTTTAAATCGTCGTCGATCCGGTTGGAAATGGCATTTGGGTACCGTACGATTATTTGTGCACAGAGATTACCGAAAAGTCGGCCTGGGGCAACTAATGATCGAAGCGATTGCTGATATCGCCTTCAAACTCGAGCTTGAAAAACTCATTGCCGAGGTTCCGGACGTTAACATTTCTGCAATAAACGCCTTTACGAAGGCGGGATTTTATCGTGCTGCAACGATCCCGAATCTGGTTAAGGATCGGGAAAACAGACCCCTTGATGTGGTTGTAATGATTAAAGATATAAGACCGGCCCGCGACGAGACTTATGAGTATGATTTCTAACCCTGTTTTCCAGGTCCAGATGAAGATTTGAATAGAAGAACTTGTTCTCCTCTCATGTGCATTAATTGAGCGGGTTTTTCCCTGAATTTTCATGCAAAATTCAGGTTTTCACAAACCTTTTAAAAGCCACACTTTACTTGATGAACTCAAACAAAAGGATACTCACGAAAGGAGGAATATTATGGATATTGTTCCTTGGAAATCGTTTGGAGAAATCAGCAGGCTTCGCAGGGAGATGGACGATCTTTTTACCCGCATCTTCGGAGAGACATCATTGTCTAAAATAGGCTTTGCCAAATGGCAACCATTGGTGGATATTTCGGAAACCGACACTCATCTTATTATAAAAGCAGAACTCCCGGGAATAGATGCGAAAGACGTTGATGTTAGCATCACCGGTGATCGGTTAACCATCAAAGGCGAAAAGCAACAAGAAAAAGAAGAAAAAGAGGAAAATCGTTATCGTTCGGAAAGGTACTATGGGGCTTATCAACGTGTAGTCGATCTTCCGGTCAGCATTGAAAAAGATAAAACAGAAGCGACCTTTGATAAAGGTATCTTAACGATAACACTTCCCAAAGTAGAGAAAGTTAAAAGAAAACAGATTAAGATTAAAGTTAAATAATCCGAGGATCGTTTTTTTGTATTTACAGCAGACCCGGTTTATGAAAAAAGTGAGAGGTTGAAAATCACACATTCTCACTTTTTTTATGGGATGACATGGCGAAGAATCATGAAAGTGACTAAAGTTTAAAGTGAGCTGAAGTGAGCTAAAGCCCGCCCTGGTGCGAATCGTTCATATATTGATCTGACTTATGGACCATTACAAACATGACTTTTTGAGTATACAGTATTGCTAATCGGTCTGGGCCAGGGTTGTGGAACCCGCCTACGGCGAAGCCAATTTATAAAAGGATAGAATTCATTGACTTCCCCGTTTGATACGGGACAAATAGGCACCTTAGATCAAGGTACTTTAATCTTTGGAATTAAATGGATAAACCGTAAGTAAAAAAGAATTTTTATCACGAAAGCACTAAATTTAAAAACACGAAAAAGAATTCAATGCTACATTTGAAAAAATTGCCCCCTTTTTTCGCATTTTTGATTTTTGGCAGCATTGCGGTGTTGCTGTGGCAAAATCAAAACAGACACGAACGGGAGCTTGTCCTGCGGCATACAGAAACTTCTTCGGAACAGATACGGATTCGTATCGAAGGTCTGATGAATGCTCGCATGGCTTCTCTTGAATTACTGGCTGAAAGATGGGTTGAAAGGGTTCCGCCGGATTTCAGCCAGACGCGTTTTCTTGATTTTGCCGAGATGTTTTATTCCCATTACCCCGGTTTTACGGGAATCAACTGGATTGACCCCACGGGCGTCGTTCGATGGGTTTTTCCGGAAAACAGCAATGAACGTGTCATCGATACGCCGATCTTTGAACCTCAGGATTCCCCGGTCTCATAAAAAATTTCATATACTTCACGCAGACGAAAGTATCGTAACCCCTTGTATGGAGCTTATTCAGGGAGGACTCGGTTACAACACATTCTTGCCGCTGGTCCATTCCGGCAAGATTCAAGGTTACCTGAACGGCGTATTCCAGGTTAAACAAATTGTGGATATCTGTTTGGCCAAGGACATCTTCAAGGACTTTTGGGTCCGGCTGTACGAAGCGGATCAACTGATTTACACGAATGAAAATCAAAGTGACGGCAATCCGGGAAAGATATGGGTTGCAAATACTTCGAGAGATTCAATTTCCCGGCAAAATCTGGAAGTTGGATCTTGTTCCAAAGGCGATCGTCTATCCGTCGGGGATGGCCTGGAAGGTTTCTGTTCTCATTTTTGGCCTTGTCATCTCAGCAACCCTCTCATTGCTCCTTCATTTCCTTCTTGAGCGAATGCAAATGTATCGGCAAGCCAGAGATCAGGCGCTTCAGGAAGTCAGGGAGCGGAAACGCACGGAAAAGGCACTCATAGAAAATGAAAAAAAGTTAGAAGCCGCGCTTGCTGAACTCGCTGACAAAAACACAGAGCTTGAAACCTTCGTGTATACCGTTTCCCACGATCTAAAGACGCCTATTGTGACCATCGAGGGGTTTATCGGCGCACTTCGCGAAGACTTTGGGGATCTGATTGATGAAAATGCTGAAAAATACCTTAATTACATGAGCGATGCTTCCCGAAGGATGGAGCTTTTAATCAACGACTTGCTATATCTATCCCGCATCGGGCGGTTGCCGGAGAGGAAAATTGAGTTTTCATTTGACGATCTCATGGAAAAAGTTCTTAAAACGCTTCAACCTCAAATCGATGAAAGCGGCGTTACATTAAATGTTGAAAAAGGTCTTCCCTTGATTTATGGTGAAATGGAACGATTGAGTCAGGTAATGGAAAACCTGTTGATCCAATGCCGTTAAATACATTGGTAAGGAAAATCCTGCTTCACGGATTGATGTGGGGGCAATAGAACAGGGCGGCCAAAAGGTATTTTTTGTCCGGGACAACGGCATCGGTATCGAGAAACATTATTATCAAAAGATTTTCGAGATTTTTCAACGGCTGCCGGCCGGAAAAAAAATCGGAGAGGGGACGGGCGTTGGGCTGACCATCGTAAAGCGGATTATCGAACATCATGGCGGCAAAATCTGGCTGGATTCCGAGCCGGGGAAAGGGACCACGTTTTATTTCACTTTAAAAGACAAGCAGACCTGAACACATGGATTACGAACCTTCGGACATATTGCTTGTGGAGGATGAGGCGGCGCATGCGGAACTTACCAAACGCGCGATTCGAAAGGCCGGAAACGCAAATCGGGTCCACGTTGTTACTGATGGGGAAGAAGCATTTGATTTTCTTTACAACCGTGGGAAGTATGAGGATAAAGTCAAATATCCCATGCCGGGGTTGATTTTGTTGGATATTAAGCTTCCCGGCATTGATGGCGTAGAGGTCTTAAAGAAAATCAAGGAAGACCCTAAACTAAAACAAATTCCGGTGATCATGCTGACCACATCGGAACGGGAAGAGGATGTTGTCCGATCCTACGAACATTATGCCAACAGCTATCTGACCAAACCTGTAGGGTTCAAGGCGTTTGAGGAAAAGATCATGCAAATCGATTTCTACTGGATGATTCTGAATAAGCCGCCCATCTTAAAAGAATAAACCTGTTTCATACCCCGGAAGGAAAATTCGAGGAGTTTTGACAGTGGAACCGTTAACGATCGTGATTATAGAAGACGAGGAGGCTCATTTCATTCTCATGAAGCGCGCCATTATCAGAAAGTTTCCACATGCCTTGGTGTATCATTTCCCGGAGGCAAACACCTGTTTTAAAAACCTTGACGAAATCACACCTACCGTCATTGTCACGGATTATATGTTGCCCGGCATGAACGGTATCGAATTTTTAGAAGCTTTAAATCAACAAAACAGGAATATCCCGGTAATTATGTTTACGGGTAAGGGAGACGAGAATGTTGCTGTTCGCACGATTAAAATGGGGGCCAAAGAATATCTGGTTAAATCCGAAGACGCTTTTACCCTGCTGCCTACTGTGATTGAGAAAGTGCTTCGCGAAGAGAAGCTTAAAAAATCCCTTCAAAAATCTGAGGAAAAATACCGGATTTTGATTGACAGCGCCACCGTAGGTATTGTGGTAACTTGGAATGGGTTTTTGAAGCTGGTTAACCCTTATGCTGTATATCTATCGGGTTTCTCAGAGGAGGAATTACTCTCAAGACCGTTTGTCGATTTTGTTCATCCGGATGATCGAGCAATGGTAATGGAAAATCACGTTAAAAGGCTAAGCGGCGAAAAAGTGCCGGATGTCTATCTTTTTAGAATTATCAACAGAAATGGAAAAACCGTTTGGCTGGAGAATAAAGGCGTTTTAGACCCATTGGGAGGACCATCCGGCTACCGTGAATTTTCTCTCGGATGTCACGGAGCGCAAGCAATCTGATGATCTTGTTCGCAACCTTTCTCAAATGCTTATGCAGGCCCAGGAGCGTGAGCGGCAAATGATTTCCTACGAGTTGCATGACAGCATCGGCCAAAACCTTTCTACACTGAAAATTAACTGTGATACCTTCTTCGACGGACAATCAGAAATACCTCCTGAATTAAGTGAGAAAAAGATGAAATTATCCAAACTGATCGAACAAACCATTATCTCTGTCCGGAATCTGGCCTATGATTTACAGGCCGTCCGGCCTGGATGAAATGGGCCTTATAAAGGCCCTTGATATGTATTGTGAAGATTTTTCCGAAAATAGAGGGGTGAAAGTTGATTTTCAATCGGCTGGTTTAGATTTATTTAAACTGGATTCTGATACCGAAATCCATATTTACCGCCTGGTTCAAGAAGGTCTAAACAACATCCGCAAACATGCCGATTCCGACAAGGCCATCGTCAGGCTTGTGGGCGCATTCCCGAATATTATTCTTCGCATAGAAGACGACGGCAAAGGTTTTGATGTCAAGGCACGGGAACTTGCATTGGGTGATGAGAAACGGATGGGCCTTCGTAGCATGAAAGAAAGGGTCAATCTGCTTGGAGGGCAAATGACCATTCAATCGCATCCGATGCAAGGCACCAAAATATCTATAAAAATTCCTTATCAGGAGCAGAAACGTGAGTCAGAAGAAGCGCATATTAATCATTGACGACCATCCCCTCTTTCGGGAAGGTCTTAAGACGATCATCGGACACAACCCCGGGTATGAAATCGTCGGGGAAGCAGGCACCGGCAGTCAAGGGCTTCAAATGGTCAAAGAATTCAAGCCCGATCTGGTTTTGTTGGATGTGGGGCTGCCGGATATAAAAGGACTTGTTTTGATCGGTGATATCTTAAGATGTTCCCCCAAAATCCGCATCATGGTTGTCAGCATGCATTCCAAAATAGACTATATCGTAAAAGCATTTCAGTCCGGTGCCACGGGTTATCTGATAAAGGAATCGGCTGCGGATTTGCTTTTAGAAGGAATTGAGTATGTGTTAAAGGGACATTATTTTATGGACACTTCGGTTTCCCATCAGGTGGTCAAAAAACTTATCGGTTTGCCGGAAAAAGAGGTGGCTGTTGCGGGTAGCCGCTATGACTTGCTGACCGCTCGGGAACAGGAAGTCATGGGCCTTTTGGCCGAAGGACTGTCTACAATCCAGGTTGCGGATAAACTTTTCATCAGCCCCAAAACGGTTGATAACCACCGTCACAACATCATGAAAAAGCTCGATTTACACAGCACAATTGAGCTGATCCGTTATGCTGCAAAGCTCGGTCTTATCGACATCGATTTGTGGAAAGAATAACCCCTCATTAATCTCCAGCCCAAATCGAACAAAACTCGATTAGAAGCTGTTTCAAAACCTCCCATTCTGTACAGGGGTGTTAAAACTGAAGGCCCAAAATTGCGATAAGTCACCGGCAAAAAAATTTACAGGTGATTTACGATACCCGACAATGTGTGTTTTATCAAAGATATTTTGATAACAGAAATTTTTTGTAAAAATTTTTAAATTTTTTTTTAATTCCGCCAAAAAAAATCAATTTTTTTTTAAAATTTATTTTGCGACAAAATAAGGCTGTGAAATTCGATATCACAACTTAAATTGAATCCCTGTGACTGAAAGATACATTGCAGTTATGTTTTTCGGATTGAATATTTCGTAACAAAATCATACAAATTTCGGGCTTCAAAAAGTGAACCTTCAAGGTAGCTATACGTGAATTAGTTAACGGCAGGTTTAGCGGCGATTACACGGTCCATGAGATCGTGTTGATAAGAAGTATTTCAGGTGTTGTCCCGCTGCCATTTCTTTTCCATTTTTGATGGGGGGTGCGGCTAAACCTCAAATTGCTTTGAAGTGTCGGATTCCGGGTCAAAATAAGTAATCGTTACATGGTAATCATTTAAATCAATTGCGGCGGTTGTTTGATAATTGTTCTGTGCCCAGGTCATCACCATCTGATTTTCGGGCGAGTCTTCGATACGAAATTCACCGTCGAAAGCCGGATACGAATTTCGAAATTTCATGAGACGAAGCAAACGCCGGACAACCGGCTTTTTAATAGCTTCATGAATTTCTTCCAGAGTATAATTGTGTCGATTAATATTTCGCCCCAGCTGTGTTTTTTCCAACAGTTCGATATCGTTTTCACCCGCCAGAAGACCGACGTAATACACTTGCGGTATGCCCGGAGTGAAAAACTGTATGGTTCGCGCTGCGATATATGAATCGTCATTGCACTCCAGGGCCGAATAATAGGTACAGTTCACCTGATAAATATCCAGATTTTGATAATCCGGTCCAGAGTAAATCCTTTTTAGATTGGATCCTTTTTCATACAAGCCTTCTATTGTGCGATCGATTTCGTTCTGACTGAGCAAATCAGCAACGTCTACCACGCCGAAACCGTCGTGGGTGTCTAAAGTGGTGAACTGTTTTCGGGGGCAGATGTTAAGCCAGTTGACCAACCTCCGGTTACTGTGGTGGTACAGCGTGTGCAATACCAGCATAGGAAGACAAAAGTCATATACCCAATACCCTCTTTCGGCGAGTTTAAGCTGATAGGAATAGTGTTCGTGAACTTCAGGCAGAATGTCTTTATTGAATGCGGAAACGAAATCGCTCAACCACTCCAGAAGTTCCCAAACCTCCGGTTCTAAAAAGAAGCAATTGGTTCCGATTTTGATCGTGGTATATGCGAAGGCATCCATCCTTATGACTTTTGCATTGCTGCGTGCCAGACGTATCAAAAAATTTCGAAAGACTTCCCTGGTCTTGGGAGATTGCAGGTCCAGGTCAATTTGCTCGTAATCGAATGTGCACCATATTTTCTCTCTGGACCCGTCGGCACGTTCGATAACCGTGTAAGGCGGACGGGGTTTCCGGGTATAGACTTTGGCCAGATCCTCATCACTGATTTCGCCGCCCGGCATGAGCCTGTTGAAACTCAAAAACATATCCGCATACTCGGAAGCCTCGCCGTTTTCCAAATAGTCCTGAAAAAAAAGAGATTGTCTGGAAATGTGGTTGACCATGAAATCGATCATTAAATCAAAATCTTCTCCGATTTTGTTCACGTCATCCCACGTTCCGAAATTCGGGTCGACATCATCATAGGTCAATGGCGCGAACCCCCTGTCGGACGATGAGGGGTAGAAGGGTAAAATGTGAACACCGCCTATGGCATCGATCAGGTATTTCCGAAGCACATAGTGAAGCTCCATTAGATTCTTGCCCAAACTGTCTGGGTACGTTATCAATTGAACCTGGTTTTTAATGGTCATTGTGCTCAACCTCTTGCCTTTTCGATAAACCCATATTTTTCAATCCCTTCGAGGATTCCGCCGGCGTATTCGCTTTTGGCAAAATAAACATTTCTGGCGCCTTTTAATTTTTCAAGCTCTTTTCTGTAGTTACCTACCACAACGGCCAGAGGCTCTCCACGAAGCATTTCTTCATCGTTGCCGGAATCCCCGCAAACCAGTAAGTTTCTTAGCGGGATTTCCCATTTGTAACTCAAATACCGGATGGCCTTCCCTTTGGAAGCCCGGAATGGAAGGATATCCAGATACTTCTGACCGGAATAGATTAGGCAGTAGCGGCATTTGTTTTTGGACAACAGATCGTGGATCTTGGCCATCCTATCTTTACCGGGGGCCATATAATAGCTTATTTTGAATCGACTCTGGTTCGATTCCTCCTGGTATCTCAGAAAACCGAAACGTTCGAGAAGCGTGACGATCTTTTCCCGATCCCATTGGTTCGATATGTGAGTCTCCCATCCCTGCCCATACTGCAATGCCTTGCCATAATAGATCTCCGTACCCACCGATGAAATGATCACGTCGGGATGATGCACGCCGTGTTCATTCAAAAATTCAACGGCGGATGTTACATCGCGGCCGGTGGCAACGCCGAAGCCGATAGACATTCGATGTTTTTTGAGCAATTCGATCAGATTTTGAAGATGGCCATTGTTTCCGCCGATCAGCGTGTAATCAATATCGGTAATTAAAAAATAGTTGAGCTTGACCAATCGTTTTCCGATCGAATCCGAGGGAACGGTGACCTGCATATCCGAGGTTTTTTGTGCTGCTGCGAGCTGTTTTACTTCTTCGATATATTTTTGAGCATGGCGTTCCCAGGTGTAGTACTCACGAACCTTAATGATACCGTTTTTCGAATATCGATCCCACTTTTCGTCATCGGTGAGAATTTGTCTGATACTGGCAGCAATTTTTATCGTATCACTCGGATCTACCAGAATGCCGTTTTGGCAGTTGGCAATAATGTCCTGGGGTCCGCCGTCCTGTGTACTAACAACAGGAAGGCCGGTGGCGGATGCCTCCAACAGGGTCAGGCCAAAAGGCTCCGTCCATGCCGGATTGACAAACACACCCCTTTTGCTTGCAGCCACACGATACAGCTCCGGAACTTCATATTCGAAGTCGTGCTTTTTGGGAATCGCCATCTTGCCGTATAGATCATATTTGTCCATGAGCAGCAGCATACGGGTCAGTACATCTCTCTCGTTTTCTTCCATTGTCTCGATATCTTTCCGAATCCCCGCAAAAACCGCCAGATTGGCTATGGCTTGAAGTCCTCGGTCCTCGCCGTAAGCTTTGATAAGCCCGGAAATGTTTTTACGTTCGTCCGGTCGAGATAAAGCCAGGATCAGCGGTTTGTCGGGATGGGAAAAAAAACGGTTCAACTCCTGTAAAATAGAGGCCTGGGCATACATCTCCGCTTCGGACTTTTCACTCTCAGGTAGAATATCGTGATAATAGGGGTAAAATTTGTCGAGATTAAGCCCCGGCGGTATAACCTGAAAATCAGGCAGATCACCGTGTTGATACATGCCATACTGGTCATTAACTTCCTGAGTCGTGCTTGCGACAATCAGGTCCGTATTTTTCAGCAGTTCTTCTTCAACGGCAATTCGGTGGTCGATCTTGTATTTTTTATTGATCTCTGCTTCCTTCGCACCTTCGTTCAGGAGCTTTTGTTTTTTGGCCCTGCCCAGGGAATGACCGGTAAACACAAAAGGTGTTCCGAAAATGCGTGACATATGCATGGCCACATACCCGGCATCCGGATAATGACCGTGTACAACATCCGGAATGGCATTTTCACGTTTGATGAATTTAATGGTCTTGTCAATATATTCGTCCAGGTGAGGCCATAAAAGTTCCTTGCGGAAGTACTTGCGGCCGCCGCACTGAATTCGAACGATCCGGAATTTCTTATTTACTTTTTCAATGGGTTGGGCGTAGTCTTCAGAAACCTTTTTGTCCACAATCAGCCGAGTGAAAAGATCGACCTTTTCAACCTCTTTAGCCCGGCTTAAATGGCGGCCGAGTTCAATGACATAGTTTATCTGTCCACCGGTGTCTGCATCACGGCCAAGCTCCATGCTTTCGGACCTCAGCAGACCGTGAATGCTGAACATTTGAATATATAGGCTTTGAGTCGGCACTTTACTCTCCTTCAGCGAACATCGGTTGAAATGGCTCGTAAAAAGCTTCTGTCCCGGGAATTGCCCCTTTTATCTCACAGATCGATGACGCAAAGGCAGAGGCATTTTGTATTATTATCTCCGGCGGCATATTTTTAATAAGACCTGCAGCAAGCATTGCTGCATAAGCATCACCGGCACCAACAGAATCGGCAACCATTTCTGGTTTTACCGCGTCAATGCTGAAATTACCGTTTCTGGTATATAGATCGCTTCCTTCATGACCTTTGGTCAGTGATATGATGTTCAGTCCATACGCATCCAGCAGATGTTGAACAAAACTGCGGCTGTTTTTTTCAAACATCATGAGGCGTTTCAGTTCCTCAAACTCCTCCTGGTTTAACTTTATTGCATTTGCCGTTAAAAGCGATTCGGTAATCAATCGATCATTATAACAATCCGGCCGCAGGTTAATGTCATAAAAACCAACAGCCGATGACGCTTTACCGGCAATGATTTTTTGTACATTCTCAAAACCCTGTTGAGATCTCTGCACCAAAGATCCAAAATAAACCAGCTCGGCTTGACGGATTAATTCCCGGTGAACCTCCGGTATAAACTCGATATAATCGTAAGCCACATCGGAAGTAATCCGGAATTGCGGCACGCCATACTCGTCAAGTTTGACCGTTACCGTTCCGGTGGGGTGAATATCATCCAACTGAATATCATTCAGGTCGAATCTATACATCTCCAACAGACCCAGGATTTTTTTGCCGTCGGTATCATTTCCGATTCTCGAGATAAATCGAACGGGAAAACCGAGATTTTTCAGGTGAAAGGCAAAATTAAAGGGGGCACCTCCCAGGCGTTTGTAAGACGGAAACACATCGAATAAAATTTCACCGACAACACAAATCATAAAACCCCTTATTCATCTTAAATGATACTATCTCCTTAATGAACCTTTTCAAAATTGGACGCCTATATAGGGTTTCCCTGTTTTTGGCCATATTTTTCATTGATTTGAGATAATACTGCATTTAGTATTTAGGTAACATAAAGGAATTATGACCGCAATATTTATAGAAGTGGAAAAGAGACATGGCATGAATTAAGGATTGCATATCTTTCTTCACGTAAACACGGCCTTTTGGTATCAATTTATAGCAGTTGTAGTGGCTGCCCACCTTTGATAGCTTTATAATCACAGGTTCAAGCACTTCAATTTTCAGTACATATATCCTATTTCTTACAAAATTGCAAAAAAACAAACCCTCGAAAAAGGTTTGCCTTATTGATAAAACGATATCACAATCGCTGAACCGACTTCAATATTCAAGATACATTGCAGGTACCAGATATCGAAAGCTCGAATAATAAAAAAGGGCAGGGCCATTTCTGACCCTGCCCTTTAGAGGAAAGAGAAATTACCTCTTGGTTTGATTATTTCTTAAACCTTTTTCGTCCAAATCCTGCAAGTCCTACAAGTCCAGCTCCTAAAAGGAGTATAGTTGTGGGTTCTGGCACTGCAGAAGCATCATGAGAAAAGGGAGCTTTGTCAACAAATTTGCCGCTAAGCTCAGCGTATAGATCAAAATGAATACCCTCAACACCAAAATTACCTATTATACTTGAAAAATCATAATCGAAATAAACAGCTAACAAAGTACCGGGAGCAGTTGCACCTGTTTGGACATTATAAGTTGGTACAGTTTCAGAGAGATCAGGTCTAAACCATTCACAACAACAATTTATATACAAATATCATATTTTTCTGGTGTCAGGTCAAGTAAATCCTAATTTTATCATAATGAATAATCACCAGGAACTTTGAACAGCCAAAAGCATGCACAGAAAACAGTGAATTGATGCACATTTTTCTGTGCACTTTCTCATCCAACTTGCCATCAAAAATTCCCTATACGTTAAACCAACTTCTCATAAACCACCATCAAATAAGGATCTTCGGTGGTCCATAATCACAAAACGAAATGCGGCGATTTAACACGTATAAAATGACCCTCTGGGATATATAAAACCTGAACAAATTCATCTCCAACTATCTGATAACAAACAGGTAATGACACCCAATTGAACGCTTTAAATCAATTATAGTCCTATAAGATCGCCAGAAATTTTCCTCCGTTGTATGGGGGGAATTCCCGCCTAGGAAATTTACCCAGAAAAAATGAAGCCACCCCCCTATGGACAAAACCAACAAAGTCGATAATAGATAATTCATCAATCTATTTAAGTCGGTTTGCTCAGTTCATCGCCTCTGTGCGGAAGAATATTGGAAACTTGAATAGGTTTAAATGGTTGACAAGGTTAACAATAACTCAAAAGAGCATTTTCCGGATTTAACACACCTCATTCGAAGCATTCAGCACATTGAGGGAAACCCGGATTGTTTTGGCAAGGCAGACGGGAACTGTGACCGGGAAGACTGCTTCTGGCGAGAATACTGTCTGAAAAAAACACAAAAAGATTAAATAAGTCTGCTTCGTTCACAATTCAATACGTCGTCAGGTAATTATGGCAAATAAATTATTTGTTTTTTCAAAAAGCTGTAGAATTTCCGAAACCTTTATTCAAGGAGGTATGACATGTCTAAGAGCAAATCAAAAGAGAAAATTAAACGGCAAAAATGGACGTTTTCATTGGAAGCGGCCGAGGCCAAAGAGGTCTTCTTGATGGGAGATTTTAACAACTGGAGTCCGGAAAAGCACCCCATGCAAAGGGATGAAAATGGGATGTGGAATAAGGCGGTGATGCTCCCCCCCGGAAACTATGAATACAAGTTTCTGGTGGATGGGCAGTGGAGAGAAGACCCCCGGAACGACCATTTATGCCCGAACTGCTTCGGAACTTACAACAGTGTTATTAACTTGCCCGAAGCTTAATCCGGCCAATCCCTTCCGGCATAGTCTGCCCGCATCAGCCTGACAGGCATACGAGACGGGCTGATCAGGGTTGAAAAATGCTCTCGTCGGGCGGGAAGACGGTATCGGTTCGAACAAAGGCATAAAAGTACGGCAACGATAAGGAGGAAAGCCATGGCGTCAAATTTCAGAATTTTTTCCCATCAAAACAGCAAGAATCTTCACCTTAAGCTCATGGGAGACTTTGACGGGTCATCCGCCTATGAACTGATCAATACCCTTGAAAAATATCACGGCAATGGCGGAAAGGTTTTTATTCATACTTGCGCGCTTTCTTCCGTTCATCCCTTTGGTCTGGAAGTATTTCAAAAAAATTGTTCCATCAAAAAACTATCCAAAAGTCTGACATTCACCGGAGAATATGGGGACACAATTGCATCGCAGGGTAGCAATGCACTCTGATGATGTCAGACCAAAGGTATAGATCCAAAGGAGCAGCAGATCATGATCAATTCTCCAACCAATCCCCGAGTTCTGATGGTGACCCCTGAGGTCACCTATCTTCCCCATGGCATGGGTCAAAATTCCAATGGCTTGAATGCCAAAGCAGGGGGGCTTGCAGATGTGTCGGCAGCCTTGATCAGTGCACTTTACAATCAGGGCGCCGATGTCCATGTGGCCCTTCCGGACTATCGATCCATATTCAACGGCAATTTGTCTCCAATTGTAAAAAGAGAACTCAGTAAAATAAGGAAACAGCGTTCCGGACGAAAGAATTCATCTGGCTCAAGATAGGGCTTTTTTCTATCTGCAAGCATATCTATTCCGGTAATGGGTTTGAAAACGTTAAAATCTCGCTGGCCTTTCAGCGAGAGGTCATCAACAATATTGTTCCCAAAGTTCAGCCGGATTTAATCCATTGCAATGACTGGATGACCGCCCTGATTCCGGCCATGGCCAGACAATTGGGCATTCCCTGTCTGTTTACCATTCACAACATCCATACGGTTAAAAGCACGCTTTCTGAAATCGAGGACAGGGGTATCGACGGTGCTTCATTCTGGCAGAACCTTTATTTTGAGCATTACCCGACCACTTATGAACAGATAAGGGATGCTGTTCCTGTAGATTTCCTTGCCAGCGGTGTTTTTGCCGCACATTTTGTAAATACCGTAAGCCCGAAATTTTTGGAAGAGATGATCGAAGGCCGGCACGGATTTGTGAAAAGCTTCATGCAGCAAGAGCTGGCCAACAAACGTAATGCCGGATGTGCCGTCGGGATTCTGAATGCTCCCGACCCATCTTATCACCCATCCATTGATGAGGTTCAGTCCTGCATGTATTCCGCAACCAACCATGTTTTGGGGAAAAAGACCAATAAACGGATGTTTCAAAAAAATTTAGGTCTGATCCAGGATACACGAGCCCCCATCTTTTTTTGGCCTTCCCGTCTGGACCCGGTTCAAAAGGGATGCCGGTTGCTGGCGGATATACTTTATGACGTCGTTGCCCGTTATTGGAAACAGAATCTTGAGATTGTTTTTGTGGCAGACGGGGAGTTTCAAAGGCATTTTAAAGACATCGTTCGCTTACATAATTTATCAGATCGCGTGGCAATATGCGGCTTCAACGATCGTTTGGCCCGCCAGGCCTATGGGGCGTCGGATTTTGTGTTGATGCCTTCAAGCTTTGAACCCTGCGGTCTTCCCCAGATGATCGGGCCCATATACGGTGCCCTTCCGGTGGCTCACGATACCGGGGGCATTCACGATACGGTCACACATTTGGATGTGTCTAAAGATACGGGAAACGGGTTTTTGTTCAAAACATTCGATTCAGGCGGTCTGTCGTGGGCCGTTGATCAGGCCATGCAGTTTTATATGATGTCCCCTAAGCAAAAAGAACGGCAGATCCGTCGAATAATGACAGAAAGCGCCGCTACATTTAATCATCAGGTCACCGCCCAACAGTATATCGATATTTATGAAAAGATGCTCCGGCGGCCGCTCGTATACCGGCAGAATATCGATTCTTCTGATATCAATGAAATTTTAAGTCAAAAAGGTTATCATAAACCAAACAAAAAAGATCCGACGGCTGATAGCATTCCATTAGATCGTCCGGACGAACCGAACATTATCCGTTTCCCGAAAAGAAAAAGGAATGTTGAAAAACAGCAACCAAAATTGCATCGGGTAAACAAATAGCTGAAGGGTAAGGAAGTTTTAAATCTGCGTCTATTACCTGAATCTTTCACGAATTGGAGGCTTTCATATACAAGGCACTTAAGGGCGAAGCCATAGTCTGCTATTGCGAGCCCTTAATAACGCAGCATATGAAAGCCTCCGACTCGCCCTTTGGGTGAAAATTGATGAGAAAAAAGATCATCATCCGATTTACCATTTGGGTAAAATGTATGATGCTATGATGTTGTTTAAACCCTCTTCAATTAAGGATTATAAAGATTCTCATCATTTTTCATGAAAGATTCAGGAATTAATAACCGATGTCCAATACCTTTATCAGTTCCTTATATTCAATTGCCATGTAGTCTTTTAGACCTATCATGGAATGATTTATAAGTTTTTTGAGACCCGCCAATGATCCGGCGGGTTTTTGAGCAAAATACCGTGCCGTATCTACTGCGGCTTTTTCAAGTTCTTCCTGAGGGACAACCTTGTCTACAATACCCAGTTTCATGGCTTCATCCGCGGTGATATCCTTGTCGGACAGCAGGATTTCCAGAGCCTTGCTCCGACCCAGGCGCCTGGAGAGAAAAAAAGCACCGCCGCCGATAGGTACCAGTCCCAGTTTGTAATAAGGATTCTGAAAAACCGTGTTGTCGGCAACGATTCTATAGTCACAGGCAAGGCTGAAGTTTAAAAATAGCGATATTACCTTCCCGCGGTTCGCATGCACCACGATTTTATTTAATTCCACGATTTTTAATATGATTTGAGTAAAAACATTGTGCAATCTGTGAACATCCTTGTCATGCAATCTCGAGGATAAGACCCGATGATAAAAATCAAAATATTCTTCACTTCCCTTACCCTCCGGAGAACTCATAAAGACGACGACTTTGATGGAATCTGTTATTGAAACCTGTTCAAGATAATCTATCACCTTATCTCTTTCACTTAAATCAGTTGCGCGAAAAAGAAGATTTTCTTTTAAGCGGAGTATGACGATTTCATCGAGCCTTTCTGCTGTAAAGAATTCACATTCTTTATCAAGATTGACTTTTTTTGCCATTTTAAAACCGCCTTTCAACCGATGGTTTATCACCGGATTTTATATATGCATTTTGCAAACATGATAGATCATGACATCAGAGAACGCCAATTTAAAAAATAGCAAGAACCATACCAATCGAAAACACCCTTTTATCCCTTGTCGACGTTAAACATGTATGGAGCATTGGTAATTTTAAAAACTTATAAAATTCAGGTAAATATTTATACCTACTCTTTTTTAAACAGCGCTAAAAATCCCTTAGAAAACAACGCTGTCTTCATCAAAAAACTATTCATAAGATCCTATATTAGATCTACAGCGTATGTTGCTTTTACATTCTGTAAAAAAAACTGACGGCAGTTTCATTGTCGCCTCATGACACTCCCCCCATCTTTATTGGAATTATGACTTTATTTCAGACTTTTATAACGTTTCTATGGGGATGACGTATGTTGGCATAACGATTGCTTTTAATGAAGTCGTATAAGACATCGTGAAACCGGAGAAAGTGATCATGATGTCATTTACTTTAGCTGATTTTGTTTAACATCTATGCAACTGTGTTATCAAAGGAGACTTGTCATGTATAATAAGATACTGGTCCCTCTGGACGGTTCGAAAAGAGCAGAAGCAGTTTTGCCCCATGCAGAGGAAATGGCGAATCGATATGGCGCTGAAATAATTTTTCTTCGCGTTGAGGAATTGTATGTCATGCTAGAGTGGGATGAGGTCGTAGATCTGGCAAAATGTCACGAAAAGTTTGATACGCGAAAGAAAGCGTCGGAATCTTATCTGGCCCAAATCAAAACGGAATTCCGAGATAAAGGTATTAAAGCAGACGTACATGTTGTGTATGGTCCGGTGGTGAAGTCGATATTGACCGCCGCCGAAGAAATGGATGTGGATATTATTGTAATGGCCAGTCACGGCCTTAGCGGATTGCCGCGAACCTTTTATGGCAGTGTTACTGCAGGCGTACTGCAAAAAATTGACCGTCCATTGCTGATCATCAGAACCCGCAGAGTCAAGTAGGAGACGTTGTCCCTGATTTTTGAATTCGAGACATCATGGACTCGACTTTTTACGAACTCACCATTGTTGCTTTTTTGAATCGTCAAGCGGAGTTATAAATACAGATGAGGACAAATGGTTTCGTGGCGGTTGTGACGATTTTTCTGCTCTTCTTTTTCCCTCTTGCCGATGTGGTCGCCGGTGAATCAGGGAGAAACGGACTCAACACCGGCATGGATTTTTTGTGGATCGCCATTATTATCCTGGCAGCCAAATTATCAAATCTGGTAGAACGATTTGGGCAGCCTGCGGTCTTGGGCGAACTGTTGGTCGGGATTATATTGGGCAACATGGCTTTGGCTGGTTTCAATTTTTTTGAACCGATTCGGCAAGATGTCGTTATGCGGTTTTTGGCTGAAATCGGTGTTGTCATTTTACTCTTCCAGGTTGGCCTTGAATCAAATATCCGAAGAATGCTTAAAGTGGGTCCTCAGGCCTTTCTCGTTGCCATTGTCGGGGTTATTGCACCGTTTCTTCTGGGTACCGTTGTCGTCGGACCCCTTCTTTTGCCTGAGCTTTCTTTCAATGCGCATCTTTTTGTGGGAGCGATTCTGACGGCCACTTCGGTGGGTATTACGGCACGGGTTTTCCATGATCTGGGTCAACTGAAAACCCCTGAGGCTCAAATCATTCTGGGTGCGGCGGTCATTGACGACGTAATAGGTTTGACGATTCTGGCTGTTGTTAAAGCCATGGCGGAGTCCGGCAGGGTCAGTCTCATTGACATTGGCTGGATTACCGCCAAGGCTGTTCTCTTTTTAGGTGGTGCCATTTTTTTAGGACAGCTTCTCGCGCCAAGGCTGGGACGGCTTTTTTCAAAAATAAACCCGGGAATCGGTATGAAACTTATTTTGGCAGTTAGCTTCGGTTTGATTTTTGCCTACGTTGCGGAATTGATCGGCCTGGCTGCCATTGTCGGCGCCTTTGCCGCCGGACTGGTTTTGGAACCGGTTCATTTTCGACACTTTGATGACCCCAGTGTTGTCTCCGACATCAATGAAAGCATCAAGCAGGCAAGCCCGGAAGTGAGAAAGAATGTTTCAAATGTGTTGGAATCGCTCGCACGTAACCATATCAAAGAACTCATTCAGCCGTTGGGGTACTTTTTGGTCCCTATCTTTTTCGTTGCTGACGGGCATGGAAGTGAGGATTGAAACTTTATTTAATGCACGTATCTTGCTGTTGGCCTTGGCTATTTCTGTTGCAGCCTTTGGCGGAAAGATCATCTCCGGGTTCGCAGCCGGCCGAGTTCGTAAATCGATTGTCGGCTGGGGCATGGTACCCAGAGGTGAAGTCGGTTTGATTTTTGCTGCAACAGGAAAAGCCCTCGGTGTTTTTCCGGATGATATTTTTTCTATGATGGTTATTGTAATTATGTTCACCACCATTTTGCCTCCACCCATCCTGAACGCCTTGTTAAAGCGACAGGACATTGCCTTGTGCGCGGAAGATTTAAAGACCTAAAAATACGCCTTGAAAATAAAACCTGGATTTTGCACGAGCCAGAGGCTTTCATCTGCAAGGCACTTAAGGGCGAAGTCATAGTTTTGCTATTGCGAGCCCTTAATAACACAGCAGATGAAAGCCTCCGACTCGCCCTTTGGGGTGAAAATTGATGAGAAAAAAAGAACATCATCCGATTTAGTATTTGGGTAAAATGTATGATGTAATGATGTTGTTTAAACCCTCTCAATTAAGGATTATAAAGATTCTCATCAATTTTCATGCAGGATTCAGGTAAAAACTTTCAATAATAATATGCATATAATCATAATACCAAAAACAGTTTTCATGGTGCATTTATTCACAATTTCAACAAGTTGAAGTATAAAACAAAAGGCATTTACTTAATGGCATCGCTTTTGCTATAATAAAGTTAATCAAAAGCGTGAACCGGGATTCAATGGAAATAGATGCGAGGGGTCATTGAAGCCCACATTTTTTTCTAAATATCGGAAAACTACAATCTTGAATTTTGGATAAACCCAACTCGATATAACGAGTTCTTATTATTGTCCTGTTATGAACGATAAAATCTCTGGATTTCTTTTTGATAAACGCGACCACGAACTGATCCGAATCGTCAACGACGTGCTGCAAGGAAAAAGCAGCACGAAGTACGCCCGCCGATTTTACTATCCGTATTTTCACTCCCACGGCATCAAGGAAATGACCGAAACCAGAGGATTGCGGATTGCCTACGCGGTTGTCCACCTCTTAAGTTCTCTGGAAGTCGGCGGGGTTGAAGATCGTATCAATGCTTTGCGTTTGTTGCGCAATGAAGTGATCGATACGGCCGAAGGCCCGATGCCCAAAAATACCGCCAGGGTGTTACTGCAAATCATGAAGGACCTGGTGCGGGTTCACGGCGATTACCGAAAGCAACTCCAACTGGCCCATGACTTCCGGACAGCGGCATCCGGGAAACCGAGCATCATCCGCCGGCAACTCAAGCGCCACCATCTTTTGGAAATGCCCGAAGATTGGAATCAAATTGCATTTGACGATCACGTACATGATGTCAACACAAAAGGGCGCAAGTCTTCCACCCATCTTATCATGGATGCATGGATAAAAGGTATCCAACGCCTGCGGGTAATCCACTACAACTTTATCGAGCCGCGTTTTGCGGCAGAACTTCTTGAAGCCGCCAAAATTCTAAACATCGACATTCGAATCGGCATTGAGTTTTTCGCACGATTCCGTGACAAATACGTGCAGCTGATATGGGTTCCTCGCGGGTTTAGCGATGCACAGGCATTCCTTTGCTTTCTTGCCGAACCGACGGTCATGAAGATCATGGAAGCCGGCCGCAAGGTGTCGTTGTATCAGCAAGAATATGTCCCGGCGCTTCGAAAGAAATTTAATGAAAGCCACCGGCCGGAGATCAATCGGATTTACGGCATCGAGTTGCCTCCGATTGATAAACAAGAATTTCTGGAGTATGTGGGTATCGGGCAGAAATCGAGATTGCATCTGGCGAAATTCATTCACAACCGGATCTTGAAGGTGTTGCAGGGGGAAACCGAGCGGATGAGGGTAGAGTTTTCCTCGGCAAGTCCCGAACGGCGCAATACCATCACCCAATGGATCGAGTCGATGAACACGCTGGACCTCGAATCCGTCATCGACGGTTATCTGGAACCTGAAAAAAATCCCGAGATCAGGTATCCCGAGATGCCCGACGATGGTCCGGGTGTCCCGGAACTGTTGCGACTGAATCCATTTGAAATTTTGGAACGGCTGACTCAGCTTCATACCGGGTACCGGGTGACGCTGAATTTAACCAACTTGAAAGCCGGGGATGTTCTTGAGCTTCTATACGATTGCCAAGGGATGATCACCCGGCTCGAGATATTCAATCTTAAAGATCATGCCGCGGGCAAGACCGCCCATATTGCTGAGATAAGCCGTTTGCAGGAGGCGATCAACGAAGGGAGTCCGATTCGTCTAAAGCAAATAATTCGTGAGATTATTGAGGATCTCAAGGGGTCAGGAACTTCGAGCAATGCCCAACAAATAGACAAGCTGATTACGATTCTCTACGATATCGATATATTGAAGTCTTACTACACCGGAAGGCCGCTCAAAGCAAGGATCGGAAGCGACTCCACGGGCCGTTCCCCCAAAGTTCACGGGATGGGGCTGGCGATCAAGGAAACGCTGCCGAAACGGGCGCAGCGGCAAATTGTGCTGGATTGTCGAACAGATCTTCGTGAAACCATTCCCATTAGAATCAATGCCTACAAATACACGGTTTATGTTCCACATGAAGCGGGCAGACCGTTTGACAAAATACTATCCGGATTGGCGAAGATCCTTCCCGTTTTCGGCTTGTTGAGAGTTTCACACCGGGAAGGCTGGCAGGTCCAGGCCACCTCTACCCGTATGGTCACCCCGGGCAACATCGTGACCCTTGGCGGTGCTCAAAAGAAAATTGTCAACGGGCTCTATCTTGAGCCGCCGGAATCGCCGGAAAGATGGCGGCGATTTCGCTGGAGCTATTTGAACTCCAATCTGAAAAATGGTCTCAAGGTACTGATCGGATTTATTCCGGCTTTTCTAACCTTTGCCCTGACCAAGGACTGGTGGGTGTTGGCCTATCTGGGGGCCTTTATCTGGTTCGGAATTACCGGACTGCGCAATATTCTTCAATCTGTTCTGGGAGGTGGCGGCTTTCGCCGCTCACCGCTTTTGAATTGGAATGATTACATCAGCTGGACGCGTATCACGGATTCTCTGCTTTTCACCGGTTTCTCCGTACCGTTACTGGATTACGTGGTAAAAACCGTGATATTGGATCGGGGGTTTGGCATCACGACGGAGACCAGCCCGGTGCTTCTGTATACATTTATGGCGCTGGCCAACGGTATCTATTTGTCCAGCCATAATATTTTACGGGGGTTACCCAAAGGCGCGGTTTATGGAAACTTCTTCCGCAGTCTCCTGTCAATTCCCGTGGCCGTATTATTGAATGCCGGTATCGGCGGCATCCTAACCATGTCCGGTACGGTGGGCGTCAATGATATTCTGCAAAAGTGGGCAGCGATCATATCCAAAGCCGCATCGGATTTTGTTGCCGGTTTCATAGAAGGAACGGCCGACCGGTACAAGAATATCCGGACGCGTTTGCGGGAGTACAATAACAAGTTCAGAGAGCTTTTGGACATTTATGCTCAACTGGAACTGCTCTATCCGAATGTGGAGTCTTTCAAAATTCTTGGGTATTCATCCGATGTGAATCGGAAAGCAAATGCTGAAGCCCGGGATCTGGAAAAAATTATCATGATCCATGCCATGGATATGCTATACTTTTGGATGTATCAGCCGCGTTCCCGTGTCGCTCTGCCGCAATTCTTACGTACGCTTTCCGAAGATGAGCGTCACATCATGGTAAGCTCACAGTACACCCTTCAGCGCCACCGTGAAATTAGTCAGATGTTTATTGACGGTATTCTGGGAATCAACTTTCCTCGTCCCCTGTCGTTTTACCTCTCACGCTATGAAGAGTACCTTGAACAAGTCAAACGTTTGGTGCTCAGCGAAGAATTCAGCGATGCTCACACCGCAAATGGGTTCAACGGTCTTGCCAACCCGGAATTTTCGCCGCCAATTGACAGAAAATGAGATGTTTGAGGGTATTCGTTTTTTTATACATCCAAGGCTCGCTCCGGGCGAAAAATGAAAAAGCACGAAATTTTATCTTTTTCGTGCTTTTTTGTTGTTATCGTTTCGTGAAAAAAATATTTTGCTTTTCCGGTTTGTCAAGATTATGAAAGTTCTTTGGCAAACTTTTTCTTAAAAGCCACTTCAACAATCTCCGCTGCATCTTTTGTATTCTTGATATAGTCAAAATTGATCACCATATCAAATTCGTACGGTACCGCATCTTTTTTGTCAAACGCCTTTTTAAAAAATTGTCTTTGTTCCTTATCGATTTGCGATAACTTGTCGGCAGCCTCCTTTTCTTTCACTTTAAGAATTCTGGCCAACCGTTTAATCCGATGTTCGTCTGAACAGATAAATCGAACCGCCAGTACCCGGTCTCGGGGAATTACTAAATGGGTTCCCCTGCCGACAAAAATTGTGGGCTCCAAACCGGCAATGGAAAGCACAACATTAGCAAGATGCCGGCTATAGTCGCTTTTGATAAAGGATTTTTCACCAAAGAGAAGTTTTGCAAATTCGTTCAAAACGCCGGGATACCGTTCATCAAAATAGGCGACCGTTTTTTCGCTCAATTTCGCTTCCTGGGCGATATGCATAAGCAATTCCCTGTCGACCACATTATAGTCGATCTTTTTTGCCAGTATATCTGCAACTTCCAGTGCTCCAACACCGATTTTTCGAGAAAAACAAATCGTGGGGAAAATCTCGGGTCGTTTTTCCTTTTTTTTCTTTTCAATCAATTTTTTATCCAGATCGCGAAAATAATTATCGGCCAGTTGTGAACCGGTGGGTCGTTTTTTTTCGTACATTCCCGGTATGTATTTTATGCCTCCGATTTGTACAACCATCGTATACCTCCTTTTTTGATTTATGAAGCCCTTTAAGAATTATGTATTTCACCAAAAAGATCTCAAAAATTTTTAATCACTATTTTTGCAACTATTGTGCCACGGAAAGGTTTAAAGAAAGCACACTGTAAATATATAATTTAATTTATAATATAGCCTTAAAAAACAGCAAAAAACATTCGCGGCAGTCAAGAAATCTGTCCGCTTTTTTTACAAACTGTAAACTTCAGACAATTTCAGAGGCAGATTTTGCCGGTGTTCATCGCATTGGCGTAAGTTGTTGGCATCTTCTACGATTAGAAAAGTTTGAATTTTGGGCAAAGTGAACGAATAGAAACCGATCTTGCTTTTTACACGTTGTAAAAATATCCGACAGGTTATTTTTGCAATTCCGAATTATATTCGCATAAAACTGAATTATTTTCCAATAATTACAATTTGTTAAAACAATTTAAGTGTCACTTTGTTTTTGGAATAATTATTGCTTTTCCCTATATTACGATCAAGGACATTAAGCAACCAAAACATTTTTAAATAATATCGAGTGTATAGAAAATACGACAGAAAAAGGAAGGTTCATCATGAAAAATAAATCTCAACAAAAAGTACTACTGGCCTTTGACGGGTCCGAACATGCTTTTCATGCGATAAATTATGTAAGCAAAATTGCCCCCTTTCATAAAATGAAAATTGTTCTTTTTAACGTTTTCAGCAGTATACCCGAGTCTTATTTGGACCTTGAAAAAGACCCTCTATTCAGTCGATCCGCCCCGCAGGTCATGGCGTGGGAAATGCAGCAGAAAAAAGAGATTCAAAAATCCATGGATAAGGCAAAACAGAATCTTCTCCGTTCAGGTTTTTCCCCGGATGCCGTGTCAATAAGAATCCATAACAGAAAAGAAGGTATTGCCCGAGACATCGTCAAAGAAGCAAAGAATGGGTATAGTGCAGTTATTATTGGACGAAGGGGCACGGGCACCTATAAAGAGATCATTGTTGGAAGTGTTGCCAAAAAAATTGTTGAAAAAGTGGCGTTCCTGCCGGTTTTGATGATCGGCGAATTACCTCCTGACGACAAATTTCTTGTGGCCATTGACAGCTCAGAAAATGCTCTACGGGTTGTAGATTATGTTGCTCAAATACTTGGTGGTTTCGATTTCAAAATAAACTTGTTTCACGCCATCCGAGGTGATCAATCTATTCATTCAGGTATCGCGCATCTATTTTTCCCAAAAGAGAGCTTAGAGGATGCGGAAGCTGGGGCAATTGCTATTTTCGATAAAGCAAAACGCCGATTGGAAGAAGCCGGTTTCACATCCGACCAAATTAATACCAAATTGGTTTCCGGCGTTCCCAGTCGCGCAGAGGCGATCGTCAAAGAGGCGAGGGAGGGAGATTACGGAACCATTGTTTTAGGTCGAAGAGGTTTGTCGAAGGTTCAGGAATTCTTGCTGGGAAGAGTGAGTAACAAGGTCATTCACATTATCAGAAGAAGGGCCTTATGGATTGTGACCTAATGGTGGTAAATTCAGCTTAACTATTTTAAAAAAGGAGGATCATTATGACAAAAGTTAACGACCTCAATAAATTCGATTTTTTTAATGCGTTTTCAGAAAAACAGTTGGCAGAACTTGTAAAAGTCACGGAGACAAAAACCTTCAAAAAGGGTTCTGAAATTTACAAGGAAGGAGACCGGGCCAACCACATTTTTATTGTTACCAAGGGGTGGGTGAGCCTGCGAAAGATCGATCCGGAAAGAGATATCGGCATTGCTTTTGAAAACAGGGAAAAAGGGGAACTCTTTGGTACGGCGTGTTTTATGAAACCTCAGGAATATACATTGAATGCCATATGTATGGAAGACTCTGAGGTCATGGCGATGGATGCCGATAAATTGTTCGATCTCTTCCAAAAAGATTATCAAATAGGATACCTTTTTCTAAGAGCGGTCGCAAGGGTCTATTTCGAGCGCTATAAAAGCGTCAAAAGGCAACTTTATGAAATGGTCAAAGCCCCTACGATCATCACGGCCCTGCCGGGATAACCGCTTTTAATGGTACCGAGAATAAAGGAGAATCGTTATGAAAGAGAAAGAGAGCACTTATAAAATCATAGAATTGGTGGGGAGCAGCAGTTCTTCCTGGGAGGATGCCGCTAAAAATGCCGTAGAGACAGCAGCCAAAACTCTTAGAGGTCTTAGAATCGGGGAAATTAACAAGTTAGACCTGAAGATCGATAACGGGAAAGTGGTTGCTTATCGTGCCAGGGTAAATCTTTCCTTCAGATATGAAGGCGAAGAATAGAACATCTGTGGGGGGAGAGCAACGCACAAGCAATATGGTTTCTCTCCCCTTTTTTATTCCCTTGACAGACCGACCGAAAAAAAAAGCATTCTATTCTCATGCTTTAACGTATTGTTTTCCCGCGACAAAGTTCGGATCCTTGCTAAGGATGACAAAAGTCGTTGTTTTTCCTTTAACTCCGATAGGGACAAAGAACTTCAGTGCTTCTTCAAAACAAAATATAAAATTTATCTTAGAATTATGTGGAGATTGCAATGAAAGGCAAAAATGAAAAAACCAGATATGTACCGGCATTATTGAGGAAAACGAGACTGGATCCTGCTGTCGCTGTTCATAACTACTTCCGCGAATGGGAGAAAAGGCATCTCAAACTAAAACGAATAAGATCTAAAGCTAAGTTTCAACCAGCCATTTGTTTTTCACGTCAAATTGGTGTTGGGGTTCTGGAGACCGCAGATATTCTGGCAAAAAAAATCGGCTACCGTGTGATTGATCGCGAAATACTCGAGCATATCGCCAAAGATAAAAAACTGAGTGAAAAAACGGTTGAATTTCTGAATGAACGGTATCCGGATATCATAACGGAGTATTTATCGTGGATTGTCGGTGAAAAGGCCTTCGCAAAGAGTGAAAGCATCAATGCCTTATTCAGAACGATTTTATCTTTTGCCACCTTGGAACCTTGCATTTTTGTTGGAAGAGGTGCTTATCTCCTCCTACCGAGAGAACAGATATTGGCTGTAAGATTTATCGCTTCAGATGAGCACCGAATAAAACGGTTGGCCAAGCTATTAAATATGACGGAAAAAGAAGCTGCTAACAATTTGGATCAGGCCGATAAAGAACAACGATTATTTTTTAAACATGTTTATGGCAAAAAGAGTATCATTCCTGGTGAATTCGATATGGTGATCAATTTCGACTATATCCACAAGCCGAGATGGGCTGCAGAGATTGTTGCTCAGGCGTTTAAAGAAAAATTCGGCAAGATTTTTGTTGACTAAAATATCAATAAGGGCATCGGCACGATCCCTGGTTGTTATATTACTCAGTTTTATTTCATTGGTGATGTGTTCCAATATTTGTCGATCAACGACTCGATAACCGATTTTCTTTGCCAGAATATCTGCGATTTCAACTGCCCCGACGCCGATAATACGGGAAAAACAAATGGTGGGAAATAATTTTTCAGGCTGAATGTCTTCCTTTTCCATTTTTTGCTGTTCTTCGTCCCACTCTCGGATATAACGATCTGCCAAGTCAGCAACACGCGGCTTTTTTTCCTCATAAAATCCTGGAACGTATTCAATATTCTTGTTGGAGTCGACCATTTCAAACCTCCTTTTTATAATTTGACGCTTTTAAATCTTTGACGGCTTCGTAAAAGTCCAATTTCTGCGTTGCGCTTCATTTCGTGTTCACTGCGGCGTACATAAGTACGCCTCATTCCACGAAATTCGCGACGCCTTGAACTTGAACTTTTACTTTGCCGTCTCAATTTTGACTTTTTACGAGTTCATCAATCTTTGGCTTTTTAAATAAATAGGTGTTTAAACGCTACAGGGTTTCGATAGCTTCATAGGAACTGATGATTCGATCTCGAAGCAACAAAACAAGCTTTTCCAATATCTTGATTCGGACCTTTGAATCCTTAACCATTGTGTTTCTAAGATCCGAACAGCGCATTGAAACAATCTTGGTCGGCTTGTCGCATATTGCAGAGCACATATGAACGTGTTTTTTTCCGATAAGTGTGTACCAGCTTCCCATAACCCGTCTGTTTGCTTGTTCTATGAGGGAAAAAACATTAACCTTCGCCTTGCGAGTACCACCAAGATCGATCTGTCTTTCGAGTGCGACACGTCCTTTCGCTAAAATATATAGTTTTGTCCCGAGGCCGCCTTGTTCATAAATTTTGTCTCCGGCTTCAAACTCTTCAATTTGGCATAAATTGGCAATAGATCGCAATTCATTGTCAGAAAGTTCACAAAAGAGCTCACACATTCTCAGAATTTCAGTAATTTCTTCAATACCCATTAAGACCTCCGGATTAACTGTTTATCAGACCCTGCTCAAGTATTGACCATTTAAAATTATACAATAATAAAACAGCAAGAATCGTACCACTTTATGATCGACAATAATACTTTTTAACAAATTGTTTTGATTGTGTATTCTTTCCTTTGGCGAAACCTTGTATAAGCGTAGAAAAACGAGTGATATTGTAGTTTTTTCCAAGATGTAAAAGAGGTTAGCCCGTATCATTGAAACATCGAAAAAAATTCCGTTGTGTTCGTTGCCGTTTTACACACTGTAAAAAAACTCGACATCAAAAACTTTTAATTATAAAAAACACACGGTTCTGTTCGAAGATAATTCTTCATATTATTAAAGGAGTAAAGGTATATTCCTGGTAAATTTGAGAAAGCAAACAATCCAACCCTCCATTTTCCCCAGATATCATTTTTTCCACCGCAATCAGTTTTCTTTACATTCTGAAAAAAATATCGACACAGATCTGATTCAACTGAAAAGAGAAATATAAAGTAACCCATTGAAATAGCGTATATTGTTAAATTTAAAACTATGGCATGTTTTTTGCGGGAGTTCTTTGATAGAAAAGAAACCTGCGAGCGTGTACTTTTTTAATCTCACATTTGGGTGGACGGGAAATTAAAAATGCCCAATATTCTAATTGTCGACGACAAACAGAGGATTCTTAAGCTTCTATATGATGAGCTGACCCATGCGAACTTTCAGGTCGTAATGTTAAACACCATCGGATTGATCTGGAAATATATCAGAGATACGCGGCCGGATTTAGTGCTTTTGGGACTCCATTCGGAAAGTTTTGACAGCTGGCAAATTTTAAATGATATTAAAAGGAAAATTCCGGAGCTTCCGGTTTTTATCTATGCCATTAAAAGCGACACTTCAATTAACAGCCTCAAACAGGCAATAAATGAGGTCCTTAAAAACGGTTGTATTTCATCGGCATTTATGTTTCATGCTTAAAAAAACCGGAATCTTAGCAGGTGTTGAACTGCACAACGAGCGCATTCCCCGCAGCTTGTGCGCGGAATCCCGCCTAACGGCGGAAGCAGTGTAGATCCCGATCCCTCGGTGTTGGAGCGCAGCTGGGATATTCCCGTCTAGAGGACGGGAGCTGTAGGGAGCTTAACTTTTAAACAATAGGCGAGGATAGTTTTGATGACCGTTACTTCGTATCCCACTTTAACAGCAGATGAAGCCGCATCATACATAAAGGACGGTGATACGGTTTCCTTTAGTGGTTTTAGTCCTGCCGGCGCGGCAAAAGTCGTACCCAGAGCAATCGCCTCCCGTGCCCGTGATGAACATGCAAAAGGCCATCATTTCAAAGTAAGGGTTCTTACCGGTGCTTCCAGCGGTCACATCATTGATGATGAACTGGCCCAGGAAGCGGCTGTTTCTTGGCGGGCGCCTTACCAATCGGGTCCGGTACTGCGCAGGCAGATCAATCGCCAGGAGGTTGAATATGTAGACATGCATCTTTCCCATGTTCCGCAGACCGTTGCCGAAGGTTTTTTCGGACGGATCGACTTTGCGGTGGTAGAAGCCACTGAAATTACTTCTGACGGAAGGGTGTTTCTTACAACGTCCATCGGCGCTTCTCCGACGTATCTTCGATACGCCGAAAAGATCATCATTGAAATCAACAGGCATCAATCTCCCCGGCTCAGGGAGATGGCGGACATTTTTATTATGCCGCCGCCGCCAAACCGATATCCCATACATATCTACGAGCCCCTGACCCGTATCGGTTTGCCCTACGCCGTCGTTAATCCCAAAAAGGTCATCGGCGTTGTGGAAAGCAACGAGCCCGACCATGTGACTGAGTTGGCCACACCCGATAAAACCGGCCATCAAATTGCAGAACATGTGGTCAACTTTTTGTTGGAAGAGATGCATAAAGGCCGGCTTCCAAAAAACTTATTGCCGCTTCAGGCAGGCGTCGGCAACGTCGCCAATGGCGTGTTGGCTGCTCTGGGCAGTCATCCCGATATCCCGCCGTTTAGAATGTATTCTGAAGTTTTTCAGGATTCCATGGTAGATCTCATGTTTGATGAAAAATTATTGGGTGCCAGTGCTACCAGTCTTACGATTACATCTCATAAGTTGAAACAAATTATCGACAACATAGACTTCTTTGCCCCTCGTATTGTGCTGCGGCCACAAGAAATTTCAAATCATCCAGGGGTCATTCGGCGGCTGGGGGTTATCGCCATGAACACGGCGATTGAGATCGATATCTATGGCAATGTAAATTCTTCACATTTATACGGAATGGATATCATGAACGGCATCGGCGGCAGCGGCGAGTTTACGAGAAACAGCTATTTGTCCATCTTCATGACACCTTCCATAGCAAAAGGCGGCAGGATATCTTCCATGTAAAAGGCGGCAGGATATCTTCAATCGTCCCAATGTGTCCGCATATAGACAACAACGAACACTCTGTTCAGATTGTTGTTACTGAAAAGGGGCTGGCGGACCTCAGAGGTCTGGGACCGATGCAAAGGGCCAAAGTCATCATTGAAAAATGTGCCCACCCTGCATACAGGGATTACCTTTATCAATACATACAAAATGCCAGACTCGGGCACATTCGACATGACCTGACACGATGTTTTGAGCTGCATCGTAATTTATTGGAACACGGCGCCATGCTTCCGGATTTGCGCTTTTTTTTAAACACGACAAATTCTTTTCAGGATTATGCTGGCGGTCAGACAACAAATGGCAAAGGATGAATAACATAAATAAGAAATTACCGGGAATCTTGGTCACCGGAGCCTCCGGGTTTATCGGCAGGCATTTTGTCATCGCCGTGTCTGAAAAATTTCGCCTATTCTGTATTGCACGCCGCAGTCAAAAGGAGGTGGGAATCCCATTTAAAGATACCATACATTGGCTGCAAGCCGATATAACAAAATGGAAAGATTTGCTCAATGTTTTTGACTATATTAAAAATCATGGTGGTGCGGATTATGTTTTGCATTTGGCCGGATATTACGACTTCACTCAGAAAAAAAATCCGGCTTATGAACAGGTCAATGTAATCGGCACACGCCATCTTCTTGAGTTATCAAAAATGCTGAAAGTTAAGCGTTTTATTTTTTCCAGTTCAGTGGCTGCGTGCAAATTCCCTCCCCACGGGAAAGCATTGACAGAAGAGAATCCCGCTGATGAGGATTTTCCTTATGCCTGCAGCAAGAGGAGAGGGGAATTGCTGATTAAAGAATATTCGGAATCCTTTCCGTGTTCCATTGTTCGCCTGGCCGCCGTGTACAGCGACTGGTGCGAATATCCCATGTTATATATGCTGTTAAAGCACTGGTTATCCGCTAATAAACTCACGTCGAGAATTCTATCCGGACGCGGGGAATCGGCTGTACCCTATATCCATATTAGAAACCTTATCAAATTATTTCTTCGGATTATTGAGATCAGTGATACCCTTCCGCAATTTGCCGTCTATATTGCCAGTCCTCAGGGGAGTGTTTCACATAATGAGCTTTTTAAAGCCGTTACACGCTATTATTATGGATATGACGTGAAGCCGTTCAAAATGCCCAAGTTTTTTGTACGACTGGGTTTGATCGTTATTTCATTTTTGGGATGGTTGACCGGAAAAGAAACGCTTGAAAAGCCATGGATGGCCGAATACATTGATAAGAAACTGACCATAGATGCTTCTGTAACCTACACGGCTTTAGGCTGGACGCCAAGCCCACGATATCATATTTTACGCCGCCTTCTCTTTTTAACCGAAAAAATGACGACGCACCCATACGACTGGAACTTTCGTAATGAAATATCTATTCATAAGGTTGCTTATCGAAAAAGCACTATTATTTACGATATTTTGATCCAGCACCGTGATTTGTTGATTGATACAATCATAAAAGGAGTGATTCTGCCGGAAAATAAAGTCCGTTTCCCAAATTATTCTAAGATGGATCGTGAGATGCTTAAATGGTATATCACCTTAAATTATCAGTTGATTGCCACAACGGTGAGAGAAAGAGACAGATTAATAATTTCGAATTTTGTTCAACAGGTTGCTCATAGACGTTATATTGAAGGATTTAATGTAAAAGAAGTAAAGGATTTGATACTTTTTACGGGAAAGACCATGGAAGCATTTCTTCTTAAACGGCCTGAATTGAAGGGCTTTAAACAGCGGGTGGAGGACTACATTGTCTTGACGGCTCAGTATGTTATAGATGAACTCGAAGACACTTATGATGTTTTAAAGGGGATTTTGGGAACGCCACCACCACGGGAGGTCGCCTCGATAAAAGAAAATGAAAAAATTACGAACAGTGAGAATATTCAGTTGATTGTAGAGCAACTTGAAGATATCGGTGCGAATCTGCTTTCATATCATCCGAATGGAGAGGTCATTTTCAAAAAATACGGTGCGTTGATAAAATTAAGCCCCCCAAAAGAGTAAAAATCCTGGTCAAAAGAACTATGAATTAGAAAATAGATAACCGCAAATGGACGCAAATGAACATAAATATTATTATTTTAATTTGTGTTTATTCATGTTCATCCGTGGTTTCCTTTATCCTCTTTCCTCTTTCCTCTTTCCTCTTTCCTATCTCTGACTCCCGCATTTCCCTTTTACACCGTGTAAAAAAAGTCGACATCTATTTTCTTCATTATGTTTTCAAATATTGCCCTCCTGTTTTAAAAAAACCTTTTATTTCAATTAATTGATGAAGTTTCAGAGAACAATTTTATCTGGCATACCGATTGCTTTATGATAGTGCAGCTCATTCGTGCTGTTTAAAAGGACATGTTTTTGGCCATGAGTGCAATTAATCTGGATAAAATATTTCATCCGAAATCCATCGCGGTTATCGGGGACGATCCATCAAACGGGACCATTTATTCCACCCTGGTGCAGAATTTGATGAATGGAGAATATTCCGGAAAGGTTTATCCGATTCATTCGTGTCATAAAAAAAAATGGAACCAGCCTGCCCGTCCTTCTCTATTGGCGCTTGATTCAAAGGTTGATCTTGTTGTTTTGGCTGAGCCTGTGGCTTCGGTATCTCAAATCGTCAAAGAATGTATTGAGGCGGACGTGGGAGGATTGGTCATGATTTCGGGCGGTGGCAAAGAGACCGGAATAGAAGATCGGGCGTCGGTGACGGCCGCCATAAATGAGGCGAAGCGTCAAGGTCTTCGTACGATCGGACCTGACTGCCTTGGAATTATCTGCTCCGGCTCCAAACTCAATCTCAGTTTTTCAAGCCATACACCGATCCATGGAAAAATGGCGTTTGTCTCCCAAAGCGGTGCTATTTGTGTTTCCGTGCTTGATCTTTGTCTAAGAGAACATGTCGGTTTCAGTTATTTTGTGAGTCTTGGTTCCATGCTGGATGTCGATTTTGGTGATATTATCGATTATCTCGGAGGAGATTATGATGTCGGCAGTATTGTCATATTTGTGGAAAGCATTCCACGGATTCGAAATTTCATGAGCGCTGCCCGGGCCGTGTCCCGGGTCAAACCAATCATCGCTCTAAAAGCAGGCCGAACGAAGTCGGGGGCTTTAGCGGTTGCTTCTCATACCGGCAGGCTCGGCGGAGAAGATGCGGTATATGATGCAGCTTTCGAACGTGCCGGAATCGTTCGGGTCAAAACCTTTGAAGAACTTTTCGACTGTGTTGAACTTTTGGCCAAGGGGCCGCGACCTACAAAACCCGGGCTGGCCATCGTCACCAATGCCGGCAGTCCGGGAGTTATGGCTGTGGACGCCCTTGCGGACTACGGTGTCGATCCGGCACCCTTAAAACCTGAGACCATTCGAAAAATTAGATGAATTTCTTCCTCCTGGCTGGAGCCGTACAAACCCTGTTGATATTCTGGGAGACGCTTCTCCTGAACGCTATGAAAAAGCAGTGGACATCTGTCTAAAAGATCGCCAAGTGAACGGGCTTTTGATTATCCTTGCCCCTCAGGCCCTGACCCGGCCGACGGAGGTGGCTGAATCCCTGGCCGCCTTTATTAAAAGAAAAACGTATCCGATCT
Organism: uncultured delta proteobacterium; assembly: GCA_963706295.1. Classification (GTDB taxonomy): domain Bacteria; phylum Desulfobacterota; class Desulfobacteria; order Desulfobacterales; family UBA11574; genus UBA11574. The sequence continues at coordinate 181,588 of CAVPLW010000009.1, read as the reverse complement.
TCACTGCCTGGATGGGTGGAAAGCGTATGGAGATGGGGCGGGAAATCTTTAATCTCGCAGGGATTCCGACATTTGAGACACCGGAACGGGCGGTAAGGGCATTTATGAATCTTTACCAATATTCAAAAAACCTTGAAATGCTCCAGGAGATTCCGCCCAAATTTGACAAAAAGATTGAATTTGATTTTAAAAGTGCACAAATTCAAATCCAAAAAGGACTCTTGAATAAGAATTTATGTCTTACCGCAACACAAGCAAATGCTTTGCTGAATGCGTATGGAATCCCTGTCCATGAATCAAAAACGATTATCTCTAACCAAAAAATAGAACAAAATATCCAACAATATGAACTGGCTATGGGATCGAAAAGGGATCGGGATTTCGGACCCGTGATTTTCTTTGGAATCGGTGGAATCATGGCTGAAGTTCTAAAAGACCGATCCGTTGCTTTACCTCCCTTAAACCGGCTGCTGGCCAGACAACTCATGAAAAAAACGAGGATATATGAGCTGCTTAAAGGGTTCGAAAATTATCCTCCGTGCAATTTGCCATTGCTTGAAGAAATATTGATTCGGCTGGCTCAGATGGTGACGGATTTCCCGGAAATCGAAGAAATCGATATCAATCCGCTGCTCATTACAAAAGACGACGCCTATGCGAAAAATGCCCGCATCCTTTTGAGCCCTGCCGCGATTCAGGCACCCCATCACCTGGTGATTAGCCCTTATCCCAATCAGTATGAAACTCGAACGGTACGTGAAGGTATTGGAGAACTATTCATCCGGCCCATTCGGCCTGAGGATGCCCCGCTTTTGGTTGAACTTTTTGAATCTCTTTCAAAGCAAAGTGTTCATTTTCGGTTTTTTGGTCCGCTAAAAATGCTCTCCCCCAGTATGCTCGCCCGATTTACTCAGATTGACTATGACAGGGAAATTGCACTGGTAGCACTTTTGGGAACCGAACCCAATGAAAAAATGCTGGGTGTTGCCCGTGTGATTACCGATATTTACAATGGAAAGAACGCGGAATTTTCTGTTGTTGTCGGGGATCCCTGGCATGGAAAGGGCATCGGTGCGGAACTGCTCAAGCGATGCCTATCCATTTCTAAAGAACGCGGGATTGAAAACGTAAAGGGGATTGTTTTGCCTGAAAACACTCAAATGTTGGCTTTGGGGAAAAAGTTGGGCTTTACCGCCAAAAAGATTGTTGGGGAAAGCGAGTATGAATTGAATATAGATCTTACAACATTTTGAAGACATAAAGGAGAATTGTCATGTTGGTCAAAAACTGGATGAGCAAACCGGCCATCACCATTGATGAGGATGAGTCCATGTATGAAGCAATTAAGTTACTAAAAAATCACAACATCAAGATGCTGCCGGTTATGGAAAAGGGAAAGCTCGTCGGGATTAGTAACAGATCGGGATCTCAAAAGAGCGTCGGCATCTGATGCCACAACCCTGGAAATTCATGAGCTTTTATATTTAATTTCGAAGATTAAAATTAAAGAGATCATGACAAAGAACCCCATCACGGTTCCTCAAGATTGTACGGTAGAAGAGACTGCTGAAATCCTTTTGAAGCACAACATATCCGGAGTCCCGGTCGTTGATCAGTACCATGATGTCGTCGGCACAATTACTCAAAATGACCTTTTCAGAATCCTCATTTCACTGACCGGTGCAGAAAGAAGAGGCATTCAATTCGGCATGGAGGTGGAAGACCGGCCGGGCTCAATAAAAGAAGTGACGGATATCATCCGAGAATACGGGGGACGCATGGCAAGCATCCTGACGTCTTACGATATGGCTCCGGAAGGATTTCGCCGGGTGTATGTTCGTATGTATGGTATTGATCGCTTCAAGATCAATAGACTTAAAGAAGCGCTCAAAGAAAAAGCAACACTCCTTTATATGGTAGACCGGCGTGAGACGACTCGAGAAACCTATTCGTCATAGTATCTCACGAAAAATTTATATCGGTTATTCGATCAGATTACAGAATAACTAAAATCTAAAGTTTCGTACCCGAATATGGCTAAAAAGCCTTTGAAGATGAAAATATACAATCTACTCATCGCCGATCGAAATCCGCATATTCGAAACTTTTTAAAGCGTGAAATGCAAGCCGAAGGCTACAATGTTCAATTGGCAAAAAACGGCAGGGAGGTCTTAAATTTAATTTACAGCCCTGCGCCCATTGATCTTTTGATTATCGATCTGGATCTGCCTGGTGCAAGCGAATTGAATTTGCTGAAGTGCCTTGAAGATCGCATTCCGGAATTGCCGTTTGTAATTCACAGTGATCTTTTTGATTATCTTGAATCAACTTCGCATATCGGTAAAGCAACGTTTGTTCCAAAACATGGGAAGCAGCAGCGAAACCCTGAAAGATGTGGTCTTGAATCTATTGAAGGAATCCTGTATAAAAAAGTATAAGACACCCGAGGATTGGAAAAAATAATAAGAGGCATCCGGAGATGAAGCAGGCCACATATAAAAAAAGCGACTATTACAGATCCTTAACCCGGAAAATGATTCTGACCATCATCCTTGTTTCAGTTACCCCATTGATCCTGGTGGGAAGTATCATTCTCTATCGGTTCCACGTATCCTATCACGAAAAGGTGGAAGCTTCATCTTCAAGAGTTGGTGCTCAAGCATAAACAGACCATCGATAATTTTTTAAAAGAAAAGTTGGGAAATATCCGATTCCTAGCGGAAACCTTTTGTTTCGATGAGTTGAAAGATGTGTCTTTTCTCCAGGATAGACTGGACTTGCTGCAACAGTCTTTTGGCCCTGTTTTCGTAGACCTGGGTGTCGTAACTTCACGGGGACTTCAGGTAGCGTATGCCGGCCCCTTCAGACTCGGGGAAGCATTATATTTTGAGGCGGACTGGTTTAAAAAGGGCATGAAAACACAGTATTTCATCAGCGATGTTTTTCTGGGTCTTCGGGGACTTCCTCATTTTATTGTAGCAGTGAGGGATAACTGGATGGGTGACCCGTGGATCTTACGGGCGACCATTGATTTTGTGGCCTTTAACAACTTTGTTCAGAATATCCGTATCGGCGAAACAGGGTTTGCCTATATCCTTAACAGAGAAGGAAAATTTCAAACCAAACCCTTTTTCGATATTACTCCGATAAATGAACCCTATCGAGACTTTCTGAAGATCAAGGAAGATGATCCGCGAAAAGTTCATATCGTAGAAAGGAAGGATGATTCGGGTAAAAAAATTATCTATGTGGCGTCCTTTTTAAAAGATGGGGATTGGCTGTTGGTGTATCAGCAGAATCATCGTGACGCATATTTGGATTTCTACAATGCGATTATCGTAGCCGTAATGATAATGTTATTCGGTGCCCTCGGAATTGTTTTTGCCGCACTTTTTCTTTCGAAGAGAATGGTCCATCGTATTTCCATGGCTGACCAAGAAAAGGAAATGATGGACAAACAGATCATAGAAACCGGCAAACTGGCATCCATCGGCGAGCTGGCCGCCGGCATCGCCCATGAAATCAACAACCCTGTGGCCATTATGGTGGAAGAAGCCGGCTGGATTGGAGATCTGCTTGAGGAGGAAGAATTCCGTAAAAGCGAGAACCTGGATGAATTTGAAAGGGCGTTAAAACAGATTAAAACCCAGGGACAGCGTTGCAAAGAAATTACGCACAAGCTGCTCAGTTTTGCAAGAAAAACAGACTCAAGAATTCAGGAGACAGAAATCAATGAATTGATCAGGGAACTGGTCGCACTTTCGGAACAAAGAGCAAAATACAGCAAGATAACGATTCATACAAATTTGGAAAATAATCTTCCCATTACGTATCTGGCCCAGTCGGAAATGCAGCAGATCCTTTTAAACCTGATCAACAACGCCATTGATGCCATGGGAAACAAAGGAGGGATTTTAAATATAACCACCCAGTTGGAGGAAAATATCGTTGTGATTAAGGTGGCTGATAATGGGTCCGGAATTCCGGAAGCCAACCTTTCCAGAATATTTGAGCCGTTTTTTACCACCAAGCCGGTGGGGAAAGGAACCGGTCTCGGATTGTCCATTTGTTACGGCATTATTCAAAAAATGGGGGGCCAAATAGAGGTGGAAAGCGTTATCGATTCGGGAACCACATTTATAATCCGGCTTCCGGTAAAAGGCCCTCCGGAAAGTTGAAAGATAGAAGCTCAAAGTAAAAAAGGATGTATACCATGAATTCTGACCTGTGAATTTCTAACCCGGATAAGCCGAAAAAGTTACAAGTGAGCTAAAGTTTGAAGTGATCTAAAGTTAAGGAGTCGCTACGCTCCGGCTGTTTATATCAAATTGATAGAATTCCACAACTTTAGTCACTTCACACTTAATAAGTTTAGATATTTTTTGTCATAAAATGCAAAAAAAGTATAACCAAGCGCCTAATAAATTTCAGGAAGAATTATCATGTTTGAAGACAAAGACAAACCGATAAAGATCCTTCTCGTGGATGATGAAAGAGGCTTTGTGGATGTCATTTCCAAGAGAATGTCCAAACGAAATATTGACGTAACCAAAGCATACAGTGGTACGGAGGCGTTGCAGGCTTTGAGGAAGACGGATTTTGATGCAGTGGTCCTGGATCTGAAGATGGAAGATATGGACGGCATCGAAGTTTTAAAAATCTTTAAAAAAATCGTTCCGGATCTCCCCGTTATTATGCTCACAGGGCACGGGTCCGAAGAAGCGGCCAGAGACGGTATTCAACTCGGGGCTTTTGATTACCTGACAAAACCCTGTGATCTTGAGGACCTCATTGTTAAAATACAAGAAGTTGTTTCATCTAGGAGGTGATGAAGTTGAAAGCCTTGAAAGTTCTTTTTGTGGATGACGAAATCGATTTTTTGGAAACACTGATGAAGCGCATGAAAAAACGCGGCGTGGATGTTGCGGGGGTTGGAAGCGGCGAGCAAGCACTCGATTATTTGAACAAGCAGCCGGTAGATGTGGTTGTGCTGGATGTAAGGATGCCGGGTATCGACGGTATACAGACACTCAGAGAAATTAAGCGGATAGACCCTTTGATGGAGGTGATTATGTTAACCGGCCACGCCAGTATAGAGGTGGCCATAGAAGGAATGGAATTGGGCGCTTTTGACTACCTGATGAAGCCTGCGGATATTGACGAGCTTTTTTACAAGATTCAGGACGCTTTTAAGAAAAGAACCATACAGCAAGAAAAAATAAAAAAACTTGAGGATCTAATCATCTAGTGAACAAAAAGAAAGGAGCGGTAAAGTGAATTTTCTAAAACAGTGGGGACAATTTATGATGATGGGCGCAAAGGCCCATGCAAAGTGGGAGATCGGTGTCTCCAACACTATTTTTGGCGATAAAAAACGACTGATAATCTTAGGTTTGCTGACTATTCCCGCTATATTGGGAGGGATTGCATTTGCAGATCAGATCAGCGGGGCGCTCCCGCAGTTGTTGGGCGGCAAGAAGGCTTACGGTCCCGCTTTTTACAGCACAGGCATATTTGTGGTTTCCATTTTCGTGGGAGTGTGTGCCGGGCTGATTACCGGCTGCATCGGCGCCGGCGGAGGTTTTATCATTGCGCCGGCCCTGATGAGTGCCGGCGTTAAAGGTATTTTAGCGGTGGGAACAGACCTTTTCCATATCTTTGCCAAGGCCATCATGGGAAGTGTCATCCACCGAAAGCTGGGGAATGTTTCCGCGGCTCTGGCGGTGGTCTTTTTAATCGGCGCCATCATAGGTGCAACCGTCGGCGGAGTCATCAACCGCGTGCTATATGAAATCAATCCCGTTTTAAGTGACGCATTTATCACCACGGTCTATTCCCTGATGCTCGGATTTCTGGGAATTTATGCCATGACAGACTTTCTTAAGGCTAAAAGTGCCGAGCGCAAGGACTTTCACGGCAAGGAGACCCGTGGCAAAAAAGTAGAAGGTGCAGAAATGGGGAGCCTTCCCAAAAAACTCCAGGCTGTTAATCTTCCCCCAAAAGTCAAATTTGATTTTGATCTTACACCGGAGGGGAGAAGTATTTCGTGGGTCTTTCTGGTCTTGAGCGGCGCTTTGGTCGGACTTGCGGCCGCCATCATGGGCGTTGGCGGTGGCTTTTTAACCTTCCCCATATTTGTTTATGTTCTGGGCGTCTCCTCCATGACCACGGTAGGAACGGACATTTTCCAGATTGTGTTCACCGCCGGTTATGCCGCCATCAGCCAGTACGCGATTTACGGGTTTATTTTTTATACCCTGGCCATGGGGATGCTGTTGGGATCCCTGGTGGGCATTCAGATTGGGGCGGTTGTCACCAAGGTCGTTGCCGGCATCACGATCCGCGGTTTTTACGCTGTCACGGTCCTGGCCGGTTTTTTGAACCGGGCCTTTGCGCTGCCGGCCAAGCTGGGCGCCATGGATATCATTAAAATATCCAAAAAGACCGGTGCTCTCTTGGATACCATCGGAGTATGGGCACTTTTCATAGTCATCGCTGTATTCGCGGTCTGGGTAATCGGCACGTTTTTTATGAATATCGGGGTACTTAAAGGTGAGGAGGCGAAGTCATGATAGCAGATAAGAAAGAATTTTACGGCGGCTTGGGATTGTTAATCGGATTTGTAGTCGTCCTGGTAGTCATATTTTCACCGGTCTTCAAGGGCCAGAACGGCCTGGAATATTTAGACGACCTGTATAACTCCATCTCAAAGGGGTCGGCCTATTACATTCCAAAGGTTAAAAAGGAAATAGACACGTTTGCCGGTAAAGTCGGTCAGCGTAACCATTGCGATGGCAGACGATGAGCCAGGCTCAGCAGACAGCCGCTTTATTTATGAAAGGCGGCGCACTGGTCAATGTGTCCGGAACCCAATTGAAGATCGAGGGAGATCTAGGCAAAAATCCTCGATTAAACTGTCTTGCCGATGCAGACAGAATGTATATGAATGACGGACAGGCGGTTTCTGCAAAATACGGCTACAACGAAAAACAGGTCCTGTATAACTGGTGGCAGGCGCTCAAGGCCATGAATAAGGATTTAACCAAGCAAAAACAGTTCAAAGCAGCCAGTGCTGTTGATATGGTTGCAACTAAAGCGGTGGAGACATCATACAACTACTACCGAATCGAGCCCCAGAAAATATCCGATCGTGCCTTCATTGTCTTTTTTTCGCTGGTATTTTATGTGGTCTATACCCTCTGGTATGGTTTTGCAATTCTGTTCATGTTTGAGGGGTGGGGCATGAAGCTGGAACATTAAGGATTGGCGTTTGTCCATTGAAAAGGCTGAAAGCAAACGGCATCCTGCCTTGCTTTTGGCCTTTTTTTCAGGTAGTCTATAAAATACTTAGGGTTAATAATTCGAAATACGAAGCACGAAATACGAAACGTGGCGTACACTTCGCTGTTTGAGGTTGGAGGTAGATCAATTGAAAATTGATGATTGAAAAGTGAAAATTTAAATTGTCGGAGCAAAGCGACGCCTTCAATCAACAATCAACAATCATCAATCCAAAGAAGTTAATATTATGGCCGCACTGTTTGACCATTTTAAAAAGCTTTTTATTAAAAAGCCAAAACCTACGGCTGCTGAAGTCGAAGAACTCCGTATTGCCTTTAAGGAACGCTACCACAGCTTTAAGCTTCTGTTAAATGCCAACAACAAAGCTCTTGAGATTATGGCCGATATGGAACGGGCCCTTCAAGGCCAGCAACTTTTTGGCATGTCCTTTATCCGGGCAAGTTGTACGGCGGTGTCTGTTAATGTTTTTAGTATGATAAAAAATATTAATACACTCGCCCAAGGCAAGTACGCCGATCTCAATGCCCGCTTCAATGATATCCAGCAGAAGATTGACAGTGTGCTCTCGCAGAAGAAATCGATAAGAGATGAAAGGCTGGTGATATCCCTGGAAGCCGTGAATAAGGAGATGACCGATTCCGTGGGAAACAAGATGGCTCATCTCGGAGAAATCAAAAATAGGCTTGGAATCAGGATCCCCGGAGGGTTTATCATTACGGCGGCAGCCTATGAAAGGTTTATCGAAGAAAACGATTTGCAGGTGGAAATTGATCGGCGCTTTCAATCCATGGACGGCGACGATATGGAAAAACTTTATACCCTAAGCTCGGAAATCCAGCAGCTTATCATCAAATCCAGGATACCGGATGATCTGGCCGATGCCGTAAGGCAGGCCTATAATAAACTTGAATCAGACACAAAAGGTAAATTAACGTTGGCTTTAAGAAGCAGTGCTCTGGGAGAAGATACGCGGGAAAGCTCATTTGCAGGCCAGTATCTAAGCGAACTCAACGTAAGTTTTGACAGTATTTTCCAGGCATATAAAGAGGTTCTGGCAAGCAAATACGCCCTTCAGGCCATCATTTACAGACTGAACAAGGGATTTAAGGATGAAGATATTTCCATGTGCGTGGGAGGTATGGCCATGGTCGATGCCGTGGCCGGCGGCGTCATCTACACACGTAACCCCGTTGATATGCCGGATGATTCTATATTTATCAATTCCGCCTGGGGGTTGCCCAAGTCGGTTGTTGACGGCAGTGATGCCTGCGACCTTATTGTTGTTTCAAGAAAATTACCCATGGCTATCATTCATGAAGATGTAAAAGCCAAAGAAAGAAAATTTATCTGTCTGCCTGAAGAAGGGGTCTGCCGCATGGAATTGACCGGAGATAAAAAGGATCTGGCCTCCATTGATCATCATCAGGCACTTGATTTGGCAGAACTTGCAGTCAAGATTGAACAGTATTATGCGATGCCCCAGGACATTGAATGGGCCGTTGCCAAGGATGGCTCTATTTATATCCTGCAATGCCGGCCTTTGAAGCAAATGGAGACGTTGAAGACGGATTTTCCTGAACCCGTATTTAATGCAGCACATGATGCCGTCATTGTTAGGGGAGGAATCACCGCAAGTCCGGGTACAGCCAGCGGCAAAGTCTATCCGGTGGACAAGGGAATAGATATCCTGCGGTTTCCCGAAGGGGCGGTGCTGGTTACCCGGCAGGCACTCCCCCGGTGGGCCTCCCTTTTAAATCGATCTGCTGCCGTTGTAACGGAACAGGGTGGCTTTGCCGGGCATCTCGCCAGCGTGGCAAGAGAGTTCGGTGTCCCTGCGCTCTTTGGAGTGCCCGATGCCATGGATCGATTGAATCATGGTGAACTGGTTACCGTTGATGCCGACACCTTAACCATTTATAAAGGAAAAATCGAGTCGTTACTGGTGAAATCCGGACCAAAGAAATACCTTATGCAAGGCAGCCCGGTTTATGAAACCTTGAAACAGGTGGGAAGCCAGATTATACCCTTAAACCTGCTCGATCCGGATTCTCCTTATTTTAGTCCGGCCAACTGCAAAACTTTCCATGATATAACCCGGTTTATCCATGAAAAAGCAGTATATGAGATGTTCAATTTTGGTAAGGCTCATGACTTTTCAGAAAAATCGAGCAAACAACTTTTTTATAAAGTACCCATGCAGTGGTGGATTTTGAATCTGGACGATGGATTCAAGACAGAAGTGGACGGCAGGTATGTTAAGCTGGAAAATATTGTCTCAATCCCGATGCTGGCTTTCTGGAAGGGATTTAGTGCCGTTCCCTGGGACGGTCCGCCGGCAATTGACGGCAAGGGTTTTGCGTCGGTTATATTTCAATCGACTACAAATAGGAACTTAATCCCCGGTCTTCGTTCAGCCTATGCCGCCCGTAATTACTTTGTGATCTCCAAGAATTATTGCAGCTTAAGTTCAAGGTTGGGGTATCACTTTTCCATCCTGGAGGCACTGGTCAGTGAACGTTCCATGGAAAATTACATCAGTTTCCAATTTAAAGGAGGCGCAGCAGACCATCAGCGACGACTCAGAAGGGTTCATTTTATTGCAGAAATACTTCAAGAGCATGGATTCAGGGTAGATGTAAGGGAAGACAATCTTATTGCGCGAGTGGAAGGCCATGATATGGATTACATGAAAAAACGCCTCGAAATTCTGGGTTATCTGACACTTCATACCCGACAGCTTGATATGATCATGAACAACAATGCAGCGTTGAACCATTATATGCTAAAAATCGAAAAAGACATCCGGAACATCCTCGACTCAAAATAAAATCTTACCATGTTTAAAGCTGAATCCTCAGTTTGCAAAGGGCGGGGAGCTTTACAAAAAGGCGCCGGGAGGGTAAGGGTTAAAGATAGATCTTGGCAAAGTGAAAGAAAAGCGATTCCAAACAGCAGATAGATTTTACCCAGTGTAAATTGGAAGGAACAAGATAAACGTTCCATTGTGGTTTGCGCCGTCCGCGGTCGCGGTCTTAATTTCTGCTTTTAATAGCAAAATAGGCTTATATAACCTACTGAATCTTACCTCAATTGAGCGAAAGTCGAGAATGCCCCAGATTCAAGGCATCAAGGGTGAAGCCGTAGTCGTCTACTGCGAACCCTTGATAACGAAGGAGATGGGGTATCATCGGCTTTCCTGAAAGGTAAACAAAATGGGTTTTTTTTATAAATTTACATCTCATATATATAAGGGTTATGAAAATTCATTCGAATCTATAAAATGCTAAGTAAATCAAATAAATAATATATTTTCCCCATTTTGTTTACGATCAATTGAGGTTTTAATATTAACGGGTTAAGCCCGTTGTTTTTTTCAAGGGTTGTTTACCCGTTTTACAACAGATTGTTGTAAAACGGGTAATGGACAAACAGGCCAACCCTGCTAAATCGGCACAGGCCGGCCTCAACACGGTCCCACTAAAAGCGAAACTCCATCTCTGATACCATTAACCCGAATTCCCCTTGAAAAATTTCTCTAACGTGACATTTTTTCTCTTAGAAGCCATTTCAAAACCTTCCGCAATAATTCTACACCCTTTGGGTTTGTAAGAAATTCGTGTTCACCGTTCCCGCTGTTTAACTTCTTTACAACGTGTAAATATTCCTGACAGGAAATTTTGTTCTAAAGATTTCAAATGCCAACGGCTTATTAAATAAAGGCCATAAATACGGTTGGTTATACAAAGCCCCTTACTTCCAAATTTTGGCACATTCATTGCTCATTAGAAGGCATCAAAAGAGTATCAATCGACATTATAAACGCCGGAAGAAATCCTGAGAGAAGAAGCAGCATTTGTCATCAGGTTTCCTCTGTGTACCAAGATGAAACGAGAAAATGAAATTTGAAAAAATATGAAATCGAATCATTTTTCAACAATAAGAAGAATTCTCTTTACCTGTATGATTCTGGTTCCGTTGATTCCCTTTATCCTGGTTTTGGGCACCGGCTATTATTACTTCAAAACATCGATAGAGAGCAGCACAATTGCAAGCATGAATAGAATTGTGGAAGATCACAGGCATATGATCGAGTCCTTTCTTAACGAGCGGAAAAACGATTTAGATTTTATTCTGTATTCCTATACATTCGACGATCTCAGTCAATCTGATCAACTGGACACGGTTTTTGACCACTTACAAAGAGGGTCCCAGGCATTTGTTGACCTTGGGGTATTTAACGAAGACGGATTCCATGTCGCCTATCACGGACCTTACAGTTTAAAGGGCAAGATTTATAAAGACGCAGACTGGTTCAAGGAAGTGATGAAACATGGATATTACATCAGCGACATTTTTTTAGGGTATCGCCAGGTGCCCCACTTCATCATTGCTCTTGCCAAGGAAGACGCGGGTAAAAAATGGGTGATTCGCACAACCATCGACACGGTAACATTTAACAATATCGTCAAGGGTATCCGTATCGGCAAGACCGGAGAGGCTTATATTGTCAATGCAAACGAGCTGTTACAGACAGAGCCGCGTTCCGGCGGCAACTTGATGGATAAATGTCCGGATAATATTAAATATCCGTTATCCCAAAACCATATCGAGACCTTCATCAATACGGATTCCAGAGGAGAAAAATATCTGTACAGCACCACCTGGCTGCAAAACAAAAAATGGCTGCTGGTGGTTCGGCAGGAAAAATCGGATGCGTTCAGCGCACTGACTTCGGCAGTATACCTGGTTATTCTCATCATCGTCATCGGTGGGGCGGCTATTCTTGCCGTTGCGTTTTATCTCACGAACCGAATTGTCGGACAAATGGAAAAAATGGATGTCGAAAAGGAGCAGTTGAGCCAGCAGCTCATTGGTGCGAGCCGGCTTGCAGAACTGGGCGAAATGTCGGCCGGTTTTGCCCATGAAGTTAACAATCCCCTTCAGATCATCAAAAACGAACAATCTCTCATGGAAATGATTTTATCTGACATGAAAGAAACCGGCCAGATAACGGCATTGGAGTCCTTGACGGAACTCGAGGATTCCATGAATCAGATCAAACTTCAAATTTCCCGCTGTGCTGAAATAACCCAGGCAATTTTAAAATTTGGCAGGCAGGACGAGCCCAAGCCCCAAAATATAGATCTTCGAAATTTCATTCCGGAAATCACCGATATGGTGACCCAAAAGGCGATTGTCCACGGGATTTCCATCGAACTGAACATCGCTGAAAATACGTATCCGGTTCATGGAGATCCTACGCAACTCCAGCAGGTTTTTGTGAATTTGTTTAACAATGCAATGGATGCGATTCTTGAACGACATGGAACATCAGGCGGTAAATTGATTGTCCAAGCCGGACCAAAAGAAAAGAACACGGTCGAAATATTGGTTAGGGACAATGGCTGCGGGATCAAGCCTGAAAATTTAAATAAAATTTTTTCCCCGTTTTTTACCACTAAGCCGGTCGGGAAAGGCGCCGGATTGGGCCTTTCGGTGTGCTATGGAATTATCAGCAGCATGGCTGGAACCATGGAGGCCAGAAGTGAAGTCGGTGTTGGAACAACCTTTAGCATACATCTACCGGCTGTAGTGTGAGGTATGGAAAAAATGAAAATACTATTGGTCGACGATGATCAAAAATTTTTGTCTATCGTCCAAAAACGTTTGGCAAGACGGAGCTGTACCGTTTTCACCGCGTCGAGCGGGTTTGAAGCCTTGGAAAACCTGAGAGGTCAAATCATCCATGTGGTTGTTCTTGATGTCAAAATGCCCGGTATGAACGGCATTGAGGTCTTAAAGGAGATCAAAAGACAGTTTCCACTGGTTCAGGTGATCATGTTGACCGGGGTTCCCACAGTGGGGTGTGCTTCAGATAGCCTAAAGGTCGGCGCATTAAATTACTTAGTCAAACCCGTTGATATCGAAGAACTCCTCCGGAAAATCGAGGAGGCCTATGCACAAGGACAGCGTTTGGAAGAAAAAATTCGTGAAACCCAGATTAAGGTTTTAGAACATAAATTTAAGTGAATCAAACAGTAAAGCATTTAACCAGATGACAGGGAGCAAATTATGAAAAAAATGAGAATGATGCTGGTGGATGATGAAGAAAGATTTTTATCCACCACCCAAAAATTGCTTGCAAAAAAAGGGTATGATGTTGTGACTGCTTCTAGCGGGACTGAGGCCCTGGAAAAAATCAGGGTTCAAAACATCCATGTGGTAATTCTTGATGTTAAAATGCCTGGGATGGACGGCAATGCCACTTTAAAGGAAATCAAAAGGCAAGTTCCTCTGGTTGAAGTGATCATGTTGACCGGACATGCCACCATGGAATCGGCAATAGACGGTTTAAAGTCAGGGGCTTTCGATTATTTAATGAAACCCGTGGATATTGATATCATTATCCAAAAGGCAGAAGAAGCCTTTGAGAAAAGTCAGGGGCAAGAAGAAAAAATTCGTGTGGCCCAAATGCGAAAGGTCATGAAATCTCCAAGTGAAATTATCCGAGAAACGTAAGATCTTTGGGACAAGGCAGATACAAAGATCAAACGCTCTCATATTTTTTTAAACGAGATCTAACATGATGGCAAAAAACGAGATGGTAACTCCTTGCAGCGACTCGACTGAACTCGTCGAAGCCCGCCGTTTCTGAATTTATGCTTTTAGATGTAGGGAGCTTTAAGCGTTCAAAATTATATCAAGAAAAATCTTACGGTTTAAGGAGGTCATATGATAGCTCACGCACCGACTGTTACGAGTCAGCCAGGATTCTGGAAAAATAAGCCGGGTTATAAACCGATGTTATTTGTTCTTGCCGCAGTGGTTTTTACTGCCATTGTTGTTCTGCCGCCGCCGCAGAGTATGATCGATATGGTGACAAAAATCAGCCCTCCGGGATATGAACTCAGTAAAGGGAGTACGACTATTGTTGAAACGGTTAACAAGAAGTTAAGGCCCAAGGCCGTTGCGGCATCCGAGCAGGGGAAGCCGGTTTCATCAACAGATAAGGAACATTCCCTGCTGAATGCTGAAAAAGTGGCCAGGATGGCCAAGGTGATGATTGCCGTATTGTTTCTTGCAGCCTTTTTATGGGGTACGGAAGCCCTGCCTTTGGGCGCCACGGACATTCTGGTGGGTGTCTTGATTTATCTTTTTGCGATATTGCCCATCAATGATATTTCCAGAGCTTATATGACGGACGCCGTCTTTTTCATCTTCGGCATCCTGGCGGTAGCTGTCGGTGTTGCAAAGACCGGCCTGGACAAACGGATCGGCCTGATACTTCTTAGCCGAATTAAAAGCGCCAAATCCTTTGTTTTTGTCTTTTTCCCGATGCTGGCCGTCGCTGCCGCATTTTTATCCGAACATGCCCTGGTGGCCCTTCTGATCCCTGTGCTTATGGGCGTTTATAAGGTTACCTGTAAGATGCACGGTGTTAAAAAAGATAGGGCTCTGGCCATTCTCCTTCTACTTGGGGTCTGTTTTGCGGCCAATCACGGCGGCCCGGGTTCTCCTGCGGCCGGCGGCCGCAATGCCATTATGGTCGGCTACTTAATGGATTATGGCATGCCGATTACGTTTTTGCAGTGGATGAAATGTGGCATGCCGTTTGTTCCGGTTATGTCTGTTATAATTGGGGCATACATGTATATTTGCCTCAAGCCGAAATTCAAGGTGCCGGATGTCAACCCCAGCGAAGTGGTTAAAGCTGAAGTGGCGAACATGTCGAAATTCGGCGGCAAAGAGGCGATCGATGGCCGTTATTTTGGTCCTTTTGATCACCGGCTGGATTGTTCTGGGCGAAGAAGCCGGTCTTGGCGGTCCCACGCTTTATGGAGTGGCGGCCATGTTTTTATGTCGCATCATCACCTGGGATGATATCCAGGCGGGTGTGGCCTTTGATGTGGTCGGCCTCTATGCTGCCGCTTGTGCCATGGGAGTCGGACTGAAATTTACCGGCGGCGCCCTCTGGCTGGCCAATTCCTTTGTCAATCTACTGCCGGATTTTTTAACCAAAGGCGACGGGCTGCTTGTGGGGGTTAGCCTGCTGACCGGAACCATGACCAATTTTATGAGTGACGGCGCCACGGTTGCCGCCCTGGGACCGATCGTGCTCCCCATGGCGGCACTTGCCAATGTGCATGTGTGGAAAGTGGGGCTGATCACCTCCTTTTCGTCCTCATTCGCAAATTTTCTGGTTGTCGGCACCCCCAACAATGCTATTGCCTTTGGGATGGGACGGGACCCTGAGACCGGTGAAAGGTTGCTGGATATCATGGATTTTGTTAAATACGGTCTACCGGTAACTATCCTGGCGTGGCTTGTCCTCTGGGGCTGGACGATATTCGGATACTGGAAGTTTTTATCCTGGTAAGACCAAGTTAGCTACGCTGCGCGCCGCAATTGGAATACTGGAATATTGGAGTTATGGCCCCGGTGAAATAGAAAAAAGTTTCACTGGGTAAAAATGATGGGTTTAAGGGAATTTTGTATCATTAAAAAAGGTTATCTTCCACTTTTATACCCATTATTCCAATATTCCATCACTCCAACATTCCATTTGGATCATCCTCTTTATTTAAAGGGTGATTAAGGAAGACTTTTATGGGACTTTATAAAAGGAAACCAATCTATATAAAACTTCACAGGATGATCGTGCTCGTCATCCTGTGTGTTTCCATTGTTCCTCTGGTATTTCTTGGAGAGACCATCTATTATCGGTTTGCCAGAACATACGAAGAAAAGATTGAAGATCAGATAAAATACCGGACAAGATCCCAGTCTTATGCCGTAGAAGTCTTTTTAAGAGAGCGAACCGCCATCCTTGCAACCATTGTGGATACCCATTCTTTTGATGACTTAAAACATCAGGAAAATCTTGCCCGTATGTTTAAAATAATCAGCCGGCGAACAGACGGCCTGATTGACCTGGGTGTCATCGACAGCAACGGTCAGCACCTGGCATATTACGGGCCGTATAATCTAAAAGGATTAAATTATTATCAGCAGGCCTGGTATAACGAGGTGATGAGCAAAGGAAAGTATATCAGTGATGTTTACATGGGGTACCGGCAAATGCCCCATTTTATTATCGCCGTCCGGGGATACAGCGACGGGATTACCTGGATTCTAAGGGCAACCGTCGATTCGGACATATTTAACAAACTTGTGAGGACCGCCCAGACAGGTAAGTCAGGCGATGCTTATATCATCAACAAAAATGGGATTTATCAAACAATCCCCCGCTTTTCAGGAAAGATGCTTGGCAAATCAAATATTATCTTAACACGTTTTGGTGAAGGGACTACGGTTGCCGAAAAAATTAAGGATAACGGCCAAACAAAACATGTTGCCGGAACCTGGCTCAAAGACAATGAATGGCTCCTGGTGATCACTCAAAATGTCGGAGATGAGATTGGCGGGTTAATGACCACCAGAACCATGGAAATCATAATTATTGTTTTTGGCTGCCTTGCAATAATTACAACCACCTTTTTAGCGATGCGTATCATTTTCAGGCGGCTTGAAGATGCTGACAAAGGGATTAGCGAACTTGAATGAACAACTGATTCAGTCTGATAAAATGGCGGCTTTGGGAAAGATGGCCGCCGGAATTGCCCATGAAATCAACAATCCCCTTGCGGTCATCGGAGAAAAGGCGGGATGGATGCGGGATTTGCTGCTTGACGAAAAATTTCAGGAAAGCGAGAACCTCAAAGAGTATGCAATCTCTATCGATAAAATCGAAGAACACGTGGAGAGGGCCCGTAAAGTGACCCATAATATGCTCGGGTTTGCCAGAAGAATGGAGCATCGTTTGGATGATGTCGATATTAATCATGTTTTGAGCCAGACCATAGAGCTTTTGCAAAATCACGCTCAGATAAACAACATCGAAATAAGAAAGGATTTTCAGCCGGATCTTCCGATTATTGCCAGTGATCAATCCCAGCTTCAACAGGTATTTTTGAACCTGATAAACAATGCCATTGATGCCATCGAAAAGGATGGATTGATTGAAGTAAAAACACGAAAGGAGGGCTCCCAAGTTGTCATCGGAATAAAAGATAACGGTTCGGGCATCCCCGAAAAACATCTGACAAAAATTTTTGATCCTTTTTTCACCACCAAAGAGGTCGGCAAAGGAACCGGACTGGGATTGTCGGTAAGTTATAATATCATCGAAAAATTGGGCGGTTTGATCACCGTGAAAAGCATACTATCCGAAGGAACGCTTTTTAGTGTTAAGCTTCCTCTTGTATCTCCTGAAAAGAAGTAGTAAATAAATGGTAGAAACTTTCTATTATAGAGCCTTAAAATAATATTCTTACTTAAACCAAAACATTTAATCGGCAAGGAGTAAAAAATGGACATGTTCAGAATATTGGTGGTCGATGATGAAGTCGATTTTTTGGAAACCATCGTCAATCGACTACAAAAGAGAAAACTGAATGCAAGCGGTGTGACCAGCGGAGAAAAAGCAGTTGAACTTCTCCAAAAAGAACTCTTCGATGTGGTTATCCTGGATGTTAAAATGCCCGGAGGAATGGACGGTATCGATACCTTGCGGGAGATTAAAAGAATTCAGCCGCTGGTCGAGGTTATTCTTCTTACAGGGCATGCTTCTGTGGAAACGAGCATTGAAGGAATGAAGCTGGGGGCCTTTGATTATTGTCTCAAACCCATAAAATTTGAGGACCTTTTACAAAAAATGGGCGCTGCATTTTCCAAAAAATCCACACATGACAAAAAAATACGGGATGCTAAGATAAAGGAACTGATTCGACATCCCGGCAGGGTGTTTGACCAGGATTGATAGGTCATGTCATTTATTTAAGTCCAATTTTTTCCCCATAGCTAACCTTCTTTTGTGGAAGGGGCTGCAGGAAGGGGCAATTTGGCGAGATTGCCCCTTTCACCCCATCGAAGGGGAGTTGGAAGACCACCATGTTCTCCTGGGCGCCGGCTTCCGTCCATGCCAAATCTGTGGTTACACCTACCCTTTCTCTTCTATGTATTTCAATTAAATAATTGAGGGGTCGGGGAGTTTTTCTAAATAGGCGCTCCATGGATAATCTTTTTTTAAAACGCGTGAACTCGTGGCAAGGGCTCGTAAAGAAAGAACGGGAAGCAATCTTTGAAAATCAATAGGTTTGCCACACAATCTGTAATTTATTTTAAAGATGCGATTTCGGCATGCGCCAAAACGTTTTAAACAAAAGTCTTGAAATTTCTGAATACTTTATTGTGCTGGGTGTTGACAATTCGATCGATTTTCGGTATCTGATTCTGGACCGGCTGCCTACCGGACGATTGGGGATATTTGAGTTCATACGAATGGAATGAAGCATGCAAATTATACTTTCAAAAATGTTCAGTTCAGGCAGTGAAAGGTTTTGAAACAACATCCAAAAAAAGTGATCAACCCGTGATGTTTTAAAAATGAAAATCAAAGTAATAGATAATTTAAAAGAAAAGACAGAATCGCTGAGTTATTCCGAAGCAGATAAAGTTGCAGCGTTAATCCGTCAAAATACTCAGGATGTCAATCAGGGAGAGTATGGTCCTGAGGATCTAGAAAGACTGATTGACTTTGCAACGCCTGAAAAAATTCAGAAAGAGTTGAAAAGAGGTTATCTGGCCATGCTGCTAAACGACGAGGAAGATCTCATCGGTTGTGCCCTCGTCGTTCGAAGAGGAATTAAGCTTGTCATAAGAACATTACAGGTTAAAACGATCTACTGCAGGAAAGGCTACGGTTCACTTCTGTATAAGCAGTGCGAAAATTTGTTCAGACACATGGCGTATGAATGAGATAGAAGTTGAAGTCCCCAAATTCCCACGCTCGGAAACTTTCTACAAAAGTCACGGATTTGTGAAAACCGGAAATCCAACCCCGAAAGATCTGCACTTTGCCATGTTCAAGTATATCTGAGAAATCCTCCCCTAATTCAACACCAGGTCGATGATCTCTTCCAGCTCATTGATTTTATAAATCTTGAGATCTTTATTAATGTCCTCCGGGATATCCTGGATGTCCGCCTCGTTTTTGGCCGGGAAAACCACGGATTTGACACCGGCCCTGTGAGCGGCCAGGACCTTTTCCTTTACACCCCCCACCGGCAGAATTCTTCCACTCAACGTCAATTCACCGGTCAGTGCCACATTCCTTTTGCAGGAACGCCCCGTTATCAAACTGATGAGCGCAATGGCGATGGTCAGGCCGGCCGAAGGCCCGTCTTTCGGTATGGCACCGGCAGGCACATGAATGTGGATATCATGGGTTTCGAACATGTTGTCCGGGATATTCAAGGACTCGGCATGGCTTCGGATATAACTCATTGCCGCATGGGCCGACTCCTTCATCACATCTCCCAGTGAACCGGTTAGAATAAGATTGCCTTTGCCTTTCATCTTGGCGGCCTCAATGAATATAATCTGGCCGCCGGCTTCCGTCCAGGCCAGTCCGGTGGCCACTCCCACCCTTTCTTTGGCTTCTGAAATTTCGAAATAAAATTTTCGTGGGCCCAGAAAGTTTTCCACCATTTCAGGAGTTAGGATATTCTGCCCGTTTTTACGCCGGCCGCTCAATGTTTCACGGGCGATTTTACGACAGATGGAAGCGATCTGACGCTTGAGATTTCTCAGACCTGCTTCTCGGGTGTATTCCCTGATGATCTTATGGATGGTTTCCGGGGTGAAAACAGGGGGATTTTCTGAAAGGCCGGTGTCTTCGATTTCTTTGGGTATTAAATAGTGCGTTGCGATTTTTTCTTTTTCTTCTTCCGTATACCCCAGCAGGGTAATCACCTCCAGCCGGTCCAGAAGCGGTCCGGGAATCAAATCCAGCGCGTTTGCTGTGGCGATGAACATCACACGAGACAGGTCAAAGGGAACATCCAGATAATGGTCCACAAAATGCGTATTCTGCTCGGGATCGAGGACTTCCAGCAGTGCCGCCGCCGGGTCTCCTTTAAAGTCCCGGCCGATTTTGTCGATTTCATCCAGCATAATCAGCGGATTTTTCGTTTCCGCACGGCGAATTTCCTGGATGATCCTCCCGGGCAGAGCACCCACATAGCTTTTCCGGTGTCCTCTTATCTCGGCCTCGTCTTTCATTCCGGCCAGTGATATGCGGACGAATTTTCGTTCCAAACTCCTGGCAATGGACATTCCCAAAGATGTTTTTCCGGTGCCGGGAGGTCCGGCAAAACAGAGCACCGGGCCTTTGGGCTCCAGACGAACCTTTTTCTTATAGAGTGCTTTCTGAATGGTTGATCGGATTTCATTAAGCTTTAACGGTTTCGTCAGATAATGGTACGATCCCTTTTTCATGGCTTCAATGGCCGTAGACACCGTGGCGTATCCTGTGATGATAATCACTTCGGTACTTGGATTGACGTTTTTGGCTTTTTCAAGAACCGCCATTCCATCAACTTTGCCCATTTTAAGATCCGTGACGATAACATCGAAGGCGCTTTTTTCCAAAAAATTCAACGCTTCTGATCCGTTGGAAGCGGTATTGACATGATAGCCGTCTTTTTTAAAAACATGCTCCAGATTCTGGCGGGTAATTTTTTCATCATCCACCACCAGTATTTTGTGCTGGCTTGACATCTTTAATACTCTGACGGAGAGATGCTCCAGAATCCGGTCTTTTATTTTGGCCAGTCCAAAATGATCTTCATTGAGAATCGACTCGGCCCGTTTAATATCGAGATTGTCATCCGTCATTTTGTTCCAGGGGAGACTCACCAGATAATCGATATAGTTGATGCCGATGGTATATTCAGCACTTGAAGGCGAAGTTTTTGTCAGTCGCTCTATTTCTTTAACCGCGACTTTTTCCACCGGTACGGACATCTTGGCTTTTCGAACTTCTTCTTTTAATTCCTCAAGCTCCGATGGCAGTTCCTTTATTTGTCCTTTTTCTTTTCCAAATATGCGCATGATAGGATTCCATTATTATTTCGATTAATTGAAGTTATAAAAACAGATTCAACTCCGGCATGCAATGATTTTTTCTCCAAGGGACGAAAGAAACCTTTCGACGTTACAATCTGCAACGAGGCGTTCTTTTTCTGCAATACAACATAACATATTCATATAATTAAATATTTTTTTACCCCTTCAAAGAAGCATTGCAAATTGTAACTATTCTTTCACAATTTCGGCCCCACACCAATAACAGAATTAGATCAATATAATCAATATGTTAACATTGATTCGGCATGGTTGGCACAGGAGTTGCTCTATCAGTCATCAAAATCAAAAAAACAAATCGCACAAAGGAGGGATTCAGACATGTTTAAATTCAAAGAAACTTTCGACAGATTGATGGCAGCCATAACATTTGCCCAAGCCAATGAACATGAAATTGCGCTCGATATCATGCATGACCGGCCGGAAAGGGACAGCCGGAAAAGAGTCGATGCCCATAT
Source organism: uncultured delta proteobacterium (assembly GCA_963706295.1). Taxonomy (GTDB): domain Bacteria; phylum Desulfobacterota; class Desulfobacteria; order Desulfobacterales; family UBA11574; genus UBA11574. The sequence goes on along the minus strand of CAVPLW010000009.1, from coordinate 159,842 downwards.
TCGACGCAGCGAAGAAACCCGGCCGCAGATGCGTATTTAACCGGGCCGATGGGTAAGAGGGGATAAAAATGAAAAAAGTTTTATTGGCCATAGACGGTATGACACCCGACCGAAAAGCATTTCGCTACGCGGTTGCACTTTGTGAGCGAATCAGGGCGGAGTTGAGCATATTTCAAATTATCAGGCCACAGTATTATCGAGAATATAAAAAAAAGATCCGAAAGAAAGGCTTGCTTGCAAGAAAGTTTGTTGAAGGGTCCATGGTGGCGGCCACCTTTGCCGAAGCCGGTGAACATGAGACCGCTTTGGATATCATGGCCGAAGCCTCAAAGGAAATCAAACACCTTTTGTCGGAATCGGAAAGATCAGGCGTTCATTGTCATTTTTCGATCAAGTCGGGGAATCCTGAAAAAGAGATTATCGATTACGTAAACGACCATCGGGACGTTGTTTTGACCATCTATGATGTTTCTGATCAAGATGTCAATCGAACCGCCAATAATTCTAAAAAGAAAAATGAACTCGCAAAAATAACAAAAGGATTATCCGTTCCCCTGGTCACTGTTCACACATAGAAACCAATAGAAAAAGAAATAGATATAACAGAGGAGGAGATAGAAAATGACAGGAATTTTTGGAAGAATCAAACAAAAGTTGAGTAGAGCCGGTGATAAAATGGAAAAGTACCAGGAGGCGATCACATTTGCCCAAGCCGGTGAATCCGAATATGCCATGGAGACAATGGCTGAGCAAAAAGAAGAACAGGCATCCACAAAACTACTGGTTATGGGCAGAGAAAGCACTTTTTCAAAGGAAATCATCGACTATGCTCTGGAAATGGCGCAGCGGATGTCCTATAATATTTTGGCCTTAAATACTGCTCCTTTGTCCTGCGAAACATTTAAGCTCTTTTCGTCTTCTCGCAATCAGGTCTGTGAAGAGTTTAAGAGCATATCTGAAAAAAATGCCGCTTTATTTCAGGAAGCTGCCGCTGAAAAAGGGATCCTTTTTGACCACATCGTGATGTTCAGCGAGCCCGAAGAGGCGCTGGAATCCATCACCAAAGAACACAGAGATATCGCTTTTGTGGTTTCGGAAACGGTGGAGGATCGTGCTGAAAGCAGAATAGAGGAGGGTGAACGTCTCCGCACCAATCTTTTCGTTTATTCCATGGTGTAAGGGGCCATTTTAGAACTCGTGATAAAAGGTTTTTTATGATCCAAAATTGCCGATAATAACCGCTGATGGATGACGAATCATCGGAAAACCCCGGTCAGTAGACCGCATATAATCCGAAATCCGGCCTTTGTGAAAAGGCCGGATTTTCTTTTTTTACCGCTTGTCTCTCTGTGGGGTATTACAATCTGCAACACCATATTCTTTTTTGCAACACCATATAACCAGTTGTATTAATTAAAGTTTAAAGTTTAAACTTTAAACTTATTGCATTTTGCAACATCTGGTTTGTGCATTTTGTCAATGCCAATGGCTTCAATATATTTAACAATATCAATAAGATATATTGCGATTGGTGAAGTTGGCACGAATGATGCTGGTTTCTGTGGCAAAATTTTCTAAAACGCTGATAACGGATTTTTAATAATTTAGGATGGAGGGAGATATGGATACACATTTTATTTTCGGCCTGGTGCTGGTTGCTTTTACTTTTTGGTTATGTTTTAAGTTTAGAAGGAATAAAAAGAAATAACGGGTTGATAACCAGGTAGTTTTTTGGACTATGCGAGTACACGAGGAACAGAAAGGAATATTTTAGCAATGACACCTGAAATGATTTTGACCATGATCGTACTTGGTTTTGCAATTGTTCTATTTATTTTTGAATGGGTTCGCGTCGATGTTGTGGGGATTATTATGATGGCTTTGCTTCCCCTTATCGGTCTGGTATCGCCCAAAGAAGCATTTCTCGGGCTAAGCAGTAACGCCGTTGTCTCCATCATGGCGGTGATTATCATCGGCGCCGGTCTTGACAAAACAGGGGTAATGAACAAAGTGGCCGGACCCATCGTCAAACTGGCCGGCAACAGTGAGAAAAAGGTGATTACCCTGATATCCGGTACCGTAGGAATCATCTCGAGCATGATGCAGAACATCGGCGCTGCTGCGCTGTTCCTTCCAGCGACCCAGCGGATTTCCAAAAGAATGGGGATACCAATATCTCGAGTCCTGATGCCCATGGGATTCTGTGCCATCATCGGCGGGACCATCACACTGGTCGGTGCCAGTCCCACCATTCTGTTGAACGATTTAATGGTTCTCGGCGGGAAAAAACTGGAACCCTTCGGCCTTTTCACCCAGACCCCCATTGGCATCTGCCTTCTTTTCAGTGCCATCATCTATTTTCTTATTTTCGGCAAATTTGTCCTTCCGGCCGCAGAAGGCGAAGCGGAAAAAGGCGTTACGGCGTTGCTGATGGAAGCCTATGAGGGACTTGAACATACATTTGAAATCCACATTCCCGATAATTTTAACGGTCCCAGAACCTTAGAGGACCTGGCCATCAGGCCCAAGTTCCTGGTGACTGTAGTAGCCATCAATTTTGCTTCTGAAAAGGAAAAAAGTTTTGTGCCGAAAAGCAGCCATAAGATTTCTCCGGGCGATGATATTGCCGTTATCGGGCAGGTAAAAATGATTCATATGCTGGCTGAAGAATACGGATGGGAAGTTAAAGACAACCTGGATACTTTCGGAGAGAGTCTTGCCGTGATTAATGCCGGAATGGCGGAAACGGTGGTTTCTCCCCGGTCTGAATTGATCGGAAAAACCATGAGTCAAGTCAATTTTAAAGAATTGTACGGCGTAAATCCGGTGGCGCTGTTTACCGGCAATAAAATTATTTACAGCAACTTAACCCATATCCGGCTCCAAATGGGCGACACCCTGTTACTTCAAGGACCTTGGGAGAAATTTCACATTTTAAGAAATCAGCCTCAGCCACGCGCGCTCACTTTTGCCACGGCTCTGGAAGGTGAAATCATGCGTCCTGAAAAGGCCAAGCTGGCGGTTGTCTGGCTGGCAGTGGCACTGGCACAAATTATAATTTTTAAGATTCAGCTTTCGGTGGCCCTCATGTCCGGAGCCCTCGGCATGATCATCACCGGTGTGCTCTCGGTGGATGAAGCGTATCGCGCTGTGGACTGGATGACGGTTTTCCTCTTGGCCGGACTGATTCCTTTAGGTATGGCCTTTGAAAAAACCGGAACTGCTGCTTTTATCGCCCAATTCGTATTGGGGTTGCTGGGCCATCCCTCTCCCATTGTACTCCTGGCGGCGGTGGGTGTCATGACCTCTTTTTTTACGCTGGTGATTTCCAATGTGGGTGCAACGGTTTTGCTGGTTCCGTTGTGCATGAACATGGCAGTCATGGCCGGCGGTGATCCGCGCATGGCCGCGCTGGTGGTGGGACTGTCGGCATCCAACACATTTGTCTTGCCGACACATCAGGTCAATGCGCTCATTATGAGGCCCGGGGGGTATCGAACCGTAGACTATGCAAAGGCGGGGTTCATCATGACGGCCATCTTTTTAACGGTGGAGTTAAGCATTCTCTATTTCTTTTATGGGGTTCAATAAATATATCCAGAGAACAGGCATTGTTGGATATCGAAAATGAAGATAAAAATCGTTCAAACTGGACACGCTACCTATACAATACAGATATCAATGATCCCAAACTTTATGATATTATAATTAAAATCGGAGACTTGACAATCGATGATGCCTGTGAAATTGTTTGTCATGCAGCTAAAAGCGATGCATATTTAATGACGGACGAATCAAAACAGGCCCTAGATGATGCCGCTATTACCAGCTACATTAACGCAGCACTTCAATCGATCTGTGAGGCCCAAGTATCCGTTAAAAACGGAGAGGTTCACGTGAAGGTTGCGGCCCCAAAAAGAAGAAAAACAGGCCTTATGAGCCCGGCGTTGCAGGGCAATCTCGGAGCGTCGTATCAGGACGATTTAACCGGGCAGATCAATAAAATAGCATATGGTATGCCGGGCGTTAAAAAAGTGTTCTGCAGTGTTGATCCTCCATATTATGTTTAAATAGAGCGGGTATCCGTCTTATGAAAATCAGTATCAGAGAAAAGATTTTTCTCGCTTTTGCGATATTTATCGTTCTTAGTGCGCTGATATGGGCGCGCAGTTACTACAGCCAGTATATTCTCAATCAGAAGATCCAGATTATCGAGAGAAAATACGATCTTTTTAATGCCATCCTGGAAGCCCGCCGGTATGAAAAAAACTATTTTTTATCTTTTGACAAAGAAAACATTGTTCAAGCCCTCGACTATGCTCGTCAAGCAGAGGAGATCCTTCGTAATATATTGACCGCATACTCAAAATACACCCTGGCCAAAAATCTAGATCAAAGAATTATCGAGGTGGTCACATATAAAGAATCGCTCATCGATCTTCTGAAACTCCAGGAAGAAGGACATTTGGTGGTTCCCCCGGTTACCATCGAATTAATCCGAAAGCAGGGAAAAATTCTCACCAGCGAGTTGGAAAAAATCGTAAAAAAGGAGAGTGAATTTACACGGGACCTGATCGGAAAATCTAAGACCATTCATTTTTTGGCGCTGATACCTGTATTTATCCTTTCGGTTTTGATTGCCCTTTTTTTGGTCTTTAATGTCAATCGTCCGCTAAAGACCCTCGAAAACGCCATTACCAAAATCGCCAGCGGAGATTTTAATAATATCCCGGAAATAAAAACCGGCGATGAATTTGAATCTTTGGTGGTCAGCCTCAATAACATGATAGATGAGCTGACCAAAAGGAGCAAACAGCTTATACAGGCTCAGAAGCTGGCTTCTTTGGGAAGACTGACCTCGGGTGTGGCCCATGAGTTGAACAATCCCCTCAACAATATATCCACATCGATTCAAATTCTCATTGAAGAAATAGAAGAAGATGATCTGGAATATAAAAAAGAACTGTTGGTCGGTGCCGAAAAAGAAGTCGAAAGGGGAAAGGAAATCGTTCGTTCGCTATTGGAATTCGCCAGAGAAAGGACTCTGACCCTAAAACAGGTAAATTTTCTGGAGTTGGTTAACGATGCAATTAAACATATCAAATCGGAGATTCCGGATAATATACGTCTTAAAGTGGAGGTGCCTGATAACATACAGGCCACTGTCGGTCTACGTATTAGAAGCGTTATAATCAATCTTATTACAAATGCCGTCCATGCGATGAAAGACGGTGGAGAAATTACCATCAAGGCTAAGAACGAATTTGACAAAGAGGGATTTTCCTTTCAGGTGATTGACACCGGTGAAGGAATTTCTCAAAATATCATCACAAAGATTTTTGACCCTTTTTTCACCACAAAAGACGTCGGCAAGGGATCAGGGCTGGGACTTTCCATCACTTACGGCATCATGGAACAACATAGCGGCAATATATCCGTTTCCAGCGAAGTCGGAAAAGGAACGACATTTACCTGTTTTTTGCCATTCCATCAGTCTGAGCAAGTAGAATTATAGAAGGATCATCGTGGAAAAAAAGAAAGAGGTTATTCTGGTTGTTGAAGACGAGGATATTGCCCGAAAGAATCTCGAGCATATTCTGGTGAAAACCGGTTACGATGTCGTTTCCGTAGCCGACGGGAGCAAAGCCATCGATTTGCTTTACTCAAAGAGCTTCGATCTGGTGATCACCGATTTGAAGATGGAGAAAGTGGACGGCATGCAGGTTTTAAAAAAGACCAAAGAACTTCAGCCTTACACGGAAGTCATTATGATCACCGGCTATGCCACCATCGAAACGTCGGTTCAGGCCATGCATGACGGCGCCTACTATTATATCGCCAAGCCCTATAAGATTGAAGAAGTTCGCCAGATTACCAAACAGGCGCTGTTAAAACGGCGGCTTCGACTTGAAAACATTGAACTGAAAGAAATACTCAAAAAACAGCGGAAAATTTCCGACATTGTCGGACAGAGCGCGGTCATGATGGATATTCAGAAAACCATTCACCAGATTGCGCCTTCGGACATCAATGTCCTGATTCTCGGTGAAAGCGGCACCGGCAAGGAACTGGTCGCCCGATCCATCCACCAGCTTAGCCCCCGTTCTGAAAAAGAATTCATTGCCTTTAACTGCGGTTCATTTACGGAGGAGTTAATGGCCAATGAGCTGTTCGGGCATGAAAAGGATGCATTTACCGGCGCCACAAAGGCAAAAGCAGGCCTGATCAAAGTGGCCGACGGCGGAACGGTTTTTCTGGATGAAATCGGAGATATGCCGCTCAGTATGCAGGTGAAGCTATTGCGCGTCATACAGGAAAAAGAGGTTTTGCCGGTGGGTGGCGAGACACCTGTTCCCGTGGATGTACGCTTCATCGCCGCCACCCATCGCGATCTCAAAGAGGATGTGGAAAAAGGTAACTTCCGACAGGATCTGTTTTACCGTCTGAATGTCATTAGCATAAAACTTCCGTCTCTGACCGAACGGCACGGCGACATACCGCTTCTGGCACATCACTTTCTGGCTCAAAAAAATAACGCCATGAACAAAGATGTCCAAAATATCAAAAAAGAATCCATGGAATTACTCTGTCAATACGGCTGGCCGGGAAATATCAGAGAACTGGAAAATGTCATTGAACGGGCCGTCGCCCTGGCGAACGGTCCGGAAATAACCGTCGGCGATTTTCCGGATTATATCAGCAATCTTTCCATTGAAACCTACCGCAGGATCGATTCAGACCTGCCGACCCTGGAGGAACAGGAGAAAAACTACATTAAATGGGTACTTGGCAAATGCGAGGGAAATAAAACCAAAGCAGCAAAAGTAATGGGTATCGATCGGGTTTCACTCTGGCGCAAAATAAAAAGATATGGCATGGAGTATGAAGAAAAATAACCGTTACGATTCAGGGGGCGAAACTCGAGTTAAAAAGTCAATAATAGTGAAAAAAACCGTCAGATTTTGATTGTTAAATATAGAACATACCCGACATAGCATGAAAGGAGTAAGATCCCATCCCTTCGTGTCACCATTTGCGTCTTTCTCATCATCAGCCACGGCAGAAAACTGACAAACATCATGAACAGGTAATCGATCAGCAGGCCGCTTTGAACAAAACCGCCGGGAATTGGAATGGGTTTTACCAGAGAGGCTGCACCGAGCACGCTGAGTATGTTAAAAACATTGCTTCCCACAAGATTGCCGATACTGATATCCATCTCTTTCCGCAATGCGGCGACAACAGAAGTGGCAAGTTCAGGCAAGGAAGTCCCCAGTGCCACAATGGTCAGGCCGATAAATTTTTCGCTGACGCCGAATACTTTCATAATGCCTACAGCGGCATCAATGAGAATTTCGGCACCGGCAACAACGCCGATAATTCCCGCCGTGATCCATACGATCTGTCTGGATCTGGAAGTTATATATTCGATGTCTTCCACGGCATGTGCGAAGGCAACACTTTCATGATGAATTTTTCGCTTGGATTCCTTAATGGCAATGTAATAATTGAAGCATGTATATACGATAATACCACCGAAAAGCGACGCGCCTTCGAGTCTGCCGATTTTCGAATTCAACGAAATCACCAAAAGATACAGGGATACTCCCAGCATTATCGGTATGTCTCGTTGGATTACGGACCGGCTCCCCCTTATGGGATGTACCAGCGCCGATAAGCCGAGCACAAGGGCGATGTTACAGATGTTGCTTCCAACGACATTGCCCACGGCGATCATGCTTTTGTCTTTAATGGAAGATACAACGCTTACCACCAGCTCCGGAGCTGAAGTGCCGAATGCCACGACCGTCAGACCGATTACAAGGGGGGTCAAACCCAGATTTCGGGCCAGACTCGACGATCCTTTGACCAGCCAGCCGGCGCTGTAATAGAGCATTAACAAGCCGATAACAAAAAAAGCCAGATTGAAGTATCATATAGGTTCGCTCCGTATCACCTTCTTCCAAACGCCTGTAACCGTATCAAACTTATAAGAATTTAGCTAAGAAAAAATCAATCACAAAAAACCTGAGAAAGGAAAGGCATGAAATTCTGTTAAATTTAGATTATCGCCAACCATATAGCAATTTTCCCGTTTATGCGAAAGAAAAATGGTTGCATAAACGTTTTAAATTTAGTTAAAATCCGTTTAAATTTTATTCCATTTAAGCTGGAAATAGAAAAGAGAAAAGAGGAAAGAGGATAAGGGAACCACGGATGATCACGAATAAACACAAATTATAATAATATCTATGTTCATTTGCGTCCATTTGCGGTTATCTATTTTCTAATTCCTAATTCCTATTTTCCAAAATGAACTTTCAACCCTGGCCCAGACCGGTCACCATCACTCTATGCTCAAAAAGTCATGTTTGTAATAGGGCTTAGGGTAAATCTAAATATGAGCGATGCGCACCAGGGCGGGCAAAGCAAATCTCCTCTGGGGATAACCAAAGCTTGATCCATTAGGCCATGATTTTAACATGCACTATGAAGGAAATATCATTCGACCGCCCAGTGAAGCCAACAGCATTCTGCTGCAAATAACGGTTGGGTGTTCCCGAAACAAATGCACATTCTGCGGGGCTTACAAAGGCGAACGTTTTCGCATAAAACCGGATTCTATTATCATGGCCGATGTCGCTTTTGCGGCAACCCATTGCCGCCGTCAGCGTCGCATATTTCTATGTGACGGAGATGGGCTGATCGTTCCCCAGAAAAGACTGCTGAGTATCTTGCAGGAAATCGAACGGCAGCTTCCCTGGGTCACCCGTGTGGGTGCATATGCCAACTGCAAAAGCTTGAAAATGAAAACCCTCGATGAACTCAAAACCCTCAAAGCCCATGGCCTGGGCATTCTCTACATGGGCCTTGAGACCGGCGACGACGTTACATTGAAAAAGATCAACAAGGGCGCTGCATCAGAAGAGATGATCCAAATGGGCAAAAAGGCGAGGGCGGCGGGGATCAAGCTTTCCATCACCGTACTGCTGGGAATTGCCGGTAAATCGCGGTCGAATATCCATGCCCGCGAAACCGGACGGGTCCTTACCGCCATTGACCCGGAGTATGTGGGTGCCCTGACGTTGATGCTCATTCCCGGTACGCCGTTGTATCAAGATTACAGGGATGGAAAATTTTTTCTGCTTGAACCGGATGACATGTTGAATGAACTTAAAACCATGATTGAGGCCACGGAACTTTCAAAAGGGCTTTTTCATGCCAATCATGCCTCAAATTATCTTCCCATTAAGGCAAGACTACCAAAAGACAAAGCAAAGACGTTAAATTTGATTGATAATGCCCTTGCGGGCAAGATAGACCTGAAACCCGAATTTTTAAGAGCACTTTAATCGGCATTTATTGTTCACCATTCACTGCTTACTGAAAAAAGGAGAAACGAATCATGACTGAAGGTTTGGCTGAAACCCGGCGAAATATCGATGACCTGTGTATCAATACCATCCGTGCCCTTTCCATGGATGCGGTTCAAAAGGCCAATTCCGGCCACCCCGGTGCCCCCATGGGACTTGCACCGGCAGCTTATATCCTTTGGACCCGAGTGATGAAACACAATCCTGAAAATCCCGGATGGCTCGATAGGGACCGTTTCGTGCTTTCAGCCGGGCATGCCTCCATGCTCCTTTACAGCCTGCTTCATCTTTCAGGGTATGCCCTTACCCTTGATGATATTAAGAATTTTCGTCAATGGAACAGCAAAACACCCGGCCATCCCGAATTCGGTCATACACCGGGGGTGGAAACCACTACCGGCCCACTGGGTCAGGGCTTTGCCAATGCCGTAGGCATGGCCATGGCGGAACGGCATCTTGCCGCCCGATTTAACAGCCCCGGACATGAGATTGTCGACCATTACACTTACATGATTTGCGGCGACGGGGACATGATGGAAGGCATCTCTTCTGAAGCAGCGTCCCTTGCCGGCCATTTGGGGCTTGGTAAATTGATCTGCATATACGACGACAATAAAATATCCATAGAAGGTTCCACGGAAATAGCCTTTACAGAAGATGTTGCCCTTCGATTCAAGGCGTATCACTGGCACATTCTAAACGTTGATGACGGCAATGATATCGATGCCATATATAATGCCATCCAGGCGGCCAAAGCCCAAACCGGGCGGCCGTCTTTGATTGTTCTGCGTACCCATATTGCATATGGAAGCCCCAACAAGCAGGATACCGCAGATGCCCACGGTGCGCCGTTGGGTGAAGAAGAGGTTCGTCTGACCAAAAAATCACTGGGTCTTCCGGAGGATGCCTTATTTAATATCCCGGATGCGGTAAGGCATCATTTCACACAATGTGTTGAAGCCGGGAGGGAAGCCGAAGCCGGATGGCAGGAAAAATTTCAGGCTTACAACAAAAAATATCCGGATATGGCAATAAAATGGGTGGATGCCATGAGCGGGTTTCTGACCACCGGATGGGATGAAGACATTCCCGAATTTTCAGTTTCGGACGGTCCCATAGCCACCCGGGCGGCATCCGGCAAAGTCTTAAATGCCATTGCCTCGAGACTTCCCACACTCATCGGCGGTTCTGCTGATCTGGCCCCTTCAAACAAAACCTTTTTGGATACATCCCATGAATTTCAAAAAGATGCCTATGACGGTCGCAATATCCGTTTCGGTGTTCGGGAACACGCCATGGGGGGAATCATGTCCGGCATGTTTCTTCACAACGGTCTGCGGCCTTATGGCGGTACATTCCTGGTTTTTGCAGATTATTTAAGACCGGCATTGCGCGTTGCCGCCATTATGAATATACCGGTCATTTATGTCTTTACCCACGACAGTATCGCAGTGGGTGAAGACGGACCCACACACCAGCCTGTGGAGCATCTGGCCAGTCTCCGTGCGATTCCGGGCCTAACCGTTATTCGTCCGGCCGATGCGTCTGAAACAGCCCAGGCATGGCGACAGGCCCTTAAAATCACCAATGGCCCGATTGCGCTGATTCTAAGCCGCCAAAAGCTTCCGGTATTGAAATCCAACGCTATAAAAGACGGTTTGACAAAAGGGGCTTATGTGCTGGCGGATTGTGACGGCAAACCCGACATTATACTGATCGGTACAGGATCCGAGGTCCATATCATTCTTGAAGCCAAGGCACGTCTGCTTGAAGAAGGTGTTGCCGCACGAGTTGTGAGTATGCCCAGCTGGGAACTTTTTGAAAAGACATCTCAAAACTACAAAGATCGTGTGCTTCTGCCGGATGTCCAAACGCGTTTGGCCGTGGAGGCCGGTTCTCCAATGGGATGGTGTCGATATGTCGGAACCAGCGGCGCTGTCATCGGCATAAACAGTTTTGGTGCTTCAGCACCGGGTGGCCTTGTGATGGAAAAATACGGATTTACTTCGGACAATGTTGTACAAAAAGCACTAGAGCTTATAAAAAAATAGTCCTTTTGATAGAGCCGCTTTCGGCAGCGGTGATAGACTTTGGGAGAGACAATTTATGGATAACACAAAAGAAGCAGAACTGGAGCGTTTAAAAAAAGATTATCTGCTCATGGAACAGCGCTTCCAGGATGAAAAGAAATGCCTTTCAAACGTCATTTATGCTCTGGGCAGGGTTGTTGCGTTGCATGACGAACTCTTAGAAGAATTTGAACCCCTTAAAAGGCTGATTGATCCGGACCGGGAATTGCCTCTTGTTCAGATTGAAAATCAGGTCGAAACGCTTAAAAACAAGATTTTTACACAAGAAACAAAACAAGCCTTTGATGACCGGAATATGCTGGATGAATTAAACGACAGCCTGCTGAAGTCATGCAGAATTATTAAAAGAATCGTGGTTGCACTTGTGGATGATTTTTACCCGACAACCGGTGAGTTGAAAGCCAAAGCCGATTCTATTGATATCAAGTGCCAAAAAGAGACGGCTCAAATGGATTTAGAAGGGCCGGCAACCGCATTTTTAAGTTATATCAGGGGACTTAAAAGCAAAATTTCGGAAGACTTCAGATACATCAACAACACGTTTATTACACTGCTGGACCACGTCAAGGAACTGGAAAAGACATTGACGAGCGAATTCGGCCAGGATGTCACGCTCAAGGAGATTGAAAAGTTCGAGACTAAAGTCAATACTGAAGTCGGCTCCATCGCAGATTCGTTCAATATTTATACCACCATCGATGAAATAAAAAGTGCGGTTGTTGAAAAGTTGAAAAAAATAAAACACCTGCTGGCTTTGAGAAAAAAAGAAGAGGTGCAAAAGGCTCAAAAAGCTCAGGAAAATATCAAAAAACTCAAACAAAGGATCGTAAAAACAGAAAAAGATGCCCGTGCCATGGCCAAAAAGGTGGATTTTTTTCAGACGGCCGCCACAACAGACGGGCTCACGGGCCTTTATAACCGTAATGCATTTGACCTGCGAATCAATGAAGCGCTGAAGATGTTCCACGAGGAAGGACAAACCGTTTCCTTGATCCTTTTCGATGTAGACAATTTTAAATGGATCAACGATACCCTGGGGCATGTTGCGGGTGATAAGATTTTACAAAAAGTGGCTCAGTGCTTGAAGGAAGCCTTTCGAAAAGGTGATTTTATCGCACGATATGGCGGAGACGAGTTTGCCGCTGTCATTGAAAAGTTGGATATGGACATCGCGCAAAAGAAAATTTTAGATTTTAACGACCTGTTTGGTAAAAAACGATTTTTTTCTCACAGCGTCGGAGATGTCAATGTCACGGTAAGCGCCGGTATTACCATGTCAAAAGAAGGTGATAATATCGAGGATTTTATCAACAGGGCCGATAAAAACATGTATGAATCCAAAAAAAAGAAATATTGAATCCAGAGTGATAGCCCAACCGAAACAGACGCTGCTTTGAACACGGTTTATGCAAAAAGGCGGGATCATTATTGATTCTGCCTTATTTGTTTGCCCCGCAACTCTCTTTTTGTTATTATAACCTAATAAGAAAATCTGGCGAGGGGATTCATGGACCCAAAGGTTAGACAAGCGATTTATCGTGCAGTTGAGAAAGAGCCCTTTGCACGGGCGTTGAACATGGAACTGGTAGAATTGGAACTCGGATATTCTGCGGTGGAGATGATCTATGACCCGTCGGCCATGAACAACATCTATGATCGGGCGCACGGCGGGGCTATTTTCGGTCTGATTGACGAAGCCTTTGAGGCGGCGTGTCAGACAGAGGGCACCATTGCTGTTGCATTGAACGTGAATGTTACTTATGTCTCAAGTCCCCAAGCGGGAAAGCGTTTGCGTGCCGAAGCCCGCCAGGTGAGCCGAACAAAAAAAACAGCAAATTTTGATATCAAAGTATCGGAAAAGGATGGCCCGTTGATTGCAACATGCCAGGCTCTGGCCTATCACACCGGGAAACCGATACCCTTTCTATAGCCCGCCTTTTGCTTGAACAGCGGCAAAACGGTTTGTATGTCAATTTGGTTTTTGACATGCAGGGCATAATGTTTTGGAGATAAAAAATGAAAGTTTCAAAAAATGCCCTCAAGATATTAAAAAAAAGATACTTTGCACCCGGTGAAACCTGGGAACAATTGTGTGAGCGGGTGGCGCGTAAAGTGGCGGGGGATGAACCACGATCAGAAAATCGTGGAAAATGGGAAAAAAAATATAAAGACATGATGCTGAATCTTGACTTTTTGCCCAACAGTCCCACTCTGCGTAACTTTGGAAGGAACGAAGGCTGCGGTAGTGCCTGTTTTGTTCTCCCCTTGGAGGACAGTCGTCGGAGCATCTTTAAAACCCTTTCCGATGCCGTGGATGTTCAGGCGTACGGCGGCGGTACGGGAATGAGTTTTTCAAACATTCGCCCCAAAGGCGACCGCATCCATTCCACCGGGGGGATCGCTTCCGGACCCCTCTCCTTTATGGAAATATTCGATTTTACCATCGGCGATATTATCCAGCAAGGGGGAACCCGCCAGGGCGCGAATATGGGGATATTGCGGGTGGACCATCCGGATATCGAAAGCTTTTTGGTTGCCAAGGCCATTAGAAGGGACCCTGAAAAATTTCAATTTATCGGTGGGAATCACGGATGTCTTTATGAACGCCGTTAAAAATGAAGAGGATTATGACCTGGTTTTTGCCGGGAAAGTATACAAGACGCTTCCCGCATCTGAACTGTGGGAAAAAATTGTTGATGGCGCATGGGAAAACGGTGAGCCGGGAATCGTGTTTTTAGATACCATTAACAGAAATAATCCATTGCAGCCCATGGGTGAAATTGAGGCGACCAATCCGTGCGGAGAGCAGCCGCTTTTACCGTATTGCTCGTGTAATCTAGGATCCATCAACCTTTCTCAGATGATTCAAGGGGATTGGGTCGAAGGAAATGCAGAAATTGACCGGGAGAAACTGCGACAAACCGCGAGGACGGCGATACGGTTTCTTGATTCGGTCATTTCTGTGAACAATTATCCCATTACAGAAATCGAAGAAATGACGCTAAAAACCAGACAGATCGGTCTGGGGATCATGGGGTTTGCCGATATGTGCATCAAACTTCATATCCGCTACGGATCCGGCGAGTCCATCAATCTGGCAAAAGAGATAATGTCCGACATTTATGCCGTGGCCAATGAGACTTCCGTTGAGCTGGGCAAAGAAAAAGGTGTGGCGCCGGCCTATGAAGAATATCCGCTTTCCGGTCCGAAAAGACGCAACAGCACCCTGACCACCGTGGCCCCTACAGGTACGCTCTCTTTGATCGCGAACTGCTCATCCGGTTGTGAACCGAATTTTGCATTCGACTATACCAAGGCGTGTCTGGAAGGTGAAAATCTTGACATCGTTCCTGCCGTGGTTGGGGAATGGTATCTAAAGGAAAAAACCGAATCATTGCCTGAATTTTTTGTGACCACAAAAGATGTCTCTGTTGAAGAGCACATCATGGTTCAGGCTGCATTTCAGGCAAACGGTGTGGACTCCGGTGTTTCAAAAACAATCAACGCCCCGTATGATACGGAAAAATCTGAAATTTCCAAAGCATTCTTCAAAGCGTGGGAAATGGGATGCAAGGGAATCACATTTTACAGAGACGGCTCCCGGGCTGTTCAGGCGTTAACCATCCGGAAAAAACCCATGGAAGCCGAAGAAGCGGAGGTTTTGGTTCGGGGGGCGCTCAAGCATCGGCCCCGAGCCACCACAGGGCCAAGTTTGAAAATGAAAACCGCCTGCGGCAAACTTTATGTGGATCCTCATTTCGATAAAGACGGGGTTGTTGAAATTTTTATCAGAACCGTGGGCGGGGGCTGTGCGGCCAATACAAAAGCACTGGGAATACTCTTGTCTTACTGCCTTCGGGCCGGCGTATCGCCCGAAAAAATCATCGGCTCGATGAAATCGATTCACTGCCCGGCATGCACCAAGGCCATATCTTCAGGTAAAGATGTGGAAGTCAACAGCTGCGCGGCCGGAATGGGAAAGGGTCTTGAAGTGGCTTTGGCGTATGGGGATATATACCGTGAGGTTGCAAAACGGATAGAAGATGCAGACATCCACTTTAACGGGATCGATGCATCCGGCATTAAAGAACTGATCTGTCCGGATTGCGGTGCAACGGTTCATCGGGCCGAAGGCTGTCTGCTCTGCTCCAATATGGAATGCGGGTGGACCCGATGTTAATTTAAACTTTATATAGATTTAGATGTCTGGGTCTATGCTTGATTTGACAGGAAAAGGGGTGAGTTGGGACTTTACTTGACAGTTCAATCTTTGGAGATAGATATCAGAATAATTTTTTAGCACACATATCTACCAAATTATAGCAGATATTCAAAGTATGGATAACGTAGAATTCACCAGACGGAAGGGCAAACGGGCATATCAAATTTAAAAAACGGCAGTGCCCTTCCGGTCTGGTGCAATGATTTGTTCTGCGTCAATTTCCTGTTGTCTCAAATTGCTATCGTTCAGCCTATGGTAAGTGCCGATTCTCTGACGCTAAAAAAAACGATTTCACCTTCGCAACTATTTGGTTTTCGGTTAACCTATCGGAGGCTTCGACTGCTGCAATCCTACCGTGCTGGCCTTTTATTTTCTCAATTTCTTTTGCCAGTTCAAGCTTCGCCTCACCGGGACCCAAGATGAAGATATTGTCGGCTTTGCCGGCCTTTTTAATCACCATCTCATAGAAGTTATGAAACTGGTGTTTGCGGCGCTCGTCCGCTTTTTGCTCTCTTGATACTGACTGAGCCACGGAAGTGCCAGCCGCCTTCCATCCGCCTGATGGACGAAAGTGGCTTTCGGCGTGTGACTCGATACGCTCAACCGTTGTTTGGTCGCCTTCTATAGCAACCAAAATTGCCTCCTTGTGATCGATCCAGATACCAATCTTTTTCTTCATGGTGTGCCCTAATTTTGCCATATTGTCTCCTTTATCCTATCAATGGCTACTCAGATGTGATTTCCTTTAAGCAGCCGAATCATATTTCCAACCGGAAAAGCAACCTGATGGGGTGAATTTGCTGATTGTATTTTACCGCAGAACTATTATTATGCGACCTAAAAATATGGGCAAACACGTACATTTATTGACGCTTATGCCATATAGTGAATTATAGATTTCATGCCATTATTGTTGAATGATTACAAAAAGGTATTTTGATTTAGACCTAAATACTCTTTGCGTGATAGGCGTACAGAAAATGACGCATAAGACGCAATTGCAATATTACATTTTTGTTATGAAATCTATATTATCACGGTTGTGCCGTTTGGGATACCTTGCGAGATTGTCGAAAAAGTCCAAAAATGGCAATTTTAGCAATTTCACATGTCATGAAATCAACTGGTTACGAACATCAAAATCACAAATTTGGGGTTTTTCGACAGTCTCAATACATATCCTTATCCATCGACGGCATGGCCGGGGTTTTCTTCTTCTTCGGTTTTTCGGCAATGATGGCCTCGGTGGTCAGCATCAGACCCGCTACTGACGCTGCATTTTGTAAAGCCAAGCGAACAACTTTGGTGGGGTCGATAACGCCGGACGCTATAAGGTTCTCGTACTCCAAGGTTTCGGCATTAAAGCCGTAGTCGTCCTTTCCTCCCAGGACCTTATTTAAAACCACTGAACCTTCATAACCGGCATTGACGGCAATCTGGCGAAGTGGCCCGCTAAGCGCCCGTCTTAAAATGTTAAGGCCTTCTTTCTGATCTCCCGAGGCGTTAACCTTCTCTAAGACATCAACACACCTGACCAGGGCTACACCGCCGCCCGGCACAATCCCTTCTTCAACGGCGGCACGAGTGGCATTTAGTGCGTTTTCAACCCGGAATTTTTTCTCTTTCATTTCTGTCTCGGTAGCGGCACCCATTTTGATGACCGCCACGCCACCGATCATCTTTGCCAGACGCTCCTGAAGTTTTTCCCTGTCGTAGTCCGACGTGGTCTCTTCGATCTGTGTGCGGATTTGGCGTACCCGGCTTTCTATGCCGTCTTTTTTCCCGGCCCCTTCAATAATGGTTGTGTTATCCTTGTCGATTTGTACCCTTCGGCATTTCCCCAGATCAGCCAGAGTAACACTTTCAAGCTTGGCCCCTAATTCTTCCGAAACGACATGGCCGCCGGTTAAGATGGCAATATCCTGCAGCATCTCTTTGCGACGGTCTCCAAAACCGGGCGCCTTGACCGCAGCAACTTTAAGGGTTCCTCTTAGTTTGTTGACCACCAGTGTGGCAAGGGCTTCGCCCTCTACATCCTCGGCAATAATTAACAGTGATTTTCAAATTTGTCCTCAAGTTCGATCTCCTTGGCAACAGTGACACCGTCTTTTGTAACCTTGGGCGACCCCCATGACTTTTCCAGCAGAACGTTCCTGCCCTTGGGTCCCAGCGTAACTTCCACGGCATCCGCCAGGATATTTACTCCTTTTCTCAAGTTCTCTCTGGCCTTCTTATCGTAACATATCATCTTAACAGTCATCTCTCATCACCTCTTAAAAAATTGTTCCGATACACCCAAGATATCGTTATCCATTGTTAGACGCCTTCATGGCCGGGTCTTTTTATGATATAGTTAAGTTAAGAACGCTGTTTTTCGTCCCGAAACAATTCGGACAAGTTTGTTTATTTCGGGGGTCTTCTCTCCATTCTCCATCAATCAAAAACTTATACTCGTATTTTCCGGAAGAAAGCATCACCGCTTTGTTCCACACCTCGTCTTTATTTCTCTGCATCGGGTGTTTTTTTTGGGTCCAATTGTTGAAATTTCCCATCAAGTAGACCTCTTCGGCATCTTATGAATTCATCGAAAATGTTACCTTTCGCTTCTTGATCTCCTGTTTTGATTTGGTCTTTGAGATATAACACCTCCTTAAATAAGACTAAAGGTTTTTTAACAACATCCTAACATCATTGATTTATCAGCAAAATTTATACCAATCAGGGGGAAATTATTAAGTTAGTATAACCTTTTATTATAATTGTGATTGATGATGCGATGCTGTGATTTGAGAAAAGAACAAAGGGATGAATATGTCAGTATTTTTTACAAATTGTAAAAATTCCTAAAATTCTAAAATTTGAAAAAAACACTGGTTGACAACTCTTCCCACATTAATTATCCAATTTTAATCGAAAGTATCTGGATAAGCATTGTCATTACATAAGTTAACATCATACAAGGAGTCTTGGGGAGTGAAATGTCAATTTATAAAAGCATTTTTGATTTCGATATTTCGTAATCTCATTTTCATTTCCATAATCTTTGCCCAGGAAAATCCCACATCTTTAATAATCCAAGACAGAATTGACCAGATTTGGACAACCGGTCAGCTTAATATCGGTTATGCAAATATTGCTTCCAAATACATTCTTCCAAAGCTCTATGAAAGAAACAATTTTCAATTAATCTGGCAAAATTTACAAAATGTTAATGACCTTTTAAATGAATTAAAAAATATAGAAGAAGACGGTTTGAATCCGGAGGATTATCATCTATCAACCTTACGCATTCAAAAATTACATATAGAAAAAAGTGAATCTCCTGAGCTTTCACTTTTGGCAGACTATGATATCCTTTTGACCGATAGCCTGATTCGTCTGATTTATCATCTTTATTTCGGTAAAGTAGATCCTGAAAATTTGCATCCAAACTGGAAAATGACCCGTGAGATCAATGACACGGATTCCGTTGAGGAAATTGAAAGAATACTTCATTCTAACCAACTGGCCGATACACTCAAGAAAATAAGACCTCAATTAAAATCTTATAATCTGATGAGAGCGGCATTGAAAAAATATCGAGAGATTCACGAAGCTGGTGGTTGGCAACCGATACCTGAGGGTCCGACGCTTAGAGTTGGAATGACAGACGAGCGAATTCCTAAATTGCGCAAAAGATTAGCCTTCACCGGTCATTTTGAAGGAAAAAATACAAAATCTGACCATTTCGATGAAGAACTTGAAAGAGCCGTCGTCCGATTTCAAAAAAGACATCGTCTCATCTCCGACGGTACCGTTGGGGAAAATACATATAAAGCACTAAATGTTCCAGTTAAGAGAAAAATCGATCAGATTCGTGTGAATCTCGAGCGCTCCAGATGGATTTCCCACAACATACCAGATGAATTTATGATTGTGGATATTGCGGGATTTCAGATTCATCATTATCAGAATTTCAACATCAAATGGACAAGCAGGGTTCAGGTAGGAAAGTCTTTTCGTAAAACACCTGTATTCAATTCGCATATTAAATATGTAGTTTTTAACCCGACATGGACCTTACCACCGACCGTCCTGGAAGAGGATATCCTTCCTAAAATCAAAAAGAACCCAGACTATCTGCAAAAAATGAAAATTAACGTTTTTGATACGAAAAACAGAATAGTGGATCCATCTTTGGTCGATTGGACGGCATATTCCGGCAAACATATGCCTTACACGTTCAGACAAGAGCCAGGACAGCATAACTCAATGGGACGAATTAAATTTATATTCCCCAACAAGCATTTTGTTTATTTGCACGATTCACCGAGCCGATCTCTCTATGCACTCAATGATCGTGCACTCAGCTCTGGCTGTATTCGGGTTGAAAAGTACATCGAATTGGCTGAAATTCTTTTAAACGATCCTGAAAATTGGAATCAGCAGAACATTCGGAATTTAATCGACACCCTTAAAATTAAAAGAGTAAACTTGCTGAAACCGATGCCGATCAGTTTGTTTTATTGGACCGTAAGTTTCGATGAAAAGGAGAATATAATTTTTAAAAAAGATATATATGACAGAGACAAAGAGGTTCTAAACGGGTTAAATGAAGAATTTATTGCCTGGCAAGGACGGTTTTTTAAGATTGATTCGACAACATAAAGATTTTGCCTCTATTAAAAAAATGATATCATACGAATTATTTGGACCTGATGCGTGCGTTTTTAGCAGTTATCGCTGGAACCCGTTTTTCAAGTAAGCCGCTTCGCGGCAGATTGTTTAACCTGTCTTAATTATCTCATATCATAATCATTCCATACAAGTTGCAGAAACTCCCATTTTTCCGTCATAACTCTCATGAAAACATAGGACTCTGCTAAGTCGCAAGACGATGTATAGGGTCTGACGCCTGCCCGGTGCTGGAAGGTTAAGGGGACTTGTTATCCCGATTCGTCGGGAGAAGCTTGGAACCGAAGCCCCAGTAAACGGCGGCCGTAACTATAACGGTCCTAAGGTAGCGAAATTCCTTGTCGGGTAAGTTCCGACCTGCACGAATGGCGTAACGACTTCCGCACTGTCTCAACCAGGGACTCAGTGAAATTGTATTGGCGGTGAAGATGCCGTCTACCCGCGAAAAGACGGAAAGACCCCGGCACCTTTACTACAGCTTGATATTGAATTTTGGAATAACATGTGTAGGATAGGTGGGAGGCTTTGAAACCGAAACGCCAGTTTCGGTGGAGCCACCCTTGAAATACCACCCTTGTTATTTTAGAGTTCTAACTTCGACCCGTTATCCGGGCGAAGGACAGTGTCTGGTGGGTAGTTTGACTGGGGCGGTCGCCTCCTAAAGAGTAACGGAGGCGCGCGAAGGTTCCCTCAGGCTGATTGGAAACCAGCCGTGGAGTGTAAAGGCATAAGGGAGCTTGACTGCGAGAGATACATCTCGAGCAGGTACGAAAGTAGGTCTTAGTGATCCGGCGGTTCCGCATGGAAGGGCCGTCGCTCAACGGATAAAAGGTACGCCGGGGATAACAGGCTTATCGCCCCCAAGAGTTCACATCGACGGGGCGGTTTGGCACCTCGATGTCGGCTCATCACATCCTGGGGCTGGAGCAGGTCCCAAGGGTTTGGCTGTTCGCCAATTAAAGTGGTACGTGAGCTGGGTTTAAAACGTCGTGAGACAGTTTGGTCCCTATCTTTCGTGGGCGTAGGATATTTGAGAGGAGCTGTTCCTAGTACGAGAGGACCGGAATGGACGAACCAATGGTGTTCCAGTTGTCGCGCCAGCGGCATTGCTGGGTAGCTAAGTTCGGAATGGATAACCGCTGAAAGCATCTAAGCGGGAAGCCAACCTCAAGATTAGATATCCCTTTCCCGTGGAAACACGGGAACTAAAGACCCCTTGTAGACGACAAGGTTGATAGGCCAGATGTGTAAGTACGGCAACGTATTTAGCTTACTGGTACTAATCGGTCGTGAGGCTTGGCCACAAAACCTTCACAACCATGTTGCGCTAATTGATAGATTGAACAACACATGATGACCCGGATGAATAAAAATTCCGGGTCTCTTTTTTTGTAAAGCAAGTATAGAAGACTCTTCATCTTGAAGAAGCAGTGTAGAAGACTTCGCTGTTGATGTTTTCCAATCAAGTTGAACTTTACAACGTGTAAAAAAACTTGACGGCAGATTCATTCGGAATTCAGGCTCAAAATTTGGCGTTTGTAAAAATTATCAATACAAACAGCAAAATATAAGAGATGTTTGATGTACTGTTTGTTGGCATAAATATTGCCGATAATTAATAACATTTTTCATAAATTTTACGGTACATTTACAGCAACTTTATTCTCGCACCGAATGTTTAGCTATGCGAGGATGCCGTCCCGTCAAAACCTTTCGGATCTATATAAAATATCATGGCAAATTATAAAAGGCGGGGGATGATTCAACAGCAAGGGATGAAAGTGATGCTCCCTGTACCGCGGCAGATGGTTCTATCGAAATTCCAGTATGGACTGCGGTCGATCTCTCAGAATGACAACATCTCGGGCTGAGGCTTCGCCGGTAGGTGGAACTTAGGAGATTCTTGCACCATTGCAAGGACTTAGATTGCTATAAATTTTGTATTATAAATCTACATTGAGATGTCTGATCTTTTGGGCAAGGGATTGATTGGAGTTTCGCATGACATCCAAAAGCAACGATGTTGATAATTTGTTTTGTTCTTTTTGTGGAAAGAACCAATCCGAGGTCGGCAAACTAATAGCCGGACCCGGGGTCTACATTTGTGATGAGTGCGTCAGACTTAGCAACGATATCCTCAATGAAGAACTGGTAACGGCCCGGCGGGAAAAGGGGCCGTTGTTGACGCCCAAAGAAATTCACTACAAGCTGGACGATTACGTCATCGGCCAGGAAAATGCTAAAAAGGTTCTGGCAGTGGCGGTTTACAACCACTATAAAAGGCTTGAGACAGCCCGCGAAACCAAGGATGTGGAAATCCAGAAAAGCAACATCATGCTGATCGGACCCACCGGCAGCGGCAAGACCCTGCTGGCCCAGACCCTGGCCAGATTTTTAAACGTTCCGTTTACCATCGTTGATGCGACCAGTTATACCGAAGCCGGTTACGTGGGCGAGGATGTCGAAAATATCATTTTGTACCTTCTGCAAAATGCCGATTATGACATCGAAAAAGCCAAGCGCGGTATCGTTTACATTGATGAAATCGACAAGATCGCCCGTAAAAGCGAACTTTCTTCCGTAATGCGGGATGTTTCCGGTGAGGGTGTGCAGCAGGCCCTGTTAAAAATCATCGAAGGCACGATGGCCAATGTCCCCCCCAAGGGCGGTCGCAAACATCCACAGCAGGATTTTATCAAAGTCGATACATCCAACATTCTTTTTATCTGCGGTGGGACGTTTAACGGATTGGATCGCATGATCCAGCGCCGTGTCGGGTCCCGAGTCATGGGCTTCGGAGCCGATATCCGGCAGGAAAAGGACAGGGCCAGCAGCGATTTTCTTGAAATGATCCAGCCCGAGGATTTGCTTAAATACGGTATGATTCCTGAGTTTGTCGGGCGTATACCTGTTATCGCAACGCTGCGAGAACTGGATGAGACCGACTTGATCCGAGTCCTGACCGAACCGAAAAATTCCCTCGTTAAACAGTTTCAGCAACTTTTCCAGTTTGAGGGCGTTTCCCTCAAGTTTACAGAAGGCGCTCTAAAGGCCATTGCCGAAAAAGCGATCCAGCGGAAATCCGGTGCCAGGGGTCTGAGGGCCATTATGGAAGAATGTCTGCTGGATGTGATGTACGGAATCCCCTCTATTGAAAATGTCAAGGAATGCATCATCAACAAGGGGGCTGTCCTGAGAAAGGACAAACCCCTTCTGATTTATCATCCCACCAGGCAACATGCCTAACCAAAAAAATGTGCATTTTTTTGCGTTTCGGAATTATGACCAAATTTTTAACCTGGTTTAGTTTCCTTCAACCATGACTTGTTTTTATATTTCACATTATGGAACAAATTGTTTAGTCACTTCACACTTAATTGTTTTGAAGTTGACAGCCTCGTTCATAGACAAAACAAAGTCTGGTCATCTTCGCAAGAATTCTCTACTTGAAGCCGATCCAATGTGGTAATATTCTCAACCGATTCCCGGTTGCTGACCACCTTGTTGGCTGGAAAATCCCAGTTGGGATACCCGATGGCAATGGAGATGACAATCCGTTTGGATTCGGGTATTCCGGCAAATTCGTGCAGCACTTCAGGATACGTGATTCCCTGGTTGGCGATGCAGGTGCCCAGTCCATAATGGAGGGCAGCCAGACAAATATTCTGGGTTATCGATCCGATGTCGAAAATCGGCCTGGGATAGGACAACGAGCGATCTATTGATATTACGATGGCCGCCGGTGCATTGAAGTACCGGAATCCCAGCGCCATCCACCTGTCCCTTTTCTCTATTTCCCTCCTTGGAATATCCATGAGTCCAAAGAGCTGTTTGGCAATTTCGATCTGACGCCTCCGATACACGCTGTCCCGGGGCAAGCCTTTGGTCGGAAGGTCGGGGTGAGGCGGTGCTTTTGATTTCAACTTTTCTATATTCGCTTTTCTGATGGTATCCAGTATATCTCCGGCGACGATGGTAAATTCCCATGGCTGACTGTTTTCAGCCGAAGGAGCACGGGATGAAACTTCAATGATTTTTCTGAGAATATGTTGAGGGACAGGGTCGGCCGTAAAATCCCTGATGCTCTTTCGTGTTCTGATGGCTTCGATGATATTCACGGGTTGGTTCCTTTTGGGTCTTAAACAAATTGATTTTAAATGCGTTTCAGCACACAAGTCTTTTCCGTTGACAGGTGATTAATTTTTATTATAGTAGATAATCTTGCATGTTATTCTCTTTCTTGTAACATTTATGCTTAACCTAGTTCAAGCCTGGATATTTCACCGGTAATTACCATACTCAGGAAAATTTGTAGATAACGCTCAATTTAGGTGTTGTCTTGTATTTTAATAAAAAGGACGCGTGTCGGGCAGGAATATTTTTCATTTAACTTAAAATTGAGAGGTGCTTCAAAATGGCTAAGAAATGGGTGTATCTTTTAGATGAGGTTGATCAGGCAGAAGAGTATGTTGGCGGGGAGTGGGATAAAGTGCGCGGATTGCTCGGCGGTAAAGGCGCAAATCTGTCGGAAATGGTTCGCATTGATATACCTGTACCCCCCGGATTTACCGTAACCACCGAAGCCTGTAATACCTATCTCGCTTCAGGCGAGACTTTTCCTAAAGGAATGAGAGAGCAAATGCTCGAATGTCTGAAGGCGATTGAAAAAATAACCGGCAAAAAATTTGGTGACCAGGAAAATCCGCTGCTGATTTCCTGTCGAAGTGGCGCCAAGTTCTCCATGCCGGGCATGATGGACACGGTTCTTAACATTGGACTGAACGATAAAACTGCCGAAGGAATGATAAAATTAACCGGCGATGAACGGTTTGTATATGATTCTTATCGCCGATTGGTGCAGATGTTCGGCAATGTGGTCATGGAAGCGCCTGATGAGGCCTTTGAGGAGGTCATCACCAATGCCCGTCTAAAAGCAGGTGTGAAAACCGATGCCGAGATGTCTGCCGATGATTGGAAAGGCGTGATAGAAAAATTCAAGGTTATCTTCAAACAATACGCCGGCCGATATTTTCCCACCGATCCGTTTGAACAGCTTTTTATGGCCACAGAAGCTGTGTTCAGGAGCTGGAACGGGAAACGTGCCGTTGATTATCGCAATGCCGCAGGTATTTCCCATGATTTGGGCACTGCGGTGACGGTTCAGACCATGGTGTTCGGAAATATGGGAGATGACAGTGCCACCGGTGTTGCCATGACCCGGGACGGCTCCACAGGAGAAAATAAAATTGAAGGCGATTACCTGACCAACGCCCAGGGTGAGGACGTGGTTGCCGGAATTCGTTTAACCAATGAGATTTCCAGATTAAAAGCAGAGATGCCTGAGGCCTATGGTGAATTTGAGAAAATCTGCAAACACCTGGATACGCATTATCGTGAGATGCAGGACGTTGAGTTTACCATTGAAAAGGGCAAGTTTTGGATGCTGCAAACCCGCGACGGCAAACGTACGGCTCAGGCCGCGGTTCGAATCGCCGTTGAGATGGTGGAGGAAGGGTTGATCACCAAAGAAGAAGCGGTTATGCGTATCAGTCCTGCACAGGTCGACTTTTTTCTGCATCCACAGTTTGACCGGGAGGCAGTAAAAGAACTCAAAGCCAGGGGGGAAATGCTGGCCAGAGGCCTGAACGTTTCTCCGGGTGCGGCATTCGGTGTCGTTGCTCTGGATGCGGATATTGCCGAGTTGTGGGCAAAGCAGGAAGGCAAGCAAGTCATCATGGTCAGACCCGAAACCCGGCCGGACGACGTACACGGGATGCTTGCATCACAGGGCATTCTCACCAGCCGCGGCGGCCGTACCAGCCATGCGGCTTTGGTTGCCCGCCAGTTTGGTAAACCCGCCGTGGTAGGCGTGACCGAACTGAAAATTGATATGGTCAAACGCCAAATGGAAGTCAAAGACAAAGTTATCAAAGAGGGTGAATGGATCTCAATTGACGGCACTGTCGGCGAGCTGTACGCCGGAAAGGTTAAAACAATGGTGCCGGACATCAGAGATCCGTTGCTGATGAAGCTGCTTTCGTGGGCGGATGAGTTCCGACGCTTGGGTGTATGGGCAAACGCCGATTATCCTGCCGATGCCCAGCGTGCAAGGGATTACGGCGCAGAAGGTATCGGCCTGTGTCGCACAGAGCACATGTTTTTCGAGGCCGGACGTCTCCCTTTTGTGCAAAAAATGATCATGACAGATCTGCCGAGTGAACGGCGTGAAGCACTCGACGCGTTGCTGCCGTTTCAAAGGGAAGATTTTGCAGGTCTTTTCCGGGTCATGGACGGACTCCCGGTCATTATCCGTCTGATCGATCCTCCGCTGCACGAATTTTTACCCAACCACATTGATCTGATGCGTGACCTGTCTGATCACAAAATTCGTCTGTTAAACGCCCGCACACTCGAAGAAATCGATACGCTCTTGGACAAGATCGAAAAAGAAGAACACATTCTCAAACGAGTGGAAAGTCTGCACGAGTCAAATCCCATGCTGGGATTACGTGGCGTTCGGCTGGGCATCCATATCCCGGAACTGACCGTCATGCAGGTCCGCGCCATTTTTGAAGCGGCCTGCATGGTGGCCAAAGAGGGCATTGACGTGCATCCCGAGGTGATGATTCCCCTGACCAGCCATGTGAACGAGCTGAAGGTTCAGCGAAAGGTCCTTGAAACCGAGGCCAAGAAGGTTATGAAAGAACAGGGCATTAAGCCGAAATACAAGTTCGGAACCATGATCGAGATCCCCCGTGCTGCTTTAACTTGCGATCAAATTGCGGAATATGCCGCTTTTATATCCTTTGGGACCAATGACCTGACCCAGACCACTTTCGGTATTTCCAGGGACGATGCCGAAGCCGGGTTTTTGATCGAATATATGGAAAAAGAAATCCTGCCGGAGAACCCGTTCGCCGTCATAGACCGGGACGGAGTGGGCTTGCTCATGGAAATAGCGGTTCAAAAAGGGCGGTCCGTGCGGCCCGATCTGGAATGCGGTATCTGCGGAGAACACGGCGGTGATCCCGAGTCGATTCAGTTGTGCCATGAGCTGGGGTTGACATATGTTTCTTGCTCCCCATTCCGCATACCGGTTGCACGTCTGGCTGCCGCCCATGCAGCCCTGCGTGAGAAAAACGCAAAAAAATAGTCTTAATTGTCAAATGGTTGAGTGGGATAATGGTCGAATCGAAGCGTTACCAAAGCCTTTTCTCAAGTGCCTAAAGTTGAGGTAGCGCTAACGCGCTGGCATTAAATTATAATTGGCTTAAAATTCCTTAACTTTAGCTCACTTTAGCTCATTTTAGGCACTTGTAACTTTTTATGTTTTCATTTAAAGGCACATTATGAAAATAATCACTTGACCCATCAACCATTCAACCGCTTGACTAAATCTCGCGGAGGACATTATGGCACTGTTTCTTGTTCAACACGGCAAAAGCCTGCCCAAGGACAAAGATCCCCAAAAGGGTCTTTCTCAAGAGGGAATTGCCGAAACCGAACGCATTGCCGAGGTCGCCAAAGGATATGCGGTTGGTGTGTCAAAGATAACCCACAGCGGAAAGACCAGGGCCCGTCAGACCGCTGAAATCTTTGAAGCAGCCCTGAAACCCCCAGGCGGGATTCATGAAAGCAGCGGGCTGAGTCCCCTGGATGACGTGACCGTTTTTGCCGACACCATCGACAGCACAAAAGATGTTATGCTGGTGGGGCATCTGCCGTTCATGGAACGGCTGACCGCCTATTTGATCACAGGATCTTCCGAAAAACCGGTATTTAAGTTCCAAAACAGCGGGATCGTCTGTCTTGACACAGACCCGGCCACCGGGTCCTGGGTGATCAAGTGGACGTTGATGCCCCATATCGGATAAGCTCTCCGTAGCCCTGTTGAGACAGGATCTTCACTGCGCTTCAACAAACTGCGGGTATTCAGGCGAAGGCGAATAAACGTCGGTTGAAGCGTTGGTGATTATACGAGGGTTCAAGGATTCAGGGGTTCAAGGGTTCAAGTGAAATGCTGAAAAATTATAACGAGCTGAAAAATATGGCAAAATCCTTTGTCTGTTTGAATTTTTGAAAACATGTTGACAGGCTATTTCTCAAACACGTATGATGCCACCCGATATAATTCAAGTGAGGTATTGTGAATGATGGAAACCAAGGGTTTTGACAAGCTTTTTGCACCAGATGTTTTGAAACAGCTATTTCCGGAAGACCGATCGGACCAATTTTTTGATGCCCTTTACGGAGATGTCGAAGAAGGTGCTTACGACATCAGTCTCGAATTCATCGGCTCTCGGGGAAACCGGCTTGAGTTTATGCTGCGTCTGACCCAGCGACCCGGGAAATGTATCACCTGCAGTCTTACCTATGGCCTGCCCGAAGTCTTTACCCGTCATCCGATCATCAACATCAACGGTCTGGTTCAAAACATCGAAGCACTCCTTGACGGCAGGGGCCGGTGCGTTGACTGGCAGCTTGGGCCTACCCAGGAAATCTCAAACGACGTTCATATCATTCCCCTTGGCATCTTTCTGGAAAATTAATCCGAATCAGTTTGTATTGTGGAAAAAGAAGATGTTTTCTTTAAAAGATATTATCGATATTGCCGTACAGATCGAACAAAACGGCGAGAAAACATACAGACGCGCGGCGGAAAAAATTCAAAACCCATCGCTGAGTGCGTTGCTGCGATGGCTGGCTGATGAAGAAGTCAAGCATATGGAATGGTTTGCAGCATTGAAAGATAACATCGCAGACACCGGAGAACATCCCGAACAGGAGAAATTCGGCCGGGCTTTATTGCAGAATGCTGTGGGAACCCACAGCTTTGACGCTGGAGGGTGCGGATTTCTCCGCCATGGAACAGGTTCAAGACCTGATCAATCTGGTTATGGAATTTGAAAATGACACGGTGCTGTTTTACAAAATGCTCCAGCCCCTGATCGAGGATCAAAAGACCCTGGAACAATTGCATACCATCATTCAAGAAGAAGAGGATCATGCACTGCGCCTGAAAGAGGTGCTGTCTGAATCTTAAGTTGAGGATGATATCGGCTGATTTTATTTAAATGACAGCGCGCTATCGCTTCCTTAACTTCCACGCTTTATACGGGATAGATAGGCACTTTTGAGAAGCCTTACGGCTTTACCGTGGTGAAAAACTGCCCCCCTTTTTGTTTTACAATGCCCCGAGCAAGAAAACTTCCAAGAATCTGCTGGTATTTTGTTTCGTAATCTTTGTTGAAATAAAAATCTACGGTCTCTTTAAACCACCAGGTTTCCATGAGATGATCAAAAAATGTATCTGCTTGAACTGAAAGGTGCATCATCAACGTGTAGATCATGATCTCCTGAACCGACATGTTTCCTCCTGGTAATAACAATTCCAATTCTTTCAATCGACAATCAACAATCATCAATCGTCAATGAATACTTAGCTTCTGTTTAATCACGACCAGCTTGACCGGGTTAGGATTTACTTAGCTTGCTTGATTGCTATCGCCGCCACCACTCCCCATATCAGGTTAAAAAAGACAACAAACGCCGGTGTGTACATGCCGAGATCCATTCCAAAATAACCTTTGCCGGCTTTTAGCGGAAACACCACCAATAGCTGGACAAGGGTGGGGAAAATACTGATTATCGCGCCTTTGGTAATGAGTTTGTTATTCAAAAAGGGCAAAACAAATACCAACCCCCAGAGCCCTCCCCACACGATCCTCGGGTATAACCAGGCAAGTTTCAGGGCCGGCGCTATGGCCACCCCGAAATGTTTCGTGATTCCGTATTCACCGAACGCCCACATTGCCAGGCTGTTTGCCAGGGCCCCCAGGCATCCGGCTGCAAAGCAGACGAGTATTTTTTTCATATTATCCTCCTGATGTTCTCAACAATAATCCGATGTTGTGGAATCTCTATCCAGTTCACCCATCCGTTTCCCGATCAGATTTTATTCTTTATTGGCATCGTTTTTTATAAAGGATAGAAATCATGTTGAAAACTGTCAATACGAAATCTTACCTTTTGTGCATCATATATCATACCTAAACTGAGCGTTTCAAACAGTGACAGGGCTATAAAAAAGTAATAATTATAAATAAATATACATTACTAAAGTCGCTAATGGGTCTCATCTAATGGGTGGATTTATTTAAGCAAAAAATTGTCACTATTTGAAACGCTCAATTTAGGGTCTAATAATATGAAGCCACATATTGTGGCGGCCCAGCATAAAACTACAACGATTTATTAATATGACGTTGGATCGAAAGTTAAAAACAGCTGCTCAATGCAACTATATGTTGCATTTTGCTATTTCATCTGGTATCGTTGCCTGAAATAATATCAAAGGAGGTAACAATAATGACAACCGCAGTAAGAATTACCGACGATTTGGTTCGGGACGCAAAGATATATAGTAAAATCGAAAAACGGTCGTTAACTGGTCAAATTGAATATTGGGCACGGATTGGAAAATGCGCTGAAGAAAATCCCGATTTAACCTATAGTCTGATTAAAGATATCCTTATCGGAGTTGCAGAACTGGAGCAAGGTGAATCATCAGAGTACAAATTTGGATAACCGCCAATGAAAATTCTTCAGTCCCGATCATTTGAACAAAAAGTTAAAAAATTTGGCAAGCAAGAAAAAAAGGTACTGGACAAGCAGATTCTAAAGATTGCCGAAAACCCCTCTGTTGGCATAGAAAAAAAAGGCGATCTCCGTGGAGTATACGTTCATAAGTTCAAAATAAGAAGCATCCAATATTTGCTTTCATATCGTCTTATTAGAGATGATCTTGAATTAATAATGATTGGCCCACATGAAAATTACTATAGGGATTTAAAAAACTACCTCAAAGCAAGATAAAAAGGCGAACAAGGGCATTGAGATGGACTGGGAAAAGCTTGTGCGTTTTTGTCTTTTCCTGCAGTCCTCAAAAATCTCACCTTTATCAAAGTCCTTCATAGCTTTTCCCAGCTAACTCATGCCCGGCGTTCGCTCTCATAATGACAAATTCTGCGTCAATTACGGTACTCGAAAAAAATTCATATTGACTTATTTCACCTCAAAGTTTATATTACGAAGTGTCAACTATAGCGAAAAAAGGGGGGTATAATATGAAGGCAACTGCAAAAGATCTTAGGTTCCGTTCAAAGGAGCTGCTTAATACGGTCAATAGAGGCGAGGAGGTCATAATAACCTTCCGTGGCAAGCCCTGCGCCAAATTGGTACCTTATGGAGAAACAAAGGACCAAAATAGAAAGAGCGAATTGTTTGGAATCTGGAAAGATAACAATATTGTTCAAAACGTAAACGAATATGTCAGGGATTTGAGAAAAGGAAGATTCTAAATGCTTATCGATACTGATGTTCTTATTTGGTACATGAAGGGAAATGAAAAGGCCTATAATGCCATAGAGTATTCAGAAAATTTCTTTATCTCAGTTGTTACATATATGGAATTGGTTAAAGGAATGAGAAACAAAACTGAGCTAAATACGCTACGAAAGGCGCTTAATGGTTGGAACGCTAAGATCCTATATATTTCAGAAGAGATTTCCGTTAAAGCCATGTTTTTTGTAGAGCAACATTATTTAAGCCATTCCATCCAGCTGGCAGATTCTTTAATAGGTGCTACGGCCATTGCATACGGGTTACCCATTCTAACGGGTAATGATAAACATTATAAAATCCTTAAGAACCTGCAATTAAAAAAATTCCGACCATAATCGCTAAAATATCGCAGCGAACAACCCAATGCACCGGATGCAAAAGGCCGGGGCTTTTATTATCTATAGAATTTTGACACCTTTTTTCGTTTTTGCATAGTTCTGTGGCAGCCTTTTGCACTCGGTGATCGGGAGCATAAATTCCAACAGTCGTGTGAGGTAGTTATGAGAATATCGAGTCAGATCCTTAGCGTCGTAACGAAAACTGTAGTGATAGTGCTGCTCGTAAGTACCGCGAGCCTGGCGCTAACAACCTTTATCCAGGAGCAGACGCGTCCCCAGGCCAAGTCTCCGGTGAAGCCTACCAAGCAGAACGATGCGCTTGCAGCGTTCCTATCAGTTCCCATCGACCTTATCACTTTCAAGATAAAAAAGGGGCCATCTAACAGCGGCTCATTTAAAGCGAGTCACTGGATATACAGACCAAAGGAGCCAGGCTTTTTCTATCAATACAAGCTGTTTGTCACACCGACACGATACAGTGAGGGTGAAAGATTTCGCGGTTTCTCCATTGTTGTGTACAAGTTCGGCAAAGAGATTGGAGATTACTACGACAGCAAAGAGATATATATGAGTGGAATAGTATGTGGGGGTCGCGCAATGGCAATATGGTCAAAGGAGCTGATGTCGATAACGTAGACTTTACAAGAACACCGTATTTAAGAAACACTCGATTTACTGAATTTTTGATCCGGAAGAATGCTCTCGATAAAGGCGGTTTTAAAGGGTGGGTCTTTTGTCCCGGAATGCTGTTTAATTCAACAGACAAATGGTGGGGAGATCAGGGGAAGCGTGATAAGCCCCATGAGGGATTGGATTTATGTCTCTACAAGGATCGGGAGGACACGATTTTTCGTCTTGGTGAAAAGGCAAAGGTCCCCATAATATATGACGGCATAGTTGTTAGGATTGTCGATGATTTTCTTGGAAAATCGGTGATCATAGAACATTTATTTTCCGACTGTGATAACAATAGGTTATGTACGATTTACGGCCATACAATCCCGGAAGATAATCTTCGCGTCGGCAACATCGTCAAGGAGGGGGATGTCATTGCAACCTTGGCTGACTCGAGCAGGTCCAAAACAAACATCTTTCCCCATTTACACATCTCACTCGGGTGGACATCCAAAGTAATCTCATATGACAGACTGGATTGGGAAAACATAGGCGCTCCAAATACGTTGACGTTGTTGGATCCCCTGCAGGTTATTGATGGGCATTACTTTATATTGGCGCGCGAAGGGAACAGTGTCAAAGCTGAATACTGAATAAGATGCCACTACTATTCACAATTCAAGTTTTGATAACATTTGACACCATTTGTCCGTTTTTTAACATGTAAGCCTGATTGGCAGATATCCTTCAAAACAAAATTTATTTATTATAGTTTTTTAATACCCCGTCCGCTTGCGGCGGGGAGTTTTATTTTTTACGGTAAGTTATTTCGATAAAAATATTTTATTAACCCTGATTTAGTTGTCAAAAAGTGATAATAGTCATTTTTCACTTAGGTCAACTAATACATGTTCGTCGCATTTGTGAAACAAAACTTTAAGCTACTCTGCGAAAGGTTATCAATACATGAAGAGAATCAGACAGAAATGCATCATCCCAAGCGCGGCTTTCTCCGTACCAAAGAAGCTTATCAAGCAATACGAACACTTTCCTGAGAGATCTCCGAACGTCGGGGACCTTGTGTTTGGGGAAGTATGCTTCCTGGGGTATCACAAAACGATCGAGAGTGCGTCCGCACGGATACACACGATTCATGATCGGACCCGAGCCGTGTTTGTGTTCGGCAACAGATACGCGCCAGACCACTTTGAAGGACTTGTTCCCGAGACCATTCGCGATACCGTCGACTTGCTCGCCCGCAGCGGACTGGTTGGTGAGATGAAGTGCAAGAACGAGTTGATCAGCTCTCCAACAAAGCTGCGCATGCTTGGCTATATATGCGATAGCACCGGCAAAGTGGTCAACTCGCGAGATTATGTTTTGATCAAACCCCAAAAGGCGGTGCGCAACGCTCCGGGTGCCAAGGTGATCCTTTGCATCGGAACGAGCATGAATTCCGGCAAGAGCTATGCTGCGGCTGCCTGCTGTTACGCTCTATCGTCCGTTGGAAAGACGGTACGGGCTGCCAAGGTCACCGGTACAGCCAGCCTCAAAGACATCCTTCTAATGGAAGATTGCGGCGCTCAACATGTCGCTGACTTCTCCTATTTCGGTTTCCCCTCAACCTACATGTTGAAACGTGGGGATCTCATGGGGATTTTCAGTGCCGTTGACATGAAGTATGGGAACAATCCCAGGAACTATCTCGTCATAGAGTTCGCAGATGGCATCTTCCAGCGCGAGACTGCGATGTTGCTTCGAGAACCCGAGGTGCGCTCCCGTATTCATAAATTGGTTTTCTGCGCTGCCGATTCAGCAGGGGTTGTGGGAGGGCTCCAAGTCCTAAAGGAATCCTTCGATCTGAGTCCTTGTGCGATTTCCGGATTGTGCTCAAGTTCTCCGCTGGCCATGCGTGAGATTGCGGAGGTTACTGATATACCTATTATGAAGAGCATGAAGAGGGATTTCAGAGAAATCTATGAACTCATAAGGTAAGGAGCCGAACCAGCTGCTGCACCCTACAGGAAATAGGGCGCCGCTTTGCTCTGCGCCATTCCCTGCGGGTGAGCATGGCGTTGAGGCTGTAGAAAAACCCCTTGACTATTGACATTCCTATGCTAGATTCGAAAATTAATTGCTCACACCAAGCGTTAGGGTACGCAGAACTGGGTAGAGTATGTGCTGAAAATTATCGACGGCTGGGCAGGCACAGCCGATGCTATGCCTGTTGCTTGAGCGTGAGGGAAGAGGATAGCTCTACAAAACAAGGTAAGGAAGGAGGTACACAATGGACCAACCAATTCGAATCATGCCGTGTTTAGACATGAAGAACGGACGCGTCGTCAAGGGCGTCCACTTCGTGAACATTCGAGACGCTGGTGATCCGGTCGAATGCGCACGAGCATATTGTGACTCTGGCGCAGACGAACTGGCGCTGCTGGATATCACAGCCACGGTGGAAGGTAGAGCCACCATGCTCGACGTAGTCAAACGCGTCGCCGAGGTCACGACGGTGCCATTTACCGTTGGCGGCGGGATTTCTGATGTGAAATCGGCCGAGCTGGTGCTAAGCGCGGGCGCAAACAAGGTGTCGACCAGCAGCGCCGCCTTTCGGAAGCCTGAACTGGTCGCAGAAATGGTCAAAGCGCTGGGCGCCGATAAGGTGACGGTGGCCATCGACGTGGATCAGAACGAGGCCATGCCCTCAGGCTATGAAGTCTATATCGACGGGGGACGGACAGCCACTGGCGCAGATGCGATCGAATGGGCAAAGCGTGTTGACGGATACGGTGTTCCGGTTATTCTGCCTACCAGCAAAGCGGGCGACGGCGTGCAGACCGGTTATGATCTGCCGGTGATCAGGGCCATTAAGGAAGCGGTTTCGGCCGACGTGGTGGCCTCCGGTGGCGCAGGGAAATTGGAGCATTTCTATCAGGCTGTCCAAGCGGGCGCTACAGTTTTGCTTGCCGCTTCGGTGTTCCATTTTGGGATCATTGGGATTGGCGAGTTGAAGGACTACCTCCGGGGCCGAGGCGTTACTATCCGCTGAAGCTTCAAGAGCAACGGATTGAGATTCCCCAACAATCGGCTCAAGCGAACGGCCAAAGTCGCCGCTTAGCCTTGTCGGCTGGATTAGAACGACCTGGCTGCCTTATACAAGAAGAATTCCCGAAAACAAGCGGAATACTTTTATCGATGATGTTATAAACTTATATGGAAAAATATTTCCAATTGATGATAACGGTCTATTTCACGTAAAAATGGTACGCTTAGAAGTTGAGGCGATGGTTAATCGCTGCGGCTGAAGAACTCGTTTGCCCACTCAAAAAGGAGCAATATAATGAATTATCGAGCCCTTATCTTCGATGATCAAAAAGAGGTTCGGCAAATAATGTGGTCTTTGTTCGATAACCGAGGATATGAGGTATTTACTTTTCCACACCCAGGTTTATGTCCACTATCTGAGGAGCAAAAGTGCCCGTGTCCAAAAGACCAAGCTTGTTCAGACGTAATTATATCAGACGTGGATATGCCTTTTAAGGACGGATTCGCTTTTATTGAAGAACAAATTAACAAAGGATGTAGATGTAATCATATTGCACTGATGTCCGGAACTTTCACCAAGGAACACTTTGCTAAAGCAAATTCATTAGGAATAACGATATTCAAAAAACCATTCCGACTTTCAGAAATAAAAAATTGGATAGATCAAATTGAAAAAGATATTGCCCCGAAAAGAAAATTGGCAGATTGGTTTTTAAAAAGAATACCGCAAAATAAAGAAAAGTAGCATAACAAGGTTTTTCAATGCAACAGCCAATTGAATGATGATTACCAAATTGCCAAAAGGTCTAACGATCAGAAATAGCAGGTCTTCAGACCACCAACGAATCATCTCCGTGATGAAAGACTGGTGGGGGGGAAGAGACCTGACGTGGATGTTGCCGAAACTGTTTCTTGTCCATTTTTGCGACACGTCATTTATTATCGAAAAAGAAGAAGACCTCATGGCTTTCTTGATCGGCTTTCTATCACAGTCGAAAACCAATGAAGGCTATATTCATCTTGTCGGGGTTCATCCCAATTATCGAGGTATGGGGCTTGGAGAGTTTTTATATCGTCGTTTTTTTCAGATTTGCAAAGAAAATAACCGCGACACGATCAGAGCCTGCACATCGCCCGTGAATAAGGGATCCATCGAATTTCATAAGAAAATCGGATTCAATATTCTGAAAGGAAATGCTGAAGTTGATGGTGTTCAGGTGTTGCTGGATTACAATCATCCAGGCGACCCGAAGGTGTTGTTTGAAATAAAAATTTGACGGCTTCGTAAAAAGTCCAATTTCTGCGTTGCGCTTCATTTCGTGTTCACTGCAGCGTACATAAGTACGCCTCATTCCACGAAAATCGCGACGCCTTGAACTTGAACTTTTTACGAAGCCGTCTCAATTTTGACTTTTTACGAGTTCATCAAATTAAAACCTCGAAATACATCTAATTACAAAAAGCAAGCAGGGCCAAGTTACAGAATGGATACTAACTGGCATTTGGAACGATGAACTCTTTCAGAGGCAGCTCGCCTGTGGATTTAAACGGAATCGTCGAAGGCATGGTCCCTTTTCCAAGACGAAGATGCCCTGTGAGCTTATATTCAAGCTTTTCGGTTTTTGCCAGACCCCGCAATACCCTCACGACGTCCAACACCGATGAATACAGCGTCATGGGAATAAGGGCTGTTTCATAGGAAGGGATATTTACTTTGACATTGGCCACGCCGGTGGCCAACCGTTTGCCGTTGAGTTCCAGATCGCAATTGAGTCCCTTGATTTCCATCGGGATGTCATTGGTGTTATAGACGCGTATTTCGATTGCAAAAACCGATTCAAAGATCTTTATTTCCTGAACGTTAAAATTTGAAAGGGTTATTCGAGGGGTCTCCAGCCTTTTACCCCATCCCGCACAACCGGACAATATCAACAGAATGACGATAAACCCGCTAAATAGGCTTATGTATTGTCGTAATGGAATCATGTCCTTATCCGCCTTTCCCATGTTTTGAAGCACGGCATTGCGTCGACGATTTTTTGATCTTTACCATCCATCGTTACATAGCAATTTCCCAATACCTTTAACATAGGATAACAGCGGTGCTGTGTCAACGGAGCTGGCATTAAAAAGGGGGTTGTCTGCCCGCAAATTTGGCCAAAGCTTTTCCTATTTGTGCTTCAGTGAAGGGTTTTTGAAGGATATCATTGACCCCTGAGGCATATGCCGCTTCATTGTCCCGCGCCTCGTTCTGGGTCGTTACCATGATGATGGGCAGCTCAACGTCGCTGTACCATTGCCGGACCCCCTTGGTGAATTCGATGCCGGTGATATCGGGCATATTCAAATCGGTGAGGATCACGTCGGGTTTTTCTTTTTGGACCCGTTCAAGGGCCTTGGCAGGAAATTCAAACAAATGGGATTCGCATCCCAAATTGTGTAGCACCGTTCTGTAAATGTTCAGAATCATCTTGGAGTCGTCCACGGCAAATACCTTCAGAGTGGCTTTTTCTTTTGCTGCCTTTTCCGGCGCAATCTGTTTGGCAAGATCATTGTGTCCTGCCTTTTCAAGGGTTCTTGCAAAGTAGGATCGGACATCAGGATGGGCTTTATTGGTCAGATAATCGATGGCCGGCGTTTGAAAATAATCCTCGTCCAAAAGGTCCAAAAAGATGGTGTCACACTGGGAATCGATGATGGTTGTCATGATTTTCAAGGCTTCCGGATCTTCGGAGCGGATTAGATTCCGGATACCCCCGGCCAGAGCGGCATTGTAGTGTCGGTCGATGGTTTTTGCCGCTGCATTTCGAACGTTATCCACAGGATCATTCAAACCGGCGGCCAACGTGTAAACCCCTTTATCCAGCGGTAGCCTTCCCATGGTTTCGTACGCCGCAAATCGGACATTCGGATCTTCAGGCTGATGGTGCATAAGCTTTCGGATGGCTGGAATGGCTGCGCTGTCTCCGATGTCGCCGAGCACGTTCAAAGAGTGAATGACCAGATCGGGATTATCAATAAAAAGATTCTTGATTAAAATACGAATGCTCATCACACCGATTCCACCGAGTTTTTGCTTTACGGCGGCGCGTAAATGGGCGTGTTGCGACCCAAGTGTTTGATTGAGCATTTCCAGTGCTTCCGGAATCTGGATCTTGGCAATAATGTCAATGATCATAAGGTCCAGATCAGAGTCCCCGCCAAGCCTGTCGCCCAGTTTCTGTATGGCCTCGGGTGTGGCCAGTGTACCCAAAGTGCGTATGGAGGCAATAACGATCTCCCAATTACTCGAGTATAGATATTCACTCACAGCGGTAACCGCTGAAGGGTCGGTGATCATTCCCAAAGCGATGATGGCCGACTCAATGATTTTGACATCCTCTTCGTCGGTCAGGATATTCAGCAAAATCGGTACAGCCTTCTCAAGCCGGATTTCTCCCGTCGCCTCTATCAGAAACACTCTGATCGGAGATTCTTTTGTTTTCGATAGCAAATCCAAAAGGATTTCCGGGCTATCTATGATTTTTGAAAACAGGGTCTCTTTGAGTTGTGGAAATGATTCGGTAACGTCCGGGTTTTCAGCGATGACACCTGCCAGCAGGGGAATCGCAAAATCATCCCCTGTCCGACTGACTTCAAACAAGGCTTGCTTTTGAGCTTTTCGGCCCACGTGTCCAAGGGCGGAAAGAACCAGTTTCGCCTTGATCAAGTCCTTTTCCTTGATGTCGAATCGAATCTCGTCCAACAGATCCTGTTCATTGATTTTTGCCATCCGCAATTCCCTTTTCTTGGCAAATAAAGCCCGTGAATGCTCGGGTTTAATTCAACACGGCGCTATTGTTCGGATATCTTTTGAACAGCATCCAAGACTTTGCCCATGATGTCGTTCATGTCTTCTTCTTTAAGGTTCAAAAACTCCATGGCCGTATCATCCATCTGATACAACGTTCCGTCTATACCGAGTCCCAAACCCGTCATCATGGCGATGGCATCTGCGACATGGACAATGTAGGCCAATTCGCTGCCGTTTGACCGGGAGGGGTAGTGGTGATATCGTATGGCAACGATTAGCGGCTTCGGTATATTCCAGGTTTTGCAAACTTCAGATGCGACTTCCGTATGGTCAAGATCTAAGATTTTCTTTTCGGCATCCAGAAATGTATGTTCACCATCGGCCATAAATTCCTCAAAGAGTTCCCATCTCTCCTGGATATACGAATCAAGAATGAGTTTGCCGGAGTCATGGATGAGACCTGATGTGAAGGCGTCGTTTGACAATGCCGGTTCCGTCTTGTTGGCGATAATCCTGGAGCCAAAGGCAACCGCCAGGGAATGTTTCCAAAGGGCTCCTGAATCCAGCCCGTAGCCCACCAGTCTGTTGCTTAACAGGCCGGCAGTACCCCTCATGGTAATAAGTTCCCCCAGGGTTTTATGCCCGAGGACAACAGAGGCGCGTTGGATGGAGGTGACTTTACCGCTGTATCCGTAGTATGGAGAGTTGGCCAGCTTCAGGATCTTTGTGGCAATGGCTTGATCGGTTTCAAAAAGATTTGCAAGTTCCTTGAAGTCCGACTTCGGATTTGCAATAATCTCACGGGCCTTAAGGACTGTTTGAGGCATGGGCGGCAAATCCTTCACATTCCGTAAAATCTTCTTTTTCAAGGTTTCGCCGGTTGGGCGATCAATGGGTTTTTTATCAGTGTGAAGGCCGGCATTTATAGCTGACTTTGAGGTAAGATCAAGTTCGATGGTTCCCTTGCAAGCCGGGCAAGGAAAGGCGATCTTTTTACCCATTGGGAGACGTTCATCAGGGATGTCAAATCCTTTATTACAGTTCGAACAGGTTACCCGCATACAGTACCCCCTTGTAAATTATGACGCTTTGAAATGATGAAGCCAATGGTTGTCGGGAAATGAGTTCTTTGCATCAGAGGGAACATCATGCAGAAAATATGCCAAAACAGTGCATGGAATAAATCGATGATAATTCCATAATATATAAAAATTATTTGCACAACTGATGGTGAAGGGTTTGACGAGAAGTCTCACAAAATGTCATATTTCTGACACGCATTCATTGATGTTTGAAAGATTCATGACCGATTATTCTGCTTAGGTTGAAACGCATAGCTTTGATAAATATATGACTCAAGTTTCGTACCCCAATATTGCGAAAAAGCCTTGTAAGAAGCAGGCCGAAATAAATTTTTTAAGCTCAAATAAATGAGGTGAATCATACCGGCAGATCGGTTGCTCAAGAAAAGCCTTGACACATTTTAAAATCCGGTCTGTATATAAAACATTGAGCAATTAATAAATTAAAACAGCCTGACCCCAACAGATCAGGCTGCCGGCGAAAGTGTTAAAGGAGCGTTAAGATGGAAATGATTTCAGTGGAAAATCATGGCAAGGTGGTGCTTGCAAAGCTGAATCACGGCGTCACCAATGCAATGAATCCAAAGGTGGTTAAGGAACTGGGAGCGGTCTTTAAGCAGGTAAAAAACGACGCCGGTATAAACGGCCTTGTTCTGGGGAGTTCCAATGAGAAGTTCTTTTCCATCGGCTTTGATATTCCGGAGCTGTTTGAGATGAACAGGGATGATTTCAGAGGCTTTTATCGTGTGTTCAACCAGGTCTGTTTGGATCTATTTACACTGCCAAAACCCACGGTTGCGGCAATAACGGGCCACGCCATTGCCGGTGGGTGTATTTTGGCACTGTGTTGTGATTATCGGTTCATTGCAAAAGGAAAAAAGTTGATGGGCTTAAACGAGATCAAGCTGGGCGTGCCGGTGCCGTATCTTCCGGACAGGGTGCTGCACGCCTTGGCAGGGGTTCGGAAAGCGCGTGAGATGATGGAGAGCGGCCGGTTCTATGCACCGGATGAAATGCTTAAAGCGGGCGTCGTTGATGAGGTTCTATTGATCGAGGATGTTGTAAAAACGGCAATAGAACACGCCGACACGCTGGGTTCGCTGCCCAAAGGGGGGTATGGGATGATCAAACAGAATCGGGTGGAGGTGATCGCGGAACAGGTAACGGCCCGTCAGGAGGATAAGGCGGCGCATTTCATCGAATGCTGGTATTCGGATGAGGTGCGAGAGTGCTTGAAAGAAGCGATGAAAAAATTTTAAACGCCGACCTTTTTTAGGAACGATTCCCACGGATTTTTCACATTACCGATATTGCTGTTCCAGATCAAGCAGGGTCTGTTTCACTGTAATACCGCCACCGAACCCGGTCAGTTTTCCACTGCTGCCGATAACGCGATGGCATGGAATGACAATAGGTATGGGATTTCGGGCATTTGCCTGTCCCACGGCCCGACTCGCTTTTGAATTTCCAACGTTTTTGGCCAGTTCGCCATATGAAATAGTCTCTCCATATGGAACCCGACGAAGGGCCGTAAGTACCTTTTTTTGAAACGGTGTGACATTCAAACAAATATCCAGGGAAAACGTTTTCAGTTTTCCGGCAAAATAGGCTTCAAGCTGGCGCAAAGCCTCTTGAAGTGGCTTTGGATTTTCTTTCCATTCAGATTCCGGCAAAGAGGGATTGCCTTCTCTGGGAAAACTGATCAGATGCAATCCCTTTATCGTTTCCCGCCACCAGAAGCTTTCCCACAGGACTTTTCATATATTGATAATATATCATTTTGAAAGTTCCCTTTTGATAAGATTTTAATCATTATCTTTGATTATGATAGAATAACACCTAATAAGCAAACGTAAAAATAACAACAGAAAAGGTGAAAAATAGGCGTAATCAAACCTGTGATTCTGAAAAACATGTCATATTTTGTTGTATTTTCAATGGAAAGCTTCAAAAAAGTTCATTAAAAACTATATTGCATTTTTGCTTGACTTGGTATTTAGTTTTTATTATTTAGTACGTTTACAATTGATCCCCAGTAGCTCAGTTGGCAGAGCAGATGGCTGTTAACCATCGGGTCCGCGGTTCGAGTCCGTGCTGGGGAGCCAAAAATTTTCAAGCCAGGATAAAACCTGGCTTTTTTAATTTTGTGAGATTCCGATGTGGTATGTATATATCTGCGATAAAAACGGTCAGCTTTACACAGGAATAACTACTGACTTGGAACACAGGATGAATCAACATAAGGCAAGCCTACTTTACTCTGAAGCTTATAAAAACAAAAAGGATGCGGCAAAAAGAGAGCGTCAAATCAAAGGATGGCGTCGTGAAAAGAAACTGTTTCTTATCCAGGAATCCAAGGTGAGTTTACCCTGAGCGAAGCCGAAGGGAGTCCGTGCTGGGGAGCCAACCACGAATGCAACCCTTTTACAACCGGTTGCTTTACAGATAGAGCCCCGCATCCAAGATGCGGGGCTTCGTTTTCTAATCGCCGTTTTTATAGTGAGTTACGGCGTAATTTATATTCCGGTTCGCGATCTCCATTCTCTTTTAAACCCCCCTTTTTGTGTACATCCCGTATTTCGTTGGCTGAAAATTGGTTTTTGATCTTAAAACGGCCTTTTAATTCTCACGTTCTGAAGTTTTTCGAGTCGTCTTGTTTAAACACGCCATAGGAGTGATTAAACGAGGCAGCTTTATGAAACGCGGAAAATAATTTGACAATACAATCTGTTATCGTATGATATATTATTTGACGGATCGCGTGTTATGAACTCCGATTCGTTCAGTCCCGTGCCGCATCTGAAAGGAGATAAACACTGAATCGTCAGGCAGACATTCCCTGATTGGTCCGTGAGCTTCGGGAGCGAACGGGTCTTACCAAGGAAAAATTCGCCGCTAAGATAGGCGTCACCTTCCCGACCATAAACCGATGGGAGAACGGTCGTGCCAAGCCGTCGCCGCCGGCCATGCGGCGGATCGAGGAGCTGATGCGCAATATGGGCGATAACGGTGCTGACTTGCTGAAACGTGATTTTTTAAACAAATGAAATTAAAGTCAGCTGGTTTTATCAAGCGGCAGGTCATGGAATCCGAAAAAGTTTTGTAAAGCGCAATTAAAGTCGCCCGCACCTTACCAAGATTATGAAAAAAAGCGAACTCAAAGCCATTGCCATAAAGGGAGAAGACAGTCGTCTGCAATTCAAGCAGGACATCCGCAACCCCATCCTATTCTCCTATGTTGCAAAGGGATTGCTGCCTTACCGG
The DNA here is from genome assembly GCA_963706295.1 of uncultured delta proteobacterium. Classification (GTDB taxonomy): domain Bacteria; phylum Desulfobacterota; class Desulfobacteria; order Desulfobacterales; family UBA11574; genus UBA11574. The sequence continues at coordinate 115,942 of CAVPLW010000009.1, read as the reverse complement.
GGCCTCGGCTCGGGTATTCAGAGGGCTTTGGAGGCTTGGCCGGAGATCGATTTTATCGATGACCGGGATGGCTGCCTGTTCACCGTAACGGTTCACCGAAAGGCGGTAAAAAGTTCGGAGAAAGGTACGGAGAACGCTGCTGGTTCACCTTCACCGAAAAGTTCACCGAAAAGTCCGGTAAAAACCGAAGACAAAATCCTTGACTTAATCAGACAAGATAGTGCCGTCACAACCGAACGGCTGGGAGAGTTGCTCGGTATTTCAAAGCGAGCGGTACTCAAGCAAATTGACAAACTCAAAAAATCAGGCCGGCTCCGCCGCATTGGTCCAGCCAAGGGAGGCCACTGGGAGGTTCAATGAAACCCATCCACTCGGATTGCCCCTCAAGAATTAAGGAGAATCGCAGGCAACTCGTAATGAGCCGGGAAGATCTGGTCAGAGAGCTGGCCGTCAAGCTCAACAAACCGAACTATTATGGCGGTCTTTTGGTAGACAAACCCTATATCGGCATCAACTTCGGGTCAGCTCGGGCTGACCACATCTAAAAGGCTTGCGAATTGATGCTCTAATTCGTTGATTTGTTGTGGCTGGTAGGCAGCTTAGGCAGCGTGGATACTCCAGCTTATATTTGCTAAACAGGTGCGAAATCTTCTTTCTAATAAAGGAAAAACAAAGATAATATGGCCATTAAGAAAAGCGAAATTTACAGCTCCTTGTGGAAAAGCTGCGATGAGTTGCGCGGGGGGATGGATGCCTCCCAGTACAAGGATTATGTGCTTACCTTGCTGTTTGTGAAATATGTTTCGGATAAATATGCGGGCGATCCCAATGCCTTGATCATTGTATCCAAAGGCGGCTCTTTTGCCGATATGGTCAAACTCAAGGGCGACAAGGAGATCGGCGACAAGATCAACAAGATCATCGGCCGGCTGGCTGAAGATAACGATCTGAAGGGTGTGATCGATATTGCCGACTTCAACGATGAAGACAAGCTCGGCAAGGGTAAGGAGATGGTGGACCGCCTCTCCAAACTGGTGGCCATCTTCGCCGGCATGGATCTGAGGGCCAACCGGGCCGAAGGCGACGACCTGCTGGGCGATGCCTATGAATACCTGATGCGTCATTTTGCCACTGAATCGGGCAAGAGCAAGGGACAGTTCTATACACCCGCCGAGGTGTCCCGCATTCTGGCCAAGGTGGTGGGCATCACCAGGGGGACCTCCCAGGACAAGACCATCTACGACCCCACCTGCGGCTCCGGTTCGCTGCTGTTGAAAACAGCCGATGAAGCCCCGCGCGGCCTTTCCATTTTCGGGCAGGAAATGGACAACTCCACCTTCGCCCTGGCGCGAATGAATATGTTTTTGCATGGTTACCCAACCCACGAAATCTGGAGAGACAATACCCTGGCCAATCCCTACTGGAAAAACAAGGACGGCAGCCTCAAACAATTTGATTTTGCGGTGGCCAATCCGCCCTTTTCCTACAAATCCTGGAGCAACGGCATTGACACGGCCGGCGATCCCTTCAAACGTTTTGAATACGGCACGCCGCCGGCCAAAAACGGGGACTATGCCTTTTTGCTGCACATTCTCAAATCGTTGAAAAGCACGGGCAAGGCAGCCGTGATTCTGCCCCATGGCGTGCTGTTTCGGGGCAATGTCGAAGCGCATATCCGCCGCAACCTGATCCGCCGGGGGTATATAAAAGGAATCATCGGCCTGCCCGCCAACCTGTTTTACGGCACCGGCATTCCCGCCTGTATCATCGTGATCGACAAAGAACATGCCCAGGCCCGCACCGGCATCTTCATGATCAACGCCGGCAAAGGCTTTATGAAAGACGGCAACAAAAACCGTTTGCGCAGTCAGGACATCCATAAAATCGTGGATGTGTTCAACCGGCAGTCGGCCTTGCCGCGTTATTCGCGCATGGTGACCTTTGCCGAGATCGAAGCCAATGATTACAACCTGAACATACCGCGCTATATCGACGGCAGCGAACCCGAAGACCTGCAAGATCTGGATGCGCATCTAAACGGCGGGATTCCCATCCGAGATATCGACGCCCTGGAGCGTTTCTGGCAGGTGTTCCCGAGCTTGCGCAAAACCCTGTTCAAGCCCCTGCGGAAAGGCTATGTCCGGACAACGATTCCCGGCCAAAGACGTCAAGCAGGCCATCTTGGAACATCAGGAGTATCAGGCGTTTGCCCGGCGCATTCTGAAAATCTATCACGAATGGGAGCAGGCACACCTTAAGCGCTTGAACGGGCTGGCGAACGGCATCGACCCCAAGACCCTGATATTCGACCTGTCCGAAGACCTGCTGGCACGCTTTGCCAAGGCAGAATTGCTGGACAAGTACGATATCTACCAGCATCTGATGGACTACTGGGCTGAAGTGATGCAGGATGATGTGTATGTCATCGCACAGGACGGCTGGCAGGCAGGCAACGTGATGCGCCAACTGGTGGAAGAAAAAGGAGAAAAGCTCAAGGAAACCCCGGACCTTATGATCAACAGAAAAAAGTACAAGGCCGATCTGATCCCGCCCGCATTGATCGTGGCCCGTTATTTTGCCACCGAACAGGCGGAAATAGACCGATTGCAAGGGGAAAAGGAGGCCATCAGCCAGGAGTTGGAAGCTCTTATAGAAGAGCACAGCGGCGAGGAAGGCTTATTAGAGGAAGCCAAAACCGATAAGGGTAAAATCACCAAATCCAGTGTCAAGGCCCGCATCAATGAGATCAAAGGCGGCAAGGATATGGAAGATGAGTTGAACGTGCTCGAACAGTGCCAAAATCTGCTTGACCAGGAATCTGCTGCCGACAAGGCTGTCAAGGATGCCCAAAAAGCTCTGGATGCCAAGGTTTTCAAGAAATACCCTGCGCTTACCATCGAAGAAATCAAGGACTTGGTGGTGCGTGACAAATGGCTCACTGCCGTTGAAACAGATGTGCGAGCGGAGATCGAACGAATGACCCACCAACTGGCGGAACGGGTGCGATTGCTGGAGGAACGGTATGCCGATCCAATGCCCAGATTGATGGACGAGGTTGAGGTGTTGAGCGGAAAGGTTGAGGGGCATTTGAAGCAGATGGGGCTGGAGTGGAATTGATAATGGATAATGGACAATTGAAAAAGGGGTATAAACGGACGGAGGTTGGAGTTATTCCAGAGGAATGGGGAGTAAAGGCTGCTGCTGAGCTTTGTATAAAGATTCAAGACGGGACGCATTTCTCCCCGAAGATTAAAGGTAACGACTATCTTTATGTTACGTCAAAGAACATTGGACATGGAACCCTTGATGTCTCCGATGCAGGAAGGATTGATTCAGAGCAGCACAGAACAATATATTCAAGATGCGATGTCAAGAAGGGAGACTTGCTTTTAACCAAAGATGGCGCAAACACGGGGAACGCCGCAATTAATCATCTTAATGAAGAGTTTAGTCTTTTATCAAGTGTCGCCATATTAAGGTTTGATTGCAAATTTCATGTTCCTGAATTTTATTTACAGTATATCCTTTCTTCTACCGGGAAAGAATGCATCCTAAAATTAATGAGTGGAAATGCTATCACCCGCCTGACACTTGACACAATCCGACAACTTCGATTCCTAGAACCTCCCATTGAAGAACAACGAGCCATCGCCACCGCCCTATCTGATGTGGATGCCCTGATTGCCGCGCTGGATAAGCTGATTGGCAAAAAGCGCGCCATCAAAACCGCCACCATGCAGCAACTGCTCATCGGCAAAAAGCGGCTGCCTGGATTCGGATTGGGGAAAGGCTATAAACAAACAGATATTGGGAGAGTTCCTGAAGATTGGGATGCTCAATTCCTTGGGGCCATCTTCGACTTCAGTGGTGGATATTCGGCATCAAGAGATCAATTGTCTTCTGATGGGCATTGCTATTTACATTATGGAGACATTCACAAATCAAACAAATCAGTTGTTGATGTTCGGGCTGAATATTCAGATATACCCAAGTTAAATATTCTCCTGAGACGAGTATCACCAAAATCACTCCTGAGTGATGGCGATGTTGTTTTTGTTGACGCATCTGAAGATGATGAGGGAACAAGCAAGCACATTGTCGTGATTAATCATAAAAATGCTCCTTTTATTGCAGGGTTGCATACCATTGTTTCGAAAAGCAAGGCGTCAACTTTAGAGAATTTATATAAACGCTATTGCTTTCAAAGTAATTATATTAAGCGACAGTTCTATTTTTATTCAGTGGGAACTAAAGTAAGCGGTATAAGTAAAACCAATATTGTGAAGATTAAAATGATTGTACCTCCAATCCCAGAACAAAAAGCTATTGCCACAATCCTTTCCGATATGGACACTGAAATCACCGCGCTTGAGTCCCGCCGCAACAAAATCCAGGCCATCAAACAAGGCATGATGCAGGAACTGCTCACCGGGAGGACACGACTGATATGACGTTCTCAAAAAGCGTTCACAGAAATGAAAACCCATGGTTTAAAGAGATGACTATTTGCAGCGTTTATTTATGCAAATTGGGCTTATTTTAAACAAATAGTTTGCAAAATCTCCTGAATGCATATATAAACGATGCATTCAGAAGGTTTTATGAACCATGGCGCCCACATCCAAAAATAACCTGGAACAATACCTGCCCGAAGGACAGTTGGCCAACCGCGCCTGGCTGAAGGCGCGCGGATTCAGCCGCCCACGGGTGGACTATGCCTTGCGGGCGGGAAAACTGGAACCTGTAGTCCGTGGGGTTTACCGGCGGCCGGGGCCGCCTCTCAAGTGGGAGCATGTGGTCTATTCCCTGAATGAGATGGGCTGTGCCGTGCATGTGGGCGGCCGCAGCGCCCTGGAGTTGCAGGGCCTGGCTCACTATCTGCCGGCCGGCGGAATGCGGCGCATCGACCTGTACAGCCCGGGCAAGATACCGCCCTGGGTGGCCGGTTTCCCGGCGCCCTTTCGGTTCAACCTTCACACCCAAAACTTGTTTGATATGCTGCCCGAGGCCGCCGTACATCCCAAGCCTTTTGGCGCATGGGATTGGCCCGTCCCCTCCAGCACGCCCGAGCTGGCCCTGCTGGAGCTGCTGGCCGGGGTAAGGGATACAGCGGATTTTTCAGTGGCCGACAAGTTTTTCGAGGCGGCCGTCAACCTGCGGCCGGATCTGCTGCATGCCCTGCTGCGGGCCTGCACCCAGGTGAAGGCCAAGCGCCTGTTTTTGTGGTTTTCCGACCGCCACGGGCATGCCTGGCGTGAGGCGCTTGAAACCGGCCAGATCGATTTGGGCCGGGGCAAACGCATGCTGATCAAAGGCGGTGCCTATGATGCCGTCTATCAAATAACCGTTCCCAGGGAGATGGCCGGTGGAAGCCAACAACCCCTTTACTGAACAGGTGCGCCTGCTGGTGGCGCTGCTGCCCAGTGTGGCCAAGCAGTCGTGTTTTGCCTTGAAAGGCGGCACGGCCATCAACCTGTTTGTGCGCGACATGCCGCGCCTGTCAGTGGATATCGACCTGGCCTATTTGCCGCTGGAAGATCGTGATACCAGTCTGACCGGCATTGACACGGCTCTTGGGGAAATCACGGCGGATATCGAACGGCACATTCCCCGTGCCGAGGTCAAGGCGTCTGTGTTGAAGGGCACGGGCAAGCGTCTCAAGCTGCTGGTGCGGCAGGGTGACACCCATATCAAGATCGAAGTCAGCCAGGTGCTGCGAGGCAGTGTCTACCCGGCCGTAAATCGCCAACTATCAGCAAGGGCGGAAAAAGCCTTTGGGTTTGCCCGCATACCGGTGTTTAGTTTTGAAGACCTTTATGCGGGCAAAATATGTGCGGCCCTGGACCGGCAGCATCCGCGGGATCTGTACGATGTGTATTGGCTGTTGCAGCATGAGGGCATTGATGAACGACTGAAAAACGCCTTTATGGTCTATCTGATGGGGCACAACCGGCCTCTGGTCGAATTGCTGGCACCCCAACCCCAGGATATCGCGCCTTTGTATCGGAAAGAGTTCGAGGGCATGACCTATGAGCCGGTGGGTCTTGAGCAGTTGCGGGAAACCTTGCCATACCTGGTCCGTGAGATCCATGCCGCCATAACCGACGCGGACCGGCATTTTTTGCTGGCCCTCAAGCAGGGCACTGAGGATTGGCAAAAATTTCCTTTGCCGGAGGTGGCGCGGTTGCCCGCCGTCCAGTGGAAGATGCTCAATCTGGCGCGCATGAATCCGGTCAAGCGCCGGCAGGCGGCAGCCAAACTGGAAAAGGTTTTATTTGAAATTTGATTATTCCCCGCTTCTTTCAGCGCGGGACAAAATCAAATTAGATTAAGATCCTTGTTAGAGCGAAAGTGCGATTCTTTAGCCCGCCACAAAACAGGCGGATAAACCTTTTGCAATAAGAGCGACACCGTCGCGTTCGATACAATCGTTTCTACGATTGTATTAAGGATTGAATATGATGAGCACCGTCGGCCAAAGAGAACGAGCGACACAGGAGCGCGTGATCAGGCTGTTCCAGGATCACTTGAACTACGCCTACCTCGGCAACTGGACAGACCGGGACAATAACCGCAATATCGAGCAAGGGCTTCTGACCCAATGGCTTGAGCGTCAGGGTGTCAGTGAGGTGCTGATCAACAAAGCGTTGTACAAACTGGATCAGGCGGCGGCTCTGGGTGAAGGCATCAACCTCTATGATGCCAATCAGGCGGTGTATGGGCTGCTGCGCTACGGCGTCAAGGTTAAGGAAGGCGCGGGCCAACAGTTTCAGAATGTCTGGCTGATTAACTGGCAGGAACCTGAAAAAAACGATTTTGCCATTGCCGAGGAGGTCACAATCTCCGGGGAAAACAAGAAACGTCCCGACATTGTGCTCTATGTCAACGGTATTGCCCTGGGAGTGTTGGAGCTGAAACGTTCCACGGTGTCGGTGAGCGAGGGCATTCGCCAGAATCTGGACAATCAGAAAAAAGCCTTTATCCGCTCTTTTTTTACCACCCTGCAATTGGTGATGGCCGGCAACGACACCGAGGGATTGCGCTACGGCGCCATTGAAACCTCTGAAAAATATTATCTGGCCTGGAAAGAGCAAGGCCGGGAACACCTTGCCAGCCCGTTGGATCGCCACCTGGCCCTGCTGTGCAACAAACAGCGCTTTTTGGAAATCATCCACGACTTTATCGTGTTTGATGTGGGTGTGAAAAAGGTACCGCGCCACAACCAGTATTTTGGCGTCAAGGCCGCCCAGGAGCGGGTGCGCCGCCGCGAAGGCGGCATTATCTGGCACACCCAGGGTTCGGGCAAAAGTCTGAGCATGGTGTGGTTGGCCAAATGGATGCGGGAGAATGTCAGGGATGCGCGGGTGCTGATCATCACCGACCGCACTGAATTGGATGAGCAAATCGAGGGGGTGTTCATCGGCGTCAACGAACAGATCACACGTATCAAGAATGCCAAGGTCAAGGATAAGATCTACTCATCCGGCGGCGAGGCCCTGGTGGCCACCCTGCGGGCAGGTCAAGAGTGGCTGATGTGCGCCCTGATCCATAAATTCAGCGGGGATTCGGACAAGGCCACGGAGCAGTTCATCGAAGAACTGCAAAAATCCTTTGCCGGTGATCTGCGTATTCCCGGCAACTTGTTTGTGTTTGTAGATGAGTGCCACCGCACCCAATCGGGCAAGCTGCATGAGGCCATGAAAGCCATTTTGCCCAATGCCATGTTCATTGGTTTTACGGGCACACCGCTTTTAAAGAGTGATAAGCAAAAAAGTCTTGAAGTGTTCGGTCCCTACATTCACACCTACAAGTATGATGAAGCGGTCAAAGACGGCATGGTGCTGGATTTGCGCTATGAAGCCCGCGATATCGACCAACACATTACTTCCCAACGCAAGATCGACCAGTGGTTTGATGCCAAAACCCGCGGCCTTTCCGATATGGCTAAGGTGCAGCTCAAACAAAAATGGGGCACCATGCAAAAAGTGCTCTCCAGCCAGTCTCGGCTTGAAATGATCGTGGACGATATTTTGCTTGATATGGAAACCCGGCCCCGGCTTTTAAATCGACGTGGCAATGCCTTGCTGGTGTGCGCCAGCATTTACCAGGCATGCAAGTGCTATGAGCTATTTTCCAAAACCGACTTGGCGGGTAAATGCGCCATCATCACCAGCTACCAGCCTTCTGTTGCGGATATCAAAGGCGAGGAGAGCGGCGCAGGCATGACGGAAAAGCTGCGTCAATACGAGATTTATCGCAAGATGCTGGCCGATTATTTTGATGAACCTGAAGAGACGGCCATGTACAAAACCGAAGCGTTTGATAAGCTGGTCAAGGAGCGCTTTAAAAAAGCGCCGGGGCAGATGCGGCTTGCTGATTGTTGTGGACAAGCTGCTGACCGGTTTTGATGCGCCTTCGGCCACCTATTTGTACATCGACAAACAGATGCGGGACCACGGTCTGTTTCAGGCCATCTGTCGGGTCAACCGTCTGGACGGCGAGGATAAAGAGTACGGCTACATCATCGATTACAAGGATTTGTTCCATAAGCTGGAAGGGGCTATTACGGATTACACCAACGGCGCTTTAGACGAGTACGATAAAGAGGATGTGCAGGGGCTGCTGACCGATCGGCTGGAAAAAGCCAAAGAGCGCCTGGAGGAGATGCGTGAAGTTGTTAAGGCTTTGTGTGAACCGGTTGAGCCGCCCAAAAACACGCCGGCTTACCTGCACTATTTTTGCGCACAGGACACCATCGACAAGGATGCGCTAAAGGAAAACGAGCCCAAACGGGTTGCGCTCTACAAACTGGTGGCATCGTTGGTGCGGGCCTATGCCAACCTGGCCAATGAAATGATCGAGGCGGGGTACACCGAACAAGAGTTTCAAGAGATCAAGCAGGAGGTCACCCACTTCACCAAAGTGCGGGAAGAGGTGAGACTGGCCAGCGGTGATTACGTGGATATGAAACAGTATGAACCGGCCATGCGCCATCTGCTGGACACCTATATCCGGGCGGATGAGAGCGAGGTGGTTTCCTCGTTTGAAGATCTGGGATTGGTTGAACTCATCGTTGAAAGCGGTCTGGGGGCCTTGGAGAAACTACCCGAAGGCATCCGCAACAACCCCGAGGCCATGGCCGAAACCATTGAAAACAACCTGCGCAAAATCATTATCGATGAACAACCCATAAACCCCAAGTATTACGAGGAGATGTCCGAACTGCTGGACGCGCTGATCAAAGAGCGTCGTAAGCAGGCATCGGACTACCAGGCCTATTTGAAAAAAATCAAGGCGTTGGCGACCAGAATTATTAAGCCGGCCGCAACGGCCAAATATCCCGCCGGTATGGATACGCCCGCCAAAAAGAATCTATACGACAACCTGAATCAGGATGAAGAACTGGTGATTCGGATTGATACCGCCGTTCGAAACACCAAAAAAGATAACTGGCGCGGACACCGAATCAAAGAACTGGAGCTGAAAAACGCCGTTAAGGAAGAAGTGATGCCCTTTGGTTATGATGTGGATCAAGTTTTTGAAATAGTGAAAAAGCAACGTGACTACTAAACGCCATTATATTGAAGTGAGCGATATTCAGGTGGAGGTGGTGCGCAAGGCCATTAAGAACCTGCATCTGGCGGTGTACCCACCGGAAGGCAGGGTGAGGGTGGCGGTACCCCTGCATGTGACGGATGAGAATGTCCGGCTGGCGGTGATCTCAAAGCTGGGTTGGATCAAGAAGCGACAAACCAATTTTAAAGACCAGCCGCGACAGTCCCGGCGAGAAATGGTCTCTGGCGAGAGCCACTATTTCATGGGAAGACGCTACCTGCTGGATGTGGTTCAACGGCATGGGCGGCACGATATCGCCATCGAAAACAATACCCGCATGACCTTGTATGTTCAGCCCGGCACTTCAGAGCGGAACAAGGAAAAGGTCTTACTCGAATGGTACCGCCGGCAGCTTAAAACCCTGATACCTGATCTGATTGCCAAATGGGAACCGGTCATCGGTGTGCAGGTCAGCCAGTGGGGTATAAAAAAGATGAAAACCCGCTGGGGTGCCTGCAACATTGCCGCGAAACGAATCTGGCTCAATCTGGAACTGGCCAAAAAACCGCCGGAGTGCCTGGCGTATATCTTGGTTCATGAAATGGTGCATTTGCTGGAAAGGCACCACAACGATCGGTTCAAAACGCTGATGGATCGGTTTATGCCCCAGTGGCGCCTGTATCGGGAAGCATTAAACCAGGCACCCTTGGCGCATGAAGAGTGGTCTTACTGAAACTTATATTTATACCGCAATGTGAGCCGCTATTTCTGGCACATTAGATTGAGCGGGCTGGCGTCGGAACCCTCGACATGAGCCGGTTTTGCGCGGAGGCCAGCCTACCGGAACCGGAATTTCACAACGAGGGGGAACGATTCATTACGATAATCTGGCGGGATTGGTTGGCCGATGACAAAATAACGACATTGGGGTTGAAAGAACGGCAAAAAAACCATCGCCTACATCAAGCAACATAGACGAATAACCAATAGGGAATACCAAAAGCAACTGACCATGGAATGCGAGCCTTGTTGAAATGACCCAGCCCGAATCACCAAATATGATCAAGACCATAGAACGGATGGAATACCGGCGGGGCATGCTTGGCAAGGGTATGAAGCCAAAGCGATTGCCCGTGAAGGTATGGCGCGGGACAAAGATTCCCGGTGAAGTGAGGAAAGCAATCAACGAAGAGGATTTGCTCAATCTCGGCGGCGTTTATGGGGACAAGAACGCCGGTTATCCGGTGGAGTACGACCACCTAAAGTTGGTCCTGACCGACGACACTGTCGATATCACGGTTTTCAACCGCGGGATCACGCTATTCACGTCGGACGACGAACGGGTCCGGCGCATCCACCGGGTTCTATGCAAACTGGATGAATCAGGAAAAGGCATGTCTTACACCGAGGAGGACTGGGTCGACGAAGAAGCCACCTCGCACAGGGGACCTGACGATTGAGACCCCTGAACATGTTGTCGGATTTTACAGCTTCTTTATTCGCAGTGAAAGCTCATCAAGCTGAGCCTTGTCGGCTTCCGAAGGGGCATTGGTCAAAAGACATGAGGCTTTCTGGGTTTTCGGGAAGGGGATCACGTCTCGTATTGAAGATTGTCCGCAAAGGATCATCACCAGGCGATCGAAGCCGAATGCAATTCCCCCATGGGGCGGTGCACCGGAATCGAGTGCCGACAGCAAAAATCCGAACTTTTCCTCATAGGTTTTTCGATCCATACCCAGTGCTGCAAATACCCGCTCCTGCAATTCCCTCTGGTGGATACGGATACTGCCGCCGCCGATTTCCGAGCCGTTTAGCACCAGATCATACGCCCGTGATCTGACGGAAAGCGGGTCTTTCTCCAGCAGATCATAATCTTCTTCAAGAGGGGCCGTGAAGGGATGGTGAAGGGCCTGGTACCGTTTTTCATTCTCATCGTATTCCAGTAATGGAAACCGGGTCACCCATACAAAACTGAAGGTGTTCTCTTGAACCAACCCAAGTTTTTTCCCGAGAAAGTTGCGAAGATTTCCCAGTGCCTCGTTGGTGACTTTGGGCTGATCGGCCACAAAAAATACAAGATCCCCGGCTTGCATATCGATGCGCTGTGTCAGGGCCTGTTTCTCATCCTCGTTGAAGAATTTTGCAATGGGAGATTGCCATGAATCTTCATGCACCTTGATCCATGCCAGTCCCTTTGCCCTGTAGACGGCGACAAACTCCGTCAGATCATCGATCTCTTTTCGTGTAAAATTGATGCAGCCTTTGGCATTCAATACCTTGACAATGCCGCCTTTTTTAACGACATCGGCAAAGACCTTGAACCCTGCATTTTCCACAATATCTGAAATGTTTACAAGTTCCAGATCAAACCGGATATCCGGTTTGTCCAGCCCGAAACGGCCCACGGCATCTTCATAAGAAAGGCGTGGGAAAGGGGTCTTAAGATCGATGTCCAGAACGTCCCTGAAAAGTTTGATCATGAGTCCTTCCGTAACATCCATTACATCGTTTTCCCCGACAAAAGACATTTCCATATCGATCTGGGTGAACTCCGGCTGGCGATCCGCCCTGAGGTCTTCGTCTCTAAAGCATTTCACAATCTGGTAGTAGCGGTCAAACCCGGAAATCATTAAAAGCTGTTTGAAAATCTGGGGTGACTGGGGAAGCGCGTAAAAAAGACCCGGGTTCACCCGGCTGGGCACCAGATAGTCCCTTGCGCCTTCCGGAGTGCTGCGGGTCAGCACCGGTGTTTCAATGTCGATAAATCTCCTGCTGTTCAGATATTGTCTCACAGAGGTAGCAGCCCTGTGCCGGTTTATAATGTTCTTTTGAAAAAGCGTTCGTCTGAGATCGATATGGCGGAACTTTAACCGGATATTTTCCGAAACATCCACATTGTCTTCGATCATAAACGGCGGTGTTTCTGCGGCATTGAATATTTTGAGTTCCGTGACAAAAACCTCAATCTCACCGGTTTTCAATTTGGTGTTGGTCATCCCTTCCAGTCTTTTTTCCACCTTCCCGCGTATGCCGATGACGTATTCACTGCGGAGGACATGGGCCTTTTCGTGAAGCTTGGGGCTGACTTCGGGGTTGAAAACAACCTGCGTGATTCCTTCTCTGTCTCGCAGGTCAACAAAGATCACCCCGCCGTGATCCCTCCGCCGCTGTACCCACCCCATCAACACCACTTCAGTGCCGACATCGTCTGCACCGAGTTCACAGCAGGTATGGGTCCTTCTCATATTTCCAAGCTTATCTGACAATGGACTGACTCCTTTCTAAAATCACGAAATTTTCGCTTTAACTTAAATTGAGCGATTGTCGAGGTTGCCGCATATACAAGGAAGATGTCGTTCCGCTATAGTCAACTATGCGGGACGGCATCTGACGCAGTAGGTGCGGTAAGATCGGCAATCCCGGAGGGTTTCAAATTTTAAAAATATAAATCAAAATAATTCATTAAAAAAATATTTTATCCCCTTTTAATATTTGAAACGCTCAGTTTAAGTTTGATATTCTCCACAACATCTTCAATGGGGATCGACACCTGGTCTTTTGTCTTCATGTCGCGCAATATCACCTTGCCTTCTTTAATTTCGTTATCCCCCACGATCAAAACATGTTTTGCCCCCAGTCGATGGGCTCGCTTCATTTGGCTTTTTAAGCTTTTGTCGCCAAATTCCATTTCAGCTTTGACGCCTTCAAGGCAGAGTGCACAATTCCATTCAAATGCCAAAGAACCGCTCTTTTCGCCCAGAGCGGCGATAAAAATGTCAGGGGTTTTGACGAGATCGGTGCCGGTGGAGCCGGCAATTTCTGTTAATCTATCCAACCCGATGGCAAAACCTGTTGCCGGAATATCGGGTCCTCCCAGGGCCTTGATCAGACCATCATACCGACCGCCGCCTGCAATGGCATTTTGTGCGCCCAATGCACTGGTTTGAATTTCAAACGTTGTACGGGTGTAATAATCCAGACCCCGAACCAGACCTTTGTCGACCACAAATGGAACGTTTAGCGCTGAAAGGGCCGTTTTGACGGTTTCAAAGTGTTGATCACAAGCCGGACACAAATAATCCGGAATAGACGGTGCGTCCGTCATGGCAGCTCGGCAGGAAGGCACCTTGCAGTCGAGTACACGCAAAGGATTCCGGTCTTTTCGCCGGACACAGTCTGAACAGAGATTTTCATTTAAAGATGTTAAAAAATCTGAAAGTGCTGTCTTGAACATCGGACGGCATTCAGGGCACCCCAGTGAATTGATATGGGCGTTCACATCGGAAACAGACAGTTTTGAAAAGAGTGTCACCAGGATAAAAATCAGCTCAACATCAACCAGGGGTGAATCCACACCAAAAATTTCAGCATTGATCTGATAGAACTGCCGGTATCTCCCTTTTTGGGGCCTCTCTCGACGAAACATGGGACCGATGGTATAAAATTTCCGGACCGGATCTGTTGCATAGAGTTTGTGCTGGATATAGGAGCGACAGACCGATGCGGTGGCTTCGGGCCGAAGGGTGATCAGATCTCCCTTTCTGTCAGAGAAGGTATACATCTCTTTTTCAACAATATCGGTATCTTCACCAATGCTCCTGGCAAACAGTTCCGTATGCTCCATGATCGGGATGCGGATCTCTTTGAATCCGAAATCTTCAAGAAGAGATCTGGCGGTATTTTCGACGTGCTGCCAGAGCTCCACTTCTCCGGGAAGAATATCCTTAAATCCTCTGATGAGCTGTATCATCCTTATTTCTTTTCCCACCGCAGAAGTTCCGTCACCTTACTCAGGGTGCTTCCCTCTTTAATCTCTTCTCGTATGCGGTTTTCTTTCTCAAGTACATCCATGCTCCGGTTGGCATACTCTACGGCGATGGCTTTCGGCAGCACGACCACCCCGTCATCGTCGCCCAGCAGCCAGTCCCCGGGTTCTACGCGCATATTGCCCACCGTTACAGGAACGCCAATCTCTCCAAACCCCTTGGGCTCACCGGCATTGGGCATCACCAGTCTGCTGAACGCCGGGAATTTCATTGCCAAAATTTCAGGGCTGTCTCTCAGGGCGCCGTCAATAACAACACCGCCCAGATTCCTTTGAACCGCCGAATGTGTTGCCAGTTCTCCCCAGAGCGCAGGCCCCGCCCCACCAGCGTCGATAACAATAATTTCACCCGGCTGTGCCACGTCAATGGCCTGAACCGGTTTGGCCCAGTCTCCGGGATATGTTCTTACGGTAACCGCCTGCCCCACCATTCGTATACCTGGAAAAAGCGGTCGAATTCCCTGCAGAACCCCCCCCCGGTGCAATGCATCCGAAAGGTTCGCTGACGACACCATTTCCAGAATTTCCCGAATCTGAGACTCGCCTTTTCGTTTAAAAAGGGTGGTGCTGATGCTTTTTCCGGTATCGAGTCCCTGGCGGATTTCTCGGGCCGCCTGTTCAGGGTCCATGGCTTTGGTGATGGCGCCCCCCACAATAACGATGGCTGCACCGGCCTCCACCGCCTTGGCGGCCGTCTCGGAATTTATACCTCCGGCCACCGCCACCGGAATGGACAATGCTTCGCTGACCTGGCGTAAAGCGTCGAAAGGATCTTTACCTTCCATCTGCTCGTCAATGGCGCAATGTATCGACACAAAGTCAGCCCCAAAGTCCTCGACCTGCTTTGCTCTGGACAGAACATCATCCACTGCGATCATATCCACCACAATTTTTGCGCCATAGTTTTTTCCGGCCTGAATGCACTCCCGGATGGTCGCATCACTGGATGCGCCGAGCACGTCCACGATATTGGCACCTGCTTTGGCCGCAGTTTCGACCTCGGTTCTGCCGGCATCCATGATCTTCATATCTGCAACGATGGTGCTGTCAGGAAAAAGTCTCCTGAGTTCCCTGACGGCATGCAGACCTTCGCTCTTGATGAGCGGCGTGCCGGCTTCGAGCCAGTCAACGCCGCCGGAAATTCCGGCCTTGGCGCTTTTCAGCGCCCGTTTCAAATCTACAAAATCTAATGCCAATTGCAGGATTGGTTTCATATTTCCTCCTTTACTCAATTACCGCATGTCTGGATGAAACGCTTCCAACATCCTTTTTTTGGGTCTGATATATCTTCAATACCACTGCCTCCAAAAAAAGAAAGGCAGATTGTTCAAATAGGGAACCGGCCATCTGAGCTGATTCCGGCTCACCATCACGGCACAGTTTGGTGGTTCCGGGAAGGTGGAGGCTGTGATCCACCAGTGAACCGATTCCGGATTCAATATTTCCCAGGATACCGTATGTTTCGGCCTCGTATTGTTTGGCAAGCCTTACCGCTTCGAGGGTCGACGGGGTTTCCCCGGATCCGCTTAAAACGACAAGCAGATCGTTACCTGTAATGGCGGGCGTAACGGTTTCGCCGCAAAAGTAAACGCTGTATCCCAAATGCATCAATCGCATGCAAAAACATCGCAGGACAAAACCGGCTCTTCCTTGGGCGGAAAAAAAGATGGATTCCGCGTTTTGGATCCTCTGGATAAAATCCTTGGCAGCTTTCCCGGTGATATTTTTTATCAGGCGCCGGTTCTCCTCCAGAATAATTTCCATCATCTCCCGAAAGGTGGAGATTTTATCCTTTGTATTGTTTTTCGATGTCGGATAATGTTTCAGAACAACCTCTAAGTGTTACACATTGTTTAGAATAAAATCGTCCGGATACTATCGTATAAAAAACCATATTTTAAGATGTCAACGTATGGCCAATGGGACTGCGTGTCAAGAAAATATTAAACACCCAACATGTCAAAACGGTACGCCGCTTTGGCTTGACAAGGGCTGTTTCGCCATTGTAGTCACTTAAAATACCATGAAATTAAGACCAGGGGGAAAATTTCCATCGAACGACATGATGATTTAAAAACTAACACGCCAAGTTCTGATTGCGGTTCGATCCATACGCAGTCTTTCAAGGAAAAAACAATGAAACCTTCATTTGCCATAGTCGGATGTGGAAAAGTCGGAACAGCCCTTGCGATATTTTTAACCCGGGCCGGATACCGGTCAGCCGGATTTGCCAGTAAAAGTCTTTCATCAGCCAAACATGTCGCCGATATGGTCCTTTCCGATCATTTCAGCGATGTTTTATGGGACGTCACCCGACATGCGGATGTTGTGTTTATCACAACCCCCGACAGTGCCATAAAAGACACGTGTAATACCATTTCCCAAAACACCGGCTTTGCCGATAATGCTGTTGTGATTCATTGTAGCGGGGCACTGGCGTCATCTGTGTTATCGAGTGCGAAAACATGCGGTGCATGGATAGGATCCATGCATCCGTTACAGAGTTTTGCTTCGGCCGACCACAAGACCAATCCTTTTCAAGGGATCATTGTTTCTTTAGAAGGTGAAGGTCCGGCAGTTAACACCGCTAAAACAATTGCCGCAGATCTCGGCGGGACGGTGGTGACTCTTCTAACGGAGGCCAAAACCCTTTACCATGCATCGGCAGTGGTGGCCTCAAACTATCTGGTCACGCTGCTCGACCTTGCTGTTCGACTCATCGAAGAAGCCGGAGTCAACCGGCAAGATGCGTTTAATCTATTAAAACCCTTGATTGAAGGGACGTTGTCAAATATAGGAAAGGTCGGCGTTCAAAAAGCGCTGACCGGCCCCATTGCCAGGGGAGATATCAAAACCGTAGAAAAGCATATCAAGGAAATCGGACTCAAAAGACCGGAGCTTCTTGCGCTGTATAAAATGCTTGCTTTTTATACCATCGATATTGCAGCGGCAGAGGATTCGATTTCGGAATCATCCATAAAAGAACTGAAAAGAATAACCACTTGAATTTAAGGAGGATCATATGATGAAAAAACTGCTATGGCTTATGGCCGCATGTGTCCTGCTGTTATATTCCGTTTCTGCCATGGCCGTGACTCGGATCAAGCTGGGCGTTGTCACCAAACCAGGGTCCGCACAAAACATCGTGGCAGAAAAATTTAAAGAACTTATTGAACAGGCGTCAAATGGCAACATCAATGTTCAGATCTTCCATTCCAATTCCATCGGCAATGAAACTGAAATCCTGCAGCAGATACAGATGAACACGGTACAGATGGGAATCATTACCGGTGGCCCTTTTGATACATTTGACCCGGTTGTAAGGGTGATCAACTATCCCTTTCTGTTCAAGGACAATGAACAAGCCGATGAGGTCTTGGATGGCCCGTTGGGGGCTAAAATATTGAAGAGCCTGGAGAGGGCGGGATTTAAGGGACTCTGTTTTTCAGAAAACGGTTTCAGGGACCTTACCAATAACAAACATTCCATAAAAAGTCCCGATGACATCAAAGGGCTTAAAATTCGAGTCATGGCCTCTGCGCTTCACAAGGCCATATGGCAGGCTCTGGGTGCGAATCCCACACCCATGCCCTGGCCAATCTACACCGAGCTGGAGCAGGGTGTTATCGACGGCCAGGAAAATCCTCTCTGGGTCATGGAAGTCTATAAATTTTATGAAATTCAGAAATACATGACCCTGACCCGCCATGTCTACTCTCCCCACATTGACGTGGCTTCATTAAAATGGTGGAAGACGTTGGATGCCAACACACAGGATTTGATTCAAAGAACCATCCATGAAGCTGCTGTGTTTCAGCGAAATGACAATCGATCCAAAAATGCCGCTCGGCTTGCGTTTCTAAAAGAAAAGGGGATGAAGATCGAAGCGCATCCGGATATAGATGCCTTTCGTGCCAAAGTGGCCGGACTCAGAGACATGGATCCTTACAGCGAACCGAGGGTTCAGGCGCTGCTGATAGAAATGTTGAATGCAACCAAATAGTTTCCATTCATAAATGTTTTTTTTGCTAATATCGGCCCCAGACTCAAATTTTAACCCGCCACCGAACTTTGGCGGATTAATCCTCGAATTTTAATTAACGAGGATATCGAGTTTTCAGCAAAATAAAGGAGCGTAAGATGAACATTGATGCATATGATTTCAGAGATATCAATCCGGATGAGCGCATACTCATGGGGCCGGGGCCCAGTAATGTGCCTTCACGGATTCTTCAAGCCATGGCTGCGCCCTGTATCGGGCACCTGGACTTTCACCCATTTCATTCAGTGATGCAGCCATGGAGGCACTCGGGAAGCGGAAAACGCCTGTGGTGAGCTGGTATCTCGATCTGTCCATGGTCAAAAGCTACTGGGGTGAAGAAAGAAAATATCATCACACAGCGCCCATTAACATGATTTATGGTTTTCGCGAAGCATTGCGGATTATTACCGAAGAAGGATTGGAGAGACGTTTTAAGCGGCACCTGTTGAACCACCGTGCGCTGAAGGCTGGGATTGAAACCATGGGCCTTTCGATGCTTGTGCCGGAATCTGAACGGTTGCCGATGTTGAATGCGGTTTGTATTCCTGACGGCGTGGATGACATCAAAATCCGAAAAGCCCTTCTCAATGACTTTGGTATTGAAATTGGCGGAGGATTGGGTGAGTTTGCCGGAAAGATATGGCGCGTCGGTCTAATGGGGCATACCAGCCGCCGGAGAAATGTCGTGCTTTTTCTATCTGCGCTTGAAACGGTTCTCAAAGCTGAACACGTTAAAACTCAGTCCGGTGCCCTCGATGCGGCCGCGGCAGTTTATGAAGAAAAATAGAATGAGTTATTAAATTCTAAAAAGCTTAAGTGGGTTTTGGGCAAGTTCTTTGTTGGCTGCGTTCAGTTTGTTTTCATTGGATATTACCGCCACAGCCTGTCGATCAGGGGTGCCGGCGAAATATTTTTCAGCAGCCTTGATGACCTGGTCTCGGGTCATTTCAAGGAGTTTTTCCTTGAAGCGTTCGCGCATGTCATCCGATAAGGAAACGATCTTTCTGAAAAAAGCCTTTTTTGCGGCAGGTCCGGGCGGATCGGGTTTGTCAATTTCCGAGCAGACCTGGAGGACGGCCTCTTTAATATCCTCATTGCTGAAGTTGCCGGATCTTATGAAATTTCGAGCGCCGTCATATACTTTCAGGGTGGAAACGATGTGCGGGTCTCTGTAAGAACCGAGATAAAACATCCCATCTTCGGGGCTGTATATGGCAAACCCACCGTATGCCCCCCCCTTTTCACGAATCTCCCGATGCAGATACATGGATCTTAATATTTTGCTGATAACGGATAAGGCCGGTGCATCTTCATGTGCCAGACGAACCGTCTCAAAGGTGCTGGCGACAAATGAGACAGCCGAAGATGTACTCCACCCTTCCCAGGGGATTTCATCAACAACATTGATGTCAGGCGGAGTAAATCCATCGGTTGCTGTTATGGGTTCAGGTCCTGATTCAAGCCCTTTTTGTATGGATGTGATTGCCGACGAGGCTGAAGAAAGGGCAGGGCCTTCACCGATCAAGGCGATTTTCAGATTATTTTTTATAAAAAGGGTTCTGCCGATCTCCTTAAGTTCATGAGATATGGATTTAAGAGTGTCGTTCGAGAGGTTTTGGGTGATTGTTTTTATGGTTTTCAGTTGATGAATGCCACTCCAGGTTTCATTGAGCGCATTGCTGATTGAAAAATTCCTCGACGCCAACGACATAGCCAGTCGATGGCCGTTTTGAACCACCATGGATTCCAGGCCTGCTTGATATTCCAGAAAGAGACTTTTTAATCGAATCAGGTCTGAAAAATCAAAATTATACAAAAATTCTTCGATGATCTCAAACATTTTGTCTTGATTCCGGACCAGGCATTTTCCGTTAAATGCGATAAACGGCAGACATTCAGCCGCACCTTCAAAGCCGGTGCGGGCGTGGCAGGAAAGGCTCATGCCGCCGGTATGGGCATCCATACGGCGTGCCATCTCGACATAGTCATGGAGGGCAGTGCCGATTTTGGTAAATGCATGGCAGAAAAAAGGAACCAGAGGGATGCGTTCTTTGGGCAGCAGTCCGCTTCCGGCAACTGCCATAAAATAGAAAATTCCAGATGTCGGCTGTGAATAACACGTGGCCGGAATCGTGGGATATGAGGCTGAGGCTTCCACCCGTTGAACCGAAGGGGGAATATCATCAAGCGCTAAAGTGGGTAGACAGGATACGTCCTCGATTTCTTCCTGAAGCTGTTTTAACACTCTGGCATCTTCTATTATTTTTTCAAGTTCAGATGGCGTTGTGTCGGCAAGGATTCGATCGAGCTCTCTTTCGACGCGTTCGCCTTCCTTTTCTTCCATCTCTTGATCCGGAACAAGTGTCAAAAGCACACGGTGTGGATTGTCCAAGAAATAAGTGTTGATTCGGTTTTCGAAAAAAGCACCTTTTTCAATTTCATTCCGCAGTCTTTTTAAATCCTCGTCGAACCTCAAAACTCTTTCCGGATCGCCGCCGTGAAACCAGCTTCCGGCAAAGGTTAACAACAGTTTAATCCCGTATGGATACGGGGTGTTTGTTATCTCCTTGCGATGAAATTCTATTTGGTGAATGGCGGATTCAATGATTTTTTTATCGATGCCCTTTTCCGACAGGTCTTTTAAAACATCGAAAATGATGGTTTCGATTTTTGAAGCGTCAGATATTGTGACATCCTTTAACCCACAGACAAACATGGTATCTCTGTTATCGGCATCAAATCCGGTTCCGTCGCTAAGAGATGATCCAAGATTTGAATCGATCAAAGCCTTTCGCAACGGAGATGCTGCATTTCCGAGAAGAATCCTTTCTAAAAGAGTTAGAATTAAAATTTCAAAAGCGTCTTTGATATCAGCAGTGAGCCATGCCACACAAGCTTGGCATTTTTTTGATGGATCTTCATTTTTATCTAAAGGGTAGGTATATTGTTTTTTTTGCGGATGATTCCAGCGGGGTTGAGATGGAACATCGGTCCCCGGGTCAATGCGCTTAAAATGCTTTAAGATTTTGTCATTGATAAATTTCAGATGATCCTTTAAGGGCAGATTTCCATAAGTATAAAAAAAAGCGTTGCTGGGATGATAGTGCCTCTGGTGGAAAGATTTTAGCTGGTTATACGTCAACCGAGGGATGACCACAGGATCACCGCCGGAATTATATCTGTATGTCGTCTCAGGATAAAGGGCATTTAAAATAGACCGGACGATCACCTGGTTCGGTGATGACATGGCCCCTTTCATCTCGTTGTATACGACCCCTCTATAAACGAGCTTCAACGATTCAGCGTCTTCGGGAATACCTTCTATTTCAATACGATGTCCTTCCTGCTTGAAGCTGAGTTCTTCAATGTTTGGATAAAAGGCCGAATCCAGATAAACATCCATAAGATTATAAAAGTCTTTTTTATTCTGGGTTGAAAACGGATACATGGTCCAGTCGGATGAAGTAAAAGCGTTCATGAACGTACTTAAACTTCTTTTGAGCATGGAAAAGAAAGGGTCGTGTATCGGAAATTTGCGGGAACCGCATAAAGCCGTATGTTCTAGAATGTGTGCCACACCGGTGGAATCAGAAGGAACTGTTTTAAAGGCTACACTAAACGTGTTTTCTTCATCGCTGTTGCTGATGTGAGCGTGTCGGGCGCCGGTATGCGGGTGTTCAAGAAGATAAAGAAAGGAATTAACTTCTTTGAGGGCTATGATCTTTTTAATGGAATAGCCTAAAATGCCGGAGGCCTTTTGTAGATCGGGATTGTTTTTATCAGAAGATGGTTTCATGAGAGGATCACCTGAAAATGTTTGATAAGGTAAAAAGTAAATTTTAAATTTGATTTAGGAAGCGATATAAATTCCACGGCTTTTTCGGACAACTTTTTTCATTTTGTGCAGTCGGTAAATAATATTACGAAGTTTTTTTTCTCCAAAACCGGTTCTTTCCTTAATTTCGGAAAATTCGACGCCTTTTTTGAAGCGTTTGATAACTTCGAGTACCATATTAGAAGAAGTTGCAGCAGACCTTGACGCTGATGTTGTTTCTTTTGAGGAGTTTAAGGTGGAGATGCGTCTGCCTTTGCTGTATAATTCAGATTCTTTAATCACCTTTTCAAGCCGATCCATCCTCTCTACCAGTTTTTCAATATCCTTCTTTGTCGGGATATTATAATACTGCATGAAGAACTTTACCATTGCATCAAAGCTTACGGATTTCCCTTTTTTTCTGGCCATGTAATCCTCCTTTTCTTATGCCGGTTCCATGATGAGACCTTTGAGAAATGCCCCCTTTTCCCCAATCTCGGCGTTAGGCTCAAATTTTAATCCTCGAAATACTCCATGTATTCCTGTGGTTAAAATTTTCGCCTGCCTTGACCTTGAACAAAATTGAACATTTTTCAAAGGTCTCATGATTATGTTGGAAATTTATCCGGAAAAGGCTTAATATGACCTCATCAAAAATTAGATAAAAAGTCAAGCAAAGGCTTTAGGAACCTGCCTGTCAACCATTGAGTGTTGAAAATAGCGATTTTTCGTGATAATCCTATACCATTTCGAATTTCTCATACCTCGATCAATTGAGGTCATAAAATCAGGTTTCGCACCTTTAATTTTCAGCAACGATAGTAGAACGCAGCAGGCCGGAAAAATTTATTAAGGTAAAATCATCTGGATGCAATCGTTAAAGCGATGAAAGAAACAAGACAGGATTCAAATATCAAAACATCCCCGGGACGATTACGTAAATATAACATTCGTGAATTTGTCGACCGTGTTAAAAACCTCGAGGGAGATCCTCATTATGTCGCCATGGGTATGGCTATCGGCGTTTTTATCGGCATAACGCCAACCATGCCGTTTCATACGGTTCTCGCTGTTGCCCTGGCGTTTATTCTTCGAGGAAGCAAAGTCGCTGCGGCACTGGGGGTTTGGTTTTGCAACCCAATCACCGCTCCGATTTTCTATTGGGGAAGTTATAAGGCGGGAATGTATCTTCTTGGAAATCCGGCGCCGTTTAATGTAAAATACGAGTCGATTCTGGAACTTTTAGATCTGGGGATGGATGTTACAATTGCCATGATCGCGGGAGGTGTCATACTGGGGATTTTGCCCGGCATTGCGTTTTATTTCATCACCCGCAAAATTATTACGACCATACGATTACGCAGGGCATCAAAAGAATAGGTTTCAGCCCATTTTTTCGAGTCACACAATGACTTCACCAAAAATACTCCTTGCCGCACATAACATTCGCCCCAAGAAACAACTGGGGCAGAACTTTATCGTCGATCCGAGTTTTACTGAGATGATTGTAAAACGTGCCGGAATATTACCCGAAGATATTATTTTGGAAATCGGAGCAGGGTTGGGTGCGCTGACCATTCCTCTGGCTCGCAGAGCCAAGAAGGTTTTTGCGGTTGAAAAAGATCGCCAAATCATCTCTATTTTAAATATGGAGATTCTCGTCACCGGTCTTACAAATATTTCCATTATTGAAAAAGACATATTGTCAGTCGATATAAAAACGCTGGTAGAAAACATGGGCGGGAAAATAGTGGCCATGGGCAATCTTCCTTATAATATTTCTTCTCAAATTCTTGTTCAGCTGATTCGGTCAAGAGAGGGTATAAGCCGGGCTGTTCTCATGTTTCAGAAAGAGCTGGCGCAGCGCATTACGGCAGAGTCCGGATGCAAGGATTACGGGCGGCTTACAGTCATGTTGCGTTATTGTGCGGATATCAAGAAGCTGGTCGATGCGAAAGCCTCTCTTTTTTTCCCAAAACCAAAAGTCGACTCTCAAATCCTGGAATTGAAATTTAAAAAAGAAATAGACTATAAGGCTGCTGATGAGCCATTTCTTTTTAAAGTGATAAAAGCGGGTTTCGGGAACAGACGAAAAACCCTGAAGAATGCATTGGTTGCAAGTGAACTCAACATTGACCCTAATACAGCACAGGGGGTACTTGAGAAGTCGGGTATCGATCCCATTCGTCGTGCTGAAACGCTTACCGTGGAAGAGTTTGTAAAACTGAGCAACACCCTGATTGAGCGTAAACAAAACCGAGAACAATCATAATATATTTATTTCAATGAGTGTTTTGATTGATTCGATTTTATTTAATATCTCTATCAGCAGTGAAAGATGAATTCTGCTATTTTATCTCGGTTTTGTTTACCCTGCGGGAAAGCCGATGATACCCTATCTCCTTCGTTGCCGAGGGCTCGCGGTAGATGACTACAGCTTCGCCCTCGGACGCCTTGGATATAGGGTATCCTCGACTTTCGCTCAATCAGGGGAAAATTTGCTTCCTATTGCGGCTTTATAATAATTGTTGCAGCCCTGTCGTTAACCAGATATTTTTTCGCGATATTTGACACCCTTTCCTTTGTAATAGAAGCATAATCCTTCAGTATTGTCCGGCTCCAGTCTATCTTTTGAGGATGTATTTTGGAACCTGTAAGAACCGTATCGAGCCAGTAACTGTTTTTTCGAAACATGTCTTTTATGCTGGTCAATGTCGGTTCTTTGGCCCGGCTCAGTTCATCCTGTGTGACACCGTCTTTTGCAAGGTTTGATACGATTTTCTTTATCTCTTTTATGATCATATCCGACTCGTCAGGGTCAATGTAGGCCATCGCCTGAAGGACGCCATATCCCGGGTAGGCCCGGCTCGGCGTGTTAAACGCAAAGGTGGAATATGCGGACCCCAGCTTTTCTCGTATCTGCTCACGAAGCCTGTCTGAGATAATATCCGACAAAATAGACAAACGACGCGTCCGGTTGATATCCCAAATATCTTCCGTTGGATAACCAACAATTATGAGTCCTTTTAAAATTTTTGTCTGAACAGATATGGTCTGAGATTGACCAACGGGAAAAACGGGCAGCTTTAATTCTTTTTTTGTGTTGACAGTGGGATTCAAAGTGAGGCTTCCAAAATATTTCGCTGTTAATTGGATGATTGAATCGATATCAACATCGCCGACAACTGAGACTTCAACGTCATTATTTCCAATTAATGGGCTGATCCATGATTTAATATCATCAAGGGTCAATTTCTTGAATGTTTCATCATCGGGAAGACCGAATCGATGGTCTCCTCCGGCAAGAAAACGACTGCCGGAAAGTGCCATTGCTCCGTCAATTGATCTGGAAAGTTCCATGTATTTTTGCCTGTATCGTTTCAAAGAGAGCTCATAAGCATCTTTTCTAAAGCCGGGATCGATAATATGGGCGTAAAGAAGTTGAAACAGCAGAGAAACTTCATTGGAAACGGTCTCTCCTTTGAATAAAAAGCGATCTTCGTCAATACTAAAAGTGACGTAGGTATCTTTGCCGGCCATGGCCCATTTAAGTTCGTCTTTTGTGAGGGTGCCGAGACCGCTTTCATTAATGACGTTTTCGGTTAACAAGGCCAGGCCCGGTTTGTTTAAAGGCTCACGGGATTTGCCCCGTCCAAAGGTAAAATTAATCAATACTTGGTTGGCCTTGAAATCGGTTTTTTTGAGGTTCAGGCGGACACCGTTTCTAAAATCCACCTGGACAATTTCAAGATCAGGGGTCTTTTTAGTCCTTGTAATATGACCTTCTTTTTTAGGTTCGGGAAGATATGGAAAAACAACCGATTTCCCCTCAACCGGTCTTGATACGGCGGTCCGCATACTTTTATGGTAGGTGTTCAATATTTTCATTTCGGGATTTTTATCTGTCAGTTTTGTGTTACCGGTGACAACCAAAAGCCGGTGTTCGGAAGCCCAAATATCTTTGAAGGCATCGTGTACATTTTTTAATGTCACGGTGTTGATTATCGGAGTATACAGCTCTTTTTCCTGTTGTGGTGACATGAAAACACGGTCCGAGTTCAGGCTCCAAATGATCTCTTTCGCCAGCTTTTTACTATTGCGCGTAGAAGCCCTTTTGACCGCATTATCTAACTCAGAAAGAAGATCCTTTTTTACCCGCGCCAGTTCCGATGTTGTAAAACCGAATATCAATGCTTGCCTTAAGGTTTGTTCGATGAGGGAAAGCGATTTCTCCCAGTTTTCCGGATTGCAATCTGCTGTGATATCTGCGCATTTGACCTCACGCAGGAAAATTCCAGAGCTTATGGATGCTGATGTGAAAGGGGTTCCGGGTTTTTGTATTAATGTGTCGAGTCGATAGTTTACCATTCGGTTAGCAACATCCTCAATCAGTTGTTTTTTTCGAACATCGTATGAATCGGGCATGGATAAAATTTTTTCTAATATTTCAATGCTTACCGTCGTATTTCCTGATTCTTTTTCAAAGTAGTAGAAAGATTTTATACCTTTATGCTTTATATCCCCGAGGTCAGGAATTGTTCCGGGAGGGGCACGGGGGGGTATTGTAGAAAATTTATCTTCTATAAGCATTCCCGCCAATTCTGCGTCAAAATCTCCAACCAAAACAAGAATCATATTATCCGGTCGATACCAGGTGTCATAAAACGCTTTAAATTGCTCTTGGTCAGCCTTTTTGAGTATTTCTTCCCGACCGATTGGAAGTCTTTTTGATATTCTGGCATCCGGGAATTCAAATTTGAGTGTTTTGATATATGTTCGATAGGATGCTGAATCCCGAGTCCGTCTTTCAGATAGAACGACGCGTCGTTCTCTTTCGATTTCAGATGGCAGCAAAAGGGCGCCTTCAGCAAAATCTTTCATTACAACCAGACCCTTTGCCAGGTTTTCCTTGTTCCCTTCAGGTAAAAGAATGTCATAGACAGTTTCATTAAACCCGGTATGGGCATTTGCGTCCGGCCCAAACTGCATTCCGATACTTTGAAAAAATTTTACCAGTTCCGCAGGTTTGAAATGTGTTGAGCCGTTAAACAACATATGCTCCAGAAAATGCGCCAACCCCTGTTGACTGTCAGACTCATTCATTGAACCTGCCTGAATATAAAGATGCATACTCACCCGGTTTTTCGGATGTTGATTTTTCAATAATATATATTCAAAACCATTGGGTAATTTTTTAAACACAAGGGCCGGATCAGGATGAAGAACCCTCTTTTTATAGGACCATGGATCTAAAGAACTGTTATGTTCAACGGCTTGAATTACTTTGGAAATATGTTTGGCAGGATTTCCGGATGCAATACTTTTATTGATAGAAAAACAAGCCAGTAAAGCAGCAACAATAAAAACACTGAATGAAAACTTTACCGAAAAAACGTTAATACGCTTTTTTAACATGGTAATACTCCAATACAATAAGCCGATTGAGTGAAAACGCTCAACCGCTTTCTTTAAAATTTAGAAACCCGATGTTGTTTTTGAGAAATGCTATAACAAACAACTAACTTTTGTATTTTATAACACCTCGTCCTTTTGAATGAATTTCCGCTTCAGGTATAATTAAATTTTTTCTGAAAGAACTCGTGAACAAGGGCTCGTAATGAAAGAACCTGCCGGGGCTATTCATAACGATCTTTACTTTAACAAAGGGTTTCATCCAAAACGTTAGATTCCCGATGGTTCTTTCAAAACGATCCCTAATCCACTCAGACAGCTTCCAGTCAAAAATTTAATCATACCTGAAGCTCTTTTGAGGTCAATTTGTTTTATAATATCGTAACACGATCTTATCGGGAAATATAAAACAGATCTTTAAAATGACAATACCGGAGGGGAATTTTTCTAAGTTGATGTTTAAAAGTAGGGCTGATTTTATAAAAAATATGCAAAATCTCCCGTTTGCCTGATCCTTTTCATCGGGCACACAGGAGACTTTGTTCGTGGCGTTTGGGCAGCCTGAAAACCGACTTCATCTTTACTGCCCCTCAAGTGATCCTTTAAAAAATTATTTTTTCACATAAAGACCACGAGACTTTGTTTGTATTGCACCTTTTTTTGTGAGCTTATAAAGCGCATTGCTGAGCTGTCTGGAATCCAGTTTGGTTTTTTCTCTTAGCTGTGCAACAGTAACACCTTTTTTGGTTCGTTTGATGGTATCAAATACGGCGTCCAGCATTGTTTCCTGTTTGGCAGGCGCTGCTTTCTTTGCTGCGGCTTTTTTGGCAACTTTCTTCTTTGCAACAGTCTTCTTGGCAGGTGCAGCTTTTTGGGGAGCCTGGAGCTTATCAACCTGATTGGTAATCTTCTCTACCTGTAGGGAGAGCGTGGCCAGGGATTTGGATAATGTCTTCAATTGAGCCTTTATCTTCTTCATTTGATTTTCCTCCTTGGTTGATGTAGTTTGCCAACGTTGCGAATACTTTTAAAATTATTATATATATTTTTTTAAAAAGTCAACAAAATCTGTTAAAATAATATAAAATCATTTCTACTGTTGACAAGTATATTTATCTTTTGAAAAATAACACTTTCCGATCAATGCTTCAGGTGTTATAAAAAGACAAACGTACAGCTTTTACTTTGAAAGACTTTATCTGCTTATCTATCAATGAATTGCCGAATTCTATATAAAAAAGAACTTAATCCTTCTCAATTGGAAGCCGTCAACTTTACACAAGGGCCTCTTCTTGTCATCGCAGGTGCTGGAAGCGGGAAGACAAGAACGCTTACATATCGAGTCGCACATCTTGTAGAAGAAGGTATTTCACCGGGTTCTATACTTCTACTGACCTTTACGCGTAAATCTGCCCAGGAAATGTTGAAAAGAGCTACAGAACTGCTCGATGACAGGTGTAAACGTGTTGCCGGCGGAACATTTCATTCATTCGCTTATGCTATTTTGCGAAAATATGCTTACAAAGTCGGATTTGAAAACGGTTTCTCAATCATTGATCGAGCGGATTCTGAAGATCTCATCAGCATGATGAGAAAAGAAATGACAGGAGCATCAAAGTCCGGTTCCCTTCCGAGAAAGCAAACACTGGCCAATATCTTTAGCCGGGCTGTCAATAAAGATATGTCTGTCGAAGATATCGTTCTAAACGACTATACGCAATTTATGCGTCACCTGGAAGCAATCCATGAAATGTCAAAGGCGTACCAAAGACAAAAAGCCGAGCATAATTTTATGGATTACGATGATCTTTTGATATACTTGGAAATGCTTTTAAAAGAACACACCGATGTTCGCGACAACATCTGTAAAACTTACCAATATTTAATGGTTGACGAATATCAGGATACCAATAAGATTCAGGCGGAAATTATTTATCTTCTCGCCGGCACCCATGAAAATGTCATGGTGGTGGGTGATGATTCGCAAAGCATTTATGCATTCCGGGGCGCGAATTTTGAAAATATCATGCGATTTCCCGAAATATTTCCAAGGACCCGAACCATCCAGCTGGAAGAAAACTATCGCAGTGTTGAACCTATTTTAAAACTTACCAATGTTATTATTGAGCGGGCAACACGGAAATATTCAAAAATTCTTTTTACGCAAAAACCCGGAGGGACTTTGCCATTGCTGATAAAGGCACAAAGCGAAAACAGCCAGTCGCGATTCGTGGCAGAAAAGATACAAAAACTTCATGACAGCGGTGTGCCTTTGAGCCAGATCGCAGTGCTTTTTCGAGCAAGTTTTCATTCTTTTGATCTTGAAATCGAACTTGCCAGAGAAGGGATTCCCTTTGTTAAAGTGGGGGGGTTTAAATTTGTTGAATCTGCACATATTAAGGATGTTCTGGCCCATCTCAAAGCCCTTTTCAATCCGTATGACAGGATAAGCTGGTACAGGATACTTCTTCTTTTGGATCATGTCGGCCCCAAAACCGCACTGAACATTTATGAAACGATTTTGACTGAACAATCCGGATACACAGGATTTATTAAAACCAAACTTAAAGCCAGCCGATCCAAAGGTTTGGATAAACTCAAACGCCTCTTTTCTGATATTGACTCCAGACCCATGTCTGTTGCCCAAATGGGTGAAGCAGTTGTTAAATATTACCTGCCCATATTAAAAAAGAAATACGATGATCATCCAAAACGGACTAGAGACCTTGAACATCTGGTAACCATTATGGAACGGTATCATCATCTTGAACCTTTCTTGACCGACATGGCCCTGGAGCCTCCGAATACGAGTTTAAATGACACTTTATTAAGTGGTGATCCTGCTGATGACCGGCTTATTCTGTCAACCGTTCATTCCGCCAAGGGCCTTGAATGGCACACGGTTTTTATTATATGGGCCCTTGACGGCCGATTCCCGTCGATACATGCCATCCATGATGAAACAGCGCTTGAAGAAGAGTTGAGACTGATCTATGTTGCAGCAACAAGGGCTAAGGAAAACCTCTTTTTTACATACCCGGCCCAAATTTATGACCGGATGTCCGGAATGGTTTTAAACCGGCTCTGCCGTTTTATAGACAACATTCCCGACGATATTTTACCTAAACTGAGTGTTTCAAACATGAGTTCCGCCCAACCGTTATATTTTTGATTGATTCAAATGATACACCGTGATATGTGCCCGCCTGACATCATTATCTCTCCGAATTTAAGGTCGGCTTTGTTTATCATAACAACATAATAGAACTTAGAGGCTTCGCCCAAATTGGAATGATGGAATAATGGAATGATGGGTTTGAAGGAGTTGTTACAATTTAAATGGTTTATTTTCTGCTCTTTTCCCCAATATTCCAGCATTCCAGTTTTCCATTCTTCCATTCAGATGGCACAAACAGGTTGCCGTTAAGAAACATTTGATTTCATAAAGTTATAAAAATACCAAGACGTTTAATTATAATGACTCAACCCTATCTTATTCTCATTTTAGGTTATATTTTCGGTTTTTACATGGCATGGAACATCGGCGCCAATGATGTGGCCAATTCCATGGCTTCATCTGTGGGTGCCAAGGCAATTACAATACGCCAGGCCATATTTCTTGCCGGAATATTAAATATCATCGGCGCGGTTTTCATCGGCTCCCACGTGACCGACACCATTCGAAAAGGGATTGTGTCGACGGAAATTATGACCGATCCTCATGTGGCCCTTATCGGTGCCCTTTCAGCCCTTCTTGCCGCAGCTTTGTGGGTCAGTTTTGCCACCTGGAAATCGTTGCCCGTCTCCACAACCCATTCCATCGTGGGCGCAATGATCGGTTTTGGAATCATGGCCGGTGGATTTGCCGTCATTAATTGGGGAAAGCTCCTTGCTGTGGTATTGAGCTGGATCATTTCGCCCCTCTTTAGCATCGTTATCGCCTTTATCATTTTTAAAATCATCGTACGATTGATTCTCTCCAAAAAGGATAACTTTACCCAAGCATTGAAATTTTCCCCTTTATTTGTTGGTATTACGCTTTTTGTTGTCGTATTATCGTTTCTGTTCAAGACGCCCCTTGGAAAAAAGATGGACTTGGGGCCTCTGGCAGCACTGACAGCTGCTGTATTGCTGTCGGTTCTTCTTGGATTTGCGGCAACGGCTTTGTTAAAACGATATGTAAAAGATAGGGAATCAGGCGCAGAGGCAATCTTTCAGAGAATTCAGGTGGGAACCGCCTGCTATGTTGCCCTGGCACAGGGGGCCAATGATGTGGCCAATGCCGTCGGTCCTCTGGCGGTGATTTATTTTCTGGTTAAAACCGGCAGCGTGGGTGCCAAGGTGCCGGTGCCTGTTTTTCTCCTTTTCTTCGGTGGTATCGGGATTGCCTGTGGTGTTGCCATGGCCGGTCATCGCGTTATGGAAACCATGGGAAAAAAGATTACCACACTCAGCAATACCCGAGGTTTTTCGGTTGAATTTGCAGCGGCAACAACGGTCCTTGTGGCTTCAAAATTAGGTTTGCCGGTTTCTACCACCCATGCCGCAGTGGGCGGTGTGCTGGGGGTCGGCCTTGCCCGTGGAATGGAAGCCGTTAATTTTGGCATTGTGTTTAAAATTATGGTATACTGGGTGTTAACTGTACCCGTGGCGGCGTTGACCAGTATGATCATTTTTAAAATACTTCAATTCATTTTTTAAAAGGAGCCGGCAATGCGCATTCCATTTTTTTCAATGTTCATGACATCACCTTTTGAAGGCCTTCAGGAACATGCTGAAAAGGTTAAAGAATGTGCCTGGGCGTTTCAGCAGGCCATCGAGTGTCATCTTGCAGATAAATGCAAAACATTTGAAGAATTCAGACAGGAAGTGATTCAGCTGGAAAAGGAGGCCGATGTCATCAAGCGCCGTATCCGCGGACACCTGCCCAAAGGGACTTTGATGCCGGTCTACAATTTTTTGCTGTTCAGATATTTGCGGGAACAGGACCAGGTGATTGATGCCGTAGAAGATGCCCTTGACTGGATTTCTTTCAGAAGTGAACCTGGGATTCCCGCCGAACTCGAAAAAGAGTTTGTTATTCTTACGGACGCCGTTATGGACCCTATCGAAGAACTCAGCAAGATGGTTGTTGAAGCCAGAAAATACTTTAAAAATTTCTCCGAAGACCAGCGGGTGATCGTCAAAAATATTATCCGTAAGTTACGACAGCAAGAGCATGAAGCCGACAAGGCCGAAGATATGGTGAAACAAAAAGTACTGAATATGGATATCGATGCGGTCACTGTTTTTCATATGGTCAGACTGGCTGAAATTATCGGTTCCATCGCAGATCATGCTGAAAATGCCGGTGACATGATGCGGGCCATGCTTTCCAGATAGGATTTGTCCCCTATTCAATATTTTTAATGACCCCGGATGCAGTCAGAAATGCCTCGAGATCTCTCCAGAACGTCTCCCAATCCGGCGGGCAATCGTTGTGCCCGCTTTCATAGGTGATCATTGTGGCATGAGGTGCCGACTTGTAAAGTGCCATGCCATGGGAATAGGGAATGACTTCATCGAACTTGCCGTGGAACACAAAGAACCGGTTCCGGATAGTTGCGGACAACAGCGAGATTATCAAACGGGTCCCGGACAAGAAAGCCGGGAGCAAAATATTTTTTTGCAAATGAGCGTGCGCTGGTAAACGTCGACATGAGGATCAGCGCTGCAGAGGGTCGCTCGGCGGCAAGTGTGCACACCGCACCTCCACCTAAGGAACGTCCGAACAAAATTATTCTGGCCGGGTCCACATCTTTACGTTCAATGAGAATATTGTAAGCATTATTAAATGTTTCTGTGATACTTTTTTGAGAAGGCTTTCCTTCAGAACGCCCGTAGCCCGGATATTCCAAAAGCATCACTCCGATTCCAAAATGATTAAACCTTTTGAGTTCATCCGGCCAGAAATCAATGAGTTCTCCGTTTCCATGTGCAAAAATGACCGCCGGTGACGGTTCTGCTTTATTCATCGGATCCGGCGGTAGAAACCAGGCTTCGGTTTTACCGAAACTTGTTTTTATCCATATCTTTTCCATAAAGGGTGGATCTTCACTTTTAGATGGGATATCGATAAGATAGCGGGGAAAAAGGATCTGTCTCTGCATCAGAAAAAGAAAACCACAATAAACCAAGTAGAATGACAGTGTCCATAAAATGATTTCAATCGGCATTTTTATTTTACCTTTGATAATTTTCAAATCGCTCTTTTTAAAGCTATCAGCACCTTAGACAGCTTTGGATGAATAATGTGCAGATATTGGGTTTTTTTTATCTTGACATACTATATATAGTATGCAAAATGTGATTCTGGAAGTTTTCAACAGACCTGTTCACAGAATTTTATGCGCTTTAACAGGTTTGTTTTTGTTTTTTTGTACAAAATCTTCTCTTTAAATAGCATGGTCCATAGCAGCCTCATTCAAACAGAATGAGGTTCCACTTCTTGAAACATAATAGTTGACGTATCCTTGATGAATAAATTTTTACGGCCAGGTCGAAACTTGTTATAATTTAACACTCGTGTTATTGATAAAAATAAATTGAAAAACCGATGATCATTACTATACAGGAGAATGGCGATGGGCTCAAAGGGTAAATTTCTAATTACGGATGAGGGACAGTTCGATCTAACCGCTTACAAATGGGACGATCAATTATTTTCGGATATCCTTGCCAAAGACAACCAGATTGAATCCGATCAGGCCATGAGCATCAGCCGATTTTTGAGAAAAGAGATCGCCAACATGGAAAATCATACCATTACCCTGCCGGTTATCGATAAAATGATCCAGACAAAGTTGATGGAATACGGCTTAACTCAAACTTCGCCCATTCGCCTGGATAAATCCATATTTATAAAAAATGGACTTCACCTTTCGAACAATGCAATAAATGTTTTGAAAAGAAGGTATCTTAAGAAAGACAGCCAAGGAAAAATTATCGAGAATCCGGAAAAGATGTTCAGAAGGGTGGCACAACACATTGCAAAGGCGGAGAAAAAGTATGGCAGTGACGCGGATGTAAAAAAGATGGAAAACATTTTTTATAATATGATGACCGAATTGAAATTTTTGCCCAATTCACCCACGCTGATGAATGCAGGACGGAGACTGGGCCAGCTGGCAGCCTGTTTCGTTCTTCCTGTAGAGGACAGCATGGAGGGTATTTTTGATGCTTTGAGAAATGCCGCAATTATCCACAAATCCGGCGGAGGTACCGGTTTTTCTTTTTCCCGACTGCGTCCAAAAGACAGCAGGGTCGGAACCACCGGCGGTATCGCCTCCGGACCTGTTTCGTTTATGAAAATTTTTAACACTGCAACAGAGCAAGTTAAGCAGGGAGGGACCCGCAGGGGAGCCAATATGGCGATTTTGAGGGTCGATCATCCGGATATCATGGAGTTTATTTACAGCAAAAAGAACAATAACGAACTCAACAATTTTAACATCTCCGTTGGTGTTACGGAGGCATTCATGGATGCTGTCAAAGCAGAGAGCAACTATGATCTTATCGACCCTCACAGCAAGGAAAAGGAAAAAGAGTTGAATGCCGCCGAGGTCTATCAAGCCTTCGTGACACAGGCATGGGAAAACGGGGATCCAGGCATCATTTTTTTAGACCGGTTGAACAGAGACAATCCGACCCCTGCGCTGGGGGAGATCGAAAGTACAAATCCTTGCGGGGAACAGCCGTTGCTTCCCATGGAATCCTGTAACCTTGGATCCATCAATCTGGCCAAGTTTGTAAATTATGACGCCAAAGTACCGGCGATTGACTTCAAGGCATTAAAGGATATTGTTTGGCAGAGTGTCCGATTTTTAGACAATACCATCGATATGTCTAAATATCCACTTTCGGAAATTGAAAAAATGGTTCAGGGTAATCGCAAGATTGGCCTTGGCGTCATGGGATTTGCCGATTTGCTTTATCAGCTGAAAATTCCCTACAACTCAGAAAGAGCTCTTGAGGTTGCAGAGGAGGTGATGGGTGTCATCCAAAAAGAGTCTCATGCCGCCTCAAACCATCTGGGTGAGGAAAGGGGGGTTTTTCCAAATTTTGATAAAAGCATTTTTAAAAACAAAAAAGGTTGTACATATCGAAATGCCTCTACGACAACCATTGCACCAACAGGCACGTTAAGCATCATTTCGGACTGTTCCAGTGGTGTTGAACCGTTGTTTGCCTTGAGTTTTGTTAGAAATGTTATGGATAACGATAAATTGCTGGAGGTGAATCCATACTTTGAAAATATAGCGAAGGAAAGGGGTTTTTATAGCACGGAATTGATGGATACCATTGCTGTTGAAGGCGGCATTCAGCATCTTGAGGAAATACCCGAAGATGTTCGAGAAATCTTTGTAACGGCTCATGATGTATCGCCTGAATGGCATATCCGTATGCAGGCTGCTTTTCAAAAATACACGGACAACGCTGTTTCAAAGACGGTCAACCTGGCCCGTGATGCCACAGTAGGCGATGTGCTAAAAATTTATAATCTGGCTCATGAGTTGGGTTGTAAGGGCGTTACCATATACCGGGACGGAAGCAAGGAAAATCAGGTTCTGTCTTATTCAGGAAAGGACAAGCCTCTTCACGCTCTGGTTGCTATCGTAAAAGATCGGCCAGAAACGCTGGAGGGATTTACCTCCAGAATGAAAACGGGTATGGGCCAGCTTTATGTTACGGTAACGGAATATCAGGGCCAGCCTTTTGAAGTATTTGCAACCATCGGAAAATCAGGAAGGTCGACCACTGCCAAAACCGAAGCCATCGGCCGTCTCGTTTCGCTTGCTTTAAGATCCGGCGTAAAAGTAGAAAAAATTGTCGAACAACTCAAAGGTATCGGTGGAGAACATCCGGTCTTCCAGGACGGCGGCCTGGTTTTGTCTATACCAGATGCCATTAGCAGGGTCCTTGAAAAGCGGTATTTGAACGACGGTTCTTACAAGAAAAAAAGCTACGGAAACAGCCTCCTTGGAGAAGTCTGTCCGGAATGCGGTCATACGATAAGTTTTGAAGAGGGATGTATGATCTGCCATTTTTGCGGCTTTACAAAATGTTCGTAAGGGGGAATCTTTTTTTAAGCCCTGGATACGATGATGCGTATTGATCAAAATCCTCTATTCAGAAAAACAATCATTTCCTGGTATGATTCCGAAGCGGTGTGCATAGGCGTTATCGTATTCATGATTATTGTTTTTTTCTTCGGCGTTGTCGGGATCTCGGTAGCACAGGAAAATGAGGAATATCATGGATATGTTTGGATAGCTGTTCTTCTAGTTGTTATGAGCGGAGGGGTCATTTTTTCTACAATAATTCGGCTCATAAAAAGACATGCCCGACGATATTCAAAATAGGAGGTCCAATTTCTAAAGAGAATCTTATCATGAAACCTTTATATCATTGATCGTACGGGTTTCCCATGATTCTTTTTCAGCAAAGATTTTTTTTAGAAAAGAATGGTTGAAGGCATGGCCGGATTTCTCAGCGACAACATGGCCCAAAATAGGCATACCCAGAAGTGAAAAATCACCGATGCAATCGAGAATTTTATGTCTCACAAACTCATCCTGATACCGCAAACCGCCTTCATTGACAACATCCTTGTCATCGATGGCAATCACATTTTCAAGGGTAACGCCACGGGCCAGACCATATTTTTTTAGATATTCATATTCATGTAAGAAACCAAAGGTTCTTGCTTTAGAGATTTCGCTTTCCCAAATGTGGTCCGACACATCCACAGAATAAGACTGCTTGTTGATCAGAGGATGATCAAATTCAATAGTACAGGTTATTTTATATGTTGAGCATGGATATACACCGACCATTTTTCCATCTTTTTTAAGCTCAATCGGTTCTTTAATGACAAAAAAATATCGAGGAGTGTTCAGTTCCTTTATTCCGGCTGCTTTTATCATGGAAGTAAATGGGCCGGCGCTCCCATCCATTATCGGCATTTCATAATTGTCTATTTCCACCAGTGCATTGTCAATTGAAAGACCGGCAAAACTTGCCATAAGATGCTCTATAGTTGAAACGATAAAGCCCTCAAAGCCAATAACAGTTGCCAGGCTTGTATCCACAACCATATTAAAATGGGCAGATATGACAGGACAGTCCAAAAGGTCTGTTCTGATGAATTTGATACCATGATTCGGTGGTGCTGGTTTGATGGTTAAATTGACCTTTTTGCCTGAATGAACCCCAACACCCGAGCAATTTACCGGCTTTGCGACTGTTCGTTGTAAATAATACATGTAAACCAAACTTTATACAGCAATGCTGCATTTTTTAAAAAGTGTTTATCTCAAAGTTCAAAAACGATTAATTATCCTGCAAAATAAATCGATGGAGTATTCATAACATATTTAATCCGTTGAACACAATGTTCTTTATAATATCATAACGCGATTTTATAAAGAATTCAGAAAAAAGATTTAATTGAACAAAAACAAAGTTTTTGTTAAACGTCTGTAACATAAATACGAAATAAAAAAAATCAATCTTAACTTTGAATCACATCCTAAATATTCTATTATCCCTGTTTAACAAGTGTTAATTATAGGTTTCAATGGGTTCATGAAGATCCTTTTTTGCTCGTCCTGTGAACTTTTTATGATACCTTAAAGGAGGGGGCGTGCTCGCAAAGGTTTTAAGCAGCGCTGTTATTGGAATTGATGCATTTTTGATCGAAGTGGAAGTTGATATAACATCAGGACTCCCCACCTTTACCACCGTCGGACTCCCGGAGGCTTCAGTAAAAGAGAGCAAAGAGCGGGTCAAGTCTGCCATCAGCAATTCAGGCTATACCTTCCCTGACGACAGAATTACCGTTAACCTTGCCCCTGCTCATATTAAAAAGGAAGGGACCGGTTTTGATTTGCCCATCGCTTTAGGGATACTTACGGCAACCCAAATCATTTCCCAGAACCTCATATCCAAATACCTTGTCTTGGGTGAGCTTTCTCTGGATGGTCGCATTAAACCGGTGAAAGGTTCTCTTCCCATGGCTCTGGCTGCAAAAAACGCCGGATATGAAGGCATTATCGTACCTTATGACAATGGTCGAGAAGCATCGGTTGTGGCGGGAATAACGGTTCTGCCTGTAAAAA
The DNA here is from genome assembly GCA_963706295.1 of uncultured delta proteobacterium. Classification (GTDB taxonomy): domain Bacteria; phylum Desulfobacterota; class Desulfobacteria; order Desulfobacterales; family UBA11574; genus UBA11574. Next base: position 77,135 of record CAVPLW010000009.1, on the reverse strand, counting down.
CACTGTCTCAGCTTGTGGGTTTTTTCCGCGGATTTACTAAAATAGAACCTGAGAGAACCGATATTTCCCAAATATTTGATTATCGAAACACGTTTGAAGTCGATTTTTCAGAAGTCAAGGGGCAGGAACACGTCAAACGATCCCTGGAGGTCGCAGCTGCGGGGGGACACAACCTCATCATGATCGGTCCCCCGGGTTCTGGAAAGACGATGCTGGCAAAACGTGTTCCAACGATACTTCCTCCGATAACATTTGAAGAAGCCATTGAAACGACAAAAATATTCAGCGTCATCGGAATGCTTCCAAAAGACGAGGCTCTGATAACAAAGCGGCCATTTCGATCGCCCCATCACACCATATCGGATGCAGGATTGATCGGCGGCGGTCATATTCCAAGACCCGGCGAGGTCAGCCTGGCGCACAATGGTGTCTTGTTTTTGGATGAACTTTCCGAATTTAAAAAGCATGTGTTAGAAGTTCTCCGGCAGCCTTTGGAGGATCTTCAGGTCACCATTTCACGAGCTGCGCTGACCCTGACGTACCCATCAAGTTTTATGCTTATCGCAGCAATGAACCCGTGTCCTTGCGGCTATTTTTCCGATCCCAAACATGAGTGCAGATGTACACATTCCCAAATTCACCGATACCGATCAAAAATATCCGGTCCGTTGATGGACCGGATCGATATTCACGTGGAGGTTCCGGCAGTTCCCTATAAGGACCTTATCGAAGAATTCAATGCAGAATCGTCGGAGGTTATCGGAACACGTGTCGCAGCCGCCAGAGCGCGCCAGTTTGAGCGATTTAAAAGAACAAAAATTTACTGCAATGCGCAGATGATCAACCGGCACATTAAAAAATACTGCCGGATTGACGAGGCCTCCTGCGATCTTCTTGAAAGCGCCGTCGACAAACTCGGTTTGTCGGCCCGGGCCTACAACCGCATCCTTAAAATCGCCCGCACCATTGCAGATCTCGACAATGCATCCGACATCAGCGTAGACCACATTGCCGAAGCGGTTCAATATCGGAGTTTGGATCGCGGAAAACGTCTTTATTGAATCCTTTCGGCAAAAAATCCAAGATCAGATTTCCCCGTCTCCCTATTATGGTGTATGATTTTATAGCCGTTTTGAAAGTTTCACTGAAGAAACTCGCGTCTTTGAAGAATGCTGTTGATTGAACCGACATAGGAGATAATTATATCTACTCGATTTAAAAAGTTAACGCGGGTTGGCCCATTGTTTTTGATAGGAAAAAATAGGATCTATGGAAGGTCGCATCAAGATTAAAAGCAGATGTTTTGAGGAAAATACCTGATGAACACATCATGAGTTTCATCGTTTGTTCAAATCAATTGAAGGAAATTTCATTCAGTTAATAAGCATTTATTTCAAAAGCTTGTCTTTATTCCTTTCGAACTCCTTCTAATATCCGCATGAAAATCCCTTCACATGCCCAACTTGTGTTTGTAATGACCGAATTTAATTTATATATAAAACAATTGGTTATGTCTGTTCATTTTACTTGGCACAGCCATTGCACATAAAAAGTCAGACGGATTCATCACCCAGCGCAAATAGAAATAACATGGTTTTCAATGAGTTCGAAAGAGAAAGTCGTTTAAGGCGCTATACGGTTATTTCAAATGCTTCCGGATAAGACGGAACAAAAATAAAAGGAGGGTGTAATGAAAAGAACAATTAGTATAGTTGTATGTACACTGTTTGTGGTTGTCATGATGTCTGGGGTTGCCTTTTCAGCTGAAAAGGGCGCAGCAATGCAGGATCAGGAACTTATGATTACCGGGACCATCAATAATGCCAATCAGATCGTGGACAATGATGGCCAAATTTTCGATGTGGCTGACACCGAACAAGGCAAGGAACTGCTGACTCATATCGGCATGAAAGTTCAGGTAAAGGGAACCGTACTGGAAAGTGAGGGAAAGAAACAGATTTCCGTTTCCGCCTATGAAATCATAAAAAAATAATCTGTCATCCTTTGGCAAGGACAAGCAAAAAAGCAGGGGGGAAAAATACCCCCCTGCTTTTTTTATATTGCTGAAAATGAAGAGTGGAAACTTGTATGGTTCACATTAAAAGATTGCGAAATGCCATAGGATCATCCTGATACATTTTTATCGACTTTTTGTAACCCAATTGCTCTACAATTTTTATTCCTTTTCTTAAGTGGCGGTATTTTTTAAACTCGATTTTGGTTTTAATATCCGATTCGACCAAGGAATCGGGTAGATCAGGAATATATTTTTCAACGATTGATGGCAGTAGCGCGTATACCAGCCCTCCGACAATCGCTTCTTCCACACAAATCCAATCTTCAACGATGGCCTCTACTTCCTTTAAAGTTTTAGCCGCACTATTTTCGATTCTATCTTGGATCGATCTTTCAGTATATTGTCTTAAGACGATATGGAGTGTTTCTTCAACAGGAGTTATTAACGCTGTATATGGATTTTTTGCACTGTTCTGCCAGATGGTATAATGATCCCTCGTAAATTCAAAGGATCCGTTTTCGTTCAGAGATATATAACTGGAATAAGAACCGACTTCACCCAGAAAAATCTTACCTGTCAGCTCAATAGCGATCTCTTTTTGATCTTTGTTTGAAAATACATAGGTGGCAATATATTCTTTGCCTAAATTATGAACGATAAAAGCATCGATGCCTTTTTTTGCTGAGTTTTCAGGCTTGGAAGCGCCCAATGTATGAATTGTGATATACGGATTATTAAATTCCGTAAGTCTCAAAATGTCTTTGATCACGTCATTACAATACCTTTCAAATATAGCAGTATATTCTTCTCTTGTCTCCGGGACATACATGAACCGGTGTGAAATATTTTTCAGACGCCATTGAATCGGTTGATCATCAAGATCGGCCTGAATCTTTTTGACAATGTCAGGGTGTTGATTGAAAAATTCAATGCTTGCTTTATGTAAATCTTGATCAAAAGATTTTTCAAAGTCGTTTAATGCGAAAAAGGGACCTTGTTTGTCTTCAAGTTTAATCAGATCTATCAAAATTGAATAATTTTTCGATGAATCAGATGCAAATGCAAAAATTGCATCGGCCATACAGATGACAAATAAGACGGGGAAAATGATAAGTGTGTAATATATTGTTTTTGAATGCATTTTTCACTGGATATTTTGCTGAATGTAAAATAATTATAACTAACGCCCTATAAGTTATATCGGCATTGGGGATAATTTCTGAACATAAAAATGCATGGGTAAAATTGTAGAGAATTCAGGTGTTGTTGGTATTCAACTGCGAATACTATGACCTAAATTGAGCTGATTGGGAACAAGAAGGGGATGGTTTTTGGGTTGGCACGAATGCAGGATTGTCAACCTATTTTTCTCTGAAATCAGTGATTTTAATATTATATTTTTTTATAAGTTCATAAACATCCGCACGATATTTTCCGGCCAGCTTAGCTGCCTGGCTGACATTGCCTTTGGTCAGTTCAAAGAGCTGAATAAGATAATTTTTTTCAAAATTTTCTTTAGCATCTTTAAATGATTTTAAACTTTCAGGATGAACATTCTGGGTTTGAAGGATGAGGTCTTCTGTAATGATATTGCTTTTCGCCATGGCCATGGCACATTCAATTGTATTTTCGAGCTCTCTGATATTGCCCGGCCAGGGATAAGAGATCAGTTTCTGCATGGCATCTGCCGAAAACGCGGTTACTTTTTTCCCCATTTCCTCGGAATATTTTTTCAAGAAATGCCTGGAAAGAATCGGGATATCCTCTTTTCTCTCATTGAGTGTGGGTAGTTTTATTGGAATGACATGAATGCGATAATAAAGATCCTCTCTGAATAGGCCGTTTTTGACCTCTTGTTCGAGATTTTTGTTGGATGCAGCGATGATTCTTGCATTCATTTTTTCAACCTGTCTTCCCCCTACAGGATAAAATTCCTTTTCCTCTAAAACTCTCAAGACTTTGACCTGCATGGAAAGCGGCATTTCAGATATTTCGTCCAGGAAGAAGGTACCAAAGGAGGCCTCGGCAATAAGGCCTTTTTTACTCTTGTCGGCTCCGGTAAAAGCACCTTTCTCATATCCGAAAAATTCGCTTTCCATAAGATTTTCCGGTATGGCCGCGCAATTTAGAGCAATAAATGGATCATCCTTTCTGTCGCTTGCAATATGCAAGGTCTTTGCGATTAACTCCTTTCCGGTGCCGCTTTTTCCCTCAATATAGACATTGGAATCCGTTGCAGCAGCCAGTGTGACCTGTTCGAAAACTTTTTTCATCTTTTCACTTCTGCCGATGATATTATCAAACCCGTATCTTTCTTTGACCAAGCGCTGCAATTGTTTCACTTCTTTTGACAGCTTACTTGTTTCCAGACAGTTGTTTATCTGCATTAGCAGTTCATGACCATCAAACGGCTTGGTTAAATAGCTGTGTGCTCCCTTCTTCATGGCATCAACGGCACTGTTAATCGTTCCATATGCAGTGAGAATGATCACGGGGAGGTCGGGAATGATACGGTGGATATTTTGCATCAGCCGGATACCGTCTTGATCGTCGAGTTTCAGATCGATCATTGCCAGATCAAACGGTTCTTGTTCGGCCAGTTCCAGGGCCTTTTCCGCGCAGGTGGTCTTTGTAACGTGGTATCCTCCGGATTCAAGTCGCATCTGGATGACCTGAAGAATATTCCGGTCATCATCAACAACGAGTATTTTTCCTTTATGATCGTTCATCATCTTACTGTCCAATTGCCGGGAGGGCTTCTCTTTTCTTTTCTTCAATACCCAAATCAATTTCTTTTAAACGTTTTATCTGATTTTGTAAATTTATTATCTCTTTTTTTTCTGTTTTCAGTTCATTTTCCAGAAAAGCGTTTCTTTTGTTTTTTTTATCGATCTTTTCTGCATAGTCCATGTTCTGGTTTAAAAGCCAAATCCATATTTTTGCTTTGTCTTTAAAAACGGATTTAGGGTATTCTTTGACGAGTTTTTTAAAAAAATGAATCGATATTTCATAATTCACATATGTGTATTCCGGATTGGCATATATGAGGCCCATCATATAAAGTGCATGGCCGCCGTATTTTTGAGGAAAACGGTTTAACATTTCTTGACTTTTTTTTAAGGATGTCAAAAAATCGCCACTGGAAAAAGATAATTTTGCCTGTAATAAAAGCTGGTTCGCTTCACTGTATTGATCGAGCGAAAACGGTTCTTCATTATATAGGTTATAATAAGGGACGCATCCGGTTCCGGCAAGTAAAAGGCTTATCCAGCAGGCAATGTAAAGAAAAAAGTGCTTCCTTTGCCGGGAGTACTTTCTACCCATATCTTTCCTCCGTGTACCGTAATTATATGTTTTGCAATGGAAAGACCGAGACCCGTACCCCTGACTGTTTCTTTCCCGCTCTCTATCCGTTTGAATTTGTCAAATATTTTATTAAGATTTTTTTCGTGAATTCCACAACCTGTATCCGAAACCGATACTTCGATTACCATATCATCGTGATTTTTTAAAGAGGTACTCACCGTAACCGATCCTTTAGCATCCGTATATTTTAAAGCATTTGCGACTAAATTTTCAAGCAATTGACTGATCCTTTCGGAATCCGTCAAGATCTCCGGGAGTTGGGGAGGTGGTGTTAATTCAAGTGTAATATTTTTCCGCAGAGCGATGGGCGCCAGTTTCAAAATACACTTGCGTATGAGGTGGATCAGATCGGTACGATTGAAATGGTATTCCATCATTTTCGCTTCCATACGGGAAAGATCCAGGATTCTATTGACCGATACAATAAGTCGTTCGCACTCATCGCTGACAATGGTTAGAAGTTCATCCCGACTTTCAGGATCGTCGGCAAAAATTCCATCAATCAATAATCTTGAAGCTTCCCTTATAGCGGTTAGCGGTGTACGAAGTTCATGGGATACGTGACTGATGAAATCTTCCTTCATTTCATCCAGTTCCTTTAGTCTGTCACACATTATGTTGAAATCGTTTGCTAAATCTTTTATTTCAGGAGGTGAGGCGATATCGAGAATCTTTTCGAATTTGCCTTTTGCAATATCTTTTGTTTTTTTCTGTAACAACAATATGGAGCGATTGATGCTCCGGGTATTAAAAAATGAAACCAACATTCCGAAAAAAATGGAAAGTCCGGCGGCAATGGATGTGGTTATAAAAACATTATTACTGATCTCGCTGGAAATTTTTATCTTTTCGTCTCTATCGGAGTTTGCCTCCCAGATGATATATTTGAAATTGGTATTAATTTCCTCAACAATTTTTTCTTTTTGAATTTGATATTCCTTATATGGATACCCCCGGCCTTTTTTAATGCTTTCGATTTCCTGAGTGAAGATGGAAAAATATTCATTGCAAAGCTGATTGATTTTGAAAAAGCTTTCTTTTTTCCCAGAACCGGCAATATGAAAAATTTTGATATTCTTTTTTCCAGGACCAGCTATCAGCAGACCCAGTTGCTTAATGTCTTTATTAAAGTCCTCTCTGATCTTAAGAAAATGTTGATAAAAGTCATTGTCTTTGGAAATAAGATATTTTTTTTCAAAACTGACCATTGAAAACATATTGTTCGAAAGGCGTTCGGTCAGACGAACCGTCTGACCATCAACGGATGAAGCAGCGCGTGTGAGGCGGGTTAACTGGTTGAGTTTAATGGTTACAAAGATGACCAGAAACAATACGAGCATCATTATGGCAAGATATCCGAAAGTCAGTCGTTTGAAGATTGTAAATTTCATGATGATATAAAAATCGGCAAGCTTTCTGAAGAATAGGAAAAAAACCTCAATCAGATGCGCGGTAAGCTTTTTAGATGGTATTTTGTTGACCAGGATGGCCTGCTAATCCTGGATTAATGGATAAAAACTCTCCTTTTTTAAATACGTGTATATAAAGAAATGCGGTTTATATGTCAAACAAAACATTAAATCAAGGCATCCAGATTAGCGCAAAAAAACACCGCACAATATCCCGTATCACAAGGTATCGCAGTTTGACAATGTGTTGATGATTCATGTATGTTTGTGTCAAACTACGTTTACCCCTAATTGATCGTAATCAAATTTGCTTGATTAGGGTTTAATTATTCCCCAAAGGATTACCATGAAACCGATTGTTGCCATAGTGGGTCGTCCCAATGTGGGTAAATCGACCCTTTTTAATCGTGTAACCGGAACAAGGAAGGCCCTTGTTGACGACTTCCCTGGTGTTACAAGGGATCGCCATTACAGTGATGCTGTCTGGAATGAGGTTAATTTTACACTGGTCGATACCGGCGGATTCCCGGTTGATGATGAGGATGACTTTGCCCATAAGATACGTTCACAAATCCTTCAGGCCATCGAAGATGCGGATGTTATTATTCTTTTACTGGATGGCAAGAGTGGAATTTCTCCATTTGACGAAGATGTCGTCAGGATTCTTCGCCCCCTATCACAACCGGTCTTTTTTGCCGTCAATAAAATCGACGGGGTCGAACAAGAGGGTAGACTTTATGATTTTTATAGCCTTGGGATAGAGAAATTATATCCTATTTCTGCTGAACACCGCTATGGAATTTCAGATTTATTAGATGACCTGACTGAGATTCTACCGAAAACAGTTGCCGAAGAAGACCGTGACGTCGTTCGGTTGGCGGTGGTAGGGAAGCCGAACGTTGGAAAATCATCTTTGATCAACCGGATGTTAGGGCAAAAGCGCCTGCTTGTCAGCGATATGCCCGGGACAACACGTGATGCCATTGATTCTCTTTGTAAAATTAATGAAAAACCATACCTTCTTATTGATACTGCAGGCATTCGCCGCAAGGCACGAGTGTCAAAAAAGCTTGAAAAATTTTCAATTATTAAAGCATTAAGAAGCCTTGAACGGTGTGATGTTGCGCTTATCGTCATTGATGCCCATCAAGGGATAACAGAACAGGATATTAATGTTGCAGGTTATGCCTTTGACCGTGGATGTGGTTGTATTTTTTTATTAAACAAATGGGATCTTGTTGAAAAAGACACCAAAACTGCAAAAGAATATTATGACCGGCTAAGAATGGAAGCCAAATTTTTAAGCTTTGCACCGATTATAACCATTTCAGCGTTAACAGGCCAAAGGGTCTTTAAAATATTTGATCTTGTTGAAGAAGTATTTAAACAATACACATTACGCGTGGGGACCGGACAGCTCAACAGGATATTCGAACAGGCAATTGTGCAGAACGAACCATCACTTTACAGAGGGAGACGCCTTAAATTTTATTATGCGACTCAGATATCAGCCAGGCCACCAACATTTGTTTGTTTTGTAAACTATCCGGATGCCGTCCATTTTTCCTACAGACGATACCTTATGAATCAGATCAGGGTTAAGGTAGGACTTGACAAGACACCGATCCGAATCATTTTCCGCAAACGCACCGGCAAGGAAAGAGGCGTTCGTTCTGGAAAACGGTCTTAGAGCTAAATTTGATAGTATAAAAATTTGCTTTTTTCAGCGGCGAAGCCGCGTTGTATAAAATCGCGAAGCGATTTTATTAAAGGATTAACAATGGATCTGTTTGAATACCGCGCCCAAAAGGATGGCCATGTTTCACGACCTCTTGCGGACAGAATGCGTCCCATGAACCTGGACGAGTTCATCGGGCAAAGGCATGCTGTTGGAGAGGGAACATTGATACGGCATGCCATTTTGAAGGATCGGATTTTTTCCATGATCTTATGGGGTCCGCCGGGATGCGGAAAAACAACACTTGCCAGAATTTTTGCAAGCCAGACACAGTGTCATTTCGTCCATTTCTCTGCGGTTCTGTCAGGCGTTAAGGAGATCAGGTCGGTTATTGAGGATGCAAAAAACCAGCAAAAACTTTTTAGAAAAAAAACCGTTCTTTTTGTGGACGAGATTCATAGATTCAACAAGGCACAGCAGGATGCATTCCTTCATCATGTGGAGAGCGGACTCATCACTCTAATTGGTGCGACCACCGAAAATCCCTCATTTGAAGTGATTCCGCCCCTCTTGTCCAGATGCCGTGTGATAACGCTCAGTTCGCTTTCTGACGAAGATATTGACGCCATTATGCGCAACGCCCTTAAAGACAAGGAGAGGGGCCTTGGGAACATGAATCTGATTATCGATGAGGATGCACTTTCTCATCTGGTCCGAATGTCAGACGGCGATGCCCGGACAGCACTCAACAGCCTTGAAACAGCGGCATCTCTGATCGCATCGAGCCGTGGGGATCCATCAAAGGAAAAGCCCATAAATATAACGCTTCAAGATGTAGAACGTGCCATGGAGCGAAAGGCGCTTTTGTATGATAAAACCGGTGATGAACACTATAATCTTATCTCCGCATTTCATAAGAGTTTAAGGGGGAGCGATCCGGATGCTGCAGCCTATTGGCTCGGTCGAATGCTGTCCGCCGGAGAAGATCCTTTTTATGTCGCACGAAGAATGGTCAGGTTTGCCTCCGAGGATATCGGGAATGCCGATCCTCATGCACTTGGGGTGGCATTGAGTGCCATGGAGGCCTTTCGGTTTCTCGGCCATCCGGAAGGAGAGCTGGCGCTTGTTCAGGCTGCCATCTATCTGGCTACAGCCCCGAAGAGCAACAGCATATACACCGCTTACGGAGCGGTTAAAGCGGTTATAGATAAACATGGGGCGCTACCGGTTCCGCTCAATATCCGCAATGCGCCGACTGCGCTGATGAGAGGGATCGGCTATGGCAAAGATTACAAATATGCCCATGATTATAAAGATGCCTATGTTCCCCAGGATTATTTGCCGGAAAAACTTGAAGGCCGGTATTTTTATAAGCCCACAGACAGAGGTTATGAAAACCGTATAAAACAGTGGTTGGAAAAGTGGCGTAGTCTGAAACAAAAGAAAAAAGACGCCAAAAATAATCAGAAGTAACCGGTATCCCTTTTCAATTTCATCTCTCGTTTTTAAAGATGTCTCACGCCAGAGTCCCAGACGGCTTCATCCACGGATTCCCTTTAAGCAAGTCCGTACATCGGAAAATGACTTGACACCGATATAAAATAAAAATACAAAGCAGCTAAATTTTTGAAGCGCTTATCAAATTTTAACTGAGTGTTAGCTATCGGAATTGCCGGAGTGAAACAGATTAAAGGGATTGTCATCATTGTCGGAAACTACGGAAGCGGGAAGACCGAAGTTTCCATAAACCTTGCCGTGAATCAAAAGCGTGCGGGCGTAGATGTAAAGATCGCAGATCTTGATCTGGTTAATCCTTACTTTAGAACTCGGGAGGCAAGGAAAGCTCTTGCTAAGCTGGGGATTGAGGTGGTTGTACCCGAGGAAAAGTATCTTCAGGCCGATCTGCCCATTTTGAGCCCGGTTATTTCAGGGTTAATCCGTCAACCGAGCGATTTGACGTTGATTGACGCCGGAGGCAACGATGTGGGAGCAACCGTCCTTGCAGCACTGGCCGATTCTTTCCGCAATAAACGTGTTCATATGTTGCAGGTGGTGAATCCCTTTCGGCCGTTTACGGATACCATTGAAAGCTGTTTGAAAATGCGTGATGAGATTGAAAGGGCTTCTAAGATGGCCATCAATGGAATTATCGGCAATGCAAATCTGATCGATGAAACTTCGGTTGAAGATATATACAACGGATATGATTTTGTTAAAACGTTGTCTGGCGAAAGCCGGCTGCCGCTAGAGTTTATTACTGTCTCTGTGGAACTGCTGCCTGAGATAGATACGGGACGTTTTTCCTGTCCGGTGCTCCCCATAGAAAGACAGCTTGTTCCACCATGGAAAAAAGCCGTAGAACTGAAAAAATAAGTTGTTTGTTGTTAAGCTCACAAGTTAGGGGCTTCGCCCCAATTGGCCTCCGGCCCGTAAGGCCTGCGCCCCGGAGGGAATGATGGAATGTGGAATATTGGAATAATGGCCCGCCCTGGTGCGACGTGTTTGAAATGAGAATCTGTGATTGAAATGTCTTGGGCATAAAAACTCTATGATTAGAAAATTATAATTGCGGTCTGGGCCAGGGGTTCTGGGATAATGCAATTTTGGGTTAATGGTAAAATTTGTGTTAAGGATAAAATTAAAAATGGATAAGATCCTTTTAAAAACCAGCCTTCCAGTATTCCAACATTCCATTATTCCATATCTGAGGCAAGCGTTCAAGCCTCAAATAATGTTCTATATGTTCAATAAGTTGTAGAAAATCCGAGACGTTAAATTAGAGAGGGGTTAGAACATATGCCATATAAACATACCATAGACAATAATCGATGCAAAGGATGCGGGCTATGTGTGGCCGTTTGCCCAAAGAATGTTCTGGAACTGTCCGATGAAGTGAATTCTATGGGCTATTTTCCTGTGTATCAAGCACGTCCTGGAGACTGTATTTTTTGTACGACCTGCTGTATCATGTGTCCTGATGTGGCCATAACCATAACCAAAGTCGTTGAAGAAACGGAAGCGGTGGAATGATAGCTGGAGGGAAAATATGGGTAAAATATTAATGAAAGGAAATGAAGCAATTGGTGAAGCCGCAATCCGGGCCGGGTGTCTCAATTATTTTGCTTATCCAATTACCCCTCAATCTGAAGTCGCTGAATACCTTTCTCGCCGGATGCCGGAAGTAGGGGGTGTATTTTTACAAGGAGAAAGTGAAGTTGCCGTGGGATATATGCTTTTCGGAGCCGCCGGGTGTGGTGCCCGGGCTTTTACCACGTCATCGAGTCCGGGGATAAGCCTGATGAGCGAAGCCATCAGTTATATTTCATCTGCCGAGCTTCCGGTCGTTTTTGTCAATATTGTCCGCGGCGGACCGGGATTGGGGGGGATATTGCCGTCCCAGGCGGATTATTTTCAGGCCACAAAGGGTGGAGGGCATGGTGATTACAGATTGCTTGTCATGGCGCCGGCAAGTGTTCAGGAGGCCGTGGACATGGTTATGATGGCATTTCCACTGGCGGAAAAGTATCGAAACCCGGTGATGATTCTAGGCGACGGATTGATCGGTCAGATGATGGAGCCAGTTGAATTTTCGGATCACCTTAAATCCGAACCGAGCAATAAAGACGAGTTGGGCAACAAGCGGCATGGATACCCGTAAGAGCAAGGAACGCAATCTGGTTAAATCCCTCTTTTTAGATGCGCAGCAACTGGAGGAACATAATCTAATCTTAAAGGCCAAATACGACCGCATGAAGCAAGAAGAGGTTCGATATGAACCGTATAACATCGATTCGGATTACCGCGCACTTATTGTGAGCTACGGCACCATGAGCCGGGTGTGCAAAACCGCCATTGACAATATGAAGGCCGAAGGTATTGAGGTGGCCATGATAAGACCCCAGACCCTTTTTCCATTTCCTATAAATCCGATAAGGGAAGCAGCGTCAAAAGAGGTCTGCGAGGCTGTTGTCAGTTTTGAGTTAAGCATGGGGCAAATGGTTGAAGACGTTGAGAGAAGCGTTCAGGGGAAACGTCCGGTTTACTGGCATGGGAAGGCCGGCGGAGAAATACCCACACCTGAAGAAGTTATTGATGCGGTTAAATCCTTTATTAAAATGGGATGAACTCAAAAATACAGAAATCATCACCTATCATATAAGGAGTAGATATAATGGCAAAAACATACGAGAAACCTGAGGCTCTTTCTGATCAGGTTACCCATTACTGCCCGGGTTGTACCCATGGGGTTATTCACCGATTGTTGGCTGAAGTTATCGACGAGCTGGGGATTCGGGGCAGGACAGTCGGCATTGCACCTGTTGGGTGTGCTGTTTTGGCCTATAATTATTTCACCTTCGACTTTCAAGAGGCAGCCCACGGTCGGGCGCCGGCCTTGGCAACCGGTATTAAACGGGTTCGTCCGGACCTGATTGTTTTTACCTATCAGGGGGACGGCGATCTGGCAAGTATCGGAATGGGAGAAATCATCCATGCGGCCAACCGGGGAGAAAAGTTTACCACGATATTTGTAAACAATACGGTTTACGGAATGACCGGCGGGCAGATGGCACCCACCACGTTGCCGGGACAGCGAACCACAACCTCTCCTGCAGGACGCGATGTTGAGGATATCGGTATGCCCATCAAAGTTGCCGAATTGATTTCCGGTCTTCAGACACCTGCATATATCACAAGACAAACGGTGTTAAAGCCAAAGTATATTGTCAGGGCCAAGAAATCGATTAAACAGGCGTTCCAGTATCAAATGGAAGGCCGGTGTTTCAGCCTGGTGGAATTTGTCAGCACCTGTCCGACCAACTGGGGGATGACGCCGGTGGAGTCGATTCAGTGGGCCGAAGAAAATATGCTTCCCTATTACCAACTGGGCGAATTTAAAACACCCGATTAAATTGATGTTTCGGAGGTTCCACAATAGACTGTAATTAAAATAATTTATTGAGGCTTGGTTTTTTCGCCTCATATATGGAATAATGGAATAGTGGAATGTTGATTTCTAAAGGAATTCTATTGGTTATGATTTTTAACGGCTCGGTCGAGACAGGCTATACCAATATTATACATGCCCATTTTTCCCAAAAACCATTACTCCATTACTCCATTATTCCAACATTCCAATCGTGAGCGAAGCGAATTGATTTTAGGAGGACTGAATGCAAAAAGAAGTGATGTTTGCCGGCTTTGGTGGACAGGGCATTCTGTTGATAGGGAATATCCTTGCACACACTGCCATGGAAGAAGGTTTTGAAGTGGCTTGGGTTCCGTCATATGGTCCGGAGATGCGAGGCGGGACCGCCTACTGCCTGGTGGTAATCAGTGACCGGCCCATCGGTTCACCCATTATCAAGAATCCCATGCATCTTATTGCCATGAATCGTCCTTCTTTGGAAAAATTTGCACCGGTGATAAAGCCAAACGGTGTTGTAGTGATTAACAGTTCATTAATTTCCGTATCTTCGGGCCGTGATGATGTTGATGAATTGTTGGTACCGGCAAACGATATTGCAAAAGATTTAGGGAGTGTGAAAGTTGCCAATATCGTGGCGCTTGGCGCTTTCGTTGCCCGCAGCAAAATTGTCGATTTTGAACAGATGCGAAAGTGTGTGCAAGAGCAGTTTGCTTCAAAGGAAAAGCTTATTCCCATCAATATGGCAGCGCTTGATGCGGGCAAAAAGGCCGCCTCAAACACTTGAAATATCCGGGCTAAGTTGAAGTAAGGCAAAAACCATGAAACTATCTATTCCAGACTACATCTTATCGATAAAACCGTATATACCCGGGAAACCTCTGGAAGAGCTCGAAAGAGAATATGGTATTGATGATTCCATAAAGCTCGCTTCTAATGAAAATCCTATAGGCCCGTCTCCCATGGCGGTTGCGGCCATTAAAGAATCCACTAAAAAATTGAACCGCTATCCCGATGGAAGCGGACATGATCTTATCCGAAAAATTTCGAATCATATCGGGTTTTCACCACAACACATCGTTTTGGGCAACGGCTCAGACGAAATTATCGGTATGCTTGCCTTTGCCATGCTTCAGCCGGGTGACGAGGTCATATTGCCCGTTCCTTCTTTTCTCATGTATGAAATAATGGTCCGTGGCGCCGGCGCAACACCGGTATTTGTTCCTTTGACATCGTTGTCAATCGATCTGGAAGAAATAAAGAAAAAGATTACATCAAAAACCCGGATGATTTTTCTGTGTAACCCCAACAACCCGACAGGGACTGTTATTTCTAAAAAAGATTTTGAAAATTTTATACAAAAGATGCCGTCCGAGGTGATTGTCGTGGTGGATGAGGCGTATATTGAATTTGTGCGTGATCAAAATTGTGTCAAAAGTTTTGAATATTTGGATAACATAACGCCGTTGGTTACGCTTCGGACCTTTTCCAAAGCGTATGGTCTGGCCGGACTTCGTATCGGTTATGGCGTTATGCCGGTGGAGATTGCAGATATTTTAAACAGAATAAGACTCCCTTTCAACACCAATTCATTGGCTCAGGCCGGCGCTGGTGCAGCGCTTGAGGACAAAATTTTCCTTGAAAAAGTCATTTCTTTGGTCCATGAAGGTCTTGATTTTCTATATGATGCTCTAAACCGTTTGGGGATAAACTATTTTCCTACACAGACCAATTTTTTCCTGATCGATGTTCGTAAAGACGCCGATGAAATTTACGAAGATATGCTCCGGCAAGGAGTTATTGTCAGATCCATGAAATCGTATGGTTATCCCAATTATATTCGAATCAATGTCGGACTTCATGAAGAGAATGTCCGGTTTTTAAAAGCGCTTGAGAGATGTCTGGCGTGAAAAAAGTTCTCCCATTCAGATTTGACAATTGATAGTCTCAGGCATAATTAAATTTTTGCTGAAAGAACTCGTGGATAATGGCTCGTAATGAAAAAACGGTCCTATCTTTTGATAAGGGTAAGCGGTTTAAGATAATACGTTCGCATGACTTCGAATCGATGAGGGTTTTTTCATAACGATCCCTAATCCACTCAAACAGCTTCCAGCAAAAATTTAATTATGCCTGAGACTCCTTTAACGTCAATTTGTTTCAAAAACCTATGAAACGACTGCTTATTACCATAGACGGCCCTTCGGGAGCAGGTAAAACAACAATTAGCCGGATACTGGCCGATCGTCTCGGGTACAGGTATATTGACACGGGTGCCCTTTACAGGGGTGTCGCTCTGGCAGCCATATCATCAGGTCTAAATCCGGATGACGATAACGGCCTCGAACAGCTGTGCAATACTCTGAAAATAAGTTTTGTGTTGGATAAAAAGGGATTGCGGCTAATGTTAAATGATTCAGATATTACCGATCGAATCAGGACCCCTGAAATAACAATGTTTGCTTCGGCTGTTTCTGCAAGGCCGGTTGTGAGGAGTTTCCTTTTGAATTTGCAAAGGGATTTGGGAAGGGAGAAGGGGGTTGTATTTGAAGGGCGTGACATGGGAACCGTGGTATTCCCAAGTGCAGATGTGAAGTTTTTTCTGGATGCGTCTCCAAAAATCAGGGCTAAAAGGCGATACAAAGAATTAAAATCAATAAACCCTCAACCATTAGAAGCGGTTGAAAGGGACATGGATCGTAGAGATAAAGATGACAGCACCAGAGATTTAGCGCCATTAAAGCCGGCAGAAGATGCGATTCGAATAGATTCAACCGATCTTTCTATTGAAACTGTTGTTGAGCGAATGGTGACCATCATCGGAACTCTAACTTAGTACTTTGATGCAAGAGTACAGTGACATGTTTTTATGAATCTAATGAAAATATCTGCTTAACCGGCACCAAGTTGTAGGCGGCCAATTCCTTTTCGAATCTTGTCAATTCTTTTGTCATTCCAAGTAAAAGCGATTAAATAATTCAGGGTCGGGGTGTTTTTATTTGTTAAATCTCCCCATGGGTAATGCTTTTTTTCAAATGATATATAAGTGTTTACCATAAAAACTTCACGATCCCTCAAATAATTTATTTAAAATAATTATTGTTTTTTGGAGATGAGTCTGATAGCAGAAACGTTTATGCTATATTTTACGGGTTATAGCAAAATAAAACTGGTCTAGGGGGTATTGTATTTAATGGAAAACTTTGAAACAAATGATTCAAACAAAATTTTAACGAATGAGACATCCAGAGAGCAATCAGATACGGAAGGTATTAAGGAACAAAACGTATTGAAAACAGATTCATCTGAAGAAAAAACACCATCTGATGATACAAAAGACCCGGTTAATGGTTCGGCAGATGCTCAAAAAACAACTTCAGACTCTAAAAAAGATCAAGAAACAACCGGCACTTCGGAAGAAATTGCGGAAATAATCGGAGACGCGGAAGAAAGTCCTGTTACACTTGAAGGCTCTAAAACAGCAGACAAGCCAAGTGAAAACATGGACAAAATGATGGATATGTACGAGGAGAGCTTTAAGCGATTCGCTGAAGGTGAAGTTGTTACCGGCAGAATAATTTCCGTAGATAAGGATTATGTCCTTGTTGATATTGGTTACAAATCAGAAGGACAAATAAAGATTCAAGAATTTCAAGATGAAGACGGAAACTTAATTGCCAAAGACGGAGATTTGGTTGATGTAATGGTGGAATGGTGGGATGATGAAGAAGAGCGCGTCGTCCTTTCCAAAGAAAAAGCCGCTAAAGTAAAAGTATGGGAAGCGATTAAGAAATCTTTCGACGAAGATCAAACTGTGAAAGGCGTTATTGTCAATCGCGTCAAGGGAGGATTTTCCGTAGACATTGGTGTTCAGGCATTTCTGCCCGGTTCGCAGGCGGATTTGCGTCCCATTCGCAACCTTGATGAAATGGTTGGGAAGACATTTACTTTCAAGATCCTAAAATATAATCGAAAACGGAGTAATATCGTTTTATCCAGGCGAATCATTCTTGAAGAAGAACGCGATTCCAAGCGATCTACAACACTGGATAGCATTGAAGATGGAAAAATTGTTTATGGCATTGTAAAGAATATAACCGAATATGGTGTATTTGTCGACCTTGGCGGTGTAGATGGTCTTCTTCATATTACGGACATTTCATGGGGACGGGTTAAACATCCATCGGAGCTTTTTTCGGTCGGTGACAAAATAACCGTGAAAATTTTAAGCTTTGATATTGAACGGGAGAGAGTTTCCTTGGGAATGAAGCAACTTACCGAGGATCCCTGGCTGGCAGCCACAGAAAAATATCCCATAGGTTCCCGTGTTAATGGAAAAGTCGTCAGTCTAACAGATTATGGTTCATTTGTTGAGCTGGAGGAAGGTATCGAAGGGCTGATTCACGTTTCTGAAATGTCGTGGACCCGAAAGATTCGCCATCCCTCTAAGGTTGTTTCCGTGGGCGATGTGGTTGATACTATAGTGCTGGATATCAAGCCTGAAAGCAGACGGATTTCTTTGGGCATGAAGCAGGTTGTTCCCAATCCTTGGGATGTTATTAGTGAAAAGTATCCGGTCGGAACCACCATTGAAGGCAAAATAAAGAACATCACCGACTTCGGCCTTTTCATCGGCATTGGTGAAGGGATTGATGGGCTTGTACATATTTCCGATATTTCCTGGATAAAACGGATAAAACATCCATCGGAGTTATATAAAAAAGGCGACGTGGTTCAGGCCATCGTATTAGATATTGAAAAGGAGAATGAAAGGTTTTCACTGGGGATCAAGCAATTAGAGGAAGACCCTTGGATAACGGTTGCTGAACGGTATGAAGTTGGAAAAGAGATTACAGGTACAGTGACCAATCTGACCGACTTCGGCGTTTTTATAGAAATCGAGGAAGGAATAGAAGGGCTTGTGCATGTATCTGAAATTAGCAAAGAAAAGATAAAGACCCCCATCGGCAAATTCAGTATCGGCGATGTTATTACAGCCAAAGTTATGAATATCAACAGCCAGGAAAGGCGAATCGGCCTTTCAATCAAGCGACTGGAAATCGAAAGCGAACAGAGCTTTTTAAGCGAATATGTCAATAACGCCAGACCCACGACGTCAACTTTTGGAGAAATTTTGCGGGAAAACCTTCAAGAAAAGTTAAATGGGGAATAAATAGAGCATCCAGTCTCCAAGAGCCCGCAGGTTTACCTGTGGGAGTTTCATAAAATCGTTTACGATTTTATTATCAAATGACAAATACAGCATTATGTTTTCACGCAGGCATCCATATCTTTTTTTCATACTGATCTTTTCTACAGTTGTTACCACAGCAATGATATTAATGACGCTTCTTGTTACGCTAAGTACAAGAGATACTGAGTTTGAATTTGGAGAAAAAGTCGGCGTCATAGAGATAAACGGTATTATTGCAGATTCCAAAAACGTCCTTAATTACCTCAAACGTTTCCGTGAAGATAATGCGATAAAAGCGATCGTCGTTCGAATCGATTCACCCGGGGGCGCTGTGGGCCCGTCACAGGAAATTTTCAGGGAGATCAGAAAGACATCCGCTACAAAGAAAGTGGTGGCTTCCATGGGTACCATTGCAGCATCCGGAGGGTATTATATTGCTGCCGGGGCAAATGGAATTGTAGCCAATCCCGGGACCATAACCGGAAGCATCGGTGTCATCATGGGTTTTACGAATTATGAGGAGCTGCTTCATAAAATCGGATTGGTTCCAATTGTTGTCAAGAGCGGCGAGTACAAGGATATCGGATCGCCGGTTCGAGAGATGAAGCCTGAAGAGAAAAAAATCCTCCGGGAATTTGCAAAAAAAATCCACAGACAATTTATTAAAGATATCGTTGACGGGCGAAAGATGGATATGGAAAAGGTAGAATCGATAGCCGACGGACGTATTTTTACCGGCCAAGAGTCAAAAAAATTTGGCCTTGTGGACCGTCTCGGAAATTTAGAAGATGCAATTGAGTGGGCAGGCCGACTCGGCGGAATAAAAGGGAAGATCGCCACAGTTTATGCAAAGGAGAAAAAATATTCCCTTTTAAGATATATTACGGATTCATCTGCCGAGACTTTATTAAACCATATTCTTGTTCCGAAATTATCGGCAGACTATATATACAGACCGGAATAAACCCTAACGTTGCAAAAGCCCATAATACCGTAATTCCTTCGTTGCCAAGGGTTCGCGGTAGGTTTACTACAGCGTCACCCTTGGACGCCTTGGACTTACGGCATCCTGAGCTTTTGCAACGTTAGGGTAAACCCGATTGCTGCATAAATAGCACGTCAAGGGATTCTCACGAAAAACATAGGATAGAAGAAAAGGATGTTAAACACAGCGCCCGCTTTGTGGGCGTTTTTTTATTTTTTACTCAAAAATACTCACATCCCCCAAACCTTTCCGGATGATTTCCGGGAGATCATCGATCAGGGATATGACACTCGAAGGGTGTCCTGTAACAGGGCCCCCGTCAATAACCACATCTATTCTACTATGGAAAAAATCGTGAATAAGAGAGGGATCATAAAGGATTGTCCCGTTCGGCATTGTAGCGCTCGTTGTGATAATGGGATTTCCCAAAGCTTCAACCAGAGAAAGACAAATCCGATTGTCCGGTACGCGAATACCAGCTGTTTTTCGATTGGTTAGCATGATTTTTGGAACCAGTTTCGAACCCTCCAGAACAAACGTGTAGGGGCCAGGCAGAAGCCGTTTCATGGTTTTATAGGCATAATTTGAAACTTTTGCGTAATGGCTGATATTTTTTAGGTCCGAACAGATAAAGCTAAAAGGCTTGATTTTTTTTCGTTGTTTTAACTGGTAAATCTTTTCTATGGACTTTTTGTTCATAATATCACAACCGATTCCGTAATATGTATCGGTTGGATAGGCGATGATGCCGCCTCTTTTAAGTACATCAACCACCTTTGTCAGGAGTCGTTCCTGGGGGTTTATGGGATTTATTTTAAAAATCACGGCAATCCTTTTTTTACATCCGCCGGCGAACGGCTATTCATCTTAACCCGGGTTTATCAAATCATTCGTAGGGGTTAATTTTGAGCCTTGGGTTGATGTTTATGGTTTTGGTTCGAATAAGCTGGGTGCATTATCTATTACGGATATGGGCATGATGTCAAGGCAGTTATCTAAAATATGGAATAGATGTATCTATTACGGGTACCGGTATAATGTCAAGGCAACGATACCGTGTGTTTCGTTAATAAATTTATATGTTTAATAAAAAGACATAATTTCAAATGGTTACAATAGATAGCGCCAACCGCCCTAATAAAGATTGCAAAAGATAAATCTATTTGTTATGCGATACTATCTTAATATCTTACTCAAGTTTCGCACCCGAATATTGCTAAAAAGCCTTATTTGAAACAACGATTAATGGAGGACCCCATGAAAAAAATACCGCCTGAAACGGCGTTTTCTTTTGATGATGTTTTATTGCTCCCAGGCTACTCAGATGTTTTGCCGCGAGATGTTGACACCCGCTCTCCTTTAACAAAAAATATTACATTGAGCATTCCTCTTGTTAGTGCAGCTATGGATACCGTAACCGAATCAAGAACTTCCATCAGCATGGCCCGCGAAGGCGGAATCGGTTTTATCCATCGAAATCTGAGTATTGAGAGTCAATCGATTGAGGTTGACAAGGTGAAGAAATCTGAAAGCGGTATGATTGTTGATCCGGTAACCATTCATCCGGATCAGCTCGTCCATGAAGTGTTACACCTGATGAATAAGTATCGCATTTCAGGGGTTCCGGTGACCAAAGGAGACAAGTTGGTCGGCATTGTGACGAACAGAGACCTGCGATTTGAGACAAATCTCGATAAAAAGATTTCCGAGGTCATGACAAAGGAAAATCTTGTTACGGTTTCAGAAGGGATTACCCTGGAAGATTCAAAAAGTCTGTTGCATAAACACAGGATTGAAAAGCTCCTGGTGGTTGACGACAAAGATCGTCTGATCGGTATGATAACGATAAAAGATATTGAAAAAGTAAAAAAATATCCAAATGCCTGTAAGGATAAGCTGGGAAGGCTCAGGGTAGGGGCTGCCGTGGGAGTGGGGCCGGATATGGAAGAACGCGCAGAGACACTTTTGCGAGCGGGTGCTGATGTTATTCTAATCGATACCTCCCATGGACATTCTAAAAATGTGATTGAGGCTGTCAAAATATTAAAAAGCAATTTCAAAAATATCGAACTGATTGCAGGGAATGTGGGTACGGCGGAGGGGTCTGAAGCGCTGGTTAAAGCAGGTGTGGATGGTGTCAAGATCGGAATTGGACCTGGATCAATTTGCACGACTCGTATTGTAGCGGGTGTCGGCGTTCCGCAGATTACAGCGATCATGAACTGCACCGCGGTATCCAAGAAAACAGGCATACCTTTGATTGCAGACGGTGGCATAAAATTTTCAGGGGATGTGACAAAAGCCCTTGGCGCAGGTGCCCACGTGGTGATGATCGGAGGGCTTTTTGCCGGAACTGAAGAGAGTCCGGGAGAGCTTGTTATTTATCAAGGCCGCAGTTACAAAGCCTATCGGGGTATGGGATCCATAGAAGCCATGCAGAAAGGGAGCAAAGACAGATATTACCAGGATGAAGATCCCCATGGCGACAAAATGGTCCCGGAAGGTATCGTCGGCCGGGTGCCTTACAGAGGAAAACTGGCGGACAATATTTTTCAGCTCATCGGCGGATTAAAGGCGGGCATGGGATATGTGGGATGCCGTACTCTGGATGAACTCAGAGAAAAGGCTCGCTTTATAAAGATAAGCGCAGCAGGTATGCGTGAAAGCCATGTTCACGATGTGATCATAACCAAAGAGGCACCAAATTATCGTCTTGACTAGGGTTATGTCGAGCTTTGACAATTGTATCGCCTCAGGCATGATTAAATTTTTGCTGAAAGAACTCGTGGGTAACGGCTCGTAATGAAAAAACCGGTCTTATCTTTTAATAACCGTGAGTGATTCAAGACAATGGGTTCGCTTGACGTCGAATCGATTAGGGTTTTTTCATAACGAGTCCTAATCCACTCAAACAGCTTCCAGTAAAAATTTAATCACACCTGAGGCTCCATTAACATCAGTTTGTTTCAAAAACCTAAACAGTTACGGATTCACCGTATTCATAACCATACATACTCATAAAATGACTCAAGCATCATCCCACTTTGTTCATCTTCATGTCCATACCCAATACAGTCTTTTAGATGGTGCTATACGGATCGATCGCTTGTTAAAGCGTGTCGCCGATTTTGACATGGACACTGTGGCGATTACCGATCACGGCACCATGTTCGGAGCGTTCGAGTTTTATGAAAAGGCCAAAAAAGCCGGAATAAAACCGATTATCGGTTGCGAGTGTTATCTGGCGCCGAGACGTCATACCGACAAAACCTCCCTTGATAAAAGTGGACTTTCACATATCATCCTTCTGGCGAAAAATCAGGAAGGATATCGAAATCTATGCAAACTGGCAACCATAGCCCAGCTTGATGGATTTTATTACAAACCCCGTATCGATAAAGAACTTCTAAAACACCACAGTAAAGGGCTTATCGGCCTGTCAGCATGTCTTCACGGTGAAGTTCCAAGGCTGATTCAGGAAGGTCGAATCGATAAAGCTGATGAAGCTGCGCGTGATTACCTTAATGTTTTTGGTGAAGGAAATTTTTTTCTGGAAGTTCAAAACAACGGTATCGATATTCAGGAGGCGGTAAACCGAGCACTGCTGGATATGAGTCAAAGACTTTCCATTCCGCTGGTTGCTTCGAACGATTGTCATTATCTCGACAAAGAAGATGTCCGTGCCCACGATGTCCTGTTATGCGTTCAGACCGGAAAGACGGTTCATGAAACGGATCGGCTTAAATTCAGAACCGATCAACTCTATCTAAAATCTAAAGCGGAGATGTATGACGCTTTTAAGGATTATCCGGGGGCACTTGAGAACTCCGTGGATATCGCCAGGCGCTGCAACCTGGAATTCGACGTTAAATCCTATCACTTTCCGAAATTTGATGTTTCATCAGACCATACGGCGGACGAGATTTTTGAGCAAAAGGTCAGAGATGGATTTAAAACCGTCATGGAAAGCGATAAAGAACAAAAATCCAAATACCGATGAGAAGCTTTATAATGATCGAATTGAAAATGAAATCGATGTCATTAAAAGCATGGGCTTTTCAGGTTATTTTTTGATTGTGGCCGATTTTATTCGCTATGCCAAAAACAACGGTATTCCTGTTGGGCCTGGAAGAGGGTCGGCCGCCGGAAGTCTTGTGGCCTATTCTCTTGGAATTACCGATCTGGACCCCATCGAGCATGGTCTTATTTTTGAACGCTTTCTCAATCCTGCCCGCAAAAGCATGCCGGACATTGATGTCGACTTTTGTATCAACGGCAGAGAGGATGTCTTTAAATATGTGGTTGAAAAATATGGCGGGGGAGATTTTGTCGCCCAGATCATCACATTCGGGAAACTGAAAACCCGGGCCGTCATTCGTGATGTCGGCCGTGCTTTGGATATACCCCTTAATGAAGTGGATGCCATCGCTAAAATGGTGCCGGATGTGTTGAACATCGGTCTTGATGATGCCCTTGAACAGGAGCCCCGGCTCAAAGATCTGGCAAAAAAGAAGCCCGAAATTGCCGATCTTATCAGTGTTTGCCGCGTATTGGAAGGGCTCCCAAGACATGCTTCGACACATGCAGCGGGCGTTGTCATTGCAGACCAGCCGCTGGTGGAATATATGCCCCTTTATAAGGGTAAAAAAGGCGAAGTCGTTACCCAGTTCGACATGAAATGTGTTGAAAAGATCGGCCTTGTCAAGTTTGATTTCTTGGGTCTTCGTAATTTAACTGTGATTGCAAACACCCTAAACCTTATCGCTGCCCAAGGGGGCACACCTCCGGATCTTTCAAACCTCGATTTTAACGATGCCGACACATATCATCTGCTTGCTTCCGGTGAAACAACAGGCGTATTTCAGCTGGAAAGTTCAGGCATGAAAGATTTATTGGTGAGACTTAAACCGGAAACCTTTGATGAAGTCATCGCACTGGTTGCGTTATACCGACCAGGCCCCTTAGACAGCGGAATGGTTGATGATTTTGTTGAAAGAAAGCACGGGAAGAAATCGGTAGAATACATTGTTCCCCAGCTTGAACCGATTTTGAAAGAGACATACGGGGTTATCGTTTATCAGGAACAGGTGATGAAAATTGCCGGTGACCTGGCCAATTATTCCATGGCCGAGGCCGATGATCTTAGAAAGGCGATGGGGAAGAAAATCCCAAAGATTATGGCCAAGCATCGGGAACGTTTTATGCAGGGGGCGTCAGAAAACGGCATTCCATCCGACAAGGCCGGGAAGATATTTTATCTCATGGAAAAGTTTGGGGGATATGGATTCAACAAATCCCATAGTGCGGCATATGCGTTAATCGCATATCAGACCGCTTTTTTGAAAGCGCATTTTCCGGTAGAGTTTATGGCCTCATTACTGACCAGTGAAATGCAATCGACAGACGGTGTTGTCAAATATATCGCTGAATGTCGTAGTCACGGTATTGAAGTATTGCCTCCGGACATCAATGAAAGCGAGAAAGAGTTTACCGTCACCGGTTCAAAGATAAGATTCGGACTGGTTGCAGTGAAGAACGTTGGAGAAAATGCCATTGAATCTATTATTGAGGCCCGGCATAATGGAAAATTTTCATCTTTGTTTGATTTCTGTGAGCGAGTCGACCTGAAAAAAGTTAACAAACGTGTTGTTGAAAGCCTTATTAAATGTGGCGCATTTGATACCACGGGAAATTATCGTTCACAAATGATGGCATCTCTTGGAGGACTGCATCGATTACGGACAACGCGTTCAAAGGGAGAGGACGGATCCTCAAATGGGGTTGTTCAATCTAACTGAAGAACAAAAATGCCATTAACTTGCCGTCCATGCCCGAAATCGATGAGTGGGATGAAAAAGAGCTTTTAACCCTTGAAAAAGAATCACTTGGGTTCTATATCACCGGACATCCTTTGAGCAGATATGAAAATGTTCTGGAAAAGTTCACCAACACAAACTCGGTGACACTAAAAGAACAAAATGACGGTGATGCCATTAGGATCGGCGGTATGGTCAGAAACACCAAAATCATAAAGACCAAAAAGGGCGATTTAATGGCTTTTGTTACACTTGAGGATCTGCATGGTGCGGTTGAAATCACCATCTTTTCATCGCTTTATGCAAAAGTGTATGATCTTTTGACAGATGATAGCGCCATCCTGGTTCAGGGACACCTTCAAAAGGAAGAAAATTCAGTAAAACTATTGGCGGAGACCGTCATACCCATGGATAAAGCCGAGGAGATCTGGACCACAAGTATCCATTTTAATCTTGACATCGCCCACACTGATAAAGCGTTATTTGAAAAGCTGAATACCGTACTCAAAAGACATCCAGGTTCCTGCAAAGCTTACATTCACTTGCTGAATCCTGAAAAAACGGAGACGATTATTGCTCTGTCTGACACGATAAAATTAAAAGCCGGTTCGTCACTCATTCGTGAGGTGAACCGGCTTGTGGGATACAATGCTGCTGAAACGGTTTGTCGTCCGGTTGAGTCTTCTTCAACATTCAATGGTTATAATGGAAAGAGAAGACGAAAAAGATGAGTATATTCGAACAGCGATTTGAGTTTAAAATAAGAAAGGGATAATTTACCCGCAATGAAAGTGCCTTTGCTAGATTTAAAAGAACAGTATAAAACCATAAAAAAAGAAGTCCTGGAAACTGCTGAAGAACTTTTTGAAAGTCAATATTTTATCTTAGGACCCAGGGTGGCGTCTTTAGAAAAAGAGATTGCCGATTATTGTTCTTCAAAACATGCCGTCGGTGTCTCGTCCGGGACAGATGCCCTTTTGATTTCCTTGATGGCGGCGGATATCGGTTGTAAGGACACGGTGATCACCACGCCGTATACCTTTTTTGCCACCGCCGGAAGCATTGCCCGAACCGGCGCCAGGTCGATTTTTGTCGATATCGATCCCAAAACATATAACATTTCTCCGGAGTGCCTTGAAGGCGCCATCAATTCCATGACCCGAACAGAACATGAGACGCTCAAGGCGGTCATTCCCGTTCATCTATACGGACAGTGCGCTGATATGGCGCCGATCTTGGAGATATGCGAAAAATACGATCTTGTTGTTA
This sequence comes from uncultured delta proteobacterium, assembly GCA_963706295.1. Classification (GTDB taxonomy): domain Bacteria; phylum Desulfobacterota; class Desulfobacteria; order Desulfobacterales; family UBA11574; genus UBA11574. Next base: position 50,477 of record CAVPLW010000009.1, on the reverse strand, counting down.
TTGAAGATGCGGCCCAGGCCATCGGGGCGGAATACAGAGGAAAGCGGGCGGGGTCCATGGGGGATTTCGGTTGCTTCTCATTTTTTCCTTCCAAAAACCTGGGCGCTTTCGGGGATGGCGGCATGGTCACAACAAATTCAGACGATTTCTATGACAAATTATCTACGCTTCGGGCACATGGTTCCCACCCCAAGTATTATCATAAACTTATCGGTGGAAATTTCAGGTTGGATGCATTTCAAGCCGCCGTGGTTTCCATAAAGCTGAAATATCTTGACCAATGGACAAAAGCGCGTCAGAAAAACGCCAAAAATTACAGAGCGCTTTTTAAAAATGCAGATCTTTTGGATGTGGTTCAGCTTCCGTTTGAAAAAGAAGATCGCCACATCTACAATCAATTTGTGATCCGTGTAAAGGAAAGAAGAGATGACCTTCGCCGGTTTTTAAATGATGCCGGAATCGGGACGGAAGTGTATTATCCGGTTCCCATGCATCTCCAGGCCTGCTTTTCTGCTTTGAATTATAAAAAAGGTGATTTTCCTGAAGCTGAACATGCAGCCTTGCATACGGTGGCCCTGCCCATATATCCTGAACTTTCAGATGATCAGATAGAGTACGTGGTAGAGAAAATAGAAGCGTTCTATTTGAAGAAGAAGTGAAATCACTTGCCTGTAATGTTTCCAGCCTGCCGGGCTGTATGTCAGACATATCGAAGGGTTTTAAACTGTGACACTTTTTTAGATGTATAACCATTCAATGGGTTTACATAAAAAATATGAGTGCGAAACGATGAATTATACAAGAAAAAACTGCCAAAAAACGACACAAAAATTGCCGAATATTGTCGCAAGCTCTTGATTCGACGATGTGTCCATCCAAGCTAACCCATCAATATCTTACCTTTTTATAGCGTTCCCATTATTTTTGCATAATTTTTGCATAAACTTTACCGAAAAAGTTCCGATATTAATATAGAAGGACGGCTTATGACATCCAAGACTTTCGTGTTATCTCTGCTGTTGATGGCGTTAGTGTTCATTATTTCAGGATGCATGGATAGAATGCCATACAATTTCAATGGCAAGGTATCCCGCTATCCAAACGCTAAGATTGTGAACATCATGCGGCTGAACGGCGGGTGCTATGCCGAGCTCGAAACCATCGATTCTGGGAAAAAAGTCCTGGAATATTATAAAAATCATATGGCCCGGACAGGTTGGTCGATTCGGGTTGAACGGGGATTTGAGCCGTCGTGTATGAATGATTCGGAAGCCACCGCATTCTTGGCGCTTTTTAAAGGCAGTAAAGGTTTAATGATTGATACATATACGCCGGTTAACGGCGGAAAAACACAGATCGCTTTGTTTTTGGGAGATAGTGATGGTTAAACACAGATCGCTTTATTTTTGGAAGATACTTAAAAATAGAAAAGGTTTTACGTTAACTGAAGTTACCGTTGTACTGAGCCTCCTCGGTATAATGACAGCCATTTCAGTACCCAGCTATATTTCCTGGTTGCCCAGGCACAAACTCCAAACATCGGTAAGGCAGATATACGATGATATGCAACTGGCGAAAATTCGGGCAGTAAAAGACAACACATATGCATGTATCACATTTGACATCGCAAATGATAATTATTCCGTATTTTTAGACCCGGATGGAAGTTTGAGCTGGACCCCGGGCGACATCATGATAAAAGGCAACGTTAGGTTAGAAAACGACGTAGATATTACTGCGGCCAATACCTGTGGATTCAACAATAGGGGGATGTTGCTCCCCCCCGCCGTTCCAGGTGTAGTCAAATTGACAAATCCAACCAATCTACTCATGGGTGTTGAGGTGATGAATACTGCCGGCGGCATCCGTATTGTAACCAGCACAGATGGCTGGGTGAGCTGGAGTTAAATTGCAAAAATGGGGCGGAGGGACTTCATGGAAATGAAGCGCAGACAAAAACACATTTCATTGAGATGCTCAAACCAGGGATTTACCATGGTAGAGCTGTTGGTCGCCATGGTGGTATCACTTCTGGCGCTGGCCGCGATCTATTCGACGTTTTTGGCCCAGCATCGATCGTATCAGGTTCAGGGAGAGACCGCAGACATGCAGCAGAATATCAGGGCCGCCATGTATTACATGCAGCGGGAAATCCGGATGGCTGGGAATGACCCTTTTAACACGGGCAATTTCGGATTCGCTTCGGGAACCTCAACGGCAAATGCAAATGTCATCCAATTTACGGAGGATATCAACGACGCTGCTGGCGGGCCACCGGATGGACTCCTCGACACCAATGAAACCATCCAATATAGATTGAACAACGGTAATCTGATCAGAAACACTCCCGCCACCGGAGATCAGGTGGTGGCCCAAAACATTGATGCCATTGATTTTGTTTATCTGAACGGTAATTCTGTTCCGCTCAACTCCGGCGGCGGCGGTGTTGCTTTGCCGCTTTACAGCCAAATCCAATCCGTAGAGATTACGATTGTGGCCCGGACAGACGATCCATTATTGTATGGTACCACGAATACTAATACCTACGTTAACCAACGGGGTGAGACGATTTATGTCCCGTCCGCGCCCGGTGACAACTGGAGCCGAAGACGTTTAACCACTTTGATTCACTGCCGAAATTTAGGTCTATAGGATGACATCATGAAATTGGATAACATAGATATCGTCGAAAAAGATACACCGATCAAAACATTGAAAAAACAAGACGGTTTCACCCTTATCGAAGTGCTGATTGCCCTGACCATTTTTGCCGTGGGTCTCTTGGCAATAGCTGCCATGCAGACTTCGGCCATCCGGATGAATTCCACCGGAAATCGACTTACGGAATTTTCCACCGTGGGCATTGACAAGTTTGAAGACCTCATGAGCCTGCCGTTTGCGAACGCTCAATTGGCGGTTGGAGGACCTTATACAGATCCGGCGCCACCTCCTGGTTATACGGTGAGTTGGACTGTCGTTCAAGACGCCTTTTCGGCGAATACCAGGCGCATCATGCTGACGGTGACCAGAAATGGGAAAAACGCTCCAGATCAGGAGCATAAGATGTCAATCACTGTAGTTTGAATGGACATTAAGATAGAGTATGAAAAATGAACTGAGGATTTCCCATGAAAAAAACATTGCTGCTGACAAATGAAAATGGATCGGTCGTTGTTTTAGCTTTGATTATGCTGGTTCTGCTGACCCTGCTGGGTATGGCGGTGGCCCGCACATCCAGTATCGAGGTGCAGATCGCCTCAAACGACCAACAGGCGGTTGACAATTTATATAAGGCTGAATCCGCAGACCACTATGCCATTGAACTCAGCAGAATCTGGTTAAGCAATACCTTTCTGCAAGCTGCAGAAGATGTAGCTCAGGTTACAATTCCAACATTGAATCCCGACCCATCCGACATAGACGGTGACGGCGCCCCCGACGCTGACTTAGACATAGACGGTGACGGCACCCCCGACATTCGAATCGAGATTCGATGTATCGCGGCGTTTTTGACCCCCCATCTCGGTACTCTGTCCACTGCTGCCAATAATCTGCCGGTGATGCAACATATTACCGTACCGCAGGTCGGGTCCGGAACGAGTTTGGGAGATTATATAATTCGAAGATACGGGATCACCGGGACAACACTGAGTGGAGGCGGCCAGGTTCTCTCTCAGGTTCAGTTGGGTGCATATAAGGTTTTTAATAATTTTAATCCATGAGATTCAAACGCCGCCTCTGGTGGCTTTCATTTTTTAGTTTAAAAAATAAAAAAATGTTCCATCATTCTTTGCTTCTAAGGAGGATCTATCATGAAAAGATGTTCATGGTTTATACTCATACTGGTGCTTTTCCTAACGCCTCAGCTATGGGCGGATGACACCGATATTTACGGGACATCGACCATTTCAATACCCCCCAACGTTCTCATTATTTTTGACACGTCCGGGAGTATGACCACACAAGATGTCCCCGGTGACTATTATGATCCAAGTACTACCTATTCGGGTTCCCGTACGAGCACTGCGGTCTATCGAAAAGTCTGCGGCTGGGGTTGCAGCTATAATTCATTTGCATCCAGCATCAATGATTTGAACTGCCCGGATGTTAAAACCGCCCTAACAACGGACGGGTATAAAACAGACGCTGTTATCATGGATTCCGCCGGCGGGTATGTGTGTGGTGGATCCGGTAAGGATCTGTATTTGGGAAACTGGATAAACTATGATGAAAACTACAGTTCTGGATTGAGAACCAGAACCGAGGTGGCCAAAGATGTGATCAAGCAGGTCATCAATGACACGAACGATGTGCGGTTCGGGTTGATGCGGTTCAACAACAACGGCACCAATGCTCAGGGCGGATATATCGTTGCCGAATGCGGCACTGACAAAACCACTTTAACTAATGCCGTAAACAGTTTGCCTGCAAGTGGATATACCCCGCTGGCCGAAACCCTGGCCGAGGCCGGTCTTTATTTGGCCGGGAAAAAAAGCTGGTTTAACGGCACCTCGGGATCGTATTATTCAGGCTGCGATACAAGCGGGTCGGGGTGCAAGCAGTATACCAGCCCCATGACGGAACGCTGCCAGAAAAACTATATCATCCTGATGACAGACGGCGAGTCGACCCAGGATCAGGATTCTAAACTGACTTCCGGCACCTATATCAATGGGGATACCATCGGCGATTATGACAACGACGGCAACGATCCTGGGAGCTATGCTTTGAACGGCTCCGATTACCTGGACGATGTGGCCAAATATCTTTACGAAAATGATATCAATGCTTCCCTGGGCCCCTCCGGAGATACATTTGAAAAACAGAATGTTATTGTTTATACCATCGGCTTTCGCACAGACAATCAACTTTTGGCGGAGACCGCATACAACGGCGGTGGACTCTATTACACGGCAAACAGCATTTCAGGCCTTACCGCAGCGTTTAAAAAAATCATGACCGACATTGCGGATGTAAATGCCGTGTTTGTTTCTCCAGTGGTTCCCATGAGCCAGATGAACCGGACGTTTGCAGGGAGTTCACTCTATGTGGGATTTTTTAAACCGCAGACTGACGGTCATTGGGCCGGTAACATTAAAAAGTACGGCCTTGATAACCAGGGGATCATCGTCGATTCTTTAGGGAACCCTGCTACACTGGCTGATGGAAAGATCAAAGACAATGCCAAGTCTTTCTGGTCGACTTCAGAAGACGGTTCCAATGTCCTCGAGGGAGGCATCGGTGAAAAACTTCTGGATCAGGCGACCCGGAACCTATATACCTATATGGGATCATTTGCGGATCTGACCAATTTAACCAATGCGTTTTCCACTTCCAACACCGATATCACGGCTACGACCTTGGCGGTCGGTACAGCAGCAGCAAAAGATAGCGTTATCAATGACATATATGGTGTGGGCAAGACATGGAAACTGGGAGATATCCTTCACTCAAAACCGTCGGTGGTGCACTATGATACCGATGGAAACGGCACTTTAGACAAGTCGTTTATCTTTAGCGGGAGCAATGACGGGGTGATGCATTGTTTCTATGATCTCGACGGCAGTGAAGTATGGGGATTTATCCCTCCGGATCAACTGACCCGATTAAAGGAACTTTCAGACGGCACTACGGATCACAAATATTTTGTGGATGGCGAGCCGGTGGTTTATCAAGCCACCGGTCAGAAAATTCTTTTTTTCGGAGAGCGCCGGGGAGGTTATAATTATTATGCCCTGAATGTTACCACCCATGATTCACCGAGCTACCTTTACTCAATAGGACCGACATTTCTGGTCGGTGAAGATGGGGACAACAACGGGAGTGCTGACGGTGCTGACGCCACTTTAGGCCAGTCCTGGTCGAAACCGACAGTCCATGAACTCAAAACCTCAAGTGGATCAGAGAAGGTTTTTTTAATGGCCGGGGGCTATGACCAAAACCAGGATCTGGCAACGCCGAGTGCTTCTGATTCACAGGGAAGGGCGGTGTTTACCATTAAGGTTTCAGATGGCGCTATCAGCAAATTGAATGTCAATGCCGGGTACTATGCGGACATGAACCATTGTATTGTGGATGTCGCCGGATACGATACCAACGGGAATCAGTATACCAACCGGGTATACGCCGGAGATCTTGCCGGAAACATATTCGCTTTTGAAGATGACAACGGAGACGGCGACTGGAGCCGGAGAAAGCTATTTTCAGCATCGGCTGTTGACGGGGTCCAGAGAAAGATCTTTTATGCTCCGGATGCAGTTGCGGAAAGATATGGGGCGATGATTGGAGAGATGATCTTTTTCGGCACCGGGGATCGCGCCGACCCCGAAGAGACCGGGGTGGTCAATCGAATCTATGCGATTAAGAACTACTGGGAAACACCCCCAGTTACAACCCTCACCGAATCCGACCTAACAGATGTCACCGAAGACCTTATTGTACTAGGTCATGCGCAAGATCAAGTCGATACACGGGAAGCGCTTGCACTTTCAAAAGGCTGGTACATCCGGCTGGAAAACCCAGGAGAAAAGATGACCTCTAAAATGACGGTGTTTGATGGCGTGGTCTATTTTACCACGTATACCCCTGAATCAGGTGGCCCCCCGCCTGCTGATCCGTGCGTGGATGTTTCCGGCAGGGGAGAGGCACGCCTTTATGCCGTAAATTACAAAACCGGAGAAGCGGCTTTTGAATGGAGCGATGAAGTAGAAACAGATGCAGATGGGAATGTTGTCTCTAAGGGGAAAAAAGATCGAACCATAATTATCGGAACATCCATTGCATCAGCTCCGGTGATTGCCATTCTACCGAATGGTCCGCAGCTCTTGGTCGGTGTTGAAGGTGGTATTGCAAATTGGAGTCTCAATAGCGTGAGGACTTTGAATACCTTTTATTGGCGACAGATGGATAATTAAAGGGAGGCTTTTATGAATTATAAGAATCTATTTAAAAACATATTTTTGTTCGTTTTTGTTTTGGGGTTGGGTCTAATTTTGTGTCCCAATCCTACGGCTGCATTTTTAAAAAAGGGTATCGATTTTGATCGCATGGAGCCCATTGAAATTAATGCGGTGATTCATGACATCAACGTAACAGAAAATTATTTGATTGTAGGAGAACAAAAGGTATATTTAATCGAATTTAAACTGGGCAGCGATGAATATCGGTCTGCATTTGTGGACGAAAGGGGCGATACATCTTATATCACTTCTTTTTTAGGTTCCAAATGGAAAGGCAAAAGGGTCCTTGTGAGAGGTTTCAAGCTTGGCAATGGAGATGTCGTGGCCGGGACCATAAAAAAAATTCGATCCAGACGATAGTAATACAATGACAATATGTGGTTTATATTGTCGTTACCGGCCCATGGATTTAGCCTTTAAAGAAAAGCCAAAAGATAACAGGATGAATGCTTCAGATGCAATGCCAAAATGGAAAATCCTGCTGAATGCTTTTGCCCCGGTCTATTTTATCTGTTTTTCAGTATTTCGGTGTTATGTGGAGACCGGACTATTGGCAAAACATAGTTTTTTTTCCTATTATGTCGCGTTGCATCATATCCTTTGGTTTGCTTCCATAATTTTGGTGATTATTTTATTAATGCATTTTATTTTAAAGGTTCCCGTCGTTCGTTTGATATGGGTGATGTATGGTGTCACTTTAATGGCGATTCCTCTTTTGTACGCCATGGTGACACAAGAACATCTGCAGCTCGAGTATTTAAGAGGATCTTTTTCCGAGATTATCGGTTATGTCGCAACGTTTTGCTGGGCATATACAAAAAACAGGCCGTTGACCATAGAATTGTTGGTAATTTTCTTTTCCATGATTGCTGTCGGGTACGCTTATACCCGAAGCCGGCATCGTGCACTGGCTTTGGCTGGGTCAGTCTATATTGTAGGAAACCTTTTTGCCATCCATTGGGTCGGTCCGATACCATACTCTAAATCGGTTGTTTTATTCCAGACGCAATGGAGTCACCATCAGTTCATGGCTGCATTCTGGGTATTTATGCTGACCGTCCTTTCTATTCTTTTTATCTGGCAGGCAGGGTGGTTTGGCGGCGACAAACGATCTTGGATATATGCAGCACTATCTGCAGCAAGCATATGGATGGTTCAGACGATTGTTTTCAAAAGTACCGGATGGTTCAATCGGCCATTTGACATCTTCATGTCGGGTTTGCCGGCAGTTACGTTAACTTTTTTCGGCGTGAGACTTTTATCCTCGGAACGTAAAATATTTTCCGGTTGGACCTTTGGAACTATGGGTATTATTTTTTTAATGCAGATGGCTGTAATAGGTCCGATTTATTTTAACCACATAAAAACGAACCTTCCATTTCTGCACTATATTATCCCGGGGTATAGGTTCGGGGTATGACCTGAATGCTCTCATATATCCAACTATGCCGAATAGATGCAGCGCTTATCGCCTTTTTTTCATACCTTGTCGGGGCGGAACTGGCTGGGGGCACACATTGGTATGACATTGTGATTGCCATTTCAGTGACACTGATTTCAACAAATTTTATCTACAGCTTTAATTCATGGACAGATCGAGAGCTTGACAGAATAAGCAAACCGAATAGACCCATTCCTTCCGGAAAGATTAAACCGTCCCATGCACTTATTTATTCCATAGTGCTTCTCATCCTTTCATTTGTTTATCCATTGTTTGTTTATAAATCCTATTTAACGTTATTCCTCTTTTTTCTTCTTCCCATACTGGGCCTTTTATATTCTGCAAGGCCCATCCGATTAAGGAGATATCCAATACCGGCGACCTTCACCATCAGTTTAGGATTGGTAACACCGATCATGCTGGGCTATTTCATGAAACAGTCGGATACCGATTTGATTCCATTTTTTGCCGGACTGTTTTTATTTTGTTTAAGTGTTGTCCCTTTGAAGAAGATAGAAGAGGTGGAAGAAGACAGAAAGACCGGATACAGTAATCTGTATTCCAAATGGGGGTTGTTGCTTTTAATTTGGCCGTTATCCGGATTGTTGTTGGAACTTATTTTGATACTTTGTTTTGATTTCGGTAATGTATTGAAGACTTACCTATTCATCCTAACCATTAGTTCAATAGCCTGCATTCTTCTATTCAGCATGTTTAAGAATAAGTTGCATTTATTATATCAATCGATAATTTATATAGCCATCATTGAAATCGGCATTTTTTATTTGCTGATAAAATTGATGGACTTGTAAAAGATCTTTTTCAAAGATAACATGAAAACCCTACGAAAAGAGATGATGATGCTTTTAGGTGATAATGAAATGAGTGCAAAAGCGAACACATCCAAAACCCGATGTATCGAATTGGTTAACTTAAAGATTTGCATGGATTTAGAGACTTAGCAAAAGCCTTTGTCCCGGATGAATGACTGACGCCTCGGTCAGCTTGTTCAGTAGTCGTATCTTTTCAACCGGCAGGCCATACTGGTGACTGATGCTGTAAAGGGTTTCACCGGGTGTGACGGTGTGATATCGAACTCTGAAAATTGAACCGTCAAGTGATGTATTGACTTGCCTTACGATTTTGTCAAATCAAGTTTAGGTCGAGACATTTAAGTAATCTTTGATGGTGTTGCTCACGGGGCGTGCTTCTCCGTTTAAGGATATCTGCCCGCTCGTGCCTTGCATGGCAGGTGGGTTGGCGGAGTGGCTATGTCATTGAAATGACCAGACACGTAGACACCGGAGTGAAACGGGGGAGTATACCCGTGAACACTTACGAGAGAAGCGCCTTCAAACAGCCATATCTTGCTGCTTCAAGGTATAATGATAGGCATCCATGGCCTCTTTTTCCAAAATGTGGCCCTGTCCCTGATATCTGGGTGAAAAATGAAAGGGTGTCAGCTGCTTTACTCCGGCCTTACCTGCAATGAGGCCGGCCTGCCAGGCCGTTAGGTGACATTTTTTTTCGGCAATATCTCTATCTTTTTCAAGAAAAGACGCTTCAATAAAGAGATGATCGGAATTTTTCACCAGTTCAACAATCTTTTCGATGTTCGATTCGTTGTACACAACATCCGCGACATATGAAACCTTCTGACCCGGAGTTATTAAGGCAATTTGTTTTGTAAGGTCCCCCAGGACAAATATTTTTTTGTGTTGTTTTCTACCGTATTTAACCTCAAACTCTGAATCGAGGTTTTGATTATTAAACAGAGCTTGTTTGAATTCTTTTAGCCAGGGACCGATTTCCAACCCAAGCTCGGCAACAGCATCTTTCATGATATTAACGTGTAATCGCTCCTTTAAGGTGAATCCGAGACAGGGAATACTGTGATCAAGGATCCGAGTAAAAACGGAAAATGACGGTTCCTTATGAAGGGGTCCGTTAAAAGGGTGTTCAACCGCCTCTAAAGCCGGAATGAATCCGTTTTGGCAAATGTAATCCTTTGTCACCAGATGATCGTCATGTACCTCGGTGACATGTAAGGCCAGCAGATTCGTGTAGTTCTTGACAAGGTTCCATGAATATCCCGAGAGTTTTCCCTCAACATTTTTTATAAAATTTTCAGGACCATACATGTAAAGATCTTGGTCACGGCCAAGCAACAGTCTCAGCAGTCTGTCAAATCCGATAAAATGATCCATATGCGTATGAGTAATAAATATATGACTGATTTTAAGAATATCTCTGGCTGAAAGTGAAAAAATATCTCCGAGATCGAAAATCACGGCGCGTTTTTCATAAAGAAAGGGGATAAACAGACCTGGATCGTCAAAAGGTCCATTAACTAACCTGGGGAAAAAGGAAGGGCGCATTGTCAGACCAGCATTTTTATAACTTGCCGGTTGATACAAAGATATATTTCTTCGTCTGAACCGTAAATATCGACCACGACTTTATGATTGATAAGGGTTTCTATTACGAATGCGGTAATGTAAAGACTGACGACATTTGGATTTTGCACGATGTGTCTAAATGGTGCAATCTTGTAGTCGACATCAAAGTCGTCACTGCGGTTCAACTTGTCTATACATTTTGTTATCTGCTCTTCAAGTACATTTTTATTCGTGGTTTCAACAAGATTGTTCTCGACGAGCTTCATGGCAATGGCATTAGAAAGGGGTTCGATACAATCTCTCGCATTTTTTATTGCTTTTCTACGGGCATATTCTTTTGAAGACTCAATTCTCGACAATATTTTTGATTCGCCTTTGCTGGGTCGAAATACTTTAGCCATAATATGTCACCTTTAACCTAACATCCGTTTTTATTTTTATGTATAAAGCGAAATAATAATGCCGAGTATTGTCTATTGCAAGAAAAATTTTAAACCGCCGATGTTACGTTTCTTCAATGACAATTTGAGCATTTTTCCTGCCGTTCCATCGGTTCCAGCGAAGACGGTATGCCATCCGATCAAAAGTGTTCTGTAAGGGGATTCGGGTATCCACATTAAATTGTATTGCGTTGAATGTTTTTATCGTCTTTCCTATCTTCTGCTCTAATACCATTTGCCTGTGATGATTACCGACACGTTTTGATGATACAATATCGACCTTTTTCGTCATAAAAAGCGGTTCATGGTTTGCGATACCAAAGGGTTTCAACGGTTCAAGTTCATCCATCAGTTTATCTGAAATGTTAACAAAATCGAGTTTGTAATCGATGGCGATTTTCGGTATAAAATCAGCCGGTTTTGCCATACGGCTCACAATGTTTTCAAAGTGTATTTTAAACGGGTCTATATTTTCGGTCTTGATTTTAAGGCCGGCTGCCATTGGATGTCCACCAAAGTTTTCAATGTTCTCAGCACAAGCCGACAACACCTCATACAGATTGATCTCAGGAATACTTCTGGCGGATCCTTTCCCTATTCCGTCTGCTGTTGTGATCAGCACAACCGGGCGAAAATATTTTTTAATAAGTCTTGATGCAACAATTCCAAGAATCCCTAAATGCCAGTCGTGGTGGGCCAAGACCAATGTGTTTTTTCGAAGAAGATGCGGATTATTTTTTAAATGATCGTTGACTTCGGCAAGTATTTTATTTTCGATGCTGCGCCGATCCTGGTTCAAGCGGTTGAGTGAATGTGCAATTTTCCGTGCTGTCTCGATATTTTTTGCTGTTAGAAGTTCAACAGCGGTTGAAGCGTGATCAATCCTGCCCGCTGAGTTTAATATGGGGGCCAGATAGAAAACAATATCATCGGTATCGATGGCATGTTTATTTATTCTAAAGACCTCAATCAATGCATTCAGACCAGGACGGTGCGATGAACGGATAATGTTCAACCCTGCTTTAATAAGTATCCGGTTTTCACGGGTTAAAGGAACCATATCAGCCAAGGTGCCAAGGGTAACAAGGTCACAGTAATTTTTTAGATTGGGTTCCGGACGGTCCTGCCAGAAATTTGTGTCTCGAAGTTTTTTTCTAAGGCAAATCAGTAGATAAAACACGACGCCAACTCCGGCAAGATCGTGAAAACCGGAAGGACAATCGTTCCGCTTGGGATTTATCACTGCAACTGCAGGCGGCATCGTGTCCGATATCATGTGGTGGTCGGTAATGATGACATCAATACCGGCGTTTCTCGCGGCTTTAACCGCATCTTGACTGTCGGATCCGCAGTCTACGGTGATAATGAGGTGTATTCCATTGGGTATCGCGACATCTGAAATATGGTTTTTTTTCAGACCAAAGCCTTCCGCTATTCTGTGGGGAATGTAGTAAGACACATCCGCATCGACTGAACGGAGAAATTCCAACAGAAGGGTTGTGGCGGTAATTCCGTCAACATCATAATCGCCAAAGATCAGCATTTTTTCTTTGCGTGCTATGGCCTCTAAAATTCGGTCAACCGCGGCATCCATATCCTTAATGGAAAAGGGCGGGCTTAACCGTTTGAGGGATGTGTTGAAAAAGTTTGATACATCTTCTGTGGATAAAATATTACGGTTGATCAGGATTGAAGCAACGGCCGGATGGCATTTTAGAATCCCGCAAAGTTTTTCGACCAAATAGATATCAGGCTGAAGTATTTGCCACTCTTTTTTCATTAAAAGACTTTTTGTTTTAAATCATCTAAAGTTAAATTGCCAAACAATTAAATGAGGGGTCGGGGAGTTTTTCTAAATAGTCGCTCCATGGATAATCTTTTTTTAAAACGCGTGAACTCGTGGCAAGGGCTCATAAAGAAAGAACAGGAATCAATCTTTATAAAATCAATAGGTTCACTGCACAATTAATAATTGATTCCGTTAGAGCCGCACAATTTACCTGATGAAACGGTTTGTTACGTCGATTGCTGCGATAATGAATTGCCTCGGCAATAAGTTCTTTTCCCGATCCGCTTTCTCCGGTTATAAGGACAGAGGCAGATGTTTTGGCCACTGCGTTAATCATTTCGTAAATTTTGAACATTTTACGGTCTTGCCCGATAATATTTTCAAACCGGTATCGATTCCGTTGATCTTCGGGCTTAACGACGCTTGCTTTAATTATTTGTCTGTGTTCTACAATTTTTTCCAGCAACATCTTGATTAAATCAAAGTCAAATGGCTTCTGGAGATAATCATATGCGCCCAATTTCATTGCGCGTACGGCATCTTCTACAGATCCATATCCTGTAATGGCAATAACAAAGATATCCGGATATTGTTCACGAATTTTCTTCAACAGCGTGAAACCATCCATTTCAGGCATTTTTATATCGGTAAGCACGACATCCGTCGGTGTCGTCTGAAGCAGTTGCAGGGCCTCGATGCCTCTCGATGCTGTTATGAGGTGAAATTGCTTTTCTTTTCGCATGGCACGGACGAAGGCCTTCTGGTAGGCTTTCTCATCATCAACAAATAAAATGGTTATATCGGCTTTCATTATCCGTCCATATTCAAGTTATTGGTTTTATTTGACCGATAACAGCATAAAACTATTGAAATCGGCATCATTTGGCGATGGTGCTTTTCAAAGGGTCAAGGTCGTTTAGCCCTTCAATTAAAATTCATATACCCAAGGCCATATGCGATGTCAACGCGCAATTTTTGTAAAACTTTGGAAAATATCAGAGGCTTCAGCCTGCTAAGCTGAAGGTGCGTTGCTGAAGATAAAAGGTGCGAAACTTATTCGTCCGGACTTTTTTATTGAAATTGTAGAGAGCAAGATGATAGAAAATATAATATTGATTCAACAAATTATTGGGTTCTTGGGGCTTTTTTCTATTTATCCATCGCATCCGTAGGATTTTACCTTCCCGCCGGTCGAAGATGCCCCTTTGTCGAAGATCCCGCTTGCGGGGCGATGAGGCGGACAAGAAAAAATTTCTTTCGGCCCACTGAACCTTACTGGTGTTGCTGGGAATTAAGGGTCCAAAAGCTGATTAATAATTTTATTAAAGATTCAGATTGAAAACGATAAAAAAAATCCTTCGCGTTGATCGCAGAGAGATCTGTTTTTTAAAATTCATTTTAGAGGCGTATGACGGTATTGCAACATTAACCACCATCGACGCCCATCAGGGTATCGTACTGCTCCGAATCGCTCCAGGTTGCGAAGGTGACGTTGAAGCAGTTTTGCAGGATCTTAAAAAAAATATGATAATTGATGATTCCGTAAAATATCATTTATAAAAAAGATGAAGACAAAATATTTATACATCAATACCATCGGTTGTCAGATGAATGTTTATGACTCCGAACAAATCGCCAGGGGGCTGAAGTCTTTACAATATGAAATGACCCCATTTTTAGAGAAAGCGGATCTGATTATTGTGAATACGTGTGCCATCAGGGAAAAGGCCGAGCAGAAAGTGTTTAGTTTTTTAGGACGTCTGGCCGGTCTGAAGAAAAAAAGACCTGATTTGATCATCGGAGTGGGCGGGTGTGTGGCACAGCAGGAAGGTGCAAAGATCTTAGGGCGTGTGCCGCATCTTGACCTTGTTTTCGGCACACATGCCATCGACCGTTTGCCCAATGCCATACAGGCTATTTTGTCGAAGAAGTGCCGTATTGTCGACATTGAAATGTCGAACCAGATTAAAGAACTGGATTTTGTCACAAATGGGGTTGATAAAGAAGGGGTGTCGCGCTTTGTGACTATTATGCAAGGATGTGATAATTATTGCACTTACTGCGTCGTTCCTTATGTTCGGGGTAGGGAAACCAGCAGGGATCCGGAAAATATTATCAACGAAATCCGAAGGCTTGTTGAATCAGGGGTGCGAGAGGTGACCTTGCTTGGCCAGAACGTGAACAGCTATGGGATGAAAGAAGGTCTTTGCACATTTCCCGAGCTTTTACGTCGTATTAACGACATTGATAGACTTTTGAGAATCCGGTTTACCACCTCACATCCAAAAGATCTTTCGGAAAACCTTATCGCTGCGTTTAAGGATCTTGACAAATTGTGTCATCATATTCATTTGCCGATACAATCGGGTTCAAACCGGATTCTAAAAAGGATGAACCGGAAATATACACGGGAGATATATCTTGAAAAAGTTGATAAACTGCGTAATACTTGTCCTGACATTGCAATTACGTCTGATATAATTGTGGGTTTTCCAGGAGAGACAAGGACGGATTTTCAAGAAACCCTGGATTTGATTGGGACGGTGGAATTTGACGGTTTGTTTGCCTTTAAATATTCTGATCGCCCAAATGCTTCAGCCGCCCGATTTTCGGACAAAATCCTGGAAGATGAGAAGAAACAAAGATTACAACAGGTTCTGGATCTGCAAGATCAATTCACAACCCGTAAAAACAAAACACTGAAAGGCTCGATACAGTCGGTCCTTGTGGAAGGTTTCAGCAAAAAGCAGAACCAAATCAATAAACAAAATAGCCGTCAGGATGCCCAGTGGACAGGCCGTACATCAACAAACAAGATTGTAAACTTTTACAATAGTGATGACACGGATTCCTGTACTGAAAACGTGATGGGTCGATTGGTTAATGTCAGAATTTTACAAACATTTTCCCATTCACTGTGGGGCGAAACAAACGGCAATGAACCAACTTCTTTTGGTTTGAGAGGAGAAAAGAGTTATGTTGCATGAAGTAAACATAGCAAGTATGGCAATAGATCCAACCTCAAACACACCGATAATTATTTTAAAGTCGGTTAAGGGTGATCAAGCGGTGCCGATATGGATCGGCTTACTCGAAGCGACATCCATTGCTTCAGCGCTCAGAGATATCAAGTTCGACCGGCCCATGACCCATGACCTTTTTAAAAATTTTATCGACAATCTGGAGATGGCGGTATCAAAGGTTGAAGTGTGTGATTTAAAAGATAACACATTTTATGCCAGAATATATTTTGTATCAAAAGATAAAAGTTTCGACATGGATGCCCGTCCAAGCGATGCGATTGCCATCGCCCTTCGGTTTGGTGCGCCCATTTATGTGGATGATAAAATTTTTGATCAATCTCAGATGGTCGACGGTGATTATGAAGTTTTAAATAAGAGCGAAGACGGGAAAAAATGGGCGGAATATCTTGAAAACCTTTCTCCTGAGGACTTTGGTAAATACAAGGTATAAAATCGCTTCGCGATTTTATAAAAAGCGGCTATGCCGTTCAATAAATAAAAACCCCCCGTCTCCTGAAATAATGGAGACTTAAATTGCAAACCTGCCGTTTTCATAGATGGTCACCTTTTTGCCGGATGTAAGATGGGCGGTAACCCTTTTCTTTTCAGTATTGACGAGGTCCCAGTGAAGGGCTGAATCATTAAAACCGAGGTTTTTCTTTTTCTCTTTGGTCAATTCTTTTAGATTGCCATTATATGTATCGGCATAAGAAGAACCCAGTGCCAGATGGCAGTTTCCGTATTTACCACCAAAGTTCTCATCAAAAAGTGTGTTTGCCATGAAGGTGTTGATCCTTGAGAATCTTTTGTCTGTTAAGGAAAATTCACCCACCTTGTTGGCGCCTTTATCCATTGAGAGCTGTTTAACGACAAAATTTTCTCCCTTTTGTGCTTTGACTTTGACCACAGCACCTTTTTTAAATTCAAGCATTACCCCTTTTACATAGTTGCCGCTTCGAAATGAAGGCTGATTTGAAAAGTATATCCCTCGGGTGCCCCTCCAGTCCGGTGAAAGAAATATCTCAAAGCTCGGAATATTATGGCCTGAAATGCCGATCCATTTTCTTTTTTCTCCCGGTGTTATCATGAGATCTACATTTTCTGATTCAACATGATAGGCATTCACATTCATGCTGTTGAGCCACTTTTTAATGGATATTGCGCTATGAAAAATATCTTGCCAATGCGAAACCGGTGAAATTCTGTCCAGAAAGCATGCGTTTACGATTTGGGCTGTATAGGCCTTCATTGAAAGTTTGGCATGTCTGGCCAATTCTTTTGTGGGAAAGGCGCACAGGGTCCATCCGAAATCACCGGCCTGATCCCGGACATCGAGTATATCACGTAAATATTTTCGAGCCACGGCAGCTTTGCCGATCTTTTTTGGATCTATATGACTCAAGTGTGTTATGGATTCAGGCGCATATAGAAAAATGCCGCCGTTTAAACGGTTAAAAAGTTCTTTTTCACCGGGCGGCTGGAAAATAATCTGCTTGTTATTTGCTAGTTCAAAAAAGTGCTGCTCCATATTTGCTGTGGGGTTTGTGCGCTGGACAGGATGAATTTCCATATCCATAAGTTTTGCATAAACAATTTCGGCAAGTCGGACAGCAGGCATATCATAACGGATGAGCACAATGTCATTTTTTTTAAATTTTTTGGTTCTGGCAGTTTTAAGCCCCCACAGTAACGCATCTGCATACCTATCCAGCTGTTTTTCAGTGAACATTGCTTTACTCCCGATTTTATGGATGATTGTCTTTTAAAAAAAGGCGATGATACTCTGGATCCTTAAGATGTTTCTTAAGTATCCGTGTCATCAGAGAAAAAATTTCTTCCAGCTCTTCATTAGATAGTTTCGTTATCAATTCTTTCATGAGCGTGTCATCGGAGAATTTCTGAAGATAATAAATAATCGTATTTTCATCGGTTTCTCGGTCGAAACCAAGCCCCACGAGGCCTTTATATGTTTCAACATGATTGTGTGTGTGTGTTGTCATTTTTTTCTCCAGAAAAAAAATATCCCGAAAAATAAAATATTTAGTAGCACTTTAGCCTTTTGAAAACATTACCGCTTATAAGCTCCCGCAGGTTTACCAGCGGGAGCTACATAAAATCGTTACACGATTTTATTGATAATATTGTTGAATCGCCTCACACAGTCCGGGAATGGTGTAAGATTCGGCAACGATATGAACATCGAATCCAAGATTACGGGCGGTATCGGCAGTTACGGGACCGATGCATGCAATGGTGACGCCTTGAATCAGGTTGTCCAAACCCTCGGATGGAAGAAGGGCACGAAAGTTTTTTACGGTGGACGAGCTTGTAAATGTAATCATATCTATGGTGCGTTCTTCGAGTCGTTTTAAAATAAAATCGGCATCGTCTTTGACCGCTTTGGTGCAGTATGCTTCAACTTCATCAACAACAGCTCCCATCCTGGTAAGTTCCAATGGTAGAACCGGTCTTGCTTCCTTTGCACGCGGCAGTAATATTTTTTTTCCATTAATATCTTCTTTTGCGAATGCCTTGACAACAGATTCGGCCCTGTAACTTTCGGGAACAATATCGCTTTTGAATCCAAAATCGAAAAGTCTTTGGGCCGTTGCCGGGCCGATGACCGCTGTATAAACATGGCTTAAATCGCGGACATCCCGGTTTTTTTCAAACAGGCGATTAAAAAAGAAATTTACGCCGTTAACGCTGGTAAAGATCAGCCATTCATAAGATGAGAGATGATCGATGGCGGTGTCCAATGGTTTTATATCGTCGGGCGGCGCTATTTTTATTGTTGGACATTCAAGACACTCTGCACCGAGATCGGAAAGATGCTTAAGCAGTTCACTGGCCTGTTCCCTGGCTCGGGTAACCACGATGCTTCGTCCCATCAAAGGCCGGTTTTCAAACCATTTCATGGTTTCTCTTAACTTTACAACATGGCCCACAACAATGATGGCCGGTGGTTTAAGTCCGGTGGCTTTTGCACGTTCGGCGATGGTGTCAAGGGTTCCGGTGACTGTGAATTGCCTGGCCGTCGTCCCCCAACGGATAAGGGCTACGGGCGTCTCGGGATCCATGCCGTGGCTTAAGAGCCGGTCTGTTATATGCGGCAGATTTTTGACTCCCATCAGAAAAACAAGGGTTCCGATTCCCTTGACAAGTGATGCCCAGTCGATACTCGATTCTTCTTTTGCAGGATCTTCATGACCGGTGACAAAGGCTAAAGTGGATGTAAATTTTCTATGAGTCAGTGGAATTCCGGCGTAGGCCGGGGCTGCTATGGCCGACGTGACACCGGGTACGATTTCAAAGGGTATTCCAGCCTGGATCAATGCTTCCGCTTCTTCGCCGCCGCGGCCGAATATAAAGGGATCTCCTCCCTTTAGACGGGTGACTGTTGAATCGCTTTTGGCCTTTTCAACGATAAGGGCATTGATCCGATCCTGGGAGAGTGTGTGGTCCCCGCCCTTTTTCCCGACGTAAATAATTTCAGTATTTTTTGAAGCATGCTTTAAAAGAGACGGGGACGCAAGAAAATCGTAGATGAGAACGTCTGCCTGTTTGATACATTCCAATCCTTTTACAGTAATCAGTCCCGGATCACCGGGCCCGGCACCGACCAGATAGACTTTACCTTTCATGGTTTTGATTTAGATCCGCTTTAAGATTATCCATTATTGTTTTTGCCCCCATTGAAATAAGGCGCTCAGCAAGTTCTACACCGATCATCTCGGATGAATTCTCAGGACCCGAAAAGGTTTCCTTAATGAGGGTTCTACCGTCAATAGTGGCCACAAGGCCGGAAAGCATAAATGTGTGTTTTTCGATGTTTCCATAAGCGGCAATGGGCACCTGGCAGCCGCCCTCAAGGCGGTTTAAAAATGCGCGCTCACCCAAAATTACCGCCCGTGTTTGCGGATGTTCAAGACTCGCAACAATCGGTTCAACCAGAGGGTCATTTTGTCTAACCTCGATGCAAAGGGCACCCTGACCGACTGCCGGGAGCATGATATTTTCATCCAGGTATTCGGTTATTCTGTTTTCAAGTCCCAGGCGCTTGACACCCGCTGCTGCCAGGATGATGGCATCAAGATTTTCAGTTTCAAGCTTTTGAAGACGCGTATCAAGATTCCCTCTTAGAGGCAATACGACCAGATCCGGTCTGGCATGAAGAAGCTGTGCTTTTCGCCGAAGGCTGCTGGTGCCGATTTTGGCACCAGGACCCAGTTCTGAAAGGCGCTTTTTGTTTCTGGAAATCAGAACATCTTGAGGAATTTCTCGCTGGGGGATTGCGCCGATACATAACCCTTTCGGTATTTCACCCGGCATATCCTTCATGCTGTGCACAGCAAGGTCTATTTTTTCGTTTAAAAGTGCGTCTTCGATTTCTTTGACAAAAAGACCTTTGCCGCCCACTTTGGCAAGGGGCACATCGAGGATCTTGTCTCCTTTTGTCTTTATTATTACCAGTTCGATAGAAAGGGAGGAATCTTCGGTCTCAAGGGCTGATTTGACCCAGTTTGCCTGCCAGAGCGCGAGTTTGCTTCCCCTGGTTCCTATTTTAAGTGTTTTGTCCATCAGTGATCACAGCTTGTGCAACTGGTTGCGGCACATCCGGTACATGATGATGCTCCGGCAGCAGCTTTGACGGTTTCTCCATGTCCACCCTTACTGTAGAAGGTAGATGCAGACATCAATTTTTTCACTTTTTTGTTATTGCACGACGGGCAATCGGGTTGTTCGTTCCCGAAAACCAGGCACTCAAAATCTTTATTGCATTTATTGCAATGGTATTCATAAATCGGCATTATTGTTTGCTCCTCAATTTAATGTCTCGGAAATTCTTCAACTTACTCTTATCAAATATTTTTTAATGGTAACCTGTTTATGCATTCGGCATGGAAGAATGGAATGTTGGAATATTGGAAATAAGGGCGGAAACAACCTAAATTAAATGGTTAAAAACGCCTTCAAACCCATCTTTCCATTACTCCATTACTCCAATTGGGGCGAAGCCCCTAAGTTCTTTGCTCCAGTTTGAGCGATAACATAATCATTTACAGGGCTAAATCAACCTTTTATTATCCCTGATGGTGAATATAAGCTATTCGATTCCCTCGATAATCCCGGCAGCAATGAGCGGCAGCATAATTTCATGATGGCCCGTCAAGTGGAATCCCTGACCACCGTCGGCAGTAGGCCGATTCACCACATTGGTCATAGGACGGTATTGCCGGATGAAGTCCATGTTCACTGTGGTGAAATCATTCAACTGATGTCCTAAATTCCGTGCCAATGTTACTGCTTTTAGAAAAACCTCCGGCAGTATGACCGCAGATCCAACATTGAAATAAACGCCTTTTTCAAGTGTACTCACCACGGATGCGAAGGTTCGAAAATCTCTGTGGGTCGTTTCACCGGTTGCTTTTGCATCAAACCCGGGATGCATATGAATAATGTCGGTTCCAAATGCCACATGCACCGTTACGGGTATCCCGAGCCGGATGCCTGCAGCAAGGATGCTATGTTCTAAATAAGGTGAGTTTATTTTCGATCATTGCGGCCCCGATGGTTTCCCCGAGTCCACTGGATGTTTTCCCGGCGCGACAGATAGCGTCACATAAAAAAGCACCTGTTTCATGGGCCATACCAAAGGTGCCGTTTCCGATGGATGCGGATACATCCTCTGATGTTTGTCCCGCCATGGCTAGTTCAAGATCATGAATAATCCCGGCACCATTCATAGCGACAGCCGTGATAATTCCGCGCTTCATGAGATCGATAACAATGGGGTTTAGACCCACTTTAATGACATGTGCTCCCATGGCAAAAACGATGGTTTTATTCTCCCGAAACGCTTTTACGGTGGATGAGATTACGGTTTTAAGATGATTCCCGGCAAGTATATCCGGAAGCCGATCAAAAAAGTCCTTAAAATTAGATCCTTTTTGCCATGTTTTTGCAAAGGCGGCTGTGGATACTTTGCTTTTTCGTTGGGAAAGCGGGTATGTTTTTACCCCGCTCAAATCTATGGGTTCAAATTTTTTTGCCATAACGTTTCTTATCTTGGTAATAGTTTAGTCCTTTGAAACAAACCGATTTCGAAAAAGCTTCAGCCATAAATTTAATGATTCCTGAAGCGATAATGTTTTTAAAAGGTAAACGTGTTACTATTCGTGAAATTTTTCCGGAAATAAAATCCGGTCCACAAGGTCGCACAAGATATGACCCAATATGGAATGGGCTTCCTGAATCCTTGCAGTTACATCTGACGTTACGGAAAAAACATGATCTGCGCACTCGGCCAGTTCACCACCACGACCGGTGAATCCAATGGTTAAGATCCCGATATTTTTTGCTGCGTGAACGGCTTTGATAACATTTTTGGAGTTGCCGCTGGTGCTGATCCCAATGGCGATATCGTCCTTTCTTCCCAGAGCTAAAATTTGTTTGAAGAATATTTCATCAAAATGGTAGTCGTTTCCGATGCTGGTGATGATGGATGTGTCGGTGGTCAATGCCAGGGCTGCAAGCGGCGGCCGTTCGATCTGGAACCGGTTGACGAATTCAGCGGCGATATGCTGGGCATCTGCTGCACTCCCCCCATTACCAAAGAGTAGGATTTTGTGACCGGAGGTAATACACGAGGCGAGTATGACCGCTACCCTTTGAATGAGATCGATGTTTTCTTTTATGAATCGGTCTTTGACGTTGACGCTTTCTTTAAGTGTATTCAGGATGATTTTCTTCATTGCTTAACCCATCATTTTCTTTAAGTTAATGATACCCTGACCCGGATAAACCGGAAATAACAAATCACAAGCATCAAATTTCAAATAAATTCCAAAATACAAGCTCCAAATTCCAAATACTAAAGAACTAAACAATTTTAATTTTTCCAGTATTGATGAAAAAATCTTTTTCAATTCGTTTGCCTTTCTTCAAGATCATCTACTGGTTTGTTTTTTGGGATTTTGGTCATTGGTATTTGCTTGTTATTTGAGATTTGTTATTTGGAATTTCCAATAGCTCAATTACTCCATGAATGGATACGAAAAAATCTTGCCATAAAAGGCAAAGAAATCACAAATAAGATACTATCCTCTGACCCCTGATCTCTGACTTCTCTTTCCTCTTACCGATATCCTCTATCCTGCATTCTTAATCAATTTTTTTATCTTTTTAATCATTTTCCTGGCGTCGTATCCCAGATCGTGAGCCTTTTGGAACTGTATTAAGGCGTCTTCAAGTTGGTTTCTTTTGAGGTAAAGGCTGCCAAGCCGGTATCGATAAAGGCCTTTTTCGGGTGCAATATCGATACTTTGCTGACAAAAGATCGTCGTAATTTCGGGATTTTCACCCAAAAGGTCAAACAGACAACCCAGGGCTGATAACGCTTCGGCATCGTTCGGGTTTTGTCGAATGGCCTTTTTATAGGCTGAAATCGCTTCATCTGTCATATTCAAGGCAGTGCAGCATTCACCCAAAGAATTCAGGGCAGACCAGGACTCCGGATTCAGTTTTACAGCCTTTTCGAGGAATTCTTTTGCCATCTCCGATTTTCCCATGTCCAGATAAACCCTTCCGATTTGAAAAGCAACTTCAAAAATATCTTCTTCTTTTTTCCTGTCTGCATCCAGAAAGTATTTAAGCGCATCATGGATTTTGCCGTTCAACATGTTCAGCAAACCAATGTTGTACACCGCCATAACCTCATTTGGGTCCAGTCGGAGAGCCTCTCGAAATTCTTTCAACGCTTTCTTGTAATCGCCTAAAATACCATAACATACGCCCAGACTGTTGCGAATATTGACATCTGAAGGGTCAAGCAAGAGAGCTGTTTTAAATTCCGCAATGGCGCCGTCGATGTCTCCATTTTGATACAGGTTGTCTCCGCTGATGTTCAAGCTTACGGCATCAAAGGGAACGATACTATCAGGGCCAAAAAATGCAGCATGATCAAGCGCTTTTCCGGCATTGTCAATGATCTGACCTCTAGTGAAGGTGAGCGTTGGATACGAGGCAATTCCGATGGAAATGGTTTCATCTGTAAATTCTGAAAGGATTTCTTTTATTTTTTTGGCAAATTCCAAGGAAGACGTTTGATTTGTTGGGGAGAAGAAACATCCGAGCATTCCCTGGTCAAGCCGTCCCCACATCCCGTTTTCACGCCTGCATATGGTATCAATAACGTTAGCCACATCAAGCCAGATGTCAATTTGGTCGTTACCGGCTGTTTCAGAACCTTCATGATTTAAACGATCAATTTTGATGACCATGGATTCAAATTTTTCTGAAGTTTCGAATCGGGCCAAGGCGTTTTCGATAAAGGTTTTTCCGACCAGAATATCCGGGAGTGCTTTTAAAATTCTGCTCGTCTCAACCGATGAGAGGGCTTGGGCCGTATCTTTTTTGGGCTTAGTATCTGTTTTGTAGAGGAGAAACTCTTTACTGGAAGAGCGGTTGTGAAATAATTTCGTCTTTTGGTGGGTCATGATCCGGCCTTTTTCAGCATATGTTTAAAAGCATTTTCAATGAGTTGGAGTTCATCATCAAGTATGGTTCTAAGATCCATGATAAAAAGATCTTCTTCGATTCTACCAATAATGGGGCATTCATTGTTCCGCATCTGTTTTTCAACGGCATTGGCTGAAATTCCCTGTACTTTAACCCCCACACCTTTACTGGGGAGTTTTAAAAGTGGGAGTGAGCCGCCGCCGGGTCGTGAGAATATATCGATGAGATCTACTGACAATCTTTGATCGCCGACGTTCTCGAGCATCTCAAAAAGCGTTTTAGCCTTTGATTCAATGTGATCCAAAGGAAGTGTCATTAGGCGTAAGGTCGGAATGGCATCCATTGCTTTTTCTATGTTTCTGTAATGTCGTAATGTACTTTCAAGTGCGGCAAGGGTGAGTTTGTCAATACGAAGTGCTCTGTTGATGGGATTTTTTTTGATTTTTTCAATGATATTATTTTTTCCGACAATGATGCCTGCCTGGGGTCCGCCAAGAAGTTTATCTCCGCTGAAAGTGACGATGTCTGCGCCCGCTTTCACCGATTCCTGAACCGTGGGTTCCTTTAACAGGCCGTATTTTGAAAAATCTACAAAGGTGCCGCTGCCAAGATCTTCCATCACCGGGATCTTATATTTTGCGCCCAGATCGACCAGTTCTTCAAGAGAAACATCGGCAGTAAATCCGACGATGCTGTAATTGCTCGTATGGACCTTTAAAAGGAGGGCTGTATCGTGCTCGATGGCGTTTTCATAGTCCTTAAGATGGGTGCGGTTTGTGGCACCGACCTCTTTTAAGATTCCTCCGCTCTTGGCCATTACATCAGGGATTCTGAAAGATCCGCCGATTTCCACGAGTTCTCCCCTTGAAACAATCACTTTTTTACCTTTAGCGAGGGTTTCTAAAGAAAGAAAGACGGCGCCGGCATTATTGTTGACCACCATGGCGGATTCAGCGCCGCTGAGTTCACAGAGGATGGCTTCAACAATACTGTATCTGGATCCCCGGGCGCCTTTTGATAGATCAAACTCCAAATTGGAGTATCTACCTGCAATGGTTAAAATATTTTTAATGGCATCATCGGCAAGCAACGAGCGGCCAAGGTTGGTATGGATAACGACACCTGTGGCATTAATAATACGGATCAGGTTCGGTGTCATGGTTTTACGGACACTTTCTTTTATTTTATTGAGGATTTCGGAATTGGAGAGCTCCGCTTCCGTGATGTCCTGTTGATCATCCAAGATTACCATTCGGAGTTGTTCAACAACAGAGCGGATCGAACGGACCAGCACAGATTTCGGAACATGGTCAAAGAACGTGTCCGTCTTTACCATCTCGAGAATATGGTCTACCCCGGGAAGCATTCGTAAGAGCGTTTGTTGGTTTTCGGTGATGTTCATTTTTTCCCCAAAAGTTGTCTAAAATTTTAGAACCGGTCTTTTAGAATAAACTTCATAGCATTTTAACGTCTGTTATTTCAATAGATTTATTATGAATGTGAAATACTTGTTGTAAAATTTTCTTTATGGATGGAAAATTATGCGTTATGTAAAATTTGAATGCGAGATGTTTTTCCTACCCCATGGAGGCCATGTACAGCTTTGTCGAAAATCGTTTTTATCGTCAACCCGCATGCCGGAAACGGTTTAACAGGATCAATCTGGCCGTTTATTGACTCACTTGCAAAAGATCGGCTGGGGCTTTTTGATACGTATATGACCCGGAGACCTGGAGATGCGGTCATATTCGCCAAAAATGCCGTTGCTGAAAAGGCAAAACTTCTCGTCTGTGTCGGCGGAGACGGAACATTGAACGAGGTTGTAAACGGTATCATGATGCATGAAAAATCGATTCCATCGGATGTGACACTGGGTTTTATCCCGAACGGCACCGGATGCGATTTTGTCAGAACCGTTTCAATACCACAAGACATTGAACAGGCCGTTGATCTCATTGTTTCAGGTTCGGTTCGCAGCATTGATTTGGGGGTACTTGTTTTTAAAGACCATCAAGGCCATGATCGTTGTCGATTTTTCCATAATATCGCCAGTTTTGGACTGGGGGGTGAAGTTGCCCAACGGGTCAACCGAACGACCAAAGCACTGGGGCCGTTTGTTTCATTTATGTGGGCAACGCTCATATCCATTTTCTTGTATGGCAAGAAAAGGATACAGATCAGCGTCGATAACGATTATAAAAAGGAGATTGTTATTTGGAACGTGGTGGCAGCAAATGGCCAGTATCATGGCGGCGGCATGTGGGTCGCTCCGGATGCTTCGATGAGCGACGGTTTGTTACATGTTACAATCATTGGAGATTTGACAATTCCGGAAGTGTTTTTAAATCTGTCGAAACTTTATAACGGACGGATATACGATATTAACAAAGTCATTACTTTAAAGGGTAAAAAGGTGGCAGCAATATCGGATGACAAGGTGCTTCTTGAAGTGGATGGGGAACAGCCCGGCATGCTGCCGGCAGTCGTCAAAACGGTACCCGGTGCTTTGAATATTATTGCTAACTGACTCAAATCAAAGGTGAATGGTTAACAAATGAAGCGAGCTAAAGATTATATTATTTTTCCGCTGGATGTTCCGACAGAGAAGGCGGCCAAAGAGTATGTTGAACTCCTTTCAGAATCCGTGGGCATGTTCAAGGTGGGACTGGAACTTTTTATCCGATCCGGTCCTAAAATTATCGATTTCATTAAAGCGTCAGGAAATGCGGATGTGTTTTTGGATCTAAAACTTCATGATATCCCGGAAACAGTGTTTCGTGCCATGGAACGTATCGCAGATCTGGGCGTTGCATTTGCGACGGTTCATTGCGGAGAGACGATTAGAATGCTTGAAGCTGCGGTTAGCGGCGCTAAGGGCAGGGTCGGTGTTCTCGGGGTTACGCTTTTAACCAGTGTTGCAAGTGAAGACATTAAGGATGCCGGGTTTAAAAAGGTGTTTTATGAAGATCTTATGAGGCTCGTAGTTGACAGAGCAACCAAAGCCAAAGCTGCGGGCTGTGTCGGTATCGTTTGTTCCGGACGGGAAGTGAAGATGATTAAAAAGACTTTGGGCCGGGATTTTATAGCCGTGACACCGGGGATACGTCCCATTTGGGATGAAATGGAAACACATGATCAAAAGCGTGTTGTTACACCGGCAATTGCGGTTAAAAACGGATCGGATTATCTTGTGATCGGCCGTCCCATCAGAGATGCAAACAATCCCAAAGAGGCCGCCCTTAGAATCGCCGAAGAGATTGAGGCCGTTCTTTAATTATATATGTCCCGGAATCTGTACAAATTATTGAAAATATATGATATTTGTCTATCTTTAACGCCTGCCTCAAACATGGAATAATGGAATGTTGGAATACTGGAAGGTTGGTTTTTAAAAGGATATTATCCAATTTTAATTTATTCATCTACACAAATTCTACCATTAACCCAAAATTGCAGTATCCCATAACCCATTAATCCAGCACTCCATCATTCCAATTGGGGCGAAGCTCCTAACTTGAACATTGTCCATTTAACCATGCGACCCATTTGACCAGTTTACGACCCAATCTAATGCGTTCATATGTTATAGATAATTCAAATAAAGTATAACAGCCGCATCAATATTCGACCCATTTGATCAGATTACGACCCCACCTTATACGATCATAAATTATGAGCATGAGTTCATATGTTATGAGCAATTTCTCAAAAAGCCGGGACATTATTTTAAGAAATCCATATTTATCATTTGACAAAATTTCTGGTACTTTATATTAAAAATCCTTTGGAACCCATGATTCAATAATCAAGGATCGAGACAGTAACGATGTTTAAGACCATCTATCCTTTAAGCAAATTTTGGAGGTCTATCAAATGGTTTTCAATGTGCTTCTTTATATTTCCCTCGGCATTTTTATCCTGGGGCTGATCTATAAGGTCTATACCTGGTTTTCAATAAAAATAGGCATTTCAGCCCAAGACTACACGCCTTCTCAGAGATTTTCGGCGGCCATCAAAGGAACTGTCGGAGTTATTTTCAGTTCAAAAATCCTTCTTCTAATTAAGGCCTTTATTCTGGACGTATTGTTGCAAAAAAGGATTTTGAAAGAAGATTTTCTGCGCTGGATGATGCACATGCTCCTGTATGGCGGATTTATGCTCCTTCTTTTGATGCATGCCCTGGAAAAATTCATCTCTGCAAAACTCTTTTCCGATTATTATTCAACCGTCAATCCATTTATGTTTTTAAGAGATCTTTTTGGGTTCATGGTGGTGGTCGGTATCGTTATCGCAATAATCCGGCGGTTCGTACTAAAAGTGCCACGGCTTAAAACCAGCGGTATGGATTTCTATGCCATATTCATTGTGGCGGTGATTATCTTTTCCGGCATCCTTCTAGAAGGCGTTAAAATTACGTCTCACACGGCATTTCAGGGAATGGTGACGGATTTCGCCGGTCTCGATGAAGACAGTGATGCCGAAGAAATCGAAGCCCTTGAAAGTTACTGGGTCGAGAATTTTGACGTTGTTTCTCCGAATGTGCAAGGTCCCTTTGACGAGGATATCCTGGAGCAGGGAATGGAAAGTCACGAGGCCAATTGTGCCGAATGTCATTCTCGTCCGGGATGGGCATTTACGGGTTATGCGGTTGCCAAAACAATAAAACCGTTTGCTTTGGCGCTGGATAATGTGGATACGGCAAACATCCTGTGGTACATTCATTTTTTGGCATGCTTTATCGGTTTGGCCTATCTTCCCTTTTCCAAGATGTTTCATATCATATCCACACCGGTGAGCCTGCTCGCCAACGCGGTTATGGAAAAGGAAACAGCGGACCCTGCGAATATTGTCACCCGACAGGCCATGGAACTGGATGCCTGCACCCATTGCGGCACCTGCAGCCTGCGGTGCTCCGCCTCGACATCCTTTGATATTCTGGGCAATGAATATATCCTGCCTTCAGAAAAAATAACGTTTTTAAAAGCCCTGGCCAAAGGAAAAGATCTCTCCGAAGATAAATTGCATGCCATTCAGGAAGGTGTTTACCTTTGTACGAACTGTGATCGGTGCACGGTGGTCTGTCCGTCCGGCATCAATCTTAAAGAATTGTGGTTCAACGTAAGAGAGGATTTGTTACAAAGAGGACTGCCGGAACTATTGACGCTGTCTCCGTTTTCCTTTTATCGCGGGTTGAATCGAAACAACATTCCTGCGGATGATTATCGCAAACCCATTGAAGCAGCGAATCGTTCGGTTGCCTGCAATTTTGAGCAGCTGATGGATAAAGCCACGCCGATTTCACTTTCAGACAAAAAAAGAGATGCTTCGAGTCAATTGCCGGGTGCCGATACATTTGTCCATTGTTTTGGATGCCAGACCTGCACCACGGTGTGCCCGGTGGTGATGAACTATGAAAATCCTCAGGAGGTTGTTGGGTTGCTGCCCCATCAAATCATGAACTGTCTCGGATTGGGTCTGACGGAAATGGCGACGGGTCCACAAATGCTCTGGGATTGTTTGACCTGTTATCAATGCCAGGAGCACTGCCCGCAGAATGTGAAGGTGACGGATGTGCTCTACGGCTTAAAAAATCTTTCTATTAAAAATGCATGCATGCCGCCGAAAGAAGATGCTGAACTTTCAGAATCAGCATCCATGCCTTTAGAAGAAGATGTGACAGCTTCGGAAGAATCTGAAGAATCCAAAATGACATAATGAAAAGGATATCATTATGAAATACGCATTATTTTTAGGATGTAACATACCTGCCAGAGTTGTTCAGTATGAAACCGCCGCAAGGGCAGTGATGCGAAAGCTTGGTATTCAACTTGTGGACAGCCGGGATTTTAAATGCTGCGGTTATCCTGTACGCAATTTGGACCGGAAAGCATTTCTTCTCAGTGCATCGGAGAATCTGGCAACAGCTGAAAAAATGGGCTTAAACATCATATCGCTGTGCAAGTGTTGTTTCGGCAGCCTCAAGGAAGCCGAACATTTCTTAAAGGAAGAAGGAGGTCTTCAGGAAGAGATCAAACATGACCTTGCGCAAAAAGGCCTGAAGTATGAAGGTAAATTTGAGGTCAAGCATTTTCTTTCCGTACTGTATCATGATGTTGGGCTCGATGAGATAAAAAGCCATATCTCCCAATCTTATAAAGGGCTCAAGATCGCAACCCATTATGGATGCCATGCATTGCGGCCGAGCAAGGTGACTCAGTTTGATGATCCGATAGCGCCTTCTCTATTTGATAAACTGGTGGAGGTGACGGGTGCCAAAAGCATCGATTATAACAGCAAGCTGGACTGCTGCGGGGCGCCGGTAATGGGTGTGAATGATGATCTTTCCATGGACATAACGGCAAAAAAACTGGCAAACGCCAAGAAAGCCGGCGCCGGTTACTTGTGCGCTGCCTGTCCCTACTGTCAGTTGCAATTTGACCATGTGCAGAATATGATGATTTCTCAAAACGGCAATGAGGCCCTTGCCTCCATTGTCTATCCACAACTCCTCGGCCTGTGTTTGGGTATCGATGAAGATACATTGGGAATCCACATGAATCAGATCGATATTACTGAAATTACATCTTTCTTAAATCAGGAGTAGAAAATGTCAAAAGAAAAAACAGGAGCAGTGATGGTGGTCGGCGGCGGGATCACAGGAATGCAGGCTGCGTTGGATCTGGCCAATGCCGGGTATTATGTCTACCTGGTTGAAAAATCCGGTTCCATCGGCGGGATCATGTCGCAACTGGACAAGACCTTTCCCACCAATGATTGTGCCATGTGAATTATCTCGCCCAAACTGGTCGAGGTCGGCCGGCATATCAACATTGAACTGATTACTCTTGCAGATGTTGAAAGCATTTCAGGAGAAGAGGGTAACTTTAAGGTAAAAATCAACAAACGTGCACGAAGTGTCAACATGGATCTATGTACCGGATGTGGCAGTTGCGTGGAAAACTGCCCGGTCGTCTACCAACCCGTTTCCGCGGATCAAGCATAATAACTTAGATAAGGATTTTGAAAATGAACGAAGCCCGTCCATCGAAGGCAACACAAGCAAAAGAAGTAGAAATCGATTACTTGGAACTTGATAAGATCATTGAGGAAGAATTTGGCAATGATAAAGAAAACCTGATTATGATTCTCCAGGCGATTCAAAGGCGCTACAACTTCCTGCCTCAAGCGACACTCAAGTATCTTTCTGAAAAAATAGATGTTCCTTACAGCCGGATATACGGTGTCGGCACGTTTTATGCCACGTTCAGTCTTGAACCCAAAGGTCGAAACATCATTTCCATCTGTTTGGGAACCGCCTGCCACGTTAGAGGCGGTGAAAGGGTGCGAGAAAGAATTGTGGACACGCTGAACTTAAATGGCAAGGCAACGACGGACGATATGCGTTTTACCCTTGAAGGCGTGCGTTGTATTGGTTGCTGCAGCCTGGGGCCGGTCATGAAGGTTAACGAAGACGTCCACGGCCGTATCGGTGCAGATGAAGTTAAAAAGGTCTTGGAAAAATATGAATAAAACGTCAAATATGAGATAAAAGCATGAAAATCGAATCAACAGCAGATTTAGAAAAGATCAGACAAGAGTACAGTAATAAGCTGTACTATCCCGACAGCACGAAGGTTCTCTTTGGAATGGCTTCCTGCGGTATTGCTGCAGGTGCCAAGGCAGCCTTTGAAAAAGCGCAGCAGGAATTTCCCCAAGGAAATGGTATTCAGATCAGCCAGACGGGTTGTCTGGGTTTTTGTGAAGCAGAACCTCTGATTGAAATCGTTCAAACCGGCAAACCGAGAGTTATCTATCAAAACATTACCGAAGAAAAAATTGTCGAGGTTATTCACAGCTATCTTGAAAACGATTTCAAAAAGACCAAATGGATACTCGGGCAGGTACGTGATCCCCGTAGCTTAATGGAAGACCATGTGGAAAATCCCATCAGGGAAATCGATCCCATAGAGAAGATCCCGTTTCTGGAAGATACGCCTTTTTATCATGACCAGGTAAAAATCGCCCTGCGCAACTGCGGCTATATCGATCCCGATAGCATTGAGGAGTATATCGCCCGCGGTGGATATTTTGCCTTTTTCCGCGCGCTTTTCGATCATAAGCCCCAAGAGGTTATCCAAATCATAAAAGATTCCGGCTTGAGAGGCCGCGGCGGCGGCGGGTTTTCAGCAGGGGTTAAATGGGCGACGTGCGCCAGACATCACGGCGAAAGATATATAATCTGCAATGCCGATGAAGGCGATCCGGGCGCCTATATGGACCGAAGCATTCTGGAAGGAGATCCCCACAGCGTTCTGGAGGGGATGTTAATTGCAGCCGTTGCCATCGGTTCCAGTCATGGTTTTATGTATGTTCGCAATGAATATCCGCTGGCCGTAAAACGCCTGGTAACCGCTATTAAGCAGGCTGAAAAATATGGCCTTCTGGGTGACAATATTGCCGGCACTGATTTTAGTTTTAATATAAAAATTTCTACCGGTGCGGGTGCTTTTGTCTGTGGAGAATCTACTGCCCTGATGGCTTCTCTTGAAGGCCAGGTGGGAAGACCCAGGGCCAAATATGTTCACACCGTGGAAAAAGGTTTCAGGAACAATCCGTCAAACCTGAACAATGTGGAGACGTATGCCAATGTTCCGGCCATCATCTCTAAAGGGGCCGATTGGTATGCCGGCATGGGGACCGAAGGCAGTAAAGGTACCAAGGTTTTCAGTCTTGTCGGTAAGATAAAAAATACCGGTTTGGTGGAAGTGGTCATGGGAACGACATTGCGGAATATTATTTATGATATCGGCGGCGGTGTTCTAAAAAAGAAAAAATTTAAAGCCGTTCAAACCGGGGGTCCTTCAGGCGGATGTATTCCTGAAAAGTACTTGGATTTGGGCGTCGATTTTGATGAACTGACAAAAATTGGCTCCATCATGGGCTCCGGCGGTATGATCGTCATGGACCAGGATACCTGCATGGTGGATGTTGCCCGTTATTTTCTTGATTTTCTAAAAGAGGAGTCCTGCGGTCAATGTAATCCCTGCCGGGAGGGGATCAAACGAATGCTGCAAATTTTGACCCGCATTTGTGAAGGACACGGAGAAGAGGGCGACGTTGAACTCCTTGAAGAACTGGGCGATATGGTCGCCAAAGCATCCCTGTGCGGGTTAGGGACTTCGGCTCCCAATCCCGTAATAACCACCATTAATTATTTCCGGGATGAATACCAGTCTCATATAAAGGACAAGAAATGTCCGGCCGGCGTCTGCAAAAATCTTTTCTATTACGAAATCGATGAAGAAGCGTGTACCGGTTGCCGCCTGTGTGCCCTAAAATGTCCCCAGGAGGCGATCACCGGCGAGAAAAAAGAGCCGCACAAGCTGGACCAGGATAAATGCATTAAATGCAGCATCTGTTATGAAGCCTGTAAGTTTAATGCCGTCGTTGTTAAGTAGATGCGTTTACAAAATATAACAGGACACAAGAAGGTTGACCCAATGATCAGTTTCACACTCAACGGAAAAACAGTCCAGGGAAAAGAAGGGGAATATCTCCTTAAAGTTGCTGAAGAACATGGAATTGAGATTCCGACCCTTTGCCATCACAAAGCACTCGAACCGGCCGGCATGTGCCGTCTCTGTATAGTGGAAATGCATTACGGCGGACGTGTTCGATACGTTACCGCATGCAACTACCCCATCTGGGAAGGCATGGAAGTAAAAACCGATACCGAGGCGATTCACCAGATTCGCAAACTTATTGTTGAGTTACTGTATGCCCGATGTCCGGACGTAGAAATTCTTAAAAAACTTGCTGACAAATACGACATCAAGGAGCCTCGTTTTAGTAAAGAAGACGACACCTGTATCCTTTGCGGTCTATGCACCCGCATATGCCAGCGGATGGGAAACAGCGCCATCGGTCTGACCGGCCGGGGGGTGGACATGAAAGTCGACACGCCCTTTCACATCCAAACAGAAGTATGCCTTTCCTGCGGCGCCTGTGCATCTGTTTGTCCCACCGGACATATCAATTATGAAAAAATTCGGGCCAACATTTCTGAGAGCGATATAATACCGATTCCTTCTGAGTACGAAATGGGACTTAAAGGGTCGCAAAGCGGTTTATGTGCCGTACGCCCAGGCGGTTCCCAATACACCTGTTATCGATCGTACCAAATGTGTACACTTTAAAACCGGCGGATGCCAGATATGTGCCGAGTTTTGCGGGGTGAATGCCATTGATTATTCTCAGCAGGACGAGAGCATAGAGGTAGAAGTCGGTTCGATCATATTGGCGCCGGGAGCGGACGTGTATGATCCCGGATTGCACGACACCTACAATTACGCGCAGCATCCCAATGTGGTGACGTCCATGGAGTTTGAGCGGATTCTGTCTGCTTCGGGTCCGTATGGGGGTCACTTGATACGGCCGTCGGATCATGTAGAGCCCCAAAAGATCGCCTGGCTCCAGTGTGTCGGTTCCAGGGATGTGCACCTGGGCGCCCATGGTTACTGTTCGGGGGTGTGCTGTACCTACGCCATCAAGGAGGCCATGCTGGCCAAGGAGCACAGCAGCAACGGATTGGACGCGGCGGTGTTTTACATCGATATGCGCACGTTTGGTAAAGACTTTGAGCAGTATTACAACCGGGCCAGAGAGGAGTCCGGCGTTCGGTTCGTCAAGTCGAAGATCACCAATATTGAATCCAACCCAGAGACGGGCATGCAGATGATCCGGTATGTTGACGAGGCCGGCCGGCGTTTGGAAGAGGAATTTGATATGGTGGTGCTGTCCGTGGGGTTGAGTGCCTCTCTGAAGACGGCCGAGCAGGCCAAAAAGTGGGGCATTGATCTGGATCATTACAACTTTGCGAGCACCAACAGTTTTGACCCGGTACAGACGTCCCGGCCCGGAATATATGTATGCGGTATTTTTCAGGGTCCCAAGGACATCCCGTCATCGGTGATCGATTCCAGCGCGGCGGCGGGTGTTGCCGGGAGCCGTCTGTCGGAGGTGCGGTGGACCCTGACCAAGACCCGGGAGATCCCCGAAGAAATGGATGTTCGGGGTGAGCCGCCCCGGATCGGTGTATTTGTGTGCCGGTGCGGGACCAATATTGCAGGGACCGTTGATGTACCGGAAGTGACGGAATTTGCCAAAGGCTTGCCGGGAGTGGTGTATGTGGAAGAGAACATGTTCAGCTGCTCCCAGGACACCCAGGACAAGATGACCGAGATCATCAAGGAGCATCGACCTGAACCGTGTGGTGGTGGCGGCGTGTACGCCCAAGACCCACGAGCCGTTGTTTCAGGAGACGCTGATCAACGCAGGGATCAACAAATACCTGTTCGAAATGGGGAACATCCGGAACCAGTGTTCCTGGGTTCATAAAGACGATCCGGACCGGGCCACGAAAAAATCAAAAGATATTGTGAGAATGGCGGTGGCCAAGGCAAGACTATTGGAGCCGTTGGCGGAATCGACCATGGGGGTCACCCAGTCGGTTCTGGTGATCGGGGGCGGGGTTGCCGGTATGGCGGCAGCCCGGAACATGTCGGAACAGGGGTATCATACCTATCTGATCGAAAAAGCGGATGCTTTGGGGGGTCAGGCCCGGCACCTTCACGAGACCTGGCGGGGCGAGGACATCCAGGGATATTTGACCCAACTCACGGATGCGGTTCAATCGGACGATAACATCGACGTTTTTGTCAATGCCCGGATCAGCCATGTGGACGGGTTTGTGGGGAATTTCAAGACCACCATCACGCCAAAACGGTGAAAGCAGGGTTCTCGAGCACGGGGTGACCATCATTGCTTCCGGGGCATCGGAACTTAAACCGGACGGGTATTTATACGGCAAGGATTCGCGTGTGGTCACGGGTCTTGGAGCTTCAGCAGCGGTTTATCGACAAGGATCCATCGCTGGGTCGAGCGCGAACACGGCGGTATTTATCCAGTGCGTGGGGTCCCGGATACCGGAGCGGCCGTACTGTTCCAAGGTGTGCTGCACCCAATCCATCAAGAGTGCGATGAAGCTAAAAGACATCAACCCCCGAATGAATGTGTTTGTTTTGTACCGGGATATGCGGCCGTATGGTCTTCGTGAGGATCTTTACCGGGATGCGCGTTCTGCGGGGATCCGTTTTATCCGTTATAATGCGGATAAGGATCTTAATGTGAGCAATGGGGACGAAGGTCTCAAGGTGAGTTTTGCGGACCGGGTTCTGGGAAGGATGATGGACATCCGTCCGGATCTTTTGGTTCTGGCGTCGGCGGTGGTGCCGCCGGCAGAGAATCCTTTGGCGCAGCTGTATAAAGTACCGGTGAATTCGGACGGTTTTTTTGCCGAAGCCCATGTGAAGCTTCGGCCGGTGGATTTTGCCACGGACGGTGTATTTGTGTGCGGGCTGGCCCATGCGCCCAAACCCATCGATGAATCCATCACACAGGCACAGGCCGCTTCAGCCAGAGCGGTGACCGTTCTTGCCCTGAAAAACATCAAGCTGGGTGGAATTATTTCTCAAATTCGGCCCGAGCTGTGTTCAGGATGCTTAGGATGTATTAATGTCTGTCCGTTTGGGGCCATTACCTTTGACAGTCAGAAATTTGTGGCTGAAGTCAATCCAGCCCTATGTAAAGGATGTGGCGCCTGTGCGGCGGTTTGCCCATCAGAGGCTCCTGCTCTCATGGGATTTGATAACAATCAAATCTATGCCCAAATCAAAGGGGCACTGTTCATGTGATCAGGTAAAGATCACAGAAAGTGACTAAAGTTTGAAGTGCCTAAAGTGAAGGTGTCGCTTCGCTCCATCTATTCATATAAAATTGAAAGAATACCTTAACTTTAGATCACTTTAGGCACTTTAAACTTATAAATAAAGTGAATTATCGATATTCACATTATTTCTGATCCCTGATCTCTGACCCCTGTTACCATTATGATCATCGATTTTCATACACACATCTTCCCAAAAGCCATCCGTGAAAACAGGGAAAAGTATTTCCCTTCAGAACCTGCCTTTAAACTTTTATACGATTCACCGGGATCAAAACTCGTCGGGGCAAAAGAAATCGTTGCCGCAATGGATGAGCAAGGTGTTGACAGATCTGTGGTCTTTGGTTTTCCGTGGAAAGATTCGGCAACGTTTAAAATGCAAAATGACTATGTCATGGAGGTTGTCACCCGATATCCTGATCGCCTTGTGGGGTTGTGTTGTTTTGATCCGTTTAACAAAGAGGCTGTTTCCGAGGCGCGGCGGTGTCTGGAAGGAGGTCTTTCAGGGATCGGGGAAATCGCTTTTTACCAATCCGGCATAGATGATACGGCGCTAGATATGCTGACGCCCCTTATGGAAATCTGTCTCGACAAAGACCTTTTGTTTTTGATCCATACCAATGAACCCGTGGGGCATCTGTATCCCGGAAAGACACCCAATACCCTGAAAGAGATATATACATTGGTAACCAGATTTTCGGAAAATAAAATCGTTCTGGCCCACTGGGGCGGGGGGATCTTCTTTTTTAATCTTTTAAAAAAGGAAGTCAAAGAGCGTCTTAAAAACGTTTATTTTGATACCGCTGCGTCTCCCTTTTTGTATGATCCGGAAATATACAAATATGCAGTTGAAATTGCCGGTGTGGATAAAATCCTCTTTGGCAGTGATTTTCCTTTATTAAAGCCTGCAAGGTATTTTAAAGAGCTTGAAAACGCTGGGCTGGCCAAGACGCAAATTGATGCCATTTCCGGTCTGAATGCCGCAAAACTCCTCAAGCTGTTACCATAGCGCACCCTTCATAAATGTGTTCCGTTTTATCCGCCTTTGGCGTGGTCGATCCACGAACAAGTTCTCGAGTTCACCATTATAAAAAACAAGCAGACCATCTTGCAGTGAATATTTATGGCATACGTCTGTTTTTTTCAATGATTCCTAACAAAATTCAGTAAAATCAATATCTTATATATCTATTTTGTCATGCCTTGGCGATGAAATGATACATTCTGTTCGTAAAAACAAAAAAACCTTTTTTTTCATCCTAATAATTGCCATATTGTTTTTTTCAAATATTCGTCAAATATTTGACAGCAGATATCATTTCAGTCCAATTAAGCAGCAGATTCTAACCTGTTGTAATATTTAATTAAATATTAATAATATCTGTATTTGCATGATTTTTGCTTACAAAAAAAACAGAGATATCTCAAACTTAATATTCAAGATTAAATTAAAACATTCATGAGGATAGCATAAAATGTTTGAATTAAGTGAAGCAGGAAATCAAAGCGTAATTGATTTGGCCGAGTATAGATCTGAAGCAAAAACCATTTTAGACGAATTTTATAGTGTGCAGTTCTTTTTAAAAGGTAAGGGAATATACTACCAATTCAAATTACGAAATACTTCCTCAAATAGGCCATGTATTCTTGTAAAAAAGGATTCCCCCGTATTCACAGAATTACAAGTTGGTGATATTTTGGATATGAAATACAATAACCCCGAATCATTAGATGCCAGCAGACTTTTCAAAACCCAGATCACTTCAAAAAATTCCCATGATTGTTATACAGGGCATTCTATAGTCGAGTTATCTATCATCGATAATATAGGAGAAATGATACATTAATGTATTTCAATTTAGGCACCACACTTATTTATTTTGTCACAGTTACAATCAGTTACCTAAGGGCCGTGAAACGGTTATAATCATGAAGGTAATAGTTAGGTTATTATTGGTCTTTTCAACAATAGTAGCCATTTGGGGCGCTTGGAGCATGGTTGATTTCACTGTTTATATGGTTTGTTTATTACAGTGACAGTGCAAGCCAATTTGGGCCTAAAAAAATGAAAAAAAATTCCTTAAAAGAAATTAGAGAAAGTCTTTTGATGAGCAAGTCCGAGCTTTCCAAAAAGGCTGGCATTTCATCCCTCACCATCTCACGAATAGAACAAGGTAAGCCATGCAGAATGGAAACAAAACGAAAAATCCTTTTAGCGTTGGGTTTAAAATTATCAGATAGAGACAAAGTTTTTCATTAGCTTAAAGAGTTATACCAAATTGTCAAAGAGAATAGCCTCTGTAAATTATTATAGGGGGTTTTTATTGCATTTCGTTTTGTTTTAATTTAATAGAGTTATATAGAAAAAAACTCATAAAGATAACCCGTAACCAAGAGGTTACCATGGACTGAATATTAAGACCCCATTTCTCATATAGAGGTGGGGGTTTTTTTTTGCATTGAACTAACGAGGATAATGAGTGGAAAATCTTTATGTGGCCGATACCAATCAAGTATCGATAATCTGTCCCAAATGCAAATCTGAGAAAAACACAAACGTAACTAATTTCAAGGATACTAATAAAAAGCTGAAGGCCAAATGCCAATGCGGCGAAGTTTTTCGGCTCACCTTGGATTTTCGAAAACATTACCGTAAAAATGTCAGGTTTGCTGGTGAATACTTTGTCCAAGAGAAAGATGAAAAAGGAAAAATAATCATTGAAAATATTTCAGCGAACGGAATCAAATTTTCAAGTCTTGGGCCACATAATATTTCCAGAGATAATACAGTTGAATTGAAATTTACTTTAGACAATCCAACGAGAACAGAAATCAACACAGTTGTTAAAATAATATGGATCATCAATCGCAATATCGGGGGACAGTACATCGATCCAAAATCACTTGTTTGGGATTTTATCTGTAAACATTATTTGTTCTGAACGAAACTTAACCTGACACTATAAAAATATGATATCTGCACTGGAAACTGAGATGGTTGAACCAGTGTTTATGGCAAGAAAGCACAGTTGCGACACGAAGTCGCGTAATTATAGACTGTTCAGCGAAGGTTCCAACCTTTGCCTGAACCCAGCGTCCCGTCGCTGCGATCCTATGGAAGCATGCGCTCATGGTGCACCCATGACGGGTATGAAGCCTTCCTGACAATGCGCCGAAGCATCGTTGATGCGGCGTGGAAACCGTGAGGTAGAATCGCTCCTGGAAGCTCCATCCGGGTGAGGGGTTTGGATAGAATACTATGGTCAACGTAAGTGAACACTTGTAACTGTCGTGAATCTTAACAAGCCAAAGGAGCTGTGAGGCTTGGACCAAAAGGTACGTGGGTGGTTCGGATGGCTTTGTGAACGTCCGACACGGGCGCTATCCCCACCGGCAGACAGAGTGGACCTAAGGTATTCGCTGTCAATTATGTGGAACGTAGTAACCTCATGCCCCCGCCTCAGTGGGGCAGGCTAACCGTAAGGCATGCTGTAGGAGGTATGGGGAGAGATGATGGAAAAAGCGAATGCTATCCTGTAATGGGATAGATACAGGTTGATGCTCATTCGAGTTATATTACCTGACCCGTAAGGGTGCAGACGTCCGTCGGGTGCTTCGTTGCGAGAAAACTGGTAGAACCGATTTTAGGAGGGAAAGCAAATGAGGCCACATTATGTGAGCCATGCGCCCTTCACCGAAATGGATTTTGGCTATCAGTGTGTGTATCTCAAAGGTGATTGGAATTTTCAATTACCGGGTCGCCTCTATGCCGAGGCTGGCTTTTGAAGGGCTTGAGCCGTGTGATGGGAAACTATCACGCACGGTTCTGAGGGGGCTTGGGGCTGGCAACAGCCCCCGGCTACCCGGTGTTTTGGCAAGTCCGATTTTCGTGGGGTAATCTCAATATATCAAAAGATTGAAGACCGAAAGGCGGACCACAATATATTGTATCCGCCTTTTTTCTCTTAATAACTTATCGAAACTATGCAACTTCCCCTTTTTAGGACCTCCAATCACTTGATTCGTTCTGTCAAATAATATCGGAAGGTTTTTAAGCGAATATTCGAAAAGTTATCGGCCCAAAATCGATAGAACTCTCAATGAGAGATCATGTATTCATACAGTGGATCTAACTCTTTCTCAACCTTTTGAAGCTCTTTTTCATGCTGTTTGTCCGACGTTTTCCCATGATGAGATGACATATTCTGCATCGTTTGGCTCATTTGCTTCAACATGTCGCCACATTGTTTCTGATGTTCGGGCTTCATATCACCCTTGCTCAACATCTCGGACATCTTCATCATCATCCCGGACATCATCTCCATATTGCCTTGCATCTCCATATTACCTTGCATCATTTTGGTATCTTTCTGTGCCCATGAAATATTTGGGGCAATAAACAAAGCCACGATTAGAATAATAATTATTCTCCGTCTCATAGTGTCCTCCTTTTGATCTTCTTTAGGTTTATAATTTAGCAGGTTATAGCTAAACATTATAAATATCTTAAATAAGCTAAAATTTAATGTTAATACTAATATATTGCGTTACCCCCCGCCCTGATAGGCGGGGGATCTGACATTCGTCAGTGCTGCACAGTAAGGAAAAATTGGATCTATCTAACACTCATGAGCAGCCATTCGTTTATCGGCGTAGCCCAATGTCCGTTTAGCAAAACATAAGATCCGATTCCAGCAACAGCTACCGCTACAATTATCAACAATGAATCTATTTTGATTTTTTTTTCATTTTACATATCTCCGTACCTGGTTTGTTATTCTCACGTTGTTTTGGCTATAAGCCTAAAGCCTCTCGACTATGAGGCAACTTTCTTTCAATGACATCTACCTGAACCCGTCTGAAACTCTTGCTTCACTTTTACTAGCGTATCGGGATACACACCTCTGAGCGTCAGGTAGACTGGTAACATAACAATGATCTGCC
The DNA here is from genome assembly GCA_963706295.1 of uncultured delta proteobacterium. Classification (GTDB taxonomy): domain Bacteria; phylum Desulfobacterota; class Desulfobacteria; order Desulfobacterales; family UBA11574; genus UBA11574. The sequence continues at coordinate 8,178 of CAVPLW010000009.1, read as the reverse complement.
CCAAGAAATAGGCTACATACTCATTGACTCCAATAGCACCAAGCAATTGAGACAGCGCTAATCCAATAAAGATCAGAAAGGTAAATATACCCCTGATCACAGACAGTGTCCCGAAACCTACAAGAAGTCCAAGGACTATTGACAAACCGGCAAATGTCGAAATAAGTGATGTTTCCATAATCAATTCCTCCTGTTTCATTCTTAAGGGTTTTCCTTTTGATTATTAGAGACGCAATTTATATGCCAAAATGCCACATAGTGACACATCGGATAGGTAACAGTTTGAATGGATAGAACAAATAACATGACTTATTATTTAAAGAGATAAACAAAGGTGGGCATTAAATATCCAATGTGATTAGAGTTATTAATTCAGGTGGGTATTAAATACCCATCAGGAGATGAGAGCTTCAATTCCACGATGCAAACTTTGGTTAACTAAAAATATCGACTCAAATCCCTGACAAGACGATAAACTGACCTTTTAATAACCACCATAAAATTAATGACGGTCTTTAGTCATAAGGAGTATGTTCATGAAAAAATCGATTCGCTCACCAGCATACAAAAACGAAGTGATCTTTCCAACTAAGATTAATTTTTAAATCATGGAGCCTTCCTTTATCTGTCGGAATGCCCCTCCTATTTTTCTCGTAACGCCTTATTGTTCACCACTCATTGGCGTATCATTTGACGATCCATGTGGATCGTCCTCTTTCAGGGGTATGGCATCATGTTTAGAATTCAAATAAGTACCTGACCCAACCTTTTGATTTCTGCAATGAAAATGCAAATATCAGGGGTCAAAATATTTTGCGATATCGTTTTTTCAGTATGGGCAAATTCATTTCATTGGATTTGCCCTTTTGCTTTTTTAGGGATTTTAAGATATATGTAATCGGAATTGATCAACCTTGGGTTGGTTTTCGGCAAGAAATCTGAAATTTAGTTCATCCTTCATTATCTAATTTTGTTTGTTATTGATTTACCTCTTCGACCATTTAATCTCTATTAAACAGCTTGTATGGCAATTTTGTCATATTCTGTTTACATGTTTTATAAGGTGTGAAGGGTATGAATAAACCAATCCTTTCTCGATATCGAGTAGATAATATCCCTCATGTCCTCAAGCCCGTCTTTTATCTTTTTGGCTACGGAATGGGGACTATACTGTTTTTTTTCACTTTAATACTTAGAATTACAATCAAAGTGGAAATTACGGGACAAGAAAATCTTAAAGAACATTCAAATCACATTTTTTGCCATTGGCACAGCGATGTGCCACTTGCCACACTATGTGCAGTACCCAGTATTTTTCCGGTTCTCGGCCGTGGCTCCTATGCCTTTATGCAACATCCCAGCTGGTATATGAAGCCATGTCATGTTTTGCTTAGATTAATGGGGATTGAAAAGATAATTCTGGGTTCTACCGGTCATTCCGGTCGTAAAGCGGCGGACCAGCTTGTTGAATATTTAAAAAGAGGTTCTTCAACTGTTGTGATGCCTGACGGACCAAATGGCCCTCCTTTTATGCTCAAAAAGGGTATTCTCCATATGTCTTTGCAGAGTGGAGTTCCAATTGTGGCAATGCAATTTATTTCATCAGATTATTTCGAGTTTAATACCTGGGATCGAAAAAAAATATCGTATCCATTTTCTATGATAAAGTTGAAAATCGGCAATCCCATCCAAGTTACCAATGATAATTTTACTGAAGTGCAAAATAAAATTACAGAGGAATTAGGGAAGGGATGAACTTTGGCATACTGTAAAGGAAATTAACAAGTGAGCTGATCTGTAAAAGCTAAAGCCCAAAATTATTTACGATTTAAGTTCGAAATCTCAAACCAGAAACCTGCACTTTCTGCTATAAAAATGCACATATCACGTTCATAAAATTCGTGTGGTATCGTTTTTTCAAAAGGGGCAAATCTATTTTTTCATGGTTTGCTCTTTTCGTTTTGATGATATATGTAAAAAAGTTAGAGTTGATTCAGATTGCTAGACGGCAAGTAATCACAGGTTTATAAGAATTATATTTCTAGGTCATTCCAGGCTTTGATGCCTCCTTCAATAAATTTAACGTTGCACTGCTTTTTTCGCAGTCGATCCGTAACGGATTGGCTGACCGAGCCTCCTTTGACACAATAAACGATCACTTCCCGATCTTTTGGAATCTCATTGATCCATTCATCTATTTTCTCAGGATCATACCAACTTGCATTTTCTATCTTTTGTGGAGATGCTTCGTAATCACTTTTTCTTCTTACATCGAGGATAAAGATGTTTCGTTTCTTCTTTAAAATTTTTTGAAGCTCCTGCACTGACATTGACTCAGTCATCGTTTATATCTCCTAATTCCATTGAGAAAATAATAATTAAAGAATGATCTGATACCAAAGGAATCCAATCACACCCGAGGCAGTGATAACAGTAATCATGCCAACTTTAAACCACTGTATCGATGCGAATGCAGCCAATCCGATAGCAGCAGCAAACCAATTGAAGCTCCCATCGTGAGGGATCAGCACATGCAACCCAAACCAAACGGCCAGATTGAGAACAACCCCCACAACAGCGGAAGTGATGCTCGAAAGGGCGGAGGACAACTTGGAATTGTCACGGAATTTTTCAATGTAAGGACCGCCAAGAAATATAAATAAAAAACAAGGAAGGAATGTAAAATAAGTGGCCACCAGAGAGCCGATCAATCCGCCTATGAGGGGACTTAAACTGCCCGCATGGTTCCAGCCTGCCATGAATCCGACAAATTGAACCACCATAATCAAGGGTCCCGGCGTGGTTTCGGCCAATCCCAGCCCGTCAATCATCTGAGGACCTGTCAGCCAGGCATAATGCACAACGCCGGCCTGCGCAATGTAGGCCAAGACTGCATAGGCACCCCCAAAGGTCAAAAAGGCTGCCTTAGTAAAAAATATTGCTTCTGTATAAAAAACCCGATTGGACACGAAGGCATGCAGCATTATCACAGGAACAAGCCACAACATAACAAATACAACAATCAGAAGGATATTTCTCTTGGTGGAAGGATTAATGTGACATTCCACCGGATCCTCGCAAATCTGGACATATCCTGCATCGAAATCCATGGCAGTCTTACCTTTTATGATATCGAATTTTGCAGGTAAAAAATGGCTGCCAATAAGTCCGATAAGGCCGGCACCGAGAACAATTACTGGAAACGGAATTTTGAGGAAATATATGGCAATAAACGAGATCACGGCAATGCTCACCATGATTCCGTTCTTAAGGGCTTTTTTACCGATCTTGATCACCGCCGACAGCACAATCGCCATGATGGCAGCCTTCAGACCATTGAAAATGGACGCCACCCAAGAAACCGTACCATAGGCGGCATAGGTATAGCTTAGGGCGAACAGGATGAAAATGGATGGAATGACAAAAAAAGCGCCTGCCACGATTCCGCCAGGCAGTCGGTGAAGGAGCCAGCCGATGTATGTTGCCAACTGCTGGGCTTCGGGTCCCGGCAGCAGCATGCAATAATTCAAGGCATTTAAAAACCGCTCGTTGCTGACCCATTTCTTTTGTTCGACCAGTTCATGGTGCATGATCGAGATTTGTCCGGCAGGTCCGCCAAAGCTTATGAAACCAAGCTTGAGCCAAAATTTGAACGCCTGCGAGAAAGATGGATGAGTTATGTGAGTTCCCACCACCTGTTCATCCGAACCCTTTGCAATTATTTTATTTCTTTCCGTCATTTCGGTTTCTTCCTGTCTTTATCCGGTAATAATATTTAACAATAATCATTTGAAGATGTTTTGGAAAGTACCTGCAGGTGAATAAAAATGGTGTCGTATTGATACGAAAGGAATAGTTTGTTGCAGAAAAAGATCGCAAAAATAGAGCAAAAAGAATGTATTGAAGCAAATATTTTATGCTTTTTTTTACGATCACACATTATTTTGGGGTGTAGGGAGTTGGTTTGAAACTGATAATATCTCCAATTGAGTTAAGAAGGCTGACTCCAGATTACTGCAATGTATCTTTCAGTCACAGGGATTAAATTTAAGTTGTGATATCGAATTTTAATAGCCTTATTTTGTCGTAAAATAATTTTTTTTAGAAAAATTCAAAAAAATTTGCAAAAAATTTCTGTTATCAAAACATCTTTGATTAAATGCACATTTCCGGTCATTGTAAAGCATTTGTAAAGAACCTCCCCGATGACTTATCGCAATTTTGGGCCTTTAGTTTTAACACCCCTCCTCATAATTGAAAGTTCAGGCAAGGTATCGTGCATTACGATCCTCCTCATCCGGATTTTTCATGAAGCATTATAGCTTGTCTTTGACATATTTTAATATTATAAAAACGAAACCTATAAATACCAAACAAATAAAGTGCGATATAAAGGAGGAAAAATGAGACACAAAGTTTTAGCGATTCTACTGGCAATGTTTTTTTTAGTCGCGTTTTTGGGCTGCGGTGGCTATTACATGGTCAAAGATCCGGCTAGCGGCAATGTTTATTACACAACCAAAATTAAAGATGAAAGGGGCGGCGCCATAAAATTCACGGATGAAAAGGCCAAAACCAATGTGACGTTGCAGAACTCTGAAATCAAGCAAATTCCCAAAAAAGAATTTAAAAGCGCCCTTGAAGCCAAAGAGGCCCCTGAAATGAAAGAGGCTCCTGAAAGCAAACCAGTCAAAGAATAAACCGCTTTGCAGGTATCGTTAAATGCTTTACAGCGAGGGCTGCAATAGAATGTAATATAAATCCGTCGCCGAAGGTTACCTGACCCGGGCCAAGCCTTCGGCGTTTTTTTTATGGATGATGCTTATCCGATATGGGTCATCAACGCCCACTTGATCACCCAGGATCGGTTGCCTGATCTTTGTCCAGGCAGACGATTCCGCTATTTTGGAATTTAAATACCGGTTTTTCGAAAGATCCTGTGATCAAATAGGCGGTCAGTCGTTCCATAAACGGTAGATGTCCCACTAACATAACATCTTCGTGAAACTGCATAACTGCAATTTTCCACAAATATCATGGTTCGAAATATCTGATCTATCCAGAACTTATTACAAGACATTAGTTGTAGCGATTTCTGATATATCTCAGGAAGTCTGAGCTTGGTTTGGTGGTTGTGATATCGAGCTTTGAAATTGAAATGTCAAGTGATGTATTGACTTGCCTTACGATTCTGTCAAATCAAGTATAGGTCGGCACAATTTAATTTTAAAACAATTTCTGTCAAAAATTTGGCACCCCGATACCCTTTCATTTCAACATACCTTCTCACAGCTATAAAAGCTTCTTTTTTTATCTATGTATCATATTGAATTGATGTCCTTTTTTACTATGTTATTAAACTTACCTCTATCATTTAAACTATGGCATATCTATTGCATCGAATGTTCATGTTTCACAGTAAGATCTGAATTTTTTGAATAAATCCGGTATGAAATCGAGAAAGAATTTAGGGGCTTCGCCCCAATTGGAATGATGAATTTGAAGGATTTTTTGACAATTTAAACAGTTGATTACCGCTCTTATTCCCAATATTCCAACATTCCATTCTTCCATACCGGCGGCACAAACAAATCACCACTAAAAGATCAGTTATTTCGATAATTTGTAGAATTTCCGAGACGTTTTATTATAGCGCAACTTTATGTTAGAAGAAGTTATCAAAAATGTTAAAGTAAATCGATACATCACTCCTTTTGAGGAAGGAAAGGCGATATTTCTGGAAGGAGATGATTCACAGGATCTATTTATTCTTGTATCCGGACAGCTGAATGTTTTCAAGGGAAATACAAAAATTGCCGAAATCACCGAAAAGGGATCGTTGTTTGGAGAAATGTCTTTCCTTCTTAAAGCAAAACGAACGGCAACAATAAAAGCAGGGGAGAATGTAAAAGCGATCCGAATACCCAAGGACGAAATCACGGCCTTTATTAATGATTTCCCCGAGGTGGCTGGAGAAATATCAAAGATTCTGGCCAAACGTCTTGATGAAACCAGCCGAATTCTCTATGGACTCAAAGAGTTTTGCGACCAATTGCCCGATGCGGTTATTGCAACCGATAAAGAAGGAAAAATCATCACATGGAATGCTGCTGCAGAAGAAGTATACGGCAGGTCCTGGGATCAGATGTGCAACAAGTCAGTGGAAGAAATTTATGAAAGACCCCAAGTTTATAAAAAATTGCTTGAAGAGGTAAAGAAAAAACACTCTGTAAGAGAAAAAATCCTTAGTATTAGACATCCTAAAAATGGAACCCGGTTTATATCCACCAGCTCAACCCTCCTTCACGACGATCACAATAACTTTCAGGGAATTCTTTCATTGGGTCGTGATGTCACATCTGTTAAAACGTTAGAAAAGAAATACCATCAGACCCGTTACTGGCTTTTCCCATCCTTGATTTTAATTTTTCTTATGGCCATCGGTATTTTTTGGGGTCATTCGCACCTCTCAACAAAACCCCAAATAATAAATGTTAATCATCTGGAATTGAAAAACCGATTAAGCAAAGATTACCTTTTGTTGAAATCAATGTTGGCAAATCCTTTTGAAACCGGCGACCGGTCAAAAACAAACCAATTGATGAAGGATTTTCTCAACATTCAAGAACCGGACCAAGTGCCTTATAACGGTCTCGTATTGATAGATAATAACAAGAAGGTATTTGACGCATATTCAAAAAACACGGGCACAATTATTTCGCCGACAATAGAAAGCAGTTATAAAGGGATAGATTTTGAAGATGGCAAGAACTCTACCCACAGCGTACTAACCCTTTATCGAGCAGACAAAGATCATCCCATGGGCCGGAAAAGCATTGAGATCGCCTTTGAAATGAACAAAAACAATCGTCAAATCGGCTGGTTGATTTTTCAATTGGATCTTCATCGATTAAAAACCGACTATGGTGCGGATGTGTCAGGCTCAAAGCAATTTATTTTTTAGAATCCTTAGAACCGGATTTATGGCGGGTGAAACATAATAATTTGATAGGACAACGTCTTACATGGATGATTATAAAGATATTCAGTCTTGCCAATATGAAATTTCAGAAAGCAATGATGGAGAAATTACGATCTATTTCCAGGGTAGAATCGATTCCACCAATGCGTCTCAAATGATCGAATTGTTTGGCTCGCTGATAAAAGATCGGAGACCTGTGTCACTAACCGTAGATCTTAAAAAGGTTACATACCTGGATGATTTCGGGGCGCTTGTCCTTGTTGAATTAAGAGATATGATCACCGCTGCAAACAGTCAATTTAATTTAAAAAACGCTAGGGAAGAAGTGCTTTTTATTCTCAATTCGGGAGCTCTGGCTGAAACACCTCCATTGATCAAGGTTCGCCCTCCTTCTATGTTTATCAGGTTTGGAGATGCTATTCTAAAGTTTGCAGCAGATGTTAAATATCAGATTTCATTTGTGGGATCTGTCTGTCTGGCATTTGTTTATTCCTTTCTTCATCCTAAAACGTTGCGGATGAACGACACGTTTCTTTACATGCAAAAAACAGGGGTTGATGCCGTTCCGATTGTAGGAATGATCAGTTTTATGATGGGCCTCATCATGGCCTTTATGTCATCAATTCAACTCCAGATGTTTGGTGCCAATATTTATGTGGCTTCATTGGTAAGCCTGGCGATGACTCGAGAATTAGGCCCCATTATGACGGCAATTGTTGTAGCTGGACGATCCGGTTCATCATTTGCCTCAGAGATAGGTACAATGAAGATATCCGAAGAAGTCGACGCTCTTTTTACCATGGGATTTGATCCCACACGGTATCTGGTCGTTCCCAAAATCATGGCTTCTGTTATTGTGGTTCCCATCCTGACCTTATTTTCCGACGTCTTTGCCATATTGGGAGGGCTGACGGTGGGTGTCTTCATGCTGGATTTGACCGCAAACGCATACATTTTACAAACGTTTAAGACGTTGAGCCTTTTTGACATTTTTTTGGGAATCTTCAAAAGCGGTGTTTTTGCACTGCTTATATCCTGGATTGGTTGTTTAAGGGGATTTCGCGTTAAAGGTGGGGCGGCCTCTGTGGGCCAGGCGACAACCTCTGCAGTTGTCAGCAGTATTTTTTTGATCATCGCTTTTGATTCAATTTTTGCGGTTATATTGAGGTATTTGAGTTGATTCAACTTCTATACCA
>CAVPLW010000008.1:0-141057 GCA_963706295.1 uncultured delta proteobacterium | reverse complement strand
GGGTAGAACCGGGAAGTTGCCCTCCCGGAGCCCCCACAGACCCGTACGAGCGCGATTAACGCATACGGTTCCTCGGTGTCATGGATTCGCTATGAGTATTGGTGCACAATCCGTGGCGCAGGCAACGGATATCGCCTCAACAACCTGTTGAAGCGCTCCCATGGCATGTCTTTGTCCCGTGATCTCCGGTTCAGCCACTTGCACCAGGATCGCTTGGCCTGTTCGTAGAAGCTTTTCACACCACGCATGTTAAATGTGACCCCATAGTAGCCGTAATGCCCGTGTAATTTCCGGCTCAACGTCCGCCACTGCTCCTTTACGGGCTTGTGCCGGTTGCGCTTGCACCATTCATACACACGCCTCGCAGCCTGCTTCAGCTTCTTCTTGGTCGTCTTTCGCTTCACCACCCACCTCCCCTTTCGGGACTTCCCCCAGTAATGAGTAAAACCCAAAAAGTCGAAAACCTCCAGCTCGCTGTCCCTTCCTCCGGGACAGCGAAAATCCACAAGCCGTGTCTTCGTATCGTGGATGGTCAGTCCAAATCGCTCAAAGCGCTTCGGTAGAACCTCGTTCACGCGGTACGCGTCGTCCTAATTGCTGAATACGATTACAAAATCGTCGTCAAAACGGATCAACTCCGCCTTTCCTTTCAGCCTCGGCCGCACCTCCCGCTCAAACCAGACATCCAGAACTTCATGCAGATAGATGTTGGCCAACAGCGGCGATATAACTCCTCCTTGAGGTGTTCCCTCTTTTGGATAGTGCAGCGCCCCGTTTTCCATCACCCCTGCCTTAAGCCATTTGCCCAGCACCCGGGTAACTACACCGTCTCGTACCCGTTTCTTGTAAAATTCCCGCAGATACTCGTGCTTTACCGTGTCAAAGTAGCTTTTAATGTCTACCTCCAACACCCAACAGGCACTACCCATTCCCATGATCGCATGCCACAATGCCTCCAACGCCTGAAGCGCATTGCGGCCCGGCCGAAACCCGTACGAACAGTCAAGAAAATCCTGTTCATAAAGCGGTGCCAACAACATTACCACCGCTCGCTGCAAGATCTTGTCTTCCAGCGTCGGAATTCCAATCGGCCTTATCGGCTCTCCCCCAACTTCCTTGGGGATATACGCCCGCTTCACCGGTGGAGCAAAGTAACTCCCTGACTTGAACCGCTCCAGCAACAAAGAAAGATTATTCTCCAAGTCCCCCTCGTATTGCGCGGCCATCACGTCGTCCACTCCTACCGCACCTTCCTTGCGGGTTTGCCGATAGGCTTCTTTCAGCCACTCCCGATCCACGTAATAGGCAAGCGAGGTAAAGCCGGCGTCCGGCATCTGCTTTGCAAGTTTTGCTATCCGTTGCTGTTTCGTGTACACACTCCCGGATTCCAATGTACCCTCCGTGTTTCCCACCAACAGTCCCATGACCCGGCACGGCCCTTTCCATCACTCCGGCTCTCCCCGGACAGGATTCGCCGTCCTCATCGGTACTATTGCCGTGCTAAGACTCCCTGCCGTCATCCGAATGCGCTTCGTTGCCTCCGCACAACCGTACCATCGGCCTTCCGATTTTCACTTTCGTATCTCCTGCAAGTCCCCGAAAGGAGGGTTACTTTGCAGGCCCGGGTTTTACGGGCTCGCCCCGATGGTCACCCGCGCCAGTTTCTATACGATGGAACAGCGAGGGGCTCCCAGGTTCCTGGAGAGTCCTTCCCATGCCTTTGCCCTGCTCAAGAGACCCCGGCCGCGCCGTTCCGCCATGCCATTGCGGCAGTCCGGTGTTGCCCCCGCTGGTCAGACGACGAAGGCCGCAACGATATCAATTTCGAGGCTGATTCACACAGCTTCAGCACTTGCTGTCTACGCTTCCAAGCTTCGGTTTCCCTACACTGGCAAGACTCGCTTCCGGCGGGTGGCAAACCCTTACCGGGTTAGGATTCGAACCCACTGGACTCTGATGGCGAATTTCAAGCAGGCTCGACAGCCTGTCTATTCCAACGCCCCAGGCTTAGCCTGGCGCCACCAACTTTTGATTTACTGCTATGTATCCATTGTTTTAAAAGTGGATTCAGAAGTTGTGATATCGTCAGGTTAAGTTTTCAACAACCTTCCAATTCTCCGAAGCGGGGTTCAGAAATGACCTGCTTTTTTATTTTCATGCCTTGGGGTTTTTCCGGTTTGTTTGTACCTTGTTTGTACCCTTAAAAATCGTTTCGGTTGATTAGAAGTTGATAAGACACACCGCAAACCCTTATTAGACAAGCATGGTGGCATGTTCAGTTCAAGTCTCGTCACTCCCGCCATTTTTCAACCAAGCTTGTTATTTCCATAACAAGCTTTTTTTATGCCAATAAAATCGTGTAACGATTTTATATAACTCCCGCAGATAAACCTGCGTGATCTTGCTGGCGGAATTTCCACTTCGCTTTAACAAACAGCGGGAATTCAAATTTAAAGAATGTCAAAACGCTGAATGGAATCGATTATTCCGGCAGCCTTACGATGGTTCTTCCTTTGTGTTTTCTTTGAAGGATAAGATCTATTCGTTCGTTCAGTTCATTCAGAGACACTTCAGTGGTCAAGAGCTCTAGACGCTCAAGTTTCCACTCACTCGCAATTTTATTCCATACCTTCAGGCGCATGGGCATCGGACAATTCTGCGAATCAATCCCCATCAATGTCGCCCCACGCAAAATAAAAGGATAGACATTCAGGGGCAGATCATGCGACCCTACATTCCCACAACACGTGACCCCACCGTCAGGCTGTATTGATTTGATCATTGTTGCCAGTATTTCTCCGCCGATCGTATCAATGCCACCTGCCCAAAGTCCTTTTAGAAGCGGCTTGCCGCTGGAGTCGGTAGCCTCTTCTATACTAATGACCTCTTTTGCGCCAATTTCTAGTAGAAAATCCTTTTCATCCACGATTCCGTTTACCGCCACGACCTCATAGCCCGCTTTGGCAAGTATGGAGACTGCGATACTTCCAACTCCTCCCGTTGCACCGGAAACCAGTATTCGCCCTTTGTTTGGAGTAACTCCGTAGTCAACCAGCCTGTAAACCGAAAGAGCTGCCGTGAAGCCGGCTGTTCCGAATATCATGCTCTCTCGAGGGGAAAGATGTTCGGGCATCTTGACGACCCAATCCGCCGGAACGCGAATATATTGACCGAAACCGCCGGATGTGTTCATTCCGAGATCATAGCTTGTCACGATCACATCATCTCCGGCTTTAAAATCCTTGCTTTGACTTTCGGCGACGGTTCCTGCAGCGTCAATTCCAGGCGTGTGCGGATATTGTCTTGTAACACCTCTGTTTCCTATGGCGGAAAGAACGTCCTTGTAATTTAATGAAGAGTACTTGACTTTGACGAGCACATCTCCTTGTGGAAGGTCATCAATATTTCTGTCCTTTATTTCTCTGACAAACTGGTCGTTCTCTTTTTCTGTGACCACCATTGCCTTAAATGTCTTTTGATTCATGGAATTGTCTCCTTTTTCATTTTATCCGAATGGTATACCCGCCTGCCTCTGCGAGGCACGAGCGGACAGGTCGGATGATGATCTTTTTTTTCTCATCACTTTTCATGCAAAATTCAGGTATAAGCTCACTCTATGTCAAGAAAAGGACAGGCACAAAGGCCCGGTCAATCAAACATCGGTGAAACGTCCAGCTTGCATTTGCCGATTCGTAATTGTAACATAAGGCAGGTTTTTAAATTTGCAAACTCAAGTGTTTCAGATTGTTCATGAAAAGCAAAAGGACAGATGAATACCCGAAAAGCGATTTTAACTTATCAATACGCTGAGCGGATAAAATCAGAACTTATCATTGCTTCAGATCTCTTGGCTAACAATGGATGGCCTTGAAGGTAATGAGCGTCTGGGTGCTGAAAAAATGATGGTATCATTTTTAGAAGCTCTTGCCGGTGAGATACGAATTGCACAGCATGTTGAAAGATCCATGAATTTCATCGGCGCCGAGAGGAAAATAATGGAAGCGATGGGGAAGATCAAACTCCGAAAAAGATCCGAAATCAATCAATGTATTTCAGAGGCCCTTTCACTGGTTACAACATGCAGTTCCGGCGCGATGAAAGTTCTGATGAGCCGGCAGTTGATATAATAAAACTTAGTTCGCTTCGCTCACAATTGGCCTCCGGCCCTTAAGGCCTAAGCCCGGGGGGAATAATGGAAGATTGGAATCTTGGAATGATGGGTTTACTTGTCCGCTTGTCCGCCGGTATTTGGCGGGCCGGTTTTTTGGAGGAAAGGTTTCCCATCGTTTTTTTAAAAATGACGGGTTCCGCTCTAAGACCCAATATTCCACGATTCCATCATTCCACCATTCCATGTAGCAGTGGGAAAAGGAAGCACCTGTTAAAGACTTATGATTTCAACAAGTTGATGAAATTCCTGGACGTTTATTTTAATTCTTCCGGAACACAGTTTGACGGACATTGAAAATAAACACATCTTTTGCACTCATATCGTCTTAAAGTTAAACCCAAAACCCCGATAGACAACAGATAGATCACCAGCAACCCCGGCTGCAGCAATAACCAGTAAATGGGAAGCATTATGATGACAAGAAGTGCAATGACAGACACTGTCTTTTCCATCGGGCTTAACGGACCGGATTTTGCTTTGAAAAATTTTGGCATCCACCAAAAAAACATACATTTTAATGTCTTGCCGCTTTGATGATAATGGGGGCAATGGATACAGTAAAATCGGTATATAACCATAACCAGCAAAATGCATGCAATAATATATATGATTAACCACGCTATCGATTTTTCAACGATAGCAATGCAGGCGGCAATAAACGGTACGGAAACCACCAGATTCCAGTAAAGAAAATCTAAAAATTTGTGCTGAGTCTTTAATGAGGTTTCAGGGAGGTTCATGTTTTTATTTCTCCTTTTCACGTTCAACATCAATTGTTCTTGACTTTCATTGTATGGAAAAACCCCCCAACTTGGTTTCAAGATATTCGCCGATACCTTCTTTTCCCCCTTCGCGCCCCAAACCGCTTTCCTTCATACCGCCGAAAGGGGCTGCGGCTGCTGTCGGATTGATATCGTTAATGCCAACTATGCCGAAACGAAGGTTTTCGAACATGCGCATGGCGCAGGAAAGATCACGGGTATACACATAAGATGCCAGGCCGTAACGGGTATCATTGGCCATGTTCAAAACAGATTCTTCAGTGTCAAAGATAATGATGGGAGCCACCGGTCCAAATGTCTCTTCCCGGTAAATCAGCATTTCAGGTGTAACATCCCTGAGCACCGTAGGGGCATAAAAAAATCCTTTGTCCAGATGGTTATCCATCAGTCTTTTGCCCCCGCAAATCAAGGTTGCACCTTTTTCCAATGCATCTGTCACCTGTCGGTCAACCTTCTCCAAGGCTGCGGCGTTTACCAAGGGACCAATGGTTACGCCCTTTTCAAATCCGCTGCCGGCACGCATTTTTGACACACGGTTTTTGAATTCCTCGATAAATGGCCCCACGATACGATGATGAACGAAGATTCTGTTTGGACTGATACAGGCCTGTCCGGTATTCAGAAACTTGACCAGCACGGCACCCTTTGCAGCATATACCGGGTCGGCATCTTCGAAAACAATAAACGGGGCATGACCTCCGAGTTCCAGAGAAACACGTTTGATCTGTTTTGCTGCGTTTTTGGCCCAGAAGCTTTCCAACATCGGTGGAGCCGGTAAATGTAATTTTGGAAACCAAAGGATGCGTAATGAACGCTTCGCCAATTGGAGCGGGGTTCAACGCTGTAACAAGATTCACCACACCGGCAGGAATTTGTGCCTTTTCAAATATTTTAAACATTTCAACGGCGCACAAAGGCGTTGCTTCCGCCGGTTTCAACACCACGGTACATCCGGCAGCCAGTGCCGGGGCGACTTTTCTAGTAATCATGGACATGGGGTAGTTCCAGGGTGTAATGGCCGCTACCACCCCTACCGGCTGACGTATCACAATAAACCGCTGATCTGAACGGGGAGCCGGAATCGTCTCTCCGTAAACCCGTTTGGCCTCTTCCGCGTACCAGCGCAAGAAATCCGCACCGTATTGCACTTCCCCCATAGCGGCCTTTAAGGGTTTGCCTTGTTCCTCGGTCATCACCCGTGCCAGGTGTTCTTTTTGCTCCATCATCAACTGATACGCCATGTAAAGGTATTCTGATCGTTGATAGGCGGTCAAGCCGGACCAGGTTCCAAAGGCCCGATGGGCCGCTTCTATGGCCTGCCGGGCATCGTCTTGATTTCCATCTGCCGCTTCTCCGATTTTTTCATTATTTGAAGGATTGTGGACGGGGAAAATTGAACCGCTGACAGCGTTGACCCAGTGCCCATTAATGTACATCATTGAAATCCTCCTTTAGAAACAACGATCCGATGTAAAATCTCCATTGAGCGAAAAATCGTCATATTCTTTAACAGCGTGTTTAAAATGTTACCTTAGGAGTTGCTTTTTCTGCCTCCGGCACTTCATAATACGCAGCGCTTGAGACACCCGCAATCATGGCATAAAACCTTCCGAAAAATGTACGGATATGTGTGTTCAGAATTTGAACCGACTCATTGTACCGTTTTCTTTCCACGGCAATCCTGTTCTCAGTTCCTTCAAGACTGTCCTGAAGTTTAAGGAACGATTCATTGGCCTTGAGTACGGGATATCTTTCCTGCAGAAAAAGAAGCCTTGAGAGTACACCTTCGAGCTGGTTTGAGGCTTTAACTTTGTCTTTTACATCTTTTGCTTGAAAGTATAAGGTCCTGGCTTGCGCGATATTTTCGAACAGCTCTTTTTCATGCTTTGCATACCCTTTTACCGTTTCAACCAGATTGGGAATCAGATCATATCTTCTCTTTAACTGGTTTTCCACCTGGGCCCATTTTCCCTTAACATCTTCATCCATGGCGATGACCCGGTTATAACCGGCGATAATCTTGCCGAACGCCATAAAACCGACCAGTACGACGACCCCCACGATGATAAGTATGGTTTTCATCTTTTTTGACATAATAATCCTCCGATAAATAATAATTAAACGTTTCGGAATTTCTACAACTTAATGAAAATATGAGACACTTTTTGAATCTTTAACACTTTCCCCGAATGCGGTGAGGCGTACGTCTGTACGCCACAGCCGGAAACCCGCGGAGAACGCCGATCAGGAACAAAAAGGGCCATTTCTTGATGGACACTAACTACCATCCTCCGGACGCCCCCCCACCGCCGAATCCGCCACCGCCGCCACCGCCGAAACTGCCGAATCCACCGCCACCGAATCCGCCGCCGCCGCCCCATGAACCTCTTCTTCCACCCATGGAAGAGAATAAAAGAAACAGCAGAAATGCTCTTGGGTTTTTAATAAACAGTATTCCCATAATAATGAGAAACACGATACCAATGATCGTGGAAATAGGACTGCCAGGTTTGCCCGTGGGCGGAGTTGCGGTATTTTATCGAGGGCATTCCTTCTATTTTAACGCCGGCATCTGCGGCAATTTTATTTGCCATTGCAAGGGTGGTTGCAAAAATACCGTTTGAGTAGTCGCCCTTTCTAAAATAAGGGACCAACAAATCTCGGCCCAGACTGCCGACAAGGCTGTCCGGGAGCACACCTTCGAGTCCGTATCCGACCTCGATCCTGTACTTTCGATCTTTCACGGAAATGAGGAACAGTACACCGTTATCCTTTCCCTTTTGACCCAGTTTCCATTTGTCATGGGCAATTGTTATTGAAAAGTCTTCGATGGATTCGCCTTCGAGACTCGGTATGGTCAGGATAATCATCTGGGCCGTTGTCTTTTGTTCAAGTTCCTGAAGGTATCCGTTCAATCGGTTTTCCACGGCATCGTCGACAATGCCTGCCAGGTCAACTACATATCTCTGCGGCTTTTCCGGAATATCCGCCGACCGACCAACAGATACAAACAGAAAGAAAACAAAAACGGCCGTTATTAACGATAGACGTCTATTCCTTAATCCCATCCGTAATATCTCCCAGTTTCTCGATCGCAACATAGTAATCTTTAAAAATAGCGTTAAGCTGTGTTATCATCATTTTTGTCTTTTGTCTTTTTTGCTTTAAAACCGTTCTAAATACCTGGGTATTGACACCGGAGACTTCTTCAAGAACCGCTAAGACATCCTCGTTTTTTAACGGTGGCTCCTTTCCGAAAATGAGGATAATGCCTCTGAAAAGGGGAATATATCCTGCAATGGTATTGATAAACAGATCGGTGAGAATTTTGGCATCGCCGATGGAAGAGATATACCCTTGCCTGAGACCGATCAATCTGACTTTCAGTTCCCTTTCGCACTGTAGCCTGAGATCCGATCGGTCAATCAAAAGATTCTGAAAAAGATCTTCACCAAATATGGTTTCGTGAAGCAGTTTTATGTTCAGAAATTCTATGGGAAATACATCAAGAGAACGCATGATGTATTCAGGCGTCATGATCAACGGCGCTGAAATCCCTTTTTTACCGTATGTTTTCCCCAAAGGCGCCAGAACTTCGAAAAATCTTAAATTTATTTTATTGAGGACAAATACTGAATTAACATCCGATTTCTCTGGATCAAAATCATCTGTCACGGCACTTCCGGTGATCGTGATGGAATGAATGTTATCTTTATGGCTTTTTAATATTTCATCCTGAAATGGTTTAAACCTTTCAACAGCCGCATGGTTTAACGTCGGCTCAGTCATGTAAACCTCCTTGTTTATTGAATGGGCAAAGAAGTGTCTTTAAAAAATGTCCATTCCACATCAACATTATTTTTAACCACCGATGCAATATGCCCGTTGAAATAAAAATGTTCTACAACCCAATTCTGTTCTCTGTAATTTACGACAAGATGGTTATCGTCGATGATCCGTTCAATGCGGCATTTTAACAAATCCCGGATACCGGTACCCAAAGCCTTGAGTACCGATTCTTTGGACGTCCAGTATCGAAAAAAAAGGACGGTTTTATCGGTATCTGAAAGCGCCCATTCATTGTCATGGGCCGTTTTTCTGTGAAGGGCTTCTTTAACAGGTCGGATTTTTTCCAGATCAATGCCGATCCTTTCCCGGGCAATGACTCCGGCGACATATCCGGTCTTATGGGTTACAGACCAGTAATTTCCGTTAAAGGGCAAAGGAACACCATTTTCATCTTTTTTAAGATCACCGAGTTGAATCCGGCTCTTTTGTGCGGATATTTCAAGCGCCTTTCTGGCATGCCTGCTGAGAAAGGAAACTTTTTCTCTGCCCGTTAGCTGTTGCTTTTTATCCGGAACAACAAGAATGACCGGACAAATCAAATGCTTTTGCATGGCATCCAAGATAATAAGACTCCATTTATACTGATATGCTGACTTTGATATCAAAACACAAAAAAGTTACAAGTGCCTAAAGTGAGCTAAAGTGAGCTAAAATTAAGGAATTTTTTGGCCAATTATATTTTAATGACAGCGCGTTAGCGCTACCTCAACTTTAGGCACTTTAGATCACTTTAGACTTTAGGCACTTAATTGAAGGTTTCTACTCTTTTCCCTTTGGGCGTTCAGCTTTGAGCTTCAACGCCTCATCATACACCTTGTTTTTAGAAAGGCCGTATTTTTGGGCAATAATTCTGGAAACATCTGATATTTTGCCCCTTTTATTACCCAGTGCTTCAATCAATTCAGCGCGTATGACGTCCTTTGAAACTTCTTTATTTTCTTCACAGCCTTTCAAAAGAAGCGTACATTCACCTTTTATAGCCGGGCGATGGGATAACGAATCTATGAGTTCTGATAAACGGCCTCTTAAAAATTCTTCGTGTAGTTTGGTCATCTCTCTGCAAAGCACGCCATATCTGTCGCCTATGACATTAATAATTTCTTCCATAAAAGACAAAATGCGTCCGGGACTTTCATAAAATATAAGGGTCCTTTTTTCATCTGCAAGTTCTTGAAGCTGTTTGAGTCGTTTTGCCTTTTTTTTGGCACAAAACCCGATAAAAATAAAGGAATCGGTGGGCAGCCCGGAAATGCTGAGCGCAGCAACCACAGCAGAAGCGCCGGGGATGGGTATGACCCTTATACCCTTTTCAACGGCACTTTGAAGAAGCATATAGCCCGGGTCCGAAACTGTGGGTGTACCGGCATTCGACACCAGCGCTATGGATGATCCGGATTCTATCCGTTCAATTAATAGCGGTGTTCGCTTTTTTTCATTATGCTCATGGCAGGAAATCAGCTGGCTCTTGATATTGTGGTGTTTCAGCAGCTTTCCCGTATGTCGTGTATCCTCTGCAGCGATAAGATCAACCTGGTTGAGGACATTTAGCGCCCTTAGGGTAATATCGTCCATGTTACCGATAGGGGTGGCCACAACAAAAAGCGTTCCCTTATTTGGTGTATTTTTTGTACTATCCGTAGGCGAGTTCAAAGGCATTTTTTATGATCTCTATCTGGGGATTGTCTTCTGCTGAAATTAGTGCAACAACATCAAACCTTGCTTTGACATGAATCTGCTTTGTGGCTTTGAGGTAGTAAAGGGCAACCATGGAAATTTTACGTTGCTTTTTAGGTGTTACCGCCCATTTGGGGTTTCCGAAAACATGGGTTTTTCTGGCCTTGACTTCAACAAAAACCAGCGTCCCCTTTTCTTTGGCAATAATATCTATTTCTCCGAGTTTGTTGCGATAATTCTGCTCCAAAATCTTGTATCCGTTTTTTTTAAGATAGCGCACGGCCAAGGACTCGCTTTCTTTACCGAATTGCTGCCGCTTATTTAGCATTATTAATAAAACCTTAAATCGTAATACCTGATTTTGTTCAAGGAACATCTAACACATAACGCAATTTTTAATTCTGCGTTTACGGGCTAAAGCATATCCACAATTCGTTTGTCATTCAAACCGTCTAAAATTTCAAGAAGTTTTATTTTTCTGGCATGTTCTACCTTCCAAAATAGATGCTTCTTAATTTTCGAAAAATATCAATCCTTGGTTTGTCCTATCAAAAAAATACTGCCTCCGCGGTTTAATTTATCAAATCCATTCTATTTTAACCAAATGTTCAACATTTTTGAATTCAGGATCTCCGGTTACGATGGTCGCGTTGTGCTCTTGAGCACAGGCTATAACAAAACAGTCGGCGTAAGATATCGGATATTCTGCTTTAATCTCGGCTGCCTGATAAACCAGGGTATCGGGAACAGGCAGTACCTTAAATCCAAGCTGATGAATGCGTCCCAATATTTCAATTTTTTTTTGATCCCCAAACATTCTTTTGGTTATGTAGATGATTTCGCCCAAGTTAATCACGCAAACAAGACGATCTATGTGTTCTTTCCTGCTTTTCTGTAAGATTTTGTATACGATATTTGCCCCGGATTCATTTTGAAAAAAGGCCAGCAGGGCATGGCTGTCAAACAAGTATCCGGATTTCATTCGGCAAAATCCTTTTTTCTTTCTTTCAAAAGCGCTTTAGACAGTGAAGGGGTTTTGGGAATACACCCCATGGCATCCTGAACCGGATCTTTAACCGGCGGGACCAGATAGAGAAGATTGCCGTATTCAAAGATCTGGAGTGCATTACCGGGTTGTATATTGTATTTTTTTCGAATCGAAGCGGGAATTACGATTTGCCCTTTTGTTAACACTTTGACAGTATTCATTATAATCTCCTAAAACTAAAAGTTATACGTTCACAAAAAACGTATAACAAAAGGTTTTGAAAGTCAATTAATTATGCCTGAAGCGGTAATGTTTTCAAAAGGCTAAAGTGTTACGAAAGTTGAGTGAAGCGAAATCCCGCTTGTCGGAGATGCCGCTCACAGAGCGGTGCGGGAGCATCTTGGGTAAGTCATATGAATTCTTAATGAAAATGGGGATTACAGGTGTTCCTTAACCCCTCTGAAACTTTTTCTGTGAATCGGGCAGCAGCCGAATTTCCGGATCGCTTCTTTATGGGCTTTGGTCGGGTATCCTTTGTGTTTGGAAAACCCAAATTGAGGATAATCCTGGTGGTATCTCTCCATCAGTCTATCACGGGTTACTTTTGCAACGATTGACGCAGCTGCAATGGAAACGCTAAGGGCATCACCCTTAGGTATCGCCTCCTGTGGCAGAGCTGACGAGATCAAAAATATGCCGTCGATGAGTAGGCAATCCGGCTGGGGGGCAAGATTTTCAACTGCCATAGCCATGGACAAAAGAGCTGCTTGAAGGATGTTGATACGATCTATTTCAAACGGGTCAACGATTCCAATTCCAACGGAAATGGCAAGATCGTATATTTTTTCGTAAAGGCAATTACGTTTTTTGGGAGTTAATTTTTTTGAATCGGATATTCCGGGAATCTGCAAAGAAATCGGAATAATAACCGCCGCTGAAACCACCGGTCCGGCCAGGGGTCCCCGGCCGGCTTCATCAATACCTGCAATTCTTGAAAAGCCTTTTTGAAAGGCTTTGTTTTCGAATAACCACAGGTCTGGTTCCATGAAATCTCAGCAGACAACAACTTGAGACCTTTGAAAACGTCCCTTTTTGCCCAATTTCTGTGTCCCCGATAATCGGGATCTACACTACGTTCCGACAGGCTCAAATTTTAATCCTCAAAATACTCGATGTATTCCTGTGGTTAAAATTTTCGCCTTCCTTGAACTTGAACAAAAATTAACGTTTTTCAAAGGTCTCAACTTTAATGTGTTGGCAATTAATTGATTCGACGCTCTTTAATTCTAGCTGCTTTGCCCCTTAGCTTGCGCAGATAATAGATTTTTGACCGGCGCACACGTCCGTGAGTAACGATCTCTATTTTATCAATCACAGGGGAATGCAGCGGGAAAATACGTTCAACCCCTATGCCGTATGAAACCTTCCGAACGGTAAATGTCGCATGGACTCCGCCGCCTCGTTTACTGATCACAACGCCTTGAAAAGCCTGGATACGCTCCTTTTCACCTTCTGTTGATCTTTACATGAACTTTAACGGTATCTCCTGCGGCAAAACTAGGCAAGTCAAGCCGCATCATCTCTCTTTTTAGCTGATTTAATCTTTCCATATTCATCTCCAAAATAACATGTTAATTCAATCCCAATTGTATTTTATTCTTTTTTCCCAAAAACTCTGTCGAGAATGACCGCTGCAGCGGACCTTACAGACAGGTGATTATAATCTGTATTCCCTAAAACCGGATCAAGAACGAAGTCGGCCTCAGCCATAAAATTTTCTGAAAGCCCCCATCCGGTACCCAGTATCAAGAGATACAAGGACCCATCTTGCAACATCTCATGGAACCGTTTAAAACTTATATTGCGGGGGCTGTTACCGGCGCTGGTTACAACCGTTTTCGGAAAATCTCCGCCATTTTTACGTATATGCTCTACAACCTCATTCAGAGAATTTTTAATGACGATCAGTTTCAGCGCTTCTTTTCGTTTTGGATTATACGTCGCGCCTGTTCCTTCTAACCAATGTGAAACAATTTTTTCAACCAGTTCTTTTTGGTCAGAAAGCGGTGTTACCACATAAAATGACCGTACGCCATATGTCTTTGCTGATCTGGATATATCATGCAGATCAAGGTTCGTTACCGCAGAAGCGATAATTTCGCCATGCTTATTGACCACCGGATAGTGCACCAGGGCCAAATAAAGATTGGTTGTGTATGATTTTTTCAATATCAACACACCATTTTCTCAGAATTTCAATCTCCTGTTTGCTCAAGGCTCTGTTCTCCAACAAATCCGGTCTTTTCAGAAATGTCCGGATCAGCGATGTTTCAAGCCTCCAGTTCTCAATTTTTTTATGGTCTCCCGACAACAGAATTTCGGGAACATCATGTCCTTCAAAGCTTCTGGGTCTAGTATATTGTGCATATTCTAAAACGCTACCTGAAAACGAATCCTTTTCAGCAGATTCCTTACCACCGAGTATGCCCGGAATCAGTCGGGTTACCGCATCGATAATCACCATGGCAGCCAACTCGCCACCGGTAAGAACATAATCACCGATGGAAATTTCATCATCGATGAAATCGTGACAAATCCGTTCATCTACACCCTCGTAACGACCGCAGATGAGAATAAGTCCCTCCGATGACGACAATTCATGAGCGACACTCGAATCAAAGCGTCTCCCCTGGGGTGTTAGCAGAATTTTCTTTGATAAAGGTGCTTTTTGGGTTGCTGCCCGGATAGCAGCGGCCAGCGGCTCGGGTTTCATGACCATTCCACACCCCCCGCCATATGGCCTGTCATCCGTCACACGGTGCTTTCCTTTTGCAAAATTTCTAATATCTATCGTGGATACCCGAATTTTATTTCGGTCTATTGCTCTTCTGATAATTCCGTGTTCCCAAAAAGGATTAAACATTTCCGGGAAAATCGTAAGGGCTATGAAATTCATCCCTAGTATATTGCCTGTTATCGGTGTGTGGATGTGGATAAAAAATCTCAATACAGCATTAAGGTTTCACAACCCTTCGGGCAAATCCACACGCATCGTTTTGTTCTCGAAATCTATTTCTATCACCACCGATTCAATGGCCGGAATCAGTATTTCAGTGCGATCATCTTTAGTTCGATTTTTGACGATATATACATCGTTGCTGCCGGTTGCCATTATCGATTCAACACGGCCAATGTATTGATTATCGGTTGTAAAAACTGAGAGGCCGATAATGTCTACCCAGTAATAGACGCCTTCTTCGAGTTCAGGAAGAGCGATCCGTTCGATGAAAAGCTCGGCCCCGATCAGGGTTTTGGCCGTGTTACGGTCCTCAATACCTTTAAATGATAGAAGGATGGATTTGCCGTGAGGTTTGGCCCATTTTATAGCAAAATGTTTTTCTATCTTTCCGGCATGGATGACAAGGATCAAACTATCTGGCTTGAAAGCGGACACGGATTCAGCGTAAGAATGGACCTTAAGGTTCCCTTTTACGCCGTGAACGCCAACGATTTTGCCAACAGGAAGAAACCCATCTTTTCCCACAATACTATTCGATAATTTCAAGAACCGATCGTTTTTTTAATTTGGCAGAAGCAGCGCTTAATATGGTCCGCATGGCCCGTGCCGTTCGACCCTGTTTCCCAATCACCTTTCCCAGGTCCTCTTTGGCCACTTTGAGTTCTAATACCGAGGTCTGGTTACCTTCTACCTCTGAAACTTCAACCAGTTCTGGATTGTCCACCAACGCCTGAGCAATATATTTAATCAGCTCTTTCATAGCTCCATCTCCTTTGTTGGCTTATGAGCGTTAGAGGTAAAGATACTATGCAAGTTCAGCAAAAAAACCTTCTTTTTTCAAAAGGCTTTTTACAGTGTCTGTAAGAATTGCGCCTTGATCAATCCAGTACTTAATTCTCTCTTGTTTTAGAACGACCTTAGCCGAATCTAACACCGGATTGTATGTGCCGACATTTTCCAGGAATCTACCATCACGAGGGGATTTACTATCAGCCACAACAATTCGATAAAAGGGTCTTTTTTTTACGCCGTGCCTGGCCAACCTGATTTTAACTGACATACAAATTTCTCCTTCAAAACGACGGCATACCCGCGCCAAACCCGCGCATGCCACCTTTGTTTATGTTTTTAATCATTTTCATAACCTGATTATAATTCTTAAGCAATTTATTTATATCCTGTACACTGGTTCCGCTTCCTTTGGCAATTCTTTTACGGCGGCTTCCCTTGATTAACGTATGATGATGCCGTTCCTGGGGTGTCATGGAATTTATGATCGCTTCGATCTTAATCAGTTCTTTATCGTCAACTTCTAAGTTTTTCAGTTGCTTCATCTTGTTCATGCCGGGAATCATTTTAATTATTTCCGACATAGAACCCATTTTCCTAACCTGAACCATTTGATCACGAAAATCTTCCAGTGTAAACGCATTTTTTCTTAATTTTTTTTCGAGTTCGGCTGCTTTCTTCTCGTCAACGACAGACTGAGCTTTTTCTATTATGGTAAGAACGTCACCCATTCCAAGAATCCTTGAAGACATCCTGTCAGGGTGAAACGGCTCAAGATCACTCAGTTTTTCACCGACACCAACAAATTTTATGGGTTTGTTGGTTATGGATTTGATAGACAGGGCTGCTCCGCCACGTGCATCACCATCCATCTTTGAGAGGACAACACCACCAATATCAAGGGTATTGTTGAATGACTTGGCGATATTTACAGCATCCTGACCTGTCATGGCGTCGGCCACAAGAAGGATATCGGCGGGTTTTACCGCATCTTTGATGCGGCAAAGCTCGTCCATCAACGCTTCGTCGATATGCAAACGGCCGGCGGTATCAATTAATATGGTATCGCATCCTGTCCGGTGTGCCGTTGTTCTGGCTTCCTGGCAAATTTGAACCGGATCCATTTCCAAACTGGAAGGAAATACCGGAACAGACAATTGCTCACCCAGCTTTTTTAACTGATCAATGGCGGCAGGACGGTAAACATCTGCCGGGACCAGATAAGGCTTTCTTCCCTTTTTTCGCAAAAAAACGGCGAGCTTACCCGCTGTTGTTGTTTTACCGGATCCCTGTAGACCAACCAGCATTATCGGTACAGGCACAGAACCGGAGAGATTCAAGTCTTCGAGCATGCCTCCCATTAGCGCTGTCAGCTCATCATTGACTATTTTTATGACCTGCTGACCGGGAGTCAGGCTTGACATGACCTCCTGACCGAGCGCGCGCTCTTTAATACTGCTGATAAAACTTTTTACGACCTTAAAGTGCACATCGGCCTCGAGAAGCGCCATCCGGACTTCCCGAAGTCCTTCTTCGATATTTTTTTCCGTTAATTTGCCGTGCCCTTTGAGCTTTTTAAATACGGCATTCAGCTTGTCGGTTAAATTATCAAACATAAAAGTACCAATAAAATCTGAATTTTAAAAACCTTGAATGTAATCGTAAAATAATGCTATGTCAAGATTTAATAGAATCATCGCTTTTTTAACTGATCAATGGCGGCGGGACGGTAAACATCTGCCGGAACTAGATAAGGCTTTCTTCCCTTTTTTCGCAAAAAAACGGCGAGCTTACCGCTGTTGTTGTTTTACCGGATCGCTGTAGACCAACCAGCATCTATCGAAACATGCACAGAACCGTAAAGATTCAAGTCTTCGATCATGCCTCCCATTAGTTCTGTCAGCTCATCATTGACTATTTTTATGACCTGCTGACCGGGAGTCAGGCTTGACATGACCTCCTGACCGAGCGCGCGCTCTTTAATACTGCTGATAAAACTTTTTACGACCTTAAAGTGCACATCGGCCTCGAGAAGCGCCATCCGGACTTCCCGAAGTCCTTCTTCGATATTTTTTTCCGTTAATTTGCCGTGCCCTTTGAGCTTTTTAAATACGGCATTCAGCTTGTCGGTTAAATTATCAAACATAAAAGTACCAATAAAATCTAAATTTTAAAAACCTTGAATGTAATCGTAAAATAATGCTATGTCAAGATTTAATAAAATCATCGTACGATTTTACTAAACTATATATAATATAATTTTTGATACGTTAAATTAGATTCATATCAACACAACCCATGAGCGCTATTTTACAAAAAGAAGACATCAAAGAACTC
Organism: uncultured delta proteobacterium; assembly: GCA_963706295.1. Taxonomy (GTDB): domain Bacteria; phylum Desulfobacterota; class Desulfobacteria; order Desulfobacterales; family UBA11574; genus UBA11574. The sequence goes on along the minus strand of CAVPLW010000008.1, from coordinate 123,448 downwards.
ACAAGAGATGAGCTTATTTTATGGCTTAAATACAGGGATATCAAGTCTTATCGTGCCAATCAGATCTTAAAATGGATCTATCTTCGACAGGCAGACACATTTGACGTGATGACCGATGTTAAAATGGAGATCAGAAAGCAACTTTCGCAACATTTTTATATACACCGGCTTGAAAAGGCACGTGTCGAAACATCACAGGATGGTTCGAAGAAGTATCTTTTTAAGCTCAGCGATGGCAAATATGTCGAAAGTGTGCTCATTCCGGAAAAGGATCATTATACACTCTGCATATCAAGTCAGGTCGGCTGTGCACAAGGCTGTCTATTTTGTCTTACTGCAAAAGGGGGGTTTATAAGAAATCTCACAAAAGGCGAAATAATTGCTCAGGTTCGCGATGTTGCAAATGAGATCGGCGGGTCAAAACGTCTCACCAATATTGTTATGATGGGAATGGGAGAGCCTCTGGCCAATTTTGCCAATGTTGTCGATGCAATTCATATCATTACCGACAAGGACGTCGGACTCGAATTTTCAAGCCGCAGGTTGACGGTTTCTACGGCAGGTATTGTTCCCAAGATTTCCGATTTGGGGCGTGAAACAACGGTTAATCTGGCAATATCATTAAACGCCACGGAGAACAAAACCCGCGATATGCTAATGCCAATCAATCGAAAATACCCTATAGAAAGCCTTCTCGATGCCTGTGCCAGATATCCCCTAATGCCCCGCCGAAAAATCACGTTTGAATATATTCTGTTAAAAGGGATCAATGATTCTGAAGAAGATGCAAAACGCCTGGCCAGATTGCTGAAACCGATACGGGCCAAAATTAATCTTATTCCCTTTAACACCTACAAAGAGAGCAAATTTGAATGTCCGGAAGAATCTGTGATCCTTCATTTCAAGGATATTTTGAACAAAAACAATTATACGGCCATTATTCGTCACAGCAAGGGGCAAGACATTTCCGCGGCCTGCGGACAACTTAACGCGAATATGATGCCGGATGCATAATAATTCCCAAATTCTGTATTTATTTCCAAGCTAAGTGCCCTAATTGAAGCTCCCTGCAGCAAGCTGCAGGGAATCTTCGACTGTAAGGAATTCTGTTAATTTTATATTCGCTCGCTAACCCCGCAGCAAGCTGCGGGGAATGCACTCGCTGTTGCAGTTCATAAATATGGTGACGCATTTTAATCAGGACAATTATCTCGGATAAGCTGAAGTCCAAAAGTTTGAAGTTTGAAGTGCCTAAAGCGAGCTAAAGTTTATGTACGTTTTTCCTCTCATCCATATAATTTTTCCTCAATAAACAAATTTTTTGGCCGATAGATTATATCGGCAATCGAATGAAAACGATTCTTTTCTGCCAACCGATCGTTAAGGGCATCTTAAAAAATATTTTTAAAAAAAGTTGAAAAGTTAAAAAAAATCGCTTGATTTTTTCATAGATGTGATTAGACTGAACCATAATATTTTATAACTTCTTATTATAGGAGACAAAAGAAATGGATGATGGAACATCGCTTTTACAATGTTATAGTAAAGATGCCCACAAAGATGAAATTCAGGAGGATTGTGAAGAACCTCCAGGTAGACTTCTATCATTAACCAACCTGCACCCCAAACCCCGGAGAATTATACCCCACCGGCAAACGGCGGTCGTTTTACCCTTCGCCGTCAGACGACAACCCAAAACATCCGATAAAACCAAGGCATTCCGGCGCAAGTACTTTCCAAATGCAAATGACAAGGAATGGAACAACTGGCATTGGCAGATCAATCATCGAATACATACGCTCCTTCAACTTCGTCGGTTTTTAAACCTTTCCACAGAGGAAACCGATGCTTTGGGAAATTTGTCGGTGAAACTGCCGTTGGGGATAACGCCTTATTATTTGAGCCTTATCTCCCGGGAAAACCCGGATTCTCCTTTGAGACGAACGGTGGTTCCGACTGTCCATGAATTTTTTAAAGCACCCGAAGAAGCCGACGATCCCCTTTGCGAAGATCGTCAGAGTCCTATACCGGGGCTTATCCATCGGTACCCGGACAGAGTTCTTTTACTCGCTCACGATTTTTGTTCCACCTACTGCCGGTATTGCACACGATCACGGGTTGTCGGGCATGGCAGATTGTACCCTTCCCGGAATCGCCTGGAAAAGGCCATGGATTATATCCGGGCCGACACTCAAATCCGGGACGTTCTCATTTCCGGAGGAGATCCGCTGACGTTGAGCGATGATCGCCTCAATTGGATTCTTACAAAGCTGCGGCAGATACCCCATGTGGAGATTGTGCGCATCGGGACGAAAGTTCCGGCTGTTTTACCCCAGCGTATTACGCCTCAGTTGGTTCGAATGCTTAGACGGCATCATCCGATATGGATGAGCCTTCATTTCACCCATCCGGATGAATGCACACCGGAGGTCTATCGTGCCTGTGCCATGCTGGCGGATGCCGGCATCCCCCTAAACTCTCAGACGGTGCTTTTGGCGGGGATTAACGACACCGTCGATACCATGACTGAACTGATGCACCACTTGCTGAAGATGAGAGTGAGACCCTATTATCTTTACCAATGCGATCCCATTTCAGGATCTTCCCATTTTCGCACGCCCGTAGAGAAAGGATTGGAAATTATCAGAGGACTAAGAGGTTTTACCAGCGGTTATGCCGTCCCCACTTATGTGATCGATGCCCCCGGGGGAGGCGGCAAGATTCCTGTAATGCCCGATTATGTCACGGGTCGCGACAGTTCGGAGTGGACTCTGCGCAACTATGAAGGAAAAACCTTTCAGTATCCGGACCCGCAGCATTGCTTATCTCCGGCGTTTGCGAACACTCCCGTGATCCATGAAAACGTTGAGGGAATTCCAATGGAATAGACATCATTTTCCATGACATTCAAATGTAAGCGTTCTTTAGTGAGTGTCCCCCATAAGGGGGGACATTTTAAGTGTCCCCCCGGATGTTGTTGGCACCTGACAATCGGGCTTATACCGGATGACTATGTGACCATAACGGTTTAAAGGCTTGCCGCCGGCAAGTCTTTTGTATTTATGGCTTTTATTTTTTAACCTAAAATAAATATTTTATCCCCTTTTAAAATTTTAAACGCTCATTTTAGGTTTAAACACCCATGGGTGAGTATGGGAGGATCAATATGATCGATCATGTCGTTCTATGTACCCTTTGCGCTCAGCAAGGTAAAACCTGTTGCGTCGAAACGGATATTTTTGTAACAATGGGTGATGTACGCCGGATTTTCAATTTTACGAAAAAGTACGATTTTTATGAATTTCGCCGCTGCTCCACAGAAGCTTACAGGGATCAATCCGATGATCCCCAGTGGGACTGCCAGGTGTTTCGATCCGATGGAACACGCCGTGTCGTCAAACGGGAATTTTCAGGCAGGTGTCTGTTTTTGAGCACCATGGGGTGTACCCTTTCATTGGAAGTTCGTCCTCTGGTTTGCCGGTTGCACCCTCATCTTTATAACGCTCAGGGCTTCTATCCGGACCTGGCGCCGGAGTGCCCGGTACACCTGTTGCCGATAGGCAAGCACCTGGAACAAACGATTCAAGGTTTTCGCCAGGGCGAGGCCGAGCATTGGCGTCACCTGCTCTACCAGGAAATTATGGAAAAAGGAGACCTATCGTCATGAAGATCGGTTTGACCTATGATCTGCGGTCCGACTATCTGGCGGCCGGATACGACGAATTGGAAACAGCCGAGTTCGACCGGGAAGACACCATTGACGCTCTTGAAACAGCCATCAGGGGGCTGGGGTATATAACGGATCGCATTGGAAATGCCCGCCGGCTCATTGAACGACTGGCCCGGGGAAACCGCTGGGATCTGGTCTTTAACATTGCCGAGGGGTTAAACGGTATCGGTCGGGAGGCTCAGGTACCGGCGATTCTGGACGTATACAACATTCCCTACACTTTCTCGGATCCTCTGGTCATGAGCCTGACCCTTCACAAGGGGTTGACCAAACGGGTCATTCGGGATGCTAAGATTCCCACATCCGATTTTTGGGTGGTTGAAAAAGAGGGTGACGAAAGGTTGGTGACCTTTCCGCCGCCTTATTTTATCAAGCCGGTGGCCGAAGGAACGGGAAAAGGGGTAAGCCCTCATTCAATTCTTCATCACCGTCGTGATCTGGCATCGGCCTGTGGGGCCATGGGACATACGTACAACCAACCGGTTCTGGTGGAGCGTTATCTTTCCGGAAGAGAATTTACCGTTGGAATTATCGGAACAGGAGCGGATGTCGAAGTCTTGGGCACCATTGAAGTGATCTTGCTGGCCGGAGCCGAAGAAGGAGTATATTCTTACGTCAACAAAGAGCGTTGCGAAGAACTGGTTCAATATCGTTCGGTTCGATCCTCAGAAGAACCGCTGATCCAAAAAACTGAAGACATCGCCCTCAACGCCTGGCAGGTTTTGGGCTGCCGGGATGCAGGTCGCGTGGATATTCGGTGCGATGAGGCCGGTCAACCTTATTTTTTGGAGATCAATCCTCTGGCCGGATTGCATCCGGACCATTCGGATCTGCCGATTATCTGCAAAGGAATTCCCCTTTCTTATGAGGTCTTGATTGAACGCATTCTTGCATCGGCCTCAAAGAGAATCGACCGGCATGAAACGTCAAAAAGGAAAGAAATCTGATGCGTATTGCCGTTGTTCACAACGCGACAGGACCGGAGGACCGCCCGGATGAACAGGATGTCCTGGTCCAGGCAGAGGCCGTCTCCCAATCATTGAAAGAACTGGGCCACGACGTCGTTCAAATGCCGTGCACCCTGGATCTTTTAAACATAAAAGATCGACTGCTGGCCTATGAACCCCGGTTGGTATTTAATCTGGTGGAATCTCTGGATGGTCAAGGCCGGTTGATCCATTTGTTTCCGGGTCTTCTGGATGCCATGGGAATATGTTACACCGGATCGTGCACAGAATCCATTTTTGTTACCTCCCACAAGACCATGGCAAAGGAACGTATGGTCCTGACAGAGCTCCCCACGCCGGCGTGGATCGGCCCCAGTCCTTGCGATTTGCCGTTCGTTAACAAAAAATTGTTCTCAGCACAAAAAAAACGCTGGTTGGTAAAATCCACATGGGAGCATGGTTCTCTGGGATTGGACGATGATGAACCCGTAGAAAATAAGGGCCTTGAGACCTTACATCAAATTCTCAAAGAGCGAGCCCCGAAACTTGGGGGGAGCTGCTTTGCCGAGGTGTTCGTCGAAGGGCGGGAATTCAATCTCTCGATTCTCGAAGGAGCGGCGGGGATTCAAGTGCTTCCTCCGGCGGAGATTATTTTCGAAAACTACGGCACACAAAAACTGACCATCGTAGGATACCGGGCAAAGTGGGATAGCTCGTCCTACGAATATCATCACACCCCCAGACGGTTCGACTTTCCCTCATCCGACGCAACCCTTCTTCAACAGCTTAAAAATCTGGCTGTCCGTGGCTGGGAGGTCTTCGGACTTAAGGGGTATGCCCGCATCGATTTTCGCGTGGATTCACAGGGTCGTCCATGGATTCTCGAAGTCAACGCCAACCCCTGTCTTTCTCCGGATGCCGGGTTCGCTGCGGCAATCGATCAATCCGAAATGACCTTTGTTCACGCCATTGAAAGCATCGCAATGAACGGAATCTCGACCCAAAGGAGGTGATTCCATGCTTCGTATCCGGCGAATTTATGATGACATTCTTCCTCGAAACAAGGAGGTCTTGCGACAGGTCAAAGACATTCTCAGGACCCGTTTCAACGAGGTTCCCCATGAAGAGATCGATCATATCGCTGAAAAGCTCCGCAATCCCTTTAAACATCAATTTCGTTCTATCCTGTTTGTGGCCGAAAATTTTCACAAGCGGGTTTTGGGGTTTGCGTTTCTTTTGTATGAACCCGAGATCAACTTTTGTTATTTAGACTGGATCGCCACAGCCAGCGGAAAAACCAGGGGCGGGCTAGGCAGTGCCATTTATGACACGATTCGGAAGGAAGCTGTGGATTTCAAGGCAAAGGGGCTTTTTTTTGAGTGCCTGCCGGACGACCGAGAAGCCTGTCCGGATGAGGCCCTGCTCAAGGAAAATCGTGCAAGGCTCAGGTTTTATGAACGGTACGGCGCCCGTCCCATTGTGAATACGGCCTATGAAACGCCGGTGAAACCCGGCGATTCCTGTATGCCGCATCTGGTCCATGACGGGCTGGGACTGCCCAAACTTCCGGATTCGGCCTATGTTCGAAAAGTGGTGCGGGCCATCCTTGAACGAAAGTATGCAGACTATTGCCCCACTGAATATGTGGAAAAGGTCGTCAAGTCCGTTCGAGACAATCCGATACAACTCAGGCCCCACCGGTATGTCAAACCCGAAGCGGTCCAGCCACAGGTCAAAAGCCAGTCCCTGGAACAGATCGGGCTGGTGGTCACGGACCTTCACGCCATCCATCATGTCCATGAACGTGGATATGTGGAATCTCCGGTCAGAGTGCGCAGCATCCTGGGGAAACTGGAAAAATCGGGAATCTTTGCCCGGATCAAGCCCAAAAGTTTTCCGGACAAACACCTCTTTACGGTTCATGACGAGCGGTTCGTCCGTTATCTCAAGCGGGCTTGCGAGGACATGCCCGAAGGAAAATCCCTTTATCCTTATGTGTTTCCTATTCGAAACAAGACCCGTCCACCAAAGGAGCCCTCGGTTCTTTCGGGATATTACTGTATCGACACCTTCACCCCCATTAACCGGAATGCTTATGTTGCCGCGCGTCGAGGTGTGGATTGCGCGCTGACGGCGGCCCATGAGATCCTTGAAGGCCGGCGCGTCTCCTATGCCCTGGTCCGGCCGCCGGGCCATCATGCCGAACGGAATTCTTTCGGGGGCTTCTGCTATTTCAACAATACCGCCAACGCAGCCCAACACCTTTCTGATTTTGGAAAAGTTGCCATTCTGGATATCGATTATCACCACGGCAACGGCCAGCAGGACATCTTCTACCGGCGATCGGATGTGCTGACGGTTTCCATTCACGGGCACCCGAAATTTGCTTATCCCTATTTTTCGGGATTCGATGATGAGCGGGGAGACGGTGACGGTGACGGTTTTAACCTGAATCTTCCCCTGTCCGAAGCGGTGGATGGTAAAAAATATCGTCAAGCCCTGGCCAAGGCCATTCGCAGGATAGTGCAGTTTGATCCTTATTTTCTCGTGGTGGCACTGGGCCTGGATACGGCCAAGGGAGATCCCACCGGAACGTGGTCCCTGACGTCCAAGGATTTTGAGACCAACGGTCGAATGATCGGGGAATTGGGACTTCCGACGGTGGTGGTTCAGGAGGGCGGATATAGGAATCGGACCTTGGGAAACAACGCCCTGCGTTTTTTCAAAGGTCTGGCCGAAGCCGTTCATGGATTTCCAAAGGGTGAACTGCGTTTGGATTTTCTCCATGGCGTCAAGTTTCGTTACGACCTGGAACCGGTCGATCCCGAGAGGATTCGCCGCCTGGTGGAGGTTACGGGTTTCTTTTATCCGGCAGAAGTGGATGTGGCCGAGGAACTGGTAAAAGAACGGCTGTCAAAGGGACCTGCCAGCGGTTATCATTTTATCCTGGCAGAGTCTTATGGCCGTTTGGCCGGATATGGTTGTTTCGGTCCCATTCCCTGTACGGCCGCCAGCTACGACTTATACTGGATTGCGGTTCATCCGGACTTTCAGGGGAGAGGCCTGGGGAAACGGCTGTTGAAAGAAATCGAGCGTCTGGTTCAAGAGGCCGGCGGAACGCGCATCTATGCGGAAACCTCTCAACGGCCTCAGTATGACAGCACCCGGGCTTTCTACGAGAACCGAAGATACCGACGGGAATCGGTTCTGGAAGATTTTTATGGACCCGGAGAAGCCAAGGTGACGTATTGTAAGGTCTTAAAATCGATGCAGAGACAACAAGATGTACGGTTGATTGACAAGAAATAATGGGTGAGTATCCCCAATGATTTCAGGTTGGGTCCTATATCAGAAAGTGCTTGATTTCCTTGGGTGGGACACCGATGACTCGGACGATTTCATTCCCTTTGGGGGTTGTCACGTCAACTTCAACCGGTGTGATCTCCGGAGCCTTGCTGTAACCTGCACATATCGAAGCCGCAAGCATCCTCATTTCGTTTCTACCACCGTGCGGCATCAAAACCATGGGACCCGGAAACGTTTTTACCTTGATAATGATGTCCAGATCCGGATCGTAATATTTTTTTATACTTTCATTATCTTCCTGGGTTCGTCCGACAATTATTTTTGTGGTGTTGTCTAACCGAAGATGCCGCCCATGTTTTAAAAGATGAAGCTCTCTTTCGGTATAAGTTTCCTGGTGCTCAAAAAGGTCTTTGAGCCGTGATGCGTAACCTTTGTCCGTCAGAAGACAGCCTCCGGCAGGGGACGGATAGTTCGTAATTCCAAATTCTTTGGCAAGTTCTATCTGAGGCTTTCGGGACCTTCCGGATATGTCAAGCAGCAGGTCCCTGTTTACCAGTTCCTGTTGTTCGGGAATGGTTACAGGAAGCTTTTTGGCGCTTAAAGGGCGCAAAATATAACCTTCAAAGCCGGATTGTTTTTCTACATAGCGGAGAGAATTCATGGTTTGAGACATGGGACGCTGACCCAACACTTCTCCGCTGAAAAGAAAATCAAACCCTTTTTCTTTCATTATCCTTCCCGCCAGGTTGAACATCAACGCGTGACAGTCCATACATGGATTCATATGCTTCCCATAGCCACAACGCGGATTTGTCAGCATCTTCAGATAGATCGGTGTTATATTTTTAACGATGAGAGGTATTCCGGTAGTTTTGGACGCCTGTTTGGCCTCTTCAGATGAAAAAAACGGTGTTTCAAAGGTTATCCACTGGACCTCTATTCCCTGTTTTCGCAGCAGCATGGCCGACAGCATACTGTCCAATCCACCGGAACAAAGCCCTAAAGCGCTCACTTTTTTTAATGATAGATTCATGATATACGGAAACTCAAAAATAAGAATGAGAGTAACATTTTAGTCCTTTGAAAAAAAATCGATTTCAAAGGAGCTTTAGGTGTGATTAAATTTTTGTCTGGAAGCTGTCTGAGTGGATTAGGGATCGTTTTGAAAGAACCATAGGCGATTGAACTTTATGGATGAAACCCCTCGTTAAAACAGAAACCTTTATTAATAGCCGGGGCAGGTTCTTTCATTACGAGCCCTTATTCACGAGTTCTTTCAGCAAAAATTTAATTATACCTGAAGCGGTAATGTTTTCAAAGGACTAAAATATTACCAATGAGAAACATTTGGAAAGCCCCCCTTTTTGCCCGATTTCCTTGTCAGTTGGCACATCCTGCCAGGGGAGGGGCTCAAAGTCCGGGATCTTCGAACTCGAACGAAAATATCTGTTTTTCAAAGGTTTCAATGAATCTACAAAGGATCTACAATGGCAAAAAAAACGAGATTGATTAAAGATAAGGCCCGATCTGCAAAAATTCAACACATACTAAAAACAACCTATCCTGATGTCGAAACACAGCTTCGTTACGCCAGCCCTTTTGAACTTCTTGTGGCAACCATACTATCTGCTCAATGTACGGATAAACAGGTTAATGGCGTAACAAAAGATCTGTTTAATCGCCTAAAAACGCCTCAGGATTTTGCACGTGCCTCCAACGAAACCATTGAGGAGCTGATTCGACCCACCGGCTACTTCCGCAACAAGGCAAAGAATATCAAAAACTGCTCCAAAAGTCTTCTGGAAAAATATGATGGTCAGGTGCCTCAATACTTTGGATGAACTGGTAAAACTTCCCGGTGTGGGACGTAAAACCGCCAATGTGGTCCTTGGCAGTGTATTTAATATCCCGGGTATTGTTGTAGACACCCATGTGGCAAGAATATCAAAAAGATTGGGACTGACGGAAAATAACAACCCGGTTAGAATTGAGTATGACCTGATGGAAATTATTCCCCGAGAAGAATGGAACGTATTTTCTTTGCAATTGATCTATTTCGGAAGGGCTATATGCAAAGCGAGAAAGCCGCTGTGTCCCACCTGTCCGCTTTATGATCTGTGTGATTTTCCTGATAAAATTTCCAAACCGGGATGAGCAGGTGCAACAGGCCGAAGTAAAGAATACGAGCCCAGATGACCCGGCTTTGATATAATCCCTGGAAGGGACTGCTTTACTTAAAGCCGTACAAGTTAAAAGTGTCTAAAATGATCTAAAGTGCCTAAAGTTATGGAGTCACTTTGCTCCACTGATTTTATATAATTGTCAGAATTCCTTAACCCTGGCCCAGACCGGTCACCAGTACTCTATGCTCAAAAAGCCATGTTAATAATGGTAAATAAGTCAGATCAATATGTGAACGATTCGCACCAGGGCGGGCTTTAGCTCACTTTAAACTTTAGTTCACTTCAAACTCTACCAGCGATTCTTCAGACAGAGCCATAACTCTCTGATCTGGCCCTGAGGACCAGGTTTTTTATGATTTTCGGTCCAGAACTTCCCGGATTTTTCCTGCAATTTCTGCAATACGGACCGGCTTGCCAATTAAGGCGCCAATCTCCAGATGCCTGGTATTATCTTCCGTTATTTTTTCATTGAATCCGGTACATAAAATAATCGGAATATCGGGCCGGATGAGACGTAATTCCCTGATCAACTCCATCCCTGTCATTTTGGGCATGGTTTGGTCGGTGATAACCAGATCAAACGTTTTAGACGCCTTTTGGAATGTCTCGAGAGCTTTAACGCCATTTAACGTTGAAATGACCTGATAGCCGAGTCTTTCCAGCATTAAATGCATCATTTCAAGCACATCTTCTTCATCATCGACCAGCAAAATCGTTTCATTGCCAACTGGTATATGTGTTTCCGTGGAGTATTTCAGAAATGTTGTCGGATTGGGTATCCATCAGGGGCAGATAAACATCTATTGTTGTCCCCTGATCCGGGTCAGAGGAAATGCAAATCATCCCTTTATAGCTTCGAACAATTTCATGTACAATATTCAGCCCCATTCCGGCACTTTCATTCCAGTCATTGGTGCGATATTGTGGATCGAAAATGTGCTTGACTTCAGTTTGCTCGAAGCCGGGGCCTGTATCTTTAACCGTCAGCTTCAGGTAACGTCCAGGGTTTAGATCAATTTCAAAAGATAGATCGCCGGGAGCCAGATCCACTTCTTGGAGGGTAACTTCCAGTTCACCACCTTTTTCTTCCATAACCTGATATGCGTTGGTACAAAGGTTCATCAGCACCTGCTGAATCTCAGATGGATCGACCGCCACAGGGCCGCAGGTATTGTCTATTTCATGGCGCACTTTTATGGTCGCCGGCAGCGACGCTCTTAACAGCTTCAGTGTTTCTTTTATAATATATTGAATCTTTAAGGGCTTTCTCTTCTGCTCCCCTTTCGTACTGAAATTCTGAATCTGCTGAATCAGGTCTTTAGCCCGATCAGCAGCTTTAAGGACAGATGCCAGATTTTTTCTGGTTTTGCTGTTTTCAGGGACATCATACATGCACATCTCGGTGTATCCGATAATAGGAAAGAGAATATTGTTAAATTCGTGTGCGATTCCTCCCGCCAGGGTCCCGATGGATTCCATCTTTTGGGCCTGTTGAAGCTGCTTTTTAAGTTCGGCTTTTTCTTTTTCCAGTGCACTGATTCGAAATACCATATTGACCTGAACCGCCAACTCTGCTCTGTCTATGGGCTTCCCCAGGAAACCCGCCGCCCCGGCCTCCAATCCCTTAACATAGCTTTCGGGATCGGATTGGATATCGGTCATCAAAAGAATCGGAATGTGTTTTGTGTTTTCTTCAGATTTCAGTGTCCTGCAAACCTCGTACCGGTCTATCCCTCCAATTTCAAGATCCAGAAGAACCATTTCCGGAGACTCGGCCTTTGTGCTTTCTATCCCTACAATTCCTGATTGGGCAGGAATGACAAGACAATCAGGAATTAAATCTTCCAAAAAGGTTGACATCGTATTCAGATCGTCATTTTTATTACTCATCACCAATATCTTCTTCATAGGTCACCCTAGTTTTCAAATAGCGTTTTATAAATGTACACATCGATTCCTGCCGTTTTGTTAAAAAACATCCTTTTTAGCAAACGATTTTATCTGGTTTTTTGTATAACCGAGTTCCTTAAGGATTGAAACGGTACTTTCTCCAAAGCCCTTCGGCAGCGTTCGAATCGAACCCGGCGTTTCACTCAGCTTAATCGGCGTCCCAAGGGTTGCGGTCTCTTTTCCGTTTTTTTGACTCATGCTCACAACCATTTTTCTTTCCCGAAAAAAAGGGTCCTCCAGCACTTCTTTAAGCGTTTGAATTCGTCCCCAGCACACATCAAGATCTGCGAGTTCGGTTTCCCAGTGGTCGAGCGTTTTTTTCTTAAACATTCTGCGCATAAAACCGATGATCTCTTCCCGGCGTTTTTCGTCATACTGGAGTGCCCCATACTCCGGAACTCCTAAATGATCACAAAGATTTCTCCAGAAACGATTTTCCACAGCACCGATGGAAATGTATCGTCCATCGGCTGTTTCATAGGTGTTATAAAAAGCGTACCTGTGGGAAAGCATGGATTCACCGCGTTTGGGGAATTCTCCTGTGCGTTGATGTAAAAAAAGGGCCAGGGATAAAAAGCTTACCATTGTGTCTGTCATGGAAATATCGATATGTTGACCTTTACCGGTCCTTTCCCTGGCCCATAGCGCCATAAGGATTCCAATGGCGGCGTTCATTCCTCCCCCTGCAATGTCCCCAATTTGGACACCCGGAATGGATGGCGGCCGATCCGGTTCGCCCATAAGATCAAGAACACCCGAACAGCCCAGGAAATTCACATCATGCCCGGCTCGATTCCGGTAGGATCCGCTTTGACCGTATCCTGTAATGGAACAGTAAATAATTTTTGGATTGATGTTACGAACCGTATCATAGTCAATTCCGAGTCTGTGGACAACCCCTGGTCGAAACCCCTCCAGCAAGACATCCGCTTTATTGACCAAACGGAAAAAAATCTCTTTGCCTTCTCGGGTTTTCAAGTTTAAGGACATGTGCTCTTTGTTTCGATTGACCTCGGAAATGAAGAGGTCGTCGGATAAAAAACGTTTGTCTTCCATTGAAATCACACGTGCACCATGGTCTGCCAGGATCATGGAACAAAACGGTCCAGGGAGCAAACGGGACAAATCCAGAACCAATATTCCGGACAAAGCGCCGTTACTTGCTATGTTTTTCTTGCCTTTGGATTTCATCTGGCACCTTACTCAAATTTCGCACCCTCAATTTTCAGCAACACTAATAAAGTGTAGCAAGCCGGAAATATTTTTTAAGGTAAAATTATACAGATGCGATGTTAAAATAGAAAAAGCCTCATAAACCCATATAAGGCGCCAAGAAAATGGTGCGTACAGATATCCATATGATTTTTGACATAGGCGTCACTTTATATTTTGGCGCCGTCCGATAATGCGCCAAAGACATATTTTACCTTAAAAAATTTCTTTTGGTCTGCGGCATCAACGGCTTTTTAGCTATACTAGGATGCAAAACTTGAGCATCTCATTTCAAACCTGTAGCCGAAACCAGCTCCCCCACAAAGCTTCCGACAACAACTTTACTCTTTATTTTTACTGGAATTCTTCGTTTATCCGCAGTGACCCACAACTGAATTTTAGCGTTCTTGCTTTTTTCAAATACACCGCCAATATGTTCTAGTTCTGGTTCTATGAGATAAGTGTCGTATGTACCACTTTTCAGTTTAAGTGTTTCCCTTTTAATAACAGAAAGCTTGCCGATGATACATTTCTTTCCATCCGTTACCGGACGCTCAATTTTTAATTTTTCTTGAAAATCAAAAAGGCGAACAAAATAAAAAGCGGATAATGGATCAAATGATCCGGACAGTATGTCAATGGGCGGCCGTTTTTCTTTAAAGTTGGTATATTGGGCCTTGTTATTCTGCCAATCGAAACTCACAACAATATCCCTGTGGGTATTTCCTTCATGCTGCTTTTTTTTATATCAGCATCGAATGGGTCATTTCACTGTTTGCATAGGCATCTATTCTGTCCCGTACCTTATATAGGGTGTCGATAAAAGCATTTGATTTTGCCGTCAGTAAAAAATGATAGGCTTTAACACCATCAATGGTTTCCATGGGAAGCACTTCAAGAACGCTCTCACCAGCCGGTATAATCGTCCATTTAAGGAGAAACGTCAGTTTTTCACCCGGATAAAAAGGAAAATCTTTCTCACCGGCTTTGACGCAAGGACTTGAACCCAAAATCGCAATGGCTGAGATGATGAAGAATGTAATAGACAGCCAGACTTTCACTCGGATATTTAGAATAGATGAATACACCGTTTTTTTAAATGGATCTCACTCACAAGTCTCACACGCTTAATTTTCAGAATGTCAATACGATTATAACAAATGCGCAAACTCGGTATTGATAATATCAAACAGTTCCTCGCCGATGGCAAGCCCGAGATCGATAAACTGGGGACCGTATTTTTTCCCGGTATTCGTCCGGAATGTGTGCTTTATTTTGGCAAGTTTTTCCATTCCTTCCGGATAAAGATCCATAAATTGGGCCACGGGAATGTTAAAAAAGGATACCATGGCCCATATCGTATCTGTAAAGTTGTCAGGCCCCCACCGAAATTTATCGGCATCATAAAGGCAGTCGGATACAAGCACACCTTCAGAGGTGCTTGCTTTTACGGTTTTTTTAAAGGCTTCATGGTTACGAATCGCCCGGCAGATATCATCGACTTCATGGGATTTAAAGGGAAAGACTTTCAGAACTTGCCTTGCATAGACAGCCCCTTTAACTGCATGATCTTCATGTCTTCGCTGAATATCATGGAGAAGACCGGCACATTGGACGATGATGACTCTCTGGTTGATAAAATTGTCGGAACGTCCGGCAAGCTTATTCTCAATAATCATTAAAGCGCCTGCATCAATCGCTACTTTTAATGCGTGTTTAATGCCGTGTCCTAAATCATTTTCTAAGTGCTCGGCAACAAATGATCGTAATTTTTCGGTGAATGGATTTGTCTCAAGATATTGTAGAGACAATTCATTTGCAAGAGAATGGTCTTGATAAAAGTCAGGGGATGGATACTGAGAAACAATTTGGCGGGCTCGCTGACGAATACGAGCATAAATAATTTCCATATTTTCCGATGTGTTGAAAAATTATTTTTAATTTGACCTCAAGTTTGACCCCTTAATTTTCAGCAATACGAGCAGCCGCTGGAAAATCTCATCTAAATTCAGATAGTTTTGTTTTTAAAGCTGAATGTCTGAATGAAGTCAAAGAAAAAAGTTTACCGCAAACCTTCCATTGGCCGTCTTCTTTAATGACATGAATGATCTCATCAACCTCATGAGTTGAACCGATGTCAAATAGTTTGGCAACAACCGGGTAAACAGAATTTATCGCAACCCTTATTTTGCCGGTTATTCGGATTTGAGCTTCGGTATCATTTTTTGAAATGGTTTCGGTTTCTATGTGATAAAGTTTATTTTTCAAAAAATTAATATCAAAACCACGTTCACTAGCTGTTTTGGCAGCGAAATACAAATACTGATCGACCACATCGACATCATCAGAAGCAAGCTCTTTTTTACAAATTCTTTTTGCCATTGATTTGTCAAGCTCAAAATAGGCTTTGCTAAACTCTACAACAGCTTTGTTCGGCGTATCTATAGCATCTGCCATAGAAAAAATTAACTGTACCACAAACCCGATGATTAGAACCAAAATGATACCTACGCTTCTGCTTAATTGGGCCATCTAACTTTCCTCCTTTGCATCGTTTATTGGAGATCAATGTGTTTTTGCAAAGATAAAATTTTAAAAATTTTTTGATAGCACGGAATAAATGATGAAACAAGGATAAATTGGCATACTCCTTTTGGACAATCAATGAATACTTTTTCTTTGACACTCAGTCCAGTTTTTTCTATACTTAAAATTTGTTCTGGATATCTTATTAACTTAACGCAACTTTGGTCGTTTCATAGCAAATTCTATTTTCCGTCTTAGGTTTTTGGATTCACATGGATTATGAAGGTTCAAAGGAGCAATCGCATCAGAAAAAGTCTTCCGACGGTAAGCTAACGTCGTTAGGACTGTGTCTCGGGGCTTCTACAGTTTCCATCGTTCAGCTGGAGCAAAACCAGAATCCCAAGACATACAATCCGACAAAGCGTAATAATAATCCCCGAATTATAAAAAGCTCACTCTATCCTCATGAAGGAGACCCCAAAAGGACCCTTCTTCGCCTTATCAACGATCTTGATCTGAATGAATTCGATAGAATTGTCGCCACCGGCAGGCAGATTCCGCTCGTTTGTCAATCTTACTTCAATACCCGAACCTGAAGCAGTGGAATATGCCTACCGGTATATCAAGCCGGCGGACATTCTCTGTCCGGCGATTGTCTCTGCCGGCGGAGAGACGTTTATGGTGTATGTTCTGAACCGTTTCGGTCAGATTTCCAATGTTCTTACAGGTAATAAATGTGCATCCGGAACCGGTGAATTCTTTCTCCAGCAACTGCGCCGAATGGACGTGACACTGGAAGAAGCTGCCCAGTGGGCTGCTGCAACCGATCCGTATCCCGTCTCCGGACGTTGTTCGGTTTTTTGCAAATCCGATTGTACCCATGCCACCAATAAAGGTGTTCCTAAATCAAAAGTAACCGCCGGCCTCTGCCGAATGATGGCCAATAAAATCTTGGAGCTTTTAAAAAAGGTGGAAAGAAAGAACATTATAATCACCGGAGGAGCAGCACGCAATCATATGATGATCGAGCATCTGCGCGAGGAAATTCCCGGGTTGATCGTTCCGGACGAAGCCCCATATTTTGAAGCACTGGGAGCCGCCCTCTGGGGACTGGAACACGAAACAAACACCTTAACCGACATATCTGAGTTATTGAATACCGAAGTTTCATCATTTGACACATTGCCATCCTTAAAGGATTTCAACCACATGGTGGAATTTAAAACCATTGAAAAGGGAGAAATCCATCCCGGTGACACCTGCATTCTGGGTCTTGACGTCGGCTCGACCACCACCAAGGCCATTCTGCTGCGAAAATCGGATGATGCATTGCTTGCCTCTGTTTATCTTCGTACCAGCGGAGATCCGGTTGGCGCTTCCAGGCAGTGTTACCGTGCCATCCTTAATCAGGTAAAGCAAAAGGTTCATCCTTCTGAAATATCCATAGAAGGTTTAGGCGTCTGCGGTTCCGGCAGACAGATTGCCGGACTGCACGCACTTACGGACAGTGTGATCAACGAAATCATCGCCCACGCAGCTGCCGCCGTTTATTTTGATCCCCAGGTGGACACCATCTTTGAAATCGGAGGACAGGACGCCAAATACACTTACATTACCAATTCAGTGGCTTCAGATTATGCCATGAACGAAGCCTGTTCAGCCGGCACCGGTTCTTTTTTGGAAGAATCCGCCCATGAAACCCTGGGAGTGGCCATGGAAGATATTGCAGACATCGCCCTCAAAGGTAAACATCCGCCAAATTTCAACGACCAGTGTGCCGCATTCATCACCTCTGATATAAAGACTGCCATTCACGAAGGGGTCAAGCATGAAAATATCGTTGCCGGGCTGGTCTATTCCATCTGCATGAACTACTCAAACCGGGTCAAGGGGAACCGGCCGGTGGGAGAGAAAGTGTTTATGCAAGGCGGTGTTTGTTACAACCGGGCAATTCCATTGGCCATGGCGTCCCTTGTGGGAAAACCGATCATTGTTCCCCCGGAACCCGGGCTCATGGGCGCCTATGGTGTGGCACTGGAAGTCAAAAAGCGAATTGAAAACGGCCTGTTACAGAAACAGCACTTTGACCTGGAAGTTTTGCAGAACCGGCAGGTAAACTATGGGAAATCATTTATTTGCAAAGGGGGAAAAGAAAAATGTGACCGCCGATGTAACATCGCCATGATAGAACTCGAGGGTAACACGTATCCATTTGGCGGCGCCTGTAATCGGTATTACAATTTGCGTCATAATATAAGATACCATGTTAAAGAACTGGATATGGTGCGGGTACGACAGCGACTTGTCTTTGAAAAGTATGGTGCTCAATCTGTTTTCGATGCCAATCAGGATTTCCCCGGGGAAAAAATAAAGAAAACCCAAAAAAGAATCGGTATCAATAGAAGTTTTTTAGTCAACACATATTACCCTCTTTATTCAACATTTTTTGC
Organism: uncultured delta proteobacterium; assembly: GCA_963706295.1. Lineage (GTDB taxonomy): Bacteria > Desulfobacterota > Desulfobacteria > Desulfobacterales > UBA11574 > UBA11574. The sequence continues at coordinate 105,144 of CAVPLW010000008.1, read as the reverse complement.
TAAACTCGGATTTGAAATTGTTGTTCCGGATTCCTACACTCAAAAAGGAATTGACCAGAAAAATGCTTCTTTTTGCTATCCGGCGGAACTTACTCACGGTTTTTTTCACACCCTAATTGAAATGAAAAACCCGCCGGAATATATTTTCCTGCCCCATTTCAAGGCCCTTCCAATCTCGGATGGTAACTCCAGTGCACAGGTCTGTCCTTTTGTCCAAGGGGAAACTTACTATCTTCAAGCCGCATTTCGCCAAAAACTCAATGAATTAAAAACCAAAGGAACAAAAATTCTGACCCCGCTTCTTGATCTGACGAAGGGTTTGGAGGAAGCCAGAACGCCATTGATAGAAATGGCCCTTCAAATGGGGGTCAGGCGCAAAGCTGCATTATCTGCTTTTGAAGCTGCCGTGAAACAACAAGTGGCATGTATGGATGAAATGAAACATATTGGGAAAAACATGCTGCAACAACTCGAATCCGATCCAAATCAGATCGCTGTCGTTATTTTTGCCCGATCTTACAATGGATTTGTTGAAGAAGCGCACATGGGGATCCCCCACAAGCTCGCATCAAGAGGCATTCTTGTCATCCCTTTTGATTTTCTCTTATTTAACCATGAAAAATCAAAGCGCCATATGTACTGGGGGATGGGTCAGCGTATCCTTCAAGTTGCCAGAATGGTTAAAAAACATCCTCAACTTTTTGGCACTTTTGTCACCAACTTTTCCTGTGGCCCGGATTCGTTTATTATTGGATACTTCAGGGACATCATGGGTCGAAAGCCCTCTCTGACACTTGAACTGGACAGTCACACCGCCGATGCCGGTCTGGAAACCCGCATCGAAGCTTTTATCGATATCATATCTGCATACCGACAACTGACAGCAAAACAAAATGTTACTTCAAAGAAAAAAACGTTCATTCCCGCTCGCACAAAACTGGAAAACAGCATCCCAAAGGTCATAACTTCTTCAGGCGAAACGCTGCCAATGACCCACTCACGTGTGAAACTATTGATTCCATCTATGGGGAAACTAGCGACTGAATCTCTTGCAGCCGTATTTCGCGGCCTCGGTTTCAATGCCATCGCTCACCCTCCATCAGACGAAACAATTTTGAAACTTGGACGGGCAAATACGTCCTGTAAGGAATGTCTGCCCTTGATACTCACCACAGGAACGTTGCTCAGTTTCATTTACAACGAAAAAAAAGAGGACGAAATTCTGGTTTATTTTATGCTTACCGGTTCCGGTCCATGCCGTTTTGGCCAATATCGGATTTTCATGGAAGATCTGGTAAAAAGGCAAGAAATACCGGATGTGGCTCTCTTTTCACTAACATCAGAGAATTCATATGCCGGGCTGGGCAACGATTTTCATTTAAAAGCATGGTGTGGTGTGGTCGTATCCGACACCATGGAAGACATTCGATCAATGTTGTTGGCCAATGCTGTTGACGTAGAATCGGCGATCCAAATTTTTAATGAAGAATGGGATTTAATTATTCGTAATTTTGAAAAAGGGAATTTTTCCCAGCTTGAAAAACAACTTGCCCAAACAGCCGAACAATTCCGTGAAATTCCCCTGAAGCATCCACCGGAAGCAGTGCCGACAATCTCTCTTGTGGGTGAAATATTTGTACGGAGAGATGAATTGTCCAGACAGTATCTGACAGAACGGCTTGCAAAAAAGGGATTCGCTACGATCTGCTCGCCCATTGCCGAGTGGGCGCTCTATTCCGATTATTTGGTGGACAAAGGGCTTGTTGATTACAACATGTCAATGCGGGAGAAACTATTGTTTTTACTTAAAAAAAAATATATGGCTCGATATACAAAGCGTATCAAATCGATATTGGCAGACTCGGGACTGGCGCATGCAGAGCCGCTGAATATTCGATCAATTATAAACAATGCCTCCCCTCATTTATCACTCAATTTAACCGGTGAAGCCATTCTGACCGTGGGAAGCTCCCTTACTGAAATTGTGTCACACACTTGCGGCGTTATCGCCATCGGTCCTTTTGGTTGTATGCCAAACCGTCTGGCAGAAGCCCTCCTTACCGAAGCCATGACTCATGAAGGCAAACTGGCAACGGACCCAAACAACAAACAACTTCGATCAGTGCTCACCAATCTTGACGACCTGCCTTTTTTGGCCATTGAAAGCGACGGCTCGCCTTTCCCTCAGCTTATCACCGCAAAACTGGAAAGTTTCTGTTTACGAGCAGAGCGACTGCACAACAAAATGATACCTAAGCTGAGCGTTTCAAATCTTAAGAGGGAATAAAAAATCATATATTTTTAATGAATTATCTTCATTTGAATCTTTAAGATTTGAATCCTTCAGTTTAGGCAAAAACTTCTTGACAGCATAAGCAGATACATTTAGAGTCTGACGCCTATAGATCACAATTGATTCAAAATATAATGGTGTTGAATTTATCCATCATATGTTTTATAATTATGGATTGATTCTAAAAAACGGAAAATGTACCGTTTTTAGCACAAGGAGGGTCCAATAAAATGAACGAATTGCTGGCTCCTGGCGGCAGCCTTGCAATGGTGGAAGCCGTGTTGAAAAGCGGCGCCGATGCCGTCTATGTCGGGGCAAAAGGTTTCAGCAGAAGAAAGTGCGCCTGGGAACTCGAGGACAGCGATATCAAAGAAGCCGTGCGCATCGCCGATGCCTATTCCGGCAAGATTCGGGTGGCGATTAATGCAGAAATTCAGGAAAAACATTTCATCCGTGTGTTGAGCAAAGTCGCTAAATGGGCACAATATGGTATAGAAGGGGTTATCGTCAAAACTCCGGATCTCATGCGACTCATTCACCGCAACTATCCGGAACTGGTTATCCATGCCAGTGTAGGTTGTAATATCCAGACACGTGAACAGATGGAATATTATCGAGAAGCCGGCGCCACCCAGATTGTGGCCAGTACCGAAATCGATACCGTGCAGAAACTGAAAACGTATAAAAAAGAGGCAGATGAAGTCGGTGTTCTCACTGAAATACTCATCCACGGGAACCGTTGTATCGGGGGTGTGGGTAATTGTCTGTTTCATGAAATGACCAGCGACTCTTATATTAAAAAAGTTCATCACGATGAAAACGGCAATGAAATCGTTGAATACGAAGGCTGGCCGGACAGAAGCGGCAGTTGCTTTCGATTCTGCCTCCTTACCGAAGCCCAGAGAGAAAAACTGATGCGCCGTAAGGGAAAGAGTTCTGAAGAAATCATCCATATAAACGAAACAATCCGTCGTCAACCGAATGTTGCCTTTGCCATTGCCGGTGAAGAGCTGAAACAGTATGTCGATCTGGGGTTACAAACGCTCAAAGTTCAGGGACGTGAATATCCGGTTGCTTTAATTTCTGAGATGATCCATGCATACCGAACCCTTATCGATGGATTCTATCAAGGTAAAGATCTCCTTGATCCCAAAATGGCAGCTGCCGATAAAAACATCAAACGCCTGGCAAAAGATCGCGACCGGGCCCGTATGGAGAAAACCAAAGAACTTCACCAGAAAATCAAAGGCATTTAAATAAAACTCGTCTATAAACCCACATAAGTAAAGAATCATGGCCCAAAGGACCAGCTTTGGTTCACCCCTGAAAGGGGCTGTTTTTACTTAAAGTCGTACAAGTTAAAAGTGCCTAAAGTGATCTAAAATGCCTATTTATCCCGTATAATTCGGGGAAGTTATGGTGTCGCTTTGCTCTCTCCGAGCTGTAGGCTCTACGAGCCGGAAGCCGATGTTTTTATATAATTAACAGAATCCCTTAACCCTGGCCCAGACCGGTCACCAGTACTCTATGCTCAAAAAGCCATGTTAATAATGGTAAATAAGTCAGATCAATATGTGAACGATTCGCACCAGGGCGGGCTTTAGGTCACTTTAAACTTTAGTTCACTTCAAACTCTTGCAGTGATTCTTTAGGCAGTGCGAAGAACTCTGACCTGGCCTATAGGACCAGGTTTTTCAAAGCAAAATAATTTTTGGGGAGGTTTGCATCATGACCAAAGTATACGTGGTTCGTCACGGTCAGACCGCCTGGAATCTGGAAGAGGTCTTTCGGGGGCGCATGGATATTCCTTTGGATGAAACCGGAAAAAAAGAAGTGCACCTGGCCGGTGAGGCGCTAAAGGACGAAACCCTCCATGCCATTTACAGCAGTCCCCTTTCACGTTCAATGGAAACTGCTGAAAATATAGCTAAATTTCAGAATATCCCCGTCACACCACTTGAATCCATTATTGATATCAGCTACGGTGAATGGGAAGGGGTCAGTCTGGTTGAGGTTCAGAAAAAATATCCGAATCTTTATGACCTGTGGTTAAAGGAACCCCACAATATTACTTTCCCCGGCGGAGAAAGCTTAGAGCAGGTACGGGTGCGAACCCGGAATGCCATTGATGATTTGCTTGAAAAACACGAAAATGAAAACATCGCTTTAGTGGCCCATCGGGTGCCGAACAAAGTCATCTGTTGCAGCCTTCTTGGGATTGATAACAGTAATTTCTGGCGAATTCAACAGGATACGGCAAGCACCAACCTTTTTGTTTATAAAGACGGACAGTGGATCATTTCGTATTTGAATGACACCGCTTACCTCAAAGTTTTGGGGAAACCCGCCCTGTCCGATTTTTAGCAAAATAAAATCGTGTAACGATTTTATGAAATTCCCGCAGGTTAACCTGCGGGATCTTATCTTTTATTTGAATTCATCCCGAGCTGCCCCGAGAAACGGGATTTCCACTGCGTTCCGACAAGCAGCGGGGAATTCAAATTTAAAAAGGAAACGAACAGATATATGAAAAAAACCGGCGTGTTTTATCACCCCAGTTTCAGCCGTAGAAGCTATTTAACCCGAGGTGCCCGGCTTGAAGACTTTCCAGGTGCCATCGATCACCTTCTGACCAACGACAATATTATTCTTTATGAATCGCCCCCCATTGAGGAGGAATGGATTCTGAAGGTACATACTCCGGAACTCATCCGAGGTGTGGAGGCGGATCATCTCTGTTCAACGGCCTGGCATTCGGTGGGCGGTGTGGTTCTGGCCGGAGAAAAGATTTGTACCGGGGAAATCGACAATGCATTTGCGTTCATCGGTGCAGGTGGCCATCACTCTGGAAAAGACTATTTTGGCGGCTATTGCTGTTTTAACGATGTGGTCATTACCATCACCTATCTTCGTGAAATTCACAACATTCAGCGCTTTGCAATCATGGATACGGACGCCCACCATGGAGACGGAACCCGGGATCTTCTCAGAAACGATCCTGATGTTCTACATGTATGCTGCTGCGGCATGGAGTCTGAATCTGAAGACGGCACAAAAGTGGACATCCGAGCACCGGGCAGCTCTTGGGGATTCTGGGGCCGAGGTGAGAAAATCGAGAATGTCGACCAACAATACGCCGACAACGTGAAAAACGAATTCTATCCCCGGGTGAAGGCTTTTAAACCGGATCTGATTTTCTGGTATTTCGGATTTGATACCCACCAGGGAGATTACGGCAGCCTTGGATTGAGCGGCCGATGCTTTCAGGAAATTGCCCGCTTTATGAAAAAAACCGCCGAAGAAGTGACCGACGGTCGCCTGGAAGTGGTTCTTGGCGGCGGCTCCCGCACGGACATCGCCACCAATGTCATACCACCGATCATAGAGATACTATCAACGTAGGTGCCTTTAATAGAATATTTGACGACTTATACTATGTCAGACCTTTTATCCCGAAAAAGCCGGGACCTCAATAGTGCCTAAAATTTGAAGTGCCTAAAGTGAGCTCAAGTTTAGGAAAAAGCAAATAAAATTGATAGAATACCACAACTTTAGGCACTTTAGATCACTTTAGGCACTTTTAACTTGTAAGTTTAATGAATAAAACCAAGCAATAAAAACTAAAATTCGGGATCTTATCCAAGAAAAAGTGCGCTAATTCAATTTGCCTGCCGTGATCAGATACAAGGCCGTTTCATCCTCACCGTCGATTTCCAGTAACCGATTGATCTCATCATCAAAAAATGCGCCGATGGGACAAGAACCGAGATCCATTGCGGTGGCGGCAAGCTGGACGTTTTGACAGACATGGCCGAGGTCCATGGGAATATAGCGCACAGCGCGGTCGCGATATTTTACCATGCATCTGAGCATCATAGCGGTCCAGATGAAAACAACCGCAGCACGACGCACCACCGGCTGCCCCAGACAGGCTGTGGTCATATCCCTGTTGAAGCTTCCACCCTTCAACCGCTCAAGGGCAAAGGATGCTACATCGAAATGGTAAAGCCCCTGAGGTATGTCTTCAACGTGATCGACATAAAGATAGGTTTCAAAGGGATAAAGTGCGCCTGCTGAAGGTGCGGTGCGCAGCAGATGAATTCCAGCCCGCGCCGTAACCCCCTGGGCCGCCCAAAGCAACGTCGAAAGTTCATTCAAACTCAGAGGTTCCGGAATGGTATCACGCTCGGACCGTCGACTTGTCATACATTGCCATAAATTCGCCGGATGGTTCAGGTCGGGCTGTGGCAGCTTAAGTCGTTCCGCATCCGGATAGGTTTTACAACTCTGGACAGCCGGAATGGACCCGAGATGGTCGCTTAAAGGTTTGTCCCGATGATATTTGGTGCCCTGAAGATAGCGAAAGGCCAATCCCTCTTTATAGAGTACCATATATTACTCCTTTCATGAAAGTTCGTTAAACAATCATTTGTGATTTTTTTGACAGGATAACAGGATAAACAGAATAAGTAAAGAAACCACCCTCTGACGACATGGTTTCCATAGGTGCATTGTGCATTCTTGCACATTTTTGCAATGATGGCTTGTTCCGATTTTTTAATTTGCCAATGATTTCCGTCAATGGTAATAAAGCAACCATGAAACGTTCTTTTAACAAGGCCCTGGAACTGGCTTCGAATGCTCTAAGTTGGACTGACGAAGCAATCCAGAAATTTACATCCCTTGAGTCCCTGCCTGAACCCTTGGACTGCAAGCCGGGGTGCCATTACTGCTGTTATAATCTGCCAATGGTGACACCCCCGGAGGCTCTGCTTATCGGATATCATGTAGAGCAAAATTTCACGAATCAGGAACAAAAAGAGATTTCCGACAGAGTTAATAAGATCCTTGAACGTATAAATGGAATAAGCCCTTATGAAATACCAATGATGCGGCATGAACTGCCCTGCATTTTTTTGGAAGATGGAATGTGCATGGTTTATTCGGTGAGGCCTGCTGTATGCCGGACCTGCACCTCGACAAGTGCAGAACACTGCAAAATGATCTTTGAAACTAGAAATCACAGGGCCAGACTTCGTTGTTATCAACAAATACGAGAAATCTTTCATACCGTCCAGACAGATTTGGTCAATCGCTCTAAGGAAATGGGATGTCAAGCTGATCCTTTGCCTTTAGTAGAAACCACGAGGGATTACTTCAAACACCCTGAACCAATCGATGCATGGTTACAAGGCGAAATCGTTTTTCGCATTTCCATATAGCTATAATTTATTAAGCTCTACTGGAATCGTATCTTGACAAAACCCTTTTGAAAGGTCATGGTGGATGCGTTTTATGCATATCTTTATGAAATTTATTTTCTAAAAATCAAATGAATGTGGGGGAAAATGACTAAAGCTAAAACTGGTGATAGGGTAAAAGTTCACTTTGAAGGTTATCTTGAAGACGGTACGGTGTTTGGTTCTTCCATGGATGATGAGCCGTTTGAGTTTACCATTGGAGAGAAAAACATGCTCCCGGGTTTTGAAAACGCGGTCATCGGAATGCAAAAAGGAGACACCAAGACCATCACACTTCCCCCTGAGGAGGCTTATGGTCCTCATAAAAAAGAACTCGTATCTGTTATGGAAAAATCAGGTTTCCCCCAAGAAGTACATTTGGAAGTTGGAAAGAGACTGAGAGTTCGCACACAAGATGGAAAATATACTATAGTTACCATAAAAGATTTCACTGAAGACAATATCGTCTTGGATGAAAATGACCCTCTCGCAGGTAAAACCCTGACCTTTAAAATCGAACTTGTTGAAATAAAACAATAAAATCGTATTGCGATTTTATTGTTTTAAGGAGTGTCTATGAATTGTATGTTTTGTGAATCAGAGATTAATGAAAATGATATTATACAAGAAGGACTTGATGCTAGAATAGCTGGTCAAAAAACAAGCCCTTTGGAATACAATTGCCCGCAATGTATCCATGTTTGGGTTACTGAAGCCTGTGTGGGAAGATTCCCGCTTGACCCTTTCTTTGAGGATCCGGAAAGGAGAATGGCGCTTAGCAGATGCATTCGAAAGCTTTGTGAACAAAGCGATGATAACCGTTTACAAGAGCCATTAAGTCTTCAGAAGTTAAGCTATCTTTGGATGAAGAAATAAAATCGTATACGATTTTATAAAACTCCCGCAGCGCAGCTACGGGATCAATTTGCGAAAGGTTTACCCGCCTTTGGCGGCGCCGAGGCGACAGGGTTCACCCCGCTTTAAAAGCGGGGTAAAATTCCTACCCAATTTTAATTTTTTACAGACAAAAGATTATCCTACTGCCTTTGAACAACGATATTTTGATAGAATTCTTTTTTAGACCCCTCGGGCACCTCAAATTGTTCATAAAAAACCCTGTAGGTTCCGTTTGGAATCTTTATTTGGATTCCCGCCTCTTCTGCCAAAGCCTCATCCATCAGGCTGCCCAAGGGCGTTGCTATATCCTCGCGAATCGGCATCATAAGGAATGTTCCCGAAGAACAGGAAACACTTCCCACAACATTTCCAATATCTTCGTAGTCCGTTAAATTTCCATTTAAATGATAGGACAAAGGCAGCAGTAAAAAAGGCTCCCTCCAAAATATTGGACGAGATTCGGTACAAATATGGCTGTGTACGATCACACCATGGGTTCTTACATAAGATGCTGATGGGCTGTTGTATGGATTCAGTATGTTGCCCATATGAGATAGATCGACAATCAGCAGAAGCTCGTTGTCTATTACGAAGATGTCATCGATCGATGCGCCACAGTCCGGGCGCATTTGAGTCAGGTCCTGAATGGTTCTAAATCGTTTGGGGTTCGCCAGAGTCAACGGTTTCGGATTTTTCGGCAAAACGATTCCTCCTCTTCAGAATACACATAGAGAATGTGGAAAGATGATTTATTATATTGTTAACAAATGATTTGTCAATAAACTGAGGATGCTTGACCACTTTAACTGTTCTCTGTTATGATTGTTCGAATGAAATTAAAAACCACTATCGTTATCTGTTTGATTCACTGTTTTAGAAATATATTGCCACAAAGGCACTAAGACACAAAGGATATATTTATTATTCTTTCTTTGTGCCTTGGTGCCTTAGTGGCAGAATGTAAAAAGTTTCACCAGTAAGAGCATAAAATTCATAATTTAGCTTTAAACAAGAGGTGTGCTATGAGTATAATGTGGTTTTATGATGATTTAAACGAAATGCAAGATTTTAATAATTTACGGGAAGCCGTAAAACGTTTGGAGAAAGAATATCTCGATCTACGTATCCAGTTGCGCGATACCGAAGTAGAGCTCCGGAGCGATCCTGACAGCGAATATCTTAAGGCCAAGGTAAAATACCTTAACAAAAGAATTAAGGGTATTGAGAAAATGGGACCCCGACTAGCCGCTGATTATCCGCTGGAAATGGCTCTTTTTTCAGCACCTCACGGATGATCCGGGTTGTCAATGGCAGGATAAACACCATGCGACAAAATAGGCTTGACAGACAGCTTCGCATTGAGGGCTGGAACCAACAGGCATTGGAAAATGCAAAAATAGGTGTCGTGGGTGATGACGACCTTTTAGCATCGCTTTATATACTGTCGGCATCAGCCCTGGGTATCAACAATATGGTTGTTCTCGCGCCCGTATTAAATTCCAAACTCATCGAAATAGCCAAGAAGTTAAACCCGCAATTTACGCTGACCCACGTGGAGGGATTCTACACCCATCCGGTTATGGCCGAATTATTCAATGGCTGTAATCTCATTGTGGATTTAAGTCATTATGGCCTGGCCAACAAGTTGTTAATAGAGAGAGGATATAGAGAGAAAATTCCGATCATTAGAGGGTTTTGCTACGAACAGAATGGCGAACAGGGTTTAAAAGTATTTGCCTATGTCAGAGGCCGTGAATGGCAAGAACTTCAGCAGCTAATCTCCACGTCTCATTTTCCAAACGGTCATTTTGATGACGGCGTATTGAATACGATCATCGCCGGTCTTACTCTGGATGAGACCAAAAATATTTTGATGGGTCTTTCGGTTTCCGATAAACTGATATCCTACAAAAAGGCAAAAGCAACAACAATTCAAATCCATCCCAACATACTGGTGGTTGGCTCCGGAGCGCTGGGTATTTTTGTGGGATTCGGACTGGCCTATTCTGGATTTCGACACATTACATTTATGGATCCTGATGTCATCGAGATGACCAACTTAAATCGACAGGTTTTATTCTATGATGCCATTGGCAGGAGCAAAGCTGAAACCTTAACCGAAAGGCTAAACAGCCTCTTCAACATGAACAACAAAGCGCAGATATTGTACTTTGATAAAGACACTGACATTGCATCCTATGATGTCGTTTTCGACTGTGTTGATAACTTCGAATCCAGAATAGTGTTGAGCGAAAAATGTAAGGTTCGAGGCAAGGTCCTAATTAGCGGCGGAACCAGTGTAGATGCAGGCCAAGTCGTGATTTATAACCCAATGAAAAATGGGGTTACGCCTGCGGAATTGTTGGGGTTGTATGATATTGTTGAAGCACGAAGTCCTGAATCCTATCAGACGAGAAAGAGCGGCTTGCATCTATCAACCGGATCCTTCCGTGATTATGACAAACCAAATAACCGCCGGATTTATGGTCGATGCATATAGAATGCTCCTAAATGATCAAGAACCCAAAAACATATTCTATGATTCTAATAATAAAGAGAAAATCTAAGTTAAAAGGAGGAATGACAAGTGACTGATACCGAGGTCAAAAAAACGCTTGAGATAGATGAAGCCGAAAAGTTGCTGCCGCTCGTCCTTGAAATCATACCGGGACATGCTGCGGAGGGATTAATTGATATATATGAACCCGGCAGCTACGAAGGTAAATCTCTCCGTAAACTTTGCGACAGAACCCTGAACAAAAAGAATCTGAGTATAGAGGAACAGCTAATTGTCGAAGATGTCAACCGGCAACTAAAAGGCGGAAAGTTTCTATCGCGGGGGCAAGAGATCGAAGGTACAGCTTTGGAATATGCCGTATCAGAACAAACGGAGGCTGGAGAAAAATATCTGTATGTGCCGATTCGCGCGATAAAACCCCAAGAAGGAGGGATAGGATTGGTTATTTTCGATTGACGATTGACGATTTAAGAAATTCTTCCAATCTTGATGAAGTCGTAAAAAGTCTAATTCATCATCGGAATAAATCCACGGAGATGAACAATGAAACAGTTGCTTGATTCTGACCTGGAACTTGTGGTGGAATCAAATTTTATATACCTGCCTCTTTTGTTTGATCCGGAAATAGACAAAGAAATTCAGTCTATTTTTCGGCCGGAAAAACAAATAGAAAATTCCGCTCAACCTGACTTAAAAGCCATTATAAAACTTAAGGGGAAATATTTTGTAAAAGCACTGAATTTTTACTCCCTCTTAGAAAATTACGAAGTCATCAACGCTTATGATTATAAGCGTCTGAGAAACGACTGTTTGCTGAAATATCAGCTAACAGGTGAGGTCGATGGAATATTTTTAGATGAGACGCTTAGAACAATTCTTTTTCAAATAATGCCTCATTTTATAAAGAAAAACAGAGGCCTGATTCGAAAGAAATTAAGCGATGAAGAAATACTTGACCTTATTAATAAAAAAATCGATATCCCCGGAAAATATTATAAAAATGCAAAAACATTTCAAGATGTAGGGCCGTTAAAAGAAATCCTTGAGAGTCTGGAAAATGAAACGCCTATCTTCAAACCTCCTGGAAACGGACTGCTTTCCGGTCGAAAGCTGCGGGACTGGTTCCATGACGCCGTCCAGGCCAAAGTTTTGGCGAGAGAGCATCATCGTATAGCAAAAGCGCTGAAAGTACGAAAACAATTCAGTCAGGCAAAGCCCGAGCACATCGCAATACTGCTTTATATTGCGGATACGGGCTCTCTTGAGATCGATGATTTTGGCTTTACAAGACACAACTCTTATAAGGGAGAATACCTGGTATATAAACGCACAGGAGATTACGTCCTTAAGGATTACTGCGCACGCAGCTATTTATTTCCAGAATGCAGAGTGGCGGTATCTACTTACTCGCCTTTCAGGCCTTTTGTGATGGAAAAGTACAAACATCCATTTTTACTTGACCACAAATCAGGACAAGAAATATGTATGAAAGATTTTGTTCCGTCAAACGAACTTTCTGCCAAAGAATATCATTAGAACCATGGAAGAAGGTCTTACTGCCTTGCATTATGGCTACGACGGCCGGCGTCGCAACGGTTATCACAGCCTGGACAAAACCTGGGTCCATATACCCACAATAGATTTTGAAGACTACCGGATTTGAATAGGGGTTAGGGGTCAGTATTCAGAGAACAGCAAGAAATGTACATTAGTACTAGTTAAAAGTGCCTAAAGTAGCTAAAAGTTATCGAGTCGCTTTGCTCCGATGTTTTTATATAATTGATAGAATTCCTTAACTTTAGCTCACTTTAAACTTTAGTTCACTTCAAATTTTAGGCACTTTTAACGGTCTTTGGCAGAGCCATATATCTCTGACCTGGCCCATAGGACCAAATTTTTCAGGACCAAGTAAAATGAATTTCTGCAAGACATAAAACAAAAGCGAGCCAAACAGAAAAAAAAAACAGCCCTTCAAACGGGATGTCTTTAATCAAATTTGCAGTCTTGTAAAACAGTATGACCTTAAAGAGAGTTTTCTGAGCGTTCTCGATAACGTTGAGGATGATCTGTCCGGAGAAAATTTGAAGTTTAACCGCGTCAAGCTAAAAACGCCCATGGAAAGCTCTTTATTTTCCCTGGCAACTAAAGATGAGTATGCCCTCACTATGTCGATAATAGGTAAAGTTGATAATGCATATCTTAAGTTTGCAAATTCACCCGAGGAGATCCTTTTGTGCAGATCTTTATATCGCCTTAACCCTTTGTTAACTAATCAGAAATTGATGCGATATCATTTTGAAACTCTGCTTCTGCATGAACGCGCTAAAGCAAATCGGGAAATATGAGCGCTTCGCTTGAAGAGCACTACGTTCGAGGAGCGCTATACTTTAGACCCTCAAGGACGTCAGTCCGCTCCTCAAGGCCTTTGGCCGATCAGTGACTGAGGGCACTGATTTATCCGACTAAAACTTTTTTTGCTCAAAAAACCTAATAATTGAAAGAAGGCACAATGGATAACGGAATATCAAAGCAACACCGGGAACGCCGCCGGGAGCGAATTGAAGAGAAAATCGTACAAATGAGAGCGGACCAGGAATATGACGCAGTAAGAGAGATTATCGAGTTTAACAAGACCCCGGCTGATTTAAAAGCGGATATGGACCGATTTGTCATCGGACAGGAACAAGGGAAAAAAATCATGTGTACGGCCATTGCTTTTCACTACCGGAGACTGGGCCAAGCGCTTAAAAAAGGGATGACAAATAGCGGCGGGGACATCGATATTGCACTTCGGAATATAACATCGCCAAAAGCCAACATTATGATTATCGGTCCCACCGGATGCGGCAAGACATACACCGGCGAAACCGCTTCTAACCTGGTGGGCGTACCCTTTGTGCATGAAGATATGACCAAATTTAGTGAAGTCGGTTATGTGGGACAGAATGCCAGTGATATACTGGTTGATTTGCTCTTGGCAGCCGGCGGCAATCCGAATGTGGCCCAGATGGGGATTGTATATTTTGATGAGATCGACAAGATTGCCACGGAAACCATCGCTTACAAGGACGTGTCCGGCAGGGGTGTACAAAAGGGGCTGTTGCATATGGTTGACGGCTCGGAAAACACCGTCCACATGGGAAAGGAAAGAATCTCCCTGTCAACCCAACACGTGCTGTTCATTGCCGGCGGTGCGTTTGAGAATTTGGACACCATCGTTAAAAAGCGAATGGCCCGACAGGGTCTTGAGGGCAATTGGCGCCATTTTCTCATGGCAGATGATCTCGTTTCCTTTGGTATGGAAAGACAGCTTGTGGGCCGCTTTCCTGTAAGAGTGGTTTACGATCAATTGACCACTCAGGACTTAAAAAAAATCATGACCCAAAGCCAGGGCAGCGCTTTATTGGCATACACTTACGACCTCAAAGCATGGGGCATCGACCTTGAATTCACGGATGATGCGCTGACTGAAATTGCGCGACGAGCCGAACAGGAAGGAACCGGTGCTCGGGGACTGATCAGCATCATTCACCGGGTCTTGTTTGAAGACATGTACCGGCTCCCCGGCAAATACACCGGTGAATTTGTAGTGGATCAGAACACTGTGAAGGAGAGATTGGGATGAGATTCAAAGACCTTTCACAGCTGAAACGACCAAAGCCGCTGATAATAACACTTGGGAATCTGCCCCAACACATATTGATGGCCAAGTATGCTAAGGATAAGGCATTTAAAATCAGTGAACGGGTTGGTGTGATTTTTGAAAAGAGTTTTGAATGGTATGGATTTACCCTTGCGAACACTGACCATCCAGAACTGATCGCAGATATCGGATTGCCGAAAAACGATTTGAATCTTCAAGACTATACCAACCTTGGTTCCCAAAGAATCGCTGAATTCCAGGAATCGCTTCCGGAAGATGTGATGATCAATGGATGGATTCACTCTCATGGGGCCTTGAATTACAGGCATTTTTCAAACACGGATGAAAAAAATCACCTTACCGTATTAGATTTTGTTGCCTCACGCACCAGAAAGCCTTTGGCCAAAAAAGAAATCGCCATACAGGATCTGGTTTTGTTGGAAAAAGACCGGTTTGCGAAAAAGGATTTGGAAAAAGGCAGCGTTTGCCTGATAACCGATGGACCGATTACAGAAGCGAAAATTATGGAAACCATTTACGGCAGTTTCTGCTACAGCATCGTCATCGGGGACAAGGGATGGCACGAACAAGAAATCCATTGCCGTGAAAGGCGGAATCCTATCCGGACATACGACAGTGAGGAGCCAAGCAGCGAAAATCGAATTTGTGGATACGGGCAGGTCTTTATCTCAGTCTGACATCAGCGAGCTAAGCAACGAGGTGGAGGATAAAATCAAGCCCCACACCGATCCGCCGCCGGAGTTAATCGAAAGAATGTAACCCGAAATAATTCACGAGCCTGATTCGCCCATTGGCTGCGTTATCAGGGATTTGCGGTAGCAAACTACAGCTTCACCCCTGAGTGCCTTGACAATGAACAAATCAAACTCGTGAATTATTCCGGATAGGATAAGAGATAATAGATAGAATTATTAGGTAATAGAGACAAAAAGAGCTTTGAAAAATGTTCAATTTTGTTCAAGTTCAAGGAAGGCGAAGATTTTAACCACAGACATACATTGAGTATTTCGAGGATTAAAATCTGAGTCTAACGCAGAAATTGGACAAAAGGAGACGTTTTTCAAAGCTCTTTCAGTGGACATCCATATCCACATGATGACTCACGCAATCCCAAACCCCTTTGGGATCACACTCCCGGCAATGGTAGTGCTCACCGTAAACAAGGTTATGTTTGTAGTCCACAGCCTCTTCTTTACGAACCCGGGCTCCACAGTGCGCACAGTCAACATATTGGATGTTTTCTTTTTTCATGATAATTTAGATTACTCTTCTTTTTTTATGGGTTTGTGCATGGGCAGCCCATAAAGCGTATCAATCCAATATTCAAAGTTCTCAGGACCGCCTTCTGCTACCTCACGCCGGAATTTTGCACAAATCTCCAATCCTTTCTCTTTGGCACCCGGAGGAAACCCTTTTTCATCGGACAAATAGCGTTTCTCAAGTTCGTCGATCTTTTTCATATACTCTTCGTAAGTGATTTCCTCTATGGCCATATATGCTCCCTTAGATTCCAAACCGTAATCGTTCAAAGGTTCAAGGTTAGTGAAGGTTAATAAAAACAAGAAGAATCATTCGGAAATTTTCAATCCATTTTCAACTTCCTGTACGGCTTTATTGGTATTTTGAACCACTTCTTTAAGAGCATCCGATTGATAGGTCTCGATACCAACAGACCCCATATCATTGACTTTATCAAAAGCACGCTCTTTTTCAACGTGGGTTGCCAAAGCTTTTGCAGCCTCAAGCAGTCTTAAGCTTACTTCCCCGTCCGTATCAGAGTCTTTTGGTCCGTTTTCAACGTCATTTATGACCTTTCTGGCATTTACAATTAAATCATAAAATTTGTCCGATAGATGATAGTCCATACCACTGCATCCCCCGGCAGAGGCTTTGTCAAAAACATACTCTTTATCAATATAGGTTACCAGAACTTTTGTAGCCTCAAACAATGTCAAAAACCCATCCTTCATTTGTATCCTCTCCTATTTTATAAAATCGTAACACGATTTTATTCCTGCTCTTTTTCTTGCTGACGTTTATCAATCTCATCCTTGAATCTTTCGGCAAACGCCGTCTTGAAAGCTTCGATTTCCATGGCCTCGTCGTGTTTGCCCAAAAAGGTCAAGGCCATACCCTTGAACACCCGGGCTTCCTCGATATCCGGGTTTAGGGCCAGGGCATCATCAAAGTACGGCAGGCTTTCTTCGTATTTTTGCAGACCCAGCAGGGCATGGCCCTTGGATGCTAAAGCGTAAGCATTGTCGCTTTGCTTTTCAAGGATCTGATCCAAAAGCTCAATCGCCTCTTCACAGCGGCCCATATCGTTCAGGGCAAGGGCCTTAGACTGCATGGCCGACACATTTCCCGGTCTGAGAGCCAGCTCTTTGTCGCAGCAAAAAACAACCTCTCCCAAAAGCCCTTTTTCAGCCAGCTTCGAGGCCCCCTCCATCCAGGATATTTTATCCTCCGAACTGACGTCGATGGCTTGCATCATCAGAGCCTCGTAGGTTTGCTCGATGGTGTGACGACCGGTACGCGCCACGGGCACGTCATGGCCGGGGAGGATGTTTTCAATCTCTTTTCTCATGAGCTGCCTGAGCCCGTACAGGTAATGGTCCAGACTGCCGCCACCGGCTTTGTCAGCATCTGATATGGTGTTGGGCAGTACGGTGTCACCGGTAATGGCCGTTTTGGTCGCCTGGTGATACAGGCAGATACTGTCAATGGTATGGCCGGGCGTGTGGATCGCTTCCCATTCAAAACCGCTCAGCTCAAGGGTTTCACCCCCTTCTATTTCGGTCAGAGAAAATCCGTATTCTTGGAGCGTTTTTTTAAATTCCATGGGACCGGCGGCATGAATGATAATCTCGATCTCTTTTTTTTCCCAGATTTGGGGGATTCTCAAAAATTCGAACACGCCCATGCAGTGGTCACGGTGCCCGTGGGTGAGAACGATCTTCTTGATGTCCAGAACATTGTATCCCAATTTTTCAAGCTCATTAAAAATGGTGTAATCATTTCCCGGATCGACGATGGTCAGGGTGTCACCGGCAAGGGCATAGACGTTGCTGGAATGGTGATACCCAATCAGAAACCTGCTGTTTTCAAAGACCGGATCCGATATCTTGAGAATTTCACCAATAGACAGCCACCCCGGATGATCCGGCTCTTCTTTGGGATACACTTCATCCTCAACCAGCGGCTTTGGCTCTTGGTCTAACTCCTGCTTGTCCTCATCTTTAGATTTCTTGGTCATTTTGTTTCCTTTGTAATCTCTTCTAATTATTAATAATTAATTGTTAATTATTGGTTGTTAGTTAATGTTATTTTTTTCCTGCGTTTTTAGAAGTCCTCACGCTTGCACCTATAATTCTACAAAGTTCACCACACTCTTTCTGCAATTCAATACACTCTTCGAGTGGCAGAATTTTGCTTCGTATGATGATTTGCAGCCAAACTGCTGTTTCATTCAGCTCTTTTAACGAGATCTTTAACTTATGTATAAAATCGTTCGAACTTTCTGCTGAACGAGCCTCAGCATAATTAGGCGCAGGAGAAGTCCCGCTAAGTAAAATTTGACCAGCGATATGTTTTCCAGCTGAGGATTTCGGCAATTTTGTGGTAAGTTGAATAATGCTCACTGCAAAATCAATAAGCCTCTCCAGAATATCATCGCCATTAGCCATGGTAAATAATCAATAAGAATTAACAATTCAGCAATAGTTAAGAATTAACAATTAATAGTTAATTATTAATTATTAACAACCCTGATCCCCGACACCTGATTAATACATAAAGGCCGAAATGACAAGCCTAATTTTCGGACAAAACGGCAAAAAAATCCCCCTCTCCGGGCAAACCGAAAAGGGGGATTCTTATTTCGATTTGGCCTCTCCCCTGCAAGCAGGGGAGAGGGTGTTTTGTTATGGGTTTATGACGGCTATCCGAGATAGTCCAGAGTATAAGCCAATTTCATCTTGTCATCAGGCCACCACTTCTTGCTCTTGACTTCTTTGCCGGGGTAGACGTCTTTTCCGTCTATCTTCTCGATAAGCAGATCGGCAAACATAAATGCGGTAAGCTTGTATTTTCTTACTACATCCGGCGGAACCAAAACGACAAGGCCAACCTCTTTGCTGGTTTCCCACTCAAAATCTTCATTGGGAGCATCGGACTCCTTGCCGGTTTTGCCGCTATAAAGCTTGAGCAGTTTGCCTTTAACCTTCATTCCCGGCTTCATGTCAAACTCCTCAAATAGCTCATCGGATATGTGCCACCAAATGGCTCTCATGTTTTGAGCGATATATCCTTTGACAAGCATGGGATCAAAGCCGCAGATACCCACACGACATTTTTCAGGCATATCAAACCTCCTTTTTACTTTCGTTGGTCTCCACTTTATTCAACTGGTCACGAAGATCTTCAACCTGGCTGAAGCAATAATCCATGAACTCTGTAGCCTCGGATTGGCTGAGATGTTTTGTCTCAAGCAATCTTGTGACATAGGGATAAAGCTGCGCCTGGATTTCTTCACGAAATTCCAAAAGCACATACTCGTTATCCCCGTCAGGGGATGCCCAGCTTAAGAAACCTCTTTTCCAGTTGTTCAGCATCCCCTTGAGGGTATCGAGTTCTTTGATTACGTTTTCTTCCATGCTACTTCTTCTTCTTGTCTTCAAAGGCATAGCATTTCTTGACCACGTTGAAATCTGCTACACACCAGTAATGGGGCCAGTGGATCTTTTTGCACCAGCCGATAATGTCTGCGGGCGGAAATTTGGAGCCCTTGAGAACCGGCTTCAAGCCTGTGCAGGCCCAGCATATATGGTCACTCGATTTTTCCGGAATCATTATGTTTTCCAGAAATTCTTCAGGTGTTAATTCTGCCATAAGACACTCCTTTCTAAGTTACCAGTCCTTGACTTCGCCGGCAGCGAGTTTTTGTTGATATTCCTCCCACACCTCGGGCGACAGTTTCTGAATATCCCAGTTAAAACCGAAACTTCCGGCCAAACCGGCAGACGGCGGTTGTGGGCGCCATCCCCGCATCGGCCGGCCCCGGATGCTGAACTTGAGCATTTCGGCGGTACCGGTCAACCAGGACCTGGGCATGCACTCGTACGGTCGGGTTCGGCCCTTGGTAGCAGGCCGGTAGTTGGCATAGCCCTGGTACGGCATATCCGCATACAGCGGCCTAATGTCGTGCTTCTCACCGGGTCTTTCTTCGGGGCCCTTGTACATTGAAGCCGTTAATCATGTAAATGTAGTACACAGTACCGCACCCGGCACAAGCGATATTGCCTTCCCAGTTCCAGAAATAGTATGGGTCGAGGTAGTTGATGGTGTCACAATCTTTTCCATCTACTTTTTTTTTGCACCAAATTATATCACACACTATACCACCTCCTTTTTTATATCCAGACCTTGTCATACCACTCCTGAATCGTGCTAAGCGGTATGCCGAGCCAGCCCTGGTAGACTTTTTTATTGTCCGCACCTACCGGACGCCAGTGCCAGTTGATCCTTCTCGGGGTTTTTTCCATATGTCCGCAACTGTAACCGCAGTGGACCAACATATCGCCGAACAAAGGATCGTCCAGCCAGCGGACCGTGCCTCTTTCCCTGTAGTGCGGGCTTTCGTAAACCTCACGGTCGTTGCGAACCGGTTCGGCCAGAAGACCGGCGTCTTGCAGGGTCTTGGCAACTTCGGACCGTGTTTTATCTTCGGCCCATTTTTCCAGAGCGGTGTAGATTTCAACCTGAGCTTCGCCTTCACAGCGTTCATTGTGAGATTTATATTTCTCATAAAGATTCTTCATGCCGGTAATGGCGCACAGCTCCTTGAAGTCTGCGTCCTGGAAGGCGCTGACCATGACATAGCGCGCGCAGAACTTGTCCTGCGGATTGTCGGCATCCGGAAAATCGGATTTGCCGCACAGGATAATGCCGTGCACTGCCAACTGGGTGTCCCAGTTGCCCCAGCGCTGGCGGACGATACCGAACTTGCCGTACATGGGCAAGGAATGTCCGAGCATGCGGGTGGGGACCTGTACCTGGGAGAATTCGATCATGGTGCCCAGTCCGGTCTTGCGGCGATGATGAATGGCCGCCAGGATCGAGCAGGTGATGAGGTTGCCGGATTGCCAGTCAATGACCCAGTTGGTCTGCTTGGTGGCATGGCCGCCCATGTACTCGTGCATACCGGTCACCGAAGCGAGTCCGGCGTGGGCCTGGCCCAGGATGTCGTAGGAACCGCCGAAAATCTTGGGACCGTAGCCGAAACCGCCGCCCCAGACATAGATGAACCGGGGGTTGATTTCAGACAGGTACCGGTAACTCATTTTCCACTTGTCCAGGGTTCCCGGACGATACAGCTCGGTGAGCCCGTCGAACTTTTTCACCAGCCCGTAAAAGACTTCCACCATCTCGGGAATGTGGTAGTCCATGGTCAGAAAGTACTTGTTGGGGTTGGCGTTGGTGAAACCCAGACCGGTTCCGGTCGTAGGACGGGTGTCATGGAGCGGATACAAATAGCACTCGTTAAACGGAGAGGTATGCCGCATGGCATCCCCCATCCTCGGCATCTCGATCTTGACCACCCGAGCACCATGTTCGGCAAGGTTGGCCACGGAGTGAGGCGTGAAGATGTACATGGTGCAGCTCAGCCACTTGAGGCCTTTGAGCGCCTCGGGCTTGGAGTGCTCGTTGCCCACGTCAAAAGCTTGCTTGCAGTACTCCTCGTAGGGCATTTTGAACTCTTCCATTTCACCCTTGCTCTTGGGGCCTGGCAGGTCTTCTATGCGTGTTACTCTTGGGTCTTTTGCCATTACATCACCCCCTTTTGTTTGAATTCATTGACTCGGTTCTGGTCTATTCCACACCATTTCATGTAAATTTCATAGTTGTCATACCCAAGGTCCCTGCCCATCCATTTGCACCGGAACGGTGCATAGACCTGATAGGAGGACGGGCTCGATGCGATCAGCAGCGGGCCGTAGTCGGTCTCCTGGACATACTGCCAGGGGCGGTACTTGAAATGCGGGAATTCAGCAACCTCATCAATAAACATGACCGGTCCTGCTGCAAGCTGGTACTCGAGCAGCTTGGCTTCAGCTTCAACCCTGCATTGGTCTCTGAGCCACCGGGTGGTCACGGAATAGATCTTGATCAGGGCGTGCAGGGCGTTCCTGGCCCCCACCTCCTTGAGGAAGGGATCTTCGTGGATCAGCCGGCCGAACTGGCTGTAATCGCGCTCTAAGCAAAAGCCGATGTTGTACCACAGCTTGTCGGTCTGGCCGCCGATCATCATGTACCCGTCCTTGCAGGGGTTCCAGGCATACTGGTTCAGGTTGGGGTCCCAGCCGCCGGATCGGCCTTTGATACTGGCATTGAACCCGTACCAGGTAATATCAAAGTCAATCATGTCCATCAGCGTTTCAGCACCGGTGCACTCGATCATCTGGCCGGTGTTGCCGAGTTCGTCACGCCAGTAAAGGGCCGCGCAGGCATTGAGGAATGCCTGACCGCCGGCCACATAGTCTTCCAGCCAGATACCCGAACGGGTCGGATCGCCGCCCTTGCCGCGGGGTAAAAGGTCCTGGGCCAAACCGGTGTTGTGGACCCATGCATTGGCACAGCTGCCAAAGGGCGCTAATTCCCACTGGCCGAACTTGGACTGCTTGTCCTTCCAGGGACCCCATTGGCCGAGGACACCCACCCAGACATAGATCATCTTGGGGTTGGCATCCTTGAGCTGCCGATAGCCGATGCCCAGGTTGTCCATGTAGCCGGGGGGCATCCCGTCGATCAACACATCGACGTTGGACGCCATTTTCTTGAAGATTTCCTGGCCGTCTGCGGTCTCCACATCCAGGGTGACGCAGTGCGTGTTCACCGTCTCGGCGACGAACTCCATACCGCATTTTTCGCCGGTATCCCGATTTTCCAGATAGTACTCTTCCCGGCCAAAGGGCGTCAGCTTTCTCAAAGGATCGCCGCCGGGGGGTTCTATGGAAACACATTCCGCCCCGGCTTCGCCGAACAAAGACGTGGCAAATTTATGACCCAGCCGCCAGAGGCCGATATCCAGGACCCTGAGATGTGCCAGAGACTCATCTTTGCCGTATCTTTTTTCGAATTTGAGGTTTTTCTCAGCCCAGTCGCAGAACTCCAGCGCCTTCCGTTTTTCATACACCGGTTTTACGACATCGTAGGAAACCACCGGTGTAACCGGGTAAGGTCTGACATCCATATCCATAAGACCTATGGTGTCGGCCCGGCTGTTTATTTCAATATCCTTTTTTTCTGCCATATTTTACCTCCAAAATAGTTTAAATTCCATTCAAGAATTTATCCAGAGTCATTCTCAGTATCAGAGGAACGGTAATAATTCCTCTTTACTGACACTTATCACCTCCTTTCCAGTTGAAATTCGGCTCGGATCATCGCCGGGGCTAAAACGACCTTTTTGTTTCGATGGATTATGTTTGCCTCTGCGGTCGAGCTTATTCCTATTTAATCGTCTATTTCGGTCGTTTTCCTTTACGCTTTATTCAAAAAGCGTAAAGATCTTGCATCACCTCCTTTGGATAATAAAATGAAAATAAAAATCGATTTAAAACGATAGTGCTGAAAAAAAGTGAACTAAATTATGGTTGAATTATATTCAGTGAATTCAATATTTGGTTTGAGTTATCTGCAAAATCAAAAAGTGAATTTGATTCAGTGCAGAGCTTTTTTTAAAATTGTTTAAAGATTTTGTCAAGAGTAAAAAATGAATTTTATTCAAAAAATTCTAAGATTCTGCGGTTTAAGCACGAATGACAAAGGTTTATAAGCTTGCTTCCTTAAAACACCCGGTGACTGAAGGAATATTGAACAGAATCGTTCAAACGTTTTTTCAATAGCGTTTTATACCTAATAACATACAACATGTAGATTAACAGATATCCCGGAGTACTTTATACG
Source organism: uncultured delta proteobacterium (assembly GCA_963706295.1). GTDB lineage: Bacteria > Desulfobacterota > Desulfobacteria > Desulfobacterales > UBA11574 > UBA11574. The sequence goes on along the minus strand of CAVPLW010000008.1, from coordinate 81,565 downwards.
GTAGAGATTATCTGAAAACACACACCGTCGAACATAACATTTTCCTCCGGCTTCGTACCGAAAAAAAGAGCTTTAAAAACATATGTTTTTTTACCTTGCAATTTATTTCTGGATATTTTATAGGCAACTGTTTGATAGCTTTTCCAAACGATATTTATTCGGTTTTTAGATAGCCGCAAGGCTCATGAAAAATCTTTCAATCGGTCTCAACATTTTTTTGGAAAGGAGGTGAGCTTTAAAAAAATTGTCCGGGGCATATACCCGAACGTCTGCCGTGTTGGAATTTAGTAACCATCGATGTCAGGCATTAAAAACTTAAATTTGCAGGCTGCAAAAGGGATATACCCTCGGGTATTGAGAGATAGGCACATGTTACATTAATCAGACACTAATAAAATCAGGGAGGTTTATGCTATGGGTAAAATACCGGAAAAAATGCTGCCACCAAAAGATTTGTGGCCGGAATATTTGGTTCCAGAAGAGTTTGCGGATACGCCGGATGAATTGAATCTTGCCGACTTTTTGCTTGACCGCCATGTTCGAGAAGGCAAAGGTGACAACGCCGCCATTAAGTTCATGGACCAGACCGTCAGCTACGCCCAGCTCCAGAAAATGGTCAACAAGTTCGGCAACAGCCTTAAAGATGCCGGCGTTGAATCCCAGGACCGAGTGGGGATTCGTCTGGTGAATTCCATTCAGGCCCTGGTGGCCATCTTTGCCATTGAGAAAATCGGTGCCATTCCAGTGCCAACATCGCCGCTGTGGTCCGGTGAAGAAGTCGCATTTGTGGCCAACAATGCTGAAATGAAGTTTTTTATTGTCAATGCCCCGCTGATGCCTCCGGTGGAGCAGGCCAAGCCCAACTTCAAGTTCGGTACCAAAGTCATCGTTATCGGCGGCAAAGCGGACGAGGTCAAGGCCGCCGGAAACATGGTCTATGAAGAAATGATCGAGGCCGGTTCTGCTGATCTGAAAGCCACCATGCTAAAGGGTACTGATATCGGCATTATGCTCTATACATCCGGCACCACCGGCATGCCCAAGGGCTGTGTTCACTTTGTCAAACCGATTGTCATAGAAACCAAATTGGTCAACAAACATGTATACAAGATGAAGCCCGGCGATTGTCTGGGCGGAGCCGCCCCGGTTTCCTTTGCCGCAGGGTTCGGCACCTTTACGTTGATGCCTTTTGAGGGCGGTGCAGCCATATCTCTGATTCCAAAGTTCACACCGCCGGACATGTTGGATCTGATTCAGAAACACAAAATAACAATTCTCACCGGTCTGCCCACCGGCTACCGCGCTCTGATGAAGTTCCCCAAATTCAAGGATTACGACACCAGTTCAATTCGTCTTTACACCTCCGGCGGCGACGCCCTGGGTTCCGAAACCCTAACGGCATGGCAAAAACTGACCGGCCTGCCCATCTGGGAAGGCTTGGGCGGCACCGAAATGCTCCACCTGGTGACGTCCAACACCATGAATCCCGAGCCGATGCCCGACTCCATCGGCAAAGCGCTTCCCGGTGTTGAGGTGCGGGTGGTTGACCCGGAATGGAATGACTGCAAGCCGGATCAAGTCGGCAGCATGGTTCTAAAAGGCCCCTCCGGAAGCCTGTACTGGAAACCCTACGAAGATAATGAGAAACTTATCAAATCCCAGAAAAAAGGTGTGGTCAACGGCTGGAACCAGATGGGTGATGCGGTCTTCATGAAAGCAGACGGCAACATTTTCTTCGTATCCCGTGAAGACGACATGATCAAGAGTTCCGGTTACCGAATTGGTCCTGCAGAGGTAGAAGAGGCCATCGAAAAACATCCGGCAGTTGCCGAAGCCGGTGTTGTGGGTGTTCCGGATAAAGAAAAAGGTCAGATCACCAAAGCCTTTGTGGTTCTGAAAGAAGGTCACGAAGGCAGTGACGAATTCTTCGAAGAACTCAAAACATTCTTGAAGGAACACATTGCCATCTACAAGCTCCCCAGAGAAATTGAGTACCGGAGTGAACTGCCGCGCACACCCACCGGCAAGCTCCTGAGACGTCATCTGCGTCCATCGAAATAATCGATGGTTTGCAGTATGAGATAATAAAATGGCCCCTCACTCTTCGGAGTGAGGGGTTTTTTTTTGTGGCAGCATCTTACATTGAAATAAAGAATCCCGGCCCAAAGGACCAGGCTTTGGTTTGTCCCTGAAAGGAGCTGTTTTAGTTAAAGTCTTACAAGTTGAAAGTGCCTAAAGTGATCTAAAGTGCCTATTTATCCCGTATAATGCGGGGAAGTTATGGAGTCGCTTCGCTCTGATGTTTTTATATAATTGACAGAATTCCTTAACCCTGGCCCAGACCGGTCACCAGTACTCTATGCTCAAAAAGCCATGTTAATAATGGTAAATAAGCCAGATCAATATGTGAACGATTCGCACCAGGGCGGGCTTTAGTTCACTTTAAACTCTTGCAGCGATCCTTCAGGCAGAACCGGAGAACTCTGATTCCCGAAATGCGAGACAGGAAAGGCCCTTTGAGAATCCCGCCATGCTGGGAAGGACCAGGTTTTCAAGATTAAACAAATCTCTTTACATGCTTATTTTTTTGCCATAAACATTAAGTCGGGTTTTCTTTCGATCGTTATCGGTAATATGGAGTTTGTATTAACAACAATCGGCACCGAATGGAGGTAATGAGCACCCAATGGAGGAAAAACCATGAATGAAAATGCATCTGTTTCGTTAAAAACTGTGGATCGTATTGAAGTTACCACGTTAATGGACAATTACGTGGATCTTTTGCTGCCGAGCACCGATACGATAATCCGTCCCCCCCTGGCAAAGGAAGGCAAAATTAACGCCGACACTTTTCTGGCGGAACACGGTTTCTCTGTTGCTTGTCACGGTTTATCAGGGGGAAAACAAACACACCATTTTGTTTGACACCGGTTATACAAAGGTGGGGGTCCTGCACAATATGGCGCTGCTTGGTGTGAACTTCGAGGAAATTGAGGCCATTGTCCTAAGTCACGGGCATATGGATCATACAGGCACCTTGCACGGGATTCTCGATAAAATATCCCATACCATTCCACTGGTGCTGCACCCCGGCATTTTCCAATACCCCCGTTATACGCGCCGACCGGATGGCGCCAAAAGTATTTGGCCCAGAACGATTGTGAAAGATGACCTGAACGAAAAAAACGTTAACATCATAGAAAGCGTAACACCAACCTGTATTGCAGATGACATGATTATGGTCACCGGCGAAGTGGAAAGAACCACCCCGTTTGAAAAAGGGATGCCCAATGCCCTTATGGAACAAAACGGCGAACTTGTCCATGATCCGATTATTGACGACCAGTCCATTGCCATGAAACTCAAGGGAAAAGGACTGGTTGTGATTTCCGGATGTGCCCATGCCGGAATTGTCAATACATTGATGTTTGCCCAAAAAACTACCGGAGAGCAGAAAATCCATGCAGTTCTGGGAGGATTTCACCTGTCCGGCCCGTTTTTCGAAAAATTCCATGATCCGACGGTTGATGCATTGAAAAAAATAGATCCCGATGTGCTGATTCCCATGCACTGTACGGGTTGGAAAGCGATACAGCGGTTTCAAAAAGAATTTCCCGAAAGCTTTGTACTCAACAGTGTGGGTTCTAAGGTGATGCTTTCTTAGTGCTCTAATTCATAAATACGATGACGTATTTTTATATAGACACTATCCTGTAAAAGCTAAAGTCCAAAAGTTTGAAGTTTGAAGTGCCTAAAGTGAGCTAAAGCCCGCCCTGGTGCGAATCGCTCATATCTTGATCTGACCTATGAACCATTACAAACGTAACTTTTTGAGTACGAAGTATTGGTGATCGGTCTGGGCCAGGGTTGAGGAACGCGCTTTCAGCGCGACCAATTATAATTAAAATTGATAGAATACCTTAACTTTAGGCACTTTAAACTTTGGTATACATAGAATGAAAACAACATCGAAAAATCATCAAAAAATCTTTTTCTCACTTCATAAATGCTCGTTTATCCTTTTCTGTTTATCCTTTCTTATTTTCCAGACCGAAATAAGCATTGCCGGTACCATTAAACTCGGCGAAATTAATCCCCTTTCCGGAAGGTTTGCGAAGCAAGGCATTGAAATCCATCAAGGGATTGAAGTTGCCGTGGCCGAAACCAACGCAGCCGGGGGTATTGGCGGAATGCAGATACAGATTGTTTCACGAGATGACCAGAGCCGGCCCGATGTGGCCATCTCCAGAGCTGAAGAATTGTGCTCCTGGCAAAAAGTGGCAGCCATTACCGGCGGTTATGTTGATTCATTGGTGGGGCCCATAGCCGCCGTCACCCAAAAATACAAGATTCCCTATGTTGCCAGTGCCAGTCTCCAAAAAGAATTGACACAGAGCAAGAACCCTTACCTGTTCAGAGTTTCAAGACTTCAGGGGTTTGTTGAACCCCTTTGCGGTATCCTTACCGAAACGATTAAACCTCAACGTTTGGCCATTCTGTATGCCGCTACACCCGGTTCCACCGAACTGGCCGGGGATCTGGAGAACTGTCTTAAAAAACAGGGATTAATGGTCCGGCTGGTTGAAAAATTCCGTCCCGGTACACCCGATTTTACACCGCTGATTGCCAAGCTGGCCGGCATGAAAATCGATGTGATCGTTTCCGGCGGCTTTACACCGGACCACATCCTTTTCGTAAGACAGCTTAAAGAGAATAGAATGACTCCCAAGGCGTATATCGGCCCTTTCGGTATTGCGTATGAAAGTTTTATTCATGCTTTGGGAAAAGACGCCGACTATCTTTATAGCACCTGTGCCTGGCATCCGGGAATTACCGTACCGGGTACGGAAGAAGCCTCTGCGTCTTTTGTCAATAATTTTCAAAAGATGTTCAGCCAACCCCCGAATACCACCAATATGCACGGTTACACATCCGCCAAGGTCCTTATTGCGGCGATGCAAAATGTTCTGAATAACGGTCAAACCCTAAACGGCGAAAATATTCGGCAAGCCCTGACAAAACTGGATTTAGTGCTGCCCATGGAGCATCTTTATTTTGACGCCGATGGTGATCCGGCAAGTTATCGCCACGTGGTCGTTCAGATTCAGAAAGGAAAACTTGTGGTCGTCTATCCGCCGGATCGATCTACCGGACAGTCGGTATATCCAATGCCCCCGTGGGAGAAAAGATAAATTACAGGGCTAATCGTATTTTTGTAAAGTATTTGATATCAAATCATAAATTAGCAGTAATACAAGACTTTAAAGTGACTAAAGTTTGAAGTGAGCTAAAGTGAACTAAAGTTCAAGGTATTCTGTTAATTTTATATGAATAGATGGAGCGAAGCGACACCTTAACTTCCCCGATTAATCGGGACATATAGAAACTTGTAACTTTAGCTCACTTTAGCTCACTTCAAAACTCTCTATAACCCCTAAGCGCATTTAATACATATAATAAGCGCGTAATCATATGACTGCAAATTCGTAAAAATATGTGGACGACCATTTTTGTTTCCGGGATCTCTCTGGGTTCGTTTTATGTGCTCATCGCGCTCGGTTTTGCCCTCATATTCGGGGTAACTCGGAATTTTAACCTTGCCCATGGCGAATTGCTTGTCCTGGCCGGTTACTCAGCTTACTGGTTATGGAAAGCATGGGCGTTTCCCTTTGTTTTGACATTTCCTTTCGCTATTCTGGTGATACTGCTCATTTGTCTGGGGCTGCAACACCTGTTTTCCCGTCTCCGTGATCCCATAGAGCTGAATTCCATTGTGCTCAGTTTTGGTGTGGCCATTTTGATCCAAAACAGCATGCTTTTTTGCTTTTCCGGCAATTACCGGCTCATACGGATTCCGATTTTGAGCCAGGGATTTCGCATTCCCGGTTTTTACGTCAGTTACGGCCAGCTCACCCTGTTTTTTTTATCTTTGATCATTCTTGGAATACTTTACGTGCTGATGTATCGAACCTATCTGGGGAAGGCGCTGAGGGCCACCATTCAGGACAAAGATGCCGCTGCTCTGGCGGGTATCAATGTGGCAGCCATGGGAACACTCGCTTTCTGTATCGGCGCCGTCCTCATCGGACTGGCCGGTCCTCTTTATGGTTGCATCCACTACCTGTACCCGTCTACCGGTCATGAAGCCACTCTGCTGGCGATTACCATTACCATTTTCGCAGGTGTCGGTCGCCTGAACGGTATTCTCCTTGCCGGATGGATCCTGGGGCTGGCGGAGTCTTTTACTGTCGTCCTTTGTGGTGCCAGCTGGCGTGAAATGGTCAGTGCAGTTTTGCTCCTTACTCTTTTGGCTTTCAGGCCACACGGCATTTTGGGTAAAGGAGAAGAATAAAAGAAACAAAAGATATAATGATTCAATCTACATCCACAAAAACGTTTCAATACGACGCTAAAAGGCGTGTTACAGCCGACCGGGCAGGCCTTTTTCTGGGGTTCCTGCTATTGCTCACACTGCCGCTGATGGTTCAATCCAACGACTATATCCTGCAGGTCTTCACCCATGCCCTGCTTCTGGCCTCTTTGGCACTGGCGTGGAATCTTTTAGGTGTCAGTGGTTCCATTTCTCTTGGTCACGCCGCCTTTTTTGGTGTAGGCGCCTATGGCTCCGCTTTGCTCAGCCTCGAGCAGGGTCTGTCCCCATGGCTTACTATTCCCATCGCCGGCTTATTCGCAACAGGCTTGGGACTGATGATGGGGCTGATTTGCCTGCGTTTGAGGGGCGCCTATTTTGCTCTGGCAACTCTGGCATTTGTCGAAATTCCCAGAGTGATAACGGACAACTGGGATGGATTGACCCGGGGATCCCTTGGGCTTGTCGGCATATCCGGACTTCCAACGCTTCGTATGGGAGATTGGCATGTCGATTTTGGGTCCAGCATCACGGCTTCATATTATCTTGTATTTGTGTATTCTTTGGTATTGCTCGGTCTTGTAACGTTTGTGTTTCGATCCAACATGGGACTGGCATTCCAGGCGATTCGTGAGGAAGAGGTTGCTGCGGAAGCTGTCGGCATCCAGACAGACAGATACCGTTTGTTTTCTCTACTGATGAGCGCCTTTTTTACCGGTGTCAGTGGCGCATGTTATGCACATCTTGTCCGTTATATCGAGCCCGGATTGGTCTATGGACTTCATTTTTCCGCTGTCCCCATGATCTTTGCCATTTGCGGGGGACGGTTTACGATCCTCGGACCTGCTGTTGCGGCATTGGTTCTTTATCCCGTGGATCAGTTTATTTTTCACCCTCTTCTTCCGGCGGGTCACGAGTTTCTTTACGGCGCTGTGTTGATTTTAACGGTGCTTTTTATGCCGAACGGATTCTGGGGAAGGTTGCGAAACGCAAAGTGATATTGTTACAATTAAAATCATTAAATAAGACGTTTAACAATTTTTGCGCCCTCAGCAATATTGATTTTTCTGTTAGCGAAGGAGAGATCGTGGGCTTGGTGGGTCCCAATGGTGCCGGCAAAACCACGCTGTTCAATTTGATCTGTGGCCGATACAGGCCCAGCAGCGGCAATATTTTGTTTAAAGGCATTGATATCACAGATCTTAAACCGCATGCAATCTGTCGTTTGGGCATCAGCAGGACGTTTCAATCCTCCAGACCGTTCCCTCGGATGAGCACGCTGCAAAATGTGTTGGTCGGCCATATTTTTGGTAAAGGATTTTCTCTTCATACCCGCCCTGAAGATAGAGAGATGGCCCGTGAGCTTTTGGAGATTGTCGGCATCGCCCATAAAGCCGACACACCCGCCGGCCAACTCACCCTCAGTGAACAACGGCGACTGGATCTGGCCCGGTCTCTGGCGACCCGTCCGAAACTGCTTCTTTTGGATGAAGTGGCGGCAGGGTTCAGTCCGGTTTTGGTGAAACAGGCCATTGAACTGATAAACAGGGTACGAGAACGAGGCGTAACCCTTCTCATCATTGACCATTTTTTAAATTTGAGTTTAAAGGTTTCCGATCGTCTGCTGGCACTCGATCACGGAGAAAAAATTGCGGAAGGACCGCCCCATATGGTAATGCGAAACCGGGATGTTCTCCAGGCATATCTGGGACTGCGACACCAGGATGAGAATGATTAAAATGGATTTATTGATTAACAATTCTATAATTTATGAATTAAAACAATTTTTCGTTGAAACCAAATTTAGTTTTTTCTTTTTGAACCCTAACAATTAATTATTGTGCCCTAAATTATTTTGCTAATGTTATAAAATGTTAGCAAAAGCAAACAAGGTTCGGTTATGGAAATCCAAAAACCCCTTTTAAAAGTTTGCAACCTAAGTGTTCATTACGGAAACATTCAGGTGCTGAAAAAGATCAATCTATCGGTATGTGCTAATCAAATCATTTCCGTTGTTGGCGTCAACGGTTCGGGAAAGACCACTTTAATGAAGGCCGTCGCGGGTATTCTCCGGCCCATCAAAGGGGTGATCCATTATCAACATGAGGAGATACAAACGCTTCCGGTATACGATGTGGTCCGCCGTGGTCTGGTTTATGTGCCTGAGGGAATGAATGTCTTCCCTTTCATGAGCGTGTTGGAGAATTTGGATATCGGTGCCTACGTGGCCAGAGAAAAAAAACCGGACCGACTTTCCTTTGTTTTTGAAATTTTTCCTGTACTTGCCGAGAAACGGCGACAAATGGCCGGAACTTTGAGTGGCGGCCAGAAAAGAATGCTGACGATTGCTCGCGGTCTGATGAGCGATCCCCGACTTATTCTTTTGGATGATCCTTTTCTGGGACTGGCGCCAAGGGATGTGAATCGGCTGTGCAATACCTTTAGACAGATCCGCAGTCACGGTGTAACGCTGTTTTTGGCCGGTCAGCACGTGCGTAGAATCCTGAGAGTGGCGACCAAGTCGTTTCTATTAGAAGAAGGTAAAATAACACTTTCCGGTAGCGGAGAACAGCTTATGGGGCATCCGCACTTACGTGAAACTCTCTTTGGGATTGTAGCGGAATCCGGTATTGAAATCCCATAACAATCATAGACTGACTGAAATTGTGACCGTAAGCATGGGAATCGCTATAAAATCTGCAATCCCGAACTTCAAAAGATTCCATGGAATTAAGTGACCGAAAGGTAAATGTTTATTGACTTAATACATAACTTTAGAATATTATTCATTTAATGATCTGTTTTTAGCATTTTTTAATTCTAATATTGGAGGTTAAACAATGACGGAGGAACTCAAACCAGGTATCACACATGAAATAGAACGAGAAACCACCGAAGACATGTCGGCGCAAAAGGTCTTCCCCTACGTACCCCATGTCTATGCCACAAGCGTGATGGTTGGGCATATGGAAGCGGTTTGTGCCGAAATGGTCCTCCCTCACCTCGGTAAAGGTGAGCAAACCGTTGGCATCGGAATGCAATTCTCCCACACAGCAGCTACGCCGTTAGGAATGAAAGTTAGATTCAGCGCCAAATTGATTGAGGTAGACGGCCGAAAATTAGTTTTCGAAGTGGAAGGTTTTGATGAGGTGGACAAGATCGGAGAGGCTACCCACCAGCGCTTTATCATCAATGCTGACAAGTTTAACAGCAATGTAGCCAAAAAGGCAGGAAAATAGTATCAGAGATCGGGGAATGGCTTAACAATTAATTGTTAATTATTACTAGTTAATTAAGTATTAATAGTCCCTTACAACTTTAATTAAACTTATTGGAGGTAAACCATGGCAGTAACGGATCCCATTCGCCAGTTGGATGCGATTCTTAAACCTAAAAGTGTGGCCGTTATCGGCGCCTCAACCAGCCCGGACAAAATGGGCCATGAAATTCTGAAAAACATCATCGACAGCGGCTTTGAGGGAACCGTTTATCCCATCAACCCCAAGGCTGAAGTTATTCTTGATCTTGCTTGTCACAAGAGCGTCAAGGACATTGCCAAAGCACCGGACCTGGCGGTTATCATCATCCCGGCTCGATTTGTACCCCAGGCAGTTCAGGAATGCGGTGAAGCCGGTGTGAAGGGCGCGGTGATCATTACCGGCGGCTTCAGTGAGGCCGGTGACGAAGGCGAAAAGCTTCAGAATCAAGTCGTTGAGGCAGCGAAAAAATTCGGCGTTCGTATTATCGGGCCCAACTGCCAAGGCGTAAACAATCCCCATCATCCCCTGTGTGCGTCCTGGCCGCTGCTGACCTACCAGGGCAAGATTGCACTCATTTCTCAGAGTGGTACGGTAGGCGCCGCCATGATGGACGGGTTGTCCGAGGATAAACTCGGGACTTCAAGCTTCGTCAGCATGGGCAATCGCGCCGACGTCGATGAGGCTGACCTTATCGCCTATTTCAATCAGGACCCCAACACCGAGGTGATTGCTGCTTATATCGAAGGGATCAAACGTCCCGAACGGTTCATTCAAGCGGTGGAACAACTTCAAAAGCCGCTTGTGGTTCTAAAGTCCGGCCGTACACCGAAAGGGAAGGTGGCAGCCGAGTCCCACACCAAAGCCTTGGCCGGTGCTGATGCTATTTATGAAGCCCTTTTTGCAAAATATAACATTTGCAGGGCTTACACGGCGGAAGAGTTTTATGACTACGCCAAGGCCCTGGCTTATCTAAAACCACCAAAAGGCAATCGTATTCTTTTTATAACCACATCCGGAGGTGCTGCTATTCTGGCAACGGACCAGGCCGAACAAGAAGGTTTAGATGTATCTCCGCTGCCCGAAGAGTTGGTGGAGGCCATAACGCCGCTCATTCCTGCCCATGCCATCAAGGCCAATCCCATAGATCTTACCGGAGATGCCACTGCTCAGATGTTCGGTGATGTCATTGAGGTCACCCGAAAGCACTACGATACCCTGGGGGTGATTTTTGGAGATCCGGTGGAAGATGCCTCCCGTGTCGTGACACCCGATGCCAATGAGCTGATTATCTTTTACGGCGGGGCTGACGTCGAACGTTATGAAAGTGAGCGCATGCACCTTAAAGGAATTCCGGTTTTCCCCACTCCCGAACGAGGAATAAAGGCCCTGGCCCAGGTACTCGAGCGTAAAACGCTGGATGCACCTCAGAAACCGACGCTAACTGTTCCGGCCACCGGCCGGCAACTGCCGCTTTATCAGGCATTTTCACGCATCGCCGAACAAGGATTACCCTGTACCACATTTGCTCTGGCGGACAGCCGGCCCCATGCCGTTCAGATCGCACAGGAACAGGGCTTTCCGGTAGCGCTTAAAATCAGCTCACCTGATATTTTACACAAGAGCGATGTCGGCGGCGTACAGCTCGATTTAAATTCTGCTGAAGCGGTTGAAAAGGCCTACGACGCGTTGCTTTCAGCTGTGAAACGCAACAATCCCGAAGCTCAGGTGGATGGCGTTTTGGTTAGCAAAATGGCGCCACCCGGACTGGAGGTCATTGTGGGAATGAATCGCGATCCTCAATTCGGTCCGGTCATGCTGTTCGGACTCGGGGGCATTATGGTCGAAATCTTCCAGGACGTCAGTCTGAGGCTTCTTCCCTTGAGTCGTGGTGATGCGATTGATATGATTCGGGAAATCAAGGGGTATAATCTTCTCTCAGGGTATCGCGGCCGGCCCCCGGTGGACGAGCAGGCCCTGGCGGACTGTCTCATAGCGGTGGCTCAAATGGCTGAAAACCATCCCGAGATTCTCGAGATCGATCTGAACCCGGTCATCGCTTACCCGGATGGAATACTGGCGGTAGACGCGAGGATAATTGAAAAATAAAATCGTGCCGCGATTTTATGAAACAAGGAAAATAATATGACAACAGACACCGACCGGCTGATATCTAAACTCAAATCCCGATACCCCATGCTGCAATACTACACGGAACGAAACTTTGGTGTGGAGATCGAATTTTTCGGGCTGAAATATGTTACCATGCCGATAAATAACGGTATCATTAAACCCTACAACATTTCCTCCAGGGCCAAAGACGGGCGACACATCGTTGATCTCATCAAGGATCGCGGGATACCCATCAGTGATGACAGAGACTCCTGGCACTTCGAAAAAGATGCATCGGTTCGAGGCAAAGGGCACACCAGATGCGGCTCCGAACTGACCAGCCCGATCTTAAGTGGAATAAACGGTCTGGTGCAGGTCTACCAGATGTTCCAGTTTCTCAATGATATCGATGGAATCGATATCGATAAATCCTGCGGTCTTCATGTCCATCACGGCGTTGACCCTGCTAAATATAACTGCGCACACCTGCAGCAGCTCGTCCGGATCGTCCATCCATTTGAAAAGCAATTTTACCTGTTAATCCCGGGTGACCGCCACCATGCAGAGACCTGCCGGCCCATGGAAATCGATGTGGAAGCCTTTCTGGACATCTGTGACGGCAGTTCGGAATCCGGCATCTGTGAAATCAAAAAGCTCTGGTACTCCCCTGAAAATCGCTGTGAAGAGGTTACGGGAAATTACTCGCGCTATGACAAAACTCGATATCACGGCCTAAATCTTCATTCCTACTGGTATCGCTCCACCATTGAATTTCGATATCACTCTTCCGTTTTGCACAACATTGATGAAGCCATGCAGTGGATCATTTTCACACAGTTTCTCGTTGAAATGAGCCAGGGAAACGCTCCGAACATTTACTACTACCCCGAAGCAAACAAATGGCTTAAAACCATATACGATATTTACAAAGATCTGGGTTATGAAAATCAGATCAAGGAGGTCCCAAACTAACCCAAATCGATTTTGCAAGATAATGACCGGCAAAAACATGAGATTAGAGAATTATTTTGCGAGTGATTTATTGCAAAGCGGAGACGATCATGTGTGACATATTGGCCATCTCGGCAGGCTATAACTATACACCACAAAAGTACCTGCCCATCTTCGCGGAAAAGAGCAGTGAAAACATGAACGGATGGGGTATCGGTTTTTTTCGCGAGGATCAGGCTTTGGTGGAAAAATCCGAGGAGCAGGTATTCAGTGATCAACAGGTTCACGAAAGCTTTCAGCGGCTTGCACGGGTCATCGACAGCCGGATCATTATATCCCATATCAACTGCCCGAAGAGCGGCGGTCACCACAGTGCGCAACTCCACCCCTTCAAGCTTACCTTTCTGGATCACGACTGGCTGTTTGCCCAGGTGGGAATTGTTGAAAACATTAATGCATATCAGACCAGAGAAACACCGCGGCTGGAAGTCGATGTCTATACGGCCAGAATTTTCGAATATTTAAGAGATCAACTGGTACTATTGCACCACAAGAACCCGTACATCAGCGTATACATTGCTCTGCGCATCGCTATCCAAAAGCTCCTTGATGACTATCCCGGAAAATACACCTTTTTTCTGGCCAATGAATCGTTTCTCTTTGCCTTTTGTAACTTCCGACAGCTGATGATTCTCAAGGTGTCCGAAAGTATGGGAGATATTTTGCTGGTTACTTCCGTCAAGGAAGGGCTGAGTCGCACCGATTGGCACCCCATAACACCGGACCCACAATCTTTAGGTGAGCTTTTGGTGATTGCCGGTCCGAATGTGTTGTACGCCGGTGACGTTTAATTCTGGTTACTTGTTGCTGGTTGGAGTGGAACAAAAATCCCGATTTATCGGGAATACTGGTTGCTGCATTGGTTGAAGCGAAACGAACTTGTCCGCCTGTGCCTTGTGGCGGAAATTTATCCGCCTTTGGAGGATCCCGATTCATCGGGGATACTAAATTATCAGCGTTCCAGATGCGTTCTGTTTCTTACAAGCGAATTAGATTTAATTATGGATTGAAACATGACACCCAAATAGCCCATAATCGTCTGTATTGGATTATTATACTGCATTATTCCATCACTCCAATACTCCAGATTTCCACAAACATTTAAGAATGTGTAAATTTTTCCATTGTTATCATGTTCAAATTCGCTCCAGAGGGTTCAAGCAAAATGTGTGACCTCTTTGCTTTGTCTGCCAAAAAAGATTATTCGGCTCCGGAATTTTTACCGATTTTTGCACTTCGGGCCAAAAAGAACATGGATGGCTGGGGCATTGGTTTTTTTCGTAAATACCATGCCCTGGTTGAAAAGTCGGCTGAACAGATTTTCCACTCAGGTGAATTGCACGACAGCTTTCAAAGGCTGGCCCGTGTCGTAAAGAGCAGAATTATCATTTGCCATCTCCGTTTTCGGACCAGCGGGCTCATAGACGAGTGCCATGCGCATCCCTTTGTTCTAAAATTCGGTGGACATGATTGGATTTTTGCTCATAACGGCAAGGCGCCGGCCATTGAATCTTACAGAAGCAGCGGCATTGCCATTGAAGATGCCATAAGCGACTCGGCCAGAGCTTTTGAATACCTCCGGGACCGTATGGAAGAGCATCACAGGCATGATGCAAAGCCCGAGAAGCTTTTCAATACCCTGTCAAACAGTATTTCGCAAATGATTGACCAGTATCCGGGGGATTACAATTTTTTACTGTCCAACGGATATCTTCTATTTGCCTTCACCAACCATCGCCAATTTATGTTTATGAAAGGAAGCGAGAAACTAAAAGGTGCCTTCCTGCTCACCACCCTGGCACGCGGATTAACCAAAGAAAAGTGGTTGCGGGTGGCAAAAGCCACCAATCGCCGGGGACTGCTTCTGGCAATCTCAGGCAATGATGTTATTTTACATCAATCAATTTAATGCCTGAATCTTGCGCGAGTCGGAGATTTTCGTGTGCACACCAAAGTTCCTGATGAAGCCGCCCATACCGGAGACCCGCTTTACAAAAATGCTTCGCGGCGCTGAACTGATGTTGATGATTCTTAACTTTTCGAATCGAGGGAATTTATACGGACATCAATTGGGACCCATCAAAAGGGCGTATCTGCCCTCCGACGATGATCCATTTGAACTGATTTAAACCTAAACAGGACGTTTCACACTATTATGTTATCTGTAGTTTTACCGGAGTTTGAATAGTCTGTAATTTTCGAAGCATTATTCTGATGATTTGCACTTGACATGCCACATTGTGGTATTATTATGTAATCAAAGCAAACTTTCTATAAGCTAATGACACAATACAAAAAGTGTTTTTGTTAATAACCATAACGCTGAAGAAAGTAAAAAAATTGAAATTTTTTGTAAGGATTTAAATACCCAAACGACACATACACAAAAGATATTAGAAAATCATAATACGTTTAAATATCTTTTTATTGTTAAGATGAATTAAAAACATGAATTAAAAATTAAAGATTAAAAAAAAAGAGGTCGCCATGAAAAATATAATTAAAAAAACAGTAATAACATTAAGTTTAGTATCATTAATTATGGTCGGTTTCACCAGCGTTGCTTTCGCAGAAACGAGACCTTTTGAAGAAGGGACAGTTTCTAGCTGTGCCCTGAACAAGGATACGTTAAATGCCCAGCAAGCAGATGAGGTTCGGGCAGGTCTAGTTTCCGGCACATACTCAAAGAGTTTTACATGTGCAGTAGCCCAGCCCACGGACAGTGCCCAGCTAATCGCTGAAGATCGATTGGGCGGAAGATAAAAAGGCACGCCGATTGCACACAGCTTTTAGCATACATTGCAAAAGGCAAACTCTGAAACGAACTGTTTACTAAAGGTGTTGATAAATCCCGCCGATAATTTCTCGGCGGGATTTGTTTTTTGTACTCGTCAAACCATTGCCACTCAGCTTATTCTTATATTTCTCTATCCACTTACATTGCTCTTTAATCGGCTTCGGCTCGATTTCGTTGAAGATTTGGAAACAGAATCAATGCTTTTTTGATTTGGATTTGTGAAGTTGGCGAGACGGTGCCATAAGCATGTCGGCGCTCCTGATAACAGGATTAAGTCTCTTTGGATAGAGAATGTCCTAACGCCCCAGGGCAAAGACATGATCCTGGAACTTGGACCGATGGTCACCGTCCCACCATAGATAACTTACAAGATTTTTACACCTTCAGCAATAAATTTTATCCAATTGCTGGTAAAAATAGAAGATAACTCTCCACACCCTCAAACCAACGTCAATTTTCACCGATTACATATATCCAAAATCCTCTATTTTCAGCCGATTTCGAGCTAAATGTCGTCTTGAAAATATGATCTTCATTTGGTATTCGATTTTCTGAAGCCGGTTGGGACTTGTTGCCGCATTAGTGGTAAAGTAATATATTGTTACTCATCTCCAGCCGTGACACAACATTAACAACCTCAGTTTTTTTCTTAAAAAATGGAATTTTTATCCTTTTATCATTTTCTTTAATGCCAAGTTACGATTTTTCCTTCAGTATAATAAAAGTTACCAGCATTCCAAATCCGCTGCCGAGAATATTACTAAATATGTCTGCCATTCCAGGGTATCTTGTAGGAAGGAAGAGTTGAAAGCCTTCAATTACAAAACTTAAGAGTCCCCCCGCCAATGTTACTATCAGAAAGGTGGGGAAATAGCCGGTCGCATATTTCTTTAGGATTATCACTGTAAGCAGAATACCGAAAGGAACAAAGAAAACGATATTTCCTAGAAAATCGGGTTTACTAAAGCCAAGAAATCTCATATTTTTATGTGGCAGACTAAGTATGGTCATACCAAGAGAATGTAGACTCACAGGGATGGAAAAAGGGCGAGGTTTACTCAAGATGCTTTTGGCTGTATTTCCTTCTCCCTCATCAAAAGGATACAGGGCTAAGCAACCAGGTGTTTCAGCCAAGCCGCTCACTCCCTTTTGAAAAACTTCCCTGCTGTGCGTCACTATCTCGTCAGGCAGGAGAATACGGTTATATACTGCAAGTCCCTTGATTTCTCCCCACCAGCCGTTCTTTCCAACAGGTGAATTCCCAAGCAAAAAACTTTCAGAAAACTCTATGTGAGTCCTATCATTTAGCTCCACGTTTTTTCTATCGCTAAGTTGACCATCTATATAAATTGCCTTCTCAATCTCATTAAAGGTGACTGTGACAAGGTGTGCTTTCCCGCGTGGGAAACGGTGCTTGGTACGGAATAATCTGTAATACCTATGTCCTTCATTCTTCTCGAAGCGACTGTATATAAAAATCCGCCCGTCCCACTGACCCACAAGAAGTGATGGGGAGACGGCTCCATCATAGAACGAAAAAATTTCCTTTGGCCCCCAATTCTTACTTCCACGTCGTTCCTTCAGCAAAAGCTCTACGCTTACGGCTTCCTTTAGAGAAATCGACTCCGC
Source organism: uncultured delta proteobacterium (assembly GCA_963706295.1). Lineage (GTDB taxonomy): Bacteria > Desulfobacterota > Desulfobacteria > Desulfobacterales > UBA11574 > UBA11574. The sequence goes on along the minus strand of CAVPLW010000008.1, from coordinate 64,389 downwards.
CCTATCTGTATATGCTATTCCGGCACCATCGAAATAGAGTCCAGGCTCATTTTGGACCCACCGTATACGATTTGGCGGGAAAAAGTTGAATGGGTATAGGCCTACAAAAATCATGGCAGCTAAAAGTAAAAAAAAAGCGACCAGTAGGAATCGCAAGCCCAAATGCTCTTTATTGACCATAAGACAAGAACCAAATGTTTCTCATTTGAAGGTTTCCCAAAGGCAAGAGTATAATTTATAAATTTTAGATAAGTACCAAAATTTTAAAGTTTTGGATGGTGGCCCTCGAAAACTATAATAATTCCTGAGAAATAATTCACTTTTTTTGTAACAACTGAAATTAAAAAGTACAGCTTGCCACGACCACACAAATTGGTCAAACTAAGATATCAAATGGATCTAACACAGTTTTGGCTGTTTTTCAAACCAGCGATTTACTCCAACGTAGTTGCACATTAAATGGCTTTTGGAATGTTTTGATATCTACGTGTCAATAGAGGTTTTAATTCGCCTTTTGAGTTGTAATAGTCCGCCTTTTGGATGGAAATGGAATATTTTGGGTCTGTGTTGCGCATACTTAACATCCCGGAAAGTTCTAAAGCGTGAAGCTTAACGGCCCGAATAAACATTGGAATAAATCGAAACATATACCTTTCTCCTTCTTCTGCTCCTTTCTTTTCTATTGTCTGTAAATCGCTTGTTGAAACTGCTTAATGGTTTGCTCAATTTCCATATTTGTAAGCAGGAACAAGCATAACTTCGGACTCTCCAAAATAGCTTGACATCTGATGCGTTGTAAATTATCATCAAATCACTATGCGAACGACAATTAACATTGACGACCCCATTTTGAAGGAGCTCAAAAAGATTCAACAAAAGGAGGGTAAACCCCTCGGCCGCCTGATCTCTGATTTGTTGGCACAGGCTATCGGTGAGCGTAAATCGTCCAAACATTCGACGAAGCCGGCAGTGTGGAATTCAAAAGCAATGGGTGCCCGAATCAATTTGGCAGACCGTGAGGCTTTGTACACCGCAATGGATATGAAATCACCTCCTTCTGAAGACGCCGGGAAAATATGAGCTTTGCCTTAGACGTCAACATCCTGCTTTATGCCTCCGATGAGAGCGGTCCTTACTTCGAAAAGGCCAGATCTTTTATCGCGTCCTGCATCATTCAACAAGAGGTCTTCTACCTGGGATGGCCCACGGTAATGAGCTACTTGAGGATATCGACGCATTCTTCCGTTTTTGATTATCCTCTTTCTCCCGATGAGGCCATGGGCAACATTGAAACTCTTATAAACCTTCCCCACGTTCGATTCCTTTCCGAGGGAGAGGGATTCTGGGAAGCGTACCGCGCCACAACGGGAGAGGTCCCCACCCGGGGTAACCTGGTGCCGGATGCCCATCTGGCCGCTTTGCTTCGCTATCATGGTGTAAAAACGCTGTACACTCATGATCGGGATTTTCTGAAATTTTCATTCCTCGATGTGCGTGATCCGCTTCTATAATACAGACATCCGGTTAAAATGGATTTCTCTCCAAATGAGTCATTAACATGGCTCAGCTATTTCATGTTAAAACAATATGTTACTTAATAATTTTCATGCAAGATTCAGGTATTACTTTTCCTCCAACAGCCCCTTTATTTCTTTTAATTCATTTTCAAAGGCAAGAAATTATCGGTGGAGTTTAATGGAGGATAGAAAAACGAAACCATGGACGGTCACAACAGTTTTTATATAACTAATCAAGTTTCGCACCCTTAATTTTTAGTAACGCCGGCACAAAGCAGCTGGCCGGAAAAATTTTTTAAGGTAAAATCATACGGATTTGATGGTTAACCCCAAAAAACCCTATTGACCTCTAAAAGGCACATAGAGAATATAACTTATAGATATCCATATGATATTTTAACACAGGAGTCACTTTGTGTTTTGGTGCCGTACGGTAATGCGCCAATGAAATATTTTACCTTAAAAAATTTATTTCGGCCAGGTGCTCCAAAGTCTTTTTAGCAATATTTGGGCGGGAAACTTGGGTAGCTATATGACAGCGGCAACCGCTTCTTTGGCAATATCCATAAATCCCTGGGGAAAGGTTCCCAGCAGAATAATGATGACAATGAGAAAGATTCCAAGAACCGCTGTGGACAATCTGAGATTGAGAGGTGACATCTGGGAATCAACGCCGGTATAGGCCGCCCTGACCATTTTAAGATAATAAAAGATGCCGAGGCCGCTATTGATCACAGCGAGAATAACCAGGGCATACATATCTTTTTTAATGGCGGCGGTAAAAAGAAACAGCTTTCCGGTAAACCCGATGGTCGGTGGAATACCGGCCAGACCAAGGGCGCCGACGGCCAGTGTTAACGCCAGCAGAGGTGAACGTTTATATAGCCCGCTGAGATCATCAAAGGTGATGTTTTCCCCCTGGGGCGCCAGGTTGTAGATAACGTAAAAACAAGCCAAATTCATCAACAGATATCCTGCAACATAATAAATGCCTGAAAGATACCCGAAGTCAGTAGCGCAAAGAAGACCGATCATGACATAACCGGCATGGGCGATACTGGAGTAAGCCAAAAGACGTTTGATATCGTTCTGCACCAGGGCTGATAAGTTTCCAAATGTCATGGAGAGCACGGCAAAAATCATCAGAATCCAGGTAAACTGGCCTGCATCAGCCCCTGCCAGGGAGATCAGTCGTATCAACAATGCCACGGCACCTATCTTGGGAAGCGTTGCGACAAAACCGGACGTCTCGTTGGCGGCACCTTCGTATACATCCGGCGCCCAGAAATGCATGGGGAAAAGTGCCAGTTTGTAAAAGAAACCGCAAAGGAGCATGACAAGGCCGATGAGCATAAGGGGTTTTTTAAGGATGACATCGGGTATGATTTTCACGAGATCGGCAAGATATGTGGTGTGCGTCATTCCAAAAATATAGCTCATGCCGTAAAGGGATATACCGGATGCCGCAGCTCCGAAAAGAGCGTATTTGATTCCCGCTTCCATCTGTTTGCGGTAAGCCCCGTGTTTCCGGAAAGGAATGATGATAAAAAGGGCGAAAGAGTGTATTTCAAGAGAAAGTATGATGGTTATCAGCTCCACAGCGCTGCTCATGCACATCAGGCCGAAAGCACTTAAGGTCATAAAAAGATAGTACTCCGGCCGAAGGGTATTATCAATGCCATAAAGTCCTTTTCCCAGGTAGATCACGATAAAAAGCCCGAATGTGATGATGACTTTGAACATCTGAGAAAACGCATCCACTCGATACGCATTGAAGAACAGAGATCCCTCCATTCCATATGAAGATACGGATACAAGAACGGCTATGGCGGAAAATAGGAGACCCAAGCCTTGCAGGCGAGACTCTTTTAAATTTCCCAAAGAAGCGAAAAAGAAGACCAGAGCCATTAAAATCAATGCCAATTCAGGTAGAAAGAGTGTCATGAAATTCAATCCATTTTATTTTAGTGCCAGTACATGCTTAATCGACTCCCCCACCCCGTTCAGCAGTGAATGGTGTTCTCCTGCCGGTATAACATACCTGCCGGACTCCAGCTGCTGGAGAAGGTGAGTGGTACTGGTATCCATAACTTTTAGAAAAGGTTCCGGATTCAATCCGATCCAAAAAACAAAGACGGTTAGAAACGCCAGTGTTGCGATCTCTCTGAAATTCAGATCAAACAGATGTGATCTGTCACCATGGTGCATATGACCATCTGAATCGGCCCATACCATTTTCTGAACGAGCCTTAGCATATAGGCTGCCGCCAATATAGCGCCAATAACGGCGAACCCGCCGACAATTTTGTACTTGGAGAATGACGCCAGCAGAACAAGAAACTCTCCCACAAAACTGTTTGTTCCGGGAAATGCCAACGAAGATAGAGAAAATATGACCAAAAAGGTCACATAAATCGGCATCACCATCCCCAATGCGCTATTGTCGGATATCTCACGGCTGTGGGTCCGCTCATAGATGATACCCACCAGGATAAAGAGGGCTCCTGTGGTAATGCCGTGGTTTACCATCTGCAGTATGGCGCCCTTGATACCGACATTATTTAAAAGAAATATTCCCAGTGTGACAAAGCCCATATGGCTCACACTGGAATAGGCGATCAGCCGCTTGACATCGTTTTGCCCAAGGGCAAGGTATCCGCCGAAAATGATCGAGATGATAGAAATCGTAATCAGATAAGGCATACAATAAAACGTTGCCGCCGGCGCCATGGGGAGGCAAAACCGTAAAAAACCGTAGCCGCCCATTTTAAGCAGGATACTGGCCAGAATAACACTGCCCGCTGTCGGCGCCTCCACGTGAGCTGCAGGAAGCCAGGTGTGAAAGGGCCACATGGGAACCTTTATGGCAAACGCCAGTGTAAAGGCCCAAAAGATCCACATCTGGTAACTGAAACTGAATTGGTGTGCCATTAATTTCGGGATAAAGAAGGTGCCGGTGGTAACATACATCGCGATGATGGCCACAAAGAGAAATATGCTTCCAATCAGCGTGTAAAGAAAGAATTTGATGGATGCATAGTCCTTTCGAGGTCCCCCCCAAACAGCGATGAGCAAGTACATGGGAACCAGCATCGCTTCCCAGAAAATAAAGAAAAGAACGGTATTCAAACTGACGAAAACGCCTACCATGGATGCTTCCATGAGGAGCAACACACAAATGAATTCTTTGAATCGGTCCTTGATGTAGGTCCATGAACAGAGAATACAAAGCGGCATCACCAGCGTTGTGAGAAGCACGAGAAGCACACTGATGCCGTCCACACCGAGAACATAATCGATATTTACAAAAGGAATCCAGTCCCTGAATTCGGCGAACTGATACTTGGCCGTTGTCAGATCAAAATTTGAATAAAGGGGTAAAGAAAGGACCGCTGTGATGAGCGTCACCATCAATCCCCAGATTTTCAAGTACCTGTCACCCCGAATGAAAAGTGTAATCAGTGATCCAACCAGCGGAACAGCCACGATAACCGTCAGAATCGGATAACTTAACGAATTATATATCAAATATTGTTCCATATATGAGGCGTCCTAACTCCATGAGAAATTTCTTGGTAACATTTTAGCCTTTTGAAAACATTGCCGCTTCATGTATGATTAAATTTTTTGGCTGGAAGCTGTCTGAGTGGATTAGGGATCGTTTTGAAAGAACCATAGATGATTTAACTTTATGGATGAAACCCCCTGTTAAAGCAGAGGTATTTATTAATAGCCCAGGCGGGTTCTTTCATTACGAGCCCTTATTTACGAGTTCTTTCAGCAAAAAATTTAATCATACATGAAGCTCCTTTGAAATCGATTTGTTTCAAAAGACTAAACTATTACATTTCTTCTAAACAAGCATCACCAGAATCAGAATAATAAATGTCAATGCCAGGGCACCGCCGATATAATGCTGGATCTTTCCCGTCATGAGGGATCTCAGCCGGTTACCGCCTTCAACCACCCCTCGTGCGGAACCGTCAATGGTCCAGTCGATTCCTTCCCAATCAAACCATGAGATGGCCTTTGCCAGGGCCATGGTTAGTCTTAGCCCGATTCTTCTATATACATCGTTGATCCAGCTGTCGGATGAAAGCACCGGCCGGGAAGCAAACCGCATGAATACCCTTGCGCCCTTACGGTAAAACCAGTCCAGGTCCAGGTTCATTTTGGGTTTGGGTTTGAGCTTTTTAACCATGATGAAAAAGCCCAGACCGGTGAATCCCAAAAGCTGCATGGTTTCTGCCAAATGGTAAGCGGTGTACGGATGATAGTTAACCGGAAAAGGAAGCATTTTGTAAAGGTACTCCGGGTAGATACCAATGAAAAAGCATAAAAAAGCCGCGATGCCCATTGCCAGATTCATATTCCATGGCGCATCCTTGGCCTTAACACCGGAGTCTTTTCCAAACCATATAAAATAGGGAAGTTTGATTCCCACCGAAAGAAACGTACCCACTGCGGCAAGGGTCATCATAAGCAATAGGCCGATACGATGGCTTTCACCTGCTGCGGCGATAATCATCGACTTGCTGACGAACCCGCTGGTAAGGGGAAAGCCTGAAATGGATATTCCGCCGATAACCGTAAAAATCATGGCCAAGGGCATGCGTCTGTATAACCCGCCAAGTTCATTGAGTTTCGATATTCCGGTCATTTCCAGCACTGCGCCGGCACCCATAAAGAGCAAGGCCTTGTATATAATGTGGGCATAAGCATGGGAAATGGCCCCGTTAACGGCCATGGCCGTTCCGATGCCGACGCCGCAGACCATATACCCCACCTGTGATACGATATGATAGGCAAGAATCCGCCGTGCATCGTTTTCTATGGCAGCGTATCCAACACCGTAAACGGTCATGATGGCGCCCAGAACGGCCAGTGCTTCAAATCCTGGAAATCCACGGGCCAGAACATAAACGGCGGTTTTGGTCGTAAAGGCACACATAAAAACCGCACCGGTGACGGAAGCTTCCGGATACGCATCAGGCAACCAGGCATGGATCGGCGGAACAGCGGCGTTTAGCATAAAACCGATCATGATGAGGTAATCGGCAAATGTAGCGCCGTTTGCCGCAATCTGCACAAAGCTTAAATCGTGGATGTTCTTATACCTTAGAAAAATACCCGCTAAAAGGACCAGCCCGCCGGCAGTATGAACCAGCAGGTATCTGAAGCCGGCTTCTATGGAGCGTCTTTTTTTCCGGTACCAGACCAGAAAGGTTGACGCAAATGCCATCAATTCCCAGAAGATAAACAAAGTCAGGTAATCACCGCAAAGTGTAACCCCTAAAGATCCGCCTACGTAAAGAAACGCCGCAATATGCTGACCGGTTTCTTTGACATGGAGCCCATAGATACAGCCGATGATCGCCATTATTGTAAAGACGTGAAGAAACACGCGTGTCAGTTGATCCACCCTTCCGAAAACAAGGTCAAACCCCAGATATGACACTTGGCCGAAGCTATCCGGCAGCCAGTGGATCAGCGTAAAAGCGATAAGCGGGATACCAATAAGCACTGTCTTCTTCAGTTTCTCCCTTTTGTTTAATAAAGGGAGAAGAACGGCACCCATAAGAAACCAGGTGGTCGGATGAATAAGGACCGTACTACTTATCATAATAATCTTCCTCTTTCTCTAACCAGACATGGGAAAGACCTTTGCAAATGACAATCATGCCAAGACATCCCAAAACACCGAATAAGGACCAAAAGCCAATGATGGAATCACCGAAGAAATGAGGTTCATGCCTTGCTGCGGAGAAATCGAACACCACGAAAAGCGCCAGAAAGACAAAAAAGATCCGTTTCAGCATACGGGAATGATCATTTAGGTAATTGAGTATACGAAGTACCATTATCTCACCACCATCAAATTGATTATTTTAAGAAAAAGATCCGGAAAAATGCCGAACAGAACCGAAGCCACAGCACAAAAAAACAGTGGAATCACCATAAACATAATAAGGGGGGAGCCTTCTAAAAAACCGGTAGAAGTGTTGTCCCCTGGATTCGGTTTTCCGAAAAACGACGTATAGACAACCGGTACGAAATAGCCTGCGTTAAGAAGGCTGCTTACCAAAATGACCGTCAACAGGATCGTATTATGGATGTCCAGAGTCCCCAGTGCCAGAAACCATTTTGTCACAAAACCACTCACCGGTGGGACCCCGATCATGCTCAAAGAAGCAAGACCGAACGCAATCATGGTAAAGGGCATGTTCCAGCCGATCCCCCCCATCTCTGATACGTTTTTTTTGTGGGTTGCTACGAAAATTGCGCCTGCGCAGAAAAAGAGTGTGATTTTGGCAAAGGCATGATTGGTGATATGGATAATTCCGCCGGTAATACTGTTGGGGGTCAACATGGCAACCCCGAGAATGATATAAGAAAGCTGACTGACTGTCGAATAGGCCAGTCTCATTTTTAGATTGTTTTGGGTAAGTGCGATCATGGAAGCGACAATGATGGTAAAAGACGCCAGGTAGGCGGTGAAGATCCCGAGGCCGAGTTTGTTCAGAATATCGATGCCGAATACCGAAAGCATCACTCTGGCAATGGAAAACACCCCAACTTTGACCACAACCACGGCATGCAACAATGCGGAAACCGGGGTGGGGGCCACCATTGCTGCAGGAAGCCATCCGTGCATCGGTATGAGCGCCGCTTTGGCAAATCCAAAAATACACAATAGATAGGTGATTTTCACCAGTAACGGAGCTGCGGTGTGGGGAAAGATACCCGGGACAACATTGCCGATGGCAAAATCCAAGGTGCCGCACTGGACGTAAACCAGAACCATGGCCGGCAGTAGAAAAGCCTTGGAAGCGAACATCAAATAAACGATATATTTCCGGCCACCAAAATACCCTTCCTGGTCCTGGTGGTGTGCAACCAGTGGATAGGTAAAGATGGAAACGATTTCGTAAAACAAATAGAGGGTGAACAGATTGGCGGAAAATGCCGCCCCCATGGCGCCGCCGACGGCCACAGCGTAGCAAAAGTAAAATCGTGTCTGGGCATGTTCGCTTAAACCCCGCATGTAGCCGACACAGTAAAATCCGGCCATAATCCACAAAAATGACGACGTCCCGGCGAAAAGTATACCCAAACCGTCCAAATGAAATTTTATGCTGACACCGGGGTAAAGGGTAAATAGCGTGTATTTATAAGATCCTCCTGCCAAAAGGTGGGGCAATAAATAGACAACCGATAGAAAGGTCAGCAGCGCGCCACAGACAGACCAGGACTCCCTCAGGTTAGGTTTGTTCTTCGAAGCCATAATAAGAAGCGCCGTAACCATGGGGATCAGTGGTGTCAAAACAATTTTGCTTGTGATAATGGTTTCCATATAAAAGCCTAAAATTTATCCTGTCTGGTAATCCGCCTCTTTAAGCGAGGGTCATTACAAAAATCTATCCATGGAGTTCCTTGACCTCATCCGGATCGATGGATTGATATTTGCGGAAAACAGCAAGTATAAAACTCACCACAATGGCCGCTTCTGCGGCAGCAATACCCATGATAAACAGGGTAATCACCTGTCCAACGGCAGGATCGGGAGCAAGAAAACGGTTAAACGCCATAAAATTTATTCCGGCACCGTTAAGAATCAGCTCCGTGGAGACCAGCATGCCGATAAAAGACCGATGCTGGATCAATCCGTAAATGCCGGCGATAAGGAGAAATACAGCCAGGATTAAATAGGAGTTAAGATGATTACTGATCATGTGGATGCTTCCCCCTTTTCTTCCTGGACAGCGGCAACTTCTTTTCCGGCCGGATGGTCCGTTATCATCCCTCCGGCTCCTCCCCTGGCCAGAATTATCGCGCCAATAATCGCGATCAGAAGGATGACCGAAATTAATTCAAAGGCCAGGCAATACGTATAAAGAAACTCTTCTCCCAGGTGAGCCACTGAAAAATTCCTGTTGTCTGCCACGGCAGGAATCCAATCGGTTTTTAGAACACAGGCAAGGATCAGCAAAAAAGCCGTAACCGCCGAGGAGACGGCCAAAAATTTATTCCGCCAGTCTTTAATTGCCTTTTCCGCCACTTCCGTCGGCGTATATCCAACCATAATGCCGAAGACCAGAACGATACAAATGGCCCCGACATAGATGAGAATCTGCATCAGGGTGAGAAACATACTCCCCAGATAAAAATAAATACCGGCAACGCCGAGAAGTGCCACTGCCAGCCCCAAAACCGTTTGCATGAGAATTTTGGCTCGGATGGTAATGAGGCTTCCCAATATCACCAGAATAATAAATGCTAAAAAAAGCCCTTCGGCAATGATCTGGTAAAAGGTCATATTCTCCGTTCCTCCAGCCGTTTGAGGATGTCAAAGTGAAACGCTTCCTTGGTAAAAGCCGCCAGGTTGTATTCCTGGGAATACTCAAGAGCGTCTTTTGGGCAGACCTCAACACATGTTCCGCACAGGCTGCATTTGGTAAAGTCCAGCTCAAAAAGGACCAGGCTCTTCTTTTTTTCTCCCTCCATTTTTTCCCCGTTGACCTTGATACAGTCGGAAGGGCAGGATTTTTCACACATTCCGCAGCTTATGCACAGATACGTATTTTTCTCCGGGTCCAGAATAAGATCGATGTGCCCCCGGTAATTGGGCGTAATATCGATCTCTTCCCTGGGATACTGAACCGTAACAATCGGCATAAACAGCGCCTTCATGGTGACACCGAGTCCCTCTACCAGACTCTTTCCGCCGGTATAGAGCTCTGAAAAATATCGTTTCATAGTTTAACAACCACTGCTGTTATCAAAAGATTCACAAGAGAAAAGGGAACCAAATACTTCCAGGCAAAGTTAAGCAATTGATCGAAACGTACCCGGGGATATGTCCACCGCACCATAATCATAAGAAACAATAATAAATAGACCTTCAGAAAAAACCAGACCACTCCCAGGTATTCACCGTAGGGGAGATGGGGGCCGTGCCAGCCGCCCAAAAAGAGAACCGTCGCTACCGAAGCGACGATGAACATATTGGTGTACTCTCCCAGGAAAAAAAGTGAGAATCCCATTCCGCTGTATTCGGTGTGAAACCCTGCTGTGAGCTCGCTTTCGGCCTCCGGAAGGTCAAATGGTGCACGGTTGGTTTCGGCAAGTCCTGCAATAACGTATATGAGGAAGGCAACCGGTTGTAAAAAAACGAACCAGATATTTTGCTGTGCGCCGACGATCTCCTTAAGGCTGAATGTATTGCACATGAAAATAACAGCGAGCATAGAAAGCAAAATCGGGATTTCATATGCAATAGCCTGGGCTACGGCCCGCATGGCGCCGAACATGGAATATTTGTTATTGGAACCCCATCCGCCGACCAATAGCGCCATGACGTTGACGGATCCCATGGTAACAATGAAAATAAGACCCAGATTCAGGTCCCTTGCCTGGAGTTTTTCGCTAAACGGAATCACAAGAAGGGGAAGAATCACCGGCGTAAATGACAAAAGCGGCGCCACCCTAAAAAGGGTACGATCCACATTGAACGGGATCAGCAGTTCTTTTCCCACCAGCTTTACACCATCGATAATCATTTGAAGGATGCCGTGTGATCCCACTTCCATGGGGCCGGGACGCCGCTGAACGTGTCCTGCGATTTTCCGCTCCGCATACCCCATCATGATGGCGTTGAGAAAAATGAATGAAATGATGATGACGGCGGCGATCACCATCCGGATCAGTTCAGGCGGTAGTATTGAAATCGTTTCCATAAGCTATTTTCTAATAGTGCATTTGATAATTTTGGAACGAGAATTCATTAAATATTTAATATCTTTCCGGTAGTTGTTCTACCGGTCGATTTCCGGTATCACCAGATCGAAGCTCCCCAAAATGGATACCAGATCGGGCAATAGAATCCCGCGTCCCAGCTCCGGAAGACAACTTAAGTTGGAATATGACGGAACCCTGACTTTCAACCTGTAGGGGGTGCTCGTTCCATCTCCCACCAGGTAGTATGACAGCTCCCCTCTTGCGGCTTCCACGGCGAAATTGCAGTCACCGGGAGTCAGCTTGATATTTTTCGGCACCTTAGATCGAACCGGCCCGTCCGGCAGCCGGTCCAGTGCCTGTTCTATAATCCTGAGACTTTGTTCGATCTCCTTAACACGAACCATGTATCGGTCCAGACAGTCCCCTTGTTCTCCCACCGGAATCTCAAAATCAAATTCAGGATAAACAGAATACGGTTCATTCTTCCTAACATCATAAGCGATACCCGATCCCCTCAGGTTCGGACCTGTCATGCCGTATCGAAGCGCCATATCCGGCGAAACAATTCCGATATTTTCCGCTCGTTTGATGAAAATAATATTTTTTGTTACCAGCTTCTCATAAATCACGTAACGTTTGCGCAATCGTTTAATAAAGGCTCGGGTCGCTTCTATGAACTTGTCGTCGATATCCTGGTATACACCGCCAAAACGGTAATAGCAGTAGGTGAGTCTGGAGCCGGTGATGCTTTCCAGAATATCTAAGATGTGCTCACGATCATCGAAGCCGTAAAGAATGGGGGTAAACGCGCCAAGATCAAGAAGGTAGGCGCCGAGCCAGAGCAGATGGCTGGCAACCCGGTTCAGCTCCGACGTAATGACCCGGATGTACTCCGCTCTTTTGGGAACCTCGATTCCCGCTTTTCGCTCAATGAGAGAGACGTACCCGTGATTGTAAGGAAGCGCACAAACATAATCCATCCTGGCAGTATTGGGCATAAAGCTCTGACACGGTCTGGATTCTCCCATCTTTTCGTGCATGCGGTGGATAAACCCGAGCACCGGTTGGGGATCGAGGACGTATTCACCTTCCATCTCCAGCACAATCAAAAGCACACCGTGGGTACTGGGATGCTGGGGACCCATATTTAAAAAGAACCGGTTCTGTTCCTGATATTCTGATTCGAGCATGATGAATTTGTCTTTTTATCGTCGGTTATAAAGTCAAACTATCGGCCGGTTTCGGCCTCGGCTTCTCCTTTTGCAGCTTCCGGCGCCCCTGACGGCCATGAAACCTCATCAAGAGATTTCAAATTTGTTTCTTCCTTTAACAGCGGATGAAAGTCCGAATCTTCTTCAGAAAGCAGAAGGGGTTTCATGTTGGGATGGCCGTCAAAAACAACGCCATAAAGATCCCGGGTTTCTCTTTCATGCCAGTTGGCTCCCTGATAGATATCGGAGATGCTGGGAATCTCAAGGGTATTGGGTACGGAAGCGCGAGCCTTGATTCGATACTGCCGATCATACCGGGCGAACTGGTAGACAACCTCTACACCTGAATTTTTTTTATCATGTCCTTCATCCGGTCGGACATGAAACCCTGTTACAAAAACCAGATAAAAACCGAGTTCATAAGCTGTTTGGGCAAATTTTCGGACCTGGTTCACATCCAGCACAACTTCCAGGTGATATCCTCTCTGGTCGTAGTTTGTCTCGGCGGCATCAAATCCTTGATGTAGAAAACCTTCTTTATAATCTTTGGTTTCTTTAGCCATTACTTCACCCTCAATCCTTTTACCTTTTTCAAAGGAGATTTGGGATGACGATTCTGGGGAATTGGATGACGAATACCGGTAATTTTTTCCTGAACTTTAAGAATCCCTTCGATGAGACCTTCTGGACGGGGGGGACAGCCGGGAACATAGACATCCACAGGGATCAGTTTGTCGGCGCCCTCGATGATATTATAATTTTCCTTGACCTTGAAGGGCCCTCCTGAGATGGCGCAGTTGCCCAGGGCAATGACCCACTTGGGAGACGGCATCTGTTCGTAAAGCGTCAAAAGTACCGGAGCAAGTTTTTTGTTCACCGTTCCGGCCACGATCATTAGATCCGATTGTCTGGGCGACGGTCTGAAAACTTCAGATCCATATCTGGAGATGTCGAAACGGGCCATACCGGTTCCCATCATCTCTATTGCGCAGCAAGCGATGCCGAACGTCATGGGCCACAGTGAATTCGCCTGGCACAGCTTCAGAATGGTGTCGGTCAACTTCATGCGCAACAGGGGCCCTTCACCATATTCTCTGCCTTGTTCGACAACCGGTCGGCAGGATTCAGACTTTAAATATGCGGCATATGCATCTAAGTCGGGTCTTATCGGCGAACTTGTATTTTCCTCTCCCACGTAAAGACTCCTTTAGCCCAGGCATAAACAATGGCCAGGGCCAGAATGCCCAAAAAAATGAAAAGTTCCACAATTCCACGAATGCCGGATACCTTGTCAAAGGCCGCTGCAACCGGAAACAGATACAGGATATCGACATCAAATGCGAGAAAAATGAGTGCGTAAAGGTAATAGGCAACACCGTAACGATAATCCCAGGCTTTTCCGTAGATATCCATCCCGCATTCGTATGTATCCAGAGATTTTTTTAGATGCGTTCTTTTGGGACGAATAAACCAGTTGACGATGAACGGCGCAAATCCTCCAATAAAACCCACAACGAGGAAAAGAAAGATGTACATGTAGTCTAAAAGGGCGATTTCCGTCATTTCCACGATCCTAATAAGCCGGTTATTTTAGCGCAAAAAAAATGCCGGGGGAGGCATTTTAATTGAACCTCTTTTGCCAAAGAAGTTCTTTTAATTTCTAAAATTTAAATTGTCAAGAGTTGTTTTTGTTGTCTTTTGCAACATGTTGCTGCAAAATTATACACTTTTTACCGGATAAAATAACATGTCGGATTGAATATTAAGGAAAACGCATATGGGTTGATGAATTTTAAGACGAAAGAAATGCATTACGGTGACAGGATTAACAGCAGCTTTTGCTTTGGTCTTTGACAGGTTCGTTCTTGGTTTCGATGACACAACAACAGGATCCTTCTCTACCCAGAGCTGAATTGATAACAGCCGCGGCACAGCCAACACCAGCCTGAACAGTGAGCGCTTCTGTGGGACAATTCATTGCACAAGCCCCACACTCCATGCAGGCATCCCTGTTTTCAATTTGAACTTTCCTGTTGTTCATGCTCAGAACCGCGTGAGGGCATACAACGACGCACATCCCGCAACCCGAGCAATTTTTCTCGTTTAATTGAAGCGTTACAACATCTTTTAAATAGATCATCTTTTCCATTTTCATCGGCCTTTAAGAGACAAACCGCGATCCCACCCAGAGGGTCAATCCAGCCACTCCACCAACAATTTCAAGGGGTACCGCCCATCGCATCTCTTTTCTGACACCGGAAAGAGACGTGTAGGTCGAAGCGCCGGTAAAATTCATGGCAAGATAGGCCGACAACGCCGGAGCCAGAAAGAACCAGGCCAGGATATTCATATAATCCTGCCGAATGTTAAGATAAAACGCTCCGAAAAGAGTGATAAACAGTGTTGTTATCAGGCCCATGATCAAGCCTTTCTGAGAAAAGGCTCGACCTGGAAGCCATGGCAAAAGAATCGGTGTTAGAATTGCCCCGGCCAGCAGCGCACCCAGTAGATTGAGTACGGCAAAGAGCCCATCGTTCAATACACCCTGCCAAAATCCGGATGGTGCGCCCAGCCCTCCCAATAAGAAAAAAGCCGGCAGTATCAGTAATGACCATTTTAAAGCGCTTACCAGTTCAACAGGTATTAAAACCAATCTTTCAAGCATGGTAAATGTCTTTCGCCGCATTTTTGGGGTTGCCTCCATACCGGCATCCAGAAAAGTCGACAAATCGGTGGCCTGAATAGGGCCGTATAACACTTTGAAACCGGTTCGTTTTTTCACCTTGTGGGCTGCAACACCGGGGCCTGACAGTTGGGGTAGAATCAACTCCCTATGGGATACCACGCGATTCAATTGGCTAAATTCGATACGCCGAACCAGTTCATCCGTCCCAAATGTCCCTTTCCCGGCCGCACACCATACATTGATGCCATTGGTGTCCAGAACCAAAATCCATGCATGTCGCTTGGAAAGAGCTTCACGCAATCGGTCAAAACTCATTTTGTAATTGGCTGTAACCAGAACAGGTGATTGATCATTCGGTTCCCCGAGAGCATAAAGACCGGGATCCACGGTATAATGCATGCGGCCCACACCCCAGCGGGCCTTAATGCTTCCCCAGTGATCCGGCCAGCTCAGATCGGAAGAAATCTTGGGTACATCACCTGTCGGTGTCTGAGCCGAACCAATGATAAACGGTTGATTCATATCCGGACGGCTCAACTGAGCCTTTTGTTGCTGAGGTCAGCAACTGGTATCCGTCGATGGCAACAGTCCTTGGTCTTGAACGGATCGATTTTTTAATAGATCAATAGGGCTCAAAGTCATCAGATATTCCCTTAGACTGCCGGATAATTAATCTCTTTGAGTGTTTCTTTGATTTGTTCCAGTGTAACAGGGGATTCAAATTCAACCGTTATGCTTTTATTCCCAGGATCACCTTCCACGGTTTTGACGCCTTTTAGTTCATTCAACTCATTTTTGATCGACATCACACAATGGCCACAGGAAATGTTGGGTATGGAAAAGGTTTCTTTTGCCATTTTATGGTTCCTCCTTTGGTTTCTTTTCAGAAAATAATGCTACAGTGTGGCTGTGTCAACTTGAAAAAATTGTAACATTTTAGCCTTTTGAAAACATTACCGCTTCATTTATAATTTTACCTTAATAAATTTTCCCGGCATACTACACTCTAAAGGCCTTGATAAAAATTAAGGGTGCAAAACTTGAGTTACTAAAAAGTACAAATCCTACTCGACATTTTTGTGCGTGTTCATGGGTGTGCTTCCCCGTATAACGATATTGACGGAGTGGCTTTGTCATTTCAATGACCTAGCAGTGGGGGAGACCGCGGCTCCCGCATGCTTTTCGCGGGAGAACGCGGAGAGGGCAGGAATGCCACCGCTGCTAAGTCATTGAAATGACCAGACACGCAGTCGCCAGAGTGATACGGGGAAACACACCCATGAACACGTACATATCAAGTATCCAATTTGCTTATTATTAAGACCACAACTCTATGCGATGACCCTCGGGATCGAAGATGTAAAATGATCGTGCACCCCATATGGGTTTGATTGGACCGGTTTCTATGCCGATCTCATGTAACTGACGTTGAGCGGCATCAACGGTTTCAACTTGAAAAGAGAGAGTAATTCCATCGCCATTTGAGCTTTGAATGGATGTGCCGGCAGCATTGGCGATACTTAAATAGGTGTTGTCAACCAATTGAAATTCCACCAACCATTCTGTTTCGTGATTGACCATGAGTTTCAGCACATCACGGTAAAACTTCACCGTGGTTTCCCAGTTACGACAATATAAAATCGTATTGATGCGTTTAATACTGCCCGCAGGCATCGGTTCTCCTTTAGGACGTTCACATTGATTCAGCTTGGCAAAGCTGCAAGAAGATAAGATGAGTACTCCTAATTCTAAAAAGTATCGGAATTGAGAGAGAACTTATGATCTTCACCCCAATTGGAATAATGGAACAATGGAGTAATGGAATGATGGGTTTAAAGGATTTTTTGACAATTTAAATAGTTTATCTCCGCTCTTGCTCCCAACATTCCAACATTCCAATTTCTTTCATACCGGCTAAATGAACAAATCGCCATTAAAAGACTTTTGATCTCAACGAGTTGTAGAATTTCCGAGACGTTTGATTATATTTTTCTTGTCAAAAAATACCACTTTGTGCCACGAAATGTCAATGTGAATTTACCGTTTCGATAAAGTTTGAATGAAGGTATTGAGGGTTTATTGCTATGTTATTGGACAAATTTATCAAACCGATTCAAGGGATCATCGAAAAAATGGTGGGCGATGCCGAATATGAACTGCACGGCTAAATAAAATATTTAGCGAAAGAGGATTCTAATCTACACCCATCAAATTACCACTATGTAGCACTTTTTTCTTGACAATTCCTGCTCCGGAATGATATTTTGAAACATAAGCCAAAATGTTCCTTTCCTCCTCCTCTTCTGGCTTGAGGGCGGTTTGTCTTTGAGATAAACCGCCCTTTTTTTGCCTAAATGACATAAATTTTTTCTATTGCCTTTTTCAGTCGCTATTATTAACAGAACTTTGTTTCAAATAACTTTAGCGCGAACGGAAATTTCTTTAAGCGATCTATGCAACCTTTTTTATTTGTTAAAAACAACTTGACATAAAATACCACATAGTAATACTGTTAATCACAAATTGTGGTCATTTTCTTTAACCCTTTTTAACACAACTGAATACTCAGCAACCAAGGACTCGGCATGACCAGTAAAGAATTTAAGAAGTTCAGAAAAAAATTGGAAAAAACACAGCGCCAGATGGCACAGCTCCTTGGTGTCTCCATAAAGGCCGTTCACAGCTATGAACAGGGATGGCGATTCGTGCCGGTCCATGTGGAACGTCAGATTTTCTTTTTGATTTCAAGGTTAAAGAATAATATCAGCGACAGAATGCCCTGCTGGGATATAAAAGCGTGTCCTACTGAGAAGAAAGAAATGTGTCCGGCATGGGAGTTCCAGACCGGCGATCTTTGCTGGTTTATCAGTGGTACAATTTGTGACGGTAATGTTCACAAAACTTGGAAAGAAAAAATGAAGCTTTGCCGGTCTTGCGAAGTTATGAAATCCATCTTTTAGCGTCAAAACATCAAAAAGCATGGATCTACAATTAATGTGGAAATCGTTCAAAATCAAACAGTTCGATTTCTTTATCAATCGTCTTATCTGCCCGTTTGACCTTAATCTTGACTGTACTTCCGATGTTGCCGTAAAACAAAGCGAGTTTCAGATCTGCCAGTGATTGTATGGGTCGATCTGTAAACATCTCGATAACGTCACCTTTTTGAAGCCCTGCTTTCTGTGCAGGACCGCTTTGACTCACACCCATAATCACCAGACGATTATCTTTTTCTTCTACCATTACACCCAGCTTGGGCGATGCTTTCCCGCTGAGTTTTGTGGTTAAAAGAACATAATCCGCCACACCGTCTTCAATCTCTTCATCCTGAACAACAACGGTGAATGGTTCATGGTTGCGCCGATAGAGTCGGTCCGGAATTCCATATTTATGCCTGACATGACCATTGCCCGCCAGAATTACCATTTTATGTTCGGGATGGTTTGCCAAAAACCGATGCGCGGACTCGGCCATGCCTTCATCCCACATCATTTGAGCCTGTAAAAAATAGTTGAAGTCCTGAAGATCTTCTTGTTTGTTGTGCACCATAAACACCTGGTTCAAATCCTTCCGGTACGTTTCATTTGAAAAATTCATGTCAGAAGGCAACTGTTTTTTTTGCTTGTCAGGCAGATCGTACATCCCTTCCCGTGCAACTTTACGGGTGAGATCTCCCTGAATATTTAAGGCAACAAGCGGGATGCGCTGTTGTTTGAGATAATCGATAATCGGTTTATACAAATTGTAATCATATCTCCACCTGCTGAAATATTCGGTCTTTTTTAAAAAAGTAAACTCATCAATCCGTCCGGCCAGGTAGTCATCCACCACCTGTTGATAAGGCTTTTGGAACATTTCCATACCCACAGCCAGTTTATATCCGGCGTCGTGGATTTTTTTGATCACTTTCAACTGGTTCATATGGTGGGCAAATTGGTCGTGGGTTTCTCCAACGTAAATAATACGCGAAGTCGTAAGCTGGGGGATAATATCGTCTATTGTTGCAAGCGCATCGGGCTTAAGCGCCCGGACTGTCGGACGGGATAACATCTGAATACCGTTTTCTGATTCGGCAATCGCTTTGAAGGTGTTTCGGCCGTCTTTAAAGGCAAGCTCGGTATATTTTCCATAGTGCGATATTTTATACTGAACCGCCTGTGCCTGCTGTTTGTCGGCAACATGTAACAATGCAACACGTTCCCATTCATTATACGGATTTTTATACACTTTTACATGCAATCCGTCTTCCGAAACCGTCTGTTTGCCGAACAGCATGTCCACAAAGGGATTGTCATAACCGGCAATGAGCAACGAATTTTCTTGAATCTGATCAAATGTAATATTATCCGGTGTTACATAAGCAATCGTTTTAACCCCCAGAGCATCAATCAGCGGTTGGTATGTTGAACGTTTCATGGATGATATCACGGCAATCAGCTTTTCCTTGCCCATGATGCCGGCCAAAACCGGAGGCGTTTCTTCAGGAGCTAAGTGCCGCATCAGCGCGTAATTTTCGTCCATAACGACTTTATTGGGTGGATCATCAAGGGACAGCGACATGTTTTCTTTTGAATTTTTCACCTCAACCCATTGTGTACGTTTGTGTTTACCGGTATAAAACGTAATAGGGATGTTCAGAGGATAGGGCTCACCCTTCTGCAAAAAATCAAAATCCAGCTTTAGTTTACCTTGCGCCACATACAATTCGGTATTTTTCACATCAAGACGAGGAATATTTTTTCGGGTCAACCAATCCCCGAAATAGGCATACAGCTTTTCCCCGGTCGCTCTTTCAAAAGCGTGTTGGATGTCAAGCCAGGAAGCCTGGCGGAAAAGATTCTGTCGAATAAAATCTTTAAGAGCAGCATAAAAGGTTTCATCACCGTAAAGCCTATGCAGCCCATGAAACAGCATGGCTCCTTTCCCATAGCCGATAACACTTTGGGCCTTGTTGTTTCGGCTTGTAAAATCGCTCAATGGCATAGCATTGTCCCCATGGACATAAGCATTGTAATCCACCAGGATCTGTTTCCGATAAGCGGTGTCTTTCCCTTCTAAAGAGGCATAGTAATGATCGGAGAGATAGGTTGTTAGCCCTTCCGCCCAGTTGCCGGACATAAAATCGATGTAAACGGAACTGCCGAACCATTGATGTAAAATTTCATGTCCCAGAGAGGTCTTGACAATAAACGGCAAACGCACCACCTGATTGCCCAGCAGGGTAAACGTAGGCATTGAGTTCCCTGTGGGCAACATATTTTCTACAATGGCAAAACGACGGTATGGGTAGGAGGTGAGCATCTTCTCGTACATAGCCAGATACTTTTTTGTATGTGCAAGATAAGCATCTGCAAGATGGGCGTCCTCTTTAAAGAAATACGCTTCAATGTCGACGTTTTTATATCGATCTTTTTTTTGAACATAGCGGTTTGAAGCGGCCAGGTGCAAACTATCCAGGGGATGATTAAACTCAAACACAAAGTTTTTTTCTCTGCCCTGTTTTTGAATGGTTGTATATTCAGATTCAGATATGGCAATAAAATTTTCCGGCAAGGTCACGGAAAGCGTATACTCAACCAGATCATCGGGCTGTGGATACCAGCCGGATGTTAAAAATACGTGATCTTTATCGATAAAGTTAATTCGGCTTTTGTTAATCAAGGCTTCATAGCGAATCTTGATTTCCTTGCCGCTTTGCAATGAAAGGTGAAGAATATCACCGGTTGCATTGGCGATGTCGCCGCCATCCAAGTTCAATACCTTCAAATTCTGAACGGAAAGATCAAGCTTGATATCGGCATCCGCTTTCAAACGGGCAATGCCGGTGATTTTTTGTTCGGCAGTGTTTACTTTCACATCAAGCGTGTATTTCATATTTGCACTCCAACCCGCTACGGGCAGGCAAAAAATTAATAAAAAGACGATTTTTCTCATCATGAACATACTGAATTCCCTTATATTCGTTGGACAATTAAGCTGATTAGCAGTTAAACGCTTATTTGTAAATTTTGTGCTTTTTATAGCATAATATTTACCCAGTCATCCTCACTGCTTTTTGCTTTCTCTCATTCTCTCGACCAAATCTTTGACGGGTTGTCCGGTTGGCGATGTTGCAGCAGGATTTCTTTTGACAAGTTCTTCCCATGCCTGAATGGCGCCATCAAGATCATTTAAGTCATGCATGAGCACGATCCCTTTATTAAATAGTGCCGTCTCATGTCCGGGATCGATTTTCGCTGCCTTATCAAACGATTCAATGGCTTTATTCGGTTGACCGGATCGGCGGTACATAACGCCCAGGTCGGTCATTACATTGGCATTGTTCGGGTTCAACGCCAGTGATCTGGTATATGCCGTGATCGCTTTTTGATGGTTGCCGACATCAAAATACAGATTTCCCAAACTTGTCCATGCGGCAACATCATCAGGGTTATCTTTTGTCATTTTTTCAAGTTTAAAAATTTGGGCAGCGCTTTCAACTGAAACACCCTGATCTTTTTCAGCCGGTTGGGAAAGCATCGATTCCTGCACCGATTTACCGGTTCCTGACTTATAAACGCCGAAAACAACACCCCCTAAGAAACCAACCACCAGGGCAATGGAAGCGACCATCCACATGGTCTCCTTTTTTATCGTTTTGCTATCTAGTTTTATTTTTTTCTCCATATAACTTTCCTAAATTAAATAGTTTTCTTGTTCTGAAACCCCTCAAACAGACTTTACAATCCCCTTAATACAACAGTCCAGCACTCTTATGGCACGTTGTGGCACATCCGTCAATGTTTATTGAGGTTGACTGCCCATGAGGTTATCTTTAGGGCTATGGTATTGGAAGGTGAAAGGATTGGTCGAGCGGAACTTTTTATATATCAATGAAGTATTGACATTCCCGCGCCTATTCATTCTATAACTCACCAACAATTGATACGTCTGAGCAAAGAAAAATAGCCGCATTCAATCATCATCTTCATCGAATTTCATCCGATAATGTTTTTTTTTACTTTTAAACTTCCTATTTTCCTCGGGTTGGAGATTTCGTGCTTTATGCTTGCGGCACTGAGGGCAACGCAGGGGTGCATCAAATCCTCTCTCCTTCAATTTTTCCTGTTCTTCAAATGTAAATTCGAAATCTTTTTCGCATTGGATGCAAGTAATGACCATATTTTCCATAATCAATTCTTTTTAACTTCTTTTCTTTAAAAAGTTATCTTAATTGTCCATCACTTCGAAGTGATTAACTTCGATATTGAACTTCCCATCCGATCGTTCAAACACCTTGCCGGCAACCTTTACCTTTTTCTTGATAAAATCAAACAACTCTTTGTCGTCCAGGCAACTTTTAACGATATACTCATTTTCATCAAAAGCCTGTATTGAAACTCCGATGACATTGTTTTTATCATCCCATTTTTCAGGGATTAGAATACCACTGACAGTGCGTTGATTCATGCCTTTCGATTTCACGATTTTATCCTCTTGAAAAGGATGTTATCTGCCTCATTAACTAAATTGGACTTACAGCCTAAAAAGCAACGAACATGCCAAATTCGTATTTTTTCGGCGTTTAATCAAAATTATATTTTATTTCAACAAGTTGATTGTTTTTCTGAAAACAGCATAAACATCTTTCTAATAATGTTTAAACTTATTTTTAGCGTTTTATGGCACACATAATGCCTGTGTCGGCATAAAACAAGAACACCGAGTTCTGGTTTTATGTAAACTCGGAGCTGAATATTCCGAACTCGCCTTGAGTTAAAATAAATGATGAAGGTGTGCTATCTAAACATAATCCGCACACATTAGACCATGCGCACTTCATCTGAATTCCAATAACGAACTTTAAGTTTACAGATTACTTTGGATTAGCGTTGAATGACATTAAGAATTCTTAGAAGCGACTTTTCGAGTCATCGGAAATCAAGAGAATCAAAAGCCGGATAGTTGGATTTGGCAGAGTTATTGCATTATTTAATTTGTTTTTATTAGATATTCATGTTCAGATAAGACCCGGATACACTCAAATTTCCCAATGAAATAAGGATGAAGGAAGAGTTTCATGAAAGATGAGGACATTTATTTTTTCAAGCAATTGTTGACCGAACAGTTGGAGACACTATTGGGACAGGCTGATATCGTGGTTCATGATTTAATAAAAAAAACCCATGAAACATTGCCGGATCCCGTGGACCGTGCATCTTTTGAATCGGAACGCGGTACTATGCTTCGAATCAGAGACAGAGAAAGCAAGCTTATCCGGAAAATCCAAAGATCACTCGAAAATTTGGAAAACGGCAGTTTCGGAATATGTGAGATGTGTGAAAAAGAGATTGCGATTAAGCGCCTCAAGGCGAGACCGGTTGCGACCCATTGTATTGAATGCAAAACGAAAATGGAGGCGTTGGAAAGATGAAATCATCTCTTTTAAAGGCGAAGGCAACATCAGAATTATCGACACCCACAAAACCTAAAAGACCAAGAAACGTCAAAGCTAAAGAACATTATAAGAGTTACAGAAAAAAGAAAATGAAATCAGGAAGAAAATGCAGAATCTGTGGAAATGATCCCTATCCGAATTATTTCTTCTGTCCGGCCTGTCATCATAGAATCGGAGTGTATGAAGAAAATGAATAATAATTGTTGAATTACTACGCTCCATAACTCATTAAAATCAATTATATTCCCATCCTTTTTGTTTGCAGAACGGTCACGTCTTCAATTTTTTTGCCCGGACTGCTCCTTACAATGAATTCTATTCATTAAAACAACTTCCTTTGTATTATTTGTCGGGTTGATTCGATCATCTTGTCCGATACCTTTAAACAATGTCATTCTCGTCCCGATTTCTTTGCCGTGATTGTTATTGCAAGAGAATCATTTTTTTTGTACATGGAATCTTTTTATGTTTGATTTAAGTGCTGTTCTAATATAAAAATTCCTTTCCAAACAATATAGAATCAACCGATAAAGGTCATCCCCGATGAAATATAATTATTCTGGAGAAACAGATGAGGACTGTCCTGATTGCTTCGGAAAAATCGGAAGTTTATAGAAAAATTCATGCCGCTTTAAACTCGGGATGTTTCATCGACAAAACCACCGAAGTAAATGGGGTGGTTAAAGCCCTTGGAGAAAAGCGTTATGATCTTATTTTTATTGATCTTGAGATTCTCTCTCGAACGACCCAGGGCGGCGACTATACCGATGTGCTGCAACGGTTTAAACAATTATGTCCCACAGTTGAGATCGTCGTCATGGCCAGACCGGACATGATCAGGGAGATGGTCAAAGCCGTAAAAGCAGGTGCCAGTGATTACCTTACACACCCTTTAGATCCGGATGAAATTCAACTGGTAACCGAAGACATCAGCGAATCGATTATTAAGGAATCCGAACTCGATTATTTAAGAGAGCAGCTCTGGAGATCGGATTCGCTGGAAATGGTTCATACCGATAATACTGCTGTAAAAGAAGTTTTTAAAAAGTTGCGCTCAGTTGCACCGACAAAAACGACTGTTTTACTGAGCGGTGAAACAGGTACGGGAAAAGGTGTTTTAGCTAAATTAATTCACAGATATAGTAACCGGGAACATGCTCAATTCATTTGTCTCCACTGCGGGGCCGTCCCGGATACTCTTTTAGAAAGCGAGCTGTTCGGTCATGAAAAAGGCGCTTTCACAGGCGCTTTCAAAAAAAAGTTGGGCAAATTTGAAATTGCGAAAAATGGAACCCTGTTTCTTGATGAAGTCGGCACCATAACGCCTTCAGCGCAGGTTAAACTTTTGCAAGTTTTACAAGATGGCACCTTTAGTCCCGTGGGCGCTGAAAAGACCATCTCAACCAACGCAAGAATTATTACCGCAACGAATTCCGACCTAAAAAAAATGACCGAGGATGGTGATTTCAGAAAAGACTTATATTATCGTCTCAATGTCTTTCCCATCGAAATTCCGCCTTTAAGAAAAAGAAAAGAGGATATTCCTTTACTGATCCAATTTTTTCTAAAGAAACTGAGCAAAGATTTCCAAAAGGATATCAACGATATCCACCCTCAAGTCAAAGAAGCTTTAAAAAAATATTCATGGCCGGGGAATATCAGAGAGTTGGAGAACCTTTTAGAGCGGGCTTATATATTGGAGACATCTGATTTGCTAACTCCCGAAAGTTTCCCTGCCGAGTTGTTTGAAAAAGAAGCTTCATCGGCTGTTTTGTCGATGGATACTGATGTTTCCCTCTCGGAAGCGCGTCGAAAGGCCGTACTAGGTTTCGAAAGACAATATCTTAAAGAGCTTATGTTAAGAAATAAGGGGAAAATAAACCAATCTGCCCAAGAGGCCGGCATCAGCACCCGTCAGCTCCATAAACTCATGCTTAAATACGGCCTTCGAAAAGAAGACTTTAAAAATAGAGCCTGACCCTGCCGTGAAATAATAAAAGCGAGCGCACGACCTGAATTGAAATGCGAAGTCGACGCTCGCTTTTAAAAATTATGATTCTGTTTTTCCAGTATGTTATAGGATTTCACATTAATGACTTTAACACCCTCCTCCACAAAGACTTTTCCCTCCAATTCTATGGTCTTGCCAATTTGATTCAACAAATTGAAAATCACACCAGAATAGGAATCATTTGACCATAATCGGAACTTTCTGTTCCGATTTCTCATGGAAAAAGTTAAATAGCCCTTTAATATCTATATGTTATAACTTGGCATACGTCTTGCTATCTTGAAATCGAAAAATTCAATTTTTATTTCTGAGGGCGTGCTGATGAAATCTCTTGGTAACCATCTAATTATTGAACTTTATGACTGTAAAGCAGAAATTATTAATGACCTCCATAAGGTTGAAGACATCCTTATGGAATCAGTTAACATATCTGGTGCAGAAATCATAACACCGGTCTTTCATAAGTTTAATCCGCACGGAGTAAGCGGCGTCATCGTCATCGCAGAATCTCATTTTTCCATACACACATGGCCGGAGTACGGCTATTGTGCGGTGGATATTTTTACTTGCGGAGATACCATCGATAGCCAGAAGGCTTTGACCTTTATGAAAAAAGCTTTTGAGGCAAAATCAATATCCGTTGTTGAAACCAAACGTGGAATCCTGAATTTGCCCGTTGAAAAAATCAAATACAAACCTGAACAGGTGAACCAAAATGTTGCATGATAAAGAATATACCGAACTCAAATCACTATTTGAACAGGAACAGTCATGGGGGTTGCTCTCAAGTATCGACCTTTATAAATGCGACCCTGATCTGATACGTAACGCTGACAAGATCAAGGAATATGTGAAAGTATTATGTGAAAAGATCGAGATGAAGCGGTATGGCGAAACGGTTGTGGTCCATTTTGGCCAGGATCCGAGAGTTTCCGGATTTTCAATGACACAACTCATTGAAACATCACTCATCTCAGGACATTTTGCGAATGAGACAAACAATGTATATATCGACGTCTTTAGCTGTAAGTTTTATCATCCGTGGAAAGTTGCTGAATTTACGAAAACATTCTTTAAAGCCCAAGATTATAACATTCATATTGTATTGAGAAAATGAAATGGATTCGTGACAAGTGGGCGCCAAATGGAGCGGCCATAAATGTAAACGTTGTAGGACAGCTGGAATCTTATCGTTCTGAGTTTCAGAAAATTGATGTATATGAAACAGCTAAACTCGGGAAGATGCTTTTGCTGGATGATATCATCATGTTAACGGAATACGATGAGTTCGCTTACCATGAGATGATCGCACATCCTTCACTGCACGTTCATCCGAAGGTAAAAAAAGTATTGGTCATCGGCGGCGGAGATGGAGGAACTGTCAGAGAGATATTGAAACATTCCGATATCCAAGAAATCCATGTGTGTGAAATTGATGAAGAGGTCATCTCGGTCTGTAAAAAACATTTTCCAACCCTTTCCTCGGGATTTGATGACCCTAAAGTAAAGATATTTTTTGAAGACGGGGCTGTTTTTGTTCGGGAAAGAAAAAATGAATATGATCTAATTATTGTGGATTCATCCGACCCCATCGGACCGGCGGAAGTCCTTTTTCAGGAACAGTTTTACAGAAACATGTTCGATGCTTTAAAGGAAGACGGTATTACCGTAACGCAATCGGAAGGCATGTTCTTTGGCAGAGAAATCATTAGAAAATTGTTTACATTCAATCGCAACATCTTTCCGATCCTTTACTACTATTTAACGATGGTGCCGACATATCCTTCCGGCACCATCGGATTTTCGTTTTGCTCAAAGAAATACCATCCCATAAACGACATATATACAAAAGAAGGAATCACGACCCGATATTACACCCCGGACATACACAAGGCCTCATTTATCTTACCAAAATTTATGGAAGATATCGTCTAACCCGGCGTCTCCACAAATTAATGCTTAAATACGGCCTTCGAAAAAAAGACTTCAAAAATAGAGCCTGACCCTGCCGTTAAATAATAAAAGCGAGCGTACGACCTGTATCGGGATACGAGATCGACGCTCGCTTTTTTAAAGATTATGATTCTGTTTTTTCCAGTATTTTATAAGACTTTACATTAATGACCTTGACGCCTTCCTCTTCGACGACTGCGCCGATTACTTCTACGGTCTTACCGACATGATTCAACAAATCATTGCCCATATCCGTATCTGCAACCTCATACACGGTGCCGTTCTCTGCAACAATCTGATATGTGTCGTTAATCATTCCAGTTATGGTGATTTCACCGGCGAATACCGGATTTGAACAAATCAATATAAACGAAAAAACGCATATTATTCCCGCTGCAATCCATCTGAACTTTTTATCCATTTTATACCTCCTCTGGTTTTTAAATTTCGTTGGAAAAAGACAAGCGCGATGACTTTTCACGAGCCCATCAAACGTTCTATGAAAGACCATCTTAGCAATATTTATGCCAGTAAAAATGCGGGCTGAAAATAACGGAATTCAATTCTTTACAAAAGGCTTTACAGAGCTCAGGATTCCGAGCGTTGAAAAGAAATTATCGTATCGCAGTTGTTGACGGCAATTTCAAAACCCGTTATGAAAAATAAATGGCGACATCCTTTTTTAAAAATAAGGGAATTTTATGAAGCAGTAGTTCCGATTTTTTTAAAGGAGAACTTAGCGTTCGGTTTTGCGATACGAAAACGAATGTGTTTCTCACAAAAAAGATTCAGGTTGATTAAAAATGTCTTTCCGGCTTTTACTGATAAATCTCAAACTTTAAAATGGTTGGTACCCGATATTCATATTTTCTTTTCCGGTTTTTAATAAAACATTAGATGGTTAATTAAAAATCGCATCGTTGATTTTAAGCCAAGGCCCGGTTTTTAAATCATAACCGATAGTCCCGGAATCAGGCTATAAAAAATGGGAATGTTAAAATCAGATCATTGGCTTTTTTGGCATGGCTGTTGCTCTTATTTATCGGTGAAGGAACTGGTAAAATGTGAACCAATAAACCCATTATAAAGGAGACATTCACCGCTGAAAAAGACAGACAAGCGCGTCACGACTTTAGGCCCCGTGGAGGACCTTGAAACCTATGTTCCGTCGGATTGGTGGAACTGCATCTTTAATTCGCTTTATCTCAAGACCGATTCGGATGTTGTGGAAGATCTTCATATGACACGTAAAGAAGTCGATCTGTTTTCTAAGATTGTCGACCTGAAAAATGAGGACAATATTCTTGATCTATGTTGTGGTCAGGGGCAACACGTTTTGGAACTTGTTCGAAGAGGATTTAAGGCCGAAGGATTGGACAGGTCACGCTTTTTGGTTCAAAAGGCAAAAGCAACGGCAAAAAAAGAGAATATCAATGTGAGATTCCGGGAGGGAGATGCCAGAAAACTTCCCTTTCCTCCGGACACCTTTGAGGTTGTTATGATGCTCGGTAACAGCTTCGGATATTTTGAAACTGTCCAGGACGACCTGAGGATATTAAAGTCTTTCAACAACACTGACTTAATTAAACGGATTATTGTTCATTGTTTGGAAGATCAGTGCCATAAAGGGCAAAGAAAGCAGTCCCTGCGACACCAAATAAAAATGCAACAATAAAGTTGGTGGATGGCCCGATCTGCCAGAGAAAAGCACCGCCAAAAGCCGCGATGGAGACAACGATATCCCGAAGAAGATAATACAGTCCGAACATGGCGGCTTTCCGGTCTTCAGGCGCAAGATCCATTATCAGTGCTTTTCGGGTCGGCTCACCGAACTCCTTAAGGCCGCGCAGGATAAAAGCCAATACCAGCCATTTAAAGGATCGGCAGAACAGAAGCACCAAGGGAAAGAATGTGAAAAATATAAACGTTATTGTCACGAAGGGTTTTTTGTTGCTTTTATCCGCCAAATAAGCCACCGGAATATACACCAGCATAGCTGTTATCATTTCAATGCCTGTTAGGATGCCGAATGACAATGCCGTTACCGGTTCGGAGATGATTTTCATGCTCCATACCACGACAAAGGCATAGGGGATCTGTTCGCAAAACCGAACCAGAATATCTGAAACCAGTAATCGTTTGAGCGACGGACTCATTTCACGTAATAGCTTCATGGGATTTTTTTCAGGTGCTTTCGAAGATGATTCAACAGCACTTTTGGGTGGGTCTTCTTCGATGAAAATCTGCTGGAGTATCGTTGCCGCAACCGCCAGCACAAAGGCACACACAAAGGCAAGCCGAATACCGTTACGCTCACCCCATAGACCGATACACACGCCGCCCAAAATCGGCCCGAGTCCCATGGGGATTCTTCTCACCAGAGAGTGCATGGAAACCCCCATGGTTCGTTTGTTTATGGGCAGCACCCGGGCAATAAGGCTCATGGTTGCCGGCAAGGAAATGGCCGACCATGAAAGGAAAAACATGGCCCCCAATAACACCGCCTGCCAGTAAGGGATAAGAATGACAATGAGGAATCCGAACATGGCAGTGATGTTAAAAACAAGCAGGGCTTTTTTGGTGCCCATGCGGTCGGAAAGATAGCCTCCGGGAAAGGCATAGAGCGCGGAAAATAGGTTGTCGAGGCCGTTGAGAAGACCGATGGATATGGCGCCGCCTCCCAAGGCAATGAGATAAATCGGCAAAAATCTTTCGGCCATCCGCTCGCCCATACCCACAAGGATGACCATGAACAGCATCCCGACGGTACTTTTGCGAAGGCCGAGAAAGTCTGAAATATGTGTCCGCATGGCCATAATACTGCTGCCTTGATGTCAAAAAATTATTCCATCCGGCTTAATGAAAACGCTTAGCAAAGCAGAGCATTTTCATTCAGACTCGCCTTTATCCAAACCGTGCATAAAGAGTCAAATTTTGGACAAAGATTACCTGTTTATCTCAAGGTGTTGACATTTATTTTTAAACATCTTTTTATTGACAAAACTACTACATGGTGACATATTTTTTTGGTTATGGTTATTTTGAATCGCGGTAATCTCAGTGTAAAATAAACTAACAATCTTGTCAATTTTTCGTTAATAGTATTACAAAGCCCGCAATGAGAAAATTCGAAAAAAACAGCGGTTGACTTCTGTAAGAGGTTATGATTGATTTAATATATACTTAACAAACTCAACCCATCGATTTAACTGACTAATATGGTTTTTAAGAACATCCATAATTCAAAGAAACGAATCTGCTAAAAATTTGTGCGTTTATATCGGGCGTATTATGGACAAAGATACTGAAAAAGAATATTTGCTCAAGGCGATTGCCGCTTTTAAAAGACGGTTCATCGTGGTTTCGCCTGAATTTAAAATCCTGGCTTCGAACTGCCGGCTTAACGGGATAACCGAGACTGACATTATCGGGAAATACTGCCACGAAGTGTTCTGGGATCGACCCTCTCCTTGTCAGAATTGTGCGGTAAAGGAAACGATAAAAGATGGCAAACCCACTTTAATACCTAAGGCGGAAAATACATTGGATATCGATGAGATGCCGTGTTTTTTTTCATATCCCATCTATTCCGGCGATAAAATCGAAGCTTTTGTCAGTATGGATTTTGATATTCCTACACGGGGGGGGCTGGAAGAAAAACTGCAACGTTCCAATGCCTTTTTACGAAATCTCATTTTTAGCGCCGTGGATGGTGTTATTGCATCTGATAAAAAAGGCAAGCTTCTCATCTTCAATGACGCCGCCACCAATGTTTTCGGTTATACGGCGGATGAAGCACTCAATCATATCAATGTTCGGGATATTTATCCGGGGAATAATGCGTATGAAGTCATGCGAAACCTTAGAAACGATGAATACGGCGGCAAAGGCAAACTCCGATCCTATCAGGTCGATGTCATCAGTAAGCATGGAGAAGTTATTCCTATCAACCTGAATGCAAGCATTATTTATGAGAATGAACAAGAGATTGCAACCATCGGATTTTTTCATGATCTTCGAGAAGAGCTCCGAATAAAAGGGGAACTTGAAAATACCCAGCTTCAGCTTCTTCAGGCGGAAAAAATGTCGTCTTTAGGCAAACTGGCCGCGGGTGTAGCACACCAACTAAACAATCCCCTTGGAGGAATTACGCTGTATGCCAAACTGATCATGGAAGAATATGATCTGGAAAAGGGTGCTAAAGAAGACCTGAATAGAATTATAAGAGACGCTAAAAGATGCCGGGATACGGTAAAGGAACTGCTCGAGTTTACCCGGCAGACACGCCATTTGATGCGACACCATGACATTAATCGGGCGTTAACCCGTACCCTGTTTCTTTTGGAGAGCCAGACCTTGTTCCATAATATCGCAATTAAAAAGGACCTGGCCCCATCACTCCCATTAGTCCTGTCGGACATCCAGCAGCTGTACCATTTATTTATGAATGTTGTCTTAAATGCAGCACAGGCCATGGAAGGAAGGGGGTCGCTTACAGTAAAAAGCCGTTTGCTTTCTGATGTGAACAGAATCTGTATAGCCATATCCGATACAGGTCCGGGAATATCCGAAGAGCATCTTCCCCAAATCTTCGAACCGTTTTTTACCACCAAAGACGAAGGAAAGGGAACCGGTCTGGGCCTCAGTCTGGCCTACCGAATCGTTCAAAATCATGGAGGTCATATCCGTGCTGAAAGTTCACCCGGAAAAGGAACGACCTTTACGATAGAGCTTCCCATTGGGTCTAAACATGATGAAGGAGACGAAAGTGGAAATAAGACCTGACGCCT
Source organism: uncultured delta proteobacterium (assembly GCA_963706295.1). Lineage (GTDB taxonomy): Bacteria > Desulfobacterota > Desulfobacteria > Desulfobacterales > UBA11574 > UBA11574. The sequence goes on along the minus strand of CAVPLW010000008.1, from coordinate 32,046 downwards.
TGGTATTAGTTGTTGATGATGAGCAGGACATTCGTGATGCATCTGAACGTATCCTTTCTCGAGTCGGTTATCAGGTCCAAAAAGCGTCTCGTGGAGACGAAGCATTGGATATCCTGAATAAGGAAAGCGTCAACATTATGCTTCTTGACCTAAAGATGCCCGGCATGGACGGGCTGGAAGTATTAAAGCGAATTCGGAAGCAGAACACCCAAATTCAAGTTATTGTGATTACAGGATATGCTACGGTAGAAACAGCCATCGAAGCCATGAAACAAGGGGCCTATGATTTCATTCCCAAGCCCTTTGAGCCTGATCAGCTTAGAATCGTCGTCAATCGGGCCTGGGAGAAGATTTGTTTCATTCGAGAGGCTGAAAAGCTCGAGCTGGAAAGAAACAGGACATTATCTGATCTGGATACGGAAAAAAGCCGTATCCGCACCATTATTGAATCGTTCCCCAGCGGCGTTATGGTGACCGATTCCAAGGGAAGGGTGGTTTTGATGAACCCGGCTTTCAAGCAGCTTCTCGGCCTTGATCCCGGTCTGAAGGCCGGCAAAAAAATAGAGAACTATCTTCCTGATAAAGAGCTGTGTCAACTGGTCATGGAAATCTCCCGTGGGAAACACGTGGATTATGATGATCTTGGTGATTACGAATTTTCTATCTCAAATGAAAAACATCTTTTGGCCAGAGGACAGCCGGTTTTGGGGGAAAGAAAGGAATGTCTCGGAGCGGTTCTGAATATCGTGGATATTTCTGATATGAAGCTTTTGGATCAGCTCAAATCGGAATTTGTGGCAAAGGTGTCACACGAACTTCGATCTCCCCTTTCAACCATTCATGAGCAACTTGCGATAGTTATTAAGGACATGGTTGGAGAGGACTATGCTCAGGATCAAAACATACTTACCCGTGCTCGGGAAAAAACCAGTGGACTCATAGCGCTGATCGGGGACCTGCTCGATCTTTCACGTATAGAGGAAGGGATTATCTGTCATGAGCCCCAGCCCGTCCGACTCGAAGAGATACTTGAAAATATCGTCGAGTTTCTCGAAACCCGCGCCAGACAAAAAAAACAGACGATTACACTTCAACTCCCGAAAACGTCCCTTCCTGAACTTACCGCAGATCCCATTGCCCTGGAAAGTATTTTTGGGAATTTGATTGCCAATGCCATCAATTACACGCAAGAAGGTGGAAAAATAATCATAGCGGTTGATATGGCCGGAATCAACGTGCGAGTAAGGGTTAAAGACAATGGATTTGGTATCGCCAACAAATATCTGGATAAAATCTTTGAACGATTTTACAGGGTCAAAGACGATAAAACCAGATACATCACCGGTACCGGTCTTGGGCTTCCCATCGTCAAGGGACTTTTGGATTCCATGGGCGGACTTATCGATGTAGAGAGCGAATCCGGTAAAGGGAGTATGTTTACTGTTTTACTTCCCATCAAAATGAGTTGATAATGAATTTTTCAAGTCAAGGCGCGAAAATACCTGTTATAAATTTCCGAGGTTCGGGCGGTACCTGGATGCCTGTCCAGAGTGCCAGGGTGCGTCTGGACTGATATGCAAGGGAAGGTAGACCATCCATGAACCGCGCACCAATGCGTTGGGCCATGTCCTGCCAGAAATTTTCACTGCGACCATAATTGAGATCCACCACAAGTTCGCAATCCTTTATGCTGAGTTTGTCAAGTAATACCTTCATTTCCGGAGACTCATCAGGGCTTGAAACAGAAGTGGTGTTGACCACGATGTTGGCGGCCAAGGTTCGATCCGCAAGTTCATCAAGGCGTACGGCTTCTCCCCCAAAACGATGAACAATCTCAGAGGTTTTATTTTTGTTACGGCCGGCAACAAAAATAGAGGTTGTTCTCAACCAGTTTAAAATAAACACAATGGCTTTGGCGGCACCACCGGTTCCGAAAACCAGGGCTGATTTTCCCTCAACATCAAATCCCGATTCACTCAGGGCGTCCATGAAGCCAATGGCGTTGGTATTGTATCCTTTAAGTATATTGCCGTTACGAACGATGGTGTTGATGGCGCCGATAATATTTGCCCCTTCTGAAAGAACGTCCAAATGCGGTATAACTTTCTCTTTAAACGGAATGGTGATACTCGCCCCGGCGATATTCAGGACCCTGATACTTTGCAATGCCGAACCGATCTGGCTAGGATCGACTTTAAACGGCACATATGCCCCTTTTAATCCGATCCGTTTTAGCACCGTGGAAAATATGGTCGGCGATTTTGAACGCATGACCCGTTCATCGCCCAATATGCAGTATACTTGCATTCGAAAATCACCACCTATAAACCGAACGAATCCCGCAAGAAGAACAAGCCGGTCATAGCGTAAGGGACACCCCGTTTTCACTGAAAATAAAGCGGAAAATCAAAATTTGATTATATCGGTTCTTGTGAGACAAAAAACCTGCACCATCTCCTGGGGCAGGTTAATCGTAGTCATATTTGTGAAAACAAGCGATGTCTGGTTTAATATCGGAAAGTCTTTTATAATCCAAACTCGGCCAAATCCGACCCGAGATACTCACGCTCATTTTCACCGAGAATCCCCAGAGACAGGCATATAATGGTCCATAAATGCGTCGTGTGGTAGTTCCCGCCATAATGTTCTTTTAAATCGTGAATTTGTGCATGGCAGTTATGGCACGGCGTGAGACAGTAATCGGCTCCCGTCTCCATGATTTGGTCAAATTTTCGTTTGCCATAGTAACGTCTGGCTTCGGGAAGCCCTGATTGAAGGTACCCGCCGCCGCCGCCACAGCAATAATTGTTCGATCTGTTGGGGTTCATTTCAACAAAATTTTCCTCCCCCACAACCGCTTTAACAACATACCGCATGTCTTCAGCCACCGGATCTCCGAAACTTTTGCGGACCAGCTGACATGGATCCTGTACCGTAAATTTAATCTTCAGATCCTTGTTCCAGTCGGAATTAACTTTTAATTTTCCTTCACGAATCCACTGGGCATAATACTGGATGATACTTTTACACTCAAAGTTGTGCTCGATGTTGAATCTTTGCAGTCCGACCCGGACTGCGAAAAGTTCGTGACCTCACTCCGTATTGAGCCAAACCTTGCATTTGAGATCATCTACTGCTTTGGCCTTGACCCGTACAATTTTTTCCCAATTTTCCAGGTCTGCGCAGAACAAGCAGTAGTTTTCTGCTGCCCAACCTTTTGAACCGTAAGTCCAGTCAGCTCCCACCAGGTGCAAAATTTTCCACAACGGCACCATCTCGTCAGGTTCAGTGACCGGTTCACGGGAATTCTGGTTTAAGAAAAAATATGCCCCTTCCTTATCCATGGGTGCTTGGAGGTCTTCAAAACCCGGTTGTGCTTCCCGGACTTCCTCGGCAACATCTCCCACCACAAAACGCCAGTCTTCTTCATTGGCACCCATGGCACTGCAAGTATCGTTCTTTAACGCCATTTCGCATGATCCCCGGATGCCTTTAGGTTGTTCTTCCTTGTCCCAATTTTTGCGAATGTTAAAGACCAGAGCGGGTATATCGATTTTCATGGGACAGGCATACGTACAACGGGTGCACATGGTGCACATCCAAGCCCATTTGGATTTTAGAATCACATCGTCCATGCCGAGAGATGCCAAACGTAAAAATTTTCTGGGATCCATATTTTCTAAACCCGTTGCCGGACAGCCGGCAGAGCAAATTCCACAGGTTAGACAAAGATTCAGATTTCCTCCTTCTGGGAGGAGATCCATTACCTGCTCTTTGAAAGTGCTTCTTTTATCCCCTTTTATCTTAATAACTTGGGATGACATTATTTCCTCCTTTATATTGAAGATTGACGATTGAAAATGAGGTGTTCGGAATCGTCAACCTTCAATTGAAAATGCTCAATCACAGACACAAAAAAGGGTTCGATATACGCCTAATCTAAAAGCCGTTTAATACTATCCGCGATTTCCTCTGCTGAAGCCGGTTTGGCAATATAATCATCCGCTTCAGTACTCATTCCGTCCCGGTGGGAATAGCGGGTCGAGGTTACATGAGAAGCCACTGCAGTTAGTAAAATAATAGGGATGTCGACGTATTTTTCGTCGGCTTTTAATTTGTTACACATCTCGTATCCGTCCATTTCAGGCATCATGACATCCAAGACAATAGCGTCCGGCGGATTTGCTTTTACTTTCTCCAGTCCTTGGACGCCGTCATAAGCCAACTCAACTGCGAAGCCCTCTTTTTCCAATTGACCTTGGACTATCGCACAAAAATCAGGCTCATCATCGACAACTAAGATCCTCTTTTTTTCAGTCATAATTATCCTCCTTTGTATTGGTCATCCATCATTGGCCATTTAGCTGATCCGAGAAACTCCTGAACCAACAGAACTGTTTCACCGGAGTTATTGGCCATTGACCTGCTGACCCTTAAACTTGATTTTTTTATCTCCCGAAAAAATCGGTGGTTTTCCGGCCTCTGATTTCTAACCATCGACCTTTTATCTCTGAAGCAACAGTGAAGAATTACGCCACACTCGGCCTGGGATACAGACCGGATTTTTCTACGATTTCAGGCACCATTTCTTCCCATTCGATGGCCATGACATGAAAGCCGCGAACGCCTTCCACCTCTTTGAGCCGTTCAATGGATTCGATGCAAATTTTAATGCCCTCCTCGGGCTGTTTTTCTTTTGGAGTATCGGCCATCCGTTTAATCATTTCGTCCGGGATTTCGATGCCCGGCACGCGGTTTTTCATGTACCGTGCCATTCCGGCTGATTTAAAAGGGGTCACGCCGGCCAGTATACTGACTTTATCTAAAAGACCGCGATCCCCTGCCATTTTCATCCAGAGTTCGAACTTATCAAGGTCGTATATACACTGGGTTTGTATGAACTCCACTCCGGCCGCAATTTTTTTGGCCAGTCGGGGGACACGGATTTCAAATGGATCGGCAAACGGATTGGCTGCAGCCCCCACGAACATCTGGGGAGGCCGCTTAATATCATCTCCTCCCAAAAACTTCCCCTCGTCCCGCATATGCCTGACCGCTTGAATTAACTGCATGGAGTCAATATCATGAACATTTTGACCGGTCGGGCAGTCGCCAAAGCTTTGGTGGTCGCCGGAAAGACAGAGAATGTTATAGATGTCAAACGCTGCCGCTCCGAGGATATCACTCTGCAAGCCAATCCGGTTCCGATCCCGCGTCACCATTTGCAGCACCGGCTCAAGCCCCATCAGTTTTAGACGGATGCAGGCTGCCAGACTGCACATGCGAGTGACGGATGTCTGGTTGTCGGTAATATTGATGGCATCCACATGATCCTTGATGAGATTGGCCTTTTCGACAATGACTTCCATGTCACTCCCTCGGGGAGGCCCGCACTCGGATGTCACGGCCAGGTGGCCGGCAGCCAGGATCTTTTCCAGTTTGCTTGGTGTCTTTACTTTCATTGCTGTAAATCCTCCCTGACAACTTTTCTGGGTCCCCCGGCCCTGTCGGTGGACCAATCTTTTAGGGGGCAGAGTGTTTCATAATCATCGAGCCTGTTCAGTGATTTGAGGCGATCGATAATTAATTGCCATGCACAGTCAATTTCCTTGTTAATTTCGCAACTGCCCCGGACCGAACCGCCGCAAGGCCCGTTAAGAATCCGCTTTGCGCAACGTGAGACCGGACAAATTCCGCCTGTAGTTGCCAAAATACATTGCCCGCAGGCCTGACACCTTTCGGTCCACAAGCCTCGTTTTTCGGTCGCACCGAGAAAACAGGTGTTTACGCCGGGATATATGGGCGTATCATGATATTTTTCGGCCATAAATTGAACCCCGACACCACAGGCAATGGAAACCACAGCATCATAATGATCCATGACATCACGGATCTCCTCGAGGTATTCGTGGTCACATTGCCGTTCAAGGGTGATTTCATCGATTTTGACTTCCTTTCCCTTATTAAGGAAATACATCCGAAGGGCTGAAGCCAAAACACCGACCTCTTTTTTCCCTCCTGCCTCACAGACGGTGACACACTCGTTACAACCGAGGATGAGAATCTTTTCATGATCTTTGATTACCTCGATAATTTCTTCGATGGGCTTTTTGTCTGCGACAATCATAATACCTCTCTTTCATTGAAGCTTAAATTGTAATGAACACATAAAATTTTTTACAAACGATATTGAGTCTAAAATCCCGGTTATCCCCAAAGCGTATTTTTATCCGATTTAATTTATGCAGCCCTTTTTTTGGCCAGCTTAATGGGATTGGGTCCCAATTTTCTTATTTTTTCATCCATTTCAACAGCGATTTGGGCGAAACGCGGTCCCTCGCTGGATGAGAGGTTATACATTTGAGCCCGCTCTCCACCGATACCGATGGTGTCCAGAATTTTTTGTGCCTGTTCCACCCGTTTTCGGGCTCTGAGGTTACCACTGTTATAATGACAATCACCTTCCATGCATCCCACCGCATAGACGCCGTCCGCTCCTTTTTCAAAGGCATGAAGGATATGAAGGAGGTCTACCTTGCCGGTACATGGAACGAGAATGATTTTAATGTCCGAGGGATATTGCAATCTCATGGAACCTGCCAGGTCCGCAGCGGTGTATCCTCAGAAACTGCAGCAAAATGCGATAATAATCGGCTCAAAATCTTCCTTCATAATACCCCCTTGGATTGATGATTTTCGATTGTAACGTCTCATCGGCTCGTTCACATACTGTATGTCAGTTGTTTCGGCCTGAATTATGATTCACTCCAACTCTACATGACCCCTTCAAGCAATGCATCCACCTTGCTCATAATCTGGACATCTTCATACCAATTGAGTTCAATGGCTTTGGCCGGACATTCCGCGGCACAGACACCACATCCATGACACAACGCAACATCGATTTCGCTGACGCCGTCTTCATTGATTCGGGGTACCTGGTACGGACAAGACCGGACGCATATGAGGCATGATGCACAAAGTTCCGACTCGACACGGGCCGTTACCGCCGACAATGTCAACTCAGTTTGGGATAGAAACGTTGTGGCCCTGGAAGCAGCAGCAAATGCCTGCGAGATTGATTCATGCAGCAGTTTGGGACTGTGTGCGGTACCACAGACAAAAATTCCTTCGGTCGCCATGTCCACGGGCCTCAATTTGACATGGGCCTCCATAAAATGACCTTCTGGTGTTCTGGCCAGTTTGACGATGGAGGCAAGCTCTTCGGTATCTTCGGCCACCATTCCAGCGCTGAGTACCAAAAGGTCGGCGCTGACTTCGAGAGTGCTGCCAAGGATGTGATCTTTAAAGGTGACCACCACCCCAGACTCAGAGGATTCCACAACCGGCGGATCTTCAGGATCGAACCTGGAAAATATAACACCCAGCTTCCTGGCTTCCGTGTAGTAATCTTCCAGCAATCCGTAAGTCCTAATATCCCGATAAAGTACAAAAATCTGCGCATCGTGCTGATTCTTTTTTATCTTAATTGCGTTTTTGACGGCAGCCTGGCAGCAGATTCTAGAACAGTTGGGATTTTCTTCGTTTCTTGACCCAACGCACTGAATCATTACCACACGATTGAGATCTTGAGCGCCCTTCTCTTTTAAGCGTTGGGCCAGTTCCAGCTGAGTCAGCACTCTTTCATCTTGGCCGTATAGGAATTCATTGGGACGATATTCGGTTGCACCGGTTGCCAGGACAACAACGCCGTGATTGATTTTTCTTTCATACATGCCCGGTCCCACCAGAACCTCAGTGGTGAAATTACCTTTAAATCCGGAGAAACCGACGATGAGAGATCGGGTCAATACCTGGATCTGTGAATGGGATGTCACCTTTTCAATCAGTTCCGCCAGGTAGCTGCCGACGTCTGCACCTTCGATGGTTGTTGTCAAACGATTGGCCAATCCCCCCAGTTTTTCTTCTTTTTCAACCAGAACCACCGGAAAGCCCTGATCCGCAAGGCCCAGTGCAGCATTCATACCGGCCACCCCACCGCCGATGACCAGGGCTCTTTGATTGACCGAAATCTTTTTTTCATGCAGCGGCTGGAGTGTCGCAGCCCGGGCCACGGCCATCCTTACCAATTTTTTGGCTTTTTCCGATGCTTTTTCCGGCGCATCAGAGTGCACCCAGGAGTCTTGATTCCGGATATTGGCCATTTCAAAAAGGTATTTGTTCAGACCGCACGCTTTGAGCGTATCCATGAATATCGGTTCGTGTGTTTTTGGGGAGCAAGCCGCCACAACGATTCGATTGAGTTGTTCGTCTTTAATGATTTGCTTCATATTTTCCTGGGAATCCTGGGAACATGTAAACAGATTCTGGCCGGCGTAGACCACATGCGGCAGTGTCTTGGCATAACCTTCCACGTCTTTTACATCCACTACACCTGCTATGTTGACACCGCAGTTACAGACAAAAACCCCTATGCGAGGTTCTTGCCCTGTCAGATCGATTTCATCCGGGATTTCAACACTTAATGTTCTGGTGTTTCGGGCTTTGTTTAAAAATCCTCCGGCGAGACAGGCCGCTGCACTTGCTTCAGTGACGGAGCTCGGAATATCTTTGGGCTCCTGCAAGACACCGCATGCATAGACGCCTGGTTTGGAAGTTTGCACCGGAGCAAACGGTTCGGTGACTGCAAAATTATACTTGTCCAAATTTACGTTCAATCGACCGGCCAGTTCGGCGGTCGATTCGGGAACCTGAAGTCCTACCGAGAGAACCACCATGTCGAAAACCTCTTCCTGGAGTTCACCGTCTGTGTCGACATATTGAATGCGAAGGTCTTTGTTTTCGCCAATTTCATCGATGGTATGCACCCGGGCATTGATAAATCTGACGCCTGCTTTGTCTTTTGCCCGCAGATAGTATTTTTCGTAATCCTTGCCGAATGTACGAATATCCATATTGAAAATAGCACAATCAAGATCGCCGCCGGCATGTTCTTTGGCGATCATTGAATCCTTGATGGCATACATGCAGCAGACGGAAGAGCAGTATCCGTTCCCGCACTTGTTGGTATCCCGAGATCCGATACATTGGAGCCAGGCGATTTTTTTCGGCTCTTTATGATCGGAAGGCCGAGTCAAATGCCCCATAGTGGGGCCCGAAGCGCTGAGAATACGTTCGAATTCAAGGCTTGTCACCACGTTGGGATTGCCAGGGTAATGATAGAACTGTTCCAATGTCGAAGGATCAAAGGGCTCGCTCCCTGTACATAAGATAAGGGATCCGACTTCAATCTCTTTTTCCACGGCAACCTGCTCATGGTCAACAGCCTGTGCCAGACAGGCATCTACACATTGGTAGCACTCGGAACAGATGCCGCAGGCCAGGCACCGGTTAGTCTCTTTACGAACCTGTTCTTCGCTGAAACCAAGCTGCACTTCGTTGAAATTGTTCATTCGATCTTTAGGATTCAGGTGGGGCATTTTTTCCTTGGGGATGTTTTCGCAACCTTCTGTGGGAACATCCTGTATGCCTTCCCACGACTTTTGCCGGTTTTCATGCAGATCTTCTCCCTGGATAAAGCGATGAATGGAGATTGCGGCCTCTTTTCCGGCGCCAATGGCTTCAACCACTGTTGCCGCACCGGTGACGGCATCGCCGCCGGCAAAAATATCCGGATCATCGGACTGAAAGGTCACCGGATCAACGCGCAGGGTCCCCCAGTCACTGAGGGTGCAGGCGCATTCATCGGTGAGACACGCCCAGTCGGATTCCTGGCCAATGGCCGGAATCAATGTATCTATCTTTATCGTAAACTCGGATCCTTCAATAGGTATGGGCCGGCGCCTGCCGCTCTCGTCCGGCTCACCCAGTTCCATTTTTATACATTCGATAGCCTTGACTTTCCCATTTTCTGAAATAACGCGGATGGGGTTGGTAAGGGGCATGATTTCGATGCCTTCGTCACGGCACTCTTCAATTTCATCTTCGCTCGCGGGCATTTCTTCCATGCTTCGCCGGTAAATGACAAAAGCATTTGAAGATCCGGTCCTCAACGCGGTTCGTACCGAATCCATGGCGACATTGCCGCCGCCGATAACCGCAACACGATCACCCAGGGAAATCCGGTTGCCCAAATTGACTTCTCTTAAAAAATCAACCCCGGGATAGACCCCTTCCAAATCTTCACCTTCGATTCCCAGAACCTTGCATTCATGGGAGCCGATACCCAGGAAGATGGCCTTGTAGCCCTCCTTTCTGAGCTGGGCAACAGTGATGTCCTTTCCAATTTCAACTCCGGTTTTAAATTGGACGCCCAGGTCTTTAATGACTTGAATTTCTGCCTCAATGATGTCCCTGGGAAGGCGATAGGAAGGAATTCCCACGGTAAGCATGCCGCCGAGCACCGGAAACTTTTCGAAGACCGACACCTGATACCCTTCAATGGCTAAAAAATAGGCACAGGTCAGTCCTGCGGGTCCCGCGCCGACGATAGCGACTTTTTCATTTTTTGCTTCTTTTTTTTCAGGCACATAGTAATTTTCACGGGCCATATCCCAGTCCGCCAGAAATCTGTGCAGATGTTGAATCGCCAACGGCTGTTCAACTTCAGTTCGTGTGCAGACCTCCTCACAGGGGTGGTGACACACGCGGCCGCAGATACCTGGAAACGGATGGTCTTTTTTAAACAGCTCCAGGGCCTCACGATATTTGCCTTCGTTCATAAGGGCAATGAATCCCTGAACACTCACATGGGCAGGACAGGAAGCCCGGCATGGGGATGTTCCCCGTTTGGTAATTGCAAATGCTCCGGGTATCGCCTGGGCATACTGTTTGTAAATCGCCTTTCGCTCAGAAAGGCCCTCGTTATAATTATCGGATACATTTATGGGACATACCTTGACGCAATCTCCGCAACTGGTGCACTTGTCAAGATCGATATATCGTGGATGTTGCATGATGCGGGCGGTAAAATGTCCGGGTTCACCTTCAATCCCCAACAAATCACTGTTTGTCAAAAGCTCGATGTTTAAGTGCCGGCCGACCTCGACCAGTTTAGGCGAGATAATTCACATGGCACAGTCATTGGTGGGAAAGGTCTTGTCGAGTTGGGACATGAGCCCGCCGATGGCTGAAGACCTTTCTACCAGGTACACATAATAACCGGAGTTGGCAAGATCCAGCGCGGACTGCATGCCGGCGATGCCGCTGCCGAGCACCATGACCGAACCGACGAGATCTTTTCCCTGTGTCTTGTCGGCATTGTTTTTCTTCTGACTGTTTGTCTGCTCCATTTTTTCCATCCTTATATTCTTTCAAGAATTTCAGGGAGTTTATGTTCCCATCCAAGAGTTGCGATATGGACGCCGCTGAATCCTAAATTCTTTAATAATGAAACCATTTCTGACGCTATCAGGGTACACTCGCGAACTTTTTCCGAAGACTTTCGAATACGGTCAACCAGTGAATCAGGAACATAAACATCCTTCACATTCCGTATAATGTAACGGGCCATGCCCAAGGATTTGAGAAGTAATACTGTGGGGATGATTTTTGCTTTCTTGATGTCCACCCTTTTCGTGAACGGTTCAATGGCGGAAAGATCAAATAACGGTGGAGAAATGAAAAATTGGACCCCTGCCTCAATTTCTTTATTCATTTCTTCAATGACCAGTTCAGGAGATTTTCCTTTGGCACCTGCATTCACTGTTGATCCAACCAGAAACTCAGGAGCGCCGGAAAGCTCGATTCCGGCCATGTCTTTTCCCTCCTGAAGCCCCCTGATCGCCCCAAGGAGTCCCAAAAGGTCAATGTCATACACCGATCTTGCCTGAAAGTGGTCTCCATAGCTGGGATCTTCTCCGGTAACCGCCATGACATTGGTGATACCGCATCCAAAAGCTGCAAGAAGATCCGCCTGGAGAGCGAGCCGGTTTCGGTCTCTGCAGTTTAGCTGTATTACTGTTTCCATCCCCTTACTTTGCAGAATAACTGCCCCTCCAAGGGAACTCATCCGCATGACGGCATTGCTCATTTCGGGTACCACAAAGGCATCCACCTCTCCTTTAACTCTCATGGCATGGGTCACCATTGTGGAGACATCCACCCCTTTTGGGGGCTCCATTTCCGCAAGGACGGCAAATTCCCCTGCATCGAATTTGCGCTTTAATTGCATATGATTACCTCCGATCTTTTCGACAAAAAGCAACTTAGATTGGCAAAAACTCAAAGCAAAGAATGATAAATTTCTTTACAAACACGTCGTTCTCTTTGCTGCAGAGCCCCAGAGGACGCAGAGACAAGTGGATTTTCCTTTGCCGTTCGGGGATGCGGACCAAAGGTCTAATTTATGGTAAGCGGGATGTTAAAAACATTTCTCTGCGTCCTCTGAGCCCCTGCAGCGAGACCTTTGAAAAACGCCCCTTTTTGACCATACATGAGCAACAATCGTGCCGGAATATGCCAGCCAAAAAAGATGATATATAAACGGTGTTATATCAATAGAATAAGTGTCGGATGGTTTGAAGCGGCTAGGTTTTTATGAATTTGATTCTACTTGGCTATTGTGCCAATTTGGCATATGTGATACATGGAAACAGCTTCGGCGCATTATTTGATAAAAAACCACGCCATTTTGGAATGGTCCTTTTTGGAATAGTATCGTTTTATGAAAATATATAGCGATAGGGTAAAGAGAGAAAACAAATATGGACAATAAAATCATTGTCATTGATGACGATCTCGACTTTCTTGAAATCTTAAAAGGACATCTTTTGAATTCGGGTTTTAAAAATATTCGTACGGAAGATAACCCTTTAAACGTGGCACCCCTATTTAAAAAAGGTGAAGATTTCGATATTGCCCTGATCGACATGACCATGCCGGAAATAGACGGACTCGATCTTCTTGAAATCATTAAAAATATAAGCCCGAGAACAGAGTGTATTATGGTCACCGCCGTTAACGAAGCCCGAATTGCCGTGGAGTGTCTGAAAAAAGGGGCATATGATTATCTCTTGAAGCCGGTGTCTCAGGAAGATCTCGTTTTTTCAATGAATCGGGCCTTGGAAAAAAAGCGGCTCACGGATATTCTGGATATCGGAAAAAGCCGGACCCTGCCCCGGCTTAAAAATGCCGAACCTTTTAAACCAATTCTTACACGATCTCCAAAAGTATTAAGAATCTTAAAGGAAGCGGAGCTTCACGCCGGAAGTAATGTTCCGCTTTTGATTACAGGTGAAAGCGGAACCGGTAAAGAACTCCTTGCGTGGGCCATTCATGCCGCCAGCCCCAGATCGCGTTTCCCCTTTACACCGGTCAACATGGCCTCGCTCACCGGCAGCCTGTTCGAAGCGGAATTTTTCGGTCACACCAAGGGCGCGTTCACAGGTGCTGAAGACAGCCGCAGGGGTTATCTGGAATATAGCCATCGCGGGACCCTATTTCTGGATGAAATCGGCAACATGGTACCCGAACTTCAGGGTAAGCTGTTGCGCGTTTTACAGGATGGAGAATACTTCAAGTTGGGAACGAGCAATCAGCAAAAAGCAGACGTTCGATTCATCGCAGCCACCAATGAAGACCTGGAAAAGCTCATGGCCAAAAAGGCTTTTCGTAAAGATTTATATTACCGCATCAGGGGCGGATGGCTTCATCTGCCGCCTTTGAGGGAAAGAAAAGAGGATATTCCACTTTTGACAGATAAATTTTTAAAAGATTACACGAAAAAAGATGCAGTCTTTGACGAAGAAGCCAGATGCTTGCTCATGGAATATGACTATCCTGGAAATATTCGGGAACTCAAGTCGATCCTTCAGTCGGCGGTGAACCTGGCACAGGGAAGACCTATTTCATCCGATGTCCTCCCTGCACATTTAAAACAGCGCAAATCTATATCAAAATGCCCGACCCCTTCGGCATCTGAAAAAATTGCGTCCCTTACACAAATCGAAAAATCTCACATTATCGATGTCTATAAACGGACAGATCGGAACAAATCCCGGTCGGCAAGACTTCTTGGCATCGGTCTGAACACCCTTCGAAGAAAACTGAGGTCCTATGGAATAGAATAAATGTACGAGGATATGATTTGCGTGCTCCTGTGCCATTGTACTTTCAGTAACCAATATTTGGTTATAAGCTCCAAGTGACGTTTTTCGGAATATGGTTTGAAAATATTCATTCAATATGTTTGAATAAAAAGTAATTCTCTAATTTGTTCCGGCTGAAACAGAACCCTATGCATGGTGACTATAAAAAAGCATTATTTGATCATCCTGACAAACTGCTTTCAGCGGTGTTGGGGTTGGTAGCAATCCATTCCCTCGGAATGGGTCTGATATTGATTGCTCAACCAGCCGTCCTTATGGAGTTTGCAGGGTTCAGTCCTGATTGTGAACATTTTTTTCCTGCCCAGGGCGGGGTTTTTCATCTTCTCATGTTCGTTGTCTATTTAATGGGAGCAACCCATATTGAAAAATATCATTATTTCATTGTATTTTCAATTTTCGTAAAAGCTGTCGCGACGTTCTTTTTGATGATGTATTGTTTTGCCGCTGAATTTAAATGGATTGTCTTTTTATCCGGAATCGCCGACTGTGTGATGGGGCTGATGATTTTTTGGGCGTTTCAGTACTATCTTCGTTCAAAAAAAAGTACAGCATTGGGTGTGAAAAATGAGTGAGATATTACCGGGGATCGTGGTTACCGGAGCATCCGGTTTTATTGGAAGGCATTTTGTCATCGCCGTATCTGGAAAATTCCGCCTGTTTTGCATCGCACGCCGCAGCCAAAAAGAAGTGAGCATACCGTATCATAAGAATATACATTGGCTTCAGTTGGATATAACAAACCAAAAAAATTTACAGAATGCCTTTAAGTATATCAAAGATCATGGTGGGGCGGACTATGTTTTGCACCTGGCCGGGTATTACGACTTCACCATGAAAGAAAATCCTGCATATGAGCAAATTAATGTGACCGGCACACGCTATGTTCTTGACATATCAAAATTGCTGGGAATAAAGCGTTTTATTTTTTCCAGTTCGGTGGCCGCCTGCAAATTTCCTTCCCACAATAATGTATTGACTGAAAAGAGTCCTATTGATGCGGATTTTCCTTACGCCCGGTGCAAAAGAAAAGAAGAAACGATTATTAGGGAATATTCGAAAATATTTCCATGCTCAATTGCCCGGCTGGCAGCCGTGTACAGTGACTGGTGTGAATATCCTATGTTGTACATGCTTCTGAATTACTGGCTGTCGGGTAAGAGGCTTACGTCTAAAATTCTGACCGGCCGCGGAGAATCAGCCATACCCTATATCCATATCAAGGATGTTATTAAACTCTTTCTTCGGATTATCGAAATCAGCGACACCCTGCCACATCTGGGAGTATATAACGCCAGTCCTCAGGGGAGTGTATCCCATAATGAGCTTTTTAAAACGTTAATTTAAATCTTTTGTAAAGCGCTGAGCTCGTTTTCTTAAAATGGAGGATTCTCTATCGTAACGGATATGTTCATTTGGGCGCGTTTTGTTTTACTGGCCATCAGCGTGCTGGTGTTGATTTTCGTGCTGATCAAGTTGAGAACAAATGGAAGTTCGAAAATTGAACAGGCGGTTCGCGACGAACTGCGTTTCGGTCGCGAAGAATCCGCAAAGGGCGCAAGGGATCTGAGAGAAGAAGTATCTGCAAGTCAAAAGAATATCGTGGACACCATGGTGAAAACCATCGGTGAAATGGGTAAATCACAAAACGATCAACTTGAATCCATTGCCAAACGTATTCAGGAACTGACCGAATCGAATACAGCAGGCATCGAAAAACTTCGAAGCACCATTGACACACAGCTAAAATATCTGCAGGAAAGTAATGAAAAGAAGCTCAATCAAATGCGGGAGACGGTAGACGAAAAACTTCAAAGTACCCTTGAAAAACGACTTGGAGAATCCTTCAAACTTGTCAGTGAACGCCTTGAGGCTGTTCAGCATGGCTTGGGAGAGATGCAGAATCTTGCCACAGGGGTGGGTGATTTAAAGAGAGTTCTCACAAACGTTAAAGCACGGGGTACCTGGGGAGAAGTCCAACTCGGGGCACTTTTAGAACAAATATTGACCCCGGATCAATATGATAAAAATGTAAATATTAAAGCCGGATCACAAGAGAGGGTTGAATATGCCATCCGGTTGCCCGGAAAAGACGATTCCCTTGAATCCTGTGTTTGGATGCCCATTGACTCAAAATTTCCCCAGGAAGATTATCTGCGGCTTGTGGAGGCTGCCGATGCTGCCGACGTCGATGCCGTACAGCGGGCCACGACCGCACTCATCCGCTCCGTTCACAGTTCTGCAAAAGAGATTCGTGATAAGTATATCGAACCACCGAAAACCACCGACTTTGCCATAATGTTTTTGCCGACAGAGGGGCTTTATGCAGAAGTCCTTCGGCAGCCGGGTCAGGTAGAAAAAATTCAGCAGGATTATCGGATTGTGATCGCCGGGCCCACATCGCTGTCGGCGATTTTGAGCAGTTTGCGTATCGGTTTCCGCACATTGGCCATAGAAAAGCGGTCCAGTGAAGTCTGGAAGGTCCTTGCGGCAGTCAAGACAGAATTTGGGAGATTCGGAGATGTTTTAAGTAAGGTCAAGAGGCAGTTGAATACCGCTTCGAATACCATAGATCAGACCGGTGTAAGAACCCGCGCCATGAAGCGCAGGCTGCTGGCGGTGGAGGAACTTTCGCTGGAATCAACAGCAAAAATTCTGGTATTGCCCGACGATGATGTTCAAGAGCCTGATGATGAGACTTAGCCCGATAAAAATCTATACAGAAACACGATCAATGGTATAGCGATGCTTGAGATAAACAACAATCCTTCATAAGAAGTCCAGGCTTCATACCGGGTCTTCCCTTTATTCCGAGCGGTTACATATTTAGAAAGAAAACCTAAACCCATTACCAGCCAGAATACGAATAGCGTTACAACCATCGTCGGTGTGTTCATCTCTGGAAGTGTTCCTTTATTAAACCTTGTCTAAATCAACCTGGCTGCTTTAAACCGCATAATCCTAAAGATCGTGGTTGAAGGTAAGTTTATATTAATATAGAATTGATGTATTTTCAAGGGTATTATACAAGCCATCTCAAAAATGCAGATTACGTTCAAGGACAAGGCGCGAGCCGATGAAAAAGCGGAGCATACATGTAGTATGTGAGCATTTTGAAGAGGCTCGCAACACCGTAATTGGGCGTTAGATGTATTTTTGAGATGGCTTGCAGAAACGTTTCCTGGATAAAGGGCATAATGCCCAACGAGGCGGATGAAATTGAGTGAATAGGCAACACCACATTGAAATCCATCCGAAAACATTGTAAATTAAAAATTGAAGATTTGTGGTATCGCTTCGCTCCGATAATCTTAAATCGAAAATCGTCAATCGTTTGCAATAGCAAAATTATACCGTTTAGATGTTTTTGCCATCAAAAACACAAAATTCACAATTAAGGCACAAAATGATTCCATTTCATCCGGCTTTCTCTTATCTGTTTCGTGTTCCACCTGAAAATCAAGACGATGAGATGCCAGTAAGTGTGGTTGAAGACGAAACCGACGAGGAAATACTGGAGCAAGAGGAATATATCCGCTGCCGTCAATGCCGAAACATCCTCGCGAGTCCTGATGACCGCATCAGCGTCCAGGGGTCCCACCAGCATACTTTTGCCAATCCGCATGGCATCGTTTTTGAAATCGGATGTTTCACCGGCGTTAAAGGATGTGGCCATGTGGGTCCTCCGTCAGATGAATTCAGCTGGTTTGCAGGGTATGGCTGGCGGGTGGCTGCTTGTTTCATATGCCTTACCCATCTGGGTTGGTTTTTCTCCTCTCCTGGAAAAGAAAGTTTTCACGGGCTGATTCTGGATCGACTGACAACCCAATAGTATGGGTAAGATCATAAGGATTCAAGAAGTCAAGGGGTCTGGGGTTCGAGTGAAATGCTTACGTCAGAAAAAGATTGCCCGAGTCGTTTTTGGATATCATCGATGAATTTTGTGAAAGATATGGATGTTAAATTTTTTTTAAACAACTGCCGAGAATCGCGGTTCGTAAAGGTCTCAATCTCTCGGCATTGTTCGTTCAAATTACGCCCTGTTTAACTTGCTCAGGGCCCCTTTGACGGCATTGGCGGCGTCATCGATACTCAATAATCCGGTATTAATAATAAGATCATAATTGAGAGGGTCTCTGATGTCATCATTGAAGTATTTCTTAATAAATGCCTTTCGATTCGATTCTGTTTTTAAAACTCTGGGTTTGGCGTCTTCCACGGACACATCATACTCCTGAGATACGTTTTTTAGTCGCGTTTCCAAAGGGGCAATGACGCGGATGCTGAGCCTTTTTTCAGGCGGCAAAACAAAATTGGCGCCTCTCCCCACGATCACCGCGCGGCCATGTTTCCCAATAGTACCAATGATTTTCATAAGATGCTGGAGATACCGGTCCGGCCACAGGTGACGCTTATCCACAAGAGATGATATCCACTCTTCAAGTACTGAAACGCCTTTTTCGTCCAACGTTTCAAGAAGGCGAACACTAACTCGGGCACTTTCAGCCATATCGTGGATAAATTCCTGGTAAAACAGGTCAAATTCAAGCTGCTCGGAGAGTCGTTTGGCCAGTATGTTCCCTCCACTTCCAGGCTCTCTGGAGATGGTGATGACAGAGATACGTTCTTTTTCCTTTTTTTCTTCTTTTGGGATAATCTGCCATCGTCTTACTTGTTCTTCTACGATTTGCTCTGTAGAACGTGTTTTTGTTTTCATGATCCCTCCTTTCTCGCCGCCTGTTTATTATGATAATTCTGTGACATAGGGGTGTCAATAAAAGAAAAAAGGTTGAAGATAGAAACGAGTTCCTTTTGACATAAACGCAGTTTTATCATATGTTATTTTTATATCATGTCTCAATATGCGCTATACTGTGCTCAAACGGTTCCAGCTTTAGATTCTCTATGTCTGTGTCGTTCCGATTTATCTTTTGAATTCGTCCGGATGCTGAATTTAGGTTAAAATATGTTTCGATTTATCTGCCTTTGGCATGACTTGTCCGCCTCGGGCGTGATTACACGGTTTGAAAAAAGGAGGGAAAGGCTATGAGAGTTGAAATAAAAACGATTTTTTGTGCCACCGACATTTCAGACTTTTCCAACCATGCGGTGTCCTGGGGAATTGCCCTGGCCCAGGAGTTTAGCGCCAAACTTTATGTGTGCCATGTGGTTGATTTTCCCACCAGTATCACTTATGGAGATGGGCCCATATTTTTTGTGGATCAGCAGAGCCAGGCCATCAGTAATGCCAACCATCAACTTAAACAGTTGGTGGGTGATAAAGAGGTTCAATGGGAGCCCTTGGTCACCATCGGTCATGCCGGCGATGAAATTTCCCGTCTGGCCAAAGAAAAGGGTGCGGACCTGGCCATTTCCGCCACCCACGGGCGCTCCGGACTCAAGCGACTGATTCTCGGTTCTGTCACCGAACGCCTCATGCGCACGCTTCATTGCCCGTTGCTGATCGTTCGTGGCCCGGAACATGATCTAAACATTCTGTCGGAACAAGGATTAAGATTTAAAAAAATTCTGGTGGGTTGCGATTTTTCAGAAGATTCTGCCCTGGCATTTCAACACGGGCTCAGTCTTGCCCAGGAGTTTCAATCAGAGCTGCATCTGGTTCATGTTATGGAGCCGCCCGTATATATGGACATGTTAAAAACATCTGTTGAGTATGGGGAAGAGCTTCAAGTGGATTTACAGACCCGGATAAAAGACAAACTTAAAAAGATGGTCCCCACAGAAGCCTTTAACTGGTGTACGCCACAAACCGTTCTTTTGGAAGGCCCGTCTCATGAAGAGTTGATTCGATATGCCAAGACAAATAAAATGGACTTGATTGTTCTGGGTGTTCGAGGGCAAGGGCTCGTGGAGAGATTATTTATTGGATCGACGACAGATCGCGTCGTTCGCCAAACCCCCTGCCCGGTACTTTCGGTATGCCTGCCCGAATAAAATCGTCTAACCTGAATTTTGATGCCCATCTCACTATGGAGGAATCATGAAAAAATCGCCCCTGATTCACACCCCGCTGCCAGGTCCAAAAGCCCGAAAACTCATTAATCAGGATCGAACTTATGTCTCTCCCTCATATACCCGCTATTACCCGCTGGTGGTTGAAAAAGCCAAAGGGCTTTGGGTACACGATGTGGACGGCAATATATTTCTGGATTTTACAGCAGGCATTGCCGTTTGTGCCACAGGACACTGTCATCCCAGAGTGATTAAAGCCATCAAAAAACAGGCCGATCTTCTGTTGCATATGTCGGGAACGGATTTTTATTACAAGCCTCAAATTATCTTGGCCAAAAAACTTGCCAATCTGATGCCGGGAAAAGGAGGCAAAAAAGTTTATTTCGGCAATTCAGGGGCAGAAGCGGTGGAGGCGGCCTTTAAACTGGCGCGATGGCACACAAAACGTGAATTAAACCTGGCGTTTTACGGGGCGTTTCATGGGCGAACCATGGGGGCGCTTTCACTGACGGCAAGCAAGACCATTCAGAAAAAACATTACAATCCACTGGTACCCGGAATCACGCACATCCCATATGCGTATTGTTACCGGTGCCCGTATAATCTCTGTTATCCCGAGTGCGAACTGGGATGTGTCCGGTGGGTCGAAGATACCCTTTTTAGAACCACCATCCCTCCGGAAGAGGTGGCAACCATTTTTGTGGAACCGATACAGGGTGAGGGGGGATATATTGTGCCCCCGCCTGAATTTCATAGAGAAATGAATAAGATCGCCAAAAAATACGGCATTCTTTATGTGGTCGATGAGGTTCAGTCCGGAATGGGCCGAACCGGAAAAATGTTTGCCATGGAACATTTCGGCGTGGATCCGGATATCATTGCTCTTGCCAAAGGCATCGCTTCCGGCATGCCTTTGGGGGCCCTCACGGCACGGGCGGAAATCATGGACTGGGAGGCCGGTTCCCATGCCTCAACATTCGGAGGGAATCCCGTTTCATGCATGGCTGCCCTTGCCACCATTGAACTCTTAGAAGAAGGACTCATAGAAAATGCCGCGGTTCAGGGAAAGCATCTTATGGACGGACTTGTAAAACTTCAAAAATCCCATGAATGCATGGGGGATGTCCGTGGCAAAGGCTTGATGGTGGCCGTGGAGTTTGTCAAAGATCGTGAGACCAAAGAACCGGCCAGAACGTGGCGAAACGACATTATTAAGAATGCGTTTCAGAAAGGATTGCTGCTTTTGGGGTGTGGTGAAAACAGTATTCGCTTTTGCCCCTCTCTGACGGTGAATACCGCAGAGATTGATAAGTGCCTGTCTATATTCGATGATGTTGTTAGAGAGATAGCGGCATAGAGGGAGTATTTATGCCACGTCCGAATGATTTTCCGCTTGCTGATAAAATGTCAGATCCCATTCCCATGATTCAGAGCTGTGACGAAGAATATAAATGGCGTTATCATCTCCATGGATCTTAAAATATCGGTGGGTCGGCGCCAGCCAGCGATCTTGAATTTCCTTAACCTCGATTTTTCGATTGCCTATCCAGATTCTACGGGGCGTCTCTTCTCCCCGGTATCCGGCATAACATTCCACTTTAATTTCCATAGATTGCCTCCAATGGTCAGCAACGATCAAACCCGAAACAAACGCATATTAATATGCCTTTCTTGTTAAAAAGTAAAGCTGTTTTTATTGTTTAAGTAATAATCTCAAGCTTCGCACCCCTAATTTTCAGCAACGTAATTATCGTGTAGCAGACCGGTAAATTTTGCTTGCATTTTAGGGGGATACAAGGTTAACTCATCCTTTTTTTGGGTAAAAGAATCTAATTAAAAGATACGATTATGCCTCAAAATACCACTCCGGTGACCCAGGACATGCAAGGCTCAGGATTGGCTTGGAAAGTGTGCGCGGCCACGCTATGCCGCCTGGCGCTCAATACGGCACGGCGGTTTGCCTACCCGTTTGCGCCTGCACTGAGTCGTGGAATGGGCGTTCCCTTGACCGCCGTTACGTCTATCATAGCCGTCAACCAGTCCACGGCGATACTGGGCATGTTCTTCGGACCTTTGGCGGATCGATTGGGATACCGTTTGATGATGCTGGTCGGGCTGGGGATGCTGGTTCTGGGCATGTTCGCCGGAGGGTTTTTACCCTTTTACGGCGTTGTTTTGGCAGCACTCTTTTTGGCCGGCCTGGGGAAAAGTATTTTTGACCCGGCCATACAGGCGTATATCAGCCAGCGGGTCCCTTTTCACCGGCGGGGATTGTTTATCGGCTTGATCGAGTTCAGCTGGGCAGGAAGTACATTGGTGGGTATTCCTTTACTTGGATTGCTTATCGAATATATGGGGTGGCGGGCGCCCTTTTTTGCCATGGGAGGCGTCGGGCTGATCGGCATGGTGGCTCTGAAAATTTTGATGCCAAAGGATGTAAAAAAGACCATACGGCATCAAAGCGCCTCCGGTCTTTGGAGTGCCTGGACCAGGCTGTGTCAGGAGCGGGCTGCACTGGGGGCTTTGGGATTTGGGTTTTTTGCCAGTGTCGCCAACGACAATCTTTTTGTGGTCTACGGGGCATGGCTGGAAAAATCGTTCAGTTTGAGCATTGTCGCCCTGGGGCTCGGCACCAGTGTCATCGGAATAGCGGAACTTTCCGGGGAAGGCCTGACCGCAGCCATTTCCGACCGCCTGGGATTGAAACGATCGGTGGCTACAGGAATGTCCCTGTGCATCATAAGCTATATCGCCTTACCTTTGCTGGGCCAGACTTTATCCTGGTCTCTGGGCGGTTTGTTTTTTATTTTTTTGACGTATGAATTTACAATTGTCTCGGCTTTGTCGCTTTGCACGGAATTGCTCCCCGGCTCACGGGCGACTATGATGTCGGGTTTTTTGGCAGCCGCCGGTGTTGGGCGGGTTATCGGTGCGCTGATGGGAGGACCGGTCTGGCTGGCCGGCGGAATCCTTATGACCGGGGCTGTTTCAGCCGTTATGAGCGGCCTGGGGCTTTTGTGTCTGATATGGGGATTGAGAGGCTGGCAGAGGATGGAAAGCGATGAAGGTGAATAAGAATACAACCCTTTGGGTAAAATGTTCCTTTGTCTCTAAAAATATGTTATTCATATCAATGCCATGATGAAAAACCTGAATGATCAAAACCTGATTGACCTCCTCAAAAAAGTGAGGGGCGATATTCCCCGCGTCATGGACGTGCTTGGGCTCGACCGTCACAAAGAGGCGGAACCATGGGCTCAGATCATCGACAAAAAATTGCTGACAAAGCTGTCTCCGGATTTCCCCTTGATGGCCACCATCTGCGGCGGCGGGTCATCCGGGAAATCGACGCTTTTTAACTCCATCGTAAAAGAGGGACTCTCACCCGTCGGCGGCCGCGCAGGACTGAACCGGCGGGTGCTCTTCTCGGTCCATGGGGAGCTTTTGGAAAAGCCCGACTTTCTCTCCACTTTGTTTGAGCCCTTCGGCACCTTGCCCCGTCCCCTCAAAGACAAAGATGAGCTGACCACCCCGGGGCACCCGGTGTACGTGTTGAGCAACGCCATTCCTAAAAGTCTGGTTTTAATGGACACGCCGGATTTCGATACCGGTTCAAAAGGGGTCTACATCAATCGGGAGGTCTCCCGGCAGGCCCTGGAATCATCCGACATTCTGATCTATATTTTCACCAATTCCAACTATAACAACCGCGAAAATACGGATTTTATTTCAGAAATGCTCACCAGCATCGGCATGCGAAAATGCTTTTTGATCTATCGCGTTTATCCAAGCTTTGAGACACAAGAGGTGCAGGAACACGCCATGACCGTTGCCAAAAATCTTTACGGCAGCGCAGCAGATCAATATGTTCTGGGCGTTTACCGTACCGATGAGGACAATTTGGTGGCCTCGGGTGAAAAATTCATGACCTTGCGCCCTGTTGAAAAAGAAGATCCGTCGTTTTTCGATGCATT
The DNA here is from genome assembly GCA_963706295.1 of uncultured delta proteobacterium. GTDB lineage: Bacteria > Desulfobacterota > Desulfobacteria > Desulfobacterales > UBA11574 > UBA11574. The sequence goes on along the minus strand of CAVPLW010000008.1, from coordinate 8,033 downwards.
GAAAAGTATCCATACCGAAAAGCTCAGACTCGAACTGCTGTCGTCCATCTTAAATGATGTTTTGGACCGGGCCCAAGAATTTCTTGGACAAACAAAAATTTCCAACCAGGAGCTTCATCTTTATCTCGATGCCCTGCAAACCGCCCAGAGCCATTGTGTCCATGAAGCGCTTCAACACTTTCCCGTGGACCGGGTGATGAAACGTTTTGTCGACATATGGATGTCAACGGATCCTCCCTTTGTCAAGGCCATGCGAAAAACCGGCAATATTATCGAACTCCCGTTTAAAGTGCTGGTGGGGACGGCAAAAAAGATTAAGGGCACATTTTCAGATAAAGAGAAACCCGTCGCCGGGGGGGACTTTAATGATGCCGTCAAGGAGGATTTGCTGAGTGCCGTAAACCGGATGCATTACAACACGTTAAACTCTGAAATATCGGTGTCCGCCGCCTTAAAAGATCCGGTAACCCGACGCATGTCAGATGCCGTTGAAGAGATCAGAGCCCAAAGAGGCTTGAAACACCATGAAAATCCCCGAAAGGAAGCTGAAGATGAAAAAGGGGCGTTAACATTTATTGTTTCAGCCCATCCGGTTGTTTTTCCGCACCAGGAAACCTTGCGGCGCATGGACTGGAAATCGATACAGCAGGCGATTCTGTCACAGCAAGCGGTCATCGCAGAGCTGTCACACGACATCGAAAAGGATCTCAGAAACATCGCCGACGGTTTTAGAAGTAAAATGGGAACCTGGACCAAAATTCGACAGATGTTTGCCGCGTTTTTAAACGTGGTGCCGGCAACTGTTGCCGTAACCTATATCCTTTCAACAGGAGATCCTGTGGGGGCTGTTGGAATCAAGGTGAAACTCACCGGACTGTTCGGGCTCCATGATCTCTATGCCCTTATTGCGATTCCAGCCACTACCGGCCTTAAAAAGGCGGATCAGAATCAGCTCAAAGAGATGCTGGCCCCCATTATCCAGACCTGGCTGAACAACAAGCTCAAGGCTGTTCAGGATCTTTTCGAAAAAGAGATCACCGGCCAAATTATTCAACATGCAACAGACGCGCTGCAATCGTCTGATGCCCTGATCACACAGATCCAAGATCAAATTACAGTCTGTAAAAAGGCGATGATATCATGATGATTTCAAATATACAGACCGGTTCCATCAAGGCCCTGGGAAAAATAGAAGGCTTTAAACATGACGTCCGAATGCTTTGCAATGCCATTGACCGGGCGCCCATGTGGCAGCCCGGGGCGGGCCTTAGAAAGCAGTGCGATGAAGTGCTCCGCATGATCGATCATCTAGAGGCGCGCTTTGAACGCAAGCTCATTGTGACCATCATCGGCCCGTGCGGCTCCGGAAAATCGACGCTGCTAAATGCCCTGGCACAAGTGGACAATCTGTCCGAAACCGGACACCGGCGGCCCACCACCCAGAGCATCGTTGTGCTCAGCCGTGAAGCAAAAGATGCCGATCATTTGAAGGAACAGCTCGGCGTCGGACATGTGGACATGCGATCGAGTCCGGCGGCTGCCTCCCTTGAGCATGTCCTGTTGATCGACACCCCGGATACGGACAGCACCCAGCAGGAAAAACACATTCACCTGGTCCAAAACGCCATTGCCGTTTCAGATATCCTCATTTGTATGTTTGATGCGGAAAATCCAAAAAGAAAGGATCATGTGGATTTTCTGGCCCATTACGTGCGCCTGTTCAACGGAGACGCCCTGGTGGTGGTGATCAACAAGTGCGATCGTCAGGACAAAAAAGAGCTGACCCAAATCATTGTTCCGGAATTTTTGGAATTTATCAAAACCGCCTGGGAAAAACCCATAAAAAAGATATTCTGTATCTCCGCCAGACAGCATCTGCAAGACCCAAAGTGGGATCCCACAGCCCGGCCAAAGCACGATTTTGATGAGTTTATCGACTTAAAGCAGATGATATTCGGCACTTTCAACCAGCCGGGATACAGCATCGACCGGCGGATCGAAAACGCCCAAAGCCTTCGGGATTACATCTTTGAAGAAGCAGCCCTTGAAATTCAAAAGGATTCGGAAACATTAAAGGAAACGAAACAACACCTCCAAGAGGCTGAAAAAAACGCCTTGAATGCGGCGCTTTCAGCCTTTAAAAAGGGCGATTCCAAACGAATGCTTGGCATCAACGTTTTGATGTATCAAAAACTTGCCCAACGGTGGCTGGGACCGGTGGGGTGGCTCATTGCCATGTGGGCGCGAATTTTAATTTTTGGAACCGGCATCGTGGCCATGTTCAGGTTCGGCAACCCCGTTCGCCAACTGGCCGGCATGATGTCTTCGCTGTTTCACTTTAAAGAATCAAAGGCTGCCACAGTGGAAGCCGAAAGGTCGGAATGGATCGATTTTGCCATGAGAGACTTTCGGCTCTCTGTTTTGCAGGACTGGCCCGACATTGCCGAATCCCTTGTAAACGCCAGGTTCGACACGCGTGTTAGAAAGATGGAACATGTGCTTTCAGACAACACTACCCTAAACCATGATTTGAATTCCCTCTGGAGCGATGCACTGGATCACACCATGGAAACCGCTTCGCAAAACCTCAGCGGTTTAATCCTTCAGTTTCTTTTCAATCTGCCGGTGCTCGGCATCCTTGGGCATGTGGGGTGGATCACGGCCAGGGATTATTTTACCGGCCAATATCTGTCTTCTGACTTCTTTTTGCACGCATTTTTAACCATCGCCATCACGTTGTTTTTAAGTTTTTTCGTGTTTCAGGGATGTGTTCGACTGGCGGCCGGCCCCGAGCGAATCACCCGCAAAGCCTTTGAAAAAATGAAACACCAGGTGGAACAGTTCCAGCCCATATCCATGAATCCCGTCGGGGAGCAAATCGACACCCTTCTGGGTATGGCTTTGGCAGACGCTTCTGTTCAATAGATGATTTTTTAAACTTAAATTCACCCCAGAGGAAATAGGCTTTGGCTTTTCACGGGTGTAAATGTGAGATCACTTTGAAACTTTGTTCCATTTTAGTCACTTTAGGCACTATCCAAATAATGCTCGTTTACGTTAAACTCATACTCACCGCCATCTTCTGGGGCGGCACGTTTATCGCCGGCAGGGTGGTTGCAAAAGATGTGGGGCCGTTTTCCGCGGCGTTTTTCAGATTCTTCATTGCCTCGATTTTTCTCGTCCTGTTTACTTACAAAATCGAAGGTAAACTGCCGGTTCTAAAAAAAGGACAAATCTTCCCGGTGTTTCTTCTGGGTATGACCGGAGTGTTTTTATACAATGTGTTCTTTTTTAAAGGGCTCAAAATCATCCATGCGGGCCGGGCGGCCGTCATTATTGCCGGGAATCCCATACTCATTACCCTGTTTTCCGCGTATTTTTTTAAGGAAAAATTAAGTCTGATCAAAGTAATCGGCATTATCCTTTCGGTGTACCGGCGCCGTGATCGTGATCTCAAAAGGGAGCTTCAATGAAATTTTCAGCGGCGGCGTGGGATGGGGAGAAATTTTCATTTTTGGGTGTGTGTTTAGCTGGGTCGCGTATTCGTTGATCGGAAAGGCGGTCATGGACAGACTGTCGCCGCTGGCCGCGGTATCCTATTCCTCGGTGATCGGAGCGTTTTTCTTATTCTTCCCGGCCTTTTTTGAAGGTGCCATGCAAAACTTTCGCCATTACTACCTTGTGGACTGGGTAGGTATGTTTTATCTCGGGTTTTTCGGAACCGTCATCGGATTTGTCTGGTATTATGAAGGCATAAAAAAAATCGGGCCCATGAAGGCGAGCCTGTTTATTAATTTTGTTCCCATCAGCGCTGTGGTGATGGCATTTTTTATTTTAGATGAGCCGATCACCCTGTCGCTGCTTCATCGGCACCCTTCTGGTCTGCTCCGGTGTTTATCTGACGAACAAAAGATTCACCCCGGATCTCATTAAATCAACCGTATAAAATTTTTCTTTTTTGACCACAGATGGACGCAAATGGACATAGATTATCACTTGGGGTCAACAAAAGAAAACAAAATATACCAGCTGACATTGGAGTCCTTGAATGAATTCTATGGATCAAAAGTATCTATCACCCACATCGATCATCGACAGTGATCATCCAACAGTTATCGAATATGCCAATAAAACCGTAAAAGATGCGGGCAGCGATCCTGTTGCCCAAGCCGTAAAACTCTATTACGCGGTGCGGGACAATATCTGGTATGATCCCTATTATCCGTTTTATCTTGCCGGAGCATTACCGGGCCAGCAATATCATCAATTGCGGCCGGGGATTTTGCATCAGCAAAGCCGGGCTCCTTTGTGCCCTGGGAAGGGCCTGCGAAATTCCCTCCAGGGTGGGCTTTGCCACGGTTAAAAATCATTTGGCCACCCCGAAGCTTCTGGAATTCATCGGTTCAGATCTATTTGTCTATCATGGGTATACGGAATTTTATCTCACCGGAAAATGGATCAAGGCCACCCCCACATTCAATATCGAATTGTGCAAAAAGTACCATGTCACTCCCCTTGACTTCAACGGCCAAGAAGACGCCATCTTCCATGAATTTAATCAGGAGAAAAAACAGTTTATGGAATATCTGGAGTATCACGGAACTTATGCGGATATCCCCGTTGATAAAATCCTCTCGGCATGGAAAAAAGTGTACGGCGAGGATCGTATCCGAAAATGGATCCACAATTTTGAAAAAACAGGAACAACCAACCCGGATTAACAGCATTTTTATCCTTAATCCGTAAGCCTGTCTTTTTTCCCCATTATCCTATTTCCTGATTCCTATTTCCTATCTCCAGTACCCATTTCCTATCATAGATGCAATTCGAAGATCCCGTGAATAACGGAAAATTAGGTTTAGAACCGCTATAAACAGGCAAAATCAGCAACCAACGGCAAAAAACGGTAAATTTTTCCGGTCTGTAAGATAGCCTGTCTGAAACCACCCCCATAACTTCCTGTAATTCAATACAAAACAGATATGCATCGGATTGGTACAGTTTTTGCTCTCTGTTTAACAAACACAACTATCGATAAAACAATAATAAACATTTACTGTACAGACGGGATGAATGGTAATCTCAGCGTATCAAGCAAATAATGTTCTTCGAGTTTATGGAGACCAGCTTCGTCAAAGCATGATTTCTAACCAGCCAGAGAGTACCGATACCAACACACCGGATAGGATCAGTATCTCTCCAAAGACCAGAAGGGTAACTATTATTGATGATATTATCTCAAATATTATAGAAAGACTCACCCAATTAGGACCTCATGATAATGTTGAGAAAGAGGTATTTAAAAAGCTTGAAAGTGAACATGGAAAATCTTTGGCCATTAATGAGGACCGCCATAACGAACTTATATTCAAGGAAATCAATGGGAAAGGTGAAACCATAAATTCGCTTTCCATCGAAGATTCTAAATTCTTAACGAATATATTAGTGGTGAAAAAATGAAAAAAGATATTTAATATTCATTCTTCTTCTAATTGTTGTCGGATGTTAAACTAAATCTTTACCTACGTCTTTTTCCGTTTTGACATACACAGAACACACATAGCGTATTTATATAAGGACAAAGCCGCATGATGACCCAATGGAAACATTCCAAACGTAAAGTAAAGCCGACCTTTCACAGCCAGAACCGGCTCGCCTGCCTTTTAACCGCAATGGTCTTTTTTATCTGCGGTAGCACCGCGGGTTTTGCAAAAGAAGACACGAAAACGAATATTGAAGACATCAAGATCAGTTCCTATATGCAGAAGAAGCAGCACCACGAAATGATTCGCACCCTCCAACCGATGCTTGACCGTAAGGAGCCCCTGTCATCTTTCCGTTTGTTGCTCCTCGCAGGGGCGTACTACGAAATCCGTGACTATGAGAAAATGTTCAGGACGGTCGATTTGCTGGAACAACAGATCAACAAGGGAGATGTGGCCTACTACGCGGGAAACCTCACCGTATATCCGCAAATATTGAGAGGCTACGCCTATCTTGACCAGGGCATCTTCGACAAGGCGCTCAAGGAAGCGTCGGAAGCCATTGTCGTGCTCAACCGGGACGCAAAGAAGGACAACACGTTCTATCGAATTCAACTGATCGACATCTCCTGCATTGCCGGAGTCGCATCGGCTCTAACGGGACGCATACATGACGCCGACGCGAAGCTCAAGACCATCGAGGATGTTACAACCGTCGGAGGGATCATTGGGCCGGAAAAGTATATCGCCGAGGCCAGGATATACATGGCGAAGAAAAACTACCGGAGCGCCCTGGCGGCGATCCAGAACCCCAAAGCAAACGTCTTGGATCTTTATACGGTCCTTTACGACCAAACCTTCCAGGAAATCCCCAAATATTTCATCCTCGTCAAGTGTCTCTATGAAACAGGCAAGGAGGAAGAGGCGAAAAAAGGCTACGATCAGCTCCTTGAGCATCCCCAGATCCGACAGGTCGGGGGGCTTCTCTGGCCCATACTCCTTGACCGCGCCCGCATTGCCCGTCGCGCCGGAGATGCGAAACACGCCGAAAATCTTTTGAAAGAGGCCGTCGACGTCATCGAAAAACAGCGGGCGTCCATCAACACGGAAACCGGCAGAATCGGTTATGTCGGTGACAAACAGGCCGTTTACCAGGAGCTGATTTCCCTGCTGTGCGCCGGCAATCGCGCGGCGGAAGCTTTCGAATACGTCGAGCGGGCGAAAGGGCGGGCCCTCGTGGATCTTTTGGCATCCCAAAACAAGCTTACCGCCCGTGGAAAGGACCCTGCCGACATCAACCGGACCCTGGACCGGTTGGCCCATGCCGAGAAAACGGACGCAACGGTCGCCGATCCGACGGCCCAGAGCGACAGCGCCGGGACTCGGGGCATCGTCGTGAAGCTGAAAAAAGAACTGCTGGCGCAGGACCCGGAATTGGCTTCAATTACTACGGTAACGGATACGGACATCAAAACGATTCAGGCGCGACTGGGCACGGATGAAGCCCTCCTGGAATACTATAGCACAGAGCGGGATTGGTTTGCTTTTGTCCTCGGACATAACAGCATCCGGGTAACCGCCATCGACGGGACCGGACTTGCAAAGGATATTTTGGATTTCCGGGAAAAGCTCACCCGCGTCGGTTCCGCAGATTATGCCTCCCGGGCAAAGGCGCTCTATCAAAGGCTATTCGCCCCCGTGGCCGGACAACTGACCAAACCCAAGCTGATTATTGTGCCCCACGGCGTGCTCCACTATCTTCCCTTCGGTGCCCTCTCTTCCGGAAAGGATTTCCTGATTGACCGCTATCAACTGAGAATCCTTCCCAGCGCAAGCCTTCTCAGTATTCTGACGGACAGTGCCGGGAGCCATAAGCAGTCCGCCCTCATCCTGGGCAACCCGGATCTGAAGAACCCGGCCTACGATTTGACATACGCCGAAGAAGAGGCCCTGTCCCTCGGCAAGATCATCCCGCAGGCAACCGTTCTGCTGAGGAACAATGCCCGGGCAAGCGTAATTCGTGAAAAGGGTAATCATTACCGCATACTTCATTTTGCAGCCCATGGCATCTTCGATCCGGAAAACCCCCTCAACTCAGCCCTCCTCCTCGCCGGAAACGGGATTGATCAAGGCCTTCTGCGGGCGGGGGATCTCTATCAACTCCGGTTGAACAATGACCTGATCACCCTGAGCGCCTGCGAGACGGCTCTGAGCGTCATATCAAAAGGCGATGACGTCATCGGCTTTACCAGAGGATTTCTTTACGCAGGAGCGCGATCCATCGTCTCGAGCCTCTGGAAGGTAGACGACAAAGCGACACGAGACCTCATGGTCGGTTTCTACCAAAGGCTCCCCCGGATGGAAAAGGATAAGGCCCTCCGCGAGGCTCAGTTGATGGTTAAAAAACGCTACCCCCACCCTTTTTACTGGGCGGCTTTTCAACTGACGGGACTGCCGAAATAGGTCAAGTTGGGTCGGCTGGAAACTTTGGTGTGGAGTTATGCGATATATGTAATCGGAGTTGATCAACCTTGGGTTGGTTTTCGGCAA
>CAVPLW010000007.1:0-199629 GCA_963706295.1 uncultured delta proteobacterium | reverse complement strand
CAGTATTCTCCCCTTTCCGGATACGGAACCCTGGCCACCACAGCGCCCTATACCAACATCGACCAGTCATTTGACACCGTTAAACTGGCAACGGCTGCAGGGGCTACTTTTGTTGCCCGAAGCACCACCTACCATATTCAACAGCTGACAAAGATTCTAAAACAGGCTATTTTGCATGAAGGATTTTCAGTGGTGGAAGTCCTGACTCAGTGCCCGACCTATTTTGGAAGAAAGAACCGCGAAGGAAACGCAGTGGATATGATGGCGTCATACAATAAAAACACCACGCCCATCGGGTCAAAGGCCAAAAAAGAAAATCCGGACCTTATTGAAAGGGGTATTTTCATTCAAAAAGAAATGCCGGAATATTGCAGTGAATACGACAAAATTATCGAAAAAGCGATGGCTAAGCTCTAGTTCATAAATCCGATGACGCATTTTTACTGGACATTAATACATAAAAGGATTGAATCATGGAAAGATGCAGATTGGTATTTTCCGGATCAGGTGGACAAGGGGTGATTACGGCGGCCATTATACTTGCCGAGGCCGCTGTGCTCTATGAAAACCTGACCGCCGTGCAATCCCAGGTTTACGGCCCGGCAGCCAGGGGCGGTGCAACCCGTACCGACATTATTATTTCCGAATCAATTATCAATTATCCCAAGGTGATCCAGCCTAATGTACTGGTCTGTCTGACCCAGGAAGCCTACAATCAATATTATCCCATCATACGACCCGGAGGACTTCTGATTACAGACAGCCGTTTTGTGAAAATCCAGAGAAAGGTCGATGCGCAGCAAAAAGAACTGCCCATGTACCGCAGCGTCATGGAAAACATCGGAAAACCCATTGTGTTCAACATTTGTATGCTGGGTGCGGTGATTGCACTGACAAAAATCGTTAAATCAGACTCCATCATGGAAGTACTTAAAGACCGGATTCCTGCCGGTTTTATAAAGATGAATCGCGACGCTCTGGATCTGGGAATGGCTCTTGGAGTAGATTTTAAAAGCTGATTAAATATCAGTAAAGGATGGTAGCCATGAAGAGTTTAAGAGATATTGCAAATAGATCTTTTCTATCACTTGAGGACCTTGTAACGCTGGAAGAATTCATTCTCAACACCGGTTACATGACCCGTGAAAAAGCTCTAGAAGAAATCGAACTGTTTGCAATCGAGCTTGGTCTCGATGAGTACTACTTCAAAACTACAAGTATTGATGACATTGCCGGGCATCTCATCGCAATTAGCGCATCAGAACTCGTTTCAAAATACGGTGGTGAGGGCGTTGGAATTGAACTCATAAATGAGCAAGAAGATAGGGCGGTTTACATTGTCGAAACCTCAAAAACCGAAGAGATAGAAGAAAGAATTGAGAATAAATATCCAATGTGTCGATTGGAAAGTTACCGGATAAAAAAGAAGTCTAATGAGCAGCATTTAAGACTCTATATTGTCACAAAACCTTCCTTCAAAAAGGGTTTGGAGGAAAAAGAAGGTTTCGCTTTCAACGATGTTGCCGATAAATCATTTTTGGAAATCTCGTATCCTGAAACGATCGCCCGGTATAAAAAAGCATGGGAATGGATGCATAATAGGGTGGCGCCTTATATCTCAATTAGCGACAAACCTGATACCAGCGAAACAAGGGTTATGGTTGGTATTCATGGCCAGGCAGGGAGGCAGTTTTTATCTAACTTTACGCGTCTTATCCACAGGCACAAGATTTTTTCAAACAGAAAGTACATGGAACCTTTTTTCGATCAAAAGCGAATCATCTCTTTTTATTTTAACAACCTGGACAAAAAAATAGTTGAAGAGTTGTCAAGAGAAATCAATACGATGGTAATGTTGCCGCAAAATCCTATAAGCAAACTCTTTTTAGATGGAACATTTGGATCCCAGCCCACGATGTATGCCATATCAGCTGCGACATTTACCAATCAGTTTTTGACCGTTCTAACGGAAGAGTATCTTTCTTTAAGCGGTGCATTGAAAGACCAACCTGAGGCAAAGGGGATTCTGGACAAAATAAAGTTGAGATTGATCAAAGATACCTACTCGGAATCGAGGATCGCCCAGTCAGTTATAAAACACCATGAAATTGTATCTCTTCTTTACGATCATTTTGCGAGCAAACTTTATCCTAAAAAGAAAGATTACCATCAAAAAGAGATAGAGAAGCTCATAAACACAAAAATAGAAACAGATGTTCCTTCTCTTAGGGATAAAACAATACTTAAACATTTTCTTACCTTTAATAGAATGATCCTGAAAACAAACTTCTTTAATACATATAAAATTTGTGCGGCTTATCGACTGGATTCTTCCTTTTTAGATGAGGTTGATTTTCCCGAAAAGCCCTATGGAATATTTTTCATTGTCGGAAGGCATTTTTTAGGATTTCACATCCGTTTTAGAGATATTGCACGTGGGGGGATAAGGATTGTAAGATCAAGAAACCTGTCAGAATATCGGAGTAACAGAGATACCATTTTTATGGAAAATTATAACCTGGCGTTAACGCAACAGAAAAAAAACAAGGATATACCCGAAGGTGGATCAAAAGGAACAATCTTGCTCAATATCGACAATCAGGGCGAAGGAGATAGGGCATTTAAAGATTATGTTGATGGACTGCTCGATATTATTATTGAACATGAAGAGGTGCTCGATTTTTATGGAGAAAAAGAAATTCTTTTTCTCGGTCCGGATGAAGGAACAGCGGAACTCATGAACTGGGCGCCTTTCTATGCAAAAAGAAGAATGTATCCATTCTGGAAAGCCTTTACTACGGGAAAGGCGCCTAAAAATGGCGGGATTCCACATGATACATACGGCATGACGACAGCCAGTGTTCATGAGTATGTTTTAAGCCTGCTTGAAAAACTTAACCTGAAAGAAAAAGATATTTTTAAAAGTTCAAACCGGTGGTCCTGACGGGGATCTTGGAAGTAACGAAATTGTTGTATCAAAAGATAAAACAGTTGCGGTAATCGATGGGAGTGGTGTTCTCTATGATCCTGAGGGAATCAACAAAAAAGAACTTCTCAGGCTTGCCAAAGATAGGATAATGGTTGAGAATTTCGACACGTCGATCCTTTCTCCCAATGGTTTTTTTGTGTCCGTCGATGACAAAAAAGTAACCCTGCCGGACGGTACATTCATTCCCAACGGAGAAGAGTTCAGGAACAGTTTCCATCTCCATCCTCTTGCAAAAGCGGACCTTTTTGTTCCCTGCGGAGGAAGACCTGCTGCGGTGAATATTAATAACTGGCAAAAACTCTTGGATGATAAAGGAAATCCCAAATTCAAAATTATCGTCGAAGGAGCGAATTTGTTCATAACAGAAGAGGCAAGACTGAGATTGGAAGAACATGGTGTAATTCTGATAAAGGATGCCTCCGCAAATAAGGGCGGTGTAACATCATCCTCTCTGGAAGTTTTTGCATCCCTTGCATTAAATGATGATGAGTTTGAAACTCATATGAGAGTCAAGGATGAAAAGGTTCCGGACTTTATGAGATCATACATAGATGAAATCATTAAGATCATAAAGTATAATGCACAAGCGGAGTTTAATCTCCTCTGGAACGAACATGAAAAAAAAGGTCTTCCATTTACGCTCTTAACAAATAGGGTGAGTCGGAAAATAAATGATATAACAGATGCCGTTTTTAATTCTGATCTTCCTGCAAATACCAAGCTAAGAGAAAATATTATTACAGAGTATACGCCAAAGCCACTTCTGGCACTTATCGGACTGGAGAATATTTTAAAAAGGGTGCCTGAAAACTATCTCAATGCAATCGTTGCTTCCAAGGTTGCAACAAATTTTGTATATAAGTATGGGATGGAGAGCAATGAAATTGATTTTTTCAACTATTTGAGAAATTTCGTATCGTAAATCATCATATTTTCATATCAGATACTCTGGATAAGTTCCAAAAACAAAGAAAAAACACGCCGGGATTAATCACTTTTTTGTTTGCTGCTTCTGCTGGGAAAGTAGTTTTTCTACAGCCATGTCATGCTCGGGGGTATGATGGCAGAGGGCCTGATAGGCAGCAGAAAGTTCAAGCACTTCCTCCAAACTCCTTCCTTGTGAAAGATAGAATAGACGTTTTGCCAGACGGAGGATGTTTTGAGGTTGTTTTGCGATTTCAAAAGCGATTTCCGTGCAACGCTGAATAAGATTTTCTGGTGAGGTGACTTCGCTTACCAGGCCAATCCGCTGGGCTTCCTGCGCATCAATTATCCTGCATGTAAATGCAAGCTCACATGCTCTGGAAAATCCTATGATACGGGGCAGAAAAAATGCTCCGCCATCGCCGGGGATTAAACCGACGGAAACAAAGGTTTCCCCGAAACGGGCTTTTTCGCTGGCGATACGTATATCGCACATGCATGCTAAATCACAACCAGCCCCTATAGCGGGACCGTTGACTGCTGCTATAGTCGGAACATCCAGATAATAAAGAGCCAAAGGGATACGCTGGATACCTTTGCGGTAGTTCTCGCGTAACTGCTCAGGATTGCCTGAGAACATGCCTTGCTTATTATGCATGTCCTTAACGTTTCCTCCGGCCGAAAAAGCTGAACCGGCACCGGTGACAATCAGGACATTAGTATCATTTTTGTTCTGAACTCTATGGCATACATCCTCGATCTCATTAATGATTGTTTCACCTGTTATGGCATTTCGGATATCGGGTCGATTTAATGTTAAATAAGCAACAGATCCTTTTTCCTCAAAAAGTATTTCCTTATATTTCATATATAAAAACTCCTTGTTCAGGAATTATTTGTGACAAAACTTTTTGCAAAAAGTTTTCATGAAAAGTCGATTTAAAATTATCATAATTTTGCGTTTTCGGATACGTTCTCATTTTTTGTCAAAGATCTATGAAACTTTAATCTTTCAGAATAATTCGCGCATCTACAACATTAAGGCCACTTTCATAGACAATAACGGGATTTAAATCCATCTCCTGTATATCAGGATATGCTTCGACAATTTCAGAACAGATTAACATTAATTCCGTAAGTGCTTTCTTATCACATGGAGGCTTTCCTCTGACACCATCCAGAATGGGAAAGGATTTTATCTCTTTTAACATCTTCTTGGAAGCTGCTGGCGATAGGGGAAGCACCCGGAAAGAAACATCCCGTAAGATTTCCACCAGTACTCCTCCCAATCCGAACATAATAATTGGACCAAATTGGTCATCTATTTTTGTCCCTATAATCACTTCCACACCCTCTTTGGCCATGGGTGACACAAGGATTCCTCTTATATCCGCTTTTTCATCGAATCTTTTTGCGTTATCGACAATCTCGTCAAAGGCTTTACGAACTTCGTCTTCTGTCCTTAGTTTGAGTTTAACCCCTCCCGAATCGCTCTTATGAAGAATATCCGGGGATACAATTTTCATTACAACCTCCCCGTCAATGTTTTTCGCAATGCTAACGGCTTCATCTGCTGTTTTTGCCAGATAATCATGAGAGACAGGTGCACCGTGTAATTGTATAAGACTCTTGGCTTCATATTCCAGCAAGAAATTGCGGTTCTCTTCTTTGGCCCTGTTTATTATTTCCTCTCCTTTGGATTTTGTTTTGGCGCCCCAATTCATGATATATTTTGCTTTTGTATGATACCTTCCCAAATAATCTCCATGCTCTGCCAACAGGCTAATGCATTTGCATGCCACATCCAGAGAGTCGTAAACTGGAATGTTATAATATCGCAAAAGGTCAAGGGAATGGGGTTTCTTGGCGCTATAAAGGCTGTGGAGAATAATTGGTTTATTGTATTTTTTCACCATTTTTCCCATCATATGGGACGCATCTTCTTCCACTAATGCGAGACTTTTAGCAAAACGTATCCCATAGCCGCCAAAAAGACCCACGATTAAAAGCCCGCCTATGTTAGTATCTTTCATGATTATTTCAGCACAGTCGGCAAAAATGGCCGGGTTAGAATCTGTGCCTCCAGCCACATCCACTGGATTTGGCACTGATGCTGTAAAGGGCAGAATCTTTTTCAATTTGGCTTGAGTCTTCTCGCTCAACACGGGTATATTTATCCCTAAATCGGTTAAAAGGTCAGCAGCAATGGTGGCATGGCCTCCTCCGTCGGCAAGAATGGCAACATTGTTGTTTTTAATAGGCGGAAGGCTTGAAAGGGTCTCCGCTGCAGGAAAAAGCTCATCCGAATTCTCAATCACAATAATTCCTGCTCGTTCAAAGGCTCCCTTAGCCACTTCCGACATACCAGCCAGGGCACCGGTATGTGAACCTGCTGATTTTTTGCCAATGGATGAACGACCGCTTTTGAGAAGGATGATCGGTTTTTCGAGAGTGGTCTTATACGCCTGTTGTAGGAATTTGCGGCCATCTCTCATCCCCTCCACATACATTAATATGGCCTTTGTATCAGGGTCTTGCTGGAAAAACTCGAGATATTCGTGAAATTTGATGTCCGCCTCGTTTCCCACGCCTATGTAATATGAAATTCCTTTCCGGCTTTTGACACTCGCTTCTGTTATCAATGTCAGGGCCATGTTGCCGCTCTGGGTAAGAAGGGCAATATCCCCTTTGGGTACATCATGCAAACCTACAAGATTCAGATTGTTTTTCATGTTTATTATGCCGGATGTGTTTGGACCTATTAACCGGATATTGTTTTTCCTTGCCACTTCCACCATTTCTTCTTCCTTTTTTCTTCCTTCATCTCCGAGTTCTCCGAATCCGGCAGCAATAATAACAGCTCCATGAACACCCTTTTTACCACAATCTTCCAAAATGGCAGGAATAGTCTTGGCGGGAGTAGTAATCAATACGATGTCAACCGGGTCCTCGATATCAGATACCTTCTTATAACACTTAAGGCCTAATATGCTTTTTTCTTTCGGGTTAACCGGATATATTTTTCCCTCAAATTTTTCATCCAGAAGCGTTTTAATGGCCTGGAAGCCTCTCTTGGTTTCACTCTTTGTTGCTCCAACAATGGCAACAGATTCAGCGTTTAAGATATTTTCAATAGACATTGTACTCCCTCCTGAATACTGGATACGGATATCTGCTTGTGCAGAAATAACAAATTAAAAAAGAAACAATAATTGAGCAACCAGTATCAAGGCTTTCTCTTTCTTTCCTCGAAATCCTTTAAAGATTCCTGCCTCTCTTTTGTAGAAACACAGGCCAAGCATGCCTCAATCTCATAGTCCATTAAGGCCTCGAGACTCACCTCCCCCTGTGCCATATGTAAACCCTTTTTAATCATTTTTAAAGAGAAAGCTGAATTACCGGCAATCTTCTTTGCAATCCCCTTGGTTTCATCCAAAAGTCGGTCATGGGGAACGGCTTTGTTAACCAGCCCTATCCTCTCGGCCTCTTTTCCATCGATATATTCTGCTGTAAAAAGAAGTTCTTTACTCTTGCCGGGACCGATCAAGTCCTGGACTAATCTCATGGCCCCACCTGTAACGGAGGATGTCACTTTGGCTTCCGGGGATCCGATCTGTGCTTCCTCTGCACAGATCCGAATATCACATGCAAGGGCTAACTCATATCCCGAGCCTAACGCATAACCGTTGATTGCGGCGATTGTTGGCTTTTCAAACCGGATGATTTTTCTCGATGTTTCCTGTAGTTCCACAAGGTATTCTCGATATTCCTCTAAATTCCTATCTTTTGATTCCTTTAAATCAGCCCCGGTAGAAAATGCCCGCCCCTCCCCTGTAATAATCAAAACTTTTATTTCCGGGTCATTCTTGACATCTTCTAAGGCTACTTGAAAATCGAGCCATAACTGCTTATTCATAGCGTTTAGAACTTTAGGCCTATTCAGTTTGATGGTCGCAATTCCTTCTTCTTTTTCATAAATGATGCACTCAAAATCCATTCTTACTTCCTCCATAAAAGTTGAGTATTGTAAAAAGTTTTTATAATTAGATGAGCCCTCGGGGAGTTTTTCTTTTAAATCCTTGAGTATTAGCGGAATGGATGATCTTTTTTTAAATCGGGTGCTGTTTGAGTGGCTTAGGGATCGTTAGAAAGAACAGGCGCATGTCGAAATCGTATCTTTAAAAGAAATTGCAGATTGTGCAGTGAACCCATTGATTTTATAAAGATTGATTCCTGTTCTTTCTTTATGAGTCCTTGCCACGAGTTCACGCGTTTTAAAAAAAGATTATCCATGGAGCGACTATTTAGAAAAACTCCCCGACCCCTCAATTAGATAATATACAACAAATGAATATCGTACAATTAATAATCTTCATAGCAGGTCAAGCCCTTTCATGCAATAGTTCTGTTATAATATGAGTTGACCTTTCTGATTTTAAGAGCTTTGAAATGTTGCAAAATCTAATATTATCGATTAAATAAAGATGCAGGTGTCGAAAATGAAAAAAACAAAAAGGAATCCACTGGTCAGTGTTATCATTCCGACGTATAACCGCGGCTGGATAATCGAGAAGACCATCGATTCCGTTCTGGCACAGGATTATACAGAATTTGAGTTGATCGTCGTGGACGACGGTTCCACAGATCATACATCTGACGTTTTAGATTCCTACGGGAACGTTATTAAGGTTCTTTCCCAGAAAAATAAGGGGGTGAGTGCTGCCCGAAACCGGGGAATTGCAGAAGCATCCGGAAAGTTTATCGCTTTCCTTGACTCGGATGATCTCTGGCTGTCCCAAAAACTTTCCGTGCAGATTGAATTTTTTAATGAAACGCCGGATGCTTTGATTTGCCAGACCGAGGAAGTTTGGATCAGAAACGGACTCAGAGTCAACCCTAAAAAACGACATAAAAAGCCCTCGGGGATGATTTTTAAACCTTCCCTGGAACTATGTCTTGTCAGCCCGTCGGCGGTAATGATCCAACGAACTCTGTTTGACACGGTAGGGGGATTTGATGAAACTCTGCCGGCCTGTGAGGACTATGATCTATGGCTTAGAATCAGTTGCAGGTTTCCGATTCACCTTATTGATACGCCGCTGATTATCAAACGGGGCGGGCATGACGATCAGCTGTCCAAAGGGGCCGGTCTCGATAAGTTCCGAATCAAAGCCATCGAAAAAATCATCAAGAGCGGGCTTCTGTCAGATGATCAACACCGGGCGGCGGTTAAAACGCTCAAAAAAAAATGTGATATCTATGCAGCCGGATGTCGGAAACGGGGACGAGAAGAAGAAGCACAGTATTACACATCGCTGTCAAATAAATGAAGGTGATAGGTAATGGGTGATAGGTGATGGGTAATGGATAATGGAAGATAGGAGGCATGCCATGGGTGGTTTTAGAGATTTAAAAGTCTGGCAGAAGTCAAAGGAATTGGCTGTAAATATTTACAGAATAACTCAAGAAAGCGTATTCAGTCGTGACTTCGGATTTAAGGATCAAATCAGGCGGGCGGCTGTCAGTATACCAAGCAATATTGCAGAAGGGGATGAACGAGGTTCTAATAAAGATGCTGTAAGATTTTTTTATATCGCCAAAGGATCTTTAGCGGAACTACAAACCCAAATAGAAATAGCGTTTGAAATAGGTTATTTAAGCGATAAAATTATGAAGGAATTATACGATAGTAGTCAAACAATAGGCAAAATGCTTGGAAGTTTGATAAAAGCACGATCACAAAATTTTAACCCATAACCTATCACCCATAACCCATCACCTGTTTTTTATGCCATCCTTTCGATCTCTTTTAACGTCTCTTTAAGCCGTTTTTTTGAAACCGGAACCGGTGTTTTTAGCTCCTGAGCAAAAATTGACACTTTATACTCTTCCATCAGCCAGAAATACGATTCAATGGCCACCTTTTTTTCTTTTGAAGTGGTTTCAGAAAGTCCTTTCAGGAGTCGATTCAGGCTTTCGGTAAAAATCTGAATTTCATCGGATTTTCCCCGGTCTTTTTCGAAATCAACCATAGCCCTCTGGGCTCGGATTTCCAGGGCCTTCATATATCTGACAAGATGAATTATCCGGCCGGCATCATAAAGATCTACAAAAGTTTCAGGCACCAGTTTGGAAAGTTCAGTTCTTAAACCCTTTAAAAATTGAAGAACAGCCCTGTTGGTTTTGTGAGCGGTTTCAAGGGCATAAATTGTGGTTCGTGTCTCATGATACGCTTCGAGAACCGGCAGGCTTTGATTTAATAATTCTCGGCCTTCGGAAAGAATGGATTGAGCGATAGATTCTGCATGGGCAAAAAAGGCGTCTTTGGACCGGATGTTTTTAAAGAACAGCTTTTTGATGACACTTTCATACATCCTTTTTTCAAAGCGTGCCGATCCACCAAAATAATTGGATATTTCTTCCATATCTTTTGGCAGTTTCAGCGTCTTTTTTAAAAATTTCAGATCTTTTGAAAAATAGAGGGTAAAAAGGAGGGCAACCCCTTCTTTGTGAGATTCTATAGCCGTTTCATTGCTTTGAAAGAGGCGCAGATTTACGCTTTTTTCCTTTGAGTCGGCTTTTTGAAGCCCGGGATAAACCAGCCATTGAGCCATATTTTTGTCTTTAAGATTGATGTGCTCAGGTAAATCCGGAAAATCCCAACGTGTGATATGGGTCCGTTCCCAATTTTTTTTTGCAGCATCCATTTCAGGGGATTCAACCGGACCGACTGTATTTAAAACATGACGGCTTAATATGTTCGGATCTCTGCCGGAAAAGAGTTCTTTACCTTTTGCGTTGGTAATCGATATCCGCATTTTTAAATGATCCGGCAAAAGATCATCCGGCCATGCGGATGATGGAATGTCGATGCCGAAACGGGTGTAAATAAAATTGCCAAGCGCCGTAATCAAAGAGGTTTGGATTTTTGGCATTTCGCTAATAATGATATTCACTGTATTTGCCACAGGGACCAGTTTTTTCCGAAAGGTTTTGGGAAGACCTTTGATGAGTGTGGTTATTTTTTCCCTGTAAAGGCCGGGTACCAGCCATTCGAGAGATTCAGAAGGAATCGCATCTGCCATTGAGGCGGGAATGGTTACGGTTACACCGTCGACGGTAGTTCCAGGTTCAAATCGATAAGCGCAGTCAATGCTTAGATTCCCGAGATCGATGCGATCCGGGTAAAGAGACAACTCTTTTTCATCCGGGTCGTATCGGATGATGTCTTCAGGTTTCATACGAAGAAAATGGTCATTTTTATTTTGTTTTAGATATGTTTTTAATGTTCGGATATCATAACACCCTTTGAGCCGTTTTATGTAAAAGTCGAAGAGATCCGCTTCGCCAACCAGAATGTCCTTTTTTCGAATCCGGTCTTCCATATTTTTGACGTTGTCAATAAGGTTCTGGTTGTGAAGCATAAAGCCAAATTTTTCTCTTACGTCACCCTCAACCAGCGCACTTTGAATGAAAATCTCCGTTGCCTGATCAGGGTTAATTTTGCCATAGGATACCTGCCGTTTGGGGATGATAATAAGACCAAAAAGCGTGACCTGTTCATATGCCGCCACTTCGCCTCTTTTTCTTTCCCAGTGTGGATGAAGATAGGTATATTTGCATAGGTCTCCCCCCAGTTTTTCCAGCCATGTGTTGTCGATATTTGCGCATGTTCTGGCGAACAGCCGTGATGTCTCAACCAGTTCGGCCGCTACAATCCATTCCTTTGCCGTGTTGAACAATGATGATCCCGGGAAAATCATCACCTCTTTTCCTTTTGTCGCAAAAAAGATGTTCTTTTCTTTTTTCATCGCGATGTTTGACAATAAACCGCTCAACAGCGATTTGTGAATGGCTGTGTAAAGATCGCTGAATTGGGTGTTCGGAACGGTGTTTTTTCTTGTTTGCTGCCCGGGCAAAGCGCGCTTTGTGTTTCGGCTCTCTATGACGGTTTTGTTTTTGTCATCCAGAGCGTACTCTTTAAGGGCCTCGGAAAGCTGCGCATGGATATCACGCCATTCTCTCATTCTTTTGAAAGAGAGATAGTGGGTCTTACAGAATTTTTTTATGCGTCCGATTGTTTTTTCTTTTTTTAATACCTCGTGGTATTTATTCCAGATGTTGAGCAGGGTGATAAAATCGGAAAAAGGGTCACAGAACATTTTTTGTGCTTGATCTGCTTCTTGTGCTTTTTCAGCAGGCCGTTCCCTTGGGTCCTGAATACTCAAAGCAGAAGCAATTACAATAAGCGCTTCAAGACATCCTTCGGCCTGAGCTTCAATGAGCATTCGAGACAACCTGGGATCAACCGGCATCTTCGCCATGAGCCTCCCCTTTTTAGTCAGAGAAAAACGCTGTTTCTCTTTTTCCTTTTGGCCTGATTCCAAAACGATGGCGCCCAGTTCGTAGAGAAGATCGAATCCGTCTTGAATGCTTTTTAAGGCGGGTTTGTCGATGAAAGGGAAATTTAATATATCACCAAGTTTTAGGGAGATCATTCTCAGGATGACATCGGCGAGATTGGCTCTTAAAATCTCAGGCGAAGTAAAAAGGGGTCGATTCTCAAAGTCCTCTTCAGAGTAAAGACGGATGCATACCCCGTTTTCTACGCGTCCGCATCGCCCTTTACGCTGATCAGCGCTGCTTTTTGATATGGCGGTAACCGGAAGAGAGGTGGTTCTTGATCTTGGCGTGTATCGGGAAATCCTTGCAAGCCCTGTATCGATGACATATTTAATTCCGGGTATGGTTATGGACGTTTCAGCGATGTTGGTGGCGACGATGACCTTTCTGCCCGAACCCCGTGAGAAAATTCGAGACTGCTCCGAAGCCGAAAGCCTTGCAAACAGCGGTAAGATAGTTGCGTTTTTATCATTCTTTTCCCTGATGAGTTCACAGGTTTCACGAATATCCTGTTCTGTGGGCATGAAAACAAGCATGTCTCCAAAATCAGTCTTTTTGAACAGGCGATCAACAGTATAGACAGCCATATCAACATGGGTCTGTTCGTCATCGTTTTCAAATTTTGAGTCCATGGGCAAATAGCGGACTTCAACAGGGTACATGCGACCGGAGACTTCGATGATCGGCGCATGGTCAAAGGCTTTTGAGAATTTTTCGGTATCAATGGTTGCAGAGGTGATGACAACCTTAAGGTCTTTTCTTTTTTTTAAAAGAGTCTTTAAAATGCCCAGGATAAAATCGATGTTCAGGCTTCTTTCATGGGCCTCATCAATAATGATGGTATCATATTCATTCAAATACGGATCATTTTGAGTTTCAGCCAGCAAGATACCATCTGTCATGATCTTGATAAATGCATCGGGGCTCGTTTTATCCTTGAATCTGATTTTGTAACCGACCGACTCACCCAACGTTTCTCCGAGTTCCTCGGCAATCCTTTTTGAGACCGTCATTGCGGCAATTCTTCTGGGCTGGGTGCAACCGATCTTCCCGTCGACACCGCAACCTGCGGCAAGACAGAATTTCGGTATCTGTGTGGTTTTTCCGGAACCGGTCTCACCGGATATGATGACCACCGGATTGTTTGAGATAGAATCTATGATTTCATCTTTTTTGGATAGAATAGGGAGGGCGTCGTTATAGATCGGTTTGGGCCGGTTGATTTTTCGCCACGATCTTTTTTTAATGGATCTTTGGAGCTTTTTCTCAAGAAAAATTAGCCTTTTGTTAATCTTTTCATTTGGCGGTGTTTTCGTTTTCCATTGTTTAATGCGAGCTATTTCACAGCCAATTTTGTACCTGTCTGCAATCAGGGCTTTTGGCAAAAGCGACTCAATTTTTTTCAACATGGTATCTTTATTCCATGTTGGAAGGATGAAATATTTTTAGGAAGATTTACCATATGCGTTCCTTGAAATTCAAGGCACCGGCCGATGTAATATGCTTCAGGCAGCTTTTTTTTAACATGTTCAAATACATCATCCGGGCATGCAAACAACAGTTCGTAATCTTCTCCTCCGGCCATGATCATTTCTTCGGGTTTCAAGTGGTACTTTTCGCAAAATGAAACAAGTGCCGGGTGGAACGCACTGGACCGTAAATCGAGTTCTATTGAAACTTCAGAAGCTTCCGCAATCCTTTTTGCATCACCGGTAAGGCCGTCGCTGACGTCAATGACACAGCCCACCTGATTTTCGGCCAGCACATGGGCAGCATCAAATCGGGCTGACGGGGATTTGAATTTTTCAATCAGTTCTTTAAACGTATTATCTTTTCGGATCAGTGAAAATAGACCGGCACGGGCAAGGCCCAGCGGCCCCGTGCAATAGAGCCCATGGCCGGGGAGCGCTGCGGAACGCCTCGGAAAGATGTCGTCACGTCCGAGACCAACGGCAAAAAGATCTAATGTGACTTCAAGCCCAAGGGAAATATTGCCGCCACCCAATGTGCAGTTGTGTTTTGCAAGGGATTTTTTAACACCCTTGTAGATGGTTTCGACAATTTGGTCCGGGATATAGTCCGGAAGCCCAAGGTTGACAAAAAGACCTACAGGCGTTGCATAAGAAGCTGCTAAGTCGCTGAGGGTAACTTCAACGGCTTTACTGCCCACCTCTTGGGGCGTCTGCCAGTCAAATCTGAAATGAACCCCCTCTTTTTGTGTGTCTGTTGTAACAACAGGACGACTTAGCGACTTAAGGAGACAGGCATCATCACCGGGAGGGACTTCTATTAATGGGTCTGCCGGCATATCTTTAATCAGTTTTTTGATCAACGCGAACTCATCGTTCCACGGAGAAAGAACCGTGGAAGGGGGAACGCATCCACAGGCTGAAGAGACCTGCAACGCCTTTTGAAAAGGGTCCCTTGCCCGGGTAATGACGCTGATGACCGCAACGCCAGCAGCACCTTGCTTGATACAGGATGCAGCGGTGGTCTCATCAATACCCCCGATGGCAACGACGGGAACCGGAGCTGCCATTGCAACAGCATTTAATCCCGAAAGACCAATATTTTTTTTTGCATCCCTTTTTGTCCGGGTTGAAAAAACAGGACCCGTGCCGATGTAGTCACAACTTGACAAATCCGTATGATGAAGTTCATCCATATTGGATACGGACATTCCAACGATGGACTGCATTCCTAAAATACGTTTGGCCAGGGTCGGATCTTCATCTTCCTGACCCAGGTGAACCCCGTCAGCTGAAACCGCCTTGGCAAGAAGGATGTTGTCATTGATAATAAAGGGAACAGCATTGCATTTACAGATGTTTCTTATGGCGGCAACATCTTCGAAAAACCGCGAAGAAAAAGATTTGTTGCGGTATTGTATGATTGTTGCTCCGGCTCGGATGGCACTCTGTACCTGCTGTATCGGAGGAAAACCGGGAACATCTTCATCGGTAATAAAATAGAATCGCAGAGCTCTTTTTAATTGATTAATCAGCATCTTTGTTATAGTTCACAAAACGGGTTGAAAATTTGGTAAAATTTTAGCCTTTTGGAAACCTACCGCTTCAGGTATAATTAAATTTTTACTGAAAGAACTCGTGAATAAGGACTCGTAATGAAAGAACCTGCCTGGATTATTTATAAAAGTATCTGTTTTAACAGGGGCCTTAATCCATAACGTTAAATCGCCGATGGTTCTTTCAAAACGATCCCTAATCCACTCAGACAGCTTCCAGACAAAAATTTAATCATACCTGAAGCTCCTTCTTGTTAGGTCGAAGCTGAAAGCGAAGACCAATGAAATCGTTTTTTTCAAAGGACTAAACTGTTGCAAAATTCGCATGTAAGTTACCACAAATCGATATCCTTGAAAACCTTAAACTCGAATTTCACAAACGACTCCTAATATATTGAACAACAAAGATGTTATACTATGCGACTAAAACTATGCCCATGCAAACAGAATTTCCCGATTGACATTGATCTTGTTGCCGGCCTAATCGCCAAAACGCAAAAACAAAACGGTGAAATACCCTGGTGTGATGGTGAGAAAACAGACCCGTGGGATCATGTAGAGGCTGCAATGGGGCTTAGCATTGGTGGATATCTCGAAGAGGCGCGGCGTGCATACGAGTGGTTGGCTCAAATACAGCTCGATGATGGAAGCTGGTATACCGCTTATGTAAATGGTGTTCCTATCGATAGGACACGGGATACGAATTTTTCATCCTACATTGCTGTTGGTGTCTTTCACTACTATCTTATCACCGATGATTTGATTTTTCTGAAAAAGATGTGGCCGACGATAAAATCGGCCATAAATTTTGTTCTTGACCTGCAAGCGCCCGACGGCGAGATCTATTGGGCAATAAGCCCCCAAGGGAGGATTGATTCCTCAGCGCTATTAACCGGTTCCAGCTCCGTCTATATGAGCATCAAATGTGCTCTGGCCATAGCAAAATTGCTCAATGAAAACATGTCTGTATGGGGTAAAGGGTTGGTTAGGTTGAGACATGCCATTGTGAATCTGCCTGATCGCTTTAATAAGGACAAATCCCGATATTCAATGGATTGGTTCTATCCCATCCTGTCAGGGGCGGTTACCGGGCGTAAGGCACAGCAGCGAATCGAAAAGTTTTGGGATAAATTCGTCATCAAAAATAAGGGCGTTCGATGTGTATCGGATCGGCCCTGGGTGACGGTTGCAGAAACATGCGAGCTTTCTTTGGCGTTATCTGCCATAGGCAATATGCATCTTTCAGAAACAGTGTTTAGCTGGATTCAGAAGAGAACCAACTCAGACGGGTCATACTGGTGCGGGTTTACATGTCCGGACATGACCATTTGGCCAAAATATAAAAGCACATGGACCAATGCCGCTGTTCTGATTGCAGCGGATGCCATTTACAAGCATACAAGGGCGTATCGACTTTTTAATCACCTGTTCTGGAGCGGCTCGATTCAGAGCATATGAAAGCCTCCAGTTCGTGCAAAATTCAGGTTTTGTGTCTGTAAGCTTGGGATTCTCCAAGAGCCTTTGTAAGAATCCGATTTCCTTTGGGCGTCAAATATAAAAGCAGTCTGTTTTCTTGGCTTAATCTCTGCTCAACAAAACCTTTTGCCATCAGTGAAGAGAGCGTTTCATTAATTTTTTCGTTGATCAATCCAGGATCTTTTAATAGATCCACAAGACTGGTATGCGCATGCTTTTTGTTGGCAATCGATCCCAGTATTTTGAGTTCACTTGCGGACATTTCACTCCGATTTATTTTGTCCCTCAAAAATTCCCGTTGAGACGTTTCGAAACCATATTCTGTTTTAATGGGGATGATAATGGTATTATCTTTTTTACCTTTTTCGGTTTTCTGTGATTGTTTTAAAAATATAATCTCTTTAAACCTGCATAAGACAAAGGCGAAAATAAGACAGATACCGTTAAAGACCAGCAGATTGATCGGATTTTTTTGTGCTGTGGTCAGCAGATTGCTGGAGATGATATTCAAAAAGAGCGGAACGGTTAAAGCTGCGGCAATTCCCAGCAAACAGCGACCAAGGATCGCTTGTAATACCCGTGGTTTCTGATTTTCGCTGAAAAAATAGTTCGTTAAACCCGCCAGTATTCCGGATATTACCATGATGCCCAACACCAGGATTAAAAAAGTGCCTGAATAAGATGTCAATTCCAGCGCCTCTTTTGCCATCTGACCACCCATCTATATTCTCCAGTTACTAATATGTAAATTAGACACTCGACATAACCCTACCCATGGTAATGTTACCGAAAGACTTTTCACAAGTGCCTAAAGTTTGAAGTGATCTAAAGTGCCGAAAGCCTGCCCTGGTGCGAATCGTTCATAAATTGATCTGACTTGTGCATCATTTACAACCATGGCTTTTTGAGTAAGTCGTATTGGTAATCGGTCTGGGCCAGGGTTGAGGTAGCGCTAACGCGCTGTCATTAAAATATAATTGACTAAAAAATTCCTTAACTTTAGCTCACTTTAGCTCACTTTAGGCATTTGCAACTTTTTCTGTTTTAATATCAAAGTCAGTATATCAGTAAAAAATGTCGAACAGGATTTGTACTCCTTAGTATGCTTAAAAGATTAGAAATCTACCCAAACTTCAAGCAGACCTTTTTGTGCCCCTGGATATTTGTCACTTAAGTTAATAACTTTGATCTTGTTTTCATTAAGATTCTTAACAGATTGAATAAATCCGGTTAAATGTTTTTTTAAAATAAATGCGCCTTTTCTATCTTGATCATGAAAGAAACGAATATCTTGATTCTTATAGTTAACCTTTTGAATCCCGGAGACCTCGAATCCGTTTTCTTCGAGAAAGGTAGAAAATTTTTCCATTAGATTTTTATTTTTTATGTCCGAATAATGCAAATATACCGTGTACTTTTTATGTTGTACACTGTGTTGAGGTTCATTTAATCCGGTCGGTTTTATCTTAGAAGATGGAGGTGGCGTATCGCCGGTCTTGGTTTTTTCATTTAAAGCACTTACTGTTTCAGTTAATTTTGTAATGTCTGAATTTATCTTTTGTAGATCAGACATGACGACGTTCGTTTTTTCCAGAAGCGTTTCCGACGTTACAGAAATATTGTCCGTTTTTTTCCAAGCCAGGCTAATGATCAAAAGTGTGACACTGACACCAATCAATAAACCCGCAAGTAACCACAGCCAGGCAAATCGCTTTTTGAGTGACAGCGCAACCGATTTTGATAATGTGTTAACGAGCAGCTTTAGCTCATTGACAGAGATTTCAACATTTGATGTATCGTTCTTCATTTTAACCTCAATTGATCATAAACAAAATGGGGGGAATATATTATCTGTTTGATTTGCTTAGCATTTTAATAGGTTCGCATAAATTCTCATACCCCTTATATAATGAGATATGAATTTATAAAAACCCCCATTTTGTTTACCTTTCAGGAAAGCCGATGATACCCCACCTTCTTCGTTATCAAGGGTTCGCAGTAGACGACTACGGCTTCACCCTTGATGCCTTGAATCTGGAGCATCCTCGACTTTCGCTCAATTGATGTTTAATTTTCGCCTTTTTTGATATTTATCAAAAAAAGGTGAATATATCTGGGATCGAGATCGTTGCGGGATACTTTCCCGTATTCGCTTTCGATTTCACTGAAAAGATGTTCAAAAGATTGCCCCAGTCTCTGGGAAATCTCGTAATTCACCAGTCCCGTCTTGCTTGATGCCCAATCTAAAAACGATTCTTTTATCGACAGACTCGTTTTTCCCGGTTGTTCTTTACCGGCCCAAAGATCATCAAAAAAGCCTCGGAACTCATCAATGGTCAGGGGAATAAGTTTTTCCGACAGCCCTAAGGTATGCCTGGCCCAGAGGGTCAATATAAAATTTTTGTATGTCAGATAACCCTTCGTTGCCGGATCGGGTTCTATTGCAATTAAGGAAAAAAGCTCATCAAAAGCAATAATTTCGTTTAGTATATTTTCTGTTTTTTTGATGTCATCAATGGAAATAAATTCTCTGTAAAGTTCTCCTGTTTTATAGTTGTCGTAAAACAACGGCTTTTTAATCAGAAGTCCTCCCAGCACACCCATCCATTCTTCGCCCCAGAAGCCCAGAAGTAACCCCTTGCTGCTAAACCAGCTCTTTTTCAGCCATCTTTCGGCCCGCCATTTCAGATCTAAAGCAAGTCCGAATCCTACTCTGAAAATACTCGAAAGCGGATAGTTTTGCATCAGTGCGGCGCAATGTTCGGTATCACGCTCACCGTTGTCTTCGGTAAGCTTTTCAAGTCCGATATTCAAATAGCCACTAGTTTTTTTGACGATACTTCTAAGTTCGTCTTTTTCCCGGATGGTTTTCTGATCCGCGGAAATAATTCGATTGCAAAGGCCGGCAAACTCGGATTGAATCTGCTCCAAAACATCATCCGCTTTAATATTTTTCAAAGCGACTGTAAAATGATTTTCTTCTTCTATAACCCCTGTATGATATAGCGGAACAGGAAAAAAGAGTTTTAGATCCGGGTCTTGATGGATGAATTTATTTTCTTGTGATTTTAAAATCGCGAACTTTCATCGATTGGTAAATGCCAATGGCTTCTTCATACGGCAGAAATCCTTTTTCAGCCAGTCTTACATTTCGCAACCTGTAGGCTTCCTCTTCAGACTCGGCAGGTATGACGCCGGAAGACTCCAACAGCACATTTTGATATGCAATGTGATCATTGTCTGCGAGGGTTTTGAGATATCTTGAAAGAAAAGCATCGCGATGTTTTTTATCGGTTTCATGGGATTCATCCCCATCTGATTCAAAAGCAATCGGTTCGTCGAGAAACCTTACATAGAAAATATCGTCCAAGGTAATAAATGCATCACCAAGTTCGGATGGATCCTGGTCGGTCTCTCTGATTTTGACTTCGATGTTTTTGAATAGATAAAATTTGATGAATTCAATTTTTTGATCCAGAGACCATTTTATAAAGCGATTCGGATCGACTTTGAATAGAAGGTCAAACCATCTTGTAACTGATGGAAATTCAATTCGATCCTTTTCCCAAACTTCAAGATCAATAATATATTCCCACTGCTTGTTGGATGCCAGATATAAAAGTGGATGGGAATCTTCAATTCCGATGTTGTGAATTAAAAAATAAAAATCCTCTTCTGAAAATGAATGAACAAGGGCAGTGGATTGCGTCGAGTTTAAAATGGAGTTAAGCATCTCTTCAGGGGGCAGAGATAGAAGATTTTTTCTTTGCCGGGCCAGATTTTCAATTCGAGCAATAATCTTTTTATTTTCTATTTTTTCGTCCATTGGTTGTTTAGCCCTAATAAAAACCATGGTAACATATTAGCCTTTTGAAAACAAATCGATAATGTTTTTAAAGGGCTAAACTATTATAAATCATGTGATTTTGCTTCTATTTATATCTCTCAAAAGAAGCGAAACTCAAACCCCAATTTCATATAACACCGGATCACCTATACTTGCTGACTCCAAGGCGCAAATTTTAGAAGCAGCAGTAAGCCGGGAACAGCGATTAACGTACAGACGATAAAGAAGGTTTCCCAGCCCAGATGTTTAACAAGAAATCCGGTGGGTGCCGAAGCAATCACCCTCGGAACGCCCATGAGGCTGCTGAGCAGTGCATATTGAGTGGCGGTAAACCTTTTATTGGTAATACTCGCCATAAACGCCACAAAAGCCGCAGTTCCCATTCCGCTAGCGAGGTTCTCAAATGTAATGACTGCCGACAGTGCAAAAAGGCTGTTGCCGATTCGTGCCAGTACTGCAAAGCCTGCAGTGGAAATTGCCTGAAGAATACCGAAAACCCAGAGGCTGCGATTGATTTTAAGCCGAAGCATAATCACGCCGCCGATGAGGCTTCCTCCCACGGTGGCCCAGAATCCGAACAGTTTTACCACGGTGCCTATTTGAGTTTTTGAAAAACCGATATCGATATAAAACGGTATCGTTATGGCACTGGCCATGGTGTCGCCGATCTTATATAAAAGAATAAACGCCAGTATCCACAAGGCACCCTGCCGGTTGAAATATTCAATCAAGGGCAGTACGACGGCTTCTTTTAAGGTTTTCGGAGCGACATCATGAATGTCGGGTTCCGGTGCCAGAAGGGTGGTTAGAACTCCCGGCAGCATACAGGCTGCCATAACCTGATAGACCATTGAAAACGGTATGTGATCGGCCATGATCAGACCGCCGCCGGAAGCCAGAAGCATCCCCACCCGGTATCCATTGACATACAGTGAAGCGCCCAGCCCTAGCTCTTCATCCGGAAGATCTTCTCTTCGGTATGCATCAACAACAATATCCTGTGAAGCACTGAAAAAGGTTACCAGAAAAGCGATAAAGGCCATCATCCAAGGGCTTTTCCCCGGATCTGTAAATCCCAATCCTGAGATTGAAAACATCAAGGCCACTTGAGCGACAAGAAGCCATCCTCTTCTTCTACCCAAAAACGGCAGTGTAAACCGGTCCAGAACAGGGGCCCAGAGGAACTTTAGCGTATAAGGCAGACCCACAAGAGCCATCATGCCGATAACGGTCAGATCCACTGCTTTTTCTTGCATCCATGCCTGAAGTACGGTGATGGTCAGAAGAAGCGGCAGGCCGCAGGAAAAACCCATCAAGAGGGCGACCAGCATGCGGCCGCTGCAAATAACGTTGAGTATGGGTCTAATATTAAATTTCCTCAAGTTGAGACGGCGTTACAACCGAACCATATGTTTTTTTCAGCGCTAATAGACCTTCCTTTTGTTCTTTTAAAATATCGAACAGTTTACCGGAAATACCGGGTTCTTTGCCATATGCTTCTTTCTGCATGTCTATTCTGGCAACGATATTGTCAATATATAAAGAAAACTGCTTGATATAAAGCTCTTTCTCATAATCTTTGTCGATGATTGATCGAAACAGATTTTGAAGATCATCGAATTTCGGGAGATACCCTATGGGGGATTCAATGGCATTTACTTCATTGTTAGCCAGTCTTTCCAGCCAGGCTAACCAGACCTTGACATCGCTTTTTTCTCCGAGAAGTTTTTTGGAAGTTCCGCCTCTGGCTTCTTGTGTCAAAAAATAATTCAATCCAGCCATCAAAGGCTTTTTGTCTTCTGCAATTTTATTGTTCCCGAAAAATTTAAATTGAGCATCCAAATAATCAGCCAGAGGGCCGGGGGTGAAGGGGGCATTGGCCCATGGGGCCCGTTTAACCCCGGTGGCGCCGACTTCCGTTGCCGTTGCTGCGGACACGATGCAGGCGCCGATGGCAACGCCGTGGTCCGAGTTTTTCGCCACCCAGACGGGAGGCATGGTATTACTGTCTCGGCCGCTGTAGGTCACCACTCTTGTTTCAACACCGTTTGGGTCTTCGGATATTTCCGAATAATTTGGAAGAGCGGAAGAAGTTAACGTGCATCTTGAGTTGGGGTGTGACATCGGTATCTCTTTTCCATTTTTGTCAGTCATCCCCTTTTCCCAGTGTCCCTGAAAATTCTTCCCTCTAAGCGGAGGATTTTCACCGCTTCCCGTCCAGTGAGGAACACCGTTTTCATCAATGAGAACATTCGACCATATCACTTCCGTACCCGGTTCTCTGAGAAGTTTCATAAGTAAAGGGTCACCTTCCCAGTTAACATCTTCGACAATACCGAAAATGCCGCATTCGGGGTTGATCGAACGGATGCTTCCGTTTTCGTCGATCCACATCTGAGCAAGGTCGTCGCCCACGAAATGGTTGCCTGCCATGGCTGTTGTCGTTTTGCCGCAACCGCTGGGTGCGGCGCCGGTGCACCAAGTGATGCGACCTCCGGTCCCGTTTATTCCGGTAATGAACATATGTTCCGACAGTTCATTGCCCCTGTTTTCATATACGGCTTTATCAACGGAAAATCGATGATTTCCTTTTTTCATTAGCAACGTATTCCCCGCATAAGTACAATTAAAGCTGTATGTTGTTTGAAAACTTCGATCCATATATACACGCGCATTGGGCAGATCTTCAGGTCTGTTTCGTCCTTCACTGTGAATGTTGGTGTAAAAGTGGCCCAATCGATCCACCTCATTATCGAAATCAGAGAATGCATTTCTGTAAAGAATTTCAGCACTATGTGATACATATGCCGAACTTGTAATCTCAAGAGCCGGGTTTGATGCCGGTGAGCCGACAGGACCCCGAGAATAGAATCCCACAATCATGGTTTTGCCCTGCATAATACCTGTCATCTTATCTCTGATATCTATCAGTGCTTTTGGCCTATCCATTTTATTGGCAAGAGAACTGATATCTTCTCCTTCATTTGCGATATAAAACGTACGATCGATAATCCGTCCCTGTTCGTCTTTGAGGTCAAAGTGGATGGTATGATTTTCCATTGGAAGTTTGGCTTCTTCTCCATTTCGTAATGCCATTTCCCTGATATGGTTTTTATCTGACTCAGATCCGGTATTAATAAAAACTGCATCGGGTTTACCCATGGCGATTGAGTTTGCGATTTTAATGACCACTTCCGGGTGGGTAATTTTTTGTATCCTCGATAGATTTGTTTCATCTAATTTGTTTTCAAAAAGTTGTATGGCTTCTTTTAAAGTTGTAATACCTCCAATATCAACGACAATATCTTTCCCCTTCTTTTTTTGCAACATTCGTATTCTCCTTATATTGTTCTATTTTTTTGATAGTTTTTCAGGACAATTTAGTTTCTTAATTGTAAATGTTGTGCTTTTTGTAGCAAAGCTTATTTCTTCTCGCCACCAAGACACCAAGACACTAAGAACGAATAACAAAATAAAATCTTTCGTGTCTTTGTGCCTTGGTGGCAAATATTTTTGGTTCTGGCTTGCCCGGGTTAGGTTAGTATGAATCAATAATAATATCCTTTAAATTTCTCTTGGGTACATGGTGGACGCCTGCGCTGTCCCGCCAGTACCGGATACGGTTATCACTGCCGACAGTTTCAATCACAACTTCTTCTTTGGGTTTTCCGATTGCGATGACAAGAAGTATTTTAAACCGAACGTCGATATTGAGCAAGCTTCGAAGCTGCTGGCGCTTTATGGATGCGATCATGCAGCCGGCAAGTCCTTTTTCTCTTGCGCCTAAGAGAATACTCTGACTGGCAATACCACAGTCGTATCCAACAAAATCATTGGCTTTTTCGGAATCACTGAGAATGATAATATACGCCGAAGGTCTTTCCCCTTCCTTCGGGCCATTCCAGTCCTTAAGGTATCCTGCCCAGCCCAGACATGAAAAAATTTGAGAATTTATTTGGGAATCAACGGAAAGGATGTATCTTAATGGTTGTAAATTTGCCGCCGAAGCCGACAATCTTGCAAGATCAACCAAACCCGTTAAGGTTTCCAGGTCTAAGATGTGATCCTGGTAAAATCTGCGGAAACTTCTATTTTTTTTGATCAAGTCTGCGATCATAAAACGTTTCTCCCTTTTGAAATCGATTTGTTTCAAAGGACTAAACTATTACTTTTATAAAATTTTCTTAGCCTGCTACACTCTATTGGTATTTACGGAAATAAGGGTTCGAAACTTTAGCAGATAACAATAAAACATCAATCGCGTTTTTCTTGAACAGACATGTGTTGACGGATCCAGATCAAGACTTTGTCAAATTCCGATTTGAATTCGGCGAGTGCTTTCCCTCGGTGACTGATACGGTTTTTTTCTTCTCTGGTTATTTGTGCAAAGGTTTTATTTAAAGGTGTATAAAAGAAAACCGGATCGTAGCCGAATCCATTTGAGCCGGCAGGTTCTGTGGCGATGAGGCCTTCGCAACGGGCTTCGTAGGTCAGGGCGGGGCCTGCAGGAACAGCGACGGAAATGACACATTCAAAGGCTGCTTTTCGGTTTGATTTCCCCTTCATCTCGTCGATCAGTTTTAAATATCTTTGTTCATCTGTTGCATTTTCGCCGGCATAGCGTGCGGAATGGATTCCGGGTGCACCGTCCAGGGCTTCCACTATCAGTCCTGAATCATCGGCCAGTGCCGGTAGCCCCAGAATCCTGGCTGCAAAACTTGCTTTTTTGTATGCATTTTCATCAAAGGTGTCCCCATCTTCTTCCAAATGGGGAATTGGACCAAAATCATCAAGATTTTTAATTTCAACCGGAAAATCTTTTAAAAGCGCCTTGATCTCTTGTGTTTTTCCTTTATTACGAGTTGCGATAACCAGAATTATCGGGTGTTGCATTCAGACCTCACATTCATGTGAACAAAAATTTAATAATTATGGTACTATAAATCATGATTGGATATTTGTAAAGTTTTTTCAATTGTTTGTCGGCTTGCAGAAAATTCTTTACACAACGGGCGATGCTGGTATATTACCTGAACCTTGCATGTAAATTGATGAGAATCTTTATAATTTTTATATTAAAGAGCGTTTAAACAAATATCATAGCATCATATACGAATATCCAGAGGTCAAGGAAAAGACTATGCATAAACTGCTAACCAGACACCCCGGTTTAAAGATGCTGCTTTTAGGCAACGAAGCCATCGCTCGCGGCGGCCTTGAGGCCGGAGTGGCGGTGGCCACCACGTATCCCGGGACCCCGTCTTCGGAAATTTCGTTAAACTTTTTCCAAATATCTCAAGAAAGCGAGCTTTATTTTGAATACAGTACCAATGAAAAAGTCGCCCTTGAAGTGGCTGCTGCTGCTGCGAATTCCGGTGTTCGCAGCATGTGCGTGATGAAGCATGTTGGAATGAATGTTGCTGCAGATGCTCTCGTAACACTGGCATATCTGGGGGTAAAAGGGGGGTTGGTAATTGTTACGGCAGATGATCCGTTTATGTTCTCGAGCCAGAACGAACAGGATAATCGTTATTACAGCAAACTGTCCGGTCTCCCCATGCTGGAGCCGTCTTCGGCCCAGGAAGCAAAAGATATGATGGTTGATGCGTTCGAGCTTTCCGAGCAGCTACAATTACCTGTTATTTTTAGAACGACCACGAGGATCAACCATTCCACCGAAATCGTATCCTTGGGAGATCTACGGGAACCGAAAACAAAAGGCGATTTTAAAAAAGATCCGTTCAACTATGTCACCGTACCTGCGGTTTCAAGAAATTTGCATGCCAAACTTCTTGAAAAGCTCGATAAAGCCGAAAAAATATCTGAAAATTCAGAATACAATATCATATACGGAGAGGGTGACTGGGGAATTATATGCAATGGTGTGAGCTGCAACTATGTTTTTGATGCTGTAAAGGATCTGGGTATCGAAAATAGCGTTAGAATATTGCGCATCGGATTTTCACACCCATTGCCCCGGGTTCTGATCCAAGACTTTTTAAAAACATGTCAAAAGGTGCTGATCGTAGAAGAGGGTGAACCCTTTATGGAAGAAACGGTCAAAGCATTTGCCCAGGAAAAAGGACTGACGCTTTCCATCAAGGGAAAGGATGATGATCTTTTTTCACGCCTTTATGAATATAACCCAGCACTTGTCAGAGAATGTCTCGCCGCCTATTTCGGA
Source organism: uncultured delta proteobacterium (assembly GCA_963706295.1). Lineage (GTDB taxonomy): Bacteria > Desulfobacterota > Desulfobacteria > Desulfobacterales > UBA11574 > UBA11574. Next base: position 172,781 of record CAVPLW010000007.1, on the reverse strand, counting down.
GTGGATTATACACCTCGGACCGGTGTTGATCTTTCTGATATTCCCGAAATTCCACAGCGCCCCCCCAGCTTGTGTGCAGGGTGTTCCCACAGAGCCACGTTTTATGCTGTTCAAAAAGCAGCAAAAGGGATGGAAACGATTTGTCCCACAGACATCGGCTGCTATACACTGGGGTTTATGCCGCCGCTCTCCACAGGAGATTTTTTGATATGCATGGGATCTTCCGTGGGCACATCATGCGGGTTTTCAAAGGTTACAAACAAAAAAGTCATCTCTTTTATCGGGGATTCCACCTTTTTTCATACCGGAATACCCGGTTTAATCAACGCGGTCTTTAACAATCATAATTTTACACTGGTTATTCTTGACAATGGCATCACGGCCATGACCGGACATCAACCCCATCCGGGGGTGGATATGAAAGCGCTGAACTTTGAAGGATATGCCAGGGTATCCATTGAAGACATTGTTAAGGCTGTCGGTGTAAAACATGTTTCTATCATCCGGCCATATCGGGTTAAGAAGAGCATCGATATCATCAAAGAAGCCCTGATGTATAATGGGGTTTCGGTGATTATTTCCCGAGAACCATGCACATTGTTTGCCAAAGCTCTGAAAAAACCCCGAGGAAAACCCTTTTTTGTCAGTGAAAAATGTAAAGGACACAGAGATTGCATCAACGACCTGGCATGTCCCGCTTTTTTTATCAAGAAGAACAGGGTTAATATCGATCCGGTCCTGTGTTCGGGCTGTAGTATCTGTGCTCAGATTTGCCCGGAACATGCAATATTGCCTTTAAGGGATAAAGCCGTATAATGGAAACGGATTAAAAAATTTAATCATACCTGAGGCTCCTTTAAAACTGATTTGTTTCAAATGACTTAGATCGGACGGAAATACAATGAAACCAACAAGACTCATTTTAGTTGCTGTAGGAGGGCAGGGGAATCTTTTGTCTTCAAGGGTTATCGGGGAATCCGCACTGCTTGCCGATGTTCCGGTTCGTATGAGTGAAATACACGGCATGGCCCAAAGAGGGGGTGTAGTTGAATCCAGCATCGTGTTCGGAGATGCTAAAAGTACCATCATTTCAGATGGAGAAGCCGATGTGCTGGTCGGATTTGAGCCTTCGGAAACGCTTCGAGCCCTGAACAAGTGTAATTCCAGCACAGTCGTCATTTCCAATTTGGCGCCTATGTCACCATTTACGGTTACTGTTGGAAGTGGGATTTATCCGGATCTGGATGTTCTTCAGTCTTTGATTCGAGCCAAGACGGCGAACCTTATCGCCTTTAATGCAGAGGTTCTTGCACGGGAAGCCGGGAATGTTCTGTCTGTTAATATGGTTCTCTTGGGCGCACTGATTCAGACCGGCAAGATCCCCTTGACCAAGGAAACAGTTAAAGAAGCCATCAAGACAAAAACAAAAAAAGCCTTTGTGGAATCGAACTTAAAGGCGTTCGAACTTGGTTTTTCGACAGCAAACTCGCCGGCATCTGGATGAGATTTGCTGCTGCATACCGACGGGTTCTATATGTTGCGAATGAGCCGGATACCGCACACGAAATAAAATATTCACTTAATTCTCCTTCTAAAGGGAATTCTCATCAATAGTAACGCGTTAAGGATTAGCGAAATGGAACAATTGAAGCTTGTAATTATTGAAGATGAGGATGCACATTTTCAGCTTATAAAACGGGCTGTCATTAAGGCCTACCCGGACGCTTCGATCCATTATTTTCAAGAGGCAGCCGGTTGTCTCGAAAGGCTCGATGAGATTAATCCGGACCTTGTTATTGCTGATTACCTCCTGTCCGGCATGAATGGTATCGAATTCTTAGAATCTTTGAATCGAGAAAAAAGGGACATCCCGGTCATTATAATTACTGGCCAAGGAGATGAGAACATTGCGATTCAGGCCATGAAATTGGGAGCATGGGATTATTTGGTAAAGTCTGGAGATTTCTTCACCCTGATACCGAGTGTAATCCGCAAGGTGGATCGTGAATGGAAACTTAAAGAGTCGCTGCAAGGCTCACAGAGAAGATTCAGAGAGATTTTTTCACAATCTCCCATCGGCATTGCGGTTTACGATCAAAATGGCCTGTTGGTTGAGGCCAATAAATCTTGCATGGATATCTTTGGAGTATCCGACCCTGTTCATATGAAAGGTTTCGAACTGATTGATGCGCCAAATGCGCCTCCTGAATTGAAGGCAAGACTTCTTAAAGGAGAAACAGTGAGATATGAAACTCCCTTTGACTTTGATAACGTCAATGAACCTGAATTGTTTGAAAGAGGCAGATCAGGGATGGCTTATCTTGAAATCGTGATTACTCCGATGGGAGGCGGAACAGATCTTTGTGCAAGTGGTTATTTGGTTCAAATTCAAGATATCACTCGACGAAAGCTGGCGGAAGAAGAGAAAAAGGAACTTCAAGTCCAAAGGATGGAAAGCATTTTTACCTTGGCCGGCGGGATTGCACACGATTTCAACAACGCGTTGTCAGGTATTACCGGAAACATAGAACTTCTTAAGATGGACCTGCCCAACATGGTAGGTATAGATCGGTATGTCGAAGCCATGAACAACGCCGCCCAACGGATGGTCCACCTGACAGATCAGTTGTTGGCATATGCACGAGGGGGAAAGTACTGGCCGAGAAAAATATCTTTAAGTGAATTCGTGGAAGAGACGCTGCCAATGATTCAGCACAAAATCCCTTCCGCTATCTGTGTTAAGACAAATCTTGCCAGTGATATTTTAAACATAGAGGCGGACATGACCCAGATGCATATGGCATTTTCGGCTGTTGTGATAAATGCAGCAGAGGCTATAGAAGGCCAAGGTCAAATCATCATAAGGACCAGCAATAAAGAAATCGACGAGGGGATTGCGAAATACAATCCTGGCCTTAGGCCAGGGCGCTACAGCTGCCTTACGGTTCAGGATGATGGAAAAGGGATGGACGCAGAGACGAAACGTAAGATATTTGAGCCCTTTTTCACCAGAAAATTTCAGGGTCGTGGGCTTGGCATGGCAGCCGTGTATGGCATTGTTAAAAACCATGGGGGCTGGATTTCCGTTGAATCCCAACTGGGCAAAGGGACCGTGGTCCGTATCTATTTGCCTGCCGTTGAGGAGAAGCCAAAGGAAATAGCAAAGCCAAAAACCGAGCTTGCCAGGGGAACAGGTACTATTTTAATTGTCGAGGATGAAGAGCAGGTGATGGATGTAACCCGGACGATATTAAAAAGGCTCGGTTATCAAGTTCTAACAGCAAGAACAGGGATGGAAGGCGTTAATATTGGCAGGTCTTATGATGGAGATATCGACCTCGCCATCATCGATATTTATTTGCCCGATATGCGCGGCGACGTGATATATAAACTTCTCATGAAAGCCCGCAGGAACCTCAAGGTGATCATCTGTAGCGGCTATGCCTTTGACGGACCTGCTCAAGAAATCCTGAACGCGGGTGCTCAAGCCTTTATACAAAAACCATTTAGGCTTGCAGCGTTGTCAGAGCAGGTGAAGAATGTATTGGAAGGTGAATAAGCAGATGAAGTTTGGATCAAGAGCTTGGTAAACATTGCCCAAGTGGAAATGCGACCCCGCTTTCCAACTGAAATGGCAGGTGCGGTGACATAAAATACGTCATCGAGGTTACGAATTAGAGCATCGGTCAGATGTATCTTGTCGGGTCTGTTGCACCTGCTTCTTTAAAACCTTTCCTTCTTAAAAAACAGCTGTCACACCGACCGCATGCCAGTCCTTGGGGCGAAGGGTCATAGCAACTGTGGGTTAATGCATAGTCAACCCCCAATTCAATCCCTTTTTGAATAATCTGTGCTTTGGTCAATCGGATGAGGGGCGTTCTTATCCTGATTTTTATGTTGCCCTCCACACCCGCTTTTGTGGCAAGGTTGGCCATGCGTTCAAATGCGTCGATATACTCGGGCCTGCAATCCGGATATCCGCTATAGTCTATGGCGTTTACACCGATAAAAATGTCGGATAATTTGAGAACCTCGGCCCATGCCAGGGCAAAGGAAAGAAAAATTGTGTTTCTTGCCGGAACATAGGTAACGGGTATTTCCCGGGTCATCTCCGGTTCATCCCTGTCTTTTGGCACATCAATATCGTCTGTTAGGGACGAACCTCCTATTTTTTTTAAATCTATGTTGATGACAAGGTGTTCGATGACACCGATGACGTTCGCCACTTTTTGGGCGGCCTCAAGCTCAAAGGCGTGGCGTTGTCCATAGAAAAAACTCAGACTGTATATCTTATAGCCTTCGTGTTTGGCAATGGCCATGGCGGTGGTTGAATCAATTCCTCCGCTGGATAGGACAACGGCTTTCTTAGTAGGACTCATAACCGAATCATACTCCTTTGTTTTTATCTGGCCATATCGTTTTATGCAATTGAACATGGAGCCTGACGTTCAGGTTGTCCTCAAGTATCCAACCTGCAAGATCGGCGGGTGACATTATTCCGGATGCCGGAGAAAAGAGAATGTGATCCCCGGGAAAATCCGGGCAATGTAACATGATGATATTTTTGGCATACATGTAATCTTCACGGTTTCCAATGACAAATTTAATCTGATCTTTTGGATGGAGCCTTTTTAAGTTTTCCAGATCATTTTTTTCGGATTCATTGCTTGAGGGGCATTTTATGTCCACAATTTTTATACACCTCTCGTCAACCCGGCCGATGTCAAAACTTCCGTTGGTTTCCATCATAACGATATACCCATTTTCAAGTAGCTTTGAAATCAATAGCGAGGTTTCGTTTTGAAGCAGGGGTTCACCGCCGGTAATTTCAACCAGCGGGCATTTGTATGCGGCGACCCGGCGTATGATTTGAGTAATTTCCATCTTCATCCCTTCTTCATAGGCATATTGAGTGTCGCAGTATGAGCATCTTAAATTGCATCCTGTGAGCCTGACGAATGTGCAGGGAAGGCCACTGTATATGGATTCACCTTGTATGCTGTAAAATATTTCGTTGACTAGAAGGGACACTTAAATACCTTTAACTATCATCAATTATTATACAAACATCTTAATATCATTCTCAAATTCAGAAGTAAACCTTAACATTTCGTTTGTAGAAAGATTTAAAGTTTGTTTAAGTAAGAATGAATGTTATTTTTAAAAATATTAAAAACTGTAATAGCTTAGATTATATGAAACAAATCGATTTCAAAGGAGCTTCAGGTATGATTAAATTTTTGGCTGGAAGCTGTCTGAGTGGATTAGGGATCGTTTTGAAAGAACCATAGGCGATTTAACTTTATGGATGAAACCCCCTATTAAAGCAGAGATATTTATTAATAGCCCGTGCGGGTTCTTTCATTACGAGCCCTTATTCACGAGTTCTTTCAGTAAAAATTTAATCATACCTGAAGCGGTAATATTTTTAAACGGCGAAAGTGTTACTAAAAATTAAATTTAATTGATAATCGAGGTGAAGCATGACCGGAATATGTTTGCTTAAAAATTCCATTCAGGAATATGCCTGGGGCTCGTACACGGCCATTCCGGAACTTCTGGGAAATGATTCTCCGGCGAGCACCCCCCAGGCGGAACTATGGATGGGCGCCCACCCCAAGGCACCTTCTAAGGTAAAATGCAACGGAAAGTGGCGATCCCTGTTGGAATTGATTGATAAAAATTCCCAGGACATTCTTGGGGAAATAGTTGCTCAAAAGTTTAAAAACAGGCTTCCCTATCTATTTAAGGTGCTTGCTGCCGCAAAACCGCTTTCCATCCAGGCCCATCCCAGTCTGGGGCAGGCCAGTGAAGGTTTTGAAAGGGAAAACAGGCTCGGGATTCCTTTGGATGCGCCCAATAGAAATTACAAAGATGACAACCACAAACCCGAGTGTATCTGTGCATTGACCTTTTTCTGGGCGCTAAACGGTTTTCGAAAAATTCCCGACATGATTTCCCTTATGGGCAAAATATGCCCGACGGGTTTAAAAAAAGATTTCGATCTCTTTCGTCAACAGCCGGATTCCAGAGGGTTAAAAGAATTTTTTAAAGCCATAATGATCATGGATCGAACGATACAGAAGCAGATCATCAATGATGCCGTTAAAAATGCAGCGCAATATAAAGACAAAGACAAGGCGTATCAATGGATGATCGATCTGCATGAAGAATACCCGGCTGATATCGGTGTTTTTTCTCCCATAATTTTGAATTTGATTTGCCTTGAGCCGGGTCAGGCCATGTTCCTTCCGGCCGGAACACTTCATGCTTATCTGGATGGTGTCGGCATAGAATTGATGGCAAACTCAGACAATGTATTACGGGGCGGGCTGACGCCAAAACATGTTGATGTAAAAGAGCTTCTGAATGTTCTCAATTTTGAAGAACGTGAAATCAACATCCTTAAAATGGAAAAAATCAACCCATGTGAACATCGATATGAAAGTCATGCCCAAGAGTTCTCCCTGTCGGTTATTGCGGTGAAAACAGATATGGGGTATTACAGCTCCGACAAAAGGTGCGTTGAAATACTCCTTTGCACCGATGGAAATGCTGTTGTTACCGACCTCGCCGAAAACAACAGCGTCGCTATCCGCAAGGGAATGTCGATACTCATACCCGCAGTTGTTGAAAAATACAGCATCAAAGGAAATGCCGTTTTTTACAAGGCAGCGGTTCCAATTTAGCGCATAAAAAAGTCTTGACATTAAAAAATCTATAAGTTAAGAGGGTTTCCAAATCAATTGAATCAAGGAAAATAAATGGTGCATAAAACATCAGGCAGTTATTATTTTTATTATTGGTATTTTTTTACTACCGGTCTGCCTGGGGTGCGCTGATACAAGAACAACTTGCAAAGCGAAAAAAACCGTGGGTAGACGGAACATCCCACGGTTTTTTCTTTTAAAGGGCCGTGGGGAAAAACTTCACGGCCTTTTTTCGTGGGAAAAGGAGGCGGATAACATGACATATTTAGGTAAACGAATCCGTATAGAACGAATCATCAATCGAAACACCCGCAGAACGGTCATTGTTCCAATGGATCACGGAATTTCAATGGGTCCCATCGACGGACTGAAGAATATGAAGGATGCTATCCAGAAAGTAGCGGAAGGGGGCGCAAATGCCATCGTGGAGCACAAAGGGCTTGTGGGTGAAGGGCACCGCGGAGAAGGTAAAGACATCGGTCTGATCATTCATCTGTCCGCTTCCACGAGCCTTTCACCGTATCCCAACGTGAAAACACTTGTTTGTACCGTTGAAGAGGCGATCAAACTCGGCGCCGATGCAGTATCCATCCACGTTAATCTTGGAAACGGCCAGGAAAAGGAGATGCTGCGCGATTTTGGCCGGGTCAGCAACGAAGCCCGAATCTGGGGACTTCCCCTTCTTGCCATGATTTATCCCAGAGGAGAGAAGATCAAGGACGAATATGATGTCAATGCAGTGAAACATGCTGCGCGTGTGGGCAATGAAATGGGTGCGGACATTGTCAAGGTGTCGTACACCGGCTCTGTGGACACATTTAAAGAAGTGGTGTCAGGTTGTTCGATTCCGGTGGTCATTGCCGGCGGACCTAAAATGGATTCCGATCGGGAGATACTCGAAATGGTAAAAGGCTCTATTGAGGCCGGAGGAGCCGGTGCCTCCATCGGCAGGAATGTGTTTCAGCATAAGGATCCGACACTGCATGGTAAGGGCAATCTCGTCCATTGTTCACGACGGCAGCAGCGTAGAAGATGCCCTGAGGATTTGGGATAGTATTGTTATTCGCTCGGGATCAGGGGTAGCAAATGTTTTAGAAAGGAAATAATGCAATGCGAAAGATATGGGTAAAGGTGGATCCATGGGACAAGAAAATCGTGACCACCGCACTTGAAGGCGGTGTAGACGGCATCATGCTTCCAAGGGGGTTTTCCGAAAAAGTGAAAGCTTTGGGAAGGATACAGACTATTTCCGAAGATGGTGATTTAAAGCTTGATAAAGACGTCGTTATTTTTACCATTAAAAGCGGTGAGGATGAGGAAAAAATTGTCAAACTCAGTCAGAAAAAACAGGTCATTCTTCAATGCAGTGACTGGACAATCATTCCCCTTGAGAATCTCATTGCAAAAGGTGCGGACGTTATTGCCCAGGTGCGGAACCTTGAAGAGATGGAAACCGCTTTCGGTATTCTTGAAAAAGGCGTCGGGCATGTTGTTTATCATGCAGACGATATAATTGAGCTCAAGAAAGTGCTCTCGTGGTTTCATTCAAGGGGGGATAGAATCGCGCTTCAGACCGCAGAAGTCATCAAAGTCAAACCCGTGGGGATGGGAGACAGAGTCTGTGTGGATACATGCACATCCATGGGCATGGGGCAGGGGATGCTGGTGGGAAACAGCAGTAATGCACTGTTTTTAATTCATTCTGAAAGCATATCAAATCCTTATGTTTCTCCCAGGCCGTTTCGCGTCAATGCTGGACCGGTGCACTCATACACCAGAGTTCCAGGGGGAAAAACAAGATACCTTTCAGAGCTTTCAGCCGGAGACCCGGTACTGATCGTAGATTTTAACGGAGATACAACCACCGGAATTGTAGGGCGTTTGAAGATCGAGAAACGTCCACTAATGCTGGTAAAGGCTGTTGCCGGTGGCAAAGAGATGACAACCATTGTTCAAAATGCGGAAACCATACGTCTGACCGATCCTGAAGGCAAAGCGGTGTCGGTTGTGAACCTATCTCCCGGCGACAAGATTCTGGTGGCCATGGAAGAGGGCGGCAGACATTTTGGCATGAAGATAGAAGAGTCTATCACGGAAAAATAGAGAGTGGCATTAAATTCTGACACAATCCTTTTTGCGGTACTCGGAGATCCTGTATCCCATAGTTTGGGGCCGCTGATGCACAACACCGCCTTTTCAGAGCTGGGATACAACGGCGCATATTTAGCTTTCCGGGTAAAAGATATCGGCAAGGCCGTTATCGGAATAAAAGCCCTTGGCATTAAAGGCGCCAGCATTACGATTCCTCACAAAGTTTCCGTAATGGATTTTCTTGACGAACTGGATGATACAGCGGAAAAAATCGGGGCCGTGAATACCATCATGAACCGGAAAGGTGTTTTAACCGGATACAACTCAGACGGTCTTGGCGCTGTCAAGGCCCTTTTTGAAAGGACAACGATTAAAGATAAGAATGTGGTTATTCTTGGGGCCGGCGGTGCTGCGCGAGCCATCGGGTTCGCCATAATTTCCGAGGGGGGGCGGGTGACGGTTATAAACCGTACACCGGCCAAAGGCGAGGAACTGGCAAAGGATCTGGGAGCCGATTTTCAACCGATATCAAAGTTGAACAAAACCGCATGTCACATCCTGATCAACACAACACCGGTGGGGATGATGCCGGATATTGACGCCATGCCGGTTAGAAAACAAGACCTGGATAAAACCATGGTGGTTATGGACGTCGTCTACAATCCATTAAAGACCCGTCTTTTGAGAACAGCTGAAAACATCGGGTGCCAGACGATAGATGGTGTTTCCATGTTTGTATACCAAGGGGCTTTCCAGTTGGAATTGTGGACCGGAATGAAAGCACCTGTCGACGTCATGAAAAAGGCTGTTTTAAGTGCCCTTGGAAAGGAATGACAACGGGATCAAGTTTCATGATTAAGATAAAAACACAGAAGATATACGATAGTGATGTCGTTGTTCCGGGTTCAAAAAGTTACACGCATAGGATTCTTATTGCCGCAGCCCTTTCCGATGGGGTTTGCACCATCACCAACGGCCTCAGAAGCGAAGATACCTTACTTACCCTGGAGGCATTAAGACAAATGGGCATCACCATCGATGTGTGGGATGATCGGTTTGTCGTGCACGGGGAAAAGGGGAGATTGAAGCCGTGTCACGATCCGGTGTATCTTGGAAATTCCGGGACGTCAATGCGCCTTTTAACTGCTGTGGCATCTCTGGGGCAGGGGCGTTACACACTTGCAGGAATAAAGCGGATGGAGGAGCGGCCGATCCAGGACCTTTTGGATGGACTCGTCCAGATGGGAGTGACCGCCTGCTCGATAAACAACACGGGATGTCCCCCTGTTGAAGTCAAGGGTGGCAACGTTGCAGGTGGCAGCGTGGCACTGAGATGCGGCGTCAGCAGCCAGTTTCTTTCTGCATTACTTCTTATAGCACCTTACACTCAAAATGGGGTTGAAATAAACATCATCGAGGGGCCGGTATCAAAACCTTATGTGGATATGACAGTAGATGTCATGGAAGAACTTGGCGTAGAAGTCAAACGTAATGGTTACGATCAATTCAGCGTTGCCCGAGGGCAGACATACAGGGCAGGATCATATAAAGTGGAGACCGACTGTTCTCAGGCAGGATATTTTTGGGCTGCTGCCGCCATAACCGGTTCAAAGATTAAAGTAAAGGGAACGTCACATAAAACACGGCAAGGTGATGTCCGTTTAACTCAACTTTTTGAAAACATGGGGTGTAAAATCAACCACGAAACCGACGGTATTTCAGTCACCGGCGGATCCCTTACGGCCATAACAGCCGATATGGCCGATATGCCGGATATGGTGCCGACGCTGGCAGTGGTTGCTGCATTTGCCGACGGAACAACGGTGATTAAAAATGTGGGCCATCTTAAAGCAAAGGAGAGTGACCGTTTGGGCTCTGTCGTCAATGAACTCTCCAAGATGGAAATCGAGGCAAGCTGCAGCGATACGGGTATGATAATTAAAGGCGGAAGCCCGAAAGGCGCTGAAATCGATACATATGGGGATCATCGCATGGCAATGAGTTTCGCCCTTGCCGGCCTAAAAGTCCCGGGTATTATCATTAGGGATGAAAAATGTGTTGAAAAGTCGTTTCCCAATTTCTGGAATGTGTTTGAAGGGCTGTATCGTAAATGAACATTTTTTTGATTGGATACCGATGTACCGGAAAGACAACTGTGGGCCGATCCCTTGGAAAACGCCTTGAACGATTATTTGTTGATACGGATTTGGAACTGGTGAAAGAACAGGGAGTCAACATATCTGATATTGTAAGCAACAGGGGATGGGCCGCTTTTCGTGAAATAGAAAAGCGGGTGATTCAATGCACATGTGAACGCGACAATCAAGTGGTGGCCACAGGAGGTGGTGCTGTTCTGGATGAAGACAATGTTAAACGAATGAAAGACAGCGGTGTGCTCGTCTGGTTAAGAGCTGATATCAACACCATCGAGAAACGGATCATCGAAGATAACACGACCCGGGATTTTCGACCGGCATTAACTCCCAAAGGATCGGTTGAAGAGATCCGGGAAACGCTTTTTGCGCGAAATCCGTATTATGAAAGGGCCATGGATTTTTTTGTGGATACGGATTTCATGGACATAGAATCGGTTTGTGATACGATCATACAGAAGCTATAGGAAATTGAACCTAAGAAAATAAGAGACCAACGATGCCAGGAAACACATTCGGAACACTATTTAAAATTACCACCTGGGGTGAGTCTCATGGAAAAGCAGTGGGTGTCGTCATTGACGGTTGTCCACCCGGAATATCCCTTGACGAGAACATGATTCAGGCCATGTTGAACCGTAGACGGCCGGGAAAATCACCTGCCAGCACGTCAAGAAGAGAGCCGGATCAGGCGGTGATCATGTCTGGTGTTTTTGAGAAAACGACCACCGGTACCCCCATTATGATCATGGTATACAACAAAGATGCGGATCCTAAAGCATATGTGCCGTATAAAGATGTTTTTCGTCCCGGACACGGTGATATTACTTATATGGCCAAATACGGGATACGAGACTGGAGAGGCGGAGGGCGGGCATCTGCCCGGGAGACCGTGGCAAGGGTCGCGGCGGGCGCTGTCGCCAAGGCGCTTCTTGGCCGCGAAAACATCAAAATTTTTGCATACACCCTAAAACTCGGCGGTGTGAGCGCAGAAACATCAGATCTCGATATCATCGACAAGAATATGTTCTATTGCCCTGACATGGAAGCCTCGGAAAAGATGAAGGCACGAGTTTTGGAGATAAAAAAGCAGGGCGACTCATTGGGTGGAATTGTTGAGATACGGACAAAGGGTGTTCCCCAGGGGCTGGGAGATCCGGTATTTGATAAACTCGATGCGGATCTGGCAAAAGCGCTGATGAGTATCGGCGCCGTCAAGGGGGTCGAGATTGGATCTGGTTTCGAAGCGGCGGAAAAATTGGGGTCTGATAACAATGATCCCATCACCCCGCAAGGCTTTTCCACCAACAATGCAGGGGGTATTTTGGCTGGAATATCCAACGGGGATGATATTGTGATTCGCGTGGCCGTTAAACCGATTCCTTCAATTTCCATCGAGCAACAGACCGTAGACCAAGCCAAACGACCGGCGACCATTTCAACCGAAGGACGTCATGACATTTCGGCTATCCCGCGCATCAACGTTGTCTGTGAAGCCATGGTCGGTCTTGTCTTGGCCGATCATCTGTTAAGGCAGCGAGCCATTAAATAGTGTCCATCCATAAATAGTCTTTTTGTCCAATCTCGGCGTTATGCTCAAAAAATAATCCTCGGAATATTAAACATATGCCTGTGGTTATTTTTTTCGCATGCCTTGATCTTGAACAAAAATTCTAATTTATGGATGGACACTAAATAGCCTATTCTCATATTTTTCAGTGTATATTTATTTAGACCCTTCGTTAAATTTTAATCCGAAGACAACAAAAAAAAGATAGACTGAAAGTGTGAGAAAAGCGGCATCCCACAAGATGGTTTCGATGCTGATAGAACTTCCCTTGGTGGTTGAAAAACATCCGCAATTGACATCCAGACCTCTTGCCAAATTAAAGCATAATGCTCCGATATACACGACAAGCAGGATGTTGCACCATATTATCGTTCCCGGCATCCAGAACCCGACAATTAAAAAGACGCCCATCAGAATTTCAAGCCACGGCAGAAAAATGGCGGTTACATTGATGAGTCCATCCGGAAGTATCTGGTAATTATAAACGACCTCGGCAAATGCTTTGGGGTGCAAAATTTTGTCATAACTGGCGTATATAAATATCACTCCAAGAATCAATCGTGCACCATGGTAAAAAAAGCGAGAGAGATTTTTTCTTTGTTTCGTCATCGATTTCTTCTGTATTTATGACAATTGCTTAATAAATCCAAGTCAATCCGCATCTTCCTTTTCTATGGGAAGATCGGCGTTTTGCCACTTTGTCCAGCCGTTCACCAGTATCCTGACATTGGTAAATCCCGAGTCGGCCAGAAAATTTGCCAGATGATGACTCAGCTCGCAAGTTTCTCCATCACAATAGGTAATGATCGGTGTGTCGACAGATATATCTTTCGTGACCTCCATAAACCTCTGATCAACATCATGCCAGGGAAGACTGCGAGCGCCTCTGATATGTCCTTTTTCATAATCATCATTCGGACGGGCATCGATAATAATGACTGCTTCCTGCAAAAACAGTTTTTTTGCTTCGACAAGAGTTATATCCAGTCGTTCACCAGAGGGAGACATCAAACGGGCTTCCATGGACCCGTCCTCAAACAGCGGTAACCGACTGTCTCGAAACTGATTGATCGAAAACCCGAAAAAAACAGCCAGAGCAAATAGGGCGCCACACTGCCAGACGGCCTGAAAAAATTTCTGTTTGCAGATTTTTAATCTATTATTCTTGATCACTTTTGTCCAAAAACGGATTTGAAATAAGTAATTTGATATTATTTATTGCCTGCCGGCAAACGGATAACTATTTTTCAAAAATCCGAGGATTTAAAATTCTGGAAAGAGATTCTACTCTATCGCTTGGGATTCCATCTAAAATTTTCGGAATTCGATGCTTAAAAGGATCATATAAAGTAAAGTCTGGAGCTAAAGCTATCTCTCCCCAACTTAAAAGGATCTTTACCGTTTCAAGAGCTATCATTACGGCAGTGAACCATACAATAGGCGCAAAAGAAGTTATATGGCCTTCGGCAACCTTTTTTATCGTCTGGTCATCATAGTAATCGATTGCTCCTTCTATCTTGCCAAAAGCAAGCAAAATCTTTAATGTTAATAGATCATACTCCGCATCGGTAAAGCTTGAAATCGGTTTGCCATGTGTCGGTAACTTATAGACTTCCTCAAGGCTCGGTGTTTGAGGTGTGAAAGTGATAACATTGCCATATGGAAGCGCCCACCCCTCTACAAAGGGAATACCCATTTCACGGGCCTTTCGTGACATTATTATACAAGGCTTTATTTTATCAATCACTAAAACAGCAGCATCGGAATTATTTAATATCTCTTCAATATTGTCTTCACCCATTGCATAGTACTTGTCTATCATTATTTCCGGGTTTATTTTTTTAGCTGTTTCTTCCGCAACATCTATCTTTCTTTGGCCAATGGTATCTTGAAAAGCAAATATTTGTCTATTCATATTTGTCTGTTCATATACGTCATTATCTATAATGCTGAAATTTCCTATTCCGCATCTTGCAAGGACCTCAAAGACAACACCTCCTACCCCTCCTATTCCAAAAACGCTTACTTTAGAATTTCGCATTTGCTCCTGTTGATCTTCAGTAATGAGCCCAATGTTTCTATTAACAAGACTTCCATATTCTGTTCCCCATTTGTCCCCATATTTGCTCATTTTCCGCTCCTTTTAGTTTTTTTCATCAACCACGATCATTCTTGCCAAAAAGTGAAATGGAGATCCCCGTAACCCCCTGTCAATTTAATCATGATTATTGTATGAACATGCCGAATGGTTCTCCTGTTTTCGAAAAGCATGCATTACTTCTATCATAAAAGTCAATGCCAATATTATTGCCCGTAATTTAGGTCAAAGCCTGATCAAAATCATCTATCAGATCCTCGGTAGCTTCCAGCCCCACGGAAAGTCGAATCAGACGGTCGGAGATGCCGGCGGCTTTACATTCTGCGGGAGACAGGCCCGAATGAGACGTTGTTACCGGGCGGGTGATCAGCGTTTCAACACCGCCGAGACTTGGTGCACTGATGGGAAGATGTGTACGCGCGATAAACGCATCTGCAGTTGATACGTCGCCCTTGATTTCAAAACTGAGCATCCCACTGAAACCATCCAATAATTTCTGAGCCAGATGGTATCCGGCACAGGTATCCAATCCCGGATAATTGACTGTTTCTGCGGCTGGATGAGCTGAAAGAAATTTGGCGATAGCCAGTGCACTTTCATTCTGGTGTTTCATTCGAACAGCCAGCGTTTTCAGCCCTCGATGGAGAAGAAAACAGGCGTGCGGGTCCAGAGATCCGCCCAAGTGAATGAGTTTATGGGCAATTTTTTGAACCAAATCTTTACGCCCGATAACGGCGCCTGCCACAATATCAGAATGGCCGTTGAGATATTTGGTACAGCTATGCAATGACAGGTCGAATCCCCATTCTGCCGGGCGGAAGTTGATGGGGCTGGCAAAGGTATTGTCAATCATTGAAATCAATCCATGGTTTCGGGCAAACGCAACCACCGCTTCCAGATCAGCCACCGCCATCAATGGGTTGGTGATGGTTTCCACATAAATGACCCGTGTGTTGGGCTTTAATTGCTTGGCCCATGTATCGGGTTCATTGCCGTTAACAAAATCAAAAGACACCCCTAAAGTTTTAAAGTCCGAGTTGATGAAATCGAGGGTGCCGCCATACAGGCAATCCTGGACCAGAAAATGGTCTCCTGGAGACAACAGGGCCAGAAAGCTTGTTGTGATGGCGGCCATACCGCTGGCGGTAACCAGAGCGGCGCCGGCATTTTCCAGGGCCGCAAGCTTTTGATGCAGGGCAACATGATTGGGGGTGTTGTTCATGCGGATGTATTTGAGCTTGTCATAATGGTCTTGACCGCTATATTGAAAGGTTGACGATTGAAATATCGGCAGGGTTACGGCCCCTTCGATGCGGGGGTCCGGTTCACCGGCATGAATCAATTTGGTTTCTATGTGCATCGGCCGCTGGGTCATCATGAAAATCCTCCTGGTTATTAAATTTTCACTTCTTCGGCAATTTTACCTGCGCTTAAATTCAGTCTCACCGGGTAAGAACATTTGACATGCCTTCATAAATTCTTCATAAAAGTGATGTATATATGAAGTATTTTTAACGGAAAAGGCGGTTATGTATTTGCTCAATATTAATCGGGAAGGGATCGGCGATTTTATCATTTCATCTGGATCGTTATATTTAAATCAGGCAGAATAAGCTGCATAATACATTCTGATGAAGCTTGCATGGCTTTCAAAGGCGATTTCAGGTAATTCATTATAATGAAAGTAAGCTGCATCATTTGCGTCATCGCCGGCGATAAGGTTGCCAAAATAGCTTTTAACCAGATAGCCCACCATAAGTACGGTATGGTATAGAGCGCTTGGGTTGGCTGAGACACCAAGGAGCATATCGATACTACCAGCCAGTCCGGTTTCTTCCTTGAGTTCTCGTAAGGCTGCCTTTTCAGGTGTTTCACCCAGCTCCACAAATCCACCAGGAAGACACCAGAATCCTTTTTTGGGCGCTACGCTGCGCTTGACAAGCAACACCCGATCTTTGTTGTCCACAACGACCATACATGTGGCCGGTAAGGGGTTTTCATAGATGGGCTCATTACAGAGGTTGCAGTACCGGCGTAGGGCCCCTTCACAAAACTTTTCGACGAGTCCGGTTCCACAATACGGACAGTACCTTTTTTCCCTCATCATTAATCGTCGAAATTCCCTTTCGGGCCCTTATCTGAATCAATTGTCGCTGCTCGCCGGACAATCTTTTCGGAAGTCCATTCATCGGGGTCTTCAATTCGGCTTGCTTTTGGACCCGGATCATATGTTCCAGTCTCAAGAATGGCGTTAATGGCGAAGGATGCCGTGTCTTTGGCGTTCAAGACATTTACAAGCATACCATAAACAAATTCTTCCACCCGTTTGATCATTCTTTCTCTGACGGTTTTAGGCTGTCCCATCAGCTTGTTTTCAAAGGGCAGGTTGAGTTTCTTATAATCGCCTCCCTTAATGCCTTTGGATTCAGCATAGGCGGTCATCTCTAACCACATTTCTTCGGTGACTCCCTGATCTTTAACTTTGATGAAGTTGCCATCCTTGTCGAGCATGGCATTGCCGTAGTCATTGACCTCGAGGCCCCAGGAGATCATTTGCAGGGCTGTCGCGACATTTGCTTTGGTTGTCCTGGTTTTAGCTGCTATTTCCCTCAATCTGTCGGAGCTGTTTCCGGATGTGCCGTGTTGGGCGCCGGAAACCTGATACTTTGCCAGAGCCCGGTGAATTTCAGCGGTTAAATCAACCTGAATCCCCTGATCGCTCGCCTCAATGCCGTGAGTTGTTCCGTTGTTTAAAGCGATCCAATCCGGAAAAATATCATGGGCGTTGAGCCCCTGAATCAGAAACAAGGCTTCTTCTACGGTTGAGAGTCCTTCTTTTCCTTTGATTTCTCCCACCTCGGTCTCAAGGCCTGCCCATTCAGGGATAAAAGGGTTCAGTGCCAGGTTGGCAAGAAGGTTCTGATCATCGGGCAGATGGGATGCATCAATGGCAATGGAGGTCATTCCTGCTTCAAACAGTGTCGGAATTTCGACCTTGGCGGCATCGACATCCTGTTCTTTTTTGATGCCATAGTGGTCGGCGTGGATGGCTACAGGAATAGTGATGCCCAATTCGTTACAGATTGCATCGACCTGTCGGGCAATATTCCAGTAATTCACCGAACAATACGCGCTGGCGCCACCTTCGGATCTGGCGATTTCTATGATGATGGCGGCATTCGCCCTTTGGGCGGCCTGGAGAGCGCCTCGAATAACAAAGTTGTTTCGGCCGTTGGCAGCCATGGCGATGGCCTTACCTTTGGTGAGCATGGCCCGATCAATAAACTTTCCGCTGACGATCAGTGCTTTTGAATTAGGAAAAAGTTTTACCACATTGGGCGGACGGCCGATTTTCAGTGCTTCTTCAAAATTTCCTGATCCAACGGTTTTGTGTTTGGACATGACTTAACCTCCTTTTGATAGTAGTGTTCACGGGGTTTGCTTCCCCGCTTCAATCCGGTGTCTACGTGGCTGGTCATTTCAATCTAAAATATCAAAATCATTTGATCTGACATCATGCAATATTTCGAGAATTTCCGCTTTGGATGAAACCGGGGCCCAGAGTGCACCCCAGCCCATTTGAAACTGAAACAAACCATCATAAGCTGTATCATGAAATGATCGAATCCGATGAGGGATGTCGTGTTCGTTCAGGATAGAATCGACAAGCTGCGCCTCTACGATATTGTCCAAGATCGCTATGCTTACAAATTCCTGTTCGTATTTTTCATTCATATCTTGATCTGAACATGTTACGTACGAATCCAGTCATACCTTTAACTTGCATCGTCATTATTTTTACCGAAATCTGAAATTTAGTCAATTATAAAAAACAGTTTAATGGTCTGATGTTAAAATAGATGTGGAATGAATTACATGTTTTTTATGAACTTTTTTACATATATTTTTTAAATATTTCTTGTGAAAAATTTATAATTATCTGTAATTCATGAATTATCGAATACTATGGGTTCGGCATGGCTTTTGCTTATAAGGAGGCGATGACAGGAATTGTTAAACACATCCGGAATGTCATGAAATTTGCCTTCACAGATGAATATTCCTCCGAAGGATTGATACGTCAATATTACTACATGTTGTAGTTTATTATATCTTGACATACAATATTTTGATTGTTACGATCAAAAATCAGAAATTTTGTCGGCATCAGTGAGTGCATTTCTATGCCGCTTTTCGGATTAAAGCTATAGTGCGGATTTAGCTGGGGATGCAGAGCAATTTTCAATTATGCAGTTAGTTCTAAACTTTTAAAAAGCCTGTTGAGCAAATAGAGATTCGCGAGGGATGCGTGGATTTGTTAAAGTCATAATCTAACTCCCTTGCCGCAATAACACATTGAGCTTATGGATAGCGACAACAAATCTACCGAATTAAATCCTTCAGATTCAAACCCGGAACGTCTCACAGAGGGAAAGGAGATTCGCAAAAAACACTTAATTAATAAGCTGAATTACATTAATTTTCAAGATGGTACCGTCCTTGTAAATTTTAAACATATCAAATACGACCACACTGTTTCCCACCGGGCCAAACCGCAACCATGTCTTGGAGAGGAGTTAAAATGTCTTTGGATTGATACGGATAAAATTGGTCAACAGTTGTCATCCTATAAATTCCAAGAAGTTGTCATACCCAACGGTAAAAAAATAATATTGGTAAAATCCAACGAGATCAATATTGACGACACTGGCATTCGTCTTGTTTTACCAGACACGTGTTGGGAAGCCAGTCCCCGGAAAATGAGACGGCATTCATGCAAAGGTATCAAGGTTCAGTTAATTCAGAACAGTGCTTCTTTTTACGGTGTTCTCATCGATTTTAGTACGGCTTCCTTTCGTATAGAAATCACTGCAAATCCTCCCCAGACATTTCAATGGATTGATCCTGATATCCCGGTAGACCTGATCTTTTCCGATGAAAATGAGATTCTCTATTCAGGAGAATGTAGAATACTCAAGCAGACCGGCGGTCATAAAACAAGAAGTTATGTTCTTGAACCGGCAAGATATCAGATCCAAAGGTTTAAACCCAAAGAATTCCGAAGCGTCCGCCAGAAACTGGTTCCATCACCAAGTATCATTTTTAAGCATCCGTTTACAGAAAAGATGGTCAATCTTAAAGTCGTTGATTTGTCGGGTTCCGGTTTTTCAGTGGAGGAAGACAGGAGTAACGCAGTCCTTCTGCCCGGCATGATCATCCCTGAACTGGAATTGAATTTTGCAAGCAACTTCAGCGTCAAATGTAAGACACAGGCTGTTTATAGACAACTCATGGGAGAAGAAAAGGACAGCAATTGGGTGAAATGCGGCATGGCCATCCTCGATATGAGTATTGAAGACCACGGCAGGCTATCAGCATTACTCCATCATGCAAAAGACGACCATTCATTATTTTTGTAATAGAGTAGATATGGACGCCCTCTGGAACTTTTTCTTTAAATCAGGTTTTATTTATCCTAAAAAATATGCATTTCTTGAAGCAAACAAAGAGAAAATCAAAGCAGATTTACAAAAAGCTATATACCCAGAATCCGAAGATCGCCAGACATTTTATATATCAGGACAAGGATCGAATCCTCGGCCATATGGCTATGGTTCGTTTTTATAAAAATTCATGGTTGATCCATCATCATGCTGCTGACCGTTCCGACTTACACAAGGCCGGTGTGTCTGTGTTGGACCAGATTGGCCGGTTTATTAATGAGTCCCATAGGCTCAGTTCAAACCAAATGAATTTTGTTTTTTGTTATTTCAGGCCCGAGAATAAATTTCCTAACCGTGTATTTGGGGGGGTTTTCGAAAATATAAAAGATCCAAAAGGCTGTTCCCTCGATACGTTTGCCTATTTTCATTGCCGAAAAACCTCAAATGATGAACCGGGGTTGGAAAGACCATGGGATTTGATGGAAGCTCAGCCCGAAGATTTTTTTGAGTTAAAAAATTTTTACGAGTTTTCATCAGGCGGTCTCATGCTGGATGCCATGGAACTCGATCAGGATTCTGTGGGTATTGAGGAACTCTCAAAAGTATATCAACAACTTGGTTTTATAAGGGAAAAGCATGTATTTTCGCTGAAGATGAACGGCAAACTCAAGGCAGTGCTCATGGTAAATATTTCAGATATCGGTCTGAACCTTTCTGATCTGACCAGTAGTATCAAGATTGTTGTTGTTGATTCAAATGAACTATCAAAGGATATTCTCTATTTGGCGCTTTCTGACCTCTCCAAAAAATATGAGCAGGATGAAATACCGGTACTTCTATATCCTGTAGACTATGCTGAAAACAGTTACATACCCTATGAGAAATTATATAATCTTTGGGCGCTAAATTTGCAATATTTAGACCATTATTTCAGGTATCTTAATAGGTTGTTCAGAGGAGTTAGTTCTTGAATAGCATTCTGCCGAAAAATTATACTAATTTTGATTTTTTGATGTGATTATTATGCAGACTTGCATCCCCTGCAAGAGATTACCGGGGTATAGGTGAATCTTCTGGGATCGGAAAAAAACTGTATTGAATTCCTCAAAAAATTCTTCATATCCTCCTTCGTATTCTTTAAACTCATATCCTAACCTTTTTACGGCAACTTCCAACTTCTTGTTCCAGTTGAAGGCGTCTCTTTCCTTCAATTCTCCAAAAATTAGATGATGGGGCGCCATGCTCACATCGATATCTTGGTAGCCGAGGTCATAAAGAAAAGAATAAAGTTTGATTCCCACATAAGGATCAAAATTAGCATTCTTTTCCAGAGCCTTCATTATTCCGTAAAATGTTCCTTGAAGCTTTTGAGAGAGTCCAAAATGGTTGAGGCAGTTATAGTCCAGGTCTATGAGACAGATAATGCCGCCGGGCTTTAAAATACTGGATATGTTCTTGACGATATTAAAACTTTCAGATCGATAATACTCAAGGACAAATCGGACCCAAATAAAATCGAACATCCCCAGATCATCCAAGGGATCACGTATGTCTCTACATATATATTTTATACCCTTTTTGCTATAGTGCTTTTTTGCGTATTTAATTCTTTCTTCAGCGATATCGACCCCGATAACTTCACCATTCGGTTGAACGAGTTTGTGGAGATAGAAAGTTGTTTTACCGGAACCAAAGCCTAAATCGGCAACACGCATACCCGGTTTTATACCGGCCCAAAGGGCCTGTTTTTCAACGGTCTTAGCGTCTGTTTTCAAGTCAAGACGAAGCGTTTCTTCGTTGCTCTCCATTAAATATCCACGATGATTCGTATTTGAGATTTTCATATTTTTTCGTAAATCAGAATTTTTTAATGCCTAATAAATGCCGTCAACGGCGTTCTTTGTCGGTTGCGAATTTTTTCTTTAAATTGATGTTTTTATATTTCCGGTAATGTTCGGAATTTCTGAACGCTTTACAATAGGAAGAATTGAACTTATAGGCTAAGATGGTGGCGATCAAGCTTTTTGTGTCAAAAAGTGTATAAAAAGTTCTTTTTATGGTTTCCCAAAAGCTAAAATAATTTTCTTTTATACAAGCGTACCCTTCGTAAACCTCTTCAATAGACATATGGACAGGTTTAAAGTGCAATCTCGAGAAACGATAGTCATTCCAAGCTTTGGGCAGATCCTGTTTAAAAAGTCTATTTTCTTTTTGTAGCATTTTCCTGAGTTGTGTGCCGGGTAAAGGAGTTGGTTTGGTGATCTGCAAAACATCTATGTGTGAAGATTTTATAAATTTCAGTGTAGAATCGAACACAGAATGATCAGTCTTCATCGCTGCCAAGACAAAGGCACCAAGAAAAGCAATTCCTTCTTTGCGAATTCTTTTGATCAGTTCTTTGATATCGATTTTGTTGAAGCCGCTTAAGATTAATGTTTTTTCCATAAGATTTAAGGGTTTTGGGGTTTATAGTCTCCACACCAATAAAGACTATTTTTAACCCCGCTCTGGATGCTAGTCGAATAAGCTCAGGGTCTTCTCCAAAAATGATTGAGGACTGAGCAAAAAAAATCTTTTTTATGCCTTTTTCCAGGATTCGTAAAAAAAAGTTGCGGGTCCACTCCAGATCCGCTTTTCCGTGGCCGATAATGTTATCATCGGTTATCATTATTTTTTTTTGCGGTATTTGTTCGAGTTCCTCTATGACTGCATCTATAGGACGTCTTCGAAAACGCCGTCCATTGAAAGCAGTAACAGAACAAAAAGTGCAGTTCATGGGACATCCACGGGAGGTCTGAATGCTGCCCCATTGATAGTAAGGGTTTCGGAGAATATCCCGGCGAGGAAATGGCAAATTTTCAAGGTTTGTCCATGTTCCTTTGTATTGCTTTTGCAATTTACCGGATTCAAAATCTTCGAGAACTTTTGGCCAGATGTTTTCGGCTTCTCCAATAACAACTGCATCACAATAGTTTACAGCTTCTTCCGGCATCATGGATACATGAATGCCGCCCATTACAGTGGGAATGCCCTTCTTTCGATAAATCTGAGCGATTTGATATGCACGATAAACCGAAGCAGTATAGGCTGTAATACCTACAATATCGGCTTCCCGGTATTCAAAGGGTTCGATATTTTCATCGAGGACTTCTATGTGATAATGATTCGGCGTCACTGCGGCTAAGTATGGCAAATTCAACGGTGGCCAAGCAGTAGCACGTATGTTGCCGAGTCCTTTATTCGTATTTGAAGGGTTAATCAATATGAGGCGCGGCATGAATTATCCTTACTTATCTAACTCACCAGCGAAATAGGGCCGGTAATTGTTTGATTTGAGTGAAGCAGTATGAAATAGAAATAGCCTATGCTTTTTATTTGTCCAGTTCATCCCGTACAACCTTTCCTATTTTATCCAACAGATATGGCTTTCTTACATATGAGGTTGCACCCAATCTTTGAGCCTCTTTAACACGATCTGTTTCAGAATAACCGCTGGCGATAATGGCTTTTTGATTTGGATGTATTTCAAGAATTTTTTTGTACGTATCGAGTCCATCAATCCCGGGCTCCATGATCATATCCAGTACCAGAAGGTCTGCCGAATGGTTTTTCATGTAATCCACCGCCTCTTCACCACTCGAAGCAGAAACAACAGAATATCCCAATTTCGTTAACATTTCAGAGGCAATTTTCCTTTGATCTTCCACATCGTCCACCACTAATATTGATTCTCCCTTTGCCATAATATCTTCTATAGATAATATGAGGTTTATCACTGGTCAGTTCTTGTCTGATCACTGGAAAATAGAGTGTAAATTCGGTTCCTTTGCCGCCAGCGCTTTTTACGTCAATATATCCTTTGTGGTCTTTTACGGTTCCCCAAACAACCGCCATTCCCAATCCTGTTCCGCTTTTTCCCATGACCTTTTTGGTGTAAAAAGGCTCAAATATTCTTTCTAAATCTTCTGAAGGAATACCGATACCAGTGTCACGAACACTGAGGGTAACATAATCTCCTTCCTTTATTTTGTCATATCCGATTAATGATCTGTCGATGTAGCGATTATTGGTTGATAGAATTATTTCTCCCATATCGGAGATTGCCTCAGCAGAATTTGTAACTAAATTCATGATCGTTTTGGCTAAATGGATAGGAGAGCCTAAGATATTCAACAGGTCTGTTTCAAAATCTGTTTTTATATGAACATTCGGATGATAGATTTTTAAGTTTTCAAATTCAGGACTTTTCAAGTATTCAGAAATAATTGAATTTAAATTGACGACTTTCGTTGTGACAACCCCTCTTCTTGCCAGGGTCAATAAATCCTGAACGATTGCAGCAGCTCTTTCTCCTGCCTTCTGTATGGTTAAAATCGGCTTTCTTAATGGGCTGTCCTGGGGAATATCCATTAGTAAAAGTTCTGGATAACTGACAATACCGGACAAGATATTATTCAGATCGTGAGCCACACCGCCGGCCAGCGTGCCTATGGCTTCCATTTTTTGTGCTCTCTGAAGGCGAGCCTCCAAATCTCTTTTCTCTTGTTCTGCTCGTTTAAGTTCCGTGATATCCGTGCCAATGCAAAGAATTTCTTTAAAATCTCCATCACTATCAAATATAGGCCTGTAAGTCCATGCAATCCAGACTTTTTTACCGTTTCTGAGTACACTTTCTTTTTCGTTAATAATCGGTTTTTCAGGTGTGTGTTTGAAAAGCGATCAACAGGTTTTCAAGATATGTTTTTGTTGATTCTGTGTTCGGGAAAATCGTACCCTCCAAGCTTTTCCCAAGTATCTCATTTTCAGTAAAACCAAAAAAATTTTGGGCGAACTCATTAAAAAAGGTGATATTTCCTTCGATATCTCTTCGCATGATAATACTGTTGGCATTCTCAACAAGCTCGCGGTACTTTTTTTCGCTTTCTTGGATTTTTTGAAATGATCTTGCATTATATTATGCCGACGGCTGTTTGTGAGGCAACACCCATTAAAAAATTCATATCACTGGTTGTAAGCGGTCTTTTTGACTTGAGATTGTCCACGGCAAGTATGCCCAGTGATTCATTTTCATAGACAATGGGCACACATATCAGTGACTGCGAACTCCCATCTGCTTTAGCGAATTCAAGACTTCTTTTTGAGAGTTTTTTTTCAATTTCAGAAATGTCATTCACCAAGAATGGCTTTTGATTTTTAAAAGCTACCACAAACACGCCTTTGGATTCAGGGTTGTCAAGGTGAAATTTTGTTTGTTGTAGAAATTCTTCTTTTTCCTGAGTGTAACCGTATCCAGCGGTGTAAAAGTAGACGGGTTTTATTTTTATCGGCAAGCATGATCAACCCGCGGTCAAAATCAATGTGAATTTCCATAATATTGACTACAGTATTGATGAGTTTATCAATATCTAAAATCGAAGAAGTTGCTCTACCCATTTCTTGAACAAGCAAAGCATTATTGTGGCGAATATTTATTTCATCTATAAGATCTTTGGCCGCGTCACCCTGAGTTTCAATGGTTTTGATCAACTCTTTTTTTTCAAGATACTCGGAAAAAAATGCAAGACTCATGGTAATGAGTGAACAGAGAATCACCAGAATTCCCCAAGTCTTGGGGGGTAAAACAAAGAAAAGACCTAGAGAGATAACAATTGACTAATAGTATAGAATAATTTCGTATCCGTTTCCAAATGAGAGAAGGCCGTTTTTTTCCATGTGATGATGTAACGGCAGCAATCATTGCCTTTATGAAAGCATAAAGGATGTTCAACATTGGCGAAATTTATCAGTGAACAGCTTTGCCACGGATTCAAAAATACCGATGCGATTTTCACATTGATAAGGTTTTTCATTTACTCCTGGTTTAGGGGTGGCAACAATTTCAACCTTGTTAGTCCCCATTTTTTTTGCTTTGATGGTGGCACCACGACTCATAATAGGATAGACTTTCCTCATTAAAAGATAAACAGATGTCAGTTTCATAAATCCTAATAAATATTGTTTTGCAGGTCCCATTCCTTCATATGATGTTGAATAGCGTCCTGCCTCCCTGGCGATATTTGGATTGCCTGTTTTTTCAAACAGGATTTCCTGAAAGCGATCGGTCTGATCCTGGCTGAACCAGTGAGCCTGATCTTCTACCTCATATCTGGTCATTCCTGCATATTCTAAGATAGAATCAATATCCAGATCAGGATAACTGTTCTTGATATATTCTATATATGTCTTTATGATTCTACTGTTATAAAGAGGTGATGTGTCGGACACTTGTCCGATTCCTTTTTGGTTTTGATTCTTAGGCATTAACTGTCTATCACAATTTCCAGAAATCGTGGCCCTTTGGTTGATTGAATTTGGAGGTTTGAAATAAAGGTTTTTATTTTTTCAAACGAAGATTACAAAAGAGCGGGGTTTATGTCAAGCGAAGACTGTCCAAGCCAAGACAGGTGAGTGGATCGAACAATCATAATTTGACGTTTCAAAAATTCCTTTGTTTTTAAAAACGTTCGATCAGTTTGTCAATGAGATACGTACTCTCCCGCATCGCCTGCTCACTAAACGGTCCGAACCATTCCGCGATTTTATTAAATTCTGCAAGAAACGCTTCTTTGTCACCCTTTTCGATCATATCAAGATTATTTGTCAAAGAATCAAGGTATTCTCTTAAAAGTGTACACCGTTCAGGTGATGCGAATATAATTTCTGAATAAAGGGATGGATCCTGAGCAAAAAGACGACCCACCATCCCGAGTTCGAGGCGATATATGGGGCTGGAAAACTCCAATGTCCGTGGCAAATCGATCTGTTTGCGACGGAGAAATTGACCAAAAGCAAAAGTGGCAAAATGTCGCACCGTTTGAACAATGGACATGATCTTATCATGTTCATTGGCGTCGACTTGCAGTATAATACTTCCCCAGGCGCTGAACTGGTCGATCAGCCATTGACAGCCGACGGGGTCTCTGCCGGGAGTAACCACGACAATCTGTTTGTCCATGGTCGAGGTGGTAGGGCCAAAGAGTGGATGTAATCCGATTACCGGTCCTTGATGCGCCTTGAGCATGGCATTTAAAGGAATTTCTTTTATGCTGGTGATATCTGCTAAAACACAATCTGCGGGCAGATGAGGGCCGATTCTTTTGGCCACTGAGACGGTTAACTCGATGGGGACACTGATAATTGCCAGTTCGATACCCTGGCAGAGTCGATCTACATCCGGCCAATCCTTTTGGTCCAGGACACGTACCTGATACCCGGCGTGCGCGAACCATTGATGAAAATATTGTCCCATACTCCCCAGACCTCCGATGAGAAGGATGGACGCTCCGGCTCGGACCCCTTTCTGAGCCATTTGGGCGGTTTGTTCTGCCCTTGACTGGCGAAGGATACGGCGGTAAATCTCTTCAACGTAATCCGGGTCAAGACCGGCCTTAGATCCCTGGTTGCGACGGTGAGAGATCAAGTTTTCTTCCCTTGCAGGGTGATAAACCGGAATATTGTGTGCTTTTTTGAGCTGAACAACGCGTTCGACTTCAGCCTGGCGTTTGGAAAGCAGAGAAACGATCTGTTGATCGATGGCATCGAGTTGCAGTCTCAGGTGTTCGAGTTCCTGATCAACGTTGTGTTTTACCGATTTTTCATTCATCGATGATCGTGGTTGTCTTGGATTTTGGTTTTTCATGATTTTTGTGATAATATTTTGTTATGGTTGATGACCCTAATTAAACGTTTCGGAAATTCTACAACTTCCTAAAAATACAGTTTTTTAATTGCAACCTATTTATGCTGTCAGAATGGAAGAATGTAATACTGGAATGCTGGAATATTGGGGGTAAAGGCGGAAATAAAACATTTAAATTGTAAAAAACTCCTTCAAACCCATCATTCCATTACTCCATCATTCCACTATTCCAATTGGGGCGAAGCCTCTAAGTTCACCTATCCGTTATCAAAGGTTGTGGTTTATAACATTATTATAAGGTCCTTGGCAAGGATAAGTAAAGGATTCATGTTATGCTTGCCTTTGCCGTAAAATAAGGGTAAACATCAAGTGATAAAAACTACTCGACCATTTAAAAACTGTTTATGAAACCGATTAAAATAGTTATGCTCCTGACGGCAGCCCTTTTTTTAGGGGCATGCGCGATAAAGCCGGTTCCCGAAAAGGTTGGTCCTGGATATCAACTTTTTTCACAGGCAGAAAAAATGTTGCAGGAAAAATCTTACGAAAAAGCCCTGGCCCACTTTAGGGAATACCACGAAAGGTTCCCTGATGCCCCTCTGGCCGATGCCGCTTTAATGAAAATTGGATCAATTCATACGATTCTCGGAGATTTTGAACAAGCACGCAGCAACTATCAACGTCTAATCGACGAATATCCAGGCAGTCATTTTGTACCCGATGCCCGGTTTGAAATACTTGTCACGTATTACAATCAAGGAGAATATGGCAACGTCATCGAACAGGCACCGCATTTCTTAAAACAAAAACCTTCAAGGGCTCATATTCTCAAAACGTATGTGTTGCTTGGCGACACATACAAGGCCATGAGTTCTCCAAAAGACGCTGTCAATAATTATATCATGGCACTAAGAAAAGCAAAAGATATGGAAAAAGACAGCATTGTCAAGAAGTTGAAGGACTCTGTCTGGGAGCTTGGACCTGAAGATATCGCAACTCTTTTTAGCCAGGTGGAAGATGACGTCCTGAAAGGGTATCTTATGTTTCAGCTTGGGCTTAACTATGCCGAGGAAGAAAGATATGATGAAGCCCTGAAGGTTTTAACGGCTTTTACAGAAAAATTCCCGGAACACGAAAATATGCAGCAGGCAAAAAGCCTCATTGCATCAATCAATAAAATGTCTGTTTACAGCCGTTACACCATAGGATGTTTACTTCCCTTAAGCGGTCCTTATAAAACATACGGCAACGGGGCGTTAAAGGGTATTCAACTCGCTTTCAACCAATTTAATACCGGAAACCCCCAGCCTTCCATCAAGATAATTGTTAAGGATACGGCATCTGATTCGGTTAAAGCTGCTGTCGCAGTGAAGGAACTGTTCGAAGAAAACGTTGCCGCTATCATCGGGCCGGTTGTTACGTCCGATTCCGCTGCCAGAGAGGCACAAAATCATGGGATACCGATAATTACTTTGACACAGAAAGATAATATTCCCGAAATTGGAGAATATGTTTTTAGAAATTTTATTACACCCGGCATGCAGGTTAAGGCGCTGGTGTCTTATGCTGTTGAGAAGCTCGGCCTTAAAAGTTATGCAATCCTTTATCCTGATGAAAAGTATGGAAAAACCTTTATGAACCTTTTTTGGGATGAGGTAATTGCCCATGAGGGCAAAGTTGTCGGCGTTGAATCGTATAGACCGGATGGGACCGATTTTGCCGATCCCATCAAAAAGCTGGTGGGACTATATTATGAAGTTCCCGAAGAACTAAAAAATATCGATGAAACAGCGAATGAAAACAAAACCGATAAAACAACAACAGAAAATATTGTAGAAACCCTTCTTTCGCCCTTGGATGAAGAATCTGAAAGTTGGGATATGAAAGAGAATGAAGGACCGGAGGCCGTCGTCGATTTTGATGCCGTCTTTATTCCCGATGCTCCTAAGAAATCAGGTCTTATTATTCCGCAGCTTGCTTTTTACGATGTTAAGGATACATATCTTTTTGGAACCAATTTATGGCATTCAGACAGTCTGATCGATATGACCTATAAACATGCCCAGGGCGCCATCATGCCGGATGGATTTTTTGCCGAAAGCAGGTCGAAAAATGTCAAACAATTTGTAGACAGTTATAATGAAATATTTCACCAGAAGCCGGGATTCATAGAAGCAGCGGCTTATGATACCGCCTTGATACTGTTTCAGGTGGTTAGCCGGCCCGATGTTCGATTTAGAAGTGTGATTAAAAATGAACTCAAACGACTCGCAGGTTTTCAGGGAGTAACCGGCCTAACATCTTTTGATAACAATGGGGACGCCATTAAAAATCTATATCTTCTTCAAATAAGAGGTCAACGTTTTGTAGAGCTGGAGCAACGTTAAGTGTATGAATTTCGCTTATAAAGCGTATAACTTTCTTAACGTAGGGTTATTTTTTATTTTATTTCCGCCCTTCTGGTTTTACACTCGCCTGACCGGTCGCTTCAGCGATGGCTTAGGTCAGCGCCTCGGATTTTACCCCAAGTCACTTGTGGGCGCCATTTCCGGTTCTCCGAGAATATGGATCCATGCAGCTTCAGTGGGAGAGGTGAACGGAGCGGTGGCGATTATAGAATCTCTGACACGATTAATGCCGGGTTGTGCCATAATCCTCTCAACGACAACAAAACACGGTCAGTCTTGGGCCAGGGAAAGATTTGGCCCAGAGACAACATGTATTTATGCCCCACTTGATTTTATCGTTTCTGTTCGCAAAGCACTCTCAGCGATTCGACCGGATATCCTGGTCTGTCTCGAGACTGAAATTTGGCCGAACTGGCTGCTGGCAGCCCGCAGAATAGGAGCAAAAATTGCACTGGTAAATGGAAGAATTTCTGGCAGATCCATAAAAGGATATTTAAAGATTCGGTTTTTAATTCAAGAAGCCTTAAATCAAATTGAAACCTTTAGCATGATTCGGGAAGAAGATGCCCAGCGATTGATGATGCTGGGCGTTCCCAAAAAGAAAATAGAGATCAACGGAAACGCAAAGTATGATCTCTTGCTGCGGCAGGCTGTCCCCTCCCTTAAGGGTAAAAATGAAAAGCTATACAACCTAAAAGGGAATGAACCGGTTTTGGTCGCTGGTAGCACCCGGGGCTCAGAGCACGAGATCATTGTGAATGTTTATGAGAAAATCCTTCAAACCCTACCAGAAACCCTGCTGATTATTGCACCAAGGCATGTTGAAAAAATTCAACATATCATCGATATGGTTAAAGCAAAAGGGCTTTCATATCAATTAAAAACCGAAATTGACAAAGCAGGCTGTTCGAGGACAGCCTCTGTCGTAATCATTAACACCATCGGGGATCTGCAATCCACTTACAGTATTGCTTCAATTGTTTTTTGCGGTGGGAGTTTAGAGCCTTTGGGAGGGCAGAACATTCTTGAAGCGGCTGTGTGGGGCAAACCCGTATTTTATGGGCCTTCAATGGAAGATTTTCTGGATGCTAAGGCCCTTCTCGATAAAACGGGCGGCGGTATTCAGGTCAAAGATGATCGGGAATTGGCTGAAAGAATGCTATATTATCTGACCCATCCCGATGAGGCGGATGCTGTTGGCAAATTGGCCAGAGAAGCGGTCATGTCAAACAAGGGGGCTGCAGATAAACATTCGGCTGTCATCCATCGATTGCTTCATCCTTCATCCGAGTAAATCAGATATTAAATTTTCTTAGTGCCTTGGTTACGGTATATAAAAGGAGATAGATCAATCGTTTTTCAGTGATCCCTGACCCGTTGCCCCAAGGACACCAAGCCACAATTTCTCTCTGGGATCAATTTTTTTTCGCTTTCCTGCCGAAGCGCTCATGGGGATATGAACAAAATGATTATTCCAGCGGCCAACCAGGAGTTTTGTCTTGCCCGCCAAGCCCGCATGAACTGCATCACGACCCAAAAAACTGCAGAAGACATTGTCATTGGCGTTGGCAGGAAGGCTCCTTATCATGTAACTGGGATCGATATATTTTAGAGATACATCGATGCCTTTGGCATGAAAGTAAGATATTATGGCATCTTTAAGAAAAAGGCCGATGTCTTTGAGCCTGATGTTTCCGGATTCATCCCGTTGAGTGGTTACGTTTTCAAAAAATTTTTGACCGGCACCTTCTGCCACCACGATCACAGCATGTCCTCTTTGCTTCAGCCGTTTTTCAAGGGCGGCCAAGAAGCCGTTCGGCCCTTCAAGGTCAAAATCCACTTCCGGTATCAGCACAAAATTTACATCCTGTTGCGCCAGAGTGGCGGTTGCTGCGATGAAGCCCGAATACCTTCCCATCAGTTTAATAAGACCGATTCCATTGGGGTATGCGGCGGATTCATTATGCGCGCTTCTGATGGCCTGGGTTGCAACATCCACTGCAGTATCAAAACCAAAAGAACGGGAAACCAGGTAAATATCATTGTCGATGGTTTTTGGAATTCCGACAACACTGATCTTGAGACCTCTTTCGGTGATGGCATCCGCGATCTTTGTAGCGGCTATGAGGGTTCCGTCACCGCCGATCATAAAAAGTATGCCGATGTTCATCCGTTCAATAGAGTCGACGATTTCTTCTATGGGCTGAGGACCTCTTGATGATCCTAAGATCGAGCCGCCCATTTCATGTATATTAGCGACAGTTTCCGGTTTAAGATCCATAATATCATGCATGAATTTTGGAATAAACCCTTGAAGACCGTATTTAAAGCCGAAAATATTTTGAACACCATAACCGTAGAAAAGCTCCAGAACAATGGCCCGAATGATATCGTTTAAACCCGGACAAAGCCCACCACAGGTTACAAGGCCACACCTGAGCTTGCTCGGATCGAAATATAATTTCTCTCTAGGGCCGGCCAGCTCAAAAGCAGTCAAACTCTGCCCCTCTTGGATCATCTCGTTAATGTGGTTTAAATCTACGTCCATCACAACCTTGTCCGTATCATTTACAAAACTTCGTCTGAGTTCACCCTTTTCCCCTCTTTTGATCGGAGATGGCACTCTAAGGGGGCCAAGGGTTGGAATCGTGGTGTCAATGACCTCAAATTTCATCATATCCTCTTAGTTTTTTTAGCTTGGAATTTTGTGTATTTTATGACAAAAAATTCTAAATTCATTGAGTGTGAAGTGCCTAAAGTGATCTAAAATGCCTAAAGTTAAGGTATTCTGTCAATTTTATTTAATATAAATAGCCGGAGCGTAGCGACTCAACAGCAACTTTAGATCACTTGTAACTTTTCCGGCTTGGCCAGGTCAGGTTCCATTGAACTTAAATTCGCCTTTGCCTAAAATATCATGCAAGTGTAAAATTCCCTGAACTTTTCCTTTAGTGTTTGTTATGGGGAGTACCGTGATCTGGTGTTTTTCCATCATGTTCAGGGCATCATAGGCCGGAGAATTCAGTGTGACGGTTCGTGGATTTTTTGTCATAACGTCCTCAACAGATAAATCAACAATAGATTTCTTATCGGCAATCAGACGTCTTAAATCACCATCGGTAAAGATGCCGGCAAGTGTTTTATCTGATCTAATAACAAGTGTTACCCCTAATTCCAGTCGATTGATTTCCTTTACAGCATCTTCCAGGGAGGTTCCTTCAGGAACCTGTGGAATGGAAGCTCCAGTTAGCATCATGTCTTGAACGTGACTTGAAAGCCGCTGCCCCAAAATACCTCCGGGATGAATCTTTTTGAAATCGCTTGATTTGAAATGTTTCTTGTTAATCAGGGACAACGGCAAGGGCGTCTCCCATGGCAAGCAGCGCGGTTGAACTGGCGGTTGGTGCAAGGCCCATGGGGCAGGCTTCCCTTTCCACGCCAACATCGATGATGATGTCACTATGTTTCGCCAGAGTCGACGTTTTGTTTCCGGTAAAGGCGATAGTGGTGCATCCGATTTTTCGTATACTGGGCATGAGTGAATTCAGCTCATCGGTTTCTCCGCTATTGGAAAGTGCGATGAATATATCATCCGAATCCACCATGCCGAGATCGCCATGCATGGCCTCGGCAGGATGCAAAAAAAGAGACCGTGTTCCTGTGCTGTTTAAGGTGGCGACAATTTTTCGACCCACCAGACCGGATTTGCCGATGCCGCTGATGATCAATCTTCCTTTGGAACGACAGATAAGCTCCACCATCTTAGGGAAGTTGTCATCAATTCGATCTATGAGCTTCAGAATCCCTTCAGCTTCTATTTTTAAAACCTTTATGGCTTCTTTGATAATCATGTGAGATGCAATCCCATTTGTTTCCAACTGTTTCCTAAATTGTGCCATTGTATTATAAGTCTAATGTTTTTGATTTATATTGCTATTTTAATAAAAACATCACCAGGATAAAATATATGTCGTATTATAACACTTTTTCACAATATTTCATTAATAATATTGGAATAGTGTATCTGTTTAATTTTGGGAGAATATTTTACAAGAAAATTGGCAACTTTTAAATAAAAAATCAAGAGCTCTTTTTTTACTGATATCCAATAAAATTTCTAAAATTATGGTTGACAAGCTATATTTGTCTGTTTATATTGCGCCAGCTTTTTCGAGTTTCGTCAAAAAGGCCGGGAGCATACGACCCCTGGCCTTTTTTTTGACCGGCATGCTCCCCGCAATATTGTCCTTTAGGACGGGGTCAAGGGAGCTATATAAAATTAATTGTAATTCTTACCGGTCGCGAAGCACTGCCGAAAGGCAGAACCCCCGCCCTTTAGGGCGGTGAGGCTTTATTTTTTTTGAAAGGGGGTGATTCCAATGGTTTGTGCAACGATTAGAGAAGGTTTTGAGTGCCCTTTTATGACGGCTAAAGGGTGTTCCTATAATGGCGGAATTTGTCATGAGGTTGTAGAGAAGTGTGATGGCTGTAACCGCAGCGTTGAATATTCGTCCAGATGGTATTGCACGGCATGCCCCGATCCTTCGTTGAAATGGAAAGTGGGAAACTGCAATTTTGCCTCACATATTACCAGAACCTCTTCTGCCTCGAATGGAAAACTTAATCCGCTCAAAGCATCCAAGAGAGGAAACAGGTAATGTCGCTTTTGATCTTAAAATGAACCCCGCTCGCTAATCGAGCGGGGTTTTTATCCATTTAAAATTACAACCTACGCCTATGTATAGTTCTCATCCCCCCGATTTTTCAAGCTCTTTTCACTTGACATAATTCATGTCAGCGCGATAAAACTCATCAATAACTCAATTTTGCATATCATTTCATGGCAATTTTTAATAACTCATGTTTCAAACCCTTAATTTTCAGCAACATCAATAAAGCATAGTTGGCGGAAATAATATTTAAGGTAAAATATAATATGTAGGCGATCGTTAAATAGAAGAAAGCATCATGAGCGCGGTTTAGACATAAAGAAGATATAACACATAAATATCCAAAGGAGGTCAAATTCATGAATCCCATTGCTCAATCCCTCAACCAGATCATCGAAAGCGGTAATCCACATCTTATGGAAATGCTGTCTGATATGGGAAAGAACCTTTTTTTTCCCAAGGGGATTTTGAGTCAAAGTGCTGAGGCCAAGGAAAAAGCGTATAAGTTAAATGCCACCATCGGTATTGCCACTGAGAAAGGGCAGAACCATGTATTTCCCTTCTGTGATGGATTCCATTTGCAACATCCGGCCCAAAGCATCGATAACCTATGCACCATCCTTTGGCATTCCAGCGCTACGAAAGGCTTGGCAGGATTCCTTATTTACGAAAAATCCTTTGCTTTCCGGTAAAATCATCAGCCTCCCTGTGACGACATGCGGTATTACGCATGCCATCAGCATGTTTGCGGACATGTGGTTAGACCCGGGTGATGTGATAGTATTTCCCGATATGATGTGGGGAAACTATAACATGATTCTAAATGTCAGAAAAGGAGCGGTCATCAGCCATTATCCCTTATTTTCTGCAAACGGTGGATTTAATCTGGCGGCTTTTGAGGAAACCCTCCGAGCCGAAGCTGAAAAACATGATAAAATTTCCGTCATGCTTAACTTCCCCAACAATCCCACCGGATACTCGGTGACCAAAGAGGAAGGGGAAAACATCGTCGAAATCCTTACCTCCATTGCCGAAGCGGGAACGAATGTTATTGCTGTTACCGATGATTCATATTTTGGGCTTTTCTATGAAGACCAGATTCTTAAAGAATCCCTTTTTGCAAGTCTTTGTGATCGGCATCCCAGGTTGCTTGCCATTAAACTTGATGGTGCTACAAAAGAAAACTTTGTCTGGGGTTTGAG
Source organism: uncultured delta proteobacterium (assembly GCA_963706295.1). GTDB lineage: Bacteria > Desulfobacterota > Desulfobacteria > Desulfobacterales > UBA11574 > UBA11574. The sequence goes on along the minus strand of CAVPLW010000007.1, from coordinate 136,757 downwards.
AATCGGTTTTATAACATACGGATGTCGTCTAAATGGCGATCCATTGCCTGTGTATGATGCACTGGAAAGAAAAACGGCAGGATGCATCAGGGGATCCATTTCCAATGCTTCCCATCTGGGCCAGACCATTGTACTAAAGTCCATGCAGGGAGATACCTTCACAGCAGAAAAAGAAGAGAAATTCAAAATACTTCAAAACAGGGCCAGATGCGTGAAAAAAGTACTTTCAGATTCAAAATACAAAGAAGCCTGGGATGTTTATCCTTTTAATTCCGGTTATTTTATGTGTATCCGGTTGAAGTCCGTTAACGCAGAGACACTCCGGCTCCACCTTTTGAAAAATACGGTGTGGGGCTTATCTCCATTGGGGATAAGGATTTGAGAATCGCTTTTTCCTGTCTGGAAGAGAGCGAAATACCTGAACTTTTCAATATTATTCTACAAGGAGTACAAGATATTGAAGGACGCGACAGTTAGAATCTTATTAAAATTTTAGTCGAGTTTCGTACCTGAATATTGCTAAAAAGCCTTTGAAGTAGCAGGCTGAAATAAATTTATTAAGGCAACCAACATATGATGAAATCAGTAGACCTGTGGCACTTTTAAGCCGTTTTAAAAAAAGTATCCGATCCGTTGTCGACAAAGAGCCTTCCGTCAATATCGCTCTTGCCGGCAAATGGACATTATATTTTATACTTATCGGTGTTATCGCAGGGCTGGGCTCTGTCGTTTTTAATTACCTGTGTCGGCTCGGTGTGCATTATTTTATGGATTTTCTTGCGGGTTACCGGCCTCCGGCGCCGGCCGGAGAGCATCATCTGATGCCGCCCACGAATACACTGTTTAATCCCCTCATTCTATTGTTCCTTCCAGCATTTGGGGGCCTTTTGAGCGGATGGCTGGTGTATACCTATGCACCGGAGGCCGAAGGTCACGGAACGGACGCTGCCATCGACGCCTACCACAGAAAGGGTGGTTTCATCACGAGGCAGGGTCCCGATTATCAAGACCATTGCTTCCGCCCTTACACTGACAACCGGCGGTTCAGGTGGACGGGAAGGTCCCATCGCTCAAATCGGAGCGGGTTTTGGATCATTTCTGGCGACAGTATTGAAACTGTCGGACCGGGAGCGGAGAATCATGATGGCTGCAGGTGTCGGCGCCGGAGTCGGCAGTATCTTTCGTGCACCCCTGGCCGGAGCGCTTTTTGCCGCCGAAGTCCTGTATCGTGACCCGGAGTTTGAATCCGAGGTGATCATACCGGCGGGCATCTCTTCGGTGGTGGCCTACTGCCTGTTTTGCCTGGTAAACGGATGGGGGTCTTTATTTGAATCACCGGATTTTGTATTTCGAAATCCCTTGGAATTGGGACCCTATCTGGTGCTTTCGCTCGTCCTTGTCGTTATCGGAGTTTTATTACATCAAATCTTTTATGGGGTCATACATATTTCTAAAGCCATCAAGATCCCCAATCACTTAAAACCCGCCATCGGCGGACTGTGTACCGGTATTGTCGGCTTTTTCTTGCCCCAGACTCTGGCTTTTGGATATGGGTTTGCCCAGAAAGCCATATACAATGAACTGACGATTCCATTTTTATTTTTTCTTGCTATCGGCAAAATAGTTACAACATCATTTTCCATTGGATCCGGGGGCAGCGGCGGGGTTTTCGGCCCTTCCATTGTCATCGGTGGCGCCATGGGCGGTGTTGTGGGGAAGATGTTTCATCAGATCATGCCGGGTGTAGTTACTGAACCCGGCGCTTTTGTTATCGTGGGCATGGCCGGTTTTTTTACAGCGGTTTCAAATACTCCGATTTCCACCATTATTTTTGTCAGCGAAATGACCAATTCATATCATCTGCTTCTGCCGAGTCTTCTGGTATGCTCCGTATCTTATCTTGCGTCTCGTAAATGGACCATTTATGAAAAACAGGTTAAAAGCAAGGTCAACTCTCCGGCCCATGCAGGAGATTTCTTCGTGGATATCTTGCAGGCGATCCGGGTCAAAGATCTGATGCATCTGGTAAAAAAGGTAGAAGTTATTCCCCGGGACATGAAATTCGGAGATTTCAGGAAGTTTTTTCCTGAAACAAAGCAGCATTATTTCCCGGTGGTGGATCAGTTTAATAGACTGATGGGAATATTCTCCAGTACGGATATCAGAGCCGTACTCTTTTCACGGGGAATCGGAAATCTTGTGGTGATGAATGATGTTGCGACTTTTGACATTATACTAACAACACCTTCGGAAGACCTGAATACTGTTTTGCAAAAATTTACCATTAAAAATATCGACAGCCTGCCTGTGGTCAGTGAGGATGATCATGGTATCCTTATCGGGATGCTGAACCGAAGGGAGGTTATTGCATATTACAATGAGCAAATCCAAAAGATGAAAAACAGGCATTAAATCCCCAACTGCCAAAACTGCGAGGACGGCAAATATGTCGTTTCGTTTTATGGTATCCTCCCTGTGTGTGCTTCTTAATTTAATGTTCCGGCATCGGCGGGTTTTCAAAATAGCTTCAAAATAGAAAATAATTGAGCAGTGTGTAAATTTTTCCGACATCTTTAAAGGTCTTTAGTTGCCGTTTAGTTAATGAAATTATCTGATAATATTACGAATTTGATTTCTATTCGTCTGGCACTGTTATTGCAAATATCCTAATCAGACGTTCTGATCCAATGTTTTGAATTGAGAAATAAAGATTTCGGTAAAATATTTAGAAGCCATTTCAAAACCTTCCAGGGAGCGATTTGTAAAAGGTTCAAACCAACGAATGGGAGGTTTTAAATAAGACTATAATCACCTCGCATAGGGAGACTTCTGTCAAACATGAAGGCGCTCTTGAATCAGGATTTCGTTTGCCGGATGATCCGGCGCTGGTTTCCGGGCGGTCCCGATGCACGTACGGTTATGATTCATACGGACACGACCGATTTTTTTCGGGTGGGTTATGACGACGTCGTAGTCCTTGGTGAAAAGAGCTATCTCATCCGTCATAATGCCAAGGAGGGTCGTTTCGGACTTGATGATGAAGAAAAATTCTGGGTCAAGCGCGCTTTTGACCTTCAGGACGGATGTCGTAAAATTCTCAAGCTCGTCTTTCATGAACGATTTATCACCCGTATCGGAGATATTGAGTTCGAATGCTTTCGCAGCCCTAGAAAAGAGGCACGGATTCTGAAACTTGTACACAACCACCAAAACTTCATGAAAGGTTACGGGACAACCGATGAAAAGGGAAACATTGTGAGGGTGCTTGACTTTATTTATGGCAAACCCCTTTCGACAATGGTAGAAGACATCCGGCTGGACCATGAAACCTATTTTAATTTGCAGCTCCCGGTGATTATGGAACACTTTATCGAGTGCATCCGGGCGATCCGTTTTATACATGAGCATGAAGAAAAGCATGGAGACATCAGAAGAGATCACATTATCGTCGATCGGGAAAGCGGCCATTACCGATGGATTGACTATGATTTCAATTATCATCAGAGAGAGAACATTTACAGCTACGATCTTTTCGGCCTAGGCAATATTTTGATTTTTATCGTTGGCAAGGGCGATGTTCTTTTGCCGAATCTCATCCGGGAAAAACATCCGGCTCTGCATCGAATTCGGGCGGATGATGAAAATATCGTTTTCCATAATCGCGTTGCCAATCTAAGGAAAATTTATCCGTATATCCCTGAGCGCCTTAATCGAATTTTGCTGCATTTCTCCAAAGGCGCCAACCGGTTTTACGAGACCACCAATCAATTACTCGAAGATCTCGACGAATACCGTATGTCGGATTGAATTAAAGCCTGAAAATAGCGGAGCAAAGGGTAGATTTCCCAAGATAGATCTCAAGGAAGGGATAAATGATGAACGATACGGACTATCGATACAATAAAAAAATACTGCTTGCCGTTGATACCTCCGAAAACTCTCGCAGGGCGGTCTCTTACCTTTCTCAGATGATCGGCGGCCTCGAAGGGTTTAATGTCATTTTTCTGCACGTGATTAATCCACCTGAAGAGGACTACTTTCCAATCCCGTCGGAGCATGACAATTGGTTACAGCAGTATCGACTTAAAATTGAAAGTCTGCTTGAAAAATACCGGCAAATTCTTATTCAGGACGGCTTCGATCCGAAAGCGCTGGCCATTAGAATAGTGCTTCGCTATCGTCCCTCCATTGCCGAATGTATTCTGGAGGAACAAAATCGATTGGGTTGCAGCACCATCGTGGTCGGAAGACAGGGATTATCTCGAAGCGAGGAAATATTGTTCGGCAGCGTATCCAGCAAACTTGTCAGCCATGCGAAAAGCTGTACGGTGTGGATTGTGGAATAGTTTTAGAAAAGAGCGGATTCCGTCCTATCTTTTTTCCTGCTTTTCCCAATTCCTCTTATTTCGATTTGATAAAACTTGCTTTTTGGGAGCGAATTTGGAGGAAAAATCAATATACGCGTTCGGACCTGATGCGTAGCATTATGTGGAGCCGTCTGGTATCAAGGGCAATTTTCACTCGTTTACTGACGATTAAAATTTAAATATTAGATTCCGAACTTTTTGTTAACCGGTCATTTTGCCAAATTTTTAAAAAAATTGAGATGTTGTGCACAGAATAACCCGTCTCGCTTTCAGCGGGACTGCAGGGGTAAATGGGAGGCATCAATATTTGACGTTCATCAGGAATAATCCGTGTGCCGGCGCAGTGATCCCGGCGAGATTGCGATCTTTTGAGACGAGTATCCGCTTAAAGTCATCGGATGTAATTTTATCAAGACCGACATCCACAAGTGTTCCCACAATATTGCGTATCATAAATTTTAAAAATCCGTCACCTTCTATTTTTAAGACCAGGTAATCATCGTCTGTTTCTACAAGATCAGCGTTTATAATACACCGAACGGTGGAAGCCCTGGGACTTCCCGATCCCTCGAACGCTTTGAAGTCATGGCTGCCGATGATACAGCGGAGCGCTTCTTGCATGGCGATCAGGTCGAGTTTTTTCCGGATATGCCAGGCGTACTGACGGGAGATGGCGGCAGGGAGCAATCGATTCAAAATTCTGTAATGATACACTTTGCTTTTAACATCATATCGGGCATGGAACTTTTCTGGAACCACTTCGCACGAAGTTATGACAATATCTTCCGGCAAAAGGCTGTTGAGTCCTTTTAGAAAAACTTCGGGAGTCAGCGATGTAGCGCATCGAAAATTTGCTACCTGGTTCAAGGCATGAACACCGGCGTCAGTTCTGCCTGAGCCTGTCACGATAACGCTATTTCCTGTCATGGTCATCAGTGCATTCTCGATGTCACCCTGAATGGTTCGATCCGCGGCCTGTCGCTGCCAACCGTGATAGGCGTTGCCATCGTATTCAATGGTAATTTTAAAGTTCTTTAACATGATATGAATTCGTGTGGCCCCAACTAATAGCGTTTTTACTTTTTAACCTAAATTTTGTAAGCGCTGTGTTTGTGGCGTACATTAAAGATTTGGGTTACAGCCTGTCACAGGGAATATTCGAAAGTTGGCGTTCGAAAAAATCATCCATCAAATCGGCGAAATCACTCAATGAATACTCGACGCCGCATGACCTGCAACGTATATTCACACGCCGTCATGACTTTTGGATCACCAGCCGGCCGTTACAGGCCGGACAGCAAGGTAGGTGTTTTTCCATGAATCATCTCAACAACTTTTTCGTTTATTTGAAATTTTGGAATGCAGATTGACAATATTCTGGTATTCTGTCAAATAAAATTTAAAACAAAAAACCTAAACCGAACAAGCTGGAACTGATAAGTTTGCCGCAAAGGCATCAAGGCAAAAAGGGCAAAACTTGATATTTTTATTTAATGCCTTTATGCTTTGGTGGTTATAACAAGAAATTTTTTCTGTAAAATGTACATAAAAAGCTATAAATTTTCAAAATATATAAGGAATAACAAAAATGGGAATTATCATGTGCCCTGGTTTTGAGGCTGCCGGGATTGCCGCCGGTCTCAAGAAAAAAAACAAAAAGGATCTCGGCCTCATCTTTTCCAAGGTACCGGCAAATGTCGCCGGTGTGTTTACCCGGAACCGGGTGAAGGCGGCGCCGGTAATTCTTGACAGAGAACGGATAAAGTCGGGCGTTTGTCAGGCGATTATTGTTAACAGCGGAAATGCCAATTGCTGCACCGGTGAGCAGGGAATCCGTGATGCCGAGGCCATGGCAAGTTTATCCGCATCTGAACTCGGAATTTCAGAAGATCTGGTGCTTGTGGCATCAACAGGTGTGATTGGGGAGCCGTTGCCCATAGAGAAGATTAAGACAGCCATCCCTGACCTTGTCGGATCACTTCAAACGGATGGGATTCCTGATTTGGCCAGGTCGATCATGACCACGGATACGGTTCCCAAAATGGTTTTCGGCCAGGGGGTTGTGGAAGGGAAGACTTTTGTGGTCACCGGTGTTGCCAAAGGCGCTGGAATGATCCGGCCGGATATGGCGACCATGCTCTGTTTTGTCTTTACCGATGCAAACGCAGCATCAGATGTTTTAAAAGAGGCCTTGGTTCCTGCGATAGATCGGTCTTTTAACCGGATTACAATTGATGGAGATACCAGCACCAATGATACGGTGCTGATGATGGCCAATGGCCTGTCCGGTGCGGTTATTGAAAACCCCAGCCATAAAGAAATTTTTCAAAAGGTTTTAGACCGGATCTTTTTGGATCTGGCCAAACAAGTGGTCAGAGACGGCGAAGGCGTGACAAAGCTGGTTGAAATCATCGTTCGGGGAGCGGCTTCGGATTCTGATGCCAGGAAGGTTGCAGATACGGTTGCCCATTCTCCCCTGGTGAAAACAGCATTTTTCGGTGAGGACGCCAACTGGGGAAGGATTATCGGCGCTGTTGGCAGAGCTGGCGTTGATGTAGATCCTGACAGGATTGATCTTTATTTTGACGATGTGCAAATGGTGAAAGCCGGTATGGGTTGCGGGAAGGCCGTTGAGGTTGAGGCCACAAAGGTTCTCAAAAAATCTGAATTTACGGTGGCTGTTCACTTAAATATGGGGCAGGGTTTTGGGTCCATGATTACCTGCGATTTTTCGGTGGATTATGTTAGGATTAATGCTGATTACAGATCCTAAGTTTTCAATTCATAAATAGTTCTTTTTCTGATTTAATCTTGTTTGAGCAAAGAATCACTCGAACCGTATATTTTCAAAAAAGGCGATATGCCAGTCAACAGCATTTTTTTCCGCAGTGACCCAATATTTGGGATTGATAGCACAGTTCTTATATTATTTCATATACTTCACAAATCCCAAAATATTGGGTCACGCTTGCACGGTAAGATTCATATCACCTTTTTTGATAATATATGGCGATGCGTGATGCCTATAAAACCATGTCTCTGATGCGTCTGCAAAAATATTTGTCAAAAGCCGGCATCTGTTCAAGAAGAAAGGGTGAAGAATATATTAAAGCCGGACTTGTGCGTGTAAACAACACGGTTGTTACGGAGCTGGGCACAAAAATAGATCCTGTAAACGATCGAGTAGAATTTAAGGGTAAAGTTGTCACACCGGAAAACGATCTTGTATATATCGCACTGAACAAGCCAAAAGGATATGTGACAAGCTGCAGTCAACCGAGTGAAAAGATTGTGCTTGAGCTTATTGATATTCCTCAGCGTATTTATCCCATAGGCAGGCTTGACAAGGACTCGACCGGGCTTTTAATCCTCACCAATGACGGAGATCTTCATCACAGGCTTTTGCATCCCTCTTTTGATCATGAAAAGGAATACGATGTTACCGTATCAATTCCCATAACAGATGGAGCACTGCAAAATATTGCCGGAGGTATGCCAATGATGGGGACAAAAACAAGGCCTGCAGAGATTATCAGACTTTCTTCCAGACGTTTTCGAATCGTGCTCAAAGAAGGTAAAAACAGACAGATAAGACGCATGGTTCGAAAAGTAGGAAACCATGTTACAAGATTAAAACGGTTGAGAATTTCAAACATAAAGCTCAAAGGGCTTGATGAGGGGACATGGCGCTATTTGACGGAAAAAGAAAAAAAGGCGCTGACGACCTGAATCAACCCTAATGTTATAAAGGTCGAGGGTGTTGCAGATTCTCCCGGTAGCGGAATCTTCATAATGATATTATATTTTTTAAATACAGGCCATGTTGTTTATGCAACATTAGAGTCAATTTTTGGAAACACGTATTGACATCGGTATGCTGATAGATTAACAAAACAATAATCAGAAAAAATATAAAAATACATTTAATACAACCCTAAAAGGGGACACACCATGTTGAGAGTGGGGCCGTCGTCCGGGGAGATAAGGAACATGTCGGGTGAGGATATTTTCTCGTCACGGTTAAAACTTCTTATCATCATGGCGAAGGCTTATTTGACAGGATGCCCCATTGGAAAGTATCGAAAACAAGCCGTCATAGAAAATTCGCGTTGCGTTTTTTATCATTCTCTTCAGTTGGTCAATAAAATGGCCTCTTTCAAGGACCAAGATTTAAAAGTACGAGCCGGTATCGCTTTCACGGACGACATGCAAGAAGAGCATATTTTTCATCAGAGAACCCAGTTGCTTGCAGTGATGGCCAAAACTTTGGCCGAAGGGCGGCTCAAAGGGTATTTCAGAGAAAAGGCCCTTAAAGAGAATTTGAATAGAATCTGTGAAGCACTTATCTTCAACTTCAACGTCAAAGATGTTAAATTCCTGAAAGTAGCATGAGCCAGGTCAGTATTCTAAATGTAAAGATTGCCGTGATCGACGGCGACCTGTTGGTCCGGGATTTTGTATCCACTGTTTTAATGTATTGTGTAAACAGGGATGTTCTATCTTTCGATAACGGTATGGCAGCATGGAGGTATATAGAGGGTGACGACAGCCCTGACATCATTATTTCAGAAGTTGACGTGCCCGGCTTGAACGGATTTGAACTCCTTGCCAAGTTCAAAGAGAAGTATCCGGCAAAAAAATGCCTTCTGATGTCCGCAAACCCCGACGATGAACAAATCGCCAGGGATTCAGGGGCGGACGCTTTTCTTGCAAAGCCTGTAAGTGTAACAGATCTTTTTAGGGTTGTGGAAGCATTTGTCGTATGAAGTGAGAAAGAATTTTCTTAAGACATTCTTATTCCCCGACAAACTCGCCAGCCTCAAACGTACCCGTCATCTTTTTTCCGCTTGGCGATTTCAGTGTTCCTTTTCCATGACACTTGTTGTTCTTGAATTGTCCCACATACTTAAGGGCTTCACCCCAATTGGAACAATAGGATAAAGGTAAACTTTTTTAAGTTCTCGGCGTCTATATGTATAAGACTCCTGAAGCTTAAAAAGGATTACTTTGAAAATTGAAAAAATATATTTCATAATTAAAATTCGGACTGCAAAATTTGAGAATTTAGCTGTCCGGATTCTCACTTGCATGGAAAGAAAAATTAATATAAATATAGATCAGGCAGCGAAACCGATGTCGCCTTTTGACGGATATGTTCAATGACTTCCGAGATTAGCATGACAGTTGGAGATTGGCTTTTGCATAGTAATGCAGCGAGAGTGGTAAACAGAGAAGAACGAAACTCAAAAGCCAAAAGGGAAGAGTCCTCAATGTCGTTGAAAGATGTAGAATTGGTTGCCCGGGCGCAAGATGGTGACCAGACGGCCTTTGAGGCTCTGGTGAGACAGTATCAGGGAAAAGCCTATGCAATCGCTTATAATATGTGCTCCGGTGACAGTGAAGAGGCCCGGGAGCTTACTCAAGAGGCTTTTTTGCGTGCTTTTCGGAGCTTGAAAAACTTTCGTGGAAAGTCGTCTTTTTATACCTGGTTTTATCGCATTCTCATAAATACATGTTTAGACAGCCGGCGGCGACGTAGCAGATGGGAGGGAATATTTTCCTTTTGGCGTCGGGATAAACATGAAAAAGCATCGTCAGATGAGATTAATGCGGAATATCCGGATCCGGGGAAACATTCAAATCCCATGGCTGCACTAAACAATAAAAAACTTGCACAGGAGATCAGGCAAGCTTTGGCGTCTCTCCCCGAGAAACAGCGTGTGGTTTTTCAACTGAAAGTGCTTCATGGAATGCGGATACGTGAAATCGCTAAAATAGTGGGATCGGCAGAAGGGACGGTCAAAAGCCATCTCTTTCGGGCAACGCATTTTATGAGAGAAGCTTTACAGGAATGGGCTCAGCCATAGGAGGTTAACGTATGAAACATTGTAGCGAATGGCAAGAGACACTATGGTTGGATGTGCATGGAGAGTTGTCTCCACAAGTGCGTCTGAAGTGGGAAAAGCATCTTGAGGGATGCAAACCCTGCTATCAGGAACGAACACAATTGCTTCATCTGTTAAAGAATGTGAATGAAGCCGTGCCCGAACCGTCTCTTTCTCATGAAGACGCCGGTGCTCTTTATGATGCCATCACAGGGAAACTGAAAGAGGAACACCGCGCCAAAGCCAGACGACGAAAATCGTTTTTCGAAGGATATATTAAGCCCATTCATGCCTTGGCTGCATGCTGTCTGTTGATTGTGGCATTTGGATGGTTCGGTTTAAAAGGACTGCAACAAACCACCCGTATCGGAACCGTCTCCGACCCCGGGGCTAAAGAACAGTTGATTGCCACAGACATGGACCTGCTTCAAAATTTAGAACTATTAGAAGAGATGGATACCCTTGAGAAACTGGATCAGGTAATGGAAAAAAGAGAAACCACGACATAAGGACATTTTGGGTTCGGATGTGTCTGTTTTTGAACAATTTGTAATATATTAGATTTATTAAAGATGATGGAACATAACTATCGGTCATTAAAGGAGTTTAAACCCTATGTCACTGTTTTAACACTGGTACTGGTGATCCTTTTCTCTTTTCCTGCTTTAAGTTTGAGCCGATCAAAAAGACTAAACAGGGGTAACCGTCTTCAGGACACACAAAATTACCACAAAAAGATGCGTTCAGAAGATCGGTACGATTTTACTCTCCTGGATAAACATTGGTTTTATGCACCTTTGAACAGGAGTAGTTCATATCCGCTTTTGACAAAAAATTATAGAAATAAATATAATAGCTTGTCTCCTGAAGAGAAGACGATGCTAAAAAAAAGATATCAGGAGTGGGAGTCATTACCTGAGCAAAAACAACAAATGTTGCGTCATCGAATGAAAAAATATAAGCAGCTTCCCCCTGAAGAACGAGAGCGCTTTCAGAAACGGCATCGGCAATTGCAAAAACTTCCGCCTGATGAGCGTTATAGGATTCGAGAAAAACTTAGAAAATGGGACAGCCTGTCCCCTGAAGAGCAAGAACAGATCCGTCAACGGTTTCGAAATCCATAAGGGCGAGACCTTTGAAAAATAGAAATTTTTGCCGGATGAATCAAACATGCTTTAAAATAAAACTAACACGTTCGTTAACGGTCATAAGGGGAACAAAAATAATCGCATAATCCAGCATTCGGTAACTTTCCGTTAACAGACCATCAAGTCTTGATGCAATTTTATCATCTTCTGATCGAACAGGATCTTTTTCAAACGGGATTCTGTCAAAGAAAAAAATATTTTTATACCGCCAAAGCCTACTCTTTTGAATCGGATCGTCGGGGTCTAATCCCTCCAAGATATAATATCCGATACTGTCCGGCACCGCCCGGGGGACTTGCGCCCCTTAAATTATAACTCAAGTTTCGTAAGCGGTTAATGATCAGCACTATGGCAAGGAGGAGGTGAGATTTTTTTTATCCACAGACTGCGGCAGCAGATTTTTATAGTCCTGCTCGGTCTGGGCCAGAGGAAGTTGTTCAAAGATGTACCGCAGATAACTATATGGCTCCAATCCTCCAACACCGGTTTGGCCTTTTCCTGACGCAGCTGATAAATCTGTATCGGATCAAGCTTTTTTATCTTCGCCTGTTTTTTCTGATACAGCAGTGCCGGGCGATCCTCTATGCCGCCTTTAAATACCCACATGTACGATTTGCTGGTGTTGCACCGACCGGGTTCGTTTAATACCTGGTAAAGCCCTGCGCCTAATGGGAGTGGGGTCAAACCTTGATTCTATATTAAAAGAGGGGAGCAGGGGAAAACGTAGCATTTACTTGGAATAAAAAAAGCGATTTATGATATCTGAAATATTCTCTTTTTTTGGACAAGGCAGCACAACATTTGATTTCACTTTGAATTCTTAATTTTTCGGCGATTTATTGTTCAGGCACTAAATCGTGCATTTGTATCTTTTTGATAAACTTTCCATTAATTTAAAAATCATTAAAGGAGCAGGGAGAAACAAGATGGTTGAACATACTGAAGAAAATGGACGACAGTATAAACCCAAACTCGGCAAAACTCTGGTTTCCAAAGGATATATAACAGAAGAGGAACTAGATAAGGCGCTATCAGAACAAAGGGTCAGACTTGGTGAGGTTTTAGTTAGATCTGATCGTATAACAGCTGAACAATTGCACATTGCACTAGGTCATCAAAAGAAGGAATCGATTAAGATTGGCGAGATATGTAAGAAAATGGGATATATAACGTCCGTAGACCTTAATTGGGCTTTGAATAGAATGAAGAGAAGACTCGGAGAGATCCTAGTTGAAATTGGCGTCCTCAAAGATAATGAATTGCAACACGCATTAGCCTTACAAAAAGAATCCTCACAGGACACTTAGTGGGAGTGGGTTCAAACCTTGATCCTTTCGTCGGCCCGTCTTTTTCGGGCGGATCGAGCTAAAGGGAAATAAACGTCTATGATTTTATGCCTTTCTCGTGAACAGAAGTAAGTTGGAAGTTCCCCGGACTACATCTATGCAATGGGCAGCTATATTTCATAAACATGACGTCAGAATTACGGAAGGCATTGGTCACCTAAACTTTTACAACAGTGAACTCGATAAACACGAGAGAATTCTTCCTTGCAAAGTCAGTTGTGCTTTGTGTGGCACCCTCATTGCTGATGAAGGGCGCAATATGTGGCTTGCGTTTCCATCACTTTTTAATTTTGGGGGTGTATCAAAAGTCCCAACGAAATTCAAACCAACGTGCCATATCTTCTATGGTATGCGGGTTATCGATATAAACGATGATCTGCCTATGTGGTCCGGTCACAAAAATCATTCAGAACTTGTAGGGAATTGCGGTCTTCCGGGACGGGGATACAATTAAACTTCATTTTGGATTTCCGTACTCCTATACGGCATACTATCTGGGGCATTCTCAGGAAAAAAGGCGTTTATGTAAATGGACAGGTTTGTTGAAATAGGTTTAACATTGGCACTGATTCTGTTTATGGTCAATGGATGCTCCGGAAAACGACCCGATGAGATCGGTATTGGTCCCTCCGGACTCAGGGGCTGCCCAAAGAGCCCAAATTGTGTATCGTCAGAAGCAAAAGACGAACAGCATGCAATTGAGTCATTTCGCCTAAAAGGCAATCCTAATGTAAGTTGGCCCCTTATCCAGGATGAAATAGTATCAATGCCCAGGTGGGTCATTGTCACGGCAACCGATAACTACATCCATGTGGAATGCAGGAGTCGGATATTCCGGTTTATTGATGATCTTGAACTATACTTCAATTCATCGAATGGAATCACCTCGATTCGTTCGGCGTCTCGCATCGGCTATTCAGATTTTGGTGCAAATCGCCGGCGTGTCGAGCTTCTTCGAAGCGCGCTAAGAACCAAACAGGTCATCGAATAGTGGGATCTGGCGGATGTCCCTGATATCTCTGATATCCCTTTGCATAAATTCGGTCTGAGAAGATTTGGAATTACGTAGAGGCACATGATAATGTGCATTTATCCCGATATGTAATCGGAGTTAAGCAACCTTGGGTTGCTATTCTGGCAAGCTGTAAATTTGATTTTGGTTCAAAATCTTCTATTTCGGGAACTGATGTTTTAAGCATATAATTGTAAATCAAGCCCCCACTTTCTCCCTGTGTTAGTCCCCGGGCAGGGACGTCCCTTTCAGCCGTACGTGCCTTGCCCGTGGGGTTAGTATTATGTAATATTTTTCATAGAATTTGTGTAGTTTACCTCATAATTTCAGATACTTTTATGTGATTTGGCACTTTTATCTACAAGCGACACCTGCCATAACTGTTTGATATTTCTTTATATATCGCCATATGCTTGATTTTACATGTTTTTTGCATGATTTTTGCATATATAAAAGAATACAAGTTTGGAATTGTGGTATGCTAGTATATTAAAGGATTACTGATCATGAAAGTAGTGTTTAGCATATTATTTGTCATTGCAGTAATAGTAGCCACTTTGGTGCTGTCTGCATGGTTAATGCTTTACAGTGCCAGTGCAGACTATTACCCCGATATAAAGGACTTATGATAAACAAGGGGTTTTAGTTGAATTAAAGAACAAACCGATAGAGGGGTGAATAAATACGTCCTTTTGAACTCTTTATTATACCCCCAATGAAGCCCCTAGGTAAATGTAGCCCTAGGGGCTATTTTGTTGTTTAAAGCCTCAACCAAGTTCTTCGGTTCTCGCTTCGTCAAGCTATCATATTATAGGATTACCAATCATGAAAGTAGTAATTAACACATCTTTGAAATTGGTCATTACAATAATAGTAGCCTCTTTGGCGCTGTGTGAATGGTTAGTTTTTCTGTGTGTAAGGTTTATTTTTTACATTGCCAGTGAAGACTTTCAAAGAAAATGTCCTAAATGCCAAGATTTCAAGCATGAACGCATCCACCGAAAGTGGTGGATGCGTCTTATACCAGGCACGAAATATTATAGTTGTAATAGGTGCAGATCCAAATTTATGATTATTTTTTGGAGAAGCGCCCTAAAGACTTCATAGAAAAGAACATTATCCCTGTCAGTATGCGCAATTTTTCTGCGGAACTGAAGGAAGTATATAAATGGAAAGATGCATCCCCTTAAAGGTGTCTTGCCGGACAAATTATTTGGGACCCAACCACTGTTGATATAACAGCGTTACGAAAAGAATTTGCTGAAGGGAAGTTAGATATAATGGGGAAAATTGCTACTCAATACCGCGGATACCCGCCAAACGATCCTTCTTTGGAACCAATCTATTCATTAGCTGAGGAATTGGATGTACCTTTTTTGTTATTATAGTTGGTTGCCGTGGCTCGCCCCAGATTCAGATCTTTTCAATATAAGTTATTCCGCTTTCAAACTGAAGCAGAAACCGAATAAAATAGGCTACATTCTTTGCTGCGAAATGGATGCCTGTCCGCCGGGCAAATCCACGATCTGCCGTAAAAACCGGTCCTCCTGCAATTATTTTTGTTTTTGACGGGAGGTTTCTGCTTATCATTAAAATGTTTTCCTCCGAATCAAACTGGAGTACGGTTAATCCTAATAAATCAGGTTTGTTTTTTTTGCATGCGGTTATGATTTTTTCAGGCGTCACAAGCAGCCCGAGTTCAATGATTTCAAGACCAGCTGCTTCAGAAAACATCCGGATAACTTCGAGTCCATGGCCCAGGCCATCGTCAAGGGTTGCTGTAATCATCAACGGAGGTATGTCCCACAACCCCGAACCACCTGTTTTCATTTTCCATTCACGCAAATCTCCGGCTGCTTTTTCAAGCCCTGACCTGGAAGGCAACCCTTTTGATTGCCATTTGCTTGACAGGCCCTCCAGTTTTTCCCGTAACTGTTTTCTGTAATCAGAAAATTAATTCACCATTTGGCTATGTTAAAAATTTGAAATATATAATATGGTAATGAAACATTGTCAAAGGTGAAGACCATTCAACATCCATTGCCTAAAAAAATTAAGGTTGAGACCCGTTCCCCATATTTATTGTATAGGACATCATATACTGGCCGAAACGTTATCAATGGAGAGACACTGAATGACCCTGTTTTTATTCATATACTTGAGCATCTACAGCGGCGTACACCTGTATGCTTTTTTGAAGCTGAAAAGAGGTTTTGCCCTGGGGCTCCATGCATACTTAATCCTTGCGATATTCATGATCCTGATGGTAGTTGCACCCATTGTCGTGCGCATTTCTGAACGCCACGGGTATGAAGCTTTAGCACGCGGTTTGGCCTACATCGGGTTCACGTGGATGGGGCTGCTTTTTATCTTTATCTCAGTTTCTTTTTTCTTTGACATCTATAGGCTGCTCCATTTCCTGGCAAGGATGTTGACCCGGAGCCCTCTCGAGGATTTTACTCTTTCTCTCAGAAATTTCTGTACCCTTGCCATTTTATTCTCTTTTGCCGTAGTGATCTATGGCTATTTCGAGGCGCTTCATATCCGGACAGAACACGTGACCGTGAAAACAAGCAAAATACCCGAAAAAATCGGGCGATTTCGAGTTGTGCAGATATCCGACGTCCACCTCGGCCTTATCGTCGGGAAATCCCGGCTTAAGCGGATCCTTCGGAAGGTTAAGGATGCCCGCCCGGACATTCTGGTATCAACGGGTGATCTCGTGGATGGCCAGATGGATGATTTGGAGATGCTGACGGATATGTTTCAGGACATACCCACACAGTATGGAAAATTTGCGATTACCGGTAATCACGAATTTTATGCAGGCCTTGATCGTGCCCTGGCAGTTACCGAAAAAGCGGGCTTTACCATCCTCAGGGGAGAAGGATTAACCGTATCCAATCTTATCAATGTCGCGGGTGTAGACGACCCTGCCAGGAAACGCTATGTCCCGGACCGTGCAGTCTCTGAAAAGGCGCTGCTGGAGAAAATGCCCAGGGAAAAATTCACCCTCTTTTTGAAGCACCAGCCGGTAATCAGCAGTGAGTCGCTTGGAATGTTTGACCTCCAGCTTTCAGGTCACACCCACAAGGGACAGATCTTTCCCTTTAATCTGGTTACAAAGCTCTACTATCCGATGCACACCGGCCTATCAAAGGTCAATGGCAATGCGCTGCTCTATGTCAGCAGGGGTTCGGGGACCTGGGGGCCGCCGGTTCGATTTTTGTCGCCACCGGAGGTGACAGTCATCGACATAACATACAAGAGTATTCAATAGATAAGTGTATTCAGATTTTCGGATTTGGGACTTGCGGGACATCCTATTATAAGTTTCTATTTGTAGGATGTTTTAAGATGTTTTCGAAAAGTTGAAAACCTAGGAAAATTATTATGGATATGGTCAGAATAAAGGTCTTTTCTGATTACCTTTGACCTTTCTGCTGGTTGGCGGAGCCGGCCTTAAGCAAGCTTACCCAGGAAGATTCTGATGTGGAAGTGATCTGGTGTGCGTTCGAGCTGCGTCCCGATCCTGTTTTTACACTGGATACAAAAGGAGAATACCTGCACAGAGTCTGGAGAGATTCGGTTTATCCTTTATCCGAAAAATTGGGGTTTAATATGAAACTTCCTCCGGTACAGCCTCGCTCGCGAAGGGCCCACGAGGCAGCGCACTGGGCAAGGGGGGCAGGGGCAAACGCAGCACTTACTTGGAATAAAATCTTGTAGCGATTTTATGAAACGCGGCTATGCCGCTTAATTTCTCGATATCTGTAATTAAATTGATATTGAGATATTGGTAAGAGGGAACCGCATTGATTTCAGTTCGAAATCTACTATTTTCAATAATTGACGGTACAGGTATGCTACATACAATCTTGTCTGGTTAAGATTGGTTCCGATGAGAGATGTTTATTTATTTATGAAATCAACACCTCTTTGCCCCAGATTGCGGTGAAGCTCTCTCTCAAATACCTTCTTGATGATGTTTCTTCAGATTTTAAAATTATCTAACTTTTCTTTTTTAACTCGGCTTCAATCACCTGATAGATTTCAGGCAGGCTTCTATTTTTAAAGCCTTTGCCATTTATAAATATAGTGGGAGTTCCACGAATCCCGATCTGTCTGCCGTTGTTCATGTCTCTTGCAATTAAGCTCTTAATAGCTGGCGATTGCATATCTTTAGCAAACTTCTCCATATCGAGGCCGAGTTCTTTGGCAATATCTTGAATTTTGGCGTCATTAATAACGTTATAATTTTTGAACAACTCACTATGAAACTCCCAGAATTTTCCCTGGACATTTGCAGCTAAGGCTGCTGTGGCCGCCTTATGAGCATATTTATGATTGGGAAGTGGAAAATGTTTGACGACCAGTTTGACATTGTCAGGATACTTATCCAGCACCTGCTGGAAAAAAGGCTCTAAGCGAGCACAGTACGGTCATTGGTAGTCATCGAAGACTGCTATGGTGACGGCGGCGTCGGCCGGTCCCTTAAAGGGCAGGCCATCAAGAGCAATGTTATATATAAAATCCACCTGGATAATTTTGAGTGTTTTCGATGAACTGCTCGTTAGAATTAAGACATTGTTATTGCCAGCGTATGTCACTCTGTCGAAGTCTTTATCAATGGAAATTCGATTGGCAACCTTACCTTCAGCAATAGAATAGACCAGGATTTCTCCTCGGGCTAAAACAAAAAGCAATTCCCCATCGGCCGACGTGGCAATATCTAATGGTTGTACGTCAAGGTTTGTTTGTTTGATTAAAGTCAAGTCGATTTCAGCATAAATGAATTGGGGAACCGATACCCAACTTATTATGACGAATAAAAATATACCAAATTTTCGTGCGGCTTTTTTCATATTAATATCCCCTTTTTCTTAAATTCTGTTAACCGGAAATCAGGGTGATACCCTGAAAGTTTAGAATCGGAAGGCAACTTAATCAACCTATTTACTATACACTTTGTTTCTATGATATCAATATGATTTATTTGGGATGGTACGATTTTGAGCGCTTAAAAATTCTACATTAACGTTTTCAGACCATTGTAGCTGTACAAGGGGTAGGCGTTTTTGCCATTAGAGAAATACCGGAGAATATAAATCCATTTTCCGGATTACCCGATCAAAAATGGTTACGATTTTCCATGGATGAACTTGGAGAAATAGATAAAAGTATCATGGAGATGATAGACGATTTTTTTGTAATTGAGAAGGACGATACCATAAATATCCCGGAATATGGTTTGAATGGGATGGACATGTCATTTTTTGTGAATCATTCTGATAACCCCAATCTTGGAACCCGTGAAGGGCGGCATTTCTTAACCGCAAGAAAGATTAAAAAAGGACATTGTTCTCGGCGCTGAGGAGTATCTTTTTGAACTGGAGCGAAGGGGTTACATTAAGGCCGGACCGTTTGTTCCGGAAGTGGTTCTCGATTTTCCGGATGCGGTCAAGGAACTCCACCGGGAGTTCCTGAGGGCCGGAGCAGAAGTTATGGTTGCTTTTACCTATTATGCCCATCGCGAAAAAATGAAGGCCGTGGGCCGTGAGATGCACCTTGAGACATTGAATAGGGCCGCTGTAAGATGGCAAGGGAGATTGCCAGGGAAGGGAATGCCCTTGTTGCAGGCAACTTGATTGAGTCCTGGAAATATGATCATACCCGACCGGAGCAATCAGAGAAGATCGTTCGACCCATGTTCGAGGAACAAATCCAGTGGGCATTGGAGGAAGGTGTGGATTTTATTATAGCGGAAACCCTGGATTATGTCGGAGAAGCATTGATCGCACTGGACGTAATCCGCCAAGCCGAACTTCCTTCAATGATTACCTATACCCCGATATTGGAGAAGAGCCGTGACAGCTATACCTGGGGCGATGCCTGCAGAATATGGGAGGACAGCGGCGTAGATATTGTAGGCTTTAATTGCGGCAGAGGGCCAAACACTATTTATCGGTTACTTAAACAGGCATTGCAGCTAGACAGTTCGATTTTGTTAAGTTTCTTGATTTTCAGACATACAATATATAGCAATTTAATTCAGTATGCTACAATATATGCTAATTCGATAAAATTATACCATAATTATATATAATTTTGTTTGACATAGTAAAATTGTTTACATATGTAATTATCATGCCCTGGGTTAACCCTGGGTTAACCGTCTATATAATGCAATTAAAGGAGGTAATCATTATAGCTATCATTAAAGATATCATTCCTTTCGCATTTTTAATTGGTTGTGTTTTATATATGCTTTTATAATTTCTTTTTTATAACGCAATATATGACCATGTGCGGCACAATTTATTAACTGTGTTAGACTATAAATTACTTCTTCGAGGCATAGCCTCCTATAAACCTTGGGCAAATATAGCCCCAGAAGTTTTTTATTACCGGGACAGGCTCGAAAACTCATCCCGGGTTGTTAGTGTTAATCTTCCTCGATCTACTTTTCAGCCGTATGTGCTTAGTCCGTGGGGTTAAGATTTTGAGTACATTTGCCTATATCTTTAATAGGAGGAATAACATGATAATAAAGTACTTAGTTTTAGGCATCACACTGGTTTATGTTGTTACGGTTATAATCATTTACCTGAAGACTGAAAGATCGGTCTGACAGTTAATGTTAATCTTCCTCGATTTCCTCTTCAGGCATACGCGTTTAGCCCGTGGGGTCTTTTTATTAAAACATCTTGACATGGTACTTTGTTTTAGTTAGATGGCACCTAAATGGCTTCTCTTGTGTGCGTTCATCTTATTCTTCTGTCAACCGCATTTATTCATACATAATTTTGACCTACACCAAATTTAATAACGGCATTTAGGGAAGCCTACAGCCTACATTAGGGGCAAATCCATTTGACAGGGTTTCCCCTTTTTGTTTCTATGATATATGAGGACCGGGGTCAAACTTTGATCCTTGATTGAAAGAGGGTCTTCAATTTAGGTTTACATATCAATTTAGGAAAAAGGAGCGCTTAATGGAGCGGATACCCAATAAAATCAAACAATGGATCGAAGAAAAAAAAGACCCCAGAAGTGCCCACTGGCAAGGAGGGCTTGAGGAAATACTGAATGTTTTTTCACCGCATATGGAACCCGGCAAATTGATTCCTGTCCAGCCTCTGGAAGACGACGACCTTTCTGTTTTCATGGCCGCTCTGGAGGCGGTCGATCTGAGTCCCAATCTTCATGCCGCTTTTTTGCCGCCATCTATTGCCGGATCGGTTACTCCGCCTGAATCCGCGGACGAACTTCAGCGAATCGACAAGGGAAAGCCATCCTATAAAATTCTGATAGCCAGACCCGGCAAAGATCTAAGAATTTTATGCGCTGAAATATCAGAGCACGCCAAAAACCCCGGAGTAGACATTTTCCAGTCCGGAGCATTATTGGGAACCTATAATTATGATACCCCCCAGGCGTGTATTGCCGATCTGACTAAAGTCATAAGGATGCATATTTGGGAAAAGGGTACATGGCGCCGGGATGATTATAAGAGATACACCCTTAACTGGTTTGAAAAAATAATGGATCTTGGCAAAGACACCGTTTGCGTCCGGGAAGACTCCTCTTTTTTACACAGCCCTACACTGATAAAAAGTAACAGGGTTGATGCTGTTTTTACCCTAATTTTTGAAATTTTGCTTAAACGCTTCAGCGATCCCGACGATCAATTTAAAGATGCTGTTTCGTCGATCCAAAATATCAAAGACAAGGACGACAGGGTTGCTCAATCCAATAAACTTGCCGAAAGAGGAATTATTGAACTTCTGAGTCTGATGAGGGAATTGAAAATTGTAAATTTCGGCGAGTTTTCAAACACGGAGAACGAACGGTTTAAAAATGAATTCTCCAGAACCATTCATAAAATTATCGACAGGATAATTTAACCCCTTAACCAATGAAGAGTCGATAGGGTTAGTAACGACGTGATAGAGATAAACGAAAAATCAGACTCAAACCCACATAACACCGCTTTAAAAAACCAGTCCGATGATGCCGTCTCCAGTGCTGTGATCCTGTTTGTGGTCAGCGCCGTTCAGTTTCTGACCCCCTTCATGCTGTCTGCTGTGGGAGTGGCCCTTCCTTCCATTGGCAGGGAGTTTTCAGCCAGTGCGGTTCAGCTTGGACTTGTGGAAACCGTCTATATCTTCGCCTTTTCCCTTTTTTTGATTCCGGCGGGACGGCTGGGTGATATTTACGGAAGGAAAAGAATCTTCACGATCGGCATTCTCGTGTTCACTGCGGGAACCGGTTTGCTATCACTCGCCTTTACCATCGAAAGTTTTATTGCGTTTCGGTTTTTTCAAGGGTGTGGCGGGGCCATGATTTCAGGAACCAGTGTGGCCATCCTTTCTTCGGTCTTTCCACCGGCCAACCGGGGGCGGGCCATGGGGATCATCGTGGGTTGCGTCTACTTGGGGCTGTCTCTGGGCCCGGTTCTTTCCGGATTTATGGTCACCCATCTGGGATGGCGCTGGATCTTTTATCTGGGGGTTCTGGTCGAGCTTTTCTGTCTTTCTCTCACTGTTTTGAAACTTAAGGGCGAATGGGCTGATGCAAGAGGTGAGCGTTTTGATTTTGTGGGAACCCTTCTTTACATTGTCTCTTTATTCTGTCTTATTTACGGCACCATCAACCAGAAAGAGGGTGGTATTTATCTGGTGTTCATGGCATCAGGAGCCTTAGGATTTCTGATCTTTCTCGCCTTTGAATACCGGTGTTCATCTCCGATTCTGGATGTGGGTCTGGTCATTCGTAACCGGGTTTTCGCCTTCAGTAACCTGGCCACCCTGATCAATTACGCCGCGTCTTTTGGCATCGCTTTTTTCTTCAGTTTGTATTTGATAGTGGTCAGAGGGTATTCTCCCCAATGGGCAGGATGGATTCTGATTATCCAGCCCGTGTTTCAGACTGCTCTTTCTCCGTTTTTTGGAAGGCTGGCAGACCGGGTTTCGCCTGCGGGTCTGGCTACTGCAGGCATGGCCTTGTGCACCCTGAGCCTTGGTCTGGCTTCCCAGGTTCATGCCGGAACACCCATGCCCGTGATTATGGGGATGTTGGCCTTGATGGGCGTAGGATTCGGTCTTTTTTCATCACCCAATACCATCACGGTGATGGGCAGTGTTCCTCCCAAAAGCTATGGTATCGCATCCAGTTTTCTGGCCACCATGCGGACCATGGGGATGCTGTGCAGCATGACCATCATCACCCTGGTGTTCAAACATATCATGGGGGACCACCCGGTGAGTGCGGAAACACAGCCCTCTTTTCTTGCCAGTATGCATCTTTGCATGATGATCTTCTGCTACCTTTGCGTGGCCGGAGTATTTTGTTCCATGGTCCGCTTGAGGAGTGGGGTCACGCTTGAGGGGTGTGGTCAAACCTCGAATCTTGATTAATAGAGGCTGTCAGGGGCAAACGCAACATTTGCCTGGATTAAAAAAAGCGATTTGTTTAGGTTGCTTTTGAAGATGATTCTAATTTTTTTATTGCTATTATTAAGGTTTTAATATAGCAAATTTAATTATATTCTCACTTGAAATCGGTCGTCTATTGCAAATCAATTCCCGATGGGAACTTATATGGTTCTGCTGATTTCATTCTTGATTGGTATCCCATAGTCTATTTGATTGTTTTTTGATTTGTCACTTCAATTTTAGAAGAGGAATTTATTGAAGTTGAAGCGGTCATCTATTTTATTTGTCTTTATCTTTCTTGTTTCTATTCTTTCTGTTAATTACCATCATCTTGAAAATAGGATTTTTCAAGATAATTCTTCTATTTTTGATACTGTTGATGATAATTCATATTTTTCAACTTGTGATATATCTCAAGTCCTTTTAACTCCCCGATTTATTTCTGCAATTATAATAGATAAAAATTTAATTACACCACGTAATTTAACATGTAAATTTATTGCCCGTGCCCCTCCTGCATAATCTTCAAGACTTAAGTTACACAACTTTAAAATTTTTCAGACAAAACAAAATACTCTAATTTCCCGAATAAGGATTCGTTAGTATGTGTAAAACGAACCGGTTTATGAACCATTCGATTTTTAGATGGAGAAACTCTTCAATTTGAAAACTAAATTATACAATCAATAAAGTAGGAGGCAAAAGAATTGTGGAAAACAAGATATGTCACAACTGCTGGTATTACACTCCTGCTCCCATCACCAATAAATTTCTTGAAGATCATGTATCGCTTGAATATTCGCCGTATTGCGAGTTTCATAACGAATTCCCAATTACAACGCCCGATAAGACTTGTGAAAATTGGGAAAGTAAGAAATTGAAATTAATAAGCGTTATTAAAACCTTATACGGCGTATAATTCTCGTTTCATATAATTGAATGGAATTTTAAAAAATGGAGACCTGCTCCAGGATATCGTTTTTTTTTCTTTGATCATCCGCGAGTTTCCGAAAATAACGATACCGGCATTGAACTCCCTGTGTGGATTGTTGATATGAGAACTAAAAAAATCCTTGTTGTTGATGATCAGTTAAGCCAACTGAAATTAATGAAAGAATTGTTGAGGAAACTTGGTCACATGGCTGTTACGGTTGATAGTGCGGAAGAAGCCGAATATATCTTGCGAGATGGAGAACACTTTTCATTGATTATTACGGATCTGAGAATGCCCTGGTTAAATGGCTTAAACTTTTGCCGTAGGGTGAAAATCTTAAATCCTGATTTAAAGATATATGCATTGTCCGGCTATCTTTATAATTTTGACATGAATGAATTAAAGGATGCGGGCTTCGATGGGATTTATCAAAAGCCTATCAGCAAAGCGAATTTAGAAGAAATTTTAAACGCCGATATCTAAAAAAACCAGAGATAGATCCCGGACAAATAGTTGTGTGTTTTACTGCCATAAAATGCACATATCGTGTCCATAAAAATCGTGTTATATCGTTTTTCAAAAAGGCAAATCCTTTTTCGGGGGTTTGCCTTTTTTTGCAATTTTGTAAGAAATAATATATGTACTGGAAATCGAGATGCTTGGAATTGTGGTCTTGGAAAGCACAAGTTTTGACAATTCCGAAATTTGTGAGGTACTTTCAATAAATCATTATTATATTATGAAACCCTTAACCCACAAGAGGCTTACAAATGGCAGAATAGATTGATCCAAAAGAACTGGTAAGGATTCAAGAACTTTTAATGGCAAATTCGATACTGGTTGATTCATTAACTCAACTCCTTATTGAGAAGGGTATCATTACAAATGAGGAATTTGTTTTGTATCATAGGATTGATCGGTTTGATCCTGTTTATTTTCGGATATTATTTCATTGATAATGGTAAGTACGCATATATTCTTGGTATAATTTTGATGACAGCAGGATTTGTTGGAATTAAAAAAACATAGCACCTGATCATTAGTTTTAATGTGGGGAACAGTGTCAAAGTTTGAATTGTGAATAAGATGCCACTACAATTTACAGTTCAATCTTTGACTCCATTTACACTAGAGGAAAAGAAGAGTATTTAATGGAAGGCGATAGAAATAGTTTAGCACTCGTATTAAGTGGAGGCGGAGCCCGAGCCGCCTATCAAGTCGGATTTTTGCGGTGCCTTGCCCGGAATTTCCCCGATCTTGACATCCCCATAATGACCGGAGTTTCCGCTGGAGCTATAAATGCAGCTTTTCTGGCAAATCACAAGGGCACCTTTGCAGAGGCTGTGGAAGAACTATCCGGACTCTGGCTTAAGCTTACCGTTAATCAGGTCTTTTGTGTGGACACTTGGGAACTTATCCGAAACGTTTTAAGATGGGGAGTTCGTCTAATTTCCGGTGGGATTCCTAAAGTATCATCTGCGAGAAGCCTGTTGGATTCGACGCCTCTTCGAAAATTTCTGGAAGGGGCACTTTTACCCCAAGGAAATGTGATTGCCGGGATCCAAGAAAATTTGCATAACGGGAAACTTAAAGCTTTTGCAATCACAGGAACCAACTATGCTACGGGCCAGGCCGTGACATGGGTTATGGGTAAGGAAATTAGAATGTGGGAACACCCCTGGCGACGAAGTGAAGTCACGGAAATTACAATCGATCACATTATGTCTTCAGCTTCTTTGCCATTACTTGTTCCGGCGGTTAGAGTGGGCAATGCATGGTACGGAGATGGGGGTATCCGGCAATCAGCACCGCTTTCACCGGCGATATATCTCGGTGCAAAGCAGATTCTTGCAATTTCGACTCGTCACTTACGATCCATAGTAGAGGCGAACACTCCCGCATGCATTGGGTATCCGCCACCTGCCCAAATAACAGGAACTTTAATGAATGCTATTTTTCTTGACGCTCTGGATCAGGATATCCGAATACTTAAGCGTACCAACCGATTGCTTGAACAGATCCCGGAAGAACAGCATGGTGACCGACATGTGGTCAATCTTTTTGCAATGCGTCCTTCAGAGGATCTGGGGAAATTGGCAGGTGGATTTGAGCCGGAATTGCCCTATATGTTTCGGCATCTATTCCGGGGGCTCGGTACCCATGAGACGTCAAGTCCAGATTGGCTGAGTATGGTCATGTTTCATCCGCAATACTTGGCTCATCTTGTTAAACTCGGCGAAATTGACGCCGAAAAACATACTGCTGAAATATCGGAACTGATAAAAAGGACCGGGGTCAAACCTTGATCCTTGATTAAAAGAGGTTGTTAGTGGCAAACGTTGCATTTACTTGGAATAAAATCGTGTAACGATTTTATGAAATGCGGCCATACCGCTCAGTTTGACGATATCTGCAATTAAATTGATATCGACCGGAAAGATGCTTTTGGGCTTTGACCGGCGGCAGGTGCTAATGGAAAAAACCGCGCAACAAGTTCTATCCCACTATTACGGCTACCCGTCATTTCGGGAAAAGCAACAAGAGGTTATCGATACTCTACTGGCCGGCCAAGATGCTTTCGTGCTGATGCCCACCGGCAGCGGGAAATCGATATGCTACCAGATCCCATCGATCATGCTGAACGGCGTCGGCCTGGTCGTGTCACCCTTGATCGCTTTGATGCAGGACCAGGTTGAAGCGCTGAGGCAAAACGGTGTTCGGGCAGCGTTTTTAAACTCCAGCCTTTCGCTCGAGGAATTCGAGCAGGTCGAATTTTCGGTGTTGAACGGGCAGTGTGATATTCTCTACGTCGCTCCTGAACGGTTTTTTACGGAGCGGTTCCAAAATATTTTGGGTAAAATCCCGGTTGCTCTATTTGCCATTGACGAGGCCCACTGCGTGTCTCAGTGGGGCCATGATTTCAGACCGGAATATCTCAGGTTGGTAGAAGTGATGGGAAGGTATCCGGCCGTGCCCCGAATCGCCCTCACGGCAACTGCCGACTCGGTAACACGCAAGGACATCGTTGAAAAACTGGATCTGGCAGATGCATCACTGTTTATCTCCAGTTTTGACCGGCCCAACATTAACTACCAGGTCAAACTGAAATCCAACGGTAAGAAACAGCTGCTCGACTTTATCCAAAACGATCATTTTACAGAAGCCGGCATTGTTTACACTCGTACTCGGAAGCGGGCGAATGAGATGGCCCGGTGGCTTCAGGACAAAGGAGTGAACGCACTGCCATACCACGCCGGCATGGATGCACGGACCCGGCAGAACCACCAGCACCGGTTTCTCAGGGAAGACGATATTGTCATCGTCGCCACCATTGCCTTTGGCATGGGTATTGACAAGCCCGACGTTCGCTTCGTAGCGCACCTGGATCTACCTTCCAGCATGGAGGCTTACTACCAGGAAACCGGGCGATCAGGCAGAGATGGACAGCCTGCAGACGCCTGGATGATCTATTCCATGGCCGATGTCGTGGCCATGAGGCGGCTTCTGGAAACTTCAGACGGTGATGCAGCGTTCAAGCGGATTAAGCAGCAGAAACTGGAGGCGCTGCTCGGTTATTGTGAATCAGCGGCATGTCGACGCCAGATCCTGCTGGGATATTTTGGAGAGGCATACCCGGATGCCTGCGGTAATTGTGATAGCTGCAGTCAGGAGATAGAAATATGGGATGGCTCCGTAGCGGCCCAGAAGGCCCTGTCATGCGTTTATCGCACCGGTCAGCGTTTTGGTGCGGCACACCTGACGGATGTACTGATCGGAAACCGCACTGAGCGAGTTCAGCAGTTAAGGCATGATCGGCTCAAAACGTTCGGGGTCGGAGATGATTTGTCCCAAACAGAATGGCGTTCCGTGTTTCGCCAGCTTTTGGCCGGCGGGTTCCTGACAGTGGACATGGGGAAAATATCCGGTTTCCGCCTTACTGAAAAGAGCTGGCCGGTTCTCAAAGGAACGCAGCGGGTACAGCTTCGAAAAGACCCTCATCCGATTAAGTTGAAAAGATCCGTCAAGCCTTCTTCCCGAACGGTTTTGGAGTTTGAAAATGAAGGGGAGAGGCAGCTCTTTGAAAAGCTTCGGCTTCTGCGGCTTGAGATTGCCAGGAAGCTCGAACTGCCGCCTTATGTGGTATTCCATGATAAGACGCTAAAGGAGATGGCCATTCTCAAACCGCGGAGTCGGACGGCGATGCTTCAAGTAACCGGCATAGGAGAGAAAAAGCTTGAGAGGTTTGGCGATCGTTTTCTCGAAGTCATCAAAGAGAGTGCAGAAAATGGCGCCAATGGCAACTTAAGAGCCGGGAGATTAAATGTCTCTTGATCAATACCTCAAAATCTTTATCAGGACTTGGGACGTGTGGAGGTATAACTTTTTGTTTTTATAATATATAACGTCCATAAATAAGTAAATAAATTTTCAAACCTTTTTAGCAGTGTTTTTGAAACGGGATTTGGAAAACGTAACAGGGTCAGTTAACAATTAAATAATTTTCGAATTAAACCCCACAAATTTTTATTCTTGACAAATTGATAGTATTTAACCACATTTTGTTCTCTCCCGTTTCTCTTGAGCACACAGGGGCCAGAAAGATTATTTTTTCTTTGCGTGATTTCAGTGTAACAGATAAAAGGTATCGAGAAGTGTTCGGCAAAAAGTGGAATGAAATGGAAAAGAAATGACCAGAGAGACAGCTGAGACGCCGCTTAAAAAACGGATAAAACGGCATGTGATCGGTCGAAAAAGGCAGTTTTTTGCCGCAACCGCACCGGGCCTTGAAACGATCTGCCGGGAGGAACTGAAAGTCCTCTTGCCGTCCGGGACACCCATGGCGATCGTCGAAGGCGGGGTTAAATTCGAGGGGCGGCTTCACGACTGCTACCTTGCCGATCTGAACCTTCGCACCGCCAACCGGCTCCTCATGCGCATCGAGTCGTTTCATGCCGCTAATTTTCGGAAACTCGAAAAAAACCTGACCGCTGTCCCCTGGGAGCTTTTTATGCTGCCGGGCACCCCGACCCACATCCGCGTGACCTCTCGGCATTCAAGGCTTTATCATAAGGACGCCGTTGCCGGGCTTGTTCAGGCAAGTATTGCCTTCCGCTTTGCGCAAAACGAATTCTCAGGGGAAGCCACCCAGGAACCGACCATCACCCAGCAGATCTTTGTCCGGTTGTCCGATAACCGTGTTACCCTGTCCATTGACAGCAGCGGCGATCTGCTTCACAAGCGGGGCATCAAACCCTGCGCAGCCAAGGCACCCATTCGAGAAACCCTCGCCGCCGCTGCCCTGATACTTTCCGGGTATACCGGGACAGAACCTCTTGTAGACCCCATGTGCGGTTCCGGCACATTTGCCATTGAGGCCGCCCTGATAGCCCAGAAGATTCCACCGGGCAGGTTCAGGGATTTTGCCTTCATGGAATGGCCCTCGTTTCAACCCAAACGATGGCAGAATATGAAACAGGCGACAGAAAAGAAGATCGTTCGAACAAACACCCCTTTCATCTTTGCCTCGGACCGGGACGACCGGGCGGTTTGCGAACTTGAAGACAGCGTGACTCAATACGGCCTGTCCGGCATTGTCGCCGTTTCTACCCGGGATTTTTTCGATTTTTCGCCAACTGAACTGACAAACCGTCCCGGGCTGGTGACACTTAACCCGCCGTTTGGGCGACGGCTGGGATCGCGACGAGAAAGTGAAGCGCTTTTCCTGTCCGTCTGTGAGAGACTGAAAAAAGAATACAAAGGGTGGAAATTTATCCTGATTTCGCTCAATCATCGCCTTGCCGGAATGGTTCCTTTTAGATCGACCACCCATCTGCTGCCGCATGGCGGGCTTAAGGTTGCCCTGATGACCGGGAGGATTCCTGACAAAAATTAAAAAGAAATTGGAAACGCTACATCCACTAGAGACATGGGACTTTCGTGGAATGATTGGGGTCTAACCTTGGGGCTTGATTAAAAGAGGCTGTCAGGGAAAAACACAGCATTTGCCTGGATTAAAAAAAGCGATTTATTTAGCTTGCTTTTGATGATAATCTATCTGCCTTGGAATCAAGGGCTTGCAGCGGTTCACAACTGCTTTGCTCCCGGTGCCCTGTAAATGAACGCTCCAAACCCGTGTAATTTCCGGGCTGATACGTCAATGCTTTAATCAGGAGGAAAAAAATGGGAAAGTCAAGAGACACCAAAAAGGATGTGAAAAAGAAGCCGGTAAAAACCATTAAAGAAAAACGCAAGGAGAAGCAGGAAAAGAAAAAATGAACGGGTCAAACCTTGACGGGCTGTTGCCCAAAGCCCGGTTTGGGCACAATCGCTTCCCTGGTTGAAATTCGGCATGAATAAAATCAACATGTTACAGAGAGAATATATTGATCACAGCTGGCTGTAACCACAAGAATTGGGTTTGGGCAACAGCCCGTTGATTCTTGATTAAAAGAGGGGGGGCAGGGGCAAACACAGCATTTGCCTATATTATAAAAAGCGATTTGTTTAGCCTTATCAAGGAATATGGGGAACTCGTCCATCACACTAAAAAGTGGTTTATGTAAAAATAATCGATTAAATGAAAAGAAGAAATATAATGACCGATGTGTATCAACGATTGGCAAATTATTTGGATAATCTTCCGGCCGGGTTTCCACCGACCGAGACCGGTGTTGAACTGCGGATTCTAAAACGACTATTTTCGCAACAGGAGGCGGAGATCGCCCCCGGCCTGACCATGATGCCGGAGCCGGTGGCGGCCATTGCTCAACGGATGGGCCGAGATAAAGCCGAACTGGCTTCGATGCTGGAGGAAATGTCTAAAAAGGGATTGATCTTTCGTTCAACCAAAGGCGGTGAAAAACACTATATGGCCGCTCAGTTCGTCATCGGGATTTGGGAATACCACCTCAACGATCTGGACGAAGGCCTGATCCGGGACGTGAACGAATACCTGCCTCACTTAACCAAAACGAGATGGTTTAAACAGGAAACCAAGCAGTTGCGAGTTATACCCATTTCTCAGAGCATCAACGCCGAGATGTCGGTCATGCCTTATGAAATGGCCGAAGAAATTATTAAAAAGCAATCCAAAATCGTGGTTTCACCGTGTATTTGCCGTAGGGAACACGAGATGGTAGGAAAAGGCTGCGACAAACCAAAGGAAGCTTGTCTGATCTTTGGCACCGGCGCCTATTATTACGAGGAGAACGGACTGGGACGTTCCATCACCCAGGATGAGGCCCTCGCCATTCTGAATAGCGGCCTGGAAGCCGGGTTGGTGCTTCAGCCGGGCAACGCCCAAAAACCGAGCAACATCTGTTTATGCTGCGGGTGCTGCTGCCAGATACTGAAAAATTTAAAAATACTGGATCGCCCGGCCCAAGTGGTGCATGCAAACTATTATGCCGAAGTGACCATAGAGGACTGCACTGCCTGTGAAGCCTGTGTGGACCGCTGCCAGATGGACGCCATTGAAGTGGAGGACACGGCCCGGGTTGACCCTGACCGGTGTATCGGATGCGGATTGTGTGTGACGGAATGTCCTGAAGATGCCATGACGCTTAAGCAAAAAGAGGGTTCCGACCAGTATGTGCCGCCTAAAAATACATTTGAAACCTATCTGAAGATGGCGCGTGAAAGAGGTAAAATTTAACCTGGTTTGAAAAAGGCACAAGGGACGTTTTGTGCAAAGCAGGGCTGAAGTGATGTTAACAAGTAAAAATAAAAAGATGGCTCCAAGTTTACTGATAAGCACCCATTTTACGAGCAAATCCTATGGGGCGCAGCCCCTGTTTACTGATATTTCTCTACAGGTTTTCGACAACGAGCGCCTGGGATTGATCGGTCCCAATGGTGCCGGGAAATCCACGTTCTTGAAAATCCTCGCTGATATGGAGCCTGCCGATTCCGGAGAGATTTCGCGAAAAAGAAATATACACATGATTTACCTGCCGCAAGACGACGTTCTCGATCCGGAGAAAACCATAGAGGAAACCTTGTTCCACGCCATTCCCAAAGAGCTTGAGGCATGGCAGGTCAGTAAGCGACGTCAGGAAATCATGAGCCTCATTGGAGTGGATAACACGAAACAAAAGGTAAAAACACTCTCCGGCGGGTGGCGCAAAAGGTTGGCCATTGGTCAAGCTCTGTTTCAAAAACCGGATCTACTCCTCATGGATGAACCCACCAACCATCTGGACCTGGAGGGGATTTTGTGGTTGGAGAACACTGTCTCAAAGATGCCCCCTTCGCTTTTGTCCTGGTGAGCCACGATCGGTTCTTTCTGGAAAATACGACCAACCGGATTGTTGAGTTGAACCGACGATATCCGGAGGGGTTCATCAAAGTGGAGGGCAATTACAGCGCATTTGTTGAAAAGCGGGAGAAGGTTATCCATGAACAGGCGAAACTTGAAACCGTCCTTTCCAACAAAGTCCGCCGTGAGATAGAATGGCTCCGTCGTGGTCCCAAGGCGAGAACCACAAAGGCGCGATACCGGATCGAGAAGGCGCACCAGTTGCAAGAAAATCTTGGAGACGGTAAAAGGCCGTAATGCGCAAAACAGGAGCGTTGACATTGCCTTTGACACCACCCATCGAAAAACGAAAAAACTTCTGGAGGCGAAAGATCTGGAAAAGACCCTGGGAGGAAAGCTCCTTTTTGACAACCTCCGCTTGAAACTCACTCCCGGAATTCGCATTGGGGTCATGGGGACAAAACGGAACAGGAAAGAGTACTCTCATCCAGATTCTTAAATGGTAAGCTGGCTCCTGATGCCGGTTCTGTAAAAGTGGCGGAGGGTTTGCAAGTCGTGACCTTTGATCAAAAGAGGGAGCTATCGGACGGGAGTCAGACCTTGCGGCAAGTCCTGTCTCCAGAAGGAGACACGGTCATATATCAGGGGCGGTCTTTCCATGTGACCGCCTGGGCCAAGCGATTCCTCTTTCAAAAAGATCAGCTGGACATGCCTGTTTCCGGACTCTCCGGTGGAGAAAAGGCCCGCGTTCTTATCGCCAATTTGATGTTGCAACCGGCGGATATTCTACTATTAGACGAGCCCGCCAACGATCTGGACATCCCCACGCTTGAGGTGCTCGAAGAGAGTCTGGAGGAGTTTCCCGGTGCCATCGTCCTCATTACGCACGATCGGTTTCTCATGGAGCGTCTTTGTGATCTATTGCTTTACCTGGATGGTGATGGCGGCGCGGAATATTTCGCAGATTATGATCAATGGCTTCAATACAGGAAAGACAGGCTGCCCGCCACATCCCAGTCCGGTGAAACCTCACAAAGCCCCCCGAATAAGAAACCCCGGAAGCTGGCCTACGAAGAGCGTAAGGAATTGAACCGGATTGAAAAGCAGATAGAAAAGGCAGAAGGTATTGCGGATAACTTGCAACGACAGCTTCATGATCCTGGAATCATGTGCGACGCCGATCGATTGGCAAAAAGATATGCCGAACACCAAGAGGCCCAAAAGAAAGTTGAGCAGCTGTATGAACGTTGGGAGGAATTAGCCCGCATTTCTCATGAAGAATTTATTTTGGTTAAGAAATAATAAAAAGATTATAGCAAACAAACGAATCAGACTTGTGAGAAATCCGGGTTAGAGGCGTTGAGCAGGGGGTCAGCTTAACGGTTAAGGGGGAGTTATGAAACCCAAAATAATTGTCCATGGCGGCGCAAGCAGCTCCAACAAAAACGAACCTGAACGCCAAAAAGATGTCATCAACGCCTGCAAAATAGGCTATGAAGTATTGCTGGAAAAAGATGCAGTTGATGCTGTGGAAATTGCCATACGGAATTTGGAGGCTTCGGCCTATCTTAACGCCGGTGTTGGCAGTTATCTTCAATTAGATGGAAGGGTTAGGATGGACGCTTCTATTATGAGAGATGATTTGTCTGCCGGTGCCGTCATCGGTATTGAAGATGTGGAGCACCCCATATCCGTTGCCAGAAGAGTTATGGAGGCTACCCAGCATGTGATCTTATCCGGCCCGCTTGCCACAGAATTTGCACATTCCGAAGGTTTTCCAAGGTATGATCCCAGAACCAGACCCAAGATAAACTTATGGATGGAAATCATGGATGAATTTCGCCAGAAAACGAGCTATGAACAGATATTTCATGTAGACAAATATCTTAAAGCAAAAAGGTATAACCTCGGAACGGTGGGCTGCGTTGCCATGGATGCCAGAGGCAACATAGCTGCCGGCACGTCCACGGGTGGTCTTAAAATGAATGTCCCCGGCCGGGTCGGGGATTCGGGAATCATCGGTGCCGGAACCTACTGTTCAAAATTCGGCGGGGTTTCCTGCACAGGGCATGGTGAAAAGATTCTGATTCTGGTTTTGGGAAAGCAGGTCGTAAATTACCTAAAACATAAAAAGTCGTCCAATGCAATGGAGGCTGCCAAATACGGCATTGAAGAATTAAACTCGTTACCTGCCGAGGGCGGTCTAATCTGCATCGACAAAGACGGAACTATCGGATATGCCCATAATACCGAGGTTATGGCAATGCATTATATCGAATAAATGTGGACTCTGGGGCACGTACATAAGTTTATGAGTCGCTTGCAGAAATTGGGGTCAACGTATGATCAGTGCTTTAAAATTAAAGGTTTCATAATGAAACAGTATAAAATCGGAATAGATATTGGAGGAACAAAGACTGAGGTCATCATTATTGATCCGAATGACAACGAATCTTTTCGAAAAAGAGTCCCTACGGAAGATAAAAACAATTATCAGAAAATCCTTTCATTTGTACATAAACTCATCCTTGAGACCATCGATAAAATCCCTCAAGGAGCTGACTGTACTATCGGTGTCGGTATACCGGGTTCAATAAATACCGAAACACAACTCGTCCAGAATGCAAATACGACCTGCTTGATCGGAAATCCGTTTCAGAAGGATCTTGAAAAACTTCTGGTCCGGAAAATCGGTATGGAAAACGACGCAAATTGCTTTACCCTGGCGGAAAGTCGCTCTGGAGCAGCAAGAGGATATAACTTTGTGTTTGGGATAATCATGGGGACAGGATGTGGCGGCGGAATCTATGTCAACGGTAAGGTCGTCAAAGGCGTCCATGGAATTGCAGGAGAATGGGGACATTTTTCTGTCGATCCAATCGGGGATAAATGTTA
The DNA here is from genome assembly GCA_963706295.1 of uncultured delta proteobacterium. GTDB lineage: Bacteria > Desulfobacterota > Desulfobacteria > Desulfobacterales > UBA11574 > UBA11574. The sequence goes on along the minus strand of CAVPLW010000007.1, from coordinate 101,476 downwards.
CTGCGGAAACTTGGGGTGTGTTGAAACCAAGATTAGCGGCTCCGGCGTAGAAAATGCGTTTTATAAAAAGCATCATATCCGCATGAAGATGCATGAAATTGTTCAGAGGTCAAGAAATAATGATACTAAATGTAATGAAGCATTAAACCAGTTTTTAGATGATTTTGGACGCTGTGTCGGGGGGCTCATATCAATACTTGACCCAGATGCGATTGTCCTTGGCGGAGGCCTCTCAAATATTGATGAACTGTACACCAAAGGGATCGAACATGTTCGGAATTACGCATTTCATCGAAAAATTCAAACACCGATAATTAAAAATAAACTGGGTGATTCCGCAGGTGTATTTGGTGCTGCTTGGATTGGAAAATAAAAAAGGTTGATTAATTTAAAAACAAACGATATTAAACATCCATATTAAAAATAATCCGGCGGATATCGCAATATCGCTTGGCCATATCACCGGATTCAATACCGAAAACGAAACAAAGCCGTCCGGCAAACGCGCCGAGACGGCTTTTTTGTGTATTTTAAGCGACATGACCGGCCACGGTTTAACCCGGCCACCAACAGGAAAGCATTTATGAATTTTTCTTCTTTTGGATTAAAAAACGAAATCATCCGGGCCATTGACCAACTCGGATTTGAACATGTCACCCAGATTCAGGAAAAGGCCATCCCCCGGATGCTAACAGGCGACACCGATGTCATCGGCCTGGCCCAGACCGGCACCGGGAAAACCGCCGCCTACGGACTGCCCCTGATCCAGCTGGTTGATTTTGAATCACAAAACCCCCAGGGGCTGATCCTCTGCCCCACGCGGGAACTCTGCCTTCAAATCACCGGCGATCTGAAACTGTTTGCCCGACACATCCCGAACGCACGTATTGCCGCCGTCTACGGCGGGGCCGATATTCGGGACCAGATCACCCTGATAAAAAAAGGTGCTCAGATCATCGTGGCCACGCCCGGCCGACTGTTGGATCTGATCAACCGAAAGGCTATCAAATTGGGAAGGGTGGCCTATGCGGTCCTGGATGAAGCCGATGAAATGCTCAACATGGGGTTTCAGGAAGATATCGACAACATTCTGGAACGGACCCCCGCTGACAAGCGAACCTGGCTTTTTTCAGCCACCATGACGGATGCAGCGGCGAAAATCGCCGATACCTATATGATCCGCCCGGTAACCATCACCGTCGGCTTGCCCAACAAAGCCGCTGAAAACATCTCTCACGCCTGTTATGTCGTCAAACAAAAAGATCGGTACGCGGCCCTCAAACGGATGATCGACTATATCCCCGATATCTTCGGCCTCATTTTCTGCCGCACGCGCATGGAAACACAGACGGTGGCCGACAAGCTGATGAAAGACGGTTACAATGCCGAACCGCTGCACGGCGACCTGTCCCAGATGCAACGGAACCAGGTGATGAAAAAATTCAGGGAACGGACCCTCCAGCTGCTGGTGGCCACCGATGTGGCCGCACGGGGTCTGGATGTGGATGACATCACCCACGTCATCAATTATAATCTCCCCGATGAACCGGAACGTTACACCCATCGGAGCGGTCGAACGGCCCGGGCGGGTAAATCAGGCGTATCCATCGTATTGGTAAACACCCGGGAAGTCCGACGGATCAAAGAACTGGAATCTAAAAGCGGCATTCGGTTCGAGTATAAAAAAATTCCCTGCGGCCGCGCCGTTTGCGAGAAGCAGCTTTACGCAATGGTTGAACGACTGGTTTCCACGGAGGTCAACAAAAAAGAAATCGATAATTACCTTCCCCCGGTGTTTGAAACCCTTTCCGCTCTCAGTAAGGAAGAATTGATCCGTCGATTCGTATCAGCCGAGTTCAACCGCTTTCTCGATTACTACCGAGGAGCCGAAGACATCAACGTGAAAGTCAAAAAACGCCAAAAAAAGGCAGATAAAGCCGAACACCGCCTCGCAGGCAATACCCAGCGATTTTTCATGAATGTCGGCCGCCTGGACAAACTCAAAGAAGGCGCCATCGTCCGCCTGGTCTGCGACAAATCGGGCATATCATCAAAAAAACTCGGCCGGATCGAACTCAAAAGAGAGTTTTCATTCTTTGATGTTGAAAAGAGCGTGGCAAAAAAAGTCCTCAAATCCCTTAAAGGCGTGACACTGGACGGAAGAAAAATCCAAGCCAAATTTGCCGAAAAAGAGAAAAAAACGGGAAAAAGACACTGTGAACCTTATTAACATATTGGAATGAGGTTCGCCCATTAAAGGGTATGACAAGAGAAAAAACCCCTCCTTGAAAAAAATGGCAATTTTATCTTGATAGTTGCTCACAACAGCACGACATTGTTTTCGCCCTTATCCGCACCCGTTATTTCGGTTGAAGTCGCCTTTAACCGACTCGCAACAGTCACCCATCAGGATCATAAATCATCAATTTTCTAAAATTGGATGTTTAGGCATGTGATCATCACTTACTGCCACGTTAAAATTTCACGAAAACAAAAAAATAGTATGATGAATGCTATAGGGAAGCCTTTATTTTTGAATAAGGGTAAATCCATTTGACAGGGTTCCCCCTTTTTGTTTTTATGATATATGTAACAGGCATGAATTGGCGTCACATTGATAGTTGCTTTAACCCTAAACAAAGAGATAGCATATGTGATGACAATGAACCCTGTTTCTCAATCATAGAGGTGATGTCTTGTGTGTTATATTGAACAGTATCTTTAAAAATTCAATAACAAATGGGTTCAAAAACTTCCAGTCGCATGGGAGGGCCAAGAGGAATGGAACAAAACACCCAAGAGAAAAAGGAAGAAATTGACAAGGAATTTATTGAAAATTTGCTAAGGTCATATTCTGAAAGGCTGGCGAAAGCCCACGAAGAAATCGAAAGGCTCAAACATGAAAATGCTATATTGAAGGAAAGAATAGCTATACTGGTGGGCAAGAAACAATCTTAATAGAAATCGAGTTATTTTGCCTGCCACAGGAAAATGCATTCGCTAAGTCTCAAATCGGACATCGGCCATCTAAAAGCAAAAGCAGATATTAAACTTGATCTATGAACTCACAATCCTACTTTTATAACTGCTTAGCTGAATATATTGAATCGATAGATGAGCTTGATTTGACATCGACCAAATAGGAAACAAAACTCATGAAAAATCTTATTATTAAAATTGCAAAATCACTGGTGGACAACCCGGAACAAGTACAGATTACTGAAATTGAAGGCAGACAAACTGTAGTACTTGAACTCAGGGTAGATAAGGGTGATATGGGAAAGATTATCGGCAAACAAGGCAGAACCGCCAATGCCATCCGGTGCTTATTAAATGCAGCCTCTGGAAAGGCTGGAAAAAGATACGTACTTGAGATTGTTGAGTGATGTGGTGGGTCTGAATTGAGACAAGAAGAGTTTATAAAACTACAAATTTAATATTAAACAAATAGGTTTGATAGCTACAATTATTATTTCAGTATGTTTCGGAGTGCTGCTTTATTATATTGCTGGCAGGAAAGGTTATAATAAACAGTTTTGGTTAATAATGGGAATTTTGTTCGGCCCGTTTGCCCTCCCCTTTATCATTTTAGGCAAAAGAAAGGAGTAACATGAAAAAGAAACCGACATCTGGAAAAATCCAAACCAAGCTGCTGAACATCCTGCTACCGGAAGAGTTAATTAATAGAGCAAATGCTGTTTGTGCTGATAAAGATATGACGATTCAGGAATTTGTAACCGATGCTGTAATTGAAAAATTAGAACTTACTTACAAAGAGAAAAGGAAAAAAACAAGACTGTAAAGGGCACACACTTAAATTTCCGGAGATATGGTTATGATAGTCAATACAGTTGTGGATAAAAAAGATACAGTAATGATCCATACAGTAACCGGAGAAATAACCTTTGAAGAAATCAAGTCTTCATATGAAGCAATACTCTCACATCCGGATTTTCAAAGAGATATGTATGCAATATGGGATGTAAGAGATGCTGATGCTTCTAAATTTAATAGTCAAGATGTTATAAGGTTGGCCAGATACTTTGAGACTCAAATTAAAAGCCCTGCTGAGTTCAAAGTAGCTGTTATTGTATCCCGTGATTTGGAATATGGTCTATCAAGAATGTATCAAGTCGCTGCAGCTGATCTGCCGGCAAAGATTGGAATTTTCATTAACCTTGAAGAAGCAAAAAAATGGGTAAGGGAGTCAGAATTTATTTCTAAATCCCTAAATGAATAAGATCCCGAAATGAATGCCTATATAAGTTAAAAAAGATCATTCGGAGATGTCTTCATGCCGACCATCGAATACAAATGTGGAAACTGCGACCATCTCTTTAAGGCGGTCGTATTTCGTGGGGACAAGGAAACCGAGCCTCTTTGCCCCAAATGCAAAAGCCCCCTTACCAAATCCCTTCCAAGATCGGAAAGTCTCTTTAAGGGAATCTCAAACTTCAGCACCCTTGCCAAAGACACCAACTGAGCCAGGTGACCCTTGCGGCAGGTCTGCTGCACGATTCAATTTGTAAGGTCAGGAAGACTGTGGGACATCTTAGCATATGGAAATGTGGCACGTAATTAACATTTTAAGTTTATTTTTTTGATCAGTGATTAAAGAAGTATAAAATACAGGTAGACGTTCACAGGTTCAAGGACTCACGGTTCAAAGGTTCCCCGGTGAAATGGGCAATGCCCTTCACTATCCTGAAATCATTGAACTTATGGTGCCTTATACCTTCGATGCCTGTCTCATTATCGGAGTAGCTATCAATGACTCCAAAAATTCCGGAAAAATCATCCCAAATTTTTAGAGGTATAGAAATGAAAAGAAATATCTTGCGATTTATTCTGGCATTATCCCTCATTATTCTTTACTCTTGCGCATCCACCCGGTCGACTGGGGACAAAGGTGGAGCAGGGCAAACGGCTTCCGGGAGCGATGTGCAAATATCGGCTATTCAGGGCACCGCATTTGGACCGGCTCAAGAATTTGTCGGCAGTCCCTACGAGGAAATCGGTATCAGCGGTTTATTTAATATCCATTCCGCTGAAACATGCCGTATTGCCGTATTGCCCAATGGTGACGATTCATTCGCAGCACGCGTCCAGGCACTCAAGAAAGCCGATACCTCCGTTCGCATCCAGGCTCTGATCTTCACGGGTGATGAGTCCGGTTTATATATTGCTGAAATATTGAAGGAAAAAAAAGCCCAGGGGCTTGATGTTCGGGTAATTGTCGATGCTATGTCCAACCCGGGCGTGCAAACGCAGTGGATGTATTTTGATTTGAAACAGCACGGTATTGAAGTAGAAGGTTACGAGACCTTCAATCTCCAGTGGTTAAATGAAATGCCTGTTGCAAGCCATGACGCAGCAGACAGAACAACTGATCCGAACAAGCGATATCATGACAAGATGTGGATCATCGACGGTGAAACCGAGCACGGAGTGGCTGTTGTCGGAGGATTGAATATTGCCAATGAATATTTTCGCATTGATCCTGAGAAACCCAGCCATTATTGGCGAGACCAAGATGTGATTGTCAAAGGTGATGTTGTCAAAGACATGGTGGCAACATTCGATCGCAATGTTGAGTATTTTTTGAAAGTCAAAAAAAGCCGAGGCATTTTCAATACCAACATATACTGGGAGGCAACCCGTAATTTGTTCAAGAAAACCGGGAAGATACATATGAATCATATCACCGATGAACGATTGAACGAAAATGCTCGTAAATTGGCCGACAAAAAACTGGACATAAAATATAAAGGAGCAAAGTGCCGCTTTTTTCAAAGCAGGCCGCGGTTTGATGAAACCTATATTGAACAGGCCTATCTAAAATCAATACAGAGAGCAGAAAACGAAATTTTAATCGGCAATGCTTATTTTGTACCTTCATCCGCGTTTATTCAGACAGTAAAAGATGCAGCACGAAGATGTGTAAAGGTCGTCATATTAACCAACAGTCCCGAAACCAACGATCAGCCCATACTTACCATCGTGGGGCGAGAGTATTATAATGATATTTTGGCCGTAAATAATGAGCCTCTTGTCCAGTCGTGTGATGGAGGAGGTGTACAAATCTGGGAATGGCAGGGACGCCGAACCCATGCGACCGAGCAAACCGAAGGAACCATACATGCCAAATATGCCGTTTTCGATCGCCGCATCTCAATTGTCGGATCTTTCAATATAGATCCACGCAGCAGGACGCTTAACAGTGAAACGGCCATTGTGATTGAAAATGGAGAGTTGTCTCGGCAGTTGGCAGATATGTTTTACAAGAACGATCTCGATTTCAGCAAGAAAATAACCTTGGAAGAAACCAAAGCGTTTCCCGAGTCAAAAAATGCCATATACCAGTTGCAAAAACAGTTCGGAATTCTTTTTGAGGACCTTCTCTGATTTTTACCGGTTATCCAAATGGGCAGATCAGGCTCCAAGGCGATCCTGCCTGAGGAGGAAAAAGTTCGGTTTTGAAGAAAGGACACAATCAATTGATCAAAATTTTCCTCATCGCAGGAATCATATTGGGTTCTCACAGTGCTTTTTTGGCGCACAGTGAAGCTCAACGGCTATCCCGGCCCGGGAAAAAGAAAATTCTTAAAATTACCTTAAAGAATCTTTTTCCTCCCTATATGGACTATGATTATTTCCAAAATAGTAATAAATATGGTTTTCAGTTCAATGCAACCTCATTCAACTTGATCAATGCCTGGTGGCTTGCGGAGGTTTCCAGCCTGGTATATGCGGATGAAGATTTTGTCAGATCTCGATTTAAAAAGGCCGGATTGCCGGAAGTAAGATTATTTGAAAACCAAAGCACCCAGTGTTATGTGGCCAATAACGATAAATTTGCAATTGTTGCATTCAGGGGCACCGAACTCTGGAATAATAAAGAAAAGTTTGACTTGAAAAGTGTGGTTGCAGATTTAAAAACGGATATTGATATTTTATTAACGAATTGGCCTCAAGGCGGCAAAGTTCATCGAGGATTTAAGGAAGCTTTGGAGGAAGTTTGGTCGGATCTTTTACCCTATATCAGGAAGCTCAGTGATAAGGGGTGTAAAATATGGATTACCGGGCACAGCTTGGGAGCCGCCCTCGCAACGCTTTCCGCCAGCCGGTACGGTAGTGCCCAGGGAGTCTATACCTTTGGTTCTTCCAGGGTTGGCAATGAGGTTTTTAAGGAAAAATTTGATGTAAAAATCTACCGTATTGTCAACAATGATGACATCGTGACCCGGGTGCCACCGCCAGGCAAATACGTTCATGTTGGCGAACTAAAGTTTATTGATAGTGTCGGAATCATCCGGGAAACTATGATTGAAAATGAGGGGCCGGTCGATCAGCTGCGTGATGAACCATGTGGTTCAGAAAGCACCAATCAGCCAAAGAAGAATACTTTTGCAGGGTTTGTGCCGGCTCCGTTTAGAGATCATGTGCCGCTGCTTTATGCTATCCATATATGGAACAATATCATCGAAAACCAGCAATAAGATCAATTTTTATGGAAGGAGAACAAAAACGATGAGGGCTGTGATTCGTAAAATTATTGTGGTGGGTATCCTTATGTTCTGTGTTGCCGTCATGAATTCATGGGTGGCAAATGCCCAAGACGATCTTCAGTCGGCTTCGGAGGTTATCAGAAACCAGAGAAAAGTCTATATCGAAAATATTATGGAGTTCACTTTACAGGAAAAGGAATCGTTTTGGCCGCTTTACACCGAATACGAATCCGGACTATCAAAGATCAGAGGAAAGCGTATAGAGTTGGCAACGAGTATTTTTCAAAAACGAGGAATTCTTTCCGATGAAGAAGCCATCACCATGTTAAACAAAAGAATGAAGATAGACGTTGACGAACTTAAATATAAACTGTCTTACGTTTCCAAATTTATGAAAGTGTTGCCCGGACGAAAAGTTGCCAGATTCTACCAGGCCGAGAACAGATTTGACACTGCCGCTATTGCTGAACTTTATAGTAATATCCCGGGGATTCGGTAGCCGTCACCCATCTTCTTAGAAAGTGTTGAAATTGGGCGGGTGAAGGAAATATTAGAATAAGGGAGTATTGAGACCATCTGATTTGCTTGGATTAAATATTGTTGAATGATACTGAAGTGTATCATAGATCACAATTGTGATACATTGGCTTCATTCGTTTAATGATTTTTCTATCAAAATAACAATCAGTTATCAAATCACCATTTAACCCCGATGCAGACACTCGGTTGAACTACGATTACTCAGAGCAAGAAAAAAAGGCGCTGCAAAACAAACTTGTTGAGGGATTGGCGGCGATCCTTAATGCCGCCAACTTCCAAAAGATAACTGAGACGGATCTTGAGATGCTTTTCCCCAACAGCGAGGTCCGCATGAAAACCGTCGATAAACTCATTATTGGTATCCCAGCTGCAGTGAGCGGCATTGTTTTAACTGCAACCAAGCTTGGGGGCACAATTCTTTTGATTGCCTCGGTTATTTCTTTCTGGCTCGGACTAACCAAAAAGGAGGTAAGGATTGAGCAGCAGCACCTTATTGCCTTAGCTTTAGGTCTGGCGATGCTGGGTGGCTTTTTGTTCAAACAGATAAACAAGTTCAAAAACCGTAAAATTAAGTTTATGAAAGTCCTTTCTGACAATCTTTACTTTAAGAATCTTGACAACAATACAGGGGTGTTTCATCATCTTGTCGACACGGCCGAAGAAGAGGAGTTCAAAGAAGCGATCTTGGCATATTACTTTCTTTTGGTGGAAGATAGAGATCTTACAATAACCGAGCTCGATGAAACCGTGGAACACTGGTTTGAAAACAAGCATAACTGCAGGATTAATTTTGAAATCGAGGATGCTTTGCACAAGCTTGAACGCTGGGATCTTGTGAGTCAGGACAAAAATATCATTCGCATAAAAGACCTGAATAACGCTATGCAGCAGCTCGATAAAATTTGGGACAATTATTTTCCATATCACAAGGATGACGAATTGCCTAATTCTTTTTGATTTTCTGGACAACGTATACGCCAACTTATGCTGGAGACATGGGGTTAGTCGATCTCCTTGCTAATCATTGTATCTTGAGACGTTATCCTCCTTGACATGAAATCCTTGTTACAATAATCTCTATATGTTCAATAAAGACGGTCGTAAAATATGTGCGCGTACCTTAACCATGTATACCGTTCATGAGAATCGCAGGTGATGCTATGCTTAAAGTAAAAGATATCATGACAAAAGAACTGATCACAGTTTCGCCCGAGACGGAAATTTTCCATGCAGCAAGGCTTCTTCTGGAAAACCACATCAACGGTGTTCCCGTGACGGATGAAACGGGAAAACTGGTGGGAATCCTTTGCCAGAGTGACCTGATTGCCCAACAGAAAAAACTTCCCGTTCCTTCTTTTTTCACATTTCTGGATGGATTAATTACTCTGACCTCCATGAAACAGTTCGAAAAGCAGGTTCAGAAGATCGCGGCTACCACCGTGGCCCAGGCTATGACGCCAAATCCGGTTGTCGTCCGGCCCGATACGGACATTGAGAAAGTGGCTGCCCTCATGGTAGACAACAATTTTCATACCATTCCTGTGGTGGACGAGGGAGAGCTTGTGGGAATCGTGGGAAAGGAAGACATTTTGAGAACCCTCATACCCAGATCAGAAGCATAACAACCAGTGATTATACAATAACAATTGCTTGTTCCCACCACTTGTCTCGCTTATCTCGCAAACGATTATTTTATAAGCATAAGAAAATTAGGATGCGCCCTTCAGCAATGAAATAACTTGTGATTTCAAGGACTTTTATGAATAATTAATGGATTCTATATTGTGTTGCCGATCCTAGGTCCCTTTTCCCTGCGTGACGCTATGGAATTGGTGGGGGAATTTTTCTTGAAACCCCTCAGTTATGTTGAGTACTCGGAAACCGTGGGGCCGCCGAATGCTAAAATAGATCCGTCTCGCGATAAATAGAACACAGCGAAAAACAGGGGGTGCGAATCCCGAGTAAATAACTTGATTTTTTCCAAAAAGTTGTTATCATTCAACATCGAACTGGGCCAAAAAGCCCTGCTTCAGAAAATGTCATTGTGGTTTAGCGCACCATTTATTAGAAGCTAACTCAAAAATAATAGATGACGCTCAAGGGTAGGGCGGCATGGAACGCAGCCATTGGGCGTTAGAAGCATTTTTGAGATGGCTTATAAATAAAAAGGGCATCCCATGGATTATGATGGCGTGGCCCTGGTATTTTGATTGCGAGATATAATCAATAAAATTAACCGACAAAATCAAAAGGGCCCTCCCTCTCATAGGCGCGCCTCTCGTAAAAAAGGAAAGAAGATCCGGCGGAGCGAGGATGCACCGGCAGCATCCGTCGGCGAGGCACTGAAAGCGAGGTGGGATGTTTCACAGTTCAAGGTCCCGCCGGCCGAAGGCAAGACGCGGTTTCACGATTTCGATCTTCCCAACCCGCTGCTTCATGCCATCAGCGATCTCGGCTTCGAGTACTGTACACCGATCCAGGCCGAAATCCTTCCCAGCAGTCTGTCCGGCAAGGATGCCAGCGGCCGGGCCCAGACCGGAACGGGGAAAACGGCTGCATTCCTGATCACCGTCATCACCCGGATGCTGAATAACCCCATCCAGGACAAACGAAAACCCGGCACGCCCCGGATTCTGATTTTAGCCCCTACCCGGGAGTTGGTTCTCCAAATCTCCGAGGAAGCCCGTCATTTCACCAAGTACACGGACCTTCAAACCATTTCCGTGTTCGGTGGCATGGATTATGAAAAGCAGAGAAAGCAACTTTCCGCCGATCCGGTGGATATTGTCGTCGCCACGCCCGGGAGGCTGCTCGACTTTCAGCGGCGCCGCGACATAACCCTGAAAAAGATCGAGGTGCTGATCATCGACGAGGCCGACCGGATGCTCGACATGGGTTTTATCCCCGATGTGCGAAAGATTATCTACAGCACCCCGGCAAAAGACAAGCGTCAGACGCTGCTCTTCAGCGCGACGCTGACCGGTGAAATCATCCGACTCGCCTTCCAATGGACCCATAACTCTGTAACCGTAGAAATCGAACCGGAACAAATCGCGGTGGATACCGTGGAGCAGGTCGTCTACATCGTGACCACCATCGATAAATTTGCACTCCTGTTCAACATCATCCATCGACAGAATCTCAAACGGGCCCTGATTTTCTGCAACAGGCGCGACGAAGTGAGAAGGCTCGCAGAGATGTTGACCCGCCACGGCATCAACTGTTCGACGCTCTCCGGTGATATTCCACAAAAAAAGCGGATTCGTCGCCTCGAGGGCTTCAAGACCGGAAAGATCCGAGTTCTGGTGGCAACGGATGTGGCCGGACGCGGCATCCACATCGAAGGCATGGATCACGTCATTAATTTCATGCTGCCCCATGATCCGGAAGATTATGTCCACCGGATCGGGCGCACCGGACGGGCGGGTGCCGCCGGCACCTCTATCAGCTTCGCCGATGAGAAGGACGCCTTCTACATTCCCGCCATTGAGGCGTTCATCGCACAGAAGCTGAGCTGCATCGAGCCCGAGGAAGAATGGCTCACCATGCCTAAGCCTATCCCTGCATGGAAAAAACGTAGGTCTCGCCGTAGAAGGACATCCGTCCCCACCGCACAAGGGAAATCCCGGACCTACTTAAAATATTAAGTTGCCTGGAGGAATAGGGCGCTTTTTGCGGAAATCGAGTTAAAGTCATGAATGATGCAAATCGTGTAAAAATATCGCCAGGTCTTCATGTTCGGATCGTATTAAAGAAAGACCAGCGATCCGGAAAATTAACGGAAGGTATAGTGAAAGACATTCTGACAAAATCGCCGGCTCACCCTCATGGCATTAAAGTCCGTTTAGAAAGTGGTGAAGTTGGGCGGGTGAAGGAAATATTAGAATAAGGTAGTATTGGGGTCAACCATATGATTTGTTTGGATTAAAAAAGTTGATTTGTTTAGCCTGCTTTTGACGATATCTGCAAGTGCGCCACGAGCGCACTTTTAATATATAAAATGATATTGAGACATTGGTAAGTGATCTGCACTTTTTAGAAAGGAGAAAAAACATGAACAAAAGAGATTTGGTCAACGAGGTTTCCAAGGTCCTAAAAACCAAAAAAGATGCTCAGTTGGTTGTGGACTGTGTTCTTTCAAGCATTACCAAGGCATTAGAGAATGGGGACTCTGTATCATTGGTTGGATTCGGCACATTCAAGGTGACTGAAAGGAAAGCTCGTAAAGGCCGCAATCCACAAACAGGAGAAGAGATAGATATTGCGGCAAGTAAAGTTTCAAAATTTGTTGCTGGAAAGGCTTTGAAAGAAGCTGTGAAATAATTATTCGTTCGCAGACAAACTCCTTAGGCGGCGACAGCAATAGTCCCCGGTTACTCGGCAATATCAACCCTTCAACTGCTTGAGCCAGAGCCTCCGAAATGTGAGCCCGGTATACATTCAACTGAGGTGGGTGACCCAACAGCAGAAATCGATGAAGGTGCAACAATCGGGGTAGGAGGTTTTTGTGAAAAGTAAATCTGAATTGTCATTCGTGTTTTTTTTCATTTTCGTGTTTTTATTTGTCGCCGCGTGCGACAACAATAATCCGCCAAAGAATCAAAGCCAGAATTTTAGTGCAAATTCCAACTCGTCTCAATCAGGTATGAAGAATAACCAACGACAATCTTTGGGAAGCCAAAGGGGCATTTTTCTGTCAAAGTACCGGGAGCAATATCAAGGGGCTTTTTCCATCTTGATCCCCAAAGGCTGGAAAACTGAAGGGGGTATGATCCCCAGCGGTGTGTCGTGGAATGTGGTTGATCTGGTAGAAAACAATATTAAATTCCGTGTGACCAGTCCGGATGGAAAGTCGTTCTTTGGTTGGTATCCGCGGTTTTATTTTCAGGACCCGGCCGTCATCGCTCAAACATCAATGGGAATCCTTCAAAAACAAGCGGGAGAAGTCATCAATGGCGTGTGGCTTTATCCTTACATGAATATCGAACAATATGTGCAAAACATTGTGTTCGGTCAATTTGCCGCCAACGAATTTAAAAATCCTCGCATTCTGGGACAGGCTCAACCGGACTCTGAGCTGCAGCCATGGATACCTAAAAACGTGTCTCATCACTATGCCGGATATGTAAATTTCGAATGTTTGATAAATGGGACGCCTATGTTCGGAAGGATTTACACAATTATATATAATATCCAAAATGCACTCTGGAGCACCGTCGGCACGTGGGGCCTTGTTGCCCCCAAATCCCGCTGGTCCGACGAAGAAAGAATCATGGAAATTTGTATCCGATCATTCAGACTTGACCCCCAATGGGTGGTGCGAGCTTCAGCGGCGCAGAGGCAACGCGGTCAGCAATACAACAAAGTTATTCGACACATGAATCAAATTGATCAAGACATCCAGAAAAATCGTGCCCAGACAAATAGCGATATCATGCACGAGAATTATAAGGTGCTGACCGGTCAGATCGAAACTCGGGATCCTGGATCAGGCAATATAAAATACCTGCCCTCATATAACAACGCTTATACCGACGGGAAAGGCAACTACTTTCTTCGGGATTATGACGATGGAACGCTTCCTTTTGAAAACGCCAGTGAATGGCGCAAACTTGATATTGTCAACAGACTCAATCCAGGATATCGAGATTGATATTGAGATATAGGGTAGGGTAACACAAATTTGATTTTGATTGGAAATCCTCGATTTTCCGTAATTGAAGGTGTAGTGTCGATTTCTTCAAGAACCACAGAACCCATCTTTAATAATTATCCAAATCAAAATGATATGTTATGATCTTTATTGACAAGGAATCGACATTGTTTTATGAATTCCACAACTTAAATACAATCCGCACGTACCCTCAACAAACCGATGGAGTTGGACGTGGATATTGTCAGAAGCAAATTGTTAATCGTATCTCTGTTTATGATAACCATGTATTTCTGGCTCCTTCCCTTTTTTGCCCATGCCGCCTCTAGGGGCATTTCAGTTATCAACGACTTGAGCCATCAGAGCGGCAAACTTGGCGCATACAAGGCACTAATTATCGGAATTAATGATTATAAAGATCCAAATATTCCGGATCTTGAAACAGCCGTTAATGATGCCAATGCGATGGCAAATCTTCTTAGTGAGCGTTATGGTTTTGAGGTTAAACGCCTTTTAGATCGCAAAGCCACCAAAGAAGCCATTTATCGAGCTCTGCGAAGTTTGGCATCATCAACGGAAGCAGATGACAGCGTTCTCATATATTATGCCGGGCATGGTGACCTTGATCGTCTAACCAATGATGGATGGTGGATACCGGCAGACGCTAAAGGCGGGGATCCTGTAACATATCTGAACAATTTTCTGGTTCAAACATACATGCGCAGCATGAAGGCACGTCATGTACTTCTTATCTCTGATTCTTGCTATTCCGGCACCCTGTTCGGTCAAACACGCGCCATGCCTCAGGTAATTGATCATAAATACTATCTTAATTTGTATAACGAAAAAAGTCGCTGGGGAATGACTTCGGGCAATAAAACGCCGGTGGCTGACCAAGGTGCCGGCGGTCACAGTGTGTTTGCATATCAATTGTTCAAGGCACTAAGGAAAAATGAAAAACCATATATTTCCACACAGGAGCTTTATACGCGTATTGCACCGATCATAAGCAACAACTCGGAGCAGACCCCTCTTTGCCGCCCAATACGGAATACAGGAGATCAAGGAGGGGAGTTTGTGTTTGTGGCGAGCAGTGGGAAAACAGCTCCCATGAAGAAATCGAATCCAGTTGAAGCGGCACCGCTACAATCGCTACCTCAAGACAAAAAGACCTTTGATGAAATCCTTGAAGCCGAAAACGTGCAGCATGAAGCCAAAGAAAAGCAAAAGACATGGCAACAGGCGGATGTACCTGCTGGGGATTATTCTGGATCGGATTCAAAAATTGAAACCCGTGGCGGAACTTTTATCGCTTATGCTACCGGAGTTATCTACGATAAGATTACAGGTCTTGAATGGTATGCCGGGCCTGACAAAAGTACAAACTGGAACGAGGCTAAAAGATGGGTTGAGAACCTGAACGTTGCCGGCGGTGGCTGGCGCATGCCGACAAGAAAGGAGATCAAAACTCTATTTAAGAGGGGGGAAGGCACTCGCAACATGACGCCTTTGTTGAAGACCTCCGGCTGGTGGGTATGGTCAAGAGAAACTCAAGGTTCGTCATCGGCTTGGGCCTTCGCCTTTATCGGCGCCGGTCGAGAGATATTGAGCACCCGAAACTCCTCCAATGACAAGCGGGGTTTTGCAGTGCGTTCACGAAGAGGCGAGTAATTTAGTTATATGAATAGTTACATTTTTGTTCAAATATCTTCTGTCAAGGGGACCAAAAAAGAAAGGAGTGGAAGATGAACCGCATTCGAACTGTTGCATCGAGTTGTTTTCTTGTAATGCTTTGTGTTTTGTTTTTGGCAAATTTGCCAGCCTTGGCACAGGATGCCAACCTTTTGTCCCGTGACATCAAAAATGAGCTTAGAACCGCGAAAAGTCTTATGTTCAAAGGCAAGGCGGAGGAGGCTCTGGGGCTTCTGGATGAGATTCAGGGCAAGATCGATCAGCTTAAGTCCGCAGACCCAAAACACTCCAGTATTAAGGGGATAGAAAGAGACTATGATAAACTCAAGAAAGATCTCTCGCGCCGCACTGGAAAAGAAACAGGGACACAAAAAGCCGAAAAATCGGCCGATTCCAAGGCTGCATCCGGCAAATCCGACAAATCAAAATCCGCCGTTGACCGTTACGTCCGGAAAATGGATGAGGCGATGAAGGGTGTGGATAGAAGTCTCGGTAGTAAATCCGGAACACCTGAATCAAGAATTAAAGCAGCCCGATATGAAATGAAGAAGGTAGAAGGATATTGGAAGGATCTTCAGAAAAAATACCCTGATACATTGGGACATCCTGATGTCGTTGCTGCCAAAGGACGGATGGATGCATATTATGATAAAATAGACGGCTATGGAAAAGCCGCATCCAAAGAAAAGGCAGAGGAGGGCCAAGCCAAGGCCGCTAAAGAGGCCGGATCCAAAGAGTGGATTGCAAAGCTCACGCCTTATGTTCTCATGCGCGGCCAGCAGGGTTATGTGCCTGAAAAAGAGTTCATCGCGAGTTATACCGAAGACCCAAAGGACATGGATCAGTGCATGAAGCTCTATGCTGAGGCATCCAACCTGTTCGCCGAATATCAGAAAACTCAATTCTTAGAGGGAAAGACAGACGAACTTCTGGATTTGGAAAAGAAACTTGCCTATAAGCTCAAAACATACAATGAGGAATTGAAAATGGCGGCTGACCGCTATTTCGAAAAAGCGGCAAGTGAGATAAAACGCGGCAAATCGAACCTGGACAAAAACGAAGAAAGAACCAAGGACGGTAAGACCAAACCGATTTTGCTGCATACTCTCGTTCTTAATGGTATTTCCAGAGATATTGCGTGGGCGGAAAATCTCATGCCGGGAGACAGTCGAATTCCTGAATTAAAAAAGGAGTTCGAAGCTCTCCAGAAGGAGCAGAGCCGTTGGCGCGAAAAAATGATCGAGTCCACAGTGATGATATCCCATAAGTTTAACGGTAAAGAGAGCAGCGCTTTAAAGGAGATGTCGGAAAATATCGTAAAGAAAAAATTCTCTGAAGCAAAAATATTACGGGTGAACGTCATCAGCTCCGATTGGGAAGAAGAGCGGGCTTTAGAATACACGGACACCACCAGGACTGTCATTCGTTACAGGATTACTCGAAGTGTCACAGGCCAGGTGGCGGCAAAACGCGGTGGCGATTGTTTCCTTTATACGACATATATCGCTAAAAATCGCCGCAGTGACGGTTCCTGGGGCCAGTATTACGGACATATTATGTTTACTGATCGGATTCTCGAAAAGAATATAAACAAATAGAGAAGCTCAGATCATTCGGGATTGAGAATGCAGCGGGAGATTTCGAGAACGCCCTCGACTATTTAACTTGATAATCTCAACTTAGGCATAAATAACTTTATGGGTGAAACTTGGAGAATTTGTTTAAAAGTTGAAACCCAGGAGAACTTTTATGGCAATTGAAGGAAAAGATTACGAAGACCTTAAACAAGCAGTAGTGCGTCTCGAATTTCCAAGGTTCATTTCTAAAATTACCAGCTTTTTAGAAAAACCTGTCGGAAAAATTATCGATAGTTTACCTGTTCAAGCATCTCAAAGCATACAAGATGCGGTAAAGGTTACCCTGAAGAATCTACTGACCCTCACCATAAAAACAATGGACAAAGAGTTCAAACGCGAAGCATCAACAACGACTCATAAAATTGCAAGCGGTATCAGTGGTGCTTTAGGCGGAGCCTTTGGATTGCCTGCCCTCGCGGTAGAACTTCCGATATCGACATCGATCATTTTACGTTCGATTGCCGATATTGCGAGGAGCGAAGGGGAAGATATTACAACACTTCAAGCAAGATTGGGATGCCTCGAAGTTTTCGCTCTTGGCGGCAAATCTGATGCTGACGATGGGGCTGAAACGGGGTATTTCGCAGTGCGCGCTGTCCTGGCAAAGGCTGTAAGCGATGCCGCAAAACATATTGCCGCGAAAGGTCTGACAGAGAAAGGAGCTCCGCCTATTGTAAGGTTAATCACCCAACTTGCATCTCGCTTTGGGACCGTCGTTTCTGAAAAGGTATTTGTCCAAGGAGTACCGGTTATTGGAGCACTTGGAGGTGCGGCTATCAATCTTTTGTTTGTTGACCATTTCCAAGAAGTCGCACGTGGGCATTTTATTGTTCGACGCTTGGAAAGAAAATATGGAAAAGAAGAAGTGAAAGAGGAATACATAAAAATCTTATCGGAGTATATGAAAAACTCATCGGGATCTCCAGGAGGTCCATAAATAAGTCAATAATGTTTTGAAACCTCTTTAGCCCGAATATTTCATGAATATTTTCGATAGGCCGTTTTATTTTTATCATACCTATTCATTGAGCAATAAGCGTGTTATAGAAGTTGTAGAACAGCAAGCGTCAATGGCATTAAAATTTGATCTTGCCATTCGCGAGTACGTTGCCAATAATATTAGACCCTTAATGTATGAGTTGGTGGGTGAAGATGACTTTGTGCCGGAAACCATGTCTACATCCTATGTGGCGCGAACCATATTTGAGGATGTGCGAAGTGAGTTCCCAGACTATATAATAAAATTCTCTTCTGATAATCCCCGAAATCCTGCCAATCAGGCAGGACCCGAAAAACTTAAAGTTATTGTATACCTAAATAACAATCCGCATTTGAAAAGATGGGAAGGAATCATATCAATCTTTCCATAATTACACAACACTTTGAAACTGTTGCCACAGGTCATGGTATGTCCTACGACGTTGTTGCAAAAATTAGCAGTATGGAGGCTTTAGCGCTGTTTAAAGCTAAAAAAGAAAGATTTGACCTTGTAATTACCGACATGACCATGCCCCATATGACAGGCGAGAAGTTAGCTGAAGAACTCATGCAAATAAGACTTAATATTCCGGTGATACTCTGCACCGGTTTCAGTTCAAGGATTGATGAACAAAAGGCTTTAAGCATAGGCATCCGAGCTTTTATCTCTAAGCCATTCATAAAACGGGAAATTGCTGAAGCTATTCGAAAGGTGTTGAATGAAAAATAGAGATCATTAACACTGAATTGAAATCTGTACTATCTGCTGAGATTGTCGAAAAACCCGAAAAAGGCAATTTGCAGACTTCTAAGTATTTGATATTATTATATGCGAATTTCACAAAAATGTAGAAATCAGACTTTTTCGACAGTCTCGCTATGTATCCGTTATTTTGAAGTTATTTTAGAAGTTGTGATATCGTTTTAAAAAAATTGAACTGTCAAAAATTGATCGTAAACAAAATCTGGCGTTCGGTTGGTCTTTTCACAAATAATATAGAATGAATTGATCAATCACAACTATAATTCATAACCAAAAACTGGATTATTTTTCCGGTCAAACTATTGACTTATTATTACGAATGGATTAATTTAGTATCTAACTGATTCTACCATTCACTACTTGTGTATATTTCTGGTATTTATTTTGGAGCCTGTTCAAAGAACCTATCTCTTTTGGTCTTCTTTCAAAGTGACCTCCTGAGCATTTGCACAAGACAAGATACAAGGAAAGGAAAAACATTAGATGGAAGGATATGTCAAATCGTACAGTGAAAAAAAGGGCTATGGTTTTATACACACTGAAGAATATGGAATTGTTTTTGTTCATAAATCGGGCATCAAGGAATTTGGGCATTTCGGTTTGCAAAAGGGTGACCCTGTATCTTTTGAATTAAAAGAAACCTCTAAAGGCAGACAAGCCATCAACTTACAGCCCCTCAAATCCTATTAATTTGGAAACGCGCAATTTTTTTCTGCGATTCGTCCTTTTAAAAATTATTAAACTTTCAACCCAAGCATCATGATTAGTCAGAGCGGAGACGGTGAAATAGTAGCCAAGATGGCTTTGCGTAATGACTGGAATCCAGTTCGGGGTTCTTCTTCAAAAGGTGGGATATAGGCCTTAAATAAAATGATCAAATTTGATAGAGTAAAAGACAGAGAGATCTTTGAAAGGCAAAGAATGAGACTTGAAGAAATTATGCTTCCTGCGTTAATAGTTTAACAATCCTTAAGAGAAATATTGTAAGCTGATTTATTGACTTCCACACTATCTTGGAAAAATCGAACGCCAAAATACTTGCCATTTACAAACGCAATTTATAGTTATATTCAATTGATAACGGTCTTAAATGCCAAGAAAATTAATCTTTAAAATTATCTTTATTAGAAGGAGATCAGAATGAATATTTATGTAGGGAATCTATCGTATGAGGTGACCGAAGAGGATTTAAAAGAAGCTTTTGGGGCCTTTGGAGAGGTCGGTACCGTCAAGGTTATAAAAGACAATTACACTGGCAGATCAAAAGGGTTTGGATTTGTGGAGATGCCCGATAAATCTGAAGCACAGTCTGCAATCGAAGGCTTGAATGGGAAGGATTTGAAAGGCCGAAGCCTTAATGTCAATGAGGCCCGCCCTCGTTCTGATGGCCCTCGAGGTGGCGCAAGACCCGGAGGACCAAGACCCGGAGGACCAAGGCGTGGGCGGCGGCGGAGGACGTGGCGGCGGAGGACGTGGCGGCGGAGGACGCTTTTAGTAAACGGCACTCGGACATTAGAACCGTGGTGATCATCAGTAGTATATCAATAACACCTTACAACGGTTTTAAAATCGGGCGCTGACTTTCGGGACATCCATAGATATGTAAATAACGTTCTAAAACCTCTTTAGCATAGATGCCTTTGGAGGGCCTCTTTTAATGGACTTGAACCAGGATATGAGCATTTACACCCTTGGTACAGGTTTGAGAAGCGAAGAAGAAATTGTTGGGATATTGAAGAATTTTCAGATAGAGGTTTTTCTGGATGTTCGGAGCTGCCCCAAAAGCAGGGTCCGGATCTTTAATCGTGACCATCTCGAAAAACTATTGCTATTAATGGGCATCGATTATCACTGAAAAAGACAAATTCCGGAGCTCCAAGAACAACGGGTAAGGTCTTCATTTTTGACCGAATGCGGTAATACTTGAAGACCACCTACACCAATAATCAAACCTAAGGACGGGTAAAGGCCGTACAGATCCTGCCTGCCGGGTTATCCCGCCTCCTGATTGTAAAAAAGATATTCTATTAGTGATATAAAGCAATTTTATCGTGATTGATGAAGTTGTGTGACTCTAAGTCGTTCGATGAAAAGAATAAAGAGATTGGAGAAAATAACATATCGGTATCATTCTTAAACAGGCAAATTTGGAGCGAATCCTCTGGAAATCTCATCTTCCCGAAAGTGAAATCTTGACATCCTCTATAAAGAAGGCGTAGACTGAAAATCACTCCGGTTTATAGATTCTGATGACCCTAACATGAAGTGCCCTTTTTTTTTCAGATCTTCATTACTTTCAATCCATCGCGTGTTGCTCCAAAAAACAGACGGCAGCGCGTTCGAGCTGGAGGCCGACCGGGTTATTTTTGCCATTGATGTTGTGCCGGAAGACCGCCTGGTTGATGATCTAAAAGGCAGAGTAAAGCAGGTGATGGCTGTGGGTGACGCTGAATTACCGGGAAACCTGGGTGCGGCCCTCAGAAGCGGTACCGCCGCAGCACTGAATATATAGCCGTATTATCCCCCCGGAAAGGACTTCCGAGACGTCCATCATATTTTAATTTCTATCTCGAAAATTTTATCAGACAACCCTATCGTGGAGGTGATTATCATGCATACAAATTTTATGAAACTTTTAAAGCATCAATTGATAATGATTACAGGTATGTTTTTTATCACGATTTCTTTAATATTCGGCGCAGCAGAAGCAGGGAATAATTGGTTAGATAAAGGCACGGATCTCCTTAAAACTTATGGGGGAAGCAGCGGACAATCCGGTCTAACTGTTGAGGAAATCGGGGCTGGGCTTAAAGATGCGCTTCGTGTCGGTTCGGAGAATGTGGTGTCCCAATTAGGCCGTGTGGACGGGTTTAATACAGATTCAGCCGTTCATATACCGTTACCAAAACAATTAGACACCGTAAAGTCTGTGTTGGATAAAGTCGGTATGTCCGGTCTGCTTGAAGACCTTGAAATGAAACTCAACCGGGCTGCGGAAGTGGCGACTCCAAAGGCAAAACAACTTTTCTCACAGGCGATCACTGAGATGAGCTTTGAAGATGTTAAGAAGATATATAAAGGTCCGGAAGACGCTGCCACCCAATATTTTCGAAATAAAATGTCTCCCTCTCTTGCAAAAGAGATGGAACCCGTTGTCAATAAAAGCCTTTCCGAAGTGGGGGCTGTTCAGACTTATGATAACGTTATGAAAGAATATCGATCCGTTCCTTTTGTCCCGGACGTGAAAGCCGACTTGAAAGATTATGTCGTTGCGAAAGGGATGGACGGAATCTTCTATTACATGGCCAAGGAAGAAGCTGCTATCCGCCAGAACCCTGCAAAGCGAACGACGGATTTGCTAAAGCGTGTATTTGGTGCAAAATAAATTCAAAGCAATACAATTCGCCAGGAGACAAAAAGATTGAAATAATCCTCAATTAACGAGGATGACTTTACACCCGCCAGGTAAAGGATTTACTTGACCTGAACATCGCCTTTTGTGATACATATAATGTCAAGTCATTTTATAAAAAAGGCATCATCATAAACAAGGCTGTTGAATGTCCTGTCGCAGGTATGGCGACCACAAAATCGCTGACCAAGAGGAAAACAGGGGAAAGGAGGCCTTATGGTAAAAGCCGTTATTATGCATGAAACCGGCGGCCCTGAAGTGTTACGCTGGGAAACGTATGATCCGGGACAGCCGAAACCGGGTGAAATTTTGATTCGACAGGAAGCGATCGGCCTGAACTTCATTGATGTGTATCACCGTACCGGCCTCTATCCGATGCCCGCGCTGCCGGCCATACTTGGAATGGAAGGCGCCGGTGTTGTCGAAATCGTTGGCGAGGGGATGAGTGAATTCACAAAAGGGGACCGTGTTGCATACGCAGGGTTGCCCCCCGGCGCTTATGCCGAAGCCAGAATCATGCCGGCCGATCGTCTGGTAAAGCTTCCGGAGTCCATTTCAACCCAACAGGCCGCAGCGATGATGCTTCAGGGGATGACCGCGCGATATCTCCTGCACGGCTGTTACAACGTAAAAGCGGGTGATCGTATCTTAATCCATGCAGCGGCCGGAGGCGTGGGTTTGATCGTCTGCCAGTGGGCCAAATATTTGGGTGCCACGGTGATCGGAACGGTGGGTTCGCCTGAAAAGGCGGATCTCGCGGCAAACCATGGTTGTGATCATGCCATTCTCTACCGGGATGAGGATTTTGTCTCACGGGTAAAAGAGATTACCCAAGGAAAGGGTGTGGACGTGGTATATGATTCCGTGGGCCAGTCCACCTTCATGAAATCACTCGACTGCTTGCGCCCCATGGGGATGATGGTCAGTTTTGGCCAGTCTTCCGGCCCGATTCCGCCCATAGACACGGGAATTCTCGCTGCCAAAGGTTCTTTGTTTCTCACCCGGCCGAGCCTTATGGCCTATACCGCCCGGCGTGAGGATCTGCTTACCCATGCACAAGATCTGTTTGCGGTGGTGGAAAAAGGTGTGGTTAAGATCGAGGTTAGACAGACATATCCCCTGGCCGAGGCTTCCAGAGCCCATCAGGAGATCGAGGCTCGTAAGACCACCGGGTCCACGCTTTTGATCCCTTGATTCCTGTTAAAACCTATAGAGAAAGAATGATGCTCAAGAAAATCATCTCAGGCGGACAAACAAGTGCTGACCAGGATGCCCTTGATGCTGCAATCAAACTGGGAATTGCCCATGGTGGATGGATACCAAAAGGACGGACCACTGAAACCGGCACATTGTCTGAAAAATATAATCTTCGAGAAATGCCAACCGATGATTATTCTGAGTGTATAGAACAGAACGTAAAAGATTCAAAAGGGACACTCATCATATTCTACGGCAAACTCACCGGGGATCTTTATCGTGCTGAAAGAGAAACGTTGAAGCACAAACATCAGCTTCTTGGTGTCGACCTTAATCAAACAATTGCGTTTCATGCTGCTTCTCTGGTCAATGACTGGATTCAGTTGAGACGCATTGATGTTCTTTATGTGGTTGGCCCAAGTACAACCGCAAATCCCCACGCAGGAAAACACACAAAACTTATGCTTGAGAGAGCATTGATATTGGATTTAATGAATGTCCCTTTCCATCGGGCCATTACCGATTATTCCCAAAAAGACCATCTTGAGAAACGTCCTGTGCTTCCAAGAACCATTCATGAAGCTGTTGAGAGATTGATAACGGAAATGGCGCTCAAGGATAAAGTTGTCATCGCCAATATGACACATGATGAACTTGTTGATCTCAATTCAAATCTGGGTGCATATATCCGAAATGCATTCCGTCTTTGGTCCGGCAACCATGAACTCATGGAATCCTGCAGATTTGTGTCAAAAAATAAAAAATTGAATGAGGACGAGGCATCCTTTGCCATTATCGATGCAATGTGGGAAAAATTACGGAAGACCCATAAGTTGAAAGTCATTAAATGAAAGAGAGAGCGGGATCAAATCCTTATCCTTGATTAAAAAAGCACAGGGGATGGTGAAGATCCCTGCCAGGGGAAAACAGGGTAGGAAAATAACTATAGTTTCGCATCCTATCATTTCTAAAAATTAAGGGTGTGAAACTTGAACTGTAACTTTAACAAACATAAAAAGGAGGCAATGATGATTAAGACAGCGAAGTTTTTTTTCATTACAACACTGATATTATTGACAGTTGTCGGAATGGGGTATGCAAAGGACCTGGTTGTAGGCTGTGACACCAATTTCATGCCTTTCGAATTCAAGCAAGAGGGCAAATATGTCGGGTTTGATATCGATTTCTGGGATGCCATCGCCAAGGATCTCGGCCTGAAGTATAAGCTGCAACCAATGGATTTTAATGGCTTGATTCCTGCATTACAGACAGGAAACATCGATGCCGCCATCGCCGGGATGACCATCAAGTCTAAACGGGAAGAAGTCGTCGATTTTGCCTATCCGTATTATGATGCCGGATTATTTTTGATGATACGATCCAAGGAGCAAAAAATCAGCGGTATTGAAGACCTTGGCGACAAAGTACTTGCCACCAAACTGGGCACTACCAGTGCCGACTTCGCCAAAAAATTCAAAACCAAAGAGGTGAAGCTTTTTCCAAATATCGATGGTGCCTACATGGAGTTGCGAACCGGTGGCGCGGATGCAGTAATTTTCGATTCACCAGCTATTCTGTGGTACATTAAAACAGAAGGCAAAGGCGAGGTAAAAACGGTGGGGCCTTTGTACCAGGGACAGTCCTACGGAATCGCCTTTCCCCAGGGGAGCGAACTTCGAGAGAAAGTCACCATCACTATCCTCAAATTCATGGAAGACGGCACCTACAATAAGATTTACAAGAAATGGTTCGGAACCGAACCCAAATAAATAAATATTATTGGCTCTCTATCCCCCTCTTCTAAGAAGTGAATCCAGAAGAGGGGGTATTTAATTTTTTAAACGACAGTTAAAAAAGTTTAAAGGGTCCCGAGGCCCGTTTTTGCTCTTTTGGGAGGTTATCAATTTCAACCCTTAAATCAAAATCCGGCATGGTTCTGCCGGACGGATTGGAAGGATACAATGGGCGGAAATTTTCAATTCAAATACAGCGTAATATGGGAATCGATACCAGTACTGATGACCGGCGCCAAGCTGACCATCATGATCACTTTTTTCGGCCTGCTGTTCGGGTTCCTTCTGGGAAGTTTGTCCGGCCTGGGTAAGACATCAAGGAATTTTTTTTTAAATAAACTCTCCGGAGTTTATATAGAAAGTATCAGAGGAACCCCTCTCATGGTCCAGGTCATGTTTCTTTACTTCGGACTTCCGCTGGCTCTTGGTATGCGGGTTCATCCGATGGTTGCGGGTGTTACGGCAATCGCAGTAAATGCCGGTGCCTATATTGCGGAAATCGTTCGCGGAGCTATCCAATCCATTGACAGGGGGCAAACCGAAGCGGGACGCTCTATCGGATTGACCCATTTCCAGACCCTGATATACATCATATTGCCCCAGGCTTTCAAGCGGATGATTCCGCCTCTCGGCAACCAGTTTATCATCAGCCTCAAAGATACTTCTTTGTTGGTGGTTATCGGAGTCGGTGAATTGACTCGCCAAGGGCAGGAGATCATAGCGGTTAATTTCAGAGCATTCGAGGTTTGGTTCACCGTAGCAATCATTTATCTTGCAATGACCATGTTTATTGCAAAACTGCTAAATATGTTAGAGAAAAAGCTGGAGATCGCTTCTTGATAAAAATAAAAGGTTTACATAAAAATTTCGGTTCATTGGAAGTTCTAAAAGGCATCGATCTTCATATTAAACTTGGTGAAGTGGTTGTTATCATCGGTCCGAGCGGTTCAGGAAAGAGCACACTTCTCAGATGCATCAACCTTCTGGAAGATATATCGTCGGGTACCGTTATCGTAGACGGTCTGGATCTTAAAGACAAAAACACGGACATTAACTTCATCCGTACGGAAGTCGGAATGGTCTTCCAGCAGTTCAATCTTTTTCCGCATATGACGGCCACGGAAAATGTTACGCTGGGTCCCATAAAAGTAAGAAAAATGCCAAAAAAGGACGCGCAAAGATTAGGTCTGGAGCTGTTGAGGAAAGTCGGCCTGGAAGATAAGGCCAATGTCTATCCAGACCAGCTGAGTGGTGGCCAGAAACAACGAGTTGCCATTGCTCGGTCTCTTGCTCTCACACCCAAGGCAATGCTGTTCGACGAACCCACCAGTGCTCTGGACCCGGAACTGGTCGGAGAGGTGCTTGAAGTCATGAAAGCCCTTGTCCTTGAAGGAATGACCATGGTTGTCGTTTCACATGAAATGGGCTTTGCCCGTGAAGTGGCCCACCGGGTGATATTCATGGATGAAGGCGTTATCGTGGAAGAAAACACTCCTGAAGAGATTTTTTCAAACCCTCAAAACGACCGAACCAGAAGTTTCTTGGGAAAAGTGCTTTAGGCCTTATTTTTTTTGATAATATGAACGGCCCTATCTTTATATATTTTCTAATTATTCATTAAATAGTATAGAATCCAAATGATTATCTGCATAAAATAAATAAAACAGATTAACTATTATACTAATACCAATTGAAATTCAATAATATATTGTTAAACAGTGAATAAAAGACGATTGCTATTGGGTAGTTGCGGTGATACGCTTTTATAATAAAATGGAAAGATTTGATAACAATTGGGAAACCTTTTTAAAACGGATTGAGATAACAAAGAAACATGATATTTGAAGCAGTGCTTTTTGATCTCGATGGGACATTGATTGATACCCTAAATGATATCGGTGATGCTGTAAACAGGGTACTGTCAAATAAAAAATTTCCAACACATGCGATCTCCGCTTACCGGAAGTTTATCGGTGATGGCTCAAGAATCCTTATTGAACGGGCATTGCCCAAAAAATATCGTAAAGATAAAATTATCGATGCCTGTCTTAAAGAATATATTGAAGATTATACTCGTAATTATAATGTAAAGTCTAAACTTTATTTTGCCATACCCAATCTGTTGGATACATTAAAGGCAAAAGGCCTGAAACTTGGCATTTTGTCGAATAAGCCGGATGCCATTACAAAAAAATGTGTAAAAACCTTTCTTTCAAAATGGGATTTCGATGTTGTTTTCGGGCAACGTGATTCGGTTCCCCGCAAGCCGAATCCACAGGGAGCGCTTGAAGTAGCAAAAAAAATGTCCATACCGCCATCTCATTTCCTTTATCTCGGAGATACCCCTATTGATATGAAAACAGCTGTTTCTGCCGGCATGTTTCCCGTTGGCGTGCTTTGGGGTTTTCGTTCCCGAAAAGAGCTGCATGAAAATGGAGCAGGTGCTGTTATTGACGAGCCTCTAGATGTTTTAAATCTTTTGCAGGGACTGTGACTTCCGGATCGCGCCTTGTCTGCCTCAGGTGGGTTTATCAGCTTGGCGAAAATGAAATTATCGTCATATTATTTTTGTTACCTAAATTACACAATATGAAAAAAATATAATAAATATTGTGGCATCCATCTCACAATATTTTTAGACGATTCTATTTAAAATTTATTAACTGTTTGAAATATATTGAAAAGATTAGAATGTTTCATTGGGCATATTTTTTGCACAAAAAATCAGGTATCGCATCCAAAAGATAAAGCCAAATCCCGAGCGATCGGGAGACGGAAAGCCACGGATCTAAATTTAGATGGCCGGGTTGCCTTGAGGAAAAGGGGTAATTCGGTTTTTTTTGTTTAAATTTAATAGGTCCGGAATCTGCCTGTGAATATCAGCACCACAAAAGCTTTGGTACCCGCTAAAAGTTTTATTCCCGTGCCCAAACCCACTAACCTGGATGCGGTTTTCTACGACCTGTATCCCAGGCAATATCGAGATCAAGTTGTATTTACAATATGTGTCCCAGAGGAATCAGATGGTAATTATGGACCTAACGGAAGAAAATTGATAGATCCCAAATACGATAAATTTATAGATATTTATGCGTGATTGCCGTTGCGATGAGGTAGGAGAAATCAAAGGACATCCCCAAGCACTGCCAAAGACCCCCTGAGCGATATCCAGTGTATCGTCACATTTGTACGTGTTAAGGGGGTGCGCTCCCCCGCTTCACTCTGATGTCTACGTGTCTGGTCATTTCAATGACTTAGCAGCGGGGGCATTCCTGCCCCCTCCGCGTTCTCCCGCGATTTGAAGTTCCATAATTCTTGTGATATCGTTAAAAATAATATAGTATCACCAGTCAAACCACCATTGTCTTTACAGCAAGATGTCTTCAAGATATCTTCCGTATAAAAAATAAAGAGGGGTAATCATGAAATGCTATAAGATTGCGAAATTTGCATCATTAATGGCAGCATTTTTTTTATTGGCGGATGGCTGTGCATCAACTCCAAAAAAAAAGCATGATAAACATGCTCCCCGGTTGCTCATTCGTCTGCCAACGTCCTGCAACACTCCAGGCGGAGCCACATTAGACGCAGAGGGCAATATCATCCTGTCAATACCGAATTTCAACAATGACGCATTGCTGAAAGACGGTCTTATTGAAACGCCCGCCCCACCTAAAATGGTGAAGATCGACAAGAACAACGAACTGACCACATGGTATGAATTCCGTAAAGAAGACATGCATCCCGATACAGGGAAGATCGGTCCCATGGACTGTGCTTTCGGACCTGATGGTAATCTTTATATAGCAGACATGCAGATCTTTTGGGATAATCATAACCAATCCCGTCTTTTTCGAATCAATGTTATAGACGGTCGGCCCGTTAGCATGGATGTTGTTGTGGAGGGATTCATTGTTGCCAACGGTATGGTGTGGAAAGGGGATACTTTATTCGTAACAGAAACAGTTCTCGCGTACCCTAAAAAGGGTGAAAAGAATCCGCAGCTTCTCAGCGGGGTCTATGCTTTCAAAATTGACGAGTTAAAAAACGGTTGTTTGATATTGCCACCCTACGAAGAGAATAATCCTGAAAGACATTTGATGGAAGTGTTTCGTTCCAGTGGAAGGGTCGGATTAGGGGCCGATGGTGTGGCCGTGGACGGGAACGGAGATCTTTATACCAGTATTGTTGAAGACGGTTTGATTTATAAAACAAGTTTCGACGATAAAGGTGAGCCGGTCGAGACCAGCCTGTTTGCCAGGAGTAATGACATGGTTTCAGCCGACGGTATCGTCTGGAGAAAGGAAGACAATCGTATATATATTGCTGATATACTGAATAACGCTGTTCACGTGGTGGATATGAAGGGAAATGTTCAAACATTACACAAAAATTCGGATACAGACGGGGCCGATGGATCCCTGGACCAGCCATGCGAAGTACTTATACGTGGCAACGAGTTGATCGTTATCAACATGGACATGCCATGGGAAGATCCAACCGGGCTGCTTGTCAATACGAAAATCGACGAGCCGTATACAATTTCAGTGATTCCACTTGGAAGAGGTGATATGTAATATTTTGCTCAAAAAGGCTGACCACAATATGCTTAACGGAACAACCCTTTAATGGGAAGGAGATGGAACTTGACGTTTGTAGAAAAAAGAAAACATCCGAGAGTCGATATAAATAACCTCGTATCTTATCGCTGTGAGGATGACAGCGGCAACCAGGTAAAGGAGGGGAGGGGAAAGTCTATAAATATCAGCCAGGGGGGAATTCTCATAGAAACCCATGACCCGTTTGAATGGCAAGATATTCTACTATTGTTCATTGATATTGAGAATGAATCGGTGAGTATTAAAGGCAAGGTCATTTATTGCAATGCAGCGAATTTTGGAAAATTTCGAACCGGCATCCAGTTCCTTGAAACCAATGAAAAAATCGTATCATTTGTGATAGGGCTTTTAGAAGCGTATAGCAAATTATTAGGCATAGCTTAGCCTGCCTTCGGCAAACCCGACAATCGCTCAACACAGGTTTATCTATTTTTCTCCGAATATCAGCGGTAACGCTTCATCATGGATCTGCTGCCAGCGTTTTTCGCCGCCAAAGCTTTCGATATAAAGCTTCATTTTGGGTTCTGTGCCTGACGGCCGGATGGCAAACCAGGAACCATCTTCGATCACCACCTTGACCCCGCCGATTGGGGCGTTGTT
Source organism: uncultured delta proteobacterium (assembly GCA_963706295.1). Taxonomy (GTDB): domain Bacteria; phylum Desulfobacterota; class Desulfobacteria; order Desulfobacterales; family UBA11574; genus UBA11574. Next base: position 71,084 of record CAVPLW010000007.1, on the reverse strand, counting down.
TCCCGGAGCGGTGGTCATCACCGCCGTAATGGGCAACCCTGCCAATGTGGGCGTTTTGATAGCATCGGGTGTCAGGCCTTTTAAAATTTTTTTCTGTTCATCGGAAATCGGGCCGTCCACTCTTTTGTAATACGGTTCTCCATATCCGGGGATCAATGTGTCGGCATAGATTTCATCCGGTGATTTGCCTGTTTTTGCCAGTATTTCCGCAGCCAGAAGCGACATACAAAATCCGTCTTTATCCGTGGTCCACACGGTGCCGTCCTTTCGCAAAAAAGATGCCCCGGCACTTTCTTCACCGCCAAACGCAACGATTCCACCCAACATGCCGTCAACAAACCATTTAAACCCGACCGGGACTTCGTAAAGCGCTCTTTTTAATCCGGTCACAACTTTGTCGATCATGCTGCTGCTGACCAATGTTTTGCCGATTGCCAGGTCTTTTCCCCATTTTGGCCTGTTCTGCAACAGGTACCAGATGGCGACGGACAGGTAATGATTCGGGTTCATGAGGCCGCTGGGGCATACAATGCCATGTCTGTCAAAATCGGAATCATTTCCCCAGGCGATATCGAATTTATCCGCCATGCCAATCAGGTTTGCCATGGCAAACGGAGAGGAGCAGTCCATCCTGATTTCGCCATCCGAATCAACCGTCATAAATCCGAATGTCGGATCGACATCTGTGTTTACAACTGTAATATTCAGGTTGTATTTTTCGGCAATGGGTCCCCAGAAATGCACACCGGATCCCCCCATCGGGTCCACACCGATCCGGATGCGCTGATTTTGAATGATCTCCATATCGATGACCATAGGAAGTGCGTCAACGAACGGTGTAATGAAATCCTGCGTATGAGTTGTATGGGCTTTGCGCGCTTTTTCATAGGGCATCCTCATGATATGCGATATATCGGAATTCATGAGCTGGTTTGCCCGGTCCTGGACCCGGCCGGTGATATCCACATCTGCGGGACCGCCCTGGGGGGGGTTGTATTTGAATCCGCCGTCCCGGGGTGGATTATGAGAGGGCGTGATCACCACACCGTCTGCAAATCCTTTTGTTTTTCCCTTGTTGTATTCCAGTATTAGAAAGGAAATGACCGGCGTCGGGGTGTATTCGTCTTTGTCATGGATAATCACGTTGACTTCGTTGGCAGAAAAAACTTCCAGCGATGTCCTGAATGCGGCCTCGGAAAGCGCATGGGTGTCAAAACCCAGATACAGGGGGCCGTTGATTCCCTTTGATGCCCGATATTCGCAAATGGCCTGTGCGGTTGAAGCGATATGCATCTCATTAAAAGTGCCCTTAAAGGCACAGCCCCTGTGTCCGGAGGTTCCAAATGATACCGGACCCGATGGTCCCAGGGTATAGTAAGACGCAACCAGTCTAGGAATGTTGACCAGCATAGACTTTGGCGCCGGCTTTCCGGCCATAGGATGTCGTTCCATTATTTATTTCCTTTCATCTCCCTTTAATCAAAAAAAACGCGGCAGGGCGCAAACCCATCAATCCCGTGTAAGTTGCCGGTACTTGATCCTGTGAGGGCGGTCGGCCTCGGCGCCCAGCCGCTTTTTGCGGTCCGCTTCATATTCCGAATAATTTCCCTCGAACCATACCGTCCGGCTGTCTCCTTCAAAGGACAGGATATGCGTGGCGATACGGTCTAAAAACCACCGGTCGTGGCTGATCACCACCGCGCACCCGGCGAAATTTTCCAGGGCCTCTTCCAGGGCCCGGAGGGTGTTCACGTCAAGGTCGTTGGTGGGCTCGTCAAGGAGAATGACGTTGGCGCCCTGCTTGAGCATGCAGGCCAGGTGCACACGGTTGCGTTCACCGCCCGAGAGCATGCCGACCTTTTTTTGCTGGTCGGCACCGGTAAAATTGAATCGGGCCACGTAGGCCCTGGATTTGACTGACATGTTGCCGAGTTCGATCACATCTTCTTTGTTTGAAATCACTTCCCAAATGGTTTTTTGAGGATCAAGACTTTCCCGGCTCTGATCCACATAAGCCATTCGAACGGTTTGTCCGATACGGATATGGCCCGTATCCGGTGTTTCCTGGTCTGTTATCATCTTGAACAGCGTGGTCTTTCCGGCACCGTTGGGCCCCACCACGCCGACAATGCCGCCCGGCGGCAAAAAAAATGACATGTTCTCGACCAGCGAGCCGATCGCCGTAACCCTTGGATACATTTTCGGCTTCAACCACCAGATTGCCAAGGCGCGGTCCCGGCGGTATGTAGATTTCAAGATCTCCGGCTTGCGACGCGCTTTCACGGGTCAGCAGTTTTTCATAGGCACTGATTCGAGCTTTGGATTTGACCTGCCGGGCCTTGGGGGTCATCCTGATCCATTCCAGTTCCCGCTGAAGGGTTTTTTGGCGATGGCTTTCGGTTTTTTCCTCTTGTCTGAGACGCTCCTTTTTTTGTTCGAGCCATGAGGAGTAATTGCCCTTCCAGGGAATGCCGTGACCCCGATCGAGTTCCAGAATCCAGCCGGCAACGTTATCGAGAAAATACCGGTCATGGGTTACTGCGATGACGGTTCCCGGGTACTGATGAAGATGATGCTCCAGCCAGGCCACGGTTTCGGCATCCAGATGATTGGTGGGTTCGTCCAAAAGCAGAATGTCCGGCTTGCGGAGCAACAGCCGGCAAAGGGCCACCCGGCGTAGTTCGCCGCCGGACAGCACGTTTACCGATGTGTCCCCTGGCGGGCAGCGCAGCGCATCCATGGCCATTTCCAGGCGGGCGTCCAGATCCCACGCATCCGCTGCATCCAGTTTTTCCTGGACCTCTCCCTGCCGCTCGATCAGGCGCGTCCATCTCTTCATCGGACATGGGCTCGGCGAACTTTTCGTTGATGCGGTTGAATTCATTCATGAGTTCAACGGTTGTCTGCACCGCCTCCTCAACGGTTTCCCTGACGGTTTTGGTGTCGTCAAGGACCGGCTCCTGCTCCAGATATCCCACGGTGTGTCCCGGGGATAGAATCAACTCCCCGTTAAATTCCGTGTCCCTTGCCCGCCATGATGCGTAAAAGAGAGCTTTTCCCCGAGCCGTTGAGTCCCAAAACACCGATTTTGGCGCCGTAAAAATAAGACAATGATATGTCTTTAAGAACCGGTTTTTTATCGTAATACTTGCTCACCTGGAGCATGGAACATATGATTTTATTTGGTTGGTCACCCATGATGTTTCCTTTTCATTAAAAAGCTGCGGTTGACATTCTGTCTCAACTTCGGCTAGAATATTTATTCGTCATTTGAATCCGAATATACCCAAATGCTCCAGTGACACGTATCTCAAAAATAGTGTTACCTCAATTGAGGTGTTACTATATTTTTCATAAATATTTATTTAATGCAAGCGTATTGAATGTGATGGAATTTATGAGTGATTTATCAAATTATTACAATAAGCGATTGATATGGGTTGTTTCATTATGTCTTGCTTTAATTTTAAATCGACCGCATGTTTCAGCCGCATATACCCTGGCAGATCGCCTGAGCTTCCAGAGTTCCATTGAAGATTACCGTTCACGGTTGAACCCGAATTATAAAAAGGTCAGGCGTAAACAGACAAAATACATTATTGTCCACACTTCGGAACTCGGACGAAAAATGACACTGAGGGTCGTTTCGAAAGGAAAACGTTTGCGCAATGGTCGGAAAACCGATGGCGGTCATACCCATTATGTGATTGCTCGAAACGGGCGCACGTATCGCATTGTTGACAAGAAATACGAAGCCGACCATGCCGGTCTTAGCATGTGGAACGGGGAGACGGATATCAGCAAAATCTCCATTGGAATTGAATTGGTCGGGTATCATTACGCACCCATCACTGAAAACCAGTATCGTTCCATTGGCATATTGATTGACATTTTGCAAGGGGTATATGACTTGGATGATAGGGCAGTGTTGACCCACAGCCAGGTGGCTTATGGAAAACCAAACCGTTGGTTTAGAAAAAATCAACGCGGACGCAAGCGTTGTGCAAGAAATTTTATTCGCGAAAAAGCCGAAGTGGGACCGAACTGGAGCTATGATCCTGATGTGCGATCCGGCCGACTTTTGGCAGATCTTCAGCTGGCCGAAGTCTATTATGGTCGGCGGGAATATTATGCAAAAACAGATGACGAGAACATCATTACCAAAATTAACACCGCCTGGTCCATCGCCGGAGAAGATTACGACAGCCGGACAACGGTCTACAAATTTCCAGGCGGTCCTATTTATACCGGCGATCAAATTTCAGATAAAATAGGCTGGAACCGGATACCTGCAAAAACCGTCGTGATGCTGAATCAAGAGAACAATATTTCTTTGATAAAAAGCGATGATCCCATAAAAACCATATCGGACAGTCTCACGGCATGGTCCTTTGCCGGCCAGGCGTATAACCTGAAAACCACGATCTATTTTATGCCTTCAGGCCAAATTAATGTCGGTTCAATGATATCCGACTGGGATGATCTGCCTGCCAAAACAAGACTCATTGTCGGTTACCGGGGTCCTTTCGAGCTTCATAAAGGTCGATCCGCCTACCAAATTGCCGGTAAGAAGTACAAAGATCGGAAAACAATATACTACCTGCCACCCAAAAAATTGCTGGCCGGTGATAAAATAAACGACTTTAAAGGACTCCCAAAGGGCACCCTGATTTATCTTCCTAATACCTAATGATAAAGATAAATCAAGGTCTGCCTGTAACTTTAAAGTGCAGTCAAGTTATAGTCCTAAAGGATGGATTGCCATGAAACCAGCTCTGATCATCGTAGATATGCTTAAGGATACGTTTAACAAACATCCAGATGCCTTTATAACAAAAAAGACGTTGAGAAAAATGTGATCCGACCAAAGTGACGCCAAGTGAACTTTTTGATATATTGGATCTAAACAAAAATGGAGTACTTTCCAGATTAGAACTCCATGAAGCAGCCCTGTGTATGGGGTGGCACTGGAGGGAAGCCCCCGTTTTCGCGGTTCTTGATCTTTTTACAGCAGCAAAACCGATGTCCAGGGATAACTTTATCGCTTTTATGAATCAAATTATAGAAGATCCTTATGGTCCCTATGGCAAAGTGCTTCTTAATTTACACCCTTTTTTATCCTCAATTGCATCAAAAAAAACTGGAATTTTAAAAGAAAGAACAGCAGATGTTCGTGAAGTGAATAACAAACCGTATCAGACAACATCAAAGGACAAAATCTGTAATGACATGTCTGATCTGCTGAAACATACAGCTAATATCGGGGTTGCGAATACCTATCAGAAAATTATAGAGAATATGAATATCAAACCGATTGAGATATCCAGCGATGATGCAGCACTGTTGATCATCGATCCTCAGCGATCCTTTACAAGGGGAGTTTGGATGAAATCCATCGGTTCTGAAGCCGAACTTGAAGTTAAACCGATTCGATTTGCCTTCGAAAAATGTGCGCAATTTTTAAATGAGAATTTTAGTTTTGTTGAAACGATGTTTACCCGATGTCCGTTTCCACCCGGCAGCTATGATTGGGACGATGCATTTGCCGGTGTAATCGGTGCCGGACAACTTTATTTTATCAAGCCCGGAAACAGTGTCTTGTTCCCGAACACAAACGGTTTTCGTGAGTGGGTTGAAGGCTTGATGGATGATGGCAAGAAAATATTGGTGATGGCCGGATGCACGTTGAACAGCTGTATCCGAAAATCTTCCATTGACACACATAAATATTTTAAAGACGGTATGCTTCAAATTGTTGTGGATTTAAGTTTGTCCGGAGCGCGTGCCGTCAACTACATGCAATCTTCACTGTATGGTGGCTTGTCTGCTGTTGAATCTGCCGTTCGTGAAATGACAGGTGAAGGGGTGAGGGTGGCACAGTGTGTACAGTGGAAATAATTCTTGGAACTTTCGGTAAAAGACTCAAAAATTACTCGCCGGAAGATATTGAAATGGCTTCTGTTAAACACATAAAGATTATCTATGCAAAATTAAAAGGAGAGTTTCATGCTTAAAAAAATTATTTCAGGCGGACAAACCGAAGCAGATCAAGCAGCTCTTGACATTGCAATAAAACTGGGAATTCCGTATGGTGGATGGATACCAAAAGGCCGGATCACCGAAACCGGCACATTGCCTGAACGATTCAAACTTAAGGAGATGTCATCCGAAAATTATTCTGAATGCATCAGACAGAATGTCATGGACGCGAAAGGTACCCTTATTATATCGTATGGCAGACTGACCGGAGATTTGGATTCTGCCAGAAAGGCGACCTTGAGATATGGCCGTCAAATGCTCGGTGTCGATCTTGATCAAATGGATGACATCAAAGCTGCTTCACTGGTAAAAGATTGGATTCATCTATACCGCATCGAAGTGATGTTTGTGATCGGACAAAACGGGCCTTATGCCAGAAACCAGACTGAGAATATTATTGAGGGTGCGTTAACAATGGGTGCTGTATAAGATATTTATTTAATTGCTTTGACCTATTATAATCCGACACCATCACAATGTGCATTATGGAATGGCTATCACATATTTATCTGCCCGGATGGAATTGATGATATCACAATAATTTGGTATGTATAAAAGATGATTTTATGGCAGACTGTCATAAAAATTCGATGAGCATTTTTTCTGAGATATCTCAATATAGTATCTTAATATGGTGTAAATATAGATAGTTGCAAGCTATCATCGTTTATTGCACGCCCGATTGGTATCGGTTATCTCAATTTTTCTGCAATTTTTAGATTTCTGCGAACCACAATATATGGGATTTTCATAATTTCTAAAATCGACACTATAATTAGGAGCTACGCTGCTAGGCGATATTAATCAGAGAATATTATCGCAAGTATTATGCATTCCTTCACCATCCTGAAATCTTTTAACCAATGCATGCATTGTTGAATTTGGCGAAATTATAGTATAAGATTTCTAATCATTAGTTTTCGAAAATTGAAGATCTTTGTAAGCTTAGTGCAATTATGCTATAGTGCAGATTATAGTATCAGTAAAAGAAAAATCTGCACCACAGGAAACTTTTTAATACCGGACGCGATCTTGATGTTTTGCAGATGTATTGTTATGATCAGAAATCTATGACGAAAGGAAGGGCTGTGCCCGGTTACAATACAAAACCCAAAGAGATGTCAATATCCCACCATAGGACGGTACAAGGCTCTGTCAATTAAAAGGACCTTAAAAATGTGCTCGGTCATTTAGGATGCCATTTCCGAGGCAGATCAACCAACGGGGCTGAAGAGGCCGTAAACCCGAGGAACAGACCGCGTTACAACATGCCGATAAATATCAAGAGATATATCCAGAATAAGACAACGTCTGTAATCCTCTCCACAGACGGAAGGAATGTGATTTAAAGCCAGATCAAAACTGTCATCGAAGAGAATTAGTCTTTCCTCATGGAGATTTTTATTCATTATATGGACAAAATGACTATAAAAACAACTTACTATGAATTGTGGCAAAGGGATAAAATATCGGCATAGGAAACTATTTGGGCTAAGTGAGCTAATATACCAATTATCAGCAAGATCAAAATGAGTATTTTCATTAATAATGCTCAGGAGATAGATTATGAGAGAGCGTAAAATAATGTATGTTTTGATTCTGATAATGATAACAGTTTGTGTTGTTGTCGCCGGAATTAACATTTTCATTTTGTACGGAACAGCATTTGAGCAGCAACGAGAGCGACTGATGGAGAGTGTTAAGGGTCAAGCGCGTCTGATAGAAGCAGTTGCCAGATTTAACGTTCTTCATAAAGCAAAATGGCACCCTCAATACGAAGATCCGGCAGACGCAACGCTGGTTGAAATCATAGACGCGCATGAGCAGTATGTGGGATTTGGAAAGACAGGAGAGTTTATGCTCGCCCGTCGTGATGAAGATAATATTTCTTTTTTATTGAAGAACAGGTATGCCAGTTTCGAAAAACCACAGCAGATGCGGTTCGACTCGAATCTTGCTGAACCGACGCGTTTGGCGCTATCAGGAAAATCCGGAACATTGGTTGGTCTTGATTATCGTGGGATGACTGTGGTTGCAGCATATGAACCCGTAGCACACTTGAACTTGGGTATAGTGGCAAAAATTGACTTGTCTGAGATTCGGGCGCCGTTTGTGAGAGCTGGAATAATAACTGGAGTATTATCAGTTTTGGCTGTTGTAGTGTCGGTGTTATTGTTCCTCCGCATTAGCAACCCGATTATCAGAACTTTGGAGGATCGAACTTTCGAATTGGAGAAAATGAATGAGAAATTGATACAGGAGATAGGAGATCACAAACGATCGCAGATGGACTTACATGAAGCAAAAGACCTGCTTTCCAATACGTTTGACGCCCTCCAAGACTCGGTGATGGTCATCGATAAAGATTTTCGGGTTAGAATGTCGAATTGGAAAAGCCATGATTACATTTCAGAAAAAGATCGTCAGGGCCATCCTTATTGTTATGAGGTGTTTTTGAACCGCAATAAACCCTGTAATCCCTGCCCCAACATGGAGGTGTTTGCTACCGGTGAAATAAAGCAGTTTGAGAATATAAATCCCATTGATGGAAAGATCAGGGATATACGCGTGCTTCCGATGTTTGATGATGAAGGAAAGGTTGTCTCGGTGATCGAACACCTCCGTGATATCACCGATCTCAAGCGATCAGAGAGGGCGTTGGTGGAAAGCGAACAGCGCTTCCGTGATCTGGTTGAAAATTCACTTATTGGAATATGCATTATTCAAAATAATCGAATCGTCTATCAAAACCCCGAACAGGAGAGACTTCTTGGTCCTCTACCACGGAAGCCTCAATTAATAGATTATGATAACATCCATCCAGATGATGTTGAAAAGGTACAACAATTCTACCAGGCCATAATCTTGGGAAAAGATCAGATTCAGGATACAGATTTTAGGTTCTATCTCCCGGATAATACTAACAACACACTTATCCTGAAATGGGTCCAATGTCGTGCAAGTATCATAGAATATCAAGGAGAAGAAGCGATGTTGGTCAATATTATGGATGTTTCCCGGTCTAAGGAGTTGGAGAGGCTTTTAAGAATTCAAGACAAGATGTCTTCTCTGGGGCGTGTGGCTGCCGGCATTGCCCATGAAATAAGAAACCCGCTTTCCGGCATTAATATCTACTTAAACACTCTTGAGAAGATCTATGATAAAAGGGAAAGCTTGGAAAAAGTTAAGGAGATTTTAGGAAAGATCCAATCAGCCTCAATTAAGATTGAGGCTGTGATCAGGAGGGTCATGGATTTTTCCAAACCTAGTGAGCCAAAGTTTGTTTTAACAGACATAAATAAACCGATTAAGGAAGCCGTTAATCTTTCCGAGGTTACTTTGCGTAAACGAGGGATTGAGATAGAAAAAGCTCTGGCTTCGGATTTGCCACTGTGTCAAGCTGATCCAAACTTGATCGAACAGGTAATTTTAAATCTGATTAACAATGCCACTGAAGCCATGCAGGATATGAGGGAAGGGAAAAAAATAGAGATAACCTCATCTATTGGAAAGGATTGTATTTTCATCACGGTTTCCGATTCTGGTCCCGGGGTGCCTTTAGCCATGAAAGATCAACTATTTGATCCCTTTTATTCCACCAAGAGCAGCGGTACAGGAATCGGCCTAAGTATCACCAACAGAATTATCACAGATCATGGTGGTTCTATGGATATCTCAGAAAGTAGATGGAGCGGAGCTGAATTCAGGATTGAATTGCCCATAAAGAAAGGAATAGGCGACTCATGATTCAATATTCTATTTATATCGTCGATGATGAAGAGAGCATAAGGGAAGGGGTAACGATGGCCCTTGAGGAACACTATAAAATAGAAGCATTCTCTACAGCCGAGACCGCAATTGACGCCATAGAGGCAAATCTCCCTGACCTGGTTCTGCTTGACATCGGATTACCGGGTATGGATGGGATGAATGCGCTTCGCGAAATTAAGGATCTGCATCCTGATGTACTAGTTATTATGATAACTGCCTATGAAGATATCGCCAGCGTAATCTCTGCCATGAAGCTGGGTGCCTATGATTATGTGGTAAAACCGATTCACATGGATAGTTTGGAGATGACAATTCGAAATGCGCTTGAAACGATCCGACTGAGAAAAGAAGTTCAGTTGCTCCAAGAGAGGTATCTTAGGGAGAACCTTCCTTGTTTTATAGGTGAAAGCAATGCTATCCAGGATGTTATGGCTTTTATAGAGATGGTGGCAAAAAGCCCCGATACTCCGATTCTTATTCTCGGAGAAACCGGTACAGGTAAAGAATTGATTGCCAGTGCGATTCATTATAGAAGCCCCAATTTCAAGGGGCCTTTCATGACTGTGAATTGTGCTGCTATCCCAAAAGACCTTATTGAAAGCGAACTTTTTGGGTATGAAAAAGGCGCCTTCAGCGGAGCGGGGGCATCAGGCAAAAAAGGCTTAATAGAAGAGGCGGCAAATGGGACCCTATTTCTTGATGAGGTGGGGGATTTGAGTCTGGAAGCCCAGGCTAAACTTCTTAGATTTCTCGAAACGGGTGAATTTTACAGGGTTGGCGGGACAAAGAAATTGCAAATTGAAACAAGAATCGTTTCCGCCACCAACAAAGATTTAGACAGTATGATAGAAAAAGGCCTGTTTCGAAAGGACCTTTATTTCCGAGTCGGAGTAATAAAAGTACAGGCACCCTCGTTGAATGAACGTCGCGGTGATATCATGCCACTTGCCAAGCACTTCATTATGGAGTTCAGCAATAAATTCGGCAAGGCATTCACCGGCATCTCTGCAAATGCAGAGAATGCTCTTATGACACACAACTGGACAGGCCATGTTCGTGAACTAAAAAACCTTATAGAGAAAGGAGTGCTTGTAGGAGAGGGACCAATGTTGGAGGTCGAGGATCTCGGCTTAGGAAAAATATCCGGAAGTGACACACCCAAAAAAGCAACAGATGGAATTATTTTTCCACCGCTTCCAGCTCAAGGCATCGACCTTGCTTTCACTCAAGAATCTTTAGAAAAATATTATATTGAAGAAGCCTTTAGAATGGCCGAAGGCAACGAAAGTAAGGCTGCCAGACTCCTTAACATGAACCACCACACCTTCCGTTACCGGAGAAAGAAGCTACAAAACAAATAGATCCCGTCTCCCAGAAAGATCTGATCAAACCATTTGACAATTCTTATATAATTTCTCCCGAATATTCTATTCTACGTAATTACCAGCATCAGGTGATATCATTTGGCCTGGTGTGTTTTTTTTCGTATTTTTCGAAATTTTTCTAAAACAAGTTTCGAAATTCTTCTAAATTAGGGCTATATGATAAGATGCTGGGCGAACGGTAAAACAATAACTACTTGATTTTATAAGATTTATCTTAATTATGATTCGGTGGCATACTTCATGCAATCCGTAAATGGTAAGAAGCCACAGTATTTTTCCCACAAAACGAAATTTAATGTTCCAGGGGACTTCAGATGGACCTGTTTAGCAAACTCAAAGCCAAGAAAATATTACTCGTAGACGACGATGAGTGGATCAGGGACTCCCTGACCTTGTACTTCGGTACTGAAGGCTGCCACATTCTGGCAGTAGAGACGGCTGAAGAGGGTCTGGAATTACTCAAACAGGAAGATTGGGATATCATTCTCACAGACTATAAATTACCGGGCATAGATGGGTTGACATTTTCTAAAAAGATTCAGGAGATTCGTCCGGATGCCATAAAGATACTCATCACGGCCTACAAAAGTAAAGAGCTTGTTTCTGAAGCGAGAGAGTGCCGGAATTCAAGATCTTATTGATAAGCCGTTCACAATCAAAACTATTGAAGATTCTCTGTCTCGATTGATCCACAGGAATGAAAAAGAAATATAGAAAAGTTCATAATGTTTTTAAAGGTTCACTAATTTCAAAAAGACAAGGGGTTTGGCCACAATATACTTCTGACATTTGTAAGTCGTTTAACCAAATTATAATGAGCGAGTGGATGGACTGGTAGAATTTGCGGGAGGGAAAAATCATGAAAAGCTTTGGCATTTTCCTGATAACTTCTTTAGGTCTTACAGCAGCATGGTGCATTATTTCATTAATTGTAATCGCAAGTAATTAACAAGCCCCATCATGCATAGGAAAACGGTAATTCTAAGGAGGTAGAATGGATAAAAATCATCTTTTTAACGATCATAAAACAGGCCGGATGCGTTATGCAAATGAATTATCTGAAGTTGGTCATAATCTTGCGAGTATGAATGGCGTACCGTTGTTAAAATTTATTCATCCTTGAAAATTTGACATTTAAAAACATTGCCCAGGATGCTTCACATGTATTTAAAATTTTTAATTATTCTTTAAAAAAAAGGAGGTGACCATGGAAAAAATGAAAGTCAGTGAGTTGATGCGGCCGGTTTCTGAGTTTCCCAAAATTTCCTGTGAGGCCACTTTTGCCCAAGCCGTGGATGCCCTTGAAAAAGCCCAGCAGGATTATGCTTCCGGAAAAGCGCCCCAAAGGATTCTCCTGGTTTATGATGATACCCAAAAAATCGTTGGAAAGCTTTCTCCCTTAGACGTGATCTATGGATTGGAACCCAACTATGACAAAATCGATTATCTCAAAGATCTCTCTTATTATCGCATCCCCCAAAGCGTTTTTGAAAATATGAAAGAGCAGTTCCGGTTGTGGCAGCAGCCCCTTTCCAAACTTTGCACCAAGGCTGTTGAGATCAAGATCAAAAACTGCATCAGAAAACCTTCACCCAATCAAATTCTTCACGTTAACGACAGCATGGACAAGGCTTTTCACCTTTTTGTGGTGGGCAGAAACGACTCCCTGTTTGTCATGGAAGGCAGAGAGATTGTGGGATTGATTCGGTTTTCTGATGTGTACAGAAAAATTGCCGAGACCATTCGGGCCTGTCCCGCATTGCGGGAGTCAGAGTTCTTCGACTCTGCCTGAAGAATCGCTGCAAGAGTTTGAAGTGAACTAAAGTTTAAAGTGAGCTAAAGTTAAGGAATTCTGACAATTATATAAAAACATTGGAGCGAAGCGACACCATAACTTTAGGCACTTTAGATCACTTTAGACACTTTTAACTTGTACGACTTTAAGTAAAACAGCCCCTTTCAGGGGTAAACCAAAGCCTGACCCTCTGGGCCAGGATATTTACTAAGGAGGCGTAACATGTCATATGTCAAATCAAAACAAAAGATTAAACGGCGAAGAGTGAAATTTTCATTAAAATCAGACGAAGCCAAAGAGGTTGTCTTGATGGGAGATTTTAACAATTGGAATCCCAAAAAACACTCGATGCAAAGTGATGGAGAGGGAGCATGGAACAAAACAGTGGTGCTTTCTCCTGGAAAATACGAGTACAAGTTTTTGATTGACGGGGAATGGAGGGAAGACCCCCAGAATGATCAAACCTGTCCGAATTCTTTCGGGACTCACAACAGTGTTCTTCACATAACCGTACCGTAAAAAATTCCAGCCATTACGGAGGATAACAATGGCATCAAACTTCCATATGTTTTCTTTTAAAACCAGAGACAGTCTTCATCTAAAATTGGAGGGTGATTTTGATGGAAATTCTGCCTATGAATTGCTCGAAACTCTAAAAAAATATGATAGCGGTTCTTATCAGATCTTTATTGACACTAATGACCTTAAAACCATCTATCCATTCGGTAAGGAAGTGTTTCAAAAGAAACTCGGTACTTTCAAACAGCAATTAAGCAACCTAATCTTTATTGGGGAAAATGGACATAAATTTTCGCCAAATTAGAAGCCGTTGCATCGGTGCACCACCATACCGGTTGATGGCGCAGCTCCGACCCGACACAATAGAAACTATATCTATTAGAATGACAGGCGGGATATCTTGAATGTGTCCTTGGAGATATCAGGGGAGGATTGAGGATCTATAATCAAATAAAAAGCAACGGAATAAACAGCCCACAGATTTGAAGATCGGGCAATGCCGAAGGATAGCTGACTGCAGCAGCGCACCCTGCGCCTTGCATCTCCGGCAAACTCGACAATCGCTCAACTGAGTTTTAACGAAAAAGGAGGGCAAAGCAATGCAGCATAGCGACGCTTATTGGAAGATGAGAAGAAAAATGGCCAAGGATTTAGGCTACCAAATTGATGAAATTCAAGCTGAGAAAAAGAGCTCGAAAACGGAAGTCAACGCTGAGATTATCAAACATTTCCAGGCGCTGAAGCAAAAAACAGATAACGTGCTGAAAACATTGAACGACTTGAAATATGCCAGCGAGAACACGAAGGAAAATCTCAAAGAAGAAGTGGAGAAAGCAATGGATGATTTGAAGGCGGCTGTGGACGATGCCATATCCAGATACGGGTAAATTTGCGAAAAATATAGTCTAAAATGATGTGACGGGAAATGGGGCAAATATAGATCTCTGTTTTCTCTGCATCCGGAGTAAAATGAAGCTCCCCGCCGCCTCGTTGAGACGGGATTTCCACTGCGTTCCGACAAGCGAACGGGGTATTCAAAAACCATAATAGGGTTTTTATCAAATTTGTAGATACAGGAGGGAGACATGTATAAAACTATATTGGTTCCATTGGACGGTTCGAAACGAGCTGAGGCAATCTTGCCTCATGTTAAGAATCTGTCACTATGTTTCAACGCCAAAGTGATTTTATTTATAGTTGCGGAACCGTCGCTTATGCTGGAATATGATGAAGTGATTGATATGTCAAAGTACCTTGAAAAACGCGATCATCAAAAGAAGGAGACAGAAACTTATCTTGCTTCTATTCAAAAAGAGTTTCGCGCAAAAGGTGTCAAAGTTCAAACTTTCATCGGCCATGGGCTGGTCGTGAAAGCGATCATCGATGCTGCCGAACGCGAAAATGCGGACCTGGTGGCGATGGCCAGTCACGGTCGCAGCGGTTTGTCCAGAACATTTTATGGAAGCGTCGCAGCCGGGGTGTTGCAACGTATAGACCGCCCCCTGCTCCTCATTCGTTCACGGCTTAATGATTAGCCCGGATTTTCCCCAAGTTTGATTTGTTTATTTGCTATATATGAAAAATGAAACAGTATCGAATTTTACCAGATGCCCGCACAGTGTTCCAATAACGTGACCAGTCTCTTCTCTAACGTCTGGTAAGAATAGTAACGGCGTCCGAGTTGATAGTTCTTCTCTGTCCATTCAATGGCCAGCTCATGATTACAGAGTATCTTTTGGACGTCTTCAACGATTTTCCGACTTATAAAATCTTCAAACCATATTACCTTAAACCCCTTGGGTTGGATGTCACATTTGAAGATTTCATAGGCTTCCATTATAATGGGACGGCGGTAATATATCGTTTCCAAAAATGCATTTCCGAATCCTTCGATCACCGAGGGATAAGTCACAAAATCTGCCTGTGTATATGCATCTGCTATTGAATAAACTTTTCGTCCGTCAGAAGTTGTCTGGCGACGGTAGGCAAACCGGTCGGCTGCACACAAAAAGTTCACCCCGATAAGATTGGCAAATTCTTTAAGGTATATCTGATAATCAATGCCCTCGTCACCTTCTTTATGGGTCACGACTAACACACATTCTGTGTTGATACGCCGTGCCAATGCGATAGCTCTTTCTATCTTTTTTCGAGGTACTATACGCGTTGGTTGAAGCAGGATAGTAGTTCCTTTTTTAATTCCCAGCTCCTGCCGCATATCATTTGCATAACCATCCGGCAAAGAAGGAGGTGAATCAAAATCCATCACGTTTGGTACAAGGACGGAACCAATGCCTGTCCGGAAAGCAAGTTCACGAGCAGCGATACTGTTAATAACCACATGATAAACAGAACTCATGGTGCAGGGAAATGCCGAACGTAAATAGTCATCTGCCGGGCTTTTTATATATCGGGTGCGCTCCCACCAGAAATCATGATGATGGGCTATCGTCTGCATCGATGTCTCACCTATAAATTCAGCAAGTGCAATTCCCAAAGGCACATTCATGGGCAAAGACAATGCATTTTCTACTATAAGAAGATTCAAATCAAACCTCTGCACAAACCGATACAAGCCGGCCTTTAAATTTTCCTTAAGTTTGTGAATTGTTCGGCTAGTATCTCCGGAGCGTTTTTTATCTTTGAAAAGCGTTTCATCAATTTTTAAGATCTCCGGATGTCTCATCTGCGCCTCCGGAACCATATGCACGCGCTCTTCCGGCCAGTCAGATTCTCCGCAGAAACAGAAACATTCATGTCTCAACCCTTGCAAGATATTCACCCACTTATTGGTCTCAAGGGAAACACCGTCCGTTCCCGACAATCGTGTCGCAATAAAACCAATTCGCATTCGCTGGGTATCCATCAATCTACCTCAACTTTCTTTAATTGGGTCCTATACTGCCGCCGCCTTGCATTTACTTACCACCTTTTAATTCTGGATTATTGTTTTTGGATAAACAGAATATACTCCAAATGTAGGTTTTCCGTGCAAGCACGAAAAAAATAGCTTGTTTTCTGAAAGCAACGAACGTAAGGTTCACTATGGAATGCCAAATTGATTCATGAACTATCGTGTTGGGAAAAGTGTCGTTTATGACTTTTTCTTTATCCGTTCAAACACCTTCACAGCATCAAAATAATACCGCACTCTGAATTCTACCCGACAATCGTTTTTCTTTTCACCATATTCAGTGTCCGGACCCCCCTCAATAAATCCCGCCTTCAACCGCAACTCCAGATTTATAAAGCCTGTATATAAGAACTCCGGGGAAAGGGAATAGCTTTTATCATTAAGGTTGTAGATCCAGGTAATTGATGGCGTGAAATAAAGAATATCAAAGGGTTCTTTCTGGCTAATACGCAAGTAAAGGTAATCTTGCATGGGATTTCGCTTGTTGTAGCCTTCTTCAGCAAATGATGCGGCATTTCTCAAAAGGCTATCATCGCCTGAAGCGAGAAACACATCATGACCCTTATTTACAAAGGCAAAGAAATCCTCCATCTCACCGGCGGTGAATCCCGTTCCGTTCCGATAATACTCGCAAATGAAGGTAGTATCGTAGGGTGTGAGGTATCTGAGGCCTACAAGATAGCTTGTGGCATCAAATGTTTTGTCATACATTCTTCCATCGCTATCGACAAATTTCTTTTTGAAATTATTTATAAACGCAAATTCACCATGTATTTCGAAATTTGGGGTGATATTTCGCGAAAAATCTAAACCAAATCTGGACGTTTTACTACCACCGGTGAGGAACAAAAAATCTATATCAGTGTTATAGTAAAGAAGATACAGCTTGCCGGCGAAGTTAAGATTGTTTGTATTTCCAAAATCCTCGTTAATATCCTCATAAACAGGGACGAGGACAGGGGTAAGGGTTGCGGTTTGCAAAGGCCCATTAAAACTCTTTGTGTAATCCGCTAATGCCATAATGAACCCTTCACGAGGAAGGTTAGGATCCTCGGGATTTTTAGGTCTTTGCACAAAGCCTACAAAGGTTTGGGCATAGCCTTTCCCCCAGTTTAGTGTTATTTTGCCAAGATCAGCGATAAAAGACGGCGAGGGTTGTAGAGACAAATATCCTTCGAAAAATTTTGCTTCTAAATCTGATTCGATTTCAGACTCAACAGCGTCAATAATTGTCCGCAGAAAAAAGCCTCCCATTCCTTTTTCATAACTTGCATCCAATAAAAGTTCGAAATTATATTCATCTAACTTGCTTCTATTTGAACGATCATAAAATTCAAGGTTATAGAAAGCCGCATCATCATCCAACCAATAAAATGTGGGCCTAAATTCTAGATACCCACCAATACTGTATGTTTTTTTTTCCATCTCTTTCTCTATTTCCGACAAGTCAAAGGAATACTCTTCCTGGGCGAGGAGAAACTGGGGGAAAAAAATAAAGATAGATAGCAATATCTTAAGTAATTTCAATTTCTTGATAATCCATTTATCGCAGAGATTCCAGCTTGGGCATGAATGTGAGTGTAAACACCTCATCTTTAAGCTTCATGGGCTTAACTTTTACAAAAATCATGATTGATTTGTATCCCTTGTGAAGAGGGCTGTCAGTTTCGATGACAGAAGGACGGATAATGTTATCAACAAAGGTTTTGATCTCCTTGAAATGAAGGGTTTTTAGCAGTATCCCGGATGCGGCATAACATTCGATTTTGGTAGGAAGCAGCTTCTTATCAACGGCCCACATTTTAACCCTGTCGTAAGCAACAGACCTGGTCTTTGCTTTTAGGTGAAGAAGGTAGAGACCTTCTTTTTTTTCCACTTTTTCACAGTTATATTCTTGGTTGTAGTCAAGCCTCATGATGTCCGCGTTGTTGAAAATGCCCCCCGTTACGGACTGTAGGCTGGTTATGCGGATGGGTTTTCCCACATTTGGAATGTAAAGCCACATATTTTCTCCCACCCGAAGGGTAGATCTGCCTTTTTCACTGGCAGGAGACAAAAAGACGGATGCAATCTTATCGTTTCCCTTTTTTACTGAATATATGATAAACGCTTTTTTTGAACCGTCAGGTTCAACATTGATCAGTTTGCGGTACATCTCAAAGCTTTCGGGGTTGAGGTTGCGGTCTATTTTTTCCAATAGCTCATTTCCATCAATAGCAAAAGCCGAGGAACTCACTACCAAAAAAACCAGTATACTTCCTGTAATATATTTTATCATAATTTACCTCACATTCGTTTCATTTAATAATGTCTTCAAGAACGTTTTGTACAATACCTGATGCCTCATGATGATCTATTCCTTTTTCATCCAAAGCGGATTTCATTTTATGGCCAAAATCACCTGCAACCACTACGCTAACATTTTTTGAGGCAAGAAGATCTGCAACTTTTGGCCCGGCGCCCCTCACAGCATCACGAAACGGATTAGAAATAACCTCCAGGAGATTTCCACCATTGTCGAAGATCAAATAATACGGAGCATGTGCTGCTTTATCGCTTATTGGACTGTTTTCTGCTTTTTCAAGCGTTGCCACGGCAATTATTTGTGCCTGTTTGGGTTGGGCAAAAACAACGGCATTAAGAAGCAGGAGTAAGCAAACCACAATAATTAATTTTTTCATTTTTCCTCCTTTTATACATGCCGCAGGGCGGTTATCGGGTCCATTCGTGCAGCCTTAAAGGCCGGCTGCAGGCTGGCTGCCACGGCGATGCCGATAACAATCAACACAATGGTAATGACATCCCCCGCTCCGATGGTCGGGGCCAGCACCAGGTTGGACTGTCGTCCGAAATTAAAGGTTAATTTGGCGGCATTAATGGCGGCAATGCTGACCAGGCTGATCACCGTTCCGACGGCTGTTCCAAGCACGCCGAGCAGAAAACCCTCGGTTACGAACAAGGCCATAATTTTACCCGGCAACGTGCCAATGGCGGCAATGGTTCCGATTTCGTTGATCCGCTCGTACACGGCCATGATCATCACATTCATGATGCTTACCAGAACGATGGCCACAAGCATGATTTTAATAAAAAAAGTCATGAGATCAATCATTCGGGCGATATTGTAAAATGGTGACAGATCCTCCCAGGTGTGTACTTCAAATACCGGCTTGCCTTCTTTGTTGGTGAAAGAGGCAAGCTCGCCCTTGAGGTTGGAAAAAACCCGGGGGAGATCGTCCATGTTTTTCAGACGGACCGCTATCTCACTGATTTCAACACCATCGATGCGCAGCAACTCCTTGGCATCATCCAGGTGAATTACCCCATCCCGACCTCCGGGTCCGGAAATGCCTTCAAGAACACCGCTCACCAAGAAAGTTTTTCCGTTGACCGATCCGTCCTTGTTATTGGCCACCAGCACAACACTGTCCCCCACCTTCACTTTCATGCCTTTGGCAATCAGTTCAGGAATGAGGATTTCACCTTTTTGCAGCAGAACATCCTTTTTTTGCCCTTCAATAATTCGGTCGGAAAGCAAAGGAACGGTCTTGACCTCCTGCTCGGGGATGACCGTATTAAGCCTGATGTTGGTGGTTTCGGTAAAATTGCTGAACATGGCCCCAAGCTTGATACGCATGGAAAAGGATTCAACCGCATCCACACCGCTTAAAATCTCTTTTACCTTTGCCACCTGTTGCTGGTTCAAATTGCGATTGAGCGGCAAATTGTCAATGGAGGCCAGATAGCCTTTGCGATGGATCTGCAGATGGCCAATCATGGAGTCCGTGATCTGGCCAACCATCATACTCTTGAAAGATCCTGTTATCGAAATAAAAAGCAGTACCGCCACCACACCCAGAGTGATCAGGGCCGATGTTAGTATCGTACGGCGCTGATACCGGCGAAGATTTCGGGCGGCAATTTTAATAACATTAAGCATTTGTCCCTCCATTATCGTTTTGCCTTTGCAAAAGCTTACCGTCTTCAAGGGTAAAAATTATTTCTGCGCTTTGCATCACCTTGGGGTCATGAGTGGAAAAAATGAAGGTTGTGCCAAATTCATCACGCATCTTTTTCATCAGATTGATAATTCGGTTTGCCGTTTCCCCGTCAAGGTTTGCAGTTGGCTCATCCGCCAACACCATTTTGGCATTGGTCACCAAGGCCCGGGCAACCGCTACCCGCTGCTTCTGACCACCCGAAATCTGGCTTGGATATTTGTCACCCTGATCTCCCATGCCGACAGCGTCAAGCAGATTGTTTACCCGTTTTTTTCGCTCTTTAGCAGGCCAGTTTTGCACCATAAGCAGCGGATATTCCACGTTTTCAAAAACCGTCAACACTGGAATCAGGTTAAAGTCCTGGAACACGAAACCGATGTGTTCGCCTCTGAAATGCGCAGCCTGCTTACGATCCATGCGGGCAATATCCTGGCCCGCAACCTGTAAAGAGCCCTTAGTCGGTGGATCAAGGCAGCCAATCATGTTGAGCAGTGTGCTTTTACCGCTGCCGGAAGGGCCCACAAATGAGACAAAGGATGCCGGTTCAATGGTGAAATTCACACCGCGAATGGCCTTAACCGAAATTTCACCGATCCGGTAAGTTTTTTCTAAATTGTCTGCAGTCACCAATGACATGATTTTTTCCTTTTTGAGAATGCTTTTTAAAGTCACCTGAATAGGCAATTGTTGAATTAAACGCCTAAAAAAACAAAAAGAGTCTTCGGCTGTTATATAAGTCCGTTTGATCTATCAAAATTAACAGAGAACCAAGGCGTGAGTCCGTGGGTGAACGCCAAAGCTAAAATTGGCTAATTCATTTTGAAAGTGCCACGGGCGTAATCCCATGGATATTTAATCTGATGGTTATATGGATTTTTACAAAAAAATAATAAACATTCCAATAACCAAATTTACACTTCTTATATTTGTCTGATCCTCAACCTTCTTTGATATGTCTCTTTAGTTTTTGCGCCAGCCTCTATTATGGGACAATCCAGATGGCGGCATTTGATATGTTATTCAATACATAGTTTGTAACGCTTCCCGTAAAAAAACTCTTGTTAATACCGCTGCGTCCCATCACAACCGTATCGAAGTTTCTGGTTTTCACTTCATCCACGATAGGGCTGCCTATACTTAAGAGGCGTGTGACCGTTTTGATTTCTATCCGATCTTTTTTTATTCCGAATTCTTTTAATTTCTTTAGAGCTAAGGCATAAAAGTTGTCGATGCAGTTTTGATTGCCTTTTATGATCAGGTCTTCAAAAGCATCCGCTTCTTTTGTTTCAAAATCAATCTTACAGAAGTCTTTGAGTTTGGGTTGGACGTGCAAAAAGGTCAGGCTAATATCGGAATGATCGCTGACGATATAAGCCAAATGATCAATCGCACGAAGACTGTATTCCGATCCATCAATAGGCACCAAGATTTTGGCGGGGGTCACATTGCTGCCGACAACCCAAATGGGAGTAACTCTAGAATTTTGTACGATATTGGATGAAACGCTCCCCATATAATATTCTATTAAGCCTGAAACACCCCGTCTGCCCAGAACAAGTGCATCATATTGTCCCTTTAATGCATATTCAATAATATCCTTTGCGATGCCAAGGTTTGTCGGATGAGTGACTATTTGTATTTGGCTTTCCTCGATGCCCGTTTGGACCATTTGCGACTTATATTGCTCGAGCAGCTGGCGAGATGCTTCTATATTTTTTGCCTTGATCTGGTTTAATTGGTTGCGGGATTTATAGTCTGTTCTGGCTTCATCCTCGAGGTACTGGGAAAGCATCGATTGTACGTGAAAAAGAACATAACTCATATTTTTTTCCCAAACCGAAATGTGCGCAGCGTAACGTACGGCATTTTTAGAATGCAACGAATCGTCAACTGCTATCATTATCTTTTTCATGAACACCTTTCTCCTTAAGTCTCCAGAATTAATAATTTTGATAATTAGTTTAAGTTTAACCTGTTGTTCAGAACATACAACACCCCAAAAAACTTTCTATGTTTATCAGCAAGAACCATACCAATATAGTATTTTGCAAAAGAAGCGTTATTTATAAAGAAACATATGATAAAAATGTATTATCTTTAATTGGAAGTTTACTTTTCAATCATTTGAATAATCCAGCCCTGAACAATAGAGGCAACAACAATATAACAAGTGAATATTAGAACAAATCGTGTCCCAAAGTAATATACCATTAAAGGTAAAAGCGGAATTTTTATAGCCCTGTTATACAGAAACGCTGCAATCAAACCGCTCTTCATGCCTTGATTTCGAAGATCTCGCAAAAAGGATACCAAGCATAAACAGGGCCATGACTCAGTATTCCTGTAAATATAGCTAAAAACCATCCTTTAATTCCAGAGTCTTTCCCGACATACTTTGATACTGCCTCGGGAGAAACAAAATAATTCATGATGCCCATAAAGAGTATAATAAGTAATAAAGATGGCAAGATCTGAATAAGCGCATCTGCGCTTACCTTTAGAGATTTCTCTATGTTCTCGGGCTGGGGAAAAAACAGCAGAAAATAGATAAAGACGACAGTCCCTAAAAAATATATTCCATTATATTTGGCTCCATTTCTTTTTTTCACCCTATCTTTTCTATCTCCATTTCTATCATTGAATTATTACCAATGTATTAACAGTTGCTATTGAAACCAGGATAGCTAAAATATAGCCTAAAATATTTCTGACACACGCGAACCGTCTCCCCAAAATGGTTGCTTCAGCAGGAAATTGAATGATACCGACCGTAACCCATGCCACGAGAAATGATGTTATTGCAATGAGGCTGACATTTTCTTTTACCAGTTCTCCTCCTATAATGTAGCTGTTAACAGGATTTCCGGCAGAGATACTGCCAATTAATGCACCAATTACAGTGTCTCGCAGAAATTCTCCCGTAAATAAGGCAGAAAGCATCTGCTTTGATACAAACGTTCGGAAAAGTCCCAAAACTAAGATTACACCCAGTATAATAGGTAATGAGGTTCCGAAACTTTTAAAGGCTTTAAATAAAGCAGAGATGATATCTTTCTTTTCATCGTTCTGTTTTCTGTTAGTCATGGATCCTTTTTTGCTGGCGACTCGCGGGAGAATTACCAGAATTTCACCTTTTTCTTTTGAAATTGATCTTTGGGCATAGACATCTTTCCTTCACCTCTTTTTCTGATATAAATCTAATTTTTGTTAACTTAAGCTAATCCACAACTAAAACCGAAATATCCTTGGCTGTATTGAATACTTTTTGTGTAACACTCCCTAGAATAAATTCCTTGATTCCGGACAGGCCCCTCTTGCCCATAACGACGACATGATAACCGGCCTTGGCTTCTCTTATGATATCTCTTGCAATTCCCCCTTTTTTTACTTCTGATTTTATTGCGATATTCTTTTCTTCAAATTTTGCATCTAAAAGTATCCTTTTAGCTTTTTGCATGGCCTCATTAACCAGCTTCTTTTTTTTCTCTTCCAGCAAGCAAAAAGAGCTCTGTTGAGATGTAAAATAAGGGGTTAACTCCGGACTGTTCATTGCGCACAAGGTTGCAGTGTCTGGAATTACATTAAATAGCGTAATTTTATTATCCGGTGTAAAAAAAATTGCTACAAATTCAACTGCTCGCCTAGCGTTTTCAGAATCATCAATTGCCAATAATATTTTTTTCTCCATGGGTAACATCCTCCTTTAAGATGTTATATGCCTTGGTATTCATTATACCAACATAGATTATATTCTATTCACAGTATTTTAATTCCTTACGAAATTTCTCAATCTTTTGTTAATGTTTTTGATCAACCAAGTAGAGATTCTTCAAAATACATAACAACTGAGGTTTTGCGAAACCCCGCCAAAAAATTATCCGTGAGGAGGATACAAAATCTTCTATCCCGCCCTTAGTTGTGACTCAAAAACTGCTTTAAAAATCATAATCATAGGCATCGTCGTGCGCTGGTCTAACGTCTTTCATCATAACCGCAACATCCACAGGCATATTTTCCCTGTCCTTGACCATGTTCGGAATTACTGCAACACGATAGAATCCCGCTCTGGTAAACGCATTGATTGCAGCAGTGCCAGCAGGGTCGGGAATTTCGACAATGAGTTTTTCGATCCCGAGTTTGTACGCGATGTCCACGAGCTCATCAATCATCAGATGCCCCAGACCAACATCCCGGTATTCTTTGTGCACAAAAACCCGCACGGTACCCAGATGGTGTTTCCAGCCAGACCGGCGGCGGTTGATCGTTGCATCACCGATAATAGCATTATCTTTTATTGCCAAAATGGGCAGCGTCTTTTCGTAGTCAAGATTTTTCGCCCATTTTTCTACAAGGAGTCTGCTGGATACATCGTCACGCAAATACCTTGCATCTTCTCTGGGAATCTCTTTGAAAAACTCATACAACGCATCCTGGTCTTCCGCCACCATCGGGCGCAGAAGAAGCTTAGTCCCGTTTTTGAGTTCTGCCTCTTTCTGATACGTGTTAATATCTATTTTCTTGTATATGTCTCGATCCGTCATGAAGATCACCTCCTTTTAACCCTTAAGGGCATGTTGATATTTTTTGCTCCCCTCACGAAAAAATTATTTTATACGTGACCCGTGATATAATTTAAAAAAGATTCTTCAAAAGATATTAATTGATCTTATTGTTTTCCCATGACCTAACTTCCTGATTTGCATGGATCATGCCACCAAATCATGATCTGAAAAAATAACAAAAATCCAAATAGTTAATATCATTGCACCTGTGATTAATTCTTCTGGGCAGTCAAATTTAGAAAAATTGCGAAATTTCTTTTCGCAAAATTGCGAAATCAAAAAGACTAACACGGATAGTACTTATGGAAATATAATTTTTAAGGTGATGTTTTTTGTATCAGTGAGAAGGAAATGCTTATAGGTTTTACGGCCAACAAAGGAAATGGGTGCAGGGTTTAAAAGCAGAAGACACAAGGGTTATTTCATAGTTATATCCATATACTGTTTTCGGGTGGTACATTTCATGCATAAAGTTAGGTAGAAAGAGAAGTCACAATGATTATTTAATAATTATATGCAGGGGGTGTGTTATGAGTAACTTATCCAAGGATTTCGATCCTCCATATCGAAAGAATAAGGATTCCGGGGCGGCTGAACAAGACAGGGTCATTGACGATTTCCCGTCCTTAATCCAGCATAAGTACATAGTTACGAGCAACAAACGGGGCGTCGGGAAAACAAGCCTTGCTGTCAATTTAGCAGTTGTCCTTTCAAAAAGAAAGGTGAAAGTCGGCCTGATAGATCTTGATCTTCATGGCACAAATATTTGCAACATGCTCGGGCTCCAAGGAATTTATGAAACCGATGTAGATAAGCAATTTGTCCCCGAATCCTATTCAGATTATCTGAAAGTGATATCTATTAAATCCATCTTGAAGGATGTGAACCAGACCGTGATCTGGCGAGGGGACTTGAAAAGCCATGTCATTCGCCAGTTCATTGCTGACATAAATTGGGGAGACTTGGATTATCTCATCATCGATTCCATATCGGGTACGGGCGATGAACCGCTCGCCGTGGCCCAAGCGATCCAGGATGCCAAAGTCATTTTCGTTTCAGCCCCCGAGAAGGAATATCTGCCTCATGCCAGAAAACAAGTCAGAGAATTGATTAATTTATACGAAAACGCCCAAAATTCTATTTTGGGTTTCGTAGAAAATATGAGCGGTTTATTTTGTAAAAATTGCGACAAAACCGGGAAGGAATGTTCAGAGAATCAATTATCTTGAATGTTCGCTACTTAGGTCGGATTCCCACTGATCCGCACATGCCGTATTGCACTGCAGCAGGGCAATCTTATCTGGAGAAATATCCGAATTCCGAAGCAGCACATGGATATGAATTAATTGTCGATAAAATTATTGAAGACAGCCGTTCACAAAAATCTGTGATCACAAAGATTGCCATTCCAATAGCCGAAGGTCGGCTTTTTCCATCTTTTGGTAAGGCAACCGAATTTGCCATTTTCCATATACAAAATCAGCAAATAATAAAAAAGGACATTTTGCACCCACCTTCCCATGGTCCGAATGTATTACCCGATTGGCTTCATGATTTGGGGGTTAGCGTTATCATCGCAGGGAACATGGGCTCTAAGGCCATGGAGAATTTTAGAGCAAAGGGCACCACAGTCATCACCGGCTCCTCCAGTACAAGCCCTGATGAACTGGTTCAACAGCACCTTTCTCGAAACCGGTAAGGATGTCTCGTTTAATCTGAGCATAATGAGAAGGTATATGGACTGGTCTCGGAAATTGGAGGCCGAGCAAACGTCTAAGAGGAAAAAATGATCAGAATTATTGCTTTTAGTGTGGGGGCTCGACAATGTGTGTTTCCATGCGAAAAATATTCATCACAGTTTATTGTTAAAACTGCTGATAAGGCACTATATAAAACCAAATAGAAAGGAGAAAGAGATGATTAGAAAAGCTACTTACAAACTTTGCATTACCCGCAAGGAGGCACTTAATGTCCATGATGAACCTGACCATGCATTGATACTGGTAGAAATGGAAGGTGAGCCGATCGAGTACACACAGGGTGTGGCCGGCGAATTCGTCTCGCGCCGCAGTGTCAACTTTCACGACCGCATCAAAGGTTCTGGATCAATGCAGGGTTATGCAATTACCAACTTCCAGTATGGTTCCGTCTACAGCCGTTTTGATGGTCATCGTGACGGAAAAACTAGAGTTACAACCGGCACTTGGGAAACCTACAAGGGGACAGGTAAACTGGTCGACATTAAAGGCAATGGTGCATTCAAGGTCACCTTAGGAGAACGTCCGAACGAATTCATTCTTGATATGGAAGGCGATTATGAGCTCTGATCAGGCCGTTTTGATCATGAAGTAATAAAACCATAAAACGGCCACTTCAACATAACTATTTGATCACATACTTGGCTTTTGTAGGTCGTTTGTAAAGGCCTAAATTATTAATCTCATAGTTGTTAGTTATTTTACAAATATCAATGAGCATAACGAAAGAAAGGAGGAAAATTATGAGTGAGTCCACTTACAAAATTATTGAGTTAGTAGGAACAAGCAGTGTTTCTTGGGAGGATGCTGCCAAGAATGCTGTAGAAACAGCATCCAAGCCCCTTGAGGATCTGAGAATCGCGGAAGTTACAAAACTCGATATGAAGGTCGAGAATGGAAAGGTCTCCACTTATCGCGCCAGAGTAAGCCTTTCCTTTAAATATAAAAGCGGTGCTTGATGACTCCATGAGGGGTGGGAGTGACCACAATGATGTTTCTTCTGCCCCTTTTAGGTCGATAGTGTCCATTTTATTTACCTACAACTCGTTATTCTTCGGCCTTAATAAATCATCTTGCGAATTACGCAGAATGAAAGAATTTAGTGAGGCGAGAAAATTGTATATATACATGAAATTCGCAATACCTTTAACTGATAAAGAAATTAGAAAACCAAAATTTCTGAAACATTCTTACTCATAAAAATGCACTTATCACATGGGAAAACAGTCATTTTGCCAGGGCGTTCAAACCGTTCCGATGGGTTGATTTCATTCCCCAATTTACCCAGGGTTATAAATGAGTAATTTAACAATTTTAATTCTTTAAAGGAGGGAATTAAAATGGAACAGGCACAGCCGGTATGTCCTTTGACTAAATGTAAGAGAATACTTGTCGCGATGGATAGATCAAAATATAGCGAGAAGGCTTTTGATCAGGCGATAAGCATCGCAAAGATATGCAAAAGTACCCTTTTTGTAGTTAGCGTCATTGACCTGTATCCCGAAGTGAAGGAGATTTTACTTACTCATGAGGAAGAGGTGTTAAAGGGAACAAAGGAATTCCTTGAAGGAGTCAAGGCTAAAGCCACAAAAGAAAATATACCATGTGAAACGATTGTGCATGTAGGCGGACAGCCCCATGAGTTTATCATTCAAGAAGCAAAGGAAAAAAATATTGACCTCATCGTGATGGGAACCCATGGAAGGACCGGGCTTGATAAACTTTTAATAGGCAGTGTTGCTGAGAGAGTCGTTGGCCACGCGCCATGTGCTGTGATGGTAACCCCCGCTTAGATATAGCACATAGCGAACACCTCGGTTACGTCACATAGCATTCATATGAGGATACTATGGAAAACACGTTCTGGACGGCCTTGGGAGCCAGTTCTATGGCCGCATTAGTGACCTCGACGGGCATTTATGTCATACGCCGCTTCGAGCAATGGGGCCGTAAGAATACCATCTACTTCATCTGTTTCGCCGCCGGCGTCCTGATATCAGTGTCATTCTTGCACATCATCCCGAAGGCATTTTCCATGAATTCAAATGCCCCATTCTATCTGTTGGCCGGGTACCTTAGCCTGCACTTATTTAATCGGTTCATCAACGCTTTTGTGTGCGATAAAGGATCGGATGCGCAATACGGGATCGGCCTTGTACCCATGCTTGGAATCGGCTTCCACTCATTTATCGACGGGTTCATCTATTCCATTACCTTCACCGTCAGTATCTTTACCGGGCTACTGGCAGCCACCGGTATGGTTCTTCACGAATTTCCCGAGGGGATCATAACGTACCTGCTGCTGAAACGGGGCGGGTTCAGGGAGAGGACGTCGCTGCTCTTTGCCTTCTTGGCTGCGGCCCTGACCACGCCCCTGGGCATGCTCGTGTCGTACCCCTTGATCAGCAAAATTGACAAACCTCTCCTGGGTGCCCTACTGGCATTTTCTGCAGGAGCCCTTGTTTACGTGGGGGCCACTCACCTTCTGCCTCAGGCTGAAACGGAGCATAAGAGATACAGCCTTTTCGCCCTGGGCGCCGGCATTTTGGTGGCCGCAGTTATTATCTTTTCCAAAACATAGGTCCGTTCCCATGACTTCTTCTTTCGACTCTCACCACCGGCGCTATGAGGCGTGTACGTTTTTAAGGGGATTTCAAGTCTTTCGATGCCTTGACCTACTGCAATATCCACAGGCTTTGGGGCAATTCGCTGGAGAGGTAAGTGTGAAGAAGTGTGTTCCCCAAAAAGAGCCGTTAAAAGGTCCATTATTCCACCACCCAGACCGTGCAGTTGCGCGCATGATTGACAATCTTGCTGGAAACACTGCCAAAGAGGAACTCTTCACTCCGTGAAATCCCCTGTCTGCCAACCACAATGGTGCTATATTCCGTCTCGTCCCGCTCTGCTAAAATACACTCTGCCATGGAAGGACAGTAACGAAGGGTGGAACGTACCGATACATCACCCGGGTCAAAGTCTTCACGTATCAACATTTGACGATAGTTCTCCAACATGACATCGACTTTCAGCTTATACTTGCTGAGCCATTTCTCTTTTTCAGCAGATGTGGGAAAGTAATCCTCTTCCGGTTGGCTGATGACATGCAGGATTAAGACCTTTAAAGCCTTTTACACCTGTCAAAAGCTGGCTCACATAGGAAACCGCCCGGCGGGCGTTTTCTGACTCATCCACGGCAATCAGGATGTTCTTGTTATAAATTATTTTCCTATCGATCATGCATTGGCCTCCTTAATCTAAAGTTTTCTTGGGGTAAATATTTGTGGAAACATTCAGGTCAACGTTTTGAATTCTCTCAAATCATCCAGCAATTGTGTTGTGTTCTCATAAAACCAATTGGCACCTTTAGAAAAATGCATCAACACCCGGTTGAGGGATTCGGGTATGTAAGGGTAAATCTTTTTGAGATTGGCAACGCGGTTGTTAAACACGATATTCACATCTTCTTCCCGTAGCCCACCCAGAGCAGGATGATCCTGATTCTTTAGATCCAGCAGCAGCACATCCCCCATGCCCACCAAAAATACCAAAACATTACCCAGACCAAAAAGATCGTAACCGTATATGTTTTCCCGATGGCGATAGTTAAAATCAAAATCAATCCAGCGGTACCGCCCGCTATCACGGTCGATCAATATATGGTCGCGCCGAATATCTCCGTGTTTTTCAGCATGTTGGTGGAGAAAGCGGATCGCCTCGATACATTCCATAAAATTACGTAGAATGCCGGGGAATAAATTGTAAAAATAGGCGTGGTGATCCATCTGTAAACTTTCGATATAAGCATGGAGGGATTTCCCAAATATATAATCAAGCACGCGAACGATATTACCCTCTTTATCCTCGATTGAATATCCATGCATGAAGTTCCTATGACCGTCGATCACATCCAATATACGGGCCTCCTTTTTGGGGCTGCGAAAACACTCGAATTCGATTCCCCCGATCCGGGTTTTAAACGTTTCATAAAAGACAAGCTTGATGATTTTCAGGCTACCGGTTTTAAGATCGATGGCACGTTTTACCCAAAATTTAACTTCATCATCCAGCCCAAAACGTCCCTCCTTGGCATTATGACGAATAAGATAAGGTTTGCTGTTTAAAACGACGACATCGTTATATTCTATTTTAAAAAAATCCGTGGTGTCCGTATGAATTCTTAAAGGATGGTGGCTCTGGGATGGAGCAAGCCATCGGGAAGCCATTTGCTGGAGGTTCTTTTGTGATAGGATTGCTGTCATTTTATCCTGTTTTTGTATGGAATGGTAAATAATATAGTCGCTCCAGAGATGTTTGCTGAAACAAACCTGACGATTTTGTCTATTGTTGACCGGATTGTTCCCGGCAAGCCCGTCCTTTAGAACGAGGAGCTGCACAGTCTCGTAAAAAATCAAATAACGGCTTTTTACGAATTCATCAATTATTAATGAGCATAAAGTGTGCCATAAAAATAAAAATTCGTTACTATCCGTTACAAAGTTTCCAAATTGTCCTAAAGTCACTCGATTATCTTAACTTTATTTGTTGATGGTCTCCTTTCCATACCTATACTTGCCTATTCACACAATCTGAGATGATGTGTTCGATTTCGAAATTTTTCGAAATGAGATTTCGAAATTTTTCGAAATTTTGCTGTGTTACAGAGTTAATTGAAATAATCAATTATGACAACTTATTGAAAAATTAGTTTAAATTGAGGTTGTGAATTTGTGGCATACTTCATGCTACTGAAAGATTTAGAAAAGATAATACTATATGGTTATCAAAGAGCTAAGATATAGGATCTATGATTTAAAGGAGGTGAGTAAAATGCCCAGAGGCGATGGAACAGGCCCAAAAGGCCAGGGACCGGGCACGGGAAAAGGCATGGGCTCGCCCAGAGGAAGCCGCGGTCGTGGTGATGGATTTGGTGCCGGTCCCGGCGGATCATGTATCTGCCCAAATTGTGGTGAAAAAGTACCTCACCAATTGGGAACTCCCTGCTATGAGCAGCGCTGTTCTAAATGTGGAGCCACCATGACACGAGAATAAATATGCTTGTTACGATGAATAGCTCTTCATTTTTATTGTCCTGGGGCTATAATAGATTTTTTTCTATGTATTCAAACACTAGAAAGAACAATTAAAGAAACAGGAGAAAATACAATGGGAAAAGAACAAGAAAAATATGCATGCGCACTTTGTGGCTACACGTCCGACGGTAGATTTGTGGGGGATATCTGCCCTGAATGCGGTTTGACCTACTGGAAATGTTCAAAGTGTGGATTTCTCATTACAGCCGGAAAGCCACCGGAAGTTTGCCCTGAATGTGGCGAAAAGTGTGATTTCATCGATGTCACCTGCTACACTCCGGAGTGCGGAGGCCCAGGTCATATTGATCCACGTTTGTAGCGAGAAAAGATTTCGAAATATGAATTTTAAAATCATCAAAACAGAAAAAGATAAAGGAGGTTAAAGCTATGATAGAAATAAAGAAGATTCTCTTCCCATTGGATTTGACAGAAAATTCGTCAAAGATTCTGCCTTATGTGTTGTCGATTTCCGAGAAATACAACAGTCTAATTTACCTGCTCCATGTGGTGCAGGACCTTAATAAATGGGGTAAGCTCTATGTCCCCCATCCTTCTATGGATAAATTCCAGGAAGAAGCCATCGAGAGTGCTAAGAAGGCCATGGACACAGTTTGTGAAAATCAGTTGCAAAGCTGCCCCAATTTTCAAAAGAGGGTCGTTTCCGGAGACACTGTCGATGAAATTCTAAAAGTCATTGAATCCGAAGATATAGACTTGTTGATTATGGGGACACACGGTCGTAAAGGATTGGAGCACACGATATTTGGGAGTGTGGCGGAAAAAGTGGTGAAGAAATCACCCGCTCCTGTGTTGGTTATTAATCCTTATAAGATCAAGTGAGTTCACATTCTGGTTAAGATTATCCTTTATCCAGATGTCCGGCGATTGATGAGCAAGATTTTGAAACGGAACGCCATCCGAGAAGAAGAGGAGCGACATGACTACAATATGTTCGATTTCCAAATCTAGCGAAAAGTGATGTCGAAAATTTTCTAAATTTGGTTGTACTGCAGAATTGTTTGCAATCGCCAAGATTGTAACGAACTTATGCGGGAACAGATAGAATTTTACAAAAAATCTTATTGAAGATCCCTGCAGCTTGTCTGAGCAAAATAGAGATCCCGTTTCAACAGGGCTGTAGGGAGCATCAATTCGGAATGTGAATTAAAAATGGAAATCCGACAACAGATAAAACTCTTTCAGGCCATGGAGAAGCCAAATTTTTATCCCCATCCCGTGAGTTGCATCGAACAGCGAGAAACGCACATTTCTAAAGTCTTTCTAACAGGCGATTATGTTTATAAGATCAAAAAACCGGTCAACCTGGAATTTCTCGATTTCACCACTCTGGAAAAGCGTCGATATTATTGCCGTCAGGAAGTTATCCTGAATCGTCGCCTGACTCACAATGTTTATCTTGATGTTGTCGCCATCACCTTCAAAGACGGCGAGTATTTTATGGAAGGGTCGGGCAATCCCGTTGAATATGCTGTTAAAATGCGTCAACTTCCTGAGGACCGTTCCATGGTCAATCTGTTGAAAAGAACAAAAATTGACAGAAATGACATTGAGGACCTTGCTTTAATTCTTTCTAATTTTTACAGCCAAGGTCCATCTTCCGGACATATCCACTCCTCCGGGGCATGGGAAAACATTCAGGCGAATTGTGAGGAAAACTTCAGGCAGACAATGATCATTCGCCGGGGATATACTTGATGAACGAATATTTCAAATTATTCAATCCGCTACACTCTCTTTTTTGCGCAGACGAAAAGAACTTTTTGACAATCGGAGCGAAAGTGGAAAAATTCGGGACTGCCACGGTGACCTGAGAACCGGCCATATCTACTTTGCCGATGATGGGATTCAGATCATTGACTGCATCGAATTTAATGATCGTTTCAGATATCATGATATCGCGTCAGATATAGCATTTTTGGCAATGGATCTCGATTACGAGGGTTTTCCACAGATTGATAGCCACTTTCTAAATGCCTATGTTAAATACTCAAAAGATCAGGATGTATTTGTTCTAATCGATTTTTACAAATGTTATAGAGCTTTTGTGCGGTGCAAAGTCAATTGCATGCGTCTTCAGGAAGGTGGCCTAACCGAGCAAAATAAAAGAAAGCTCCTTAAAGAGACCCTGAAGTATTTAGACCTTGCTTACCGGTATGCTGTAAAGTTCACACGTCCCACACTCTGGGTGGTGTGCGGCATGCCAGGTTCAGGTAAGAGTACGATTTCAAAAGAACTTTCCAAGGTGTTCGGAATCAAAACATTGAATTCAGATGTGATTCGAAAAGAATTGCTTGGCATGAAACCTGTTGATCCATCGGACATGCCATTTGAAGAAGGCATTTATTCAAAAAACGCCAGTGGTCTTACATACGGCAAACTCCTTCTATTGGCCCAGGAAGAGATTGAAAAGGGAAATTCTGTTATTTTAGATGCAACATACGGAAGTGAGCACCATCGTGTTGAAGCTTTACGCATGGCAAGAGATAAGGACGTTAACATCGTCTTTGTAGAATGTGTATTGAAAGAAAAGTTGCTAAAAGAACGCCTGTCGAATCGAAAGACTAAACTTTCCGTTTCCGATGCACGTCTACCCCATTTTGAATATTTCAAAAAGAGATTTGAACCATTGAATGAAGTCGGTGATGCAATGCATATTCGTGTTAACACTGAAAAGCCGTTGGAAAAATGCATGCAACAAATTCTGGCCAAGGATACATAGTAGCTATAGGGGCAGAACCTCACAACTTATGGCCGTAAAGGAGAAAAAAATGTTTAAAAAAATATTGGCGGCAACAGACTTGATAACGGCTTCTGATGCGCAGGTTTTAACAGCTGCGAAAGTTGCTGAACAAAATCAAGCAAAATTATATATCCTCCATGTGCTGGAATCTGCTTCTACAGAAAATCGTCGCCTTATAAAACACTTTATAACGGGTAAAGATATCATTACCCATGTAGATTACGAGAGCACCGTTAAAAAACAAATAAATAATATCTATACCGAAGTTTTTCAACCTACTCTTAATTATGAAATCAGAGTAACTCCCGGTTTTCCCTGGGAGGAAATCTTGAGATGGGCAAGGGAAATAAGTACAGACCTAATTATTCTGGGCCCCCATTCCACAAGGGCTGAAGAAAAAGGAGTAGTCAGAACGATCGGAAAGATTGGCAGCACTGTAGAAGGTGTTATCATGCATGAAAATTGTCCGGTAATGATTGTTAATCCGTCAATCCAAAAGGAAAGTTTGAAGTTTAAAAGGATTTTGGTGGGTATCGACTTCTCAAAATCCTGTGAATGTGCATTATGTTTTGCAGTAAAATTAGCTCAGAAATACGGTTCAAAACTTTTCCCATTTCACATGATACCCGTCCCTCCGCTTCCCAAATACTCCAGGGCTGAATATGAGGCAGATACTGATACGGCGAAAAAAAGACTCAAAGAATTTTGCCGTGAGTTCCTCGAAGAAACAGATCATGAATATATTGTTTGGGGAGGTGCGTTGCCCCATCTGGAAATATTAAAATGCGCCGAAAAAAAAGATGCGGACCTAATTGCAATGGGTTCTCATACAAAAGAAAAGGCCGGGAAATGGTATGCCGGGAGTGTGGTGGAACGCGTTAGCTTCCGGTCAAAATGTGCAGTCGTAGTAGTCACCGATCCCGAAGTTTTATTAACATGGGAAGACAGTTTAACAAAAAAAATACAGGCAAAAAAGGATTCGGATAGGTCAATCCGTGTTTTTACCAAGAAATGATGTATAATCTCTATAATTCATGAATTTTTAAGCATATGATATGAAGGCTGAATTAGGTTTAAAGAAAAAAATAAATGAACTTCTCAGAAGAGAACCGTCTACACCGCATATCATGGAAACGCTATCGTCATCAATCAGCACAATGCAGGAGCGAATATTATAAAGGATAGTAAGCCGTAAAGCTACGATGAGAGGGATAAAATTTTCATAAAGCGGATATTGGGCCGCTGATTACGGTTCGCGCCGGATCATAACTCATAGGCACTTTTCAGTTTGTGGTCAATACCGACTGGAGTTGTGGGCATGTATCGATCCCAGATCAACTTCTTCAGGGATACCTTGATTTCGGAGTCACGCATGAGGTGATGCCGCATCTCTATTTCGTGAACCTGCGACGCCAATGGAATGTCCCGAAAAACATCCCGGATCCATCGCGAAAAGTCGTGGCGCCGCATATGATTCTTCAGGACCTCCGAAGAACAAGCCGAAACCAAGGTTATAAACTCCGCCAGACTGTTGGCGCACCGGCCCGCCCGCCCGCCTTGGGAAGTAAACACGAAAGCTTTTTTTGGGGAAACGGGAGTGTCCAGGTACTTGTGCCGGTGGCGGATGTGGGACGTCAGCCGTGATGCGATCCGGAAGCTGCGCAGCCTGCATTTCGATTCGTCGGTGCATTGAAGCAGGGCGGCTTCATTCGACGCCAGGGTCCCCAGGAACGCTTGCCACTCCATGTCGCTCCCCTGGCCGCCGAGAAGTGAATGAAGATGGCTGACTTCGGCAGGATCGTTCTCTCGGGTAATGATGATCGCCTCGGAAGCATGCGCCACCGAGGGGTCCAGCCGGCTTACCTGGAAGGAAACGAGCGTATACGAGGCCATGTCGAGGTCCAGCACTTGGTGGTCCCCTGGCCCGTAGAGGAAATAATGCGCCTCATCCACAAAGATGCGGTGCGGCAATCCTGTCTGACGACGAAGGGCGCCGAGCATCTTCAAAAGTGCCGGAACGTAATCGAGGCGCTTCACCGGAGACATCTTCGAGAGGTCGACGACTACGCTCGACCCCGGGTAGCGGAATACCCGCTCAAGGTTTCCGAAGTGCGGCTCGCACTCTTCCGTGAAAACCACGACTCCTGGCAGGGCTTCCAGGGGCGAGTAATCCCCTTCGGGATCGATAACGCAAACGCTATACTCTTGCAGTATAAGCTGTTCGCAGAGCAGTCCTGCGAGCCATGATTTCCCTGATCCTGAACCACCTGCGATTAGGATGTTCCGCCCGCCCACTTCAAGGTAGAGCGGCTTGCCGTCCTCTGCAGAGCCCAGCAGCAATTTTCGCCGCCTGTGTACCTTGGGAAGCCTTGGCTCGGCGGAAATTTTTCGGATGTACGCGGCGATAGCCCCCGGGTCGGGTCCCTCGAGGACCTCGTCGGCCACCGCTTTGAGGGCCGGGCTGCCCCACTGTACTGCCAGGCCGATCTCACACAGATCGAGCATCGCGTGGTCGTTCTCGGCGTCCCCGATTGCAATGGTGTTGTGCGGTGACAGTCGAAAGAAGGACAACGCCTTATGAAGACCCGTCGCCTTGCTGACGGAATGGGGAAGGATCATGAGCCGGCTGCGGTTGAACGCGATGACGAGGGGCAGCTCCAGCTCACGGATGACTTCCAGGATGCGCTGAGCATGGCTCGCATCCGCCTCGATTATACATTCGCCAGCAACGGCATGGATGTCTCGCCGTCTGAGTTCCTCGATCAGAACTGGGGAAGGCGAATGCGTCAGGATCATGGTCCTGCCCTTTTCGGGAAACGCCAGGACCGCACCGTTCTCGGCCACCACGGCGTCGAGGAAGTCCAAGTCACCAGCCACGCGTCGAAGGTCTTTCAGGATTCGGCCGGTGACAAGAATCACGGCGATGCCTTGACCGCGCGCCTCCTCGATTGCGCTGCGGACATCATGGTGGAGTTCCCCGTGCTGGGCGATCGTCCCGTCGTAATCAAGGGCCAAAGCTCTAAATCGCATGGGCTTCTTTCCTGAACGTCTCATGGGCAGGCACAGACAGAGCATGCGCCATGGGCGATATACGCATTTGTGGTTGGACTATCTCACTGCCACGGGATAATTAGAGCATGTCGCTTTTTAGACGAGTTTTTTTCCCGTTAAGCGTAAAGTTCTTTAAACCTGGATTATGCGGCGACCTCTCCCAAAAAGCGGCTTCACACACCTTTTTCCGTGTTTTCGATGCTTTTGCTTTGGTTTGAAGGGTCGAAAGAGACGTGAAACCGTTCAAGACCCTGCCGATGCGTGCTTCAGATCCGTCTGAACCCTTTTTCCCGTATTTTTTGACAATACCTCTCCTCTTGGAAATTTTCAAGGCATTTCTCAGGTCATGCACCTTCAATGCTGCCAACCGAGTACCGCCCGGTAATGGTGACTTAGCGGAAAAGCCGATGCAACATGCACATACCAATACCTGGCGTGATAGGCTATCCTGGTCCCTGCCTTCACCAGACGCATGATGCCCCCTTCGAAGAGCCGGCGCGCATCTTCGCCCCACAAATAGAACCTATGGATCAGATGGAGCAGATTGTACGCGAGAAAGCCCAATTTCAGCCGAGCTTCATTTGCCGCGAACCATTGGCAGCACTTTTGAAGGTGTTATCATGCGAGAGAATTGTCCGGCCTATAACTTTCTATCCCCAGCAGCTATTGTCCCTATGTATATTCTTTATTGATCCTTCAAATTCGCAATATTTCTAAAAGAAATATCGTAATTTTTCTAAATATAGCCGCAAAAGATAAACTATAAACACATCTTAAAAACTTATCTATTTGAAATAACGTCACTTATTAGTATTGTCTCCCCCTGGCATGTTTTATGCTGAGATATGTGCTACAGAATAGATAACAGCATGGCTGTTATATCCGTTTCATCGACAAAGGATAAAAAGTTGATATTCTCAGAAAATTAAAAGAGGTGTCAATATTACTGATAGAAGATGGTGAGTGGATAGTAGACGTATTCGGCAGGCATCTAAATGAGGTGTTGAAATGCCTTGGGATCCTGATACGAAATCTGGTTACATAGACAGAACCAACTGCGATAACTAAATATAGATAGCATCGTTATATTCTGTAATCTATAAAATTATAGAAGAAAACAGATTGAGGAGAATCAAGTGGGAAAATACCTGATAATTGCTAATAATGGACCAGAAGACCCAAATAGAGCAACAGTTCCTTTCCTTACTGCCAAGGCATTAGTAGAAAAAGAACAAGAGGTTTCTATTTGGCTTTATAACAACTCCGTCTATCTTGTGCCCGAGGGAGTTGCAGAAAACGTACAGGCACCTGGCCTGCCTAACCTTGAAGACCTATTGCTTTTCCTGACGATGACAAAAAAAATTCCTATTTACATTGGGGTGTCGTGTGCCATGGGAAGAGGGCTTGTGAGTGAAGAACAAAAAGCATTATGTAATTTTGTTTGTGGCGAACTTGGTATGCCTTCACAATTAGCCGATCTCATTATAGAGGCTGATAATGTAATTGGCTTTTAGTAATAACAACGGGAGGTCAGTTAAAATGAATATAACAGTTGCCAGCGGCAAAGGCGGAACAGGTAAAACCACATTTGCAGTCAACTTGGCCTATGCTTTGGCTGATCGCGGAAAAACGGTCCGGCTCATGGATTGCGATGTCGAGGAACCAAACGCGCATCTGTTTGTTCAGCCGCGGTTCACCCAAGAAGAGTCCGTGAAGGTTCCCAAGCCCGAGTGGGACGAGACGCTGTGCACTGCCTGCGGTGACTGCGCCGAGGCGTGTAGATATAATGCCATCGCAATTATAAAAGATAAGGTGTTGATTTTTAATGAACTCTGTCACTCCTGTGGGGTTTGTTCCTACGTTTGTCCAGAAAAGGCGCTGATTGAAAAGCCCGTCGAAATCGGTCGCGTTGAGACAGCACATGGAAAGCAGCCATTTTTCTTTGCCCATGGGACGCTAAATATTGCTGAAGCCATGGCACCCGCCGTTATACGAATGGTAAAGAAGCATATTGCTCCGGATGCCATCAATATCCTTGACGCTTCACCAGGCACTTCGTGTCCGGTGGTAGAAACCGTTGCGAATTCACACGTGGCCGTTCTGGTGACGGAACCGACCCCTTTTGGATTGAACGATCTAAAGCTGGCGGTGGGACTGACGTTGAAGGAGAAGGTACCGACAGGTATTGTAATCAACCAATCTGACGGCACAGATGCATTGATCGTAGAATATGCTGAACACGCGGGCGTTCCAGTTATCGGCCGAATACCCTTTAAGCGTGAATACGCCGAATCCTATTCCAGTGGACAGATTCTCGTGAACCGATTTCCTGAATTAAGGAAGAATCTTCTTGAAATTTTCGAGAACATTGAAAGTTTGGTCGGAACAGTGCCTCCGGCAGCGCCCAAAGAGGAAGCATTCGATTTAAAGGCGGGAGAGGCGTTTCCTCCTCCTTCCGCTGGTCCTTCGGATTATAAAGAAATCTCTATTATCAGCGGCAAGGGCGGTTCCGGTAAAACCACGGTGGTCGCTTCATTGGCCATGCTCGCCAAAAACAAGGTGCTGGCCGATAATGACGTGGACGCTGCCGATCTTCATCTCCTGCTGACGCCAAACATTGAAGAAGTCCATGATTTTGTCGGCGGAGAAAAAGCAATGAT
The DNA here is from genome assembly GCA_963706295.1 of uncultured delta proteobacterium. Lineage (GTDB taxonomy): Bacteria > Desulfobacterota > Desulfobacteria > Desulfobacterales > UBA11574 > UBA11574. The sequence continues at coordinate 30,779 of CAVPLW010000007.1, read as the reverse complement.
TGAGGCATCGAAATGTACCGGCTGTGGTGATTGTGCGGAAGCCTGCCACTTTAATGCAATTCGTTCAGACGGGCCGCTGAACGATCAGGAAACGGAAACCTATCGAATTGATCCGCTGGCCTGCGAAGGGTGCGGAATGTGCCAATACATCTGCGCCTTCGACGCGGTCACCTTCAGACCGAGTGTGACAGGCCAGTGGTATGTATCAGACACTTTCTGTGGACCAATGGCGCATGCACGGTTGGGCATCGCTGAAGAGAACTCCGGGCGGCTCGTGACCCAGGTGCGGAACGTCGCTGCCAGGCTCTTAAATAAGTATAAGAAGGATTATATCCTCGGAGACGGCCCTCCCGGGACCGGTTGTCCGGTAATCGCTTCCGTGAGCGGAGCGGACCGGGTGCTGCTTGTTGCCGAGCCGACGATTTCGGGCGTTCACGATATGAAGCGTGCCCTCCATCTCACCGCCCATTTTGGTATTCCCGCACTGGTGGTCATCAACAAGGCCGACCTTAATGTCGAGCAAGCCAGGCAAATAGAGATCATTGCAGCGGATAGGGGAGTCCCTGTCATTGCCAAGATACCGTTTGACCAGAATGTGACTAAAGCGCTCATGGCCGGGAAAACCGTGATTGAGTATGGTAAAGGACCGGCCTTTGAGGTCATGCAACATATATGGAATCTCTTAGAAAAAGAGTTAAATAACAAAGGAGGCATATTATGAAAATCGGAGTTACATCCACAGGCCCCACACTTGATGATATGGTGGCGGCTCGTTTTGGACGGTGTCCTTATTTTTTGATTATTGATCCGGATACCATGGAATTTGAAGTCCTTCCAAATCCGAATATTTCACTAGGCGGCGGTGCGGGCATTCAGTCGGCCCAGCTTATGGCTGACAGAGATGTGGCCGCTGTACTGACCGGGAATTGTGGTCCGAACGCTATCAAGACTTTCGGTGCGGCAGGGATTCAGGTGATAAGTGGGGTCAGCGGTCCGGTGCGACAGGCAGTTCAACAATATATTTCCGGTACTCCGGTACAGACATCCGCCCCGAACGTAGATAATTCATCCGGCATGGGAATAGGCCGCGGGATGGGTGGTGGACGCGGAATGGGCGGCGGCGGACGCGGAATGGGGCGTGGAAGACGCAGGTAAAGCAGATTAACTGCCGCTTAATTGGGTTCTCCTGGTCACCAGGATCTACTTTTTTATCCAAATAGAAAGGATTTCGATACGTTGAAGGAGTGTGCAGATAATCCATGCAAACAGATCCGAGCGTTGATTGCGAAATTAAAAATTTGGAAAACCAATATACAGGGAAGGTCAAAACAATTTAAATATCAATTCCTGAAAAGGGTTGGAGGTAATGTCTAATGACAAAACGAAACCAAAGTGGCGATGTGGAAGGCCGAAAAGTAAAGAAGGAGTTGCAAGACAGAGAAATCAAAGAAAAATTGCACCACATCAAGAACAAGATCCTGGTTATGAGTGGTAAAGGAGGTGTGGGAAAAAGCAGTGTGGCAGCTTATCTATCCGTGGCCCTGGCTAAAAGAGGCTACCGGGTCGGCCTCATGGATGTGGACCTCCATGGACCCAGCATACCCCGAATGTTAGGCCTTAAGGGTAGCCTTGAGTTTGGCAAACAGGGAGAAAAACCTCACCCGGTTGGATATATGCCGAACATGGAAGTGATTTCAATTGAAGTTCTCATAGGAGAAAACAAAGATGCGGCGACCATCTGGAGGGGACCGTTAAAAATAGGTGTCATCAGACAATTTATATCCGATCTGGAATGGGGGAATCTCGACTATATGATAATCGATTCACCTCCTGGAACGGGAGATGAGCCTTTGACCGTAGCCCAGACTATTCCGGATGCCAAAGCGCTGATTGTGACCACACCTCAAGAAATTTCATTGGCGGATGTCAGAAAATCCATTGATTTTTGCCGTAAAGTCAATATGGAGATTTTGGGTTTGGTGGAGAATATGAGCGGTCTTGTGTGCCCTCACTGCGGGAAAATGATTGATCTCTTTAAGACGCAAGGCGGCATATTCACCGCAAAAAAAGAAAATTTAAGACTTTTGGCAAGCCTGCCGTTTGAGCCCGAAGTGGTGAAGGAAGGGGATGCAGGAGATATGAGCCTTCTTGATAACGATGAGCTCTTGATCACTAAAGAATTCAACAAAATGGTGGATGAGATTGTGAAAATACATGAGACGGATCGCGACCTTGCAACTAAAACAAAAGAAAAAAAGCTGCCGGCTGAGGAAAAAGGCCCGAAAAATGGCAAAATTGTAGCGATGCCGGTTTCTGAGGGCAAGCTTTCATCGCATTTCGGGCACGGTGAGGAATTCATTTTTATTGAAATAGAAAACGGAGAGGTCAAAAGCCGTGAAATGCGCATCCCTCCACCCCATGAACCTGGAGTGATTCCTCGCTGGCTCCACGAGAAGGAGGCTGATGTGATTATAGCAGGAGGGATCGGAGAGCGTGCTCAGCAGCTTCTCAGTGAAAACGGGATCGAGGTTATCATTGGTGCCTCTGTTGAATCTCCCGAGGCTTTGATACATCAGTACCTCACAAACACCTTGATAACTACTAAAAACGTTTGTGATCATTAGTAAAGCCTGAGAGCTGGGTCCTCGATGGTTATTTTAAGAGTTAGATATGATAATCAGTGTGGTAATTGAACCAAGCCTTAATGTGAATGCCTGTATCCATAGCATCAACAAAAAGCTGGATAAACAAATGAAGACTTGGGTTAGGTTAAAGGCCACGGGCAAGTGGAAGATATACAATTGTCTCAATTGGATTAGAAGGATCTATATTCAGGTATACGCTTTATCGATACTTAATAAGAGGAGGATAGAAAATGGCAAATATAGGGATCATACGATGTGAAAAAAATGAAGATCGATGTCCGTTAACAAATTGCCTAAAAAGTTTGAGGGATACGCAAGAAGCCTTTATAAACTACGATAGTGGTGAACTCATCGGGGTTTTTACGTGCAAATGCCCCGGGGATAATGTGATAAATCTTGGAAAAATATTGATAAGCAAGGGTGCCGAGGCTATTCATTTTTGCACCTGCACATTTGCCAAAAAGAAAGAAGGTAAATGGACTGTGGGAAGCGGATTTTGCGATCACACAGATAATATTTTAAAAGACCTATCAAATGAACTAAGGATTCCTTGTATTAAAGGAACGGCTCATTTACCTAATGGATATATACCTGAGCAGTTTAAATAAAGGACAAATTTACCATGGGTGATAATCTTGATAATTTTGTCCAGCAACTCCAGGACCAAATTTTTGAAGAGACAAAAAAAGATTTTGGAGAAAAGGTTTAAAAGCGTTGGCGTGAGCCACTTTACATGGGAATGATAGACGAACCCGACGGACATGCGAAAGTAAAAGGAAAATGTGGCGACAGCATCGAGATTTTTCTTAAGTTTGAAAAAAATCGGATAACCCAGACTTCATCTCTAACCGATGGGTGTGGGCCAAGCGTTGTGTGTGGATCTTTTGCTGCTGAGATAGCCATCGGGAAAGATCCCGATGAACTTGTTGAAATTACTGGTGAGATTATTTTGGAAAAATTGGGAGGACTTCCTGAAGAAAATGAACATTGCGCCTTTCTTGCCGCCGAATCACTTCAACAGGCGCTAAATGATTATATGATTAAACAAGCCAGTTAAAAAGGTGAGTCGTTTTTTGGGCATTTAATAAATAGCTTTTTAAGTGTTGCGGGAGCAGTTCCAAATTTAAAAATAAAAGTTGGGTAAATGAAGATGGAAAAAAGTGAATTTGATTTCTGGCAAGACCATTCCCTACATTATCTTGAGATGGCTTTTCGCACGGATAAGCGAGAAATTATTAAAAATCCAGATGGGTATGGAAAAAGAACCGGAAGTTGTGGGGATACCGTGGAACTATTTTTAACCATTCATAAAGGCCGTATCCAATCGGTTTCCTTTTATATGGATGGTTGTATTAACCTCAATGCCTGCTGCAACACGGTCGCCCATATTTCAGAAGGAAAGACCATTGAAGAAGCATGGGAAATTACGCCTGATAATATAGTGAATTATCTGGAAACACTTCCTCCGGAGAATACTCACTGTGCCGAATTGACTACAGGCGCATTTTATCTGGCTCTGACCAATTATTATGAACTCAAAAAAACTCCTTGGAAAAGATTGTATAGGGGGAATTAGATCGGATATTTCATCAGAATGAGAATAAATACAATATACGATAACCTGGCATGGGATCAAAGTTTCTAGCAGATTGGGAGTTTTTATGTGTCACAGAAATCTTTGGACTAAATATGTTTTTTGAAACCGGTGCAAAAAGGCATATCACGCTTGATGATATGAAAAAAGCGGGTATTGATCCATTGGGGAATGATATGATTTTTATTTTCTATTTTTAACCAATTGAAAGTAGCTGTGTTGAAAAAAGCATACATAGAAGCGACTTCAGAAAAACCTCACCGTCATTTTATTGAAGCAGATGGAGCCAAACAGGTCCTGCTGGTGGCCCTGTACGCGTTTGTTCTCAATATCGCTCTATCAGTCTTAAAGGCGATCATTGCATTTTTTTCCGGCAGCCTCGCTGTCGCTGCCAGCGCTGTTGACTCTACCATAGATTCGGTTGCTTCTTTAGCAGTTCTATTCGGTTTAAAACTGTTTACTCGTAAAACCAAGACTTTTCCCTATGGATTGTATAAAATAGAAAATCTGATTTCCGTAATCGTCTCTTTATTTATTTTTATGGCCGGGTACGAAATCTTTCGCAGAGCTTTAACACCAGTCGCCAAACCGACTCATATTACACCTTGGATTATCGGATGGTTATTGGTAGGTGTTTTATTTACGCTTCTATTCGGACAATATGCCATTACGGTGGGCAAACGAATGAGATCGCCGGCTTTGATTGCCGAGGGCTGGCACCGACAGGCGGATGTATTTTCATCACTCATCGTACTGCTGGCAGTTATTCTTGATTATTTTGATGTAAAAATAGATTTTTGGGGCCTCACCATAGATCAGATTGCTGCAGGCCTGGTGGTTCTTTTCATTGGTTATGCCGGTTGAGAGCTTTTATCCGACGGAATGAGGGTATTGCTCGATGCCTCTCTTGCACCTGAGATAGTAAAGAATCCTGGCCCAGAGGGCCAGGATATTTACAACGGGCTGTAAATTTCGAAAATGACGATGAATGGGCAAACAGTGATTTAACCCAAGGAGTCGCTCTGAGCATTAAGGATTTGGAAAAGGTTATGGGAAAACATGGTGTAAAACCGATTGAAGCGATAGGGAAGGCCTTTGATCCTGTTTTTCATGAAGCGGGTCATAATGCAAGAGACGGATAACTACCCCGAAAATACGGTCATTAACGAACTTCAAAAAGGTATGTGATATATGGCAGGCTTCTAAGGCCCACAAAGGTTGTTGTGTCTAAAACCAATAAAAACCCATAAAACGGCAAAGACAATAATAAATCCAAAAATTGGATAAGAACATAAGACAATGAGTATATCAAATAATGAGGGACAAAAATGATCGCGGAACAGAAGTTGCACCGCTTAAAAATCAGCTTTGTAAGGATTTTTTATGTATGGTGGAAATTGAAAAACAGGTGGAACACGACGAATCAGAACTGGAATACCATTCAAAAGTCAGAGAAGAAGTAAGGTTGATCAGAAAAGGAATGCTGAATGTTCTGGCAGAAGTACTCTACAACCAGGCAATGAACATCGTGAAAGAGGAAGAAGGTATAGAAAAACTGGAAGCCCGGCTAAAAGAAAATACCACAAAAAGCATTTGATATGAGAAGATTTTACAGAATAATTAACAGATCCAATGCTTTAAGATTTGTCACGGTCGTGTTTCTCTTAGTCCTCTTGGATATTGTACCCACGTTGGCCATGGCTCAGGAGATTAACGCCAAGGATTTCCAGACGTTCACTATTTACTTTGAAAACGATACCTTTTTTGGAACAGACTACCTGTACACCAACGGGGTGAAGTTATCCTGGACGTCGCCGGACCTGGAGAATTATCGGGAAACCTCGCGAATCGGCAACTGGACCTATTCTCTAATCGGGCGGCTGCCGTTTATTAATGAACCGGAATTTCGACGTTCTGTTTCTCTTTCCATTGGGCAGAACATGTACACCCCCGAAGATACGGAACAAAGTGAATTAATTAAGGATGATCGCCCCTACGCCGGATTGACCTACTTTGGAATGGGACTACACGGCAAAAGCAACCTCCAAATGAACACCTGGGAACTTATTTTGGGGATCGTAGGGCCGCACTCCTATGCCGAGGATACCCAGAGAATTATTCATGAATGGAAAGGTAATCTTGTCCCCATGGGTTGGAATAATCAGCTCGGAGATGAGCCGGTGCTCAACGTATTCTTTGAACATAGAAGGAAGATATTACAATCCGGCATCGGCAGCGGATGGGGTTACGATCTCATTCCGAATCTAGGTGCCGGCTTGGGGAATCTATTCATAGGGGCACATGCCGGTGCCCAAATCCGATTCGGGTGGAATCTACCAAACGATTTCGGAACGAGCCTGATCCGTCCGGGTTCCGATACAAATGCACCACTGGATAAACGGGATCCTCGTTTTTTCAAACCCTTCCACAGGTTAGGTGCCCATATTTTTATCGGTGTAAATGGGGCGTATGTCCTGCGAAACCTTACCCTGGACGGCAATACCTTCCGGGAAAGTCACAGTGTGGACAAGGAGCCCATTGTCGGCAGCTTCGTGGCGGGTGTTGGATTCATCATCTACCGGTTCAAAGTCAGCTTTGCCCACGTTTATCAGTCCAAAGCATTTAAAACCCAAAAAGATCAAGATGAATACGGATCGATCACACTATCCTATTCTTTCTAAATTGAAAAGGATTGTAACTGTTTAAAAAACTAAAAGAGAAGAAAATATTAATAATAGAAAATCGTGACAGATAAAATTAGAAATCTCATGTAGACTACTTAAAACATTAGTAAAGAAAGAGGGAAATAGGTTTAATAAGCCAAGTTTGACCTGACCTCCGAAATTGGTCCAGATTTTGTGAAAAAAATGAGTCTTCATCTGTGATTGAAATAGGAGGTCAGGTTACTGGCGATCAATTTAGCCTTACTGTCACCTTAGAGCGGTACTCACTAAACACTCCGCACCAGACAGTAACAGTTTTCAGCGAACTGCCGAGATCCTTTCCTAAAAGAATATGAAGACTGTCTTCCAGAAGCCCATTTAAAGCTGAACAATTTTCGGAAGTCCGTTTATGACCAGGCAGAGAACTATATCCACATGATCTGATGTCGTTTGCCGGTCAATCCGATGCATAAGAAGTTCTCCATTGTCCTCCGTCAAGCTTCTCAATTATGTGCACTTAATTGAACTCTTTCATATTCAATTAGTTGATCTCCTAAATTCGAAATTTATCAAAACAAATTTCGAAGATTTTCTAAATTTACTCGGCAAATCAGATGATCGGCAGTGGAGTATTATGTTAACTGGCTGAATTTGCGACATATTGAAAGATCATGATTTAATGGCACGACTTATGCTTAAGATTTTTGAAAAAACAGAAAGCCATTATCTTATAAAAAATACTTGCACATGATTAAGGAGAAGACGATGCATAAAGATATTGAATGTATAATCAGCCCAAAATCCATAGCGGTTGTAGGTGCAACAAATCGTCCCGGAAGCGTGGGGCTTGCCACCTTTAAGAATCTGCTCCAGGCGGGTTACCAGGGGATCCTCTATCCCGTTAATCCCAAATCAAAATCGATTCAGGGGGTCAAAGCCTACCCTAGCTTGACGGATGTACCGGACAATGTGGATTTGACGGTCATAGTCGTTCCTGCGGAGATCGTTCCTTCGGTGGTTAAAGAGGCCATCCAAAAACAGGTCAAAGGGTGTGTGGTGATTACCGCGGGTTTCAAGGAAGTGGGCGGTTACGGGGCTGAACTGGAAAAGCAACTCCAGTCGCTGGTAAAGGAAAGCGGGATCCGTTTGGTTGGTCCCAATTGCCTGGGCGTCATCAATACCAATAAAGCGGTTTGTATGAACGCCAGTTTTGCCAGGATAATGCCCAAACCGGGCAATATCGCCTTCATATCCCAGTCCGGGGCGCTTTGTACAGCCGTGCTCGATGTTGCAGCTGGCCGTAACATCGGATTTTCTAAATTTGTCAGCTTTGGGAACAAGGCCGACGTAAACGAGATAGACCTTCTCCGGTACCTTAAAGATGATCCGGATACGGACGTCATCCTCATGTACATAGAAGATATTACAGACGGCAGGGAGTTTATAGAAGTCACCAGGGATATTACATTGAACACCGGCAAACCTATTCTGGCGGTAAAGTCAGGAAGATCTCAGGAAGGGGCCCGGGCCGCCGCTTCCCACACAGGTTCTTTGGCGGGATCTGATAATACATATGATGCCATCTTACTTCAGGGCGGCATACAGCGGGTGGAAGGGGTAAACGAACTCTTCCACTATGCTCAGGCATTCAGCGAGCAACCCCTGCCAAAAGGGAACCGGGTCGCCATCATAACCAATGCCGGGGGGCCCGGTATTATGGCCACAGACGCAGCTATCAGACACGGCTTGAATCTTGCCGTTTTTTCCGAAACCACACGGGCAAGACTTTTGGAACATCTGCCGGCAACGGCAAGTATCCATAACCCGGTGGATGTTATCGGAGATGCGACCCACGAACGTTATGAGGCGGCGATTCGGGATATTCTTATGGATGACGGCGTGGATGGGGCCATCGTTATCCTCACCCCCCAGGCCATGACCGACATCATAGAGACGGCCCGGATCATACCTCGTGTGGCTAAGGACATCCGAAAAACGATTTTGAGCTCATTCATGGGACTGGTGGATGTGTCGGAAGGTGTTCGATATTTGGAGGAACACGGGATCCCGAATTACACCTTCCCGGAAGCGGCGGTTAGGGCTATGGCCTCCATGGTGCGCTTCAGTGAACGTCTGAGATCAAAAGAAAGCCAAAAAAGAGAGATTCGGCGTTTTTCTGCTGACCGGGAAATGGCCGCCAACATCATTAAAGAAAAACTAGAAGGTAAACAATCCTATTATATGCCTGAAAAGGAGGCGGCCGAGATCCTCCGTTGTTACGGATTCCCGTTACTCGAGAGCCGGGTTGTGAGAGATCCTTCCAAACTCGGTACCGTAATCGATGAAATCGGTTTCCCCGTTGCCATGAAAATTGCTTCTCCGGATATTGTCCACAAGTCCGACGTGGGAGGGGTTCATTTGAAAATCAAGTCCCTTGAAGAGGCCAGGAAGGCCTTCGAAGAAATTATCAAAAATGTCAAGACATCCAAGCCAACTGCCCATGTGGAAGGCATCCTTGTGGAGCAGATGGCCCGGGGTGGTGTGGAAGTAATCCTGGGTGCTACCCGGGATCCCAAATTCGGGCCCATGTGTATGTTTGGTTTGGGAGGGATATTTGTGGAGGCGCTGAAGGATGTAACCTTCCGCCTGGCCCCCATGTGGGAGTTGAGCGCAGAGAACATGATCCGTTCCATCAAGGCCTATAAAGTACTCAGAGGGGTCCGCGGGAATCCCCCGGCAGATATCGAGGCCATCAAGGAATGCATATTGCGGCTGTCACAAATGGTCTCCGACCATCCGGAAATCAAAGAACTCGATATAAACCCCCTGATCGTCTACCCCGAAGGTCAAGGATGTATGGTGGCAGACAGCCGTATTTTGCTATCAGGGCAGGAAGGGTAGAGGTCTTATATGATTGTACTTAGCAAAATAGTGAGCATCAGGTATAAGAAAGAATTCCTGATCACGAATATCCGATATTTCCTTTGTGTAATCCTGGCAGTGTTTGTCGTCCTCTCAGCGTGGTGCTCAATTGCTCAAGCAGAAACTTTCCAGGAGGCCTGGGTAAGAGCACTTGCCGTTAGTAATCGTCTACAGGCAACCTTCAGTATGACTGAATCTGCCGAAAAGAGCCTTTCTGCCGCCAAAGCTGAGCGTTTGCCGGGTTTAAGCCTCAAAAGCGGTTATTCTATCCTGGACAACGAACCTGCTTTTAAAGTCAATGTTCCCATGCTTCCGGTCAACGAACTGCCGGTCGCAGAGGACAGCAGTTTTTCTTATAAAGCTGCCGTGAACTTGCCCCTTTTCACAAGTGGGCGAATTAGCCGGGGTATCGACGTTGCGAGTGCAACCCTTGATGCCGCACGGGCTGATGAGACACGGGAAGAGTCGGATCTCAAATTGGATGTGGCCAAGGCGTATATCTCGGTTTTACGGGCACAGAGAGCTGTTGAGGTGACCGATGCAAGCGTAGCAAGCCTGGACGCTTACGCCAGGGACGTAGAGAACATCTTTGACCAAGGACTGGTTGCTAAAAATGACATGCTCAGCGCGCAGGTCGCCCTGGCGGATGCGCGTCAGAATGCTATCCAGATCCGCAACAAACTGGATATCGCTCGATCCGCTTACAACCGGCTACTGGGACGTCCCCTTACCCATGCGGTTGTCCTTGATGATCTCGTTCCGGGATCTACGGTTCACAAAGACATAGAAAAACTGACCCGTGAAGCTTTAATAAAGAGGCCTGAGCTTTTTGTACTTGCACAGAAGACCCTGGCATTGCGTCATAAGGCGGCAAGCATACGTGCTGAAGGTCTCCCGCAGGTTGCGATTGAAGGTGCTTATACCTTTCAAGAAAATCAATACCTGGCAAATGAGGGTGCCTGGTCTGCTATGGTCGGCCTTAGATGGGATGTTTTTGACAAAGGTATAAGCCGATATAAAGCCCGTTCCATTCTGGATCAGTCTAAAGCGCTGTCAAAACTGATGGAAGATCTATCAGATGTCATTGCCATGGAGGTACGGAGGCGCTGGCTTGATGTGAAGGAGACGCGGAAGCGTATCAGTGTAACACAAAAAGCTGTTGATCAGGCTGAAGAGAATTTCAGCGTGGCAATGGACAGATACCGTTCAGGCTTGGGAACCTATACCGAAGTGCTGGATGCAGAAACGCGGCGTAGCAAAATCCGCAACAATTACAATAATGCCGTCTACGATTCGGTACTGGCGAGCCTTTACCTGCGCCATGCCGTCAGTGACTTATGAAAGATGGATTTTGAAATCTGGTGGCACAGTTCAAACATGTCTACAAGGGAGTCATTATGAAATTAGTCTTAAAACGTTTTATTTGGATAATTCTTGTCATATTGATCGCTGCCGGCGGATGGCTGTCATATGACCACTGGGTTAGAAAAGAACCGTTTCCTGATGGATTGATTCAGGCAAACGGACGTATGGAGGGAGATCACGTAACAGTTTCAAGCAAGTTCTCCGGAAGAATTATGAAACTCCTGGTTCGGGAAGGAGATTCAGTTATAAAAGGACAGGTATTGGTCCAGTTGGAAGACCCCCAGGTAAAAGCCCGGGTACGACAGGCAAGATATACCGTGGCGGCATTACAGGCCCGAGTTAAGGCTTCACAGACGAATCTGGAGGTGTTGAAAAAAGATGTCCCGCTCTCCATAGCGACTGCAAAGGCCACCGTAGCCCATACCCATGCCGTGACTGCAGAGTGTGAAGCCAAATTCGAACAGAACAAACGCGATGCCAAGCGGTTCCGTGATCTGGCGGCAAAGGGCTCGGTGGATAAGCATAGAAGTGAGCAGGCTGACCTTGCCTTGACTGTGGCGACAAATGAATGCATCACAGCCCAGACCGCTCTTACACAGGCCGAAAAGCAGTTGGCTCATGCCAAGCTGGGGTGGGACAGGATCCGGGCGGGAGAAGACAATCTTGCAGCCCTGGAGGCCCAGCTGGAGCAGGCCCGGGAAGTGCTTGCCGAAGCCAAAAGCGTGCTTGAGGATTTTACGATTGTGGCACCTTCTCAAGGGGTCGTCACCACACGTATCGTTGAAGCGGGTGAGGTGGTGTCTGCAGGCATGCCGTTGCTGAATCTGGTTGATTTGGACAGGCTCTACTTGAAGTCCTATGTACCCGAAATCCTAATCGGTAAACTCCGCCTTGGTCTGCCTGCACGAATCTATACCGATGCATACCCTGACCGACCCTTTGAGGCCGAGGTGCGATACATCTCCTCCCGCGCAGAGTTTACCCCTAAAGAGGTGCAAACACCGGATGAACGTGTAAAATTGGTCTATGCCGTAAAACTCTATCTGAGCGATAATCCTGATCATTGCCTGAGCCCAGGAATGCCGGCGGACGCGGTGATTCGATGGAACAATCAAACGCCATGGGAGAAACCAAGGTGGTAGAGAAAAGAGATTCAATTCCCGTTATCCGGGTAAGTGGATTCAAAAAGGCCTACCGAAAACACGTTGCCGTATGCGGGGTGGATCTTATAGTCAGGCCGGGCGAGATATACGGCCTTATCGGCCCTGATGGCTCCGGTAAGAGCACCCTGATGAAGGCCATTGCCGGGGTCTTGACGTTTGATGAAGGGGAAGTGGAGGTCTCTGGTACCCAAATTACCTCTGAAAGGACTGCAGAGAAAATAAAACATTTTATTGGTTTCATGCCCCAGGGTCTGGGACTGAACCTCTACCCGGACCTTTCTGTAGAAGAAAATATCGACTTTTTTGCGCGTATTCGCATGGTGCCGAAAGATGAGCTTACTCTCCGGAAAAAGCGATTGCTTGATATGACACGGCTGGATCAATTTCGCGATAGACCTATGAAAAACCTTTCGGGCGGCATGAAGCAGAAGCTGGGATTGGTCTGTACCCTGATTCACGAGCCCGACCTCGTGATTTTGGATGAACCCACTACGGGCGTTGATCCGGTGTCTCGCCGCGACTTCTGGGCCATCCTTTCCGAGATCTTGCGCGAGCGAGGTATCACCGCCCTGGTATCGACGGCGTATATGGATGAGGCCATGCGATTTCATCGGACTTCGGTAATGTTTGAAGGTCAAATCTTGGCCCAGGGAGAGCCGGCTGAGATCATCAATCTGGTGCCCGGAGAGGTGGTTACCTGCCATGCCGAACCACAGGCCGAGGCATTGGTCCGGCTTAAATCCCGTTTTTCCCAAGTCGTGGCGCTGGGTCCACAATTACGAGTGTTTGTGGAAAAGGAAAAAACTGAAGATGCTGTCAGTCAAGTCCGGAGCACCCTGAAGGGGCTTGATGCGGACACTTTTGATGTCTGGGATCCCGAACTGGAAGATGTTCTTATTGCGCTGATGCATAAACAGGGAGCCATCGATGCGGAAAGTGATGCACAATTATCGTTTTCACCTGCCGTCGCAAACCTTATAAAGCGTAACGGGGTCGCTATTAAAGCCCAGGAGCTTGTACGTGATTTCGGCGCCTTCCGTGCCGTTGACAGGGTGAGTTTTAGTGTGCCGGAGGGGGAGATATTCGGTCTCTTGGGTTCAAACGGCGCAGGCAAGACCACGGTCATCAAAATGCTTACGGGGATTCTTTCCCCCACATCCGGCGAGGGCCTGGTTGCAGGATCGGATATGCGCGGTGCCGGAATAAATATTAAAGAGCATATAGGTTATATGTCTCAGGCCTTTTCCCTTTACCGGGACCTAACCGTGGTTGAAAATATCCGTCTCTATGCCGGCATCTACGGTCTGAGTCGAAAGCTGACCAAAGAAAGGACGAACTGGATCATCAAAATGGCAGGCCTGGAAGGACACGAGACGGACCTTGCAGGCAGACTTCCTATGGGTGTGAGCCAGCGTTTGGCCTTAGGATGTGCGCTGGTCCATCAACCCCGTGTCCTTTTTCTGGATGAACCGACCTCGGGAGTCGATCCCAATGGCAGGAGGCGGTTTTGGGACATCTTGTTCAAACTTTCCCGTGAAGAAGGGGTTACCATCCTGGTGACCACACACTATATGAGTGAGGCAGAGCACTGTGATCACCTCTGTCTGATGCATACGGGGCGCATTGTTGCCGATGCATCTCCTGTAGAAATGAAACGACAAGTGGAAAATGAAGCAGGGGTCATGCTCGATGTGGGTACGGACAAGCCTCTGATCAGCATGGACCTATTGGAAAAAGCCCATTTTAGGGGCGTTTCCCATTTTGGAAACCGTATTCACCTATTGGACAAAGAACCCCAAACAGCCATTGAGCGCATTCATAAAACACTAAAGGCCGGGGGTGTTACACCTCTGGACATCAGAGAACGGCCCCTCAGTATGGAAGATGTATTTATCCACCGGGTTCTCACTCTTGAGAAGGAGGATCGAGCAATATCATGAACCTTAAACGCGTTTTTGAAGTGGCTCGGAAGGAATGGCGTGAGATTATCCGTGATCGTCTTTTTTTTTCCCTGGCCTTTGTGGTTCCGGCCTTTCTCATGATCCTGTTTGGCTACGGCATTTCTTTAGACGTTGAAAACATCCCATTTGTAGTAGTGGACAACGATGGGAGCGCCATGAGCAGGGATTATGCGTATCGTTTCATTGACTCGCGCTATTTTGATTTCAAAGGTTATACTCACGACGAACATATCCTCACCTCGCTTCTCACGGACAACAAGGTGCGTGCCGCCATTATTATCCCGGAGCACTTCCAAAAAAACCTTCTAAAAGACCGACCCGTGCATGTTCAGACACTGATTGACGGCACTTTCCCTTTCCGTGCCCAGACCACAAAGGGCTATGTCACTGCGATAAACGCTGCGATGAGCAGAGAGTTGCTTGCGAGATACCTATCAAGAACGCGCGGGATAACATTTGAACAGGCCCAGGGTATCGTTCAACCGGTCAAACTGGAGACACGCTATCTTTATAATCAAAGCTTGAAGAGCATCTGGTCTGTTGCACCAAAGCTCATCATGGTCATCATGATGCTGTCGCCTCCTTTTCTCACTGCCTTAGGCGTGGTAAGGGAAAAAGAGAGCGGCTCCATATATAATATTTACGCATCAACCATAAGACGGGGAGAGTTCCTGCTGGGCAAGCTGGCGCCTTACGTAGCCATCTCTACCATGAATATGTTAATTCTCTGGCTGACAGCAACGCAACTGTACGGCGCTCCTTTTAAGGGAGAGTTTGGATTTTTTACACTTGCCTCCATCCTGTATGTGATCTGTACCACCGGAATAGGCCTTGTGGCTTCAGTTTTCGTCAGAACCCAGATAGCGGCCATGATCGTGACCATCATCCTTACGATGATTCCGGCTGTGCTCTATTCGGGTATGCTGATCCCCATAGCCTCCCTTTCCGGACAGGCCCGGGTGATTGCCCATATCCTGCCTGCCATGTACTATACGAATATTGCTACCGGAAGCTTTCTTAAAGGCGTTGGCCTGAACTCTTTATGGCCGAATGTCCTGATCCTTGCGGTATATGCTATTGCCCTCTTTTCCATAGGTTTTGCTTTGTTTAGTAAGAGGCCGCGGTCATGATTGCAAAAATAAAAAACATATTTTCTAAAACCTCTATATGGTTTTTAAGATTACGGGTAATGACCGCAAAGGAACTACTGCAGCTTTCCCGGGATTTCGTATTGATATTTTTTGTCTTATACGCTTTCACCGCGGATATCTATCATGCCGGTTCGGGTGTCAGCTTGCAGTTGAAAAGAGCCTCAACAGTGTTTCATGACAGTAATCATAGTTTTGCTTCACGTGAATTAATAGGCCGCTTTCAGGAGCCCCACTTTAGCATCAAAGGAGAAATCTCACATCCCCGTGAGGGCTTGAGGCTCCTTGATGAAAACCGGGCGATGATTGTGCTTGACATCCCGCCCAGGTTCCAGGAATCCTTGCTTGAAGGCGAGCCAACAAGTGTCCAGCTCCAGGTGGATGCAACCAATTCAGTACTCGGTTTTCTGGCGAGCAGTTATGCGGAACAGATTGTCGGTGAATTTGGAACGGAAGCCGGGCTGAAGCGTCTGGGGTTGGGTGCAGGTAGGGCAGAAACAGTACCCCTGATCAAAGATGACCACCGTGTCTGGTTCAATCCCAACCAGAATGACGCATGGTTTATGTCCATTACAGAGCTTTTGAATATCATTACGGTTTTTGCGATCCTGCTGCCTGCCGCAGCCATGGTGCGCGAGAAAGATCGGGGAACCGTGGAACAACTCCTGGTCTCCCCCCTGACGCCCTTTCAGATCATGCTGCCCAAAATGCTGGCCATGTCTTTAGTCATCCTTGTAGGAACGGCCTTGAGCCTGTTTGTGATCATGAAGCCTGTCTTTCATGTACCCATCAAGGGAAGTCTACCGCTTTTCTTTATAGTTACAGTGCTCTATATTTTTACCACCGAAGGCCTCGGGCTCTTCGTCGCCACAATCGCCCGAAATCTGGCTCAGGCGGGCATGATGACGGTCCTTATCGTGGCCCCCATGATATTCCTGTCCGGTGCCTGGACACCGCCTGAAGCCATGGCACCCTGGATGCGTTTTATCATGTATATTTCCCCGCTTCACTATTACATTGATGCCAGCCTGGGAATCCTGCTCAAAGGCGCCGGACCGGCTATCCTGTGGGATTCCATTTTGATCATGACGCTACTGGGAGGCGTTGTTTTTGGCCTGGTAATATGGCGTTATCGCCGCCAGTTCGAGTAATTCAACAAAGGTATTCATTCCTATCTTTCTCATTTCGAAATTTTTCTAAAAAGAAATTCTAACTTTTTCTAAAAATGGTGTGGCTTTGAATTCAATTTCCATCCTTAAGTTTGTTAACTAACTGTTATCATTGAATGAGAAATATTATTTCTTCATGGCATGCTTAATGCAATGTCCAGGATAAAAAATATGATGGACTAAAAGTACTCAAGATTCGAAAAAAAACGAATCAACTTCATATTCTTATAGCTTATTAAAAGAAAATAAATGGCTGCTTGAAACTACAGGGAAAGTTTAAGAAGGAGAAGAGAAAATGCAACAGATGGAACAAAACTTTGGCACTATGGCGCTGGAGCGTTCAGAATTTGAAAGAATTGAAACCACGTTGTGGAAATTAGTTGAAGCGCTAAACGAAGAAGTATGTCCGGATGAAGAGCAATTGCTTCCTTTAATAGTGAGTCACATGCTTGACTCCGACAGATCGATTGCATCATATAAGAGAAAATAAAGGAGGTATTATGAAATATGATATTTTGATCGTTGGAGGAGGACCTGCGGGAATCATAACAGCTTTAACAGCCAAAAGCGTATACCCGGAAAAGTCGGTTACTGTGATTAAGGATATCGGAGACAGTATCATTCCCTGTGCGATTCCTTACATGATACACACGATGTCCGATCCGCAGCAGAATATAATGGGCAATATTCCTCTCGAAAAAGCAGGCATAGAAATAATTGTTGATAAAGTCGTTTCCCTGGATACGAAGTTATCAACTGTCACCCTTGAATCAGGGCAAACACCCTCCTATGAACGTCTTGTATTGGCGACTGGGTCTAAACCCGCAGAACCTCCCATTCCCGGTATTGACAAATCAGGCGTTTTTACTATCGAAAAGAGCCTTTCAGCCATGACTACACTTCGCGAGGAGGCGCACAAAGCCAAAAATGTTGTGATACTTGGGGGTGGATTCATTGGTGCGGAATTTGCAGATGAGTTGGCTCGAAATTCAGATGCCGAAGTCCATGTCATAGAAATGTTGCCAAACGTCTTATATTTGGCATTCGACGATGGATTCTGTGATGAGATAGCTAATGAGTTGCTCAAAGCCGGTGTGAAAATTCATACCAACAGGCGTGCTGTCTCCATCGATGGTTCAGGTTATGTGGAGTCTGTAACTCTTGAAAATGGGGAAAAAGTTCCCGCCGACATGGTATTAATCGGTGTTGGTGGAAGGCCGAACGCAGACCTTGCTGAAAAAGCCGGTCTGCGCATTACGGATGGCGGCTCAATTTGGGTAGACTCATACATGAGGACAACGGTCAAAAATGTGTTCGCTGTGGGCGATTGCGCACTGAAACGAGACTTTTTTACCAGAAAAGAGGTGCCTGTTTGGCTTGCTTCAACAGCTACAGCTGAAGCCAGGATAGCAGGAACCAACATCTTCGATATTCGTGTACTCCGCCAGATACAAGGAACTATCTCTGCATTTTCTACAAAAATCGGAGAAGTTTGCATTTGCAAGTGCTGGTTTGACTTGTCGAACCTGTCAGGAAGAAGGGCTTCGTATGGTTTGGGGGAGCGCTATTGCTCCCGACCGTCATCCTGGCGCACTTCCCGGAGCGTCTCAACTCCATGTTAAGCTTGTATTCGCAGATAAGGCAGGAACTCTTCTAGGTGGGCAGGTATCTGGTGGTGCATCTGTAGGCGAGTTAATCAATGCAATTGCAATCGGAATTCAAAAACAGTTGAACGTGCGTGAGCTGGATATGATGCAAATTGCCACTCATCCGTTGCTCACTTCTGCGCCAACCGTCCATCCCCTGATTAATGCTGCACACCAAGCGTTAGCGAAATTAAGGACGGCCACAAAGTAGAAGCAGTTAAAGAAAAGGAAGAGAGAGAACTACGAGTTAAAATTGCCAATGATCGATTGAAGCTTCTTTACGACGAATTCGAACAAGTTTCAATTAAATGCAACGCCCCCTTTTTGAATGTTAAAAGGAGTATTAAAGTGAAACTCGAAAATATTTTATCCATAGATAAATGGATTGAAATTGAAAAAGAGATTAATAATAAATTTGGCCTTAATGCCTCTGTATTTGATGCAGACGGCATTCGGATAACGGGCTTTAAAAATTGGGCTAACAGACTTTGCCCTGTCATTAAATCATATGAAAACGGGCAAAACCTTATATGTGCTGTTGCTCATCAGAATATTGCCTTACAGGCAAGGAAAACAAAGAAAGCTGTAATCGGTGAATGCGATGCCGGGCTGTTGAAGCTGACTGTGCCCATATTTCTTGGTGGTGAATTTTTAGGAGTTGTTGGTGGCTGTGGATTGTTGACTGATGACAGTGAAGTTGAAACTTATTTGATTAGTAAAACCATAGGATTAGATGAAGAATTAATTGAAAAGCTTTCTTATGATATAAATAGAATCGATAGTGACAACGTAAAGTTAATTGTCGATAAAATACAGGAAAGTGTTGATGGAGTTGTGGAAGATTTTTATGTTCAGCCTAAGGGCTTGACTATCAAACGGCTTGTATTGGATCCATCAATATAATTTTTAAATATAACATTTTTTCAATATTGTGGAAATGGATATATGTCCAAAGTCTTTTCAAAAGAGGTGACCGAATCTGGAAAAGTATATGCATTGGATCCTAACACAGAATTTATAGAAGTTCTCAGAAAGGAAACTCAAGGAACCAATATCGAGACGATAGGGGGGGATATAACGAAGCCGACCAAGATCAATCAATCATCTGTAGATCTTATCTATATCCACGTATTTTTGTGCCTTCCTGAACGAAGTTGATATGGGTACTATCACTGTTGGATTTCCACCTACCCAGCAGTCTAATGGCAGGCTGATTATTGCCACTACTATCAATTGATGAGGGCACCAGATTATTCGGTGAGGAGATTCCATTTGCATTAGCAATCAGACCTGTGGCATTATCAATTGCACGATTCATATCTGCCCGAGTTCTTGCCTGGCTCAGGCGAAGTGTCTGCCATTGTGCTAAGGTTGGAAAACCACAGCCAAGGTATTCGCTGGCTTGAATGCCACCGCGAATCGCCAGATTCACACTGCCAATTGCACTGGTAAGTGCATTTCTGTTACCCAGATCTGCAGCTACTTGAGCACGCCCCATATGGAAACCAGCATTCACAACGAAAGAATCGCATGTAGCTTCATATGATCAGCCCTGTCTGTGATCGATAAATTACCGACATCGCAGCTTGAAGGTTACCATGAGTGGCAGTGAAGTAAGCTTCTCGTGCCCGAACATTCCTTCTTGCCATGAGCTGATCGAACCGTTCCAAACCGCTGATTATGTTCCGTATCCCGTCCGCATTAAAGGGTGGCTCAGGATAGTTATCTAACAATTCACGCAAGCGATCAATAGTAGCAGCAATTCCAGCTCTTACGGTAGCGGCTACAGCATCATTCCAGCCACTCAGTTCAATGGTGCCCTTCATAACTCCCAGATTTCCAGCCGCCCTGAACAAGATTCGCTGGAACTCATTGGCGTTGGCAGTAACCGACAGAAAACATGTAATTACCAAGAGAAGGACGATAATTTTTCTAGCATTCATATTGCTCCATTTATAAACGATCTGCCTTATGGCCACATCGCGCTGGTACACCATGCTTAATAGGAAAATCGTTTTTCTCCATCAATCGATTTTAAAGAAAATTTTCATAAGTTGATTCGACAGACGGATCATTTTACAAGTGTTTTTATGAAAAAAAATGGCAGCGTTCCAGCCAGGGCAAAGAAAATGAACATGGAAAAACCAACAATTATGGTGATCGATGTGAAAGCCAAAAGATATTCCGAACGGGATTCCTGGTTTTTATCCTTAACCTTTTTCCAGATCACACAAGATAGAACAATCCAGGCCAAAGGGAGTATTCCCGCCCATAATTGAGTAGATAAAGCCAATTCCGTAGGCAAGGGGAGTGCCATTGGTGATTTATCTGCAGGATATTGCACAAACCGGTTGTAAGCTATTGATACGGATAGCAGGCCCGCGATCCAAAATAACCACATCAT
Organism: uncultured delta proteobacterium; assembly: GCA_963706295.1. Lineage (GTDB taxonomy): Bacteria > Desulfobacterota > Desulfobacteria > Desulfobacterales > UBA11574 > UBA11574. The sequence continues at coordinate 10,099 of CAVPLW010000007.1, read as the reverse complement.
GAGAGCATTGGCTATGATTGTGATCCGCCACATCAATTCGTCTCCGAGTGTATTCCCTTGAACTAAAAGTAAGTGGTCCCAAATTCAGGATTCAGAGTTCACCTGAATTTAAAAGGCTTTCCCCTTTTTTTCTGATCTGTTTGGCGGCTGGATGACTTTTACCTCTCGCTGCGCCACATAATCCCAGTTGATGCCGGAGCCGTGCACCATTCCGTGAAGGTTGCCCGACTTGTCAATCCTGAAGGTCGTTCGCCCCTTTTTGCCATCTGTAAACACCCAGTCGTAATATCCCTTGTTTCCATTGACTACACCACTTCCTTTCCAATCCATTGCGGGATCCCCCGTCGGGTAAGCGATACTGATCAAAAATTGATTGCCTTGTTGTTTGATGATCCTCATGTATCCGGCGACCTTCCCAAGCAGATCCCCTTCCCGGTAGAGAACATAATTGCCGGATATGTCCAGTGGGCTTGGGTGAGTCATTGATCCCCCGGATTTATTTTCTTTGCCGGGACGAATGGCAAAATATATATTTTCAGTCGGTTCCTCGTTCCGTAACTGATAGAACGCTTTAATAGGAAGATCAGGATAGAGTATCCGGTTTGACCAGCCAATCTCACCCTGTTTAATTGTCGAGTAAAACTCTAAATCCCGCCACCAATAATCAAAATGCAGCGTCACGTCTTCAAAGGAAATAGGCCCGGCCCAGGATGCGCCACTTGTGAGATAATAATCGAAAAAGTAATACTGGCCAGAAGCGAGCTTTTGCAGAAATTGGACAGGAACATTGTTCGCCTCTTGGGGCCACACACCTTTGTAGCTTCCTTTCACTTTTTGGCGAACTGTTTTGTTTTCCTGCAGCGGAATATCAATTTCATAATCCACCGCCACCTTTTTTTGCTGAGACGGTGAGAAGGTCTCTTCCCAGACCATCAGGTTTTGAAAAGTTTCCTGGCCGATGAATTGCTCCCCAAACAGCTTGACAGAATCCTGGGTTATGTCTCCCGGGGGAGCGACTTTTCCAGGGCCTTTCTTGCCGGATACATATTCATGTATGAGTTGCCGGGGATAGGAACTTTTTCTCCGGAAAATCTCCCGGACAGCACCATCGGTAACAACAGAAAAATGAGTCAGTTTAAAAGAGGAGTATTGGGAATTGCTGACCGGAAAACCGACCGTCAGTTTCAATTTGTGAGAGGATTCATTGATGAGCGTAAACGTTGCTTTAACATTTAGAGGAAGAGGGGCGAGTGTGCCTCCACCGGGTTTGCCAACATGGATATCAACTATTGCTGAATCCAATCGCACGTTTACCGAGCTGTTTACCGAACCTATGTTTGCCGCGGCATTAACACCTTTGGGGGTAATGACAACCTCTTTGACCACATTTAAGTCGCCGAGGCAAAGAGCTGGTGTAACACATATATAAACGATAATAAAAAAAACAACATAGAAGCGGTTAACCATCGTAATCATTTCCATTATGTAGCGGTGTATTTGTTAACCGTTAACTAAATATAAATTAATAGTCTGAAGGGGCTTTTATCGTTTGTCGGTGTCTGTAACAATCCTTTTCCTGACCAAACAGAGCTGGATCAATCAAAAAAAATGATAAAAATTAGCTTCTTAAGATAAAACCAAGCAAAAAAGCGAAAGTTGGCAAAATCATGTGACGGCCGCGGATGTTCAACAAATACAAAATAAAGGCCTATATTGTCAAGACGATATTTCGCTTCAAATTGACTAAAAAATAAGGGTGTTGAGTATAGAATACCTGTTGACCCGAGTTAAAATTGTCTTAAAAAAATATGCCCCTGCAGGGTAAACCTAGCCATTTATTTGATAAATCGCGCGCGGTTCCGACTGCTGGTTATATATGGAAAATACATCAATGAGCAGTGCATCAGTATAGAACCTGTTTCACATAATATCGGAAAAAGCCATACTGCTTTACAAACCGCTCATCATAGACCTGCTCCAGCGTCTCAAATTGATCCTCAACACACTGATAATATAAGGCCATTTTTTACTTGACACACAAGGATAAATACGCATAACTTCTTACCTGAAAAGCGAGTTCTATCATATAAAATCTCTTTTTTGCCCTTACCATTTTAGCCCGAAAGGGTAGCGCGGGTAATAACAAATGTATAGATTGCCGTTGTATCTCCATATTTGTATACTTACCATTTTCTTCCTGACACCTTTAGCTGACATCGATGTATGTGCCGAAGAAATTGCCGACGGCGTCGAGTGCTATTCGACCAAACTCGATAGCAACAACCAGGCGATTTTCCCGGCTAAAAATTGTTCCGATTCTTCCTCAACCGTCCATATTCTTATAGTAGATTTAAGCAAGGCCAAAGTTGAACCGATCATGACGGACCTTTACGGCTATTCGGGCGACGATATGCTTTATTCAAGAAAAAACGTAAAGGAGCTAAGCGCCACAAGGCGTTCCGCAGCTCCGGTCAATGCGGTTGCCGCGGTTAACGGCGGGTTTTTTACCTTCAACAATCCAGCGTTTAATCTGTCAAAGGTTGTCGATTATAGACATACATGGCCGTCTTCGGAATCGGTACTTGAAGGCGACCAGCAATGCAGGATGAATAAGAGATATAAATTGAGGCTGCGAACGCCTTCTGGTACTAACACTCAGGTCCCCGAGATAGTCGCCCGGAACAGTTCTGACACCTCGGGGGCGGACCTGAGGGTCCTGGGGGGAGGGGGCCAGTTATTGCCTGTGTTGAGCAGCGACGCGGGCGTGCCCGCTTGTTCCTGTGCGGGGCTGCCGACTCCCGGCACGTCGAGTTGTCCGCATGACCATACAAAATGTTGTGACAGCATAGGCAGACAGGTTAGGTGTTGCGATTCAAGCGGGCAACCGGACCCGAGTTGGAATATAAGCAGGCCGAGAACCGCGGTGGGTTATAGATTTGACGAGAGCCCGCATAAATTGAGAATAGTCACTGTCGGTGGCGAGGGCGTCACAATCAGCGAATTAAAAAGCCTGATGACACAGCTTTTCGGCGTAACCAATGCGATGGCTCTGGATGGCGGAGGGTCTACTCAATTCTGGGCAAAAACAAGTTCAAATGAAATATTCACATGGGGGAGTAGCCCAAGCGCGCGTAAAGTTGTTTCTGCACTGGTCGTGTACGGGAAACCTGTAGCGCCGTTCAGAATTACCGATGTCCTTCACCCATCAGTAATAACAATGGGTGGCGATAAAGGGGATCTGGCCGTTCACTGGAGTGGAAACCCCGTATTCCCAGTAACCATGACTTACTTCAATAAAGGTCTCTGCCCGAGTCCATACAACTGCGTAAATCCGACCAAACAGTTTAACGTTTCCACGAATCCGTTTTATTTTCCCGGAGCACTGTGGTGTGGTGACATCTCAAAAGGAGGGGACTACTTTTTCGACTATGGTGTGGTATTGGAGGATGCAGCCGGTAACCGGACCCAGGAACAACCCGCAACTTTTACCTGTAGAGGACGAATGCTTCCTGCAGCGTGTAACGATATCATCGGTCGCTGGCGGTGGTTCACCGGGAGATCCGTCGACTTTTTCGCGAATAATCGATGGAAGACCTTGGACGGAAGAGATGGTGGGACATGGCAATGCAATCCCGATGGCAGCATTGTAGTAACACCGGACAGGGGTACGTGGCAGGACACTGTCACCATTGCCGGCGACGGAAACTCATTGTCAGGGAAGAACCAAAACGGGGTGTCTGTGAGCGCCACCAGGCATCAAGGTATGTTGTATGACCTCGAGCAGGGACCATACGGAGGCGGTCGATTTTGTCTAACTGAAGAAGAAGCAACAAGGATTAAGAATGACCCTAATACGGTTAAGATTACGCCTGTGGGGATACCTTGTAGTAAGTAGAGTGCAAGGAAGTAGGGAATATCACAAATAGCACAAATAAGTTGACATTAACCCAAATAATGCATGAACGTATATTTAATTACACAAAAATGCCTCCAACTATAGTAAAATGCACGAAAAGAAAGGGGTTTGCCCTTGACATTGGACATATAAAATAAAAGCCTAACAACCGCATCAACTCGGACTGTCAATTCCGCTGCGCTACATTGCCAGCCGGTTATGCGGAGCGTTACAGATACCTGCAATTACGTCCAATTATCAAGTGCCTGAATTTTCTGAGATACCTTAATAGCATATCACCCAATGATAGCAGTTAAACTAACTGCAATTTCGTCACGCTATCGAAGCCTGAATTTATGAAGATACCTCAACACCCTATCGCCCCATCACTCTAATTTTTTTATAAATTCATTGGAATTTCATAATCTTTCATACATTACAAAATAATATGACACTAAAGATCAGATTTGATTTTTGACAATATTCTAACATAAGAATTCCTAAAGATTTTAATAATATTGCCGATAACTTGTAAAAGATCTGAAAAAGATTTTGAGTCTTTAAAGCTGGTGAAAATGGAAGAATTTGTTAAAAGCAGGAACTTTTTATTAAATGAATTAGGTAAAATCGCAATGAATTGAAGCTATGGAATATCCATATAGAGTTATAGCTGGTAGATATCCAAGGCGTTGAAAAGAAAGAAGCATGTTAAAACCAATAGAAATCGATCCAAAAACATTTCTTCGCGAGCATTGCAGCCTACCTGCATTGCCCGAAGCAGTAATACGTATTCAGGAAATGATGCAAGACGAATCAACAAACAGCGCAATGATTGCAGAGATCATATCCGGAGATCCAGCGTTGGTTGCTCAGGTATTAGCTGTTGTAAACAGTGCATATTACTCGCTTCCCAAGACGACTTCAAACGTAAAGTATGCCGTCGCATATTTAGGAATTAGTGTTATACAACGGGTTGTGATTTCTGTCGGTGTTGTTAATACAATGGGAATCGAAGAAAAGAAAGAGCTCAATAACTATTGGTACCACTCTTTCTTTACAGCTCTGACCACGAAGTATTTGGCTAAGAAATTTTTTAAATATTTAGATCCTGAAGAGTTATGGACAGCATCCATACTCCATGACATTGGCAAGTTGGTATATATTAAATTTTTCCCTGAGCATTACAAGGAGCTTAAACGGTATTGCAAACAAAATGGTTGTTTATTCTCAGAAGCAGAAGAACATTATAAACTACCTGCCAGTTCCTACTTTGGTTCTCTGCTGTGTCATCATTGGAGACTTCCCAGCAAAGTTGAAGATGCATGTGAATATCATAATCTATCCCATATGTCTAAGCAAGGATCAGACTTTCAGACAGTAATTGCCCTGGGAAATCTTCTTGCAACGTTATCCGAAGGTGGATTAAACGAATCCTGTAAAAACAGGATAAAAGAAGTAGCTGAGAATATCCTTGAGTTGTCTCCAGAAAAATTTATTTCAATCATGGCGGATGTTTATGAGTTGAAATCAGAAGCAGATCAGTTTCTGAGAAGTTTATGATGAAAAATTGCGCCGAAAAGCTTATAAGAAAGGGTTCCGCATGGCAACATCTGATGATTCTCCGAAGATAGTCGCTGAAATCGCAAAAAATGTAATCCTGAATACTGCTGAGAGATCTATTCCGCTCACACCTGAAAATTATCATGTATGGTTTGAATATTTCCTCGGCTCCAACCAAGAACTGAAGGCCAGCATCGATGAGTTAATCGCTTCCGAAAATAGCTTTTCCCAAGAGATAAACGAAAGACTTTACACCGAGTATCTAAAAGGCGATAAAAAAGAAATATTGCAGGAAGTGCATAAGGAAACCCACAAGATATTTCAAAATATTTTTCAGGCAACATTATCCACAAGTGACCTTACGTCTAATTATAGTGCCAAAATGGAGGAATATTCTACCAAATTGGATGAGGCCAAGGACTTAACGCAAATTCAGCATTTTATTGTGGATATAATAAAAGATACGAATGATATGGCTGAATCCAGCAGACAACTGAATCAACAACTTGAAGAAGCGACTTCACAGATTGAAAATTTAAGCAAGCAACTCGAAGAAACAGAAAGAGAGGTCTTGTTGGATGCCCTCACCGGACTAAACAACCGTAAGGCATTTGATAGGAAGATAAAAGAACTTTATGAAATATTTAAAAAAAATGAGGGTTTCTTTTCAGTAGTCATGATGGATATAGATTTTTTTAAGAAATTTAATGATCAATATGGTCATCATATCGGAGATGAGGTTTTGAGTCATTGTCGGATCGAATTTAAAGAAAAATCTGAAAGGCAAAGATTTTTCAGCACGATATGGAGGGGAAGAATTTATTATCCTCCTTCCAAACACAACGCTTAGACAATGCATGTGTTGTCGCGGATCAAATAAGGGAAGAAATATCGAAAAAAAGACTCAAAATAAAAAAAACCGGGCAAACTATTGGTAATATCACCATAAGCATGGGCGTGTCGGAAATTCGTGAAAGAGATACTGCTATCTCAGTAGTGGAGAGGGCTGACGCTGCACTATATCTGGCAAAGGATTCTGGCAGGAATAATGTCAAATCGGAAAAAGATCTTAAATCTGCAAAAACTTAAAATCAGGTTTAAACTGTTGGAGCTGATATTTTAAGCCTATAATCTTACAGATATCAACAATGCCTGCTAAATTGTTTATGGGCCAAATACTGGCAAGAGATATCAGGAAGTAAGGGGGAATAATTTTTGAGATGGATAACAAAATTCGTGTTATGCTGGTCGATGATTATGTCCCGATTCGAAAAACATTTTCCGCATGGCTCAGAGGTTATTCAGATATGGAAACTGTGGGTGAAGCTGCCGACGGTCTGGAGGCTGTGACTTTAGCTCGAAGCCTTTGTCCGGACGTAATTCTAATGGATGTCAACATGCCGAAAATGAATGGATGGGAAGCCACCAAAATCATCACCTCAGAGCTTCCCAAAACGTGTATTATCGGGCTATCGATAAATATGATATGGAAACCATCGCAGCCATGAAGGCAGCAGGAGCAGCAAGTTATTTTACAAAGCATTGTAATCTGGACACTTTATTATCAGCTATTCGAAACTTCGGCAGCACGAAATAAGCTGTAAACGGAGACTATAAAATTATCCTGTTTTGGACCTTTTCGGAAATATTCAAAACACTATACCAAATATTAGCTAACTATCCATATTGAGTTCATCATCTACCTGCTTTAATTCTTGGGCTACCTCCAATATTCAAATGTCGGGTAAACATGAGATGCAATAGGTATAAACTTACTTCAGATTTTTTTTTGGTAAGTAAACAAAAGTTTTGACAAGTCTAAAATTTGTGAGGAATCTGAATAGATCACAACCAATGCAAGATCTTAGATAACAAATGGTATATCTAAAAAACAATTTCGTCTTTATATTTACAGTTCGATTTTGAAAAACCATAACCCCTTATATGAAAACACAGGTCGTTGTCGAATCGTGGAGTTGAACCACTCGACCTTTAAAGTAAACAATTAGTTGATCATTATACAGTGGAACATCTAACTTTTTCCAATCCAGCGTTGACCATCACTTTAGGGCTGGCGGCGGGGATCTTAGCTCAGTCGATAGCCCATCATTTGCGCATTCCCGGTATCGTTCTTTTGCTCATAACCGGCGTCCTTTTGGGACCGGATGTCGGCGGCGTTATTCAACCCGAAACATTGGGCTCCGCCCTTGGCATCATCACAGGGTTTGCCGTGGCCGTAATCTTATTCGAAGGCGGTCTGAACTTGAAAATTCAGCGCCTAAAACGCGCAAGGCGCGCAATTAAACAGATGATTACCATTGGAGGGGCAGTGACCCTTGTCGGCGGTATGCTAACCACACGCTGGTTTTTCGGCTGGGATTGGCGAACCTCTATTTTATTCGGCACGTTGGTCATGGTAACCGGGCCCACGGTCATAAATCCGCTCCTTAGGCGCTTTAAGGTTAAAAGTAACGTAAGTGCCGTTTTAGAGGCCGAAGGGGTATTGCTGGACGCGGTGGGTGCTGTGGTGGCCATGGTAGCACTGGAAGTAGCGCTCAGTCCCAAGGCAGGCCCTATGGCCACAGCTGTCATGTTCGCCACCCGTCTCGGATTCGGGACGCTGGTTGGATTATTAGGCGGTGTGTTATTGGTTACACTCTTAAAGCGTCGCAATGTGGTTCCCGAGGGGCTCGAGAACGTCTTCACCCTATGCCTGGTTTTAGCAATGTTTCAGGGAGCAAATGTTCTTCTTCCAGAAAGTGGCATCGTGGCGGTTACAGTTGCCGGGGTCTTGGTGGGCAATTTTCAAACTTATATTCAACGGGAACTGGCTGAATTTAAGGAAGCACTTACCGTGATGCTGATCGGCATGCTTTTCATACTGCTGGCTGCAGACGTCCGGCTGGATGAGGTCTATGCACTGGGGCTTCCCGGAATTATCACGGTTCTGGTTCTCATGTTCGTGGTCAGACCCATTAATGTTGTCGTCGGTACTTTTGGAACCAAACTCAACTGGCGCGAAAAATGTTTTATTGGTTGGATTGGACCTCGGGGGATCGTCGCAGCAGCTGTAGCCTCTCTCTTCGCCGTGGAGTTAAATACCTATGGGATCGCCGGCGGTAACGAACTTCGCGCATTGGTGTTTATGGTAATTACCGTGACCGTTCTTTCTGCAGGATTGACCGGGGGCGTGGTCGCTCAAATCTTGGATCTGCGGCGACCCAGCAACTCGGGTTGGGTCATTCTGGGCGCCAACGAACTGTCACGGGCAACCGCCAAGATCCTGATAGAAAACAACGAGGAAGTGATTTGCATCGATGATAATCCTGATGTATGCCGTGCTGCTGAAAAGGACTGTACCCGGGTCATCTTCGGAAACGGACTGAAAACCCATAATTTGTTGAGAGCGGAAATCGATACCCGAGCCGGGGCTCTTGCCATCACTGGCAATGAAGAGATGAATCTGTTGTTCATTCAAAAAGTAAGAGAGGAGGCTAAACTTCTTCATATATTTATGGCGCTTCAAGGCCAATATGAAAGAGTTACAGTCGATATGGTCCATCAAACCGGATCCCAGGTAATGTTCGGCAGTTCACGTGACGTAGACTTTTGGTCGTCTTGTATTCGCAAAGGGATGGTAAATCTGGAACGGTGGCAGGTCCAAGAAACAGGTATGCATACAGACAAAGGGATAGAGAATGCACCCGGCGATCCATTTCTTAGCGACAATTCAGGGCTTCCTTTGACAGTGCAGAGAAATGGACGACAATTTCCGGTAGGGGATTCGACCCGATTTCGCAACGGCGACGAAGTCGCCTATATCGTATTGGTCAAACATGCTGAAAAAGCTCATGAACAGCTACAGGCGATAGGATGGCAGCGAATCACATCCGATGAAGATAAGGCCTTTACCTTGTCATTATGCCCGTTACCATCGGATCTGAAATGAGATTTTTCCTCTTTATCTTCTCTTCATGATATCTCTGCAAAAGGAACAAATTGGAAATCAGTCATTGAGACCACAAGAATATGAACTGTCCCAATTTATCGGATTTTTTCAACGTATCCAAATATTAGGCGGACCTGCGATATCTGCAATGACTAAAAGTTATCAAGGGCTTGATTTTTTTTATGATAACCTAATACCATATCACCAAGCCATAGTTTTGGCGATTACTGCAATACCAGACGGGTTTTTGATGCCTTAAAACATTGTGATATCGTTTTTTCAAAAGGGGCAAATTCATTTCACTGGGTTTGCCTTTTTGCTTTTTTATAAAATTTACGATATATGTAATCAGCACGAAGTGACTTCGGGTTGTTGTTTTGGCAGAGACTGTCGAAAAACCTAAAAAAGGCAATTATACACCTCTGAGTGTTTGATATTATTGTGTGTAAATTTCGCAAAAATGCAGAAATTAGTCTTTTTCGACAGTATCGCAAGGTATCTGAAATTTGAAGACATCACATTTTACAACACTTCTATATATAATTAACCTTACATGATAAACAGAGCTATATAATCACTGGTTACGGTAGGTTAAATAATATGAAGTGTCAGTACTTTCACCTTGAACAGGATAAAGTTTAGGAAATCCGAAAATTGTGCAAAGCAGGAGAATTTCGAAACATTAAACTATTTTT